>NZ_JBEPNI010000007.1:0-370186 GCF_040546205.1 Citrobacter sp. UYEF32 | reverse complement strand
TTCGGGCCAACGCGTTGCGTTGTTCAAAATCGTTCCGGACGATTTTGTCCTGTCTCGACAAACCTCAGTCCGCCATCCCTGGCGGCCTGACCTTGTCATCGGGTCTTCGTCTCACCGATTTCAGCGGGGACTCAACCCCCTCGCTGCATGCTCTGCGCCAGGGGGCACAAAGTTGTCGCTGTGGTTGTCATGCGGGAAAATGAGTCAGCCGTGACTAACAAGGTTGAAGACGCTCACTATCTACGACTGGGCGTGTAGCCCCGGCAAGCGCAGCGCTGCCGGGGGTCTACAAGCGCCGCAACAGCTTCGCCGGATTACCCGCGTAAACCCCTTTCTCAGTAATCGATTTGGTGACCACGCTGCCGGCACCAATCACCACGCCATCGCAAATGGTCACTGCCAGAATGGTGGCGCCGCTGCCAATCGACACATCATTACCCACCACGATATTTCCCCAGCTATCCCTGTCCGGGTTGGGTTTGCCTTCACGAAACATATCGTTAGCGAACATCACGCCATGACCAATAAAACAGCGCTCGCCAATAGTCACATATTCGCAGATAAAACTGTGAGACTGGACTTTGCTGCCCGCACCGATTTTCGTATGCCCCTGAATTTCGACAAAAGGTCCGATGAAAACGTCTTCTGCCAGTTCGCAGTCATACAGATTCACCGGGTCATAGATCACCACATTCTCACCGCAAACCACGTTACGGATAGCGGCCTGCCGCATCTTCGCACCCATCCCATCTCCTTAAATGACTTTGCCCAGAATATGCAGCGTGCTCTGCTGCGAGGCGGTACTGAACACGGTATCCCGCACATGTTCAAATCCCTGGCGTTCATAGAATCGACGGGCCTGCGGGTTGGCATCCAACACTTCCAGCCACAGGAAGCGTTCGCCATGTTCCCGCGCGCGACGGGTTACCTCCTGGATAACACCTTCCCCATAACCTTTACCGGTCGCCTGCGGCAGAAAATAGAGTTTATGCAGTAGCGTTCCTGACGGGCCCTGGGGGCTGGCGGCAGCATGCCAACTGAATTTGGCAAAGCCGACCGGGATACCATCGCTGGCAGCAATCAGCCAGCAGCACCCCTCGTCCTGCAGACTCTGCTGTAAAACGGGCAGTGCGTATTCTTGCGCGAGAAAATTCGCCAGTTCATCTTTGTTCTGCCACAAATGGGCGAAATGATGGGTGTAGCTGGCATATGCCATATCGTGGAGCAGTTCAGCATTGTTAACCTGTGCCTGACAGATTGTAAGCATTATGTTTTTTACTCCCTGTTGCTGTGCTTGCAGGGCGATATGTCACCACGATAGAGCACAAAATATAAGCAAAAAATCTAGATCTGGATCACATTTTTGCGTTATACAGAAAGCTCGTCACTGAGAATGAGGTGCCGGTATGACAATGCCATCGCTAACTGTTCGTCCACGCGTTGAGTTTATCTCCACCGTTCTCCAGACCGTGTTGAATCTGGGTTTACTGAGTCTTGGCCTGATTCTGGTTGTCTTTCTGGGTAAGGAGACGCTGCATCTGGCGGATGTCCTTTTCGCGCCTGAACAAACCAGCAAGTATGCGCTGGTGGAAGGACTGGTGGTCTACTTTCTTTACTTTGAATTTATCGCGCTGATTGTGAAGTACTTTCAGTCAGGTTTTCACTTCCCGCTTCGTTATTTTATCTACATTGGGATCACCGCGATTGTGCGGCTGATCATCGTCGATCATAAATCGCCAATGGACGTGCTGATCTACTCTGGCGCGATCCTGCTTCTCGTGATCACCTTGTGGTTGTGTAACTCTAAGCGTCTGAAACGTGAATAAAAAAATGGCGCTCCGGGGAGCGCCTAACAACAGTCACAAGTTAACTCGCCATATATCGGTTTGCAGGGGGGGTTGGCGGCCTCGTTTACCCCCGTCACCTACGTTGGGTAAGTTTCCGGGGATGCTCTCTCTTGCCGCCTTCCTGCAACCCGAATTATTTAGAGTTCGGGTCAATATTCCAATGAGGACTACAGTGGCATATATACTCGTCATACTTCACGTTGCAGATGCGTTGGCTACACTCGTTCACCCCGGTCACTTACTCCAGTAAGCTACCGGTGACTCTCTCATTTGCCGCCTTCCTGCCACGCGAATTATTTAGAGTATGACGATGAAAATTAACCTTTTACACCGCCTGCGGTGAGGCCGTTAACCAGCCAACGCTGCGCAAGCAGGAAGACAACCGTAATCGGAATAGCTGACAGCACCGCAGCGGCTGCAAAGTCGCCCCACAGATAGTTTTGCGGGTTGAGGTATTGCTGCATGCCAACGGCCAGGGTGTAGCTGTTGACATCGCGCAGTAGCAACGAGGCTACTGGCACTTCGGTGATCGCGGCGATAAACGACAGAATGAACACGACCGCCAGAATCGGTACTGACAACGGCAACAGCACAAGACGGAATGCCTGCCACGGCGTTGCGCCATCCAGCGCTGCCGCTTCCTCCAGCGAGTTGTCGATCGTTTCGAAATAACCTTTAATCGTCCAGACGTGCAGGGCGATGCCGCCCATATAGGCGAAAATAACCCCGCCGTGCGTGTTCAGGCCGATAAACGGAATGTACTGGCCCAGACGGTCAAACAAGGCATACAGAGCCACCAGCGACAGCACCGCCGGGAACATCTGGAAAATCAGCATCCCTTTCAACAGCGTCGCTTTGCCAGGAAAGCGCATACGGGCAAAGGCATACGCACAGGTAGTTGAGAGCGCCACGACACCGATGGCGGTAATCGCTGCGATCTTGATGGAGTTCCACAACCACAGCAGCACCGGGAAGGGGGGCGGCGTCACACGGCCATCGGCGTGCTCCACGCTAAAGCCCAGCGCCAGTTTCCAGTGTTCCCACGAGATGCTTTCCGGAATCAGGCTCCCGGTGGCGAAGTTGCCTTCACGCAGAGAGATGGTGATCACCATCAGCAGCGGGAACATAATTGCGGCGATAAATACCAGCAATAACAAATGGGTAACGAATAACCTTAATTTTTGCGATTTCGCCTGGACCATTGCCATAATCATCGCCCTCCTTAATCAAATTTCATGCGTGTGGCTTTCAGATTGATGATGGCAAGCGCGCCAACCAGCAAGAAAATCAGCGTGGCGATAGCGGCCGCGAGGCCAAAATCTTGCCCACCGCCACCCTCAAAGGCAATGCGGTAGGTGTAGCTGACCAGCAGGTCGGTATAGCCCGCAGGCGTGGTGGTGCCGATACGGTCCGGGCCACCGTTGGTCAACAACTGAATCAACACGAAGTTATTAAAGTTAAAGGCGAAACTGGCGATCATCAGCGGCGTGAGCGGCTTGATCAGCAGCGGGAAGGTGATGCGGAAGAAATTCTGGAACGGCCCGGCGCCATCCATTGCCGAGGCTTCATACAAATCGTCCGGAATCGCTTTCAGCAGCCCCATGCACAGAATCATCATGTACGGATAACCGAGCCAGGTGTTGACGATGATGATCATCGAACGTGCTGTGGTCGGGTCGCTAAACCACGCCGGTTTGATACCAAACAGCGCACTCAGCATCATGTTGATCTCACCGAAGCTCTGGTTAAACAGCCCCTTGAAGATCAGAATGGAAATAAAGGACGGCACGGCGTAAGGCAGAATCAGCAGGACGCGGTAGATGGCCTTGCCTTTCAGCGATTCCCACTGCACCAGACAGGCCAGTACCATGCCGACGGCGACGGTCAACACGACGGTTAACAGCGAGAAGACCACCGTCCAGACGAAAATCTCAATAAACGGTTTCTGGATACCTTCATCGGTAAAGACGCGCATGAAGTTATCCCAGCCAATGGTCACGGTGTAGCCTGGGCTGAGTTTTTCATCGCCCCAACTGTTATCAGCGTTAATAGCCTGATAGAAACCGAGAGTGTTATTGGGACGGTATTTCACACCGCTCTGCTTATTGGTGAGCGTGCCATCTTCCGCCATGCTGTACAGCGGCGTGGTACCAGAGAACTGACGCAGTGAGCTCATCACAACATTGCTGTTATCTGGCAATACGGCGGTAAGCTGGTTAAGCGCGGTGCGGTTTTGCGTGACGTCACGCAGGGTGCCACGTTCGCCCGCAGGCAGGGTATCCGTCTCTTTTAAGACGATTTTTTGCTCGCCACCGAGTTTAAAGGCGTCCGAAAGATAGTTTTTGCCGCTTTCACCGTCGGTCAGCGCCAGTCGCCAGCTTCCCTCTGCCGGGAAAAGCGCAAAGTTATAGGTTTTTCCCGCCTGATAAGAGCGGTCCATCAGCACCTGCTGCGCGCGTTCTTGCGTGAGCTGGTGGGTGCTGCTGTAGTTCGTGAACGCAATGGCGATGGTACAAATCAAGGGAAACAGGACAAACAGCCCCATCCCGGCAAGGCCTGGATAGACATAGCGCCAGGCGTAGGTTTTACGGTTCGCAAAAATGTACAGGCCAGCCGAGCTTAAAATCAGCGTCGTGATGGCGAAAAGATATTCCCCTTGTGCATACATTAAAACTACAAGGTACCCCACCAGTAAGCCCAGCAGACCTATCACTGACCATTTCAGCGCGTCACTTTGCCACCAGTGCTTCTTTTTAATGACATCCATGGGGGAGTTTCCTCTTTACACTTCATCCTTCGCGTTGCCTCTTTGTTGGCTGCGGATGCGCACCCCAGTCACTTACTTTTGTAAGCTCCTGGGGATTTGCATCCTTGCCGCCTCGATGCAACACGAATGATTTCGTGTAAACAACGTATTTAACAATCCTTACTTCCTGAGAAATAAGGGACTACAGTCTTACTTAGTAATACGACCCTGTGCGTCTTTCAGCGCGGCATCGACGGTCTGACGACCACTCACTGCGTTGATCACGGCGGTGCGGGTGGCGTACCAGAAGGCGGCCATCTGCGGAATGTTCGGCATGATTTCGCCTTTCTGGGCGTTATCCATTGTTGCCGCGATACGTGGATCTTTCGCTAACTGGTCCTGGAAGGATTTCAGTGCTACCGCGCCGAGTGGTTTGTCTTTATTCACTTCATCCAGACCCTGATCGGTCAGCAGGTAGTTTTCCAGAAACTCTTTTGCCAGTTCTTTATTCGGGCTGGCGGCGTTAATACCGGCACTCAGCACACCAACGAACGGTTTGGACGCTTTGCCTTTAAAGGTGGGCAAAGAGGTCACGCCGTAGTTGATTTTGCTCTTATCAATGTTGCCCCACGCCCACGGACCGTTAATGGTCAGCGCAGTTTCGCCTTTGTTAAACGCGGCTTCGGCGATGGAGTAATCCGTATCCGCATTCATATGTTTGTCTTTTATGAGCTTAACCAGGAAGCTCAGACCCGCTTTCGCGCCAGCGCTGTCCACGCCAACGTCTTTCACGTCATATTTGCCGTTTTCAAACTTGAAGGCGTAACCGCCGTCAGCGGCAATCAGCGGCCAGGTGAAGTACGGCTCTTGCAGGTTGAACATCAGCGCGCTCTTACCTTTCGCTTTCAGCTCTTTATCCAGCGCCGGGATCTCTTCCCAGGTTTTTGGCGGGTTCGGCACGAGATCTTTGTTGTAAATCAGTGAGAGGGACTCCACGGCGACCGGGTAGGCGATCAGCTTGCCGTTATAACGCACTGCATCCCAGGTGAACGGGAATAACTTGTCCTGGAAGGCTTTATCCGGGGTCACTTCCGCCAGCAGGCCAGACTGTGCGTAGCCGCCAAAACGGTCATGAGCCCAGAAAATAATGTCCGGGCCATCGCCGGTCGCTGCAACTTGCGGGAATTTCTCTTCCAGCTTGTCCGGGTGCTCAACGGTGACCTTAATACCGGTATCTTTCTCGAATTTTTTACCCACTTCGGCCAGGCCGTTATAGCCTTTGTCGCCGTTGATCCAGATAACCAGCTTACCTTCTTCAATCTTTGCGAGGGCAGAAGCGGAGAACATCATCGTCGTCAGTGCGGACAATGCGAGGATGCGTGCGCCTGTTTTGAATTTCATATATCCCGTCCTTTAGGTGATGTGCTCGTGGATATGTTTGGTGGTCTAACGGGGTGTAGTCTCCTTTGTTGGCAAGCGCTTCTCATCCTCCTTACCCCTACGCCCCTGGGTGGATTTGTGTGATCTCTGTTACATAAAGTTTCTTTATGTGTGTCAGCGCACATAAAAACACACCGATTTTTGCCGTCTGCGTCACGAAAATCGCCTCAGCCCCCGGCAACGCGGGGCAGACTCGTCCCTCTCATCCTCCCGTCTCCTCCCCCATAAAAAAGCGAGGGGGTGGAGGATTCGCCAGCGTTATCAATAGCCCATAGTCAGCCCATCTTGAATGTTTCTGTAAGTGACAGGTTGTAACGAAGGGAGAGGGGCATGGCGAGCGTACAGCTGCGGAATGTAACGAAAGCCTGGGGCGATGTGGTGGTGTCAAAAGACATCAATCTCGACATCCACGAAGGAGAATTCGTGGTATTTGTCGGTCCGTCAGGCTGTGGGAAGTCGACGCTGCTGCGCATGATTGCGGGTCTGGAAACCATTACCAGCGGCGATTTGTTTATTGGCGATGCTCGTATGAACGATATCCCACCCGCCGAGCGCGGCGTGGGCATGGTGTTTCAGTCTTATGCACTTTATCCGCACCTTTCTGTGGCGGAGAACATGTCATTCGGCTTAAAGCTGGCCGGGGCGAAAAAAGAGGTCATCAACCAGCGGGTCACCCAGGTCGCAGAAGTCCTGCAACTGGCGCATTTGCTGGAGCGTAAACCGAAAGCCTTGTCTGGCGGTCAGCGTCAGCGCGTGGCAATTGGTCGTACGCTGGTGGCAGAACCGCGCGTTTTCCTGCTGGACGAACCGCTTTCCAACCTCGATGCCGCGCTGCGTGTGCAGATGCGTATTGAGATTTCGCGTCTGCATAAGCGCCTCGGCCGCACGATGATTTACGTCACCCACGATCAGGTAGAAGCGATGACGCTCGCTGACAAAATCGTGGTGCTGGACGCCGGTCGCGTCGCGCAGGTGGGTAAACCACTTGAGCTTTACCACTATCCGTCAGACCGCTTTGTCGCCGGGTTTATTGGTTCGCCAAAAATGAATTTCCTGCCGGTGAAGGTAACGGCCACCGCCATTGAACAAGTCCAGGTCGAGCTGCCTAACCGCCTGCGGGTCTGGCTGCCTGTCGACAGCGCCAATGTGCAGGTCGGCAGCAATATGTCACTCGGTATTCGCCCTGAACACCTGCTGCCAAGCGACATCGCTGATGTCACCCTGGAAGGCGAAGTTCAGGTCGTCGAACAGCTAGGCCACGAAACGCAAATTCACATCCAGATCCCCGCCATCCGTCAAAACCTGGTCTACCGCCAGAATGACGTGGTGTTGGTAGAAGAGGGGGCCACATTCGCTATCGGCTTGCCGCCAGAGCGCTGCCATCTGTTCCGCGAGGATGGTACGGCCTGTCGTCGGTTGCATAAAGAGCCGGGCGTTTAAGGTCTCCCATTAAAAAAGCAAAACGCCAAACCGTTCGCGGTTGCAGCCAACGAAGAGGCAGCCCGAGAGGTGAGGTGTTTAAAGAAAAGCAATGATCTCAGGAGATAGAATGATGACTACTCTGCGCAAAGTTCCACTGGCAATCGCCATCGCCGCGGGCATTTTGTCTGCCCAGGCGGGCGCTGTCGATTTTAAAGGCTATGCCCGTTCGGGTATTGGCTGGACCGGCAGCGGCGGCGAGCAGCAGTGCTTCCAGGCCACCGGTGCTCAAAGTAAGTATCGTCTTGGTAACGAATGCGAAACCTACGCCGAACTGAAACTGGGCCAGGAAGTATGGAAAGAAGGCGACAAGAGCTTCTACTTCGATACCAACGTAGCCTACTCCGTTGCCCAACGTAATGACTGGGAAGCGACCAGCCCTGCGTTCCGTGAAGCCAACGTTCAGGGTAAAAACCTGATCGACGCGCTGCCGGGCTCCACCATCTGGGCAGGTAAACGCTTCTATCAACGTCATGACGTTCACATGATCGACTTCTACTACTGGGATATCTCTGGTCCTGGTGCCGGTCTTGAAAACGTTGATGTTGGTTTCGGTAAACTTTCTTTAGCGGCAACCCGTTCGTCTGAAGCGGGTGGTTCCGGTACTTTCGCTGACCGTGATTCACTTGGTAATCGCGTATATGACAACCTGGTGCCGAACGACGTCTTCGACGTGCGTTTAGCGCAAATGGCTGTCAACCCTGGCGGTACGCTGGAGTTTGGTGTGGATTACGGTCACACCAACCTGCCGGACAAATATGACCTGGCGCCGGGCGCATCGAAAGATGGCTGGATGTTCACCGCTGAACATACCCAGAGCATGATGAAAGGTTACAACAAGTTTGTACTGCAGTACGCAACAGACTCCATGACCTCTAACGGTAAAGGTATTCCGCAGGGCGGCAGCATCAACAACAACGGTTCACTGTGGCGCGTGCTGGATCACGGGGCAATCAACCTCGCTGACAACTGGGACCTGATGTATGTCGGTATGTACCAGGACATCAACCGTGACGACAACAACGGTACCAAGTGGTGGACCGTGGGCGTACGTCCTATGTACAAATGGACACCGATCATGAGCACCCTGCTGGAACTGGGTTATGACAACGTCAAATCCCAGCGCACCAGCGACACCAACAACCAGTACAAAATCACCCTGGCCCAACAGTGGCAGGCTGGCGACAGCATCTGGTCTCGTCCGGCAATTCGTCTTTTCGCAACCTACGCGAAGTGGGATGAGAAATGGGGTTATGCCAACAGCGATTCCGGTGCTGGTTACACCTCTGGCGTAGCGTATCGCGATACCTCCGCGAAAACCTTCAGCCGTGGTGATAACGACGAGTGGAGCTTCGGCGCCCAGATGGAAATCTGGTGGTAATCCTCGCCACCTGACGTACCGAAACAAGAGGGGCGTAAGCCCCTCAATTCTTCGAGACAGTGCGCTATTGCCGGGCGTTAGTTGTCTCTCGTAAAGAAGGTGATAACAATGAAAATGAAAAAAAGTTTCGTCGCCCTGTGCCTGACCGCGGGTTTACTCGCCGCAGCGCCTGGGGTTAGCTTCGCAGATGTTAACATTGTCCCGCAAAATACCACGGCGGCCCCTGCCATTCCGGCCTCCGCACTCCAGCAACTGAGCTGGACGCCTGTCGATCAAAGCAAAACACAAACAACTGAGCTTGCCACCACGGGCCAGCGCCTGAATGTGGCGGGTATCAGTGGCCCGGTGGCCGCATACAGTGTCCCGGCGAACATCGGTGAACTGACGCTCACGCTCAGCAGTGAAGTGAATAAACAAACCAGCGTTTTTGCGCCCAATGTGTTGGTTCTTGACCAGAACATGTCACCTGCCGCGTACTTCCCCAGCAGCTTCTTTACCTATCAGGAGCCGGGAGTGATGAGTGCCGACAGGCTGGAAGGGGTGATGCGCCTGACGCCTGCGCTGGGCCAGCAAAAAATCTATCTGCTGGTCTTCACAACCGAAAACGATCTGCGCCAGACCACCAAACTGATGGACCCGGCCAAATCCTACGCCAAAGGAACGGGTAACGCGGTACCGGATATCCCCGATCCGATAGCCCGTCACGTTACTGAGGGCGTGGTGAAACTGAAAGTGAAAACCAACAGCGGTTCCAGCGTGCTGGTTGGCCCATTGTTTGGTTCATCCGGACCAGGGCCGGTGACGGTGGGCAACACCGCCGCGCCTGCCACCGCTTATAGCGCACCAGCGGCCGCACCTGCTGCGGTGGCTACCGCGCCGACCTCTGCGCCTGCGCCTGCCGCGAAAAGTGAGCCGATGCTGAATGACACTGAAAGCTATTTCAACCAGGCCATTAAACAGGCCGCCGCAAAAGGTGATATCGATAAGGCACTGAAATTACTGAATGAAGCTGAGCGTCTCGGGTCTACATCCGCCCGGAAAACCTTTATCAGCAGTGTAAAAGGCAAGGGGTAACCGTCTCCCCGCAATGCTGATGTTTGCAACAACTGGTGCGTCGCCTGACGCACCCTTTTTTCTGGCGCAACGACGCTGTTGCATATCTGTTGCGCTTATGAAAACTGAATGAAGTTCCCCGCACGAGGCAGCCTGTTCTGCGATACAATAATGTGACGTTATGTATTGGAGAGTAAGGCATGTCACACCCCGCGCTTACGCAACTGCGTGCGCTACGCTATTTTGACGCACTTCCCGCGCTCGACCCGCAGCAACTGGACTGGCTGTTGCTGGAAGATTCCATGACGAAACGTTTTGAGCAACAGGGTAAACAGGTGTCTGTGACGCTTATCCAGGAAGGGTTTGTGACGTCCGATATGCTTGATGGCGAGCGCCATTTGCTGCCTGACGATACGCGGTACTGGCTGCGGGAGATCCTGCTGTGCGCTGACGGCGAACCCTGGCTTGCCGGGCGAACCGTGGTGCCGGAGTCTACGCTGACCGGGCCGGAACTTGCGCTGCAGAAGCTGGGTACTACGCCGCTTGGGCGTTATCTCTTTACATCATCTACGCTGACACGAGATTTTATTGAGGTTGGTCGCTATGACACGCTGTGGGGAAGACGCTCCCGCTTGCGCCTGGGGGGAAAACCTCTCCTGCTGACTGAACTGTTTTTGCCTGCGTCACCGCTGTACTAAGAGGAAAAAAAATGGAGTGGAGTCTCTCGCAGAATAAGCTGCTGGCCTTTCATCGACTCATGCGCACGGACAAGCCCATTGGTGCGTTGCTGCTGCTCTGGCCAACGCTGTGGGCACTGTGGGTTGCAACGCCGGGCGTTCCTCCCCTGTGGATCCTGCTGGTGTTTGTGGCGGGGGTCTGGTTGATGCGTGCGGCAGGCTGTGTGGTAAATGACTATGCAGATCGTAAATTTGACGGGCATGTGAAACGTACGGCTAATCGTCCGCTGCCCAGCGGGGCGGTCACGGAAAACGAAGCGCGCGTACTGTTTGTGGTATTGGTGGTGCTGGCGTTTGCACTGGTGTTGACGCTTAACACGATGACCATTCTGCTCTCCGTTGCGGCGCTTCTGCTTGCCTGGGTTTATCCGTTTATGAAGCGTTATACCCATTTGCCGCAGGTGGTGCTGGGGGCGGCGTTTGGCTGGTCGATTCCGATGGCCTTTGCCGCGGTGAGTGAGTCGGTGCCGCTGAGTTGCTGGGTTATGTTTCTTGCCAATATCTTGTGGGCGGTGGCCTACGATACGCAGTACGCCATGGTGGATCGCGACGATGATCTGAAAATCGGTATCAAGTCGACCGCTATTCTCTTTGGACGCCACGATAAGTTAATCATCGGCATATTGCAGGTGGCGGTGCTGGCGCTGATGGTGGCGATCGGTGCGCTCAATGGCTTAGGCTGGCAATTCTACGGGGCGGTTATTATTGCGGGTGCGCTGTTTGTTTATCAGCAGAAGCTGATTGTGAATCGCGATCGCGACGCCTGTTTTAAGGCGTTTATGAATAATAACTATGTGGGGCTGGTACTGTTTATCGGTCTCGCGGCAAGTTATCTGGCGTAATTCACCTCTTCCCGGATGCGGCGTTGCCTTATCCGGGCCACCTCAAGCGCCAGGCTCAGAGTAGCCCCGATAAGCGAAGCGCATCGGGGACATTACTCCCCGATGCGGCCCTTTATTCACTCAGCCTGGGTTGCGCTCTCAATCGTCAAGCGCACATCAGAGGTAATCAGCTCGGCTAATAGCTGATACACCGCCAGCGTCTGCTCAGGCTCGGCATCTCCGGTATCGCTGATATACCCTTCGTCACGCAGCGTCAGCACCAGGGTACTGAATACCGCCTTATCGAAGAATTCCGGCGCATTGATGCCGTGCAGAACAGACAGACGCTGTGCCAGCGTGCGGCTCTCTTTCTCCAGCGTACTGCGGTTCATTGCCGGATTGGCGCTCAGCAGCCAGAAGGTGATGGCATAGCGTTGCAGCGTTTCGCGCGCACCCGCCGCCAGCAGTTGCAGAGTTCGGGAATGTGCCGGGTTGATATAGAGCTGACCATCTTTCATGGTAATCAGCCCCTGGCGCAGCAATTCCTGAGCAAGACTTTCCAGCACGCCTGCCAGCTCTTCTTTTTCCCAACGTAAGAAAAGCTCGGCTTTCAGCATCGGGTAAAGCAGCTCAACATGGCGCAGCATCTCGTCCTGAGAGATATGACGATGCTGGGTAATAATGGCCGCCATCAGCGAGGGCAACATCAGCATATGCGCAATGTTGTTGCGGTAGTACGTCATCAGAACCGCCTGCTCGCGCGGCAGAATGATGATATCGCCAATCGTGTCTTTCTCTACTTCGAACTTATTCATCTGCAACGCATGCTCAATAAGCGCGTCCGCACTTACGGTGGGTACCGTTGTGTCGGCGGCATAGGGCACATTGCGCATCAGGTTGAGGTAGCAATTCAACTGTTCGGTGAGCTGTTCACGGGTCAGAGAACGCTGGCGAGAGGCCAGAAGCGCGGTACAGCAGAGGTTCATGGCGTTTGCCGCGCCGGCATTGTTAATGCGTACCATCAAATCGGCAGCAATAGCGTTCACCGTCGGCGTCAGCCAGGCAGGACGCACCGCTTCGATAGGATCGATAGACTCGCGCCATTCCGGCACCCGGTGGTTCAGGTAGTTCATCAGCGGGATAGGCTCGCCGAAGTTCACATAACCCTGACCGAGATTACGCAGCTTACTTAAACCGCGTATCATCTGGGCAAAACCTTCTTTCTCTTTCGTCGCGCCACGCAGCTCTTTGGCGTAAGTCCCCACTTCCATGACATGCTCATAACCAATGTAGATTGGCACCAGCGTGATCGGACGGGTACCTCCACGCAGCATGGCCTGAATCGTCATAGAAAGCGTGCCGGTCTTCGGATCCAACAGACGGCCCGTACGGGAGCGCCCGCCTTCAACAAAGTATTCCACTGAGTAGCCACGGTTAAACAGTTCACCCAGATACTCGCGGAAAACGGTGGAATAGAGCTTATTACCCTTAAAGGTACGGCGAATAAAGAACGCGCCCAGACGACGGAAAATGGGGCCCGCTGGCCAAAAGTTCAGGTTGATCCCGGCTGCAATATGCGGCGGTACCAGCCCCTGGTGATAGAGCACATAGGAGAGCAGCAAATAGTCCATATGGCTGCGATGGCAGGGCACATAGACAATTTCATGGCCATCATGGGCGAGCTGACGAACACGCTCCGCGTTATGCACATTAATGCCCTGATACAGACGGTTCCAGGTAAAGCCGAGGATACGGTCTGACAGACGGATCATCTCGTAGGAGAAGTTCGCCGCAATCTCTTCCATCAGCGCAATTGCGTTTTGCTGCGCTTTATCATGGGAGATTTTTTTGCTGCGCGCTTCGTCTTCTACGGCGCGAGCGATGGCTTTGGAGGAGAGCAGCTTATTAAACAGGTCCTGACGGGCAGGTAAACGCGGCCCCACGGCGGCCAGGCGCTGACGGGCAAAGTGCATACGCGCTACGCGCGCCAGTTTTTGCGCAATGGTTTTGTCCGTGCCGTGCTCGGTTGCCATACGACGCAGCGAAACCGGCGGGGAGAAACGCACAAAGCTGTCGCGGCCAAGCCACGAGATCGCGAAAAATTTCTGGATACCGTTTAGCATACGCAGCGGCGGGTTGACCTCGCCCTTTTCGCGACCTGGAGAACGACCAAACATCATCGATACAGGCACCATCTGAACATCCAAATCGGGATGGCTGCGGTGCAGATCGAGATAGTCATGGAATAGCTTGATCGACTCTTCTTTCGGCGTGTACCAGGTAAAGACACGAGGCCCGCCGTGAATAAAGATATAGCGCGGCAGCTCCGCTCCGTCGATTTCAAGCGGTTCGAGGGGGTCGGGCAAATCGTGTGCCAGACACTGAGCGCGCAAGGTCAGTAAATCTGCCTTCGAGTTATAAGGCAAAACGTACATAATAGGACGCGACGTATCGAGCCCTAATTCCTGGGCGGGTTCCGCCGGGATAGACTTGCTTTTTACCAGCACGCTTAATGGTAAATTAAGTAATTTGTAGTAAATTCGTGGCCAGCCGGACATAAACGATGTAAAGCCTCTGGTTAATAATGCCATTGCGCGGCAAGAATATCAGAAAGTCCGCAGAATTTCTTTTCTACCTCTATAAGCTTACATAGACATTGACGTTCATTACATAAAAAGGTTGTTTTTGATGGCCAACAATACCACTGGAATTACCCGCATCATTAAAGCGGCAGGCTATTCATGGAAAGGGGTGCGCGCAGCGTGGATTAACGAAGCTGCTTTTCGTCAGGAAGGTGTTGCGGTCGTTATTGCCATTATCATTGCGGCTTTTCTGGATGTAGATGCGATTACGCGCGTTCTGCTGATTGGCTCTGTCGTACTGGTGATGATTGTGGAAATCCTTAATAGTGCGATTGAAGCCGTGGTTGATCGTATTGGGTCTGAATTTCACGAACTCTCGGGTCGTGCGAAAGACATGGGGTCTGCTGCGGTATTGATGGCCATTCTCCTGGCACTGTTTACCTGGGTTTCTCTGCTGTGGGGCTATTTTCGATAGCGCTTCCAGAAATACGTTAAGTCCGCGTTTTTTGCTTAATTTTGGTTTCAAAATCGCCTTTAACTGTATATACTCACAGCATAACTGTATATACACCCAGGGGGCGGAATGAAAGCTTTAACGGCCAGGCAGCAAGAGGTGTTCGATCTTATTCGCGATCGAATCAACCAGACAGGTATGCCGCCGACGCGTGCGGAGATCGCGCAACAGTTGGGGTTCCGTTCCCCAAACGCGGCAGAGGAACACTTGAAAGCGCTTGCGCGTAAGGGTGTTATCGAGATTGTATCCGGCGCGTCTCGCGGTATTCGTCTGTTGCTTGAAGAGGAAGAGGATATTGGGCTGCCGCTTATCGGGCGCGTCGCTGCTGGCGAACCTTTGCTGGCGCAACAGCACATTGAAGGGCACTATCAGGTCGATCCTTCTCTCTTCAAGCCTAACGCTGATTTTCTGTTGCGCGTAAGCGGTATGTCGATGAAAGATATCGGCATCATGGATGGCGATCTGCTGGCGGTGCATAAAACCCAGGATGTTCGCAACGGACAGGTTGTTGTAGCGCGTATTGACGATGAAGTGACGGTCAAGCGGCTGAAAAAGCAGGGCAATACCGTGCAGCTATTGCCTGAAAACAGTGAGTTTTCCCCTATTGTGGTAGACTTGCGCGATCACAACTTCACCATTGAAGGTCTGGCGGTTGGCGTTATCCGCAATGGTGAATGGCTGTAATACCTTTCTGAGCCGTGGCGGCATGCCTGCTGTCACGGTTGCTTGCTTTTACTGACAAAGCTTTAACCTCTTTTTTATCCCTCTGATCTCGCTCGGTTTTGCTCCGCATATCTATTCCGGTAATTTGCTTTCCGATGGTTAAAAATTCCGAATAAAGAATCATGGCCGCTATCCTTAACTACAATAATTATCACGTTCAGGATATTAAGAGCGTAACGAAAGGAATAACGCTGTTCATGACCAATGATGAGGAGACGACGATGAATAAAGACGAAGTCAGCGGCAACTGGAAACAGTTCAAAGGTAAAGCGAAAGAACAGTGGGGTAAATTGACCGACGATGATATGACCATCATCGAAGGTAAACGCGACCAGTTGGTCGGTAAAATTCAGGAACGCTACGGCTATGCCAAAGATCAGGCAGAAAAAGAAGTCGTGGATTGGGAAACGCGGAACGATTACCGCTGGTAGCCTTCACATCCCCCCAATGTGTAAACCCTCAATGGCTACCCTGCCCGAACGGTACATGGATGTACCACCCTCGGTTGCCTCACCTGCTTAAAAGAGAAAAATCGCGACTAGCGCGATTTTTTTTTCAACTGAATTGTGTGGTCATGATGACATTTGCCGGGGTGTCGGCACGCTTCAACTTCCGCGCAATCAGCGCATAATCCATGTGCTTCTATGACATTATGGCGCAGCGCAAAACCGCGTTTTGCCGCCAGCGCATGCATGATGTCTTCCACGCCCTCCGCTTGCTCCTCTTTTACCACACCACAACGGTCACAGATAAACATTGCGGATGTGTGCGTTGGCTGATCGAAAAGATGACAAAGTACGTAGCTGTTAGTGGACTCCACTTTATGCACAAACCCTTGCTCTAAAAGGAAATCCAGCGCGCGATAGACAGTGGGAGGTTTGGCCTGCGGCTCTGCCTCACGCAGAAGATCGAGCAGGTCATAAGCGCTGATTGCCCCCTGCTGCAGACTCATCAGGCGTAACACTTCGAGGCGCTGAGGAGTCAGGCGCACATTGCGTTGCACACACAGTTTTTCGGCCTGCGCGAGCATCTCTTGCGAAGTGGACTTATCCATAGGCGTTCTCTCATGAAATGGCAATATGAGCCCCCACTTTACCATGTTCTGTACTAAACGCCGAGATCACGACCGCGCCTTCCCCTTTCGCAATCGCTATGCGTCTTCTATAAATATTGTTGGTCACTTCATATAACAACATCTTCTGTAACGCTTTATTACATTCAGTAGAAATAGGATATTTTTTGGATGTTATTCGCAGCAATAGAGCCTCCCTGTCCATGTCACAACTAACAGGGTCATAAAACTCATTTGATTACGAGACGCATACTGTGAAAAACAATCTTAAACTTTCGGTGGTCGCTATCGCTGTCTCCTTTTTCGTGGCAAAGCAAGCCGGAGCGGCAAATACCTGGGCAGAGGCACGTAATGATGCGATGGGGGGAACAGGTGTTGCCTCCGCAAATTACGGCAGTGGTGCATTCATTAACCCGGCGTTGCTGGCAAAAGCAAAACCGGAAGACAATGTTACGGTCATCTTACCGACCGTGGGGGCGCGGATAACTGATGAGGACAACCTGCGTGATGAAATTGATGATATCAGTAATAAGATCGATTATTACAAGGACATAGTTAATAACCTCACCCTGCGGGAAGTGCTGCTTAACCCTGTTAGTACTGTTGATCAGTTCCAGTCAGCGGCAAAAGATCTGGCGGATTCGCTTGATTATCTGGATGGTAAAACCGCGAGTGCGAATGCCGGGGCCGGTATCGCCGTCACGATTCCTAACGATGTGTTATCTGTTGCCTTTGTGACCAAAGGTTACGCGCACGCCCGCGTCAATTCGAATATTGATCAGGACGATATCACCTATCTTCGCAATATCCAGAACAGTGATACGGTAGCCACGGGCGTTGCCCTGGGGGCAGTACTCTCACCTAATGGCTCAGGCGAAATCACAAAAAATCTTAACTCCACGGCATCAGGCCGTGCGGCCATCATTACGGATTTTGGTATCGCCATGGCGCACCAGTTTGACGTGGGCGGTGTTCCGCTTTCCGTGGGCGTTACGCCAAAACTGCAAAAGTCGTGGATCTATAACTACACCACCTCGATTTATGATTACGACAAAAACCAATGGAACAACAGTAAGTACCGCAAGGACGACACGGGCTTTAACATTGATGTTGGCCTGGCGGCAGATTTAACAGATAACGTCACCGTCGGTCTGAGTGGACAAAACCTGGTCTCGCGTAACATCGACACCAAAGATGTATTTATCACCAATGGCAGAACCGGTGAGGTTAAAAACTATAAAGATACCTACCAAATCAGCCCATTAGTCACCGCGGGTGCGGCGTGGCATAACGATCTGCTGACGCTAAGCGCTGATGGCGATCTGACGGAAACCAAAGGCTTTAAGAGCGAGAAAAACTCGCAGTTTGTTGGCGTCGGTGCGGAGGTTCGCCCTCTGAGTTGGCTGGCGGTTCGTGCCGGTTATCGCGCTGATGTCAAAGGCGATGAAAGCAACGTCTTCACCGGCGGTGTCGGTTTTGCGCCATTTAACCGCGTGCACGTTGATTTAATGGGGTTAGTGGGTGAGAACAAAACCTGGGGTGCCGGTGCGCAGTTGAGCATGACATTCTGATGCACAATCGGAGGCCTTGCGCCTCCGGTTTTTCTTTGTGCTCAGGCAAAAACCACCTTCATACGTCCCGGGGTACGGCGCGGGCGCCCAACCACAATTTGAACATCGCGCCCTAAGCGTGTCAGACATTCAAGCATTTTTACTTCACTTATGCCGCGAAATTGGCCGCGCAGCATATTTGATAGCCTGGGCTGTGTCATCCCCAATAACTTTGCCGCCTCCACCTGAGTAAGACGACGACTTTTAATGATATTGCCAATGGTGGTAGCAAGCTGCGCTTTAACCTGCATTTCATCCGCATTGTCCAGTCCAATGTCGGCATAAACATTGCCGCTGCTGATATCGATATTCTGGCTCATATTATGCTCCTCTGGCATGGGCTTCTGCTGCCTTAAGACGTTCTCGAATTTTTTCTATATCAGATTTGGGGGTTTGCATACCGGATGACGACTTCTTCTGAAATGCATGTAGCACATAGACCGCCTGTCTGAATTTCAGGGTATAAACCGCGCGATAAGTATCGGTGCAATAGTCTTCGACCACCTCCAGCACACCTGCGCCCCAAATCCTTTTAACGGTTTTGCCTGGGGATGCTTACCTCCGTCTTGTGCGAGATGCAACGCATAACCAAAAACATCCTGAACATCCTCCGGCAGAGACTGAAGATCTTTTTTGCTGCTCCCCACCCAATACAGTGGCTTCATTCGCGTTATCCTTGCGATTTTTTATATCCATATGGGTATGTTTTAGCTAAAGGGATGAGCAAATAACAGTCAGAAAACAGAATGTGTGCCATTATGTGCAGTACAATAATTACACTAATGTCCTCGCTGCCCGACGGCGATTCTCTGTGCTATAGTAGCGCCCCTTTTTTACCTAAAGCCTATTTATTCGCCATGTCGCCAGAAAATCAGCCTGCTGCTTATCCTGCTCACCGTTTCTCCATTGCGCCGATGCTCGACTGGACGGATCGCCATTGCCGCTATTTCCTGCGCCTGCTTTCACGCCATACGTTGCTCTATACCGAGATGGTGACGACGGGAGCTATTATTCATGGCAAGGGCGACTATCTGGCATACAGCGAAGAAGAACACCCGGTAGCATTGCAGTTGGGGGGGAGTGACCCGGCGCAACTCGCATATTGCGCGAAACTGGCAGAACAGCGCGGTTATGATGAGATCAACCTGAACGTAGGTTGCCCGTCCGATCGCGTGCAGAACGGCATGTTCGGCGCGTGCCTGATGGGCAATGCGCAACTGGTAGCCGATTGCGTCAAAGCGATGCGCGACGTGGTATCCATTCCGGTGACGGTGAAAACCCGCATCGGCATTGACGAACAGGACAGCTACGAATTTCTCTGCGATTTTATCAGCACGGTTTCCGGCAGGGGCGAATGTGAGATGTTTATCATCCATGCGCGTAAAGCCTGGCTTTCCGGCTTAAGCCCGAAAGAGAACCGTGAAATCCCCCCGCTGGACTACCCACGTGTCTACCAGCTTAAACGCGATTTCCCGCATCTCACCATGTCGATTAATGGCGGTATCACTTCGCTGGAGGCGGCCAAAACCCACCTGGAGCATATGGATGGCGTGATGGTTGGACGCGAGGCGTATCAGAATCCGGGCATTCTGGCGCATGTTGATCGGGAAATATTCGGCGCGGATGCGGTGGATGCGGATCCTGTCGCGGTGGTTCGGGCAATGTATCCCTATATTGAGCGTGAACTGCAGCAGGGGACCTACCTCGGGCATATTACCCGCCATATGCTGGGCCTGTTCCAGGGGATCCCAGGGGCGCGCCAGTGGCGTCGCTATCTGAGCGAAAACGCACATAAAGCCGGGGCCGACGTCGCAGTGCTGGAACACGCGCTGAGTCTTGTGGCAAACCGCGAATAATTTCGCTAAAAAATGGTCAAATTCACCAGGCTCTGCATCACCATGCAGAGCCTTTTCTTTTATAAATCAATAAACTAAATGTGGCACGCTTCTTGTAATGCATTTGGTAAGTCATCGTCCCGATGCCATTATCTGTTTACCAGGAGCGCGCCATGTTGGAATTACTGTTTGTTATCGGCTTTTTTGTTGTGCTACTCGCCACCGGTGTTTCATTGCTGGGTATTCTGGCGGCACTGCTGGTGGCAACCGCAGTGATGTTTTTGGGCGGCCTTTTTGCGTTGATGATCAAGCTGTTGCCCTGGTTATTACTGGCGGTTGCGGTGGTGTGGATTATCCGGGCAGTCAAAACGCCAAAAATTCCTCAATATCAGCGCAATAACCGTTGGCGTTACTAAAGTATTGAGTACTTGATCACAACCTCGACACTTTTCCGGGCGCTTTGCTAAGAACCGAATAGGATTTACTTATCAAATCTGTCACTATCGCCGCGTTAACGAATTCATCGAGCTGTACCCTACATACAGCCGAACTAAAAAAAGAATGGGCTTCCTTCGGGAAGCCCTAATTCTTTTTACCGCCGTCATCCTCAGGCCGCAGATGCATTACCTGCGCTCATTCATCCCGGTCACTGCCTTGAATAAGCGCGCGGGCATTCACGCTCTCGCCGCCCGCCTGCAATGTGAATTTACGGAATCAACAGGCTCGACCCTTGCGTTGCGCGGCTTTCCAGAACCTCGTGTGCGCGTCGTGCGTCGGTGAGGGCAAATTTCTGCGATTGCGCCACTTCCACTTTGATCACGCCGCTGGCAATCAGCGAGAACAGCTCATTGCTGGCCTCTTCAAGCTCCTCGCGATTTGTTACGTAGCCGTTGAGGGAAGGGCGGGTCGCATACAGCGAACCTTTCTGGTTGAGAATACCCAGGTTGACGCCTGATACCGGCCCGGAGGCGTTACCAAAGCTCACCATCAGGCCACGGCGCTGCAGGCAATCGAGGGAGTCTTCCCAGGTGTCTTTACCCACCGAGTCATACACGACGCGGACTTTTTTCCCGTTGGTTATCTCTTTTACGCGCTCAACAATGTTTTCTTCGCGATAGTTAATAACCTGCCATGCGCCAGCCTGTAAGGCCCGCTGTGCTTTCTGCGCGGAGCCGACAGTACCGATCAATTTTGCCCCCAGCGCCTTCGCCCACTGGCAGGCAATCAGCCCTACGCCACCCGCCGCCGCATGGAACAGGAATGCTTCATCAGGTTTAATTTCGTACGTTTTGCGCAGCAGATAAAAGACAGTGAGCCCTTTCAGGAAGGAGGCCGCCGCCTGCTCGAACGAGATGGCATTGGGCAGAATAGCGACTTTGTCTGCCAGAACATTGTGCACGGAGCTGTAGGCACCAAGCCCGGATTGGGCGTACACCACGCGATCGCCCGCTTTGACATGTTTGACGCCAGAACCCACTTTGCTGACCACGCCCGCCGCCTCGGTCCCCAGGCCACTCGGTAATGACGGGGGTGGGTACAGCCCACTGCGAATGTAGGTGTCGATATAATTAATCCCTATAGCTTTGTTTTCGACCTGGACTTCATTTTCCGCCGGATCGGTGGGATTAAACTCGACAGCTTGCAATACCTCAGGGCCACCATGCTTGTGAAATTCAATTCTTGTCGCCATGCTTCCTCCCGAATGATAATCTTTCGAACCATTCATTACGTTGGTAACTCCATTCACTATGGCAGGAAATAAACCCTTCAACAAACAGACTGAACCCCGCGATTTTCAGGTCGAGGGGATGAAAGTGCCGCCCCATTCCATTGAAGCGGAACAGTCGGTGTTGGGCGGTTTAATGCTGGATAACGAGCGCTGGGACGATGTTGCCGAGCGCGTTGTGGCGGATGACTTCTACACCCGCCCGCATCGCCATATCTTTACTGAGATGCACCGTCTACAGGAGATGGGTAAACCCATTGACCTGATTACGCTGGCAGAATCGCTGGAACTGCAAGGGCAGTTGGATATTGTCGGCGGCTTTGCTTATCTGGCTGAACTGTCCAAAAACACGCCAAGTGCGGCGAACATCAGCGCTTACGCAGACATCGTGCGTGAACGTGCAGTTGTACGCGAGATGATCTCCGTTGCCAATGAGATCGCCAATGCGGGTTTCGACCCTCAGGGGCGCACCAGTGAAGACCTGCTCGATCTTGCTGAGTCACGGGTTTTCAAAATTGCGGAAAGCCGCGCCAATAAAGACGAAGGCCCGAAAAACATCGCGGATGTGCTTGAGGCGACCGTTGCGCGTATTGAGCTGCTGTTCCAGCAGCCTCACGACGGCGTTACTGGCGTGAATACGGGCTACGATGACTTGAACAAGAAAACGGCGGGTCTACAGCCATCGGACCTGATCATTGTCGCCGCGCGTCCATCCATGGGGAAAACCACCTTTGCGATGAACCTCGTTGAAAACGCGGCGATGTTGCAGGATAAACCGGTTCTCGTCTTCAGTCTTGAGATGCCCTCAGAGCAGATTATGATGCGTTCTCTGGCCTCCCTGTCACGTGTGGACCAGACGCGCATTCGTACCGGTCAGCTTGATGACGAGGACTGGGCCCGTATTTCCGGCACCATGGGCATCCTGCTGGAAAAACGCAATATCTATATTGATGACTCGTCCGGCCTGACGCCGACCGAGGTGCGTTCCCGTGCCCGGCGTGTTGCCCGTGAGCATGGCGGCATTGGGCTTATCATGATCGACTACCTGCAACTGATGCGCGTGCCGTCGCTGTCCGACAACCGTACCCTGGAGATCGCGGAGATATCCCGCTCTCTGAAAGCACTGGCGAAAGAGCTGCAGGTGCCGGTTGTTGCGCTATCGCAGCTTAACCGCTCACTGGAACAGCGTGCGGATAAACGCCCGGTCAACTCCGACCTGCGTGAATCCGGCTCCATCGAGCAGGACGCCGACTTGATCATGTTTATTTATCGTGATGAGGTTTATCACGAAAACAGCGACTTAAAAGGGATCGCTGAAATCATTATTGGTAAGCAACGTAACGGCCCGATCGGTACGGTACGTTTGACCTTTAACGGACAGTGGTCGCGTTTTGATAATTATGCGGGTCCACAATACGACGACGAATAATCCTCGTCATCCTTTGAGCTACAGCGGTGTTGGCTACGTCCCCGGAGATGCATGGCCTTGCCGCCTTGCTGCAACTCAAATGATTTAGAGGATGGTTTATTTTTCTTAAAGGCAAGGAATTCAAATGCAAGCGGCAACTGTTGTAGTCAACCGCCGCGCTCTGCGACACAACCTTCAACGTCTGCGCGAACTGGCTCCCGCCAGCCGCCTGGTTGCGATTGTGAAAGCGAACGCCTACGGACACGGTCTTCTTGAGACCGCGCGAACGCTCCCCGATGCCGACGCTTTCGGCGTCGCCCGTCTCGAAGAGGCTCTTCGCCTGCGTGAGGGGGGCATTACCCATCGCATCCTCTTGCTCGAAGGGTTTTTTACCGCTGACGAGCTCCCTCTGGTTTCTGCTCATCATCTTGATACGGTGGTGCATAGCGTGGAACAACTCACGGCGCTGGAAGCGGCGCATCTGGATGAGCCTGTTACCGTGTGGATGAAGCTTGATACCGGTATGCACCGCCTGGGCTTTCATCCGTCTGAGGCCGAGGCGTTTTACCAGCGTCTGAGCCAGTGCAAAAATGTGCGCCAGCCGGTGAATATTGTCAGCCACTTTGCCCGTGCCGATGAGCCGGACTGTGGTGTGACAGAACGTCAGCTCGATATCTTCACCACCTTTAGCGACGGCAAACCGGGGCAACGTTCTCTTGCTGCATCCGGTGGCACGCTGCTGTGGCCGCAGGCCCATTTTGACTGGGTGCGCCCCGGCATCATTCTGTATGGTGTTTCGCCGCTTGATCGCCATCCATGGGGGGAAGATTTTGGCTTCCAGCCCGCGATGACGTTGACCTCCAGCCTGATTGCCGTGCGCGAGCATAAAGCGGGTGATGCGGTCGGTTATGGCGGAACCTGGGTGAGTGAGCGCGACACGCGCCTTGGGGTGGTGGCGATGGGCTATGGCGATGGTTATCCGCGTTCGGTGCCGTCTGGTACGCCTGTGCTGGTTAACGGTCGCGAAGTCCCGATTGTTGGTCGGGTGGCGATGGATATGATTTGCGTCGATTTGGGCCCGGATGCGCAAGATACCGCCGGAGACCCGGTAGTGTTTTGGGGGGAAGGTTTACCCGTCGAGCGCATTGCGGAAGCCACCGGGATCAGTGCCTATGAATTAATTACGCGCCTGACATCGCGCGCTGTCCTGAAATACGTCGATTAACGCAGCGTCGACTCTCCCCGGATGCGGCGCAAGCGCCCTGTCCGGGATATGATTTTGCCCGCGCTGGCGTTTGGTTTTCTCCCTCTCCCTGTGGGAGAGGGCCGGGGTGAGGGCATCAGACGACACTGCCCAAACGCAGTACACACATCCCGCTCGACCTTCTCTCGCTTCCGGTTTATTGTGTCTTATCCTTCCTACTGTAAACCTGGAGAACCACCTCGTGTTTCAAAAAGTTGACGCCTACGCTGGCGACCCCATCCTTAGCCTGATGGAGCGTTTTAAAGAAGACCCGCGCAGCGACAAAGTTAACCTCAGCATCGGGTTGTATTACAACGAAGATGGCATCATCCCGCAGCTACAGGCTGTTGCCGAAGCGGAAGCCCGCCTCAATGCCCAGCCGCAGGGTGCGTCTCTCTATCTGCCGATGGAAGGTCTGACTACTTATCGCCACACCATTGTGCCGCTATTGTTTGGTGCGGAACATCCGGTGGTGGCGCAAAAACGCGTTGCAACGATCCAGACATTGGGCGGCTCCGGCGCCCTCAAAGTGGGTGCTGATTTCCTGAAACGCTACTTCCCGGATTCCGGTGTGTGGGTCAGCGATCCCACCTGGGAAAACCATGTCGCCATTTTTGAAGGCGCGGGCTTTAAGGTCAACACTTATCCCTGGTTTGACAGTGAAACCAATGGCGTGCGCGTTACCGCGCTGCTGGAAAAACTCGCTACCCTGCCGGAGAAGAGCATCGTTCTGCTGCATCCGTGCTGCCACAACCCAACCGGTTCAGATTTAACAAACGCGCAGTGGGATGAGGTGGTAAACGTGCTGAAAGCCCGCAACCTGATTCCTTTCCTCGACATTGCCTACCAGGGCTTTGGCGGCGGTATGGAAGAAGACGCCTATGCGATCCGGGCGATTGCTGATGCGGGTTTACCGGCGCTGGTCAGTAACTCGTTCTCCAAAATTTTCTCACTCTATGGCGAGCGCGTAGGCGGTCTCTCCATTGTCTGTGAGGATGCGGAAACGGCCTCTCGCGTCCTGGGGCAGTTGAAAGCGACGGTGCGTCGTAACTACTCCAGTCCGCCGAACTTCGGTGCGCAGGTTGTTGCGACGGTGCTCGGCGATACGGCGCTGAAAGCCTCATGGCTGGCGGAAGTCGAGACAATGCGTATGCGCATACTGGCTATGCGTCGGGAGCTGGTGAACGTGCTGAAAGAGGCCGTTCCGGGGCGAAACTTTGACTATCTGCTTAAACAGCGCGGCATGTTCAGCTACACCGGTCTGAGTGCTGCACAAGTTGATCGTCTGCGTGAAGAGTTTGGTGTCTACCTCATTGCCAGTGGGCGTATGTGCGTTGCCGGGCTTAATAGCCGCAATGTGCATCGCGTTGCTCAGGCATTTGCTGCTGTAATGTAAACGACGCATATTTTCCTCCCGTCAGGGAGGAAAATGGCGCGATCCTGCTACAAATATTCCGGTTTATGATGATGAAACCGCAGAAACGCCTTTCTTTCACCCGTCCCTGAGGGTATGGTCAGAGAGCTTTTTGATGCTTAGCACGCTATCTGACAATAACGGACTGAAAATTTAGGGATAAACATGCGAAAGTTCACATTAGCCCTCTGCTTATCGTTTTCGCTCACCGGTGCTTTCTTTGCTCAGGCTTCTACGCCGACTCCGGATAGCACAGGCACCAACGTTGCCAAACTGGCCGAACAAGCGCCCATTCACTGGGTCTCCGTCGCACAGATCGAACACAGCCTGGTGGACCGCCCACCGATGGCCGTCGGGTTTGATATCGACGATACGGTCCTGTTTTCCAGCCCCGGCTTCTGGCGCGGTAAAAAAATGTACTCCCCGGATAGTGAAGCCTATCTCCAGAACCCGGAGTTCTGGGAGAAAATGAACAACGGCTGGGATGAGTTCAGTATTCCAAAAGAGATCGCGCGGGCGCTGATCGCGCTACATGTGAAACGCGGCGACAGCATTTACTTCATTACCGGACGCACGCAGACGGCGACGGAAAGCGTGACCAAAACCTTGCAGGACGATTTCTTGATTCCGGCGGCGAATATGAATCCGGTGATTTTTGCCGGGGTGAAAGACGGGCAAAACAGCAAGACGCAGTGGCTGGCCGACAAGCAAATCAAAATCTTTTACGGCGATTCGGATGAAGACATTACGGCGGCGAAAGCGAGTGAAGCCCGCCCGATACGTATCCTGCGCGCTTCGAATTCAACCTACCGCCCGCTGCCACAAGCCGGGGCGTTTGGTGAAGAGGTGATCGTAAATTCCGAATATTAAGATTGAATTGTTGTTTTTTTAAGCAAATCTGTTCTGTCGGGTTTTACCTTTCGCCGACTTGCTGCACACTTAAAAAGATTCGTCTTTTAAAAGGAAGCAGCAGATGTGGTATCAACAGACTCTTGTTCTCGGGGCAAAACCCCGGGGTTTTCATCTGATCACTGATGAGGTGCTGGGGCAGATCCGCGATTTGTCCCGCATCAGAACAGGCTTGTTGCATCTGCTCCTCCAGCATACTTCCGCTTCTCTCACCCTCAATGAAAACTGTGACCCCACCGTACGTCACGATATGGAGCAGCATTTTCTGCGAGCGGTGCCGGATAACGCCCACTACGAGCATGACTACGAAGGCGCGGACGATATGCCTTCGCATATCAAGTCTTCCATGCTGGGTGTGTCGTTATTACTTCCTGTCGCCAGCGGGCGCGTTCAGCTTGGGACGTGGCAGGGGATTTGGCTGGGAGAGCATCGTATCCACGGCGGTTCGCGAAAAATCATCGCGACGCTACAAGGGGAATAAAGATGACAATTTCGGAGTTATTGCAGTATTGCATGGCGAAGCCGGGTGCAGAGCAGAGCGTACACAGCGACTGGAAGGCCACGCAGATAAAAGTGTCTGATGTGCTGTTTGCGATGGTGAAAGAGGTGGAAGGCCGCCCGGCTGCATCCTTGAAAACCAGCCCGGAACTGGCTGAACTACTGCGTCAGCAGCATAATGACGTGCGCCCAAGCAAACACCTGAACAAAGCGCACTGGAGCACCGTCTATCTCGACGGCTCGCTCCCGGATTCACAGATTTACTACCTTGTGGACGCCTCATACAAACAGGCGATAGAACTGTTGCCTGAACAGATCAGGCAACAGCTTTACTCCGCATCATCCAGGGCGTAATCAGCCCGGAAGATTATTTCAGCATCGGTTTCAGGAATCGCGCCGTGTGTGAGGCTTCACACTCGGCGACGGTTTCTGGTGTGCCGGACACGAGAATTTCCCCGCCTCCGCTGCCGCCTTCCGGACCGAGATCGACAATCCAGTCTGCGGTTTTGATGACGTCCAGGTTATGCTCAATGACCACGATGGTATTGCCCTGGTCACGCAACTGGTGCAGAACGTCCAGCAGTTGCTGAATATCGGCAAAGTGCAGGCCGGTGGTCGGTTCATCCAGAATATAGAGCGTTTGGCCGGTGCCACGTTTCGACAGCTCGCGCGCCAGCTTCACGCGCTGCGCCTCACCGCCGGAAAGCGTGGTGGCTGACTGACCCAGACGGATGTACGTCAGGCCCACGTCCATCAATGTTTGCAGCTTGCGCGCCAGCGCCGGGACGGCATCAAAGAATTCACGGGCTTCTTCGATGGTCATATCCAGCACTTCATGGATGGTTTTGCCTTTGTATTTAATCTCCAGCGTTTCGCGGTTATAGCGCTTGCCTTTGCACTGGTCGCACGGCACGTAGATATCCGGCAGGAAGTGCATCTCAACTTTGATTACGCCATCACCCTGACAGGCTTCGCAGCGTCCACCACGGACGTTAAAACTGAAACGCCCTGGGGTGTAGCCGCGCGAACGGGATTCCGGCACGCCGGCAAACAGTTCACGAACCGGGGTGAAAACGCCGGTATAGGTCGCCGGGTTGGAACGTGGCGTACGGCCAATCGGGCTCTGGTCGATATCGATCACTTTGTCGAAATGTTCCAGCCCCTGAATATCACGATAAGGCGCGGGTTCGGCGATGGTGGCACCGTTTAACTGGCGCTGAGCGATCGGGAACAGCGTGTCGTTAATCAGGGTAGATTTACCCGAACCGGAAACACCGGTAATACAGGTGAACAGCCCTACCGGTAGCGTCAGCGTCACGTCTTTCAGGTTATTGCCGCGTGCTCCGGTCAGTTTAAGCACTTTTTCCGGATCGGCTTTAACGCGATTTTTCGGGACGGCGATCTGGCGTTTGCCGCTCATATACTGCCCGGTGAGGGATTCAGGCACTGCCATAATCGCCTCCAGCGGGCCTTCGGCGACGACCTGACCACCATGCACCCCTGCGCCGGGGCCAATATCGATCACGTGATCTGCGGCGCGAATGGCATCTTCATCATGTTCGACCACGATGACCGTGTTGCCGAGATTACGCAGGTGGATCAGCGTACCGAGCAGACGTTCGTTATCGCGCTGATGCAGGCCGATTGACGGTTCATCCAGCACATACATGACGCCCACCAGACCTGCGCCAATCTGGCTTGCCAGACGGATACGCTGAGCCTCGCCGCCGGAAAGGGTTTCCGCGGAACGGGAAAGCGTCAGGTAATTCAGACCGACGTTCACCAGGAATTTCAGGCGATCGCCAATCTCTTTGAGTACTTTTTCAGCGATTTTCGCGCGCTGGCCGGACAGCTTCAGGTTATTGAAGAAGTCCATAGCGTGACCGATGCTCATGTCCGAGATGGTTGGCAGCGGCGTATTTTCAACGAAAACATGGCGGGCCTCGCGGCGCAGGCGCGTACCGTCGCAAGTGGCGCAGGGACGGTTGCTGATAAATTTCGCCAGCTCTTCGCGTACCGCGCTGGACTCCGTCTCTTTATAGCGACGTTCCATATTGTGCAGCACGCCTTCGAACGGATGGCGGCGCACGGAGGTATCGCCACGATCGTTCATATACTTGAATTCAATACTCTCTTTGCCGGATCCGAACAGCACCACTTTATGCACGGTTGGGCTGAGGCTGTCCCACGGCGCTTCCACATCAAATTTGTAGTGGTCCGCCAGCGATTTCAGCATCTGGAAATAGTAGAAGTTACGGCGATCCCAGCCGCGAATTGCGCCACCCGCCAGCGATAGCTCGGGGTTCTGAATCACGCGGTCAGGGTCGAAATACTGCTGCACGCCGAGCCCGTCACAGGTCGGGCAGGCGCCTGCCGGGTTGTTGAACGAGAACAGGCGCGGTTCCAGCTCGCGCATACTGTAGCCGCAAATCGGGCAGGCGAAATTGGCCGAGAAAAGCAGCTCTTCGGCTTTGGGATCGTCCATGTCGGCGACCACTGCCGTGCCACCGGAAAGCTCCAGCGCCGTTTCGAAGGACTCTGCCAGACGCTGCGCCAGATCCTCGCGCACTTTAAAGCGGTCAATCACGACTTCAATGGTGTGTTTCTTTTGCAGCTCCAGCTTCGGCGGATCGGAAAGGTCGCAGACTTCACCGTCAATACGCGCGCGGATATAACCCTGGCTTGCCAGGTTTTCCAGCGTTTTGGTGTGTTCACCTTTACGTTCTTTGATTACCGGCGCCAGCAGCATCAGACGTTTGCCTTCCGGCTGCGCCAGCACATTGTCGACCATCTGGCTCACGGTCTGTGCCGCCAGCGGAACGTCATGGTCCGGGCAGCGCGGTTCACCTACGCGAGCAAACAACAGACGCAGATAGTCGTGAATTTCGGTAATGGTCCCGACGGTGGAACGCGGGTTATGCGAGGTCGACTTCTGCTCGATAGAAATAGCAGGAGAGAGCCCTTCAATGTGGTCAACGTCAGGCTTTTCCATCAGCGAAAGAAACTGACGGGCATAAGCGGAAAGAGACTCAACGTAGCGACGCTGCCCTTCGGCATACAGAGTGTCGAAAGCCAGTGACGATTTACCCGAACCCGACAGACCGGTAACGACAATCAATTTGTCGCGTGGAATGACGAGGTTGATGTTTTTGAGATTATGGGTGCGCGCGCCCCGTACTTCGATCTTATCCATTCACCTTTCCCGGTAATAACTCGGCATGCCTGGTCGATTGGAAGGACAACCAGCGGTCAGAAACGGCTAATTATGACACAATTTAAACTGGCTGGATATACAGTATTGGAATGCAAATTCAGAGGGGATGTGCAACAATGTTGAGTCCGCGCGACAACTCTGGAAGATCCTTCGCAGCTATGAACATGTCGCATGGAAATGGTACACTCCCGCGCTTACACTATTTAGAAATGTTTTCAGGAGACACGATCATGGCCAGCAGAGGCGTAAACAAGGTGATTCTCGTCGGTAATCTGGGCCAGGACCCGGAAGTACGCTATATGCCGAGTGGTGGTGCAGTGGCCAACATTACGCTGGCGACTTCCGAATCCTGGCGTGATAAAGCGACCGGTGAAATGAAAGAGCAGACTGAATGGCACCGCGTTGTGCTGTTCGGCAAACTGGCAGAAGTGGCCGGTGAGTACCTGCGTAAAGGTTCTCAGGTCTACATTGAGGGTCAACTGCGTACCCGCAAATGGACCGATCAGTCCGGTGCCGAGAAATACACCACCGAAGTCGTGGTTAACGTGGGCGGCACCATGCAGATGCTCGGTGGCCGTCAGGGTGGCGGTGCTCCGGCTGGCGGCAATATGGGCGGCGGCCAGGGCCAGCAGGGCGGTTGGGGCCAACCTCAGCAGCCGCAGGGCGGTAACCAGTTCAGCGGCGGCGCGCAGTCTCGCCCACAGCAGTCTGCGCCGGCACCGTCTAACGAACCGCCGATGGACTTCGACGACGATATTCCGTTCTGAGTGCAGGCCATCGGCCTTATCAGCGCGACCCGTATGGGAAATGTATCGACAAAAACCCCGCACTGCGGGGTTTTTTGTTACCTGCTGGCGTTATTTGTCTCTTTTCGTGTCAGCGGATTTTTGACAATAAAAAAGCTCCACGCGGGAGCTTTTTCACTAAAGAAGGGCTTGCTGTCAGGTAATCACCATCGGCCATTCGGGGGAAGATTTCTCTGACATCTCCGTCATGATATTGATGACGTTGTGCCAGACGGCATGGACATCGACCATCGTAATGCCCAGCAGGCCCGTTGCAAACCAGCAGGCTGCTACCAGACCAAGGCCGCTGCTTATCACAGCCAGACCAATATAATCTGCTTTACGAAAGCGAATGTTCAATGTGCTGGCCATAAACATCAGCACTGCACTCAGTATCTGCCAACGAAGAAGAACGACACTGGTGGTTAATGTAGCCATGAAAACGATCCTCGAAAGAAAACTTTCAGGCACAGGTGGGTGACGCCATGAGCCTGAGCGATGTGTGCAGGCGCAGAAAATCTGCAGAAGTAACGTTCTACATTGAAACAGTGTTCCCTGTCTCAAGAATGTGTGAACTATATCACATTTGTTCTTTTATTCGCCAGTGTGCAAATGAGCAAAATTTTCTGTGCAAAGGGGCATTTTGTTAGAGGGCGTAGGGGTTAACCGGGCGTGATGATAGCGTTTTGCTATGAAGAATAAGAATGCTAATAAATTCAAAAAGATAGTCACTTTATGATTTTTTGCCTATTTTGCCTGGGTTGGCACTTTTCGGAACATCGATTATTCTTGATCGAATAGCTATATATATCTGAATGTCACTTTTCAGATTTCTGATCTGCATGGATATATCCTCAACTGGCGTCTTTTAAACGCATTTCGCTGCATTTTTTGTAAATCAGCGTTGGTCATCGGAATTTAGCTTTTCGTTTTTCCTGTACAGCTCATTGTGGGTATGGTCCGGTGTTTAATCATCTGTGACTGAAAAAAAATGAAAAAAGAAAATACCGCCATTCCTGTGGATGATGGCGCGGTGGCGCTTACTATCCTGGCGAAGTTGATGCCATGCTTCAGTGCACAACGCACGCTAAAAGAAATTTTACAGGCAATTAATAGTGCCGTAGGTTCAACGCTCTCCTGGGTTGTGGTAGAGCAGGATGGGGATTTCCAGCATGAGAGCGCGGGGCAGATTCCATGCACCCTGGGCGATGCGCAAACCTTTCTGGAACAGTCGCAATTGCGGCGCAATCAACATGCGTGGCGTGTTATCTGTTGGCGACGGCAGGTTGGTACAATATTATTTTCTCCTACTCACCATGCTGCTGATAAATTCCATGGCGGTATTCTCTGTAAATTAATTTCAAGCGCTCATGGGGTAGAGGGGTATTTCTTCCTGGCGTTTCCGCAGCCGTTATTTTCAATGAGTATCATTAAAAGTGTGGTGATCATTCTTGTCGAGAAATTAAAAGATTATCTCGCCGGTATTATTGCTAAAGAGCGCATGACCAGAGAAATGCATCGCATTGTCGCGCAATATAAAGTCTTATTTGATCGCGCCCCCGTATTAATGAATTCATTTGATAAAAACAACCGCTGTATATTATGGAATGGGGAGTGCGAACGGCTGTTTGGTTGGTCAATTGAGGAGTTAAACTGTCAACCTGATCCATTAGCATTATTTTTCCCTGATGATGAGGTCCGTCATAAGGTCCGGGCTTCTGTCAGCGCTTCGCCTGCTGTCGATATGTATGAATGGCATCCGGTAAGGCGCACGGGCGAATTATTAACCGTATTGTGGTCAAATATTTTGCTCCCGGATAAATCCATTCTCAGTATCGGGCTGGACATTACCGAACGTAAGAAGGCTGAGCAGCAACTGGCGGTGAAAGCGACGACTGATGACCTGACGGGGTGCTTTAATAGGTTCTCTATATTACGGCAATTCAGAGAGGCGCTTGCCGCCTGTGAACCGGGAGATCCCGATAGTCATTTCAGTATCCTCATGTTGGACCTGGACCATTTTAAAAACATCAACGATCGCTGGGGCCACCTTACAGGCGATGCGGCACTGCGCCATTTCTGCGAGAAAATTCGTGAGCTCAGCACGCCGGACTACGCGTTAGGTCGTCTGGGAGGAGAGGAATTTCTGATTTTATTACCGCAAACTGACAGTCAGACTGCGCTGCGTTTTAGCCAAAAAATTCGCGCTGCGCTGGTCGATAAACCGCTTTTTAACGGGGATGAAAAGATAACCTTATCCTTTAGCGCAGGTGTTGTGTTTGTTACCGGAGGGGTGTCCGATACTTCAGTTTTGCTTACGCTTGCGGACGATGCGCTGTACGATGCGAAGCGTACCGGGCGCAGCCGAACTGTGATTGCAGGAGCAATTTTATAAATATTCCCGGCTTCCTTCCGGAAGGCTATGCAATAGATGAAAAAATACCCGATCGGCCTGTCTTTTTTTTATCCTGCGGAGAGTTTGACTTAATCAACTATTGTCTGTTGCGTAAACTAAAAACCCTGACTGGCGACTGGATAAATATTTTCCTTAATATAAACACAACGCATACTTTTAGTTTGCCTTACGGGCAAATATTATCGTCATAACCAAATATTAGGTTTTTAATGAAAAAAGTAAGTTGCTAATGTCGTATGATTCATGCAACGTAATCACCTGTTTATCAAAGCATCCTGCCTTCATTACAGGCACACTAAATGCAGGGATATAGGCGGAAATGAATCATAGCGCGCAGCGTAAGATGCTGAGAGTCGTCGGGATCATCATGGTAGTGCTCCTACCGGTGATGCTGTCGCTATGGTTTGCGCACATCCGTGCAGTAAAAGAAACAGGTATCCATCTTCGTTCTTTTGCGCAACTTGCTTTAGATAAAACTGAACGGGTTATCGGACAAGTCGACCTGGCCCGAAGCGCCGCTGAGAAATATCACGGTCAAGTTTGTTCCCCTGAGCATCGTAGCTACATGCTCAATATCATTCGCGGTAGCCTGTATGTTGCCGATTTAATATACGCGCGCGGCGAACAGTTTTTATGCTCGACAGCTTTTTACCCTACGCAATCGTATGCTATTTCGCCTCCCGAGTATAAAAAAAAGCCAGCCATCTCTATTTATTACTATCGTGATACGCCATTTTATCCCGGATATAAAATGGTCTATATGCAGAAAGGAAATTATGTCGCGGTAGTCAATCCGCTTTCCTACAGCGAGGTGATGTCAGACGACAGCACGCTGGCTTATGGTATTTACGATACGGTAACGGGTCTCTTTTTTTCCGTCAGTGATCAGGCCGATCTACAAACACTGGATAAGCTCGTCCGTAAAAATGACCTTACTTTTCAAGAGAATGGTCGTTTTTACACAATAGACCATTCTGATAAACGTCCCATTGCAATCATTGTTTCGACCTCCAGCGACACTTATTTTCAGTATCTTTATCATCAGGCGACATTAACACTGCCGTTAGGCATGATTTGTAGCATTATTATTTTATTGATGTGGTCGCGAACACGGCAGGAGTTTAACTCTCCACGACGAATGCTGCACAGAGCATTAACCAAACACCAGCTTGAACTTCATTACCAGCCCATTATTGATATCAAAAACGGCCAATGCGTAGGCGCTGAAGCATTATTGCGCTGGCCGGGTTTTAATGGTCCGGTAATGAGCCCGGCGGAATTTATTCCGCTGGCAGAGAAAGAAGGAATGATTGAGCGGGTTACCGATTATGTCGTTGATGAAGTCTTTAATGATCTAGGAGAATTCTTAGCAGCATGGCCGCATCTTTATATTTCGATTAATCTGTCAGCCGTCGATTTCCATTCTTCCCGCCTGATTGCACTTATTACCAATAAAACCAGGGAACATTCTGTACGCGCAGAACAAATTAAAATTGAAGTAACCGAACGTGGGTTTATTGATGTTCCTAAAACCACGCCGGTCATTCAGGCGTTTCGCCATGCGGGTTACGAGGTGGCGATAGATGACTTCGGCACCGGTTACTCGAACTTGCACAACCTGTACTCCCTCAACGTCGATATTTTAAAAATTGATAAATCCTTTATCGATACGCTGACGACCAATAGTACCAGCCACCTGATCGCTGAACACATCATTGAGATGGCACACAGTTTGCGCCTGAAAATTATCGCGGAAGGGGTGGAAACAGCAGAACAGGTAACCTGGTTACTTAAGCGTGGCGTGCAGTACTGTCAGGGTTGGCATTTTGCGAAGGCTCTGCCGCCGCAGGAGTTTAAAGCCTGGGTTGCGCAGCCACCTTCGCTAAAGTAAGCATCCCGGCGACACTTACGCCTGGTGGCGATAGTCGCTGGGAGTCCGATCAAATTCCCGACGAAACACGCGTGAAAACGTTTGTTGCGAAACGTAGCCCAGATCCATCGCAATATCAAAAATGGGACGCCGCGTAGTACGCAGTGCTTCCGCAGCCAGTAACAGACGGCGCTGACGAATGTAATCTCCCAGCGTCTGATGCATCACGGTACGAAACATTCTCTGCAAATACCATTTTGAATAACCTGACTTTCTGGCGACTACATCAATGTTTAACGGTTGGTCGATATGTTCATCAATCCATTCCGTAAGGGTCTGAATAATTTGCTGATGGGACATAGAGCTGCCTCTTTCTCGATTCGTCGTTTTGTCTGCGGTGGAGTATAATTCCTCAAGTTAACTTGAGGTAAAGAGGTTTTATGGAAAAGAGAACACCGCGTCTCAAGGCGCTGCTCACACCGGGTGAAGTGGCGAAACGCAGCGGGGTGGCCGTTTCCGCGCTGCATTTTTATGAAAGCAAAGGGCTTATAAAAAGTACCCGTAATGCCGGTAACCAGCGGCGCTATACACGCGATGTGCTGCGCTATGTGGCGATCATTAAAATCGCCCAGCGTATTGGTATTCCTCTGTCGACCATCGGCGATGCGTTTGGCGTATTGCCGGAAGGACATACGCTGAGCGCGAAAGAGTGGAAGCACCTTTCGTCGCAGTGGCGCGAGGAACTGGACAGGCGTATTCACACGTTGGTTGCGTTACGTGATGATTTGGATGGGTGTATTGGCTGTGGTTGTCTGTCGCATAGTGATTGCCCGCTGCGAAACCCAGGAGACCAGTTAGGCGCTCAGGGGACGGGGGCAAGGCTGCTGGAAGGCGATTAGCTAAAGAAACATATTCCCCCGGTGGCGCTGTCGCTTACCGGGGCTACAGCAATACAAAAAACTAAAGCGCCCAACTGGGGCGCTTTAGTCGGTCCGGTCTTTGTCTTTCTCTCTATCCCATTCTGTTATGGGAGGGTTTCCCCCGACATCAGCACCCCTCATCATGTTGGAGGTTCCGGATTGTGCTGACACTTTTAGTCTAGGCAATGGCGAAAAATTCGCCACATCATGACGCTTTTTTTTAGGAAATTTTTCATCCAAAGAGCAAGCTTTTCTATAGTTAATTCGAATAACTCAGCGGGAGCCTGTCATGCTTAAAGTTCACCACCTGAACCAGTCTCGTTCTCAGCGCATTCTGTGGGCGCTGGAAGAACTGGGTTTACCGTATCAACTCATTCATTATCAACGTGAAAAAACCATGCTGGCTCCTGCGTCACTTAAGAAAGTGCACCCGCTGGGCAAATCACCGGTACTGGAAGACGACGGTCTGATCCTCGCTGAATCCGGCGCAATTCTGGAATACCTGCAGGAAACCTACGATACAAACAGCCTGCTTAAGCCTCAGGATAGAGAGATGCGTCAGCAGTATCGCTTTTGGCTGCATTACGCCGAAGGATCGCTGATGCCTTTATTATTGATGAAGCTGGTTTTTGCCAGCCTCGGTAAACCACCCGTACCGTTTGGTGTGCGAACGATAGGAAAAATGCTTGGTCAGGGCATCCAGAAAGCCTGGCTAAACAAGCAAATTGAAACCCACGCGCGTTATATCGAGTCGCAACTGGCCGTGAAGCCCTGGTTTGCCGGAGAGCAGTTAAGCATGGCCGACATTCAGATGAGTTTTCCGATTTTCGCATTGCTGTCACGCGGCGGCATTGCCGATCTTCCGCATACCCAGTCATGGAAAAAGAGAGTTGAAATGCGCCCGGCCTGGCAACGGGCGATTGAGCAGGGCGGCCCTTTGGATCTCCCCGGTACGTAATATTGATCGCGAAATGTTGCAAAGTTGCGCAGGGGCGATAACGTTTGCGCATCGGTCGGTTAATTCTTCGTCGTCATAAGCGAAAATTAGCAAAAAGCGGCAAAGTTCAGTTGAAAAGCGGTATCTAAACGCTGGATAATCGTTTGCCTTTTTTGACCAACCGTTTTGTATGCGCGGAGTTAATCGTTTGCTTTTTGTGACACCCCTTCGTCACATCGCAGCTCAGGGAGACGACGTTTAACAGGCAGTGGACACTGTCCGCCTCGCATATCAACGAAAGATAAAAACTCTCAGGGGATGTTTCCTATGTCTACGCCTTCTGCGCGTACCGGCGGTTCGCTTGACGCCTTATTTAAAATTTCTGCTCGCGGCAGTACTGTTCGTCAGGAAATCGTTGCTGGGTTAACCACGTTTCTGGCGATGGTCTATTCCGTTATCGTTGTGCCTGGCATGCTCGGTAAAGCGGGCTTCCCGCCAGCGGCGGTGTTTGTCGCTACCTGTCTGGTTGCCGGTGTCGGTTCGATCGTCATGGGCCTGTGGGCAAACCTGCCACTGGCTATCGGTTGCGCTATCTCTCTGACCGCGTTCACCGCGTTTAGCCTGGTGCTGGGCCAACATATCAGCGTTCCGGTCGCTCTGGGTGCCGTGTTCCTGATGGGTGTGCTGTTTACCGTTATTTCCGCGACGGGTATTCGTAGCTGGATCCTGCGCAACCTGCCGCAAGGTGTTGCGCATGGCACCGGTATCGGTATCGGTCTGTTCCTGCTGCTGATCGCGGCGAACGGCGTGGGTCTGGTTATCAAGAATCCGCTGGACGGCCTGCCCGTCACGCTGGGTCATTTCGCCAGCTTCCCGGTGATCATGTCGCTGATTGGTCTTGCGGTTATCATCGGTCTGGAAAAACTGAAAGTACCGGGCGGCATCCTGCTGACCATCATCGGTGTTTCTATTGTCGGACTCATCTTCGACCCGAGCGTGCACTTCTCCGGTATTTTCGCTATGCCATCGCTGAGCGATGACAAAGGCAACTCCCTGATCGGCAGCCTGGATATCGTTGGCGCGCTGAACCCTGTCGTGCTGCCAAGCGTACTGGCGCTGGTGATGACGGCGGTGTTTGATGCGACCGGTACTATCCGTGCGGTAGCCGGTCAGGCGAACCTGCTGGATAAAGACGGCCAGATTATCGATGGCGGCAAAGCGCTGACCACCGACTCTCTGAGCAGCGTGTTCTCCGGTCTGGTGGGCGCGGCGCCTGCGGCGGTATACATTGAGTCTGCGGCAGGTACGGCGGCAGGCGGTAAAACCGGCCTGACAGCGATCACCGTTGGTGTGCTGTTCCTGCTGATTCTATTCCTCTCTCCGCTCTCCTACCTGGTTCCGGCGTATGCGACTGCGCCAGCGCTGATGTACGTAGGTCTGCTGATGCTGAGCAACGTGGCGAAAATCGACTTTGCCGACTTTGTTGATGCGATGTCCGGCCTTATCACCGCAGTGTTCATCGTGCTGACCTGTAACATTGTTACCGGCATCATGATCGGCTTTGCCTCTCTGGTCATTGGCCGCGTGGTCTCAGGTGATTTCCGTAAACTGAATATCGGTACTGTGGTTATCGCCGTGGCGCTGGTCATCTTCTACGCAGGCGGCTGGGCAATCTAATTCCCTTGTCTCTTGTGTACAACGGGTGGCTCAGGCCGCCCGTTTTCATTTTTTGCGCACATCCTGTTTCCTTTGCGTTAAGCTGAATGTTCTATCATCAAGGCATGACGCCTTAATAAAAACATCGCAAACAGGGAACGCATGGAAATCTTTTTTACCATCCTCATCATGACCTTAGTGGTTTCGCTCTCGGGCGTGGTCACGCGAGTAATACCATTTCAGATCCCACTTCCTCTTATGCAAATCGCCATTGGCGCGCTACTGGCTTTCCCCACGTTCGGGTTGCATGTGGAGTTCGATCCGGAGCTGTTCCTCGTCCTGTTTATTCCGCCATTGCTGTTTGCCGATGGCTGGAAAACGCCCACGCGCGAATTTCTTGAACATGGCCGGGAGATCTTTGGCCTGGCGCTGGCGCTGGTGGTAGTCACCGTCGTCGGGATCGGTTTTCTGATTTACTGGCTGGTTCCGGGCATTCCTCTGGTGCCGGCTTTTGCCCTGGCGGCAGTGCTGTCGCCCACCGATGCGGTGGCGCTGTCTGGCATTGTGGGGGAAGGGCGTATTCCGAAGAAAATCATGGGGATTTTACAGGGCGAAGCGTTGATGAACGACGCATCCGGTCTGGTCTCGCTCAAATTCGCCGTGTCGGTAGCGATGGGTACAATGGTGTTTACCATTGGCGGCGCGACGGTTGAATTTTTGAAGGTGGCGATTGGCGGCATTTTCGCCGGGTTCGTGGTGAGCTGGCTGTACGGTCGTTCACTGCGTTTTCTGAGTCGCTGGGGGGGTGATGAGCCCGCTACACAAATCGTGCTGCTGTTCCTGTTGCCGTTCGCTTCTTATCTGATTGCGGAACACATTGGCTTTTCCGGTATCCTTGCCGCGGTGGCCGCCGGTATGACGATTACCCGCTCCGGCGTGATGCGCACCGCGCCGCTCGCTATGCGTCTGCGTGCCAACAGCACCTGGGCGATGCTGGAGTTTGTATTTAACGGCATGGTGTTCCTGCTGTTAGGCCTGCAACTGCCGGGCATTCTCGAATCGTCGCTGGCAGCAGCAGCAGCCGATCCGAATGTGGAAACCTGGATGCTGTTTACCGATATCGTGCTGATTTACTGCGCGCTGATGCTGGTACGTTTTGGCTGGCTGTGGACGATGAAAAGATTCAGCGTGCGCTTTTTGCACAAAAAACCGATGGAGTTCGGCTCCTGGAGTACGCGTGAGCTGCTGATTGCCACCTTCGCAGGCGTGCGTGGTGCGATTACACTGGCCGGTGTGCTGTCTATTCCGCTGTTTTTACCTGATGGCATCGGTTTCCCGGCACGTTATGAGCTGGTGTTCCTTGCCGCCGGGGTGATTCTGTTCTCGCTGTTTGTTGGCGTTGTAGCGCTGCCGTCTCTGTTGCAGCATATTGAAGTGCGTGACCATTCCCAGCAGTACAATGAAGAACGACAGGCGCGGGCGATGATTGCCGAGGTAGCGATTGTCGCGATTCAGAAAATGGAAGAGCGTATGGCGGCCGATGCGGAAGAGAATATCGACAACCAACTGCTCACCGAAGTGAGTTCCAGGGTGATTGGTAATCTGCGTCGTCGTGCGGATGGGCGTAATAACGCAGAAAGCTCGCTGCTGGAAGAGAACCTTGAACGCCGTTTCCGCCTGGCAGCCCTGCGTGCGGAACGCGCCGAGCTTTACCATCTGCGCGCGACACGGCAAATCAGCAATGAGACGTTACAGAAGATGCTGCACGATCTTGATTTGATGGAAGCGCTGTTAATCGAGAAAAAGTAAGTTTCCTCTCCCTTATCCCCACAAAATGCGAGCACGAACGGTCCCCTCTCCTCTTTGAGGAGAGGGCCAGGGTGAGGGGGAAAATGCGGCTCTGATGGTCATTCCGTTCACCTCCTGAGCCGCATATTCTCCTTGCCCCAAAGGGGAGAAGACAATGAATTGTGCTCGCTGTGGCTATAGCATTCACTTATCGGGGCATTCCCGGTCTGATTACTTCTTTCCTTCGCCCAGCGGCACATCCGCAATATCCATATTCACCCAGAACCCTTCACAGCATTGCAGCCAGGCTTGTGCACTGCGGGAAAGATAGCTTCCTTCACGCCAAATCATCCCCAGATGCCAGCGTAAATCACTCTCCAGCGGAACCCAGCGCAGCGTCTGTTTATCCAGGCGCTGACAAATGGGCTCCGGTAAAATCGCGATCCCTACGCCGGCCTGTACCATCGCAGCCAGGAAATCCCACTGCCCGCTACGCACGGCAATCCGCGGCTTCACGCCATGGTCGTTAAAGAGCTGCATAAGCTGGCGGCTGAGGGCGAAATCTTCGTTATAGATGAGCAGCGGGTGCCCGGCCAACTGTTCAGGTGTTATGGACTGAATATTGAGCCAGTCGCCGGAGCGCGGCACCAGCACACAGAGCGGATGGCTGAATAGCGGCAGGGTAGAAAGGCCGCTATCCTCCTCGACGGGCAGGGCGGTCATCGCCAGATCCAGTTCGCCATTGGTGACCGCCTGCTGGACCGTCAGGCCGCCAAACTCGGAAATTTTCAGCTCAACGCCGGGATAGCGCTGGCGAAACAGGCCTATCGGCCCGGCCATCAGCATTCCGACCATCGGGGGGATGCCGAGGCGCAGCAGCCCTTTATTTAAATGGTTGATATCACCAAGTTCTGCCTCAAGCTGGCGAAACTCAGCAAGGATAGCCAGCCCGCGCTCGAACACCACGCGCCCGGTATCGGTGAGAAGTAATTTGCGTCCATCGCGAATGAGTAGCGTGCAGTTCAGCTCATCTTCAAGATTTTTCAACATCTTACTGATTGTCGGCTGGGTGACGAACAACCGTTCCGCTGCGCGAGTGAAACTTTGCTGGCGCACCACTTCCACAAAATAGCGCAGCGTTCTGATGTCCATAATTATTCCTTTAAACTATGCCTGCGATGAGTTTAATTCATTTCAGTATGGAGTAGCGGCTCCCTATACTGTGCTCTCTGTCTCATTTCCGCGAGAATTATCTATGGATATGGCGTTAGGTCGTATTACGCCTGCCATTGTGCGTCGACTGCAGGTGCCGGTTCAGGTTGTTATCTATGCCGGGCTGTTTATCGTGGCGCAATATCTGGTGCAGTGGCTGCATCTTCCCCTTCCCGCTAACCTGGTTGGCATGATCCTGATGCTGGCGCTGATTGTCTGTCGCGTGGTTCCCCTGAGTTGGGTGAGGGCCGGCGCGCGCTGGCTACTGGCCGAAATGTTACTGTTCTTTGTGCCTGCCGTTGTCGCCGTGGTGAATTACACTCAGCTTTTGATGGTGGACGGCTGGCGTATTTTTGCCGTGATTGCCCTGAGTACCCTGATGGTGCTGGGGGCCACAGCCTGGGTGGTTGATAAGGTTTATCGCTTCGAAATCAGCAGGCTGAATCATGAATGATTTTGCCCTGAGCGTGCTCTGCCTGGTCATGACGCTGGTTATCTATTTTCTCAATAAGCGCCTGTACCGCCGGTTCCATAAACTCCCGTTAATGCCGTTAGTTTTCACCCCTATATTGCTGGTGCTGATCCTGGTGTTCGGGCATATCTCCTGGCAGCGTTATATCGGTGAATCTCACTGGCTGCTTTGGCTGTTAGGCCCGGCGACCATCGCCTTTGCCGTACCGGTGTATGACAACCTCGCGGTGATTCGTCGCCACTGGATGTCGCTTTCCGCGGGCGTTATCACCGCAACGGTGGTCGCCGTAACCAGCTCGGTCTGGCTGGCGCGTCTCTTTACCCTGCCGGATGACATTCAGCGCAGCCTGGCGGTGCGTTCGGTGACGACGCCGTTTGCGCTGGCGGCGGCAGGGCCATTGGGCGGACAGCCGGATCTGGTCGCTTTGTTTGTGGTGATTACCGGGGTATTCGGCATGGCGGTGGGGGATGTGCTCTTTTTGCGCCTCTCCATTCGCGAAGGGATGGCAAAAGGCGCTGGGTTTGGTGCGGCGTCTCACGGCGCGGGAACCGCCCGCTCCTACGAGCTGGGCCAGCAGGAAGGCGTCGTCGCCAGCCTGGTGATGATGCTCTCTGGCGTGGTGACGGTATTGGCCGCGCCGCTGGTGGCGCGGCTACTGTTTTAGCCCTGTTTTTTCAAACGCGATACCAGTTCGAACTCACGGAAATTGACCGGGCGCTGTTGCTGCATGGAAATATTGCCCGCGATGCCCGTCAGGATCGACATTGCCCCGGCGCGGTGATCGGCGGCACGCCTGAGCGGATCGTTACCCGGCGTGCCGAACAGATCGGCAAGCATCGCGTTATCACCGCCGCCGTGACCGCCCTCGCCGAGGGTAAAACTGGCCTCCCAGGGGGCGGCAAACATCGGGAAGACAGTAATATTGCAGGACTCCAGACTTCCCTCGTTTGCGCGCTCGCCCCCGGCGTTCACATACGATTTTTCGACGATTTTCATCTCCAGTCGGCCTTCGCTGCCGTTAAACACCACATTCAGCCCTTCCCAGGGCAAATACGTATTCAGCGAATAGCTAAGCTGGCACTGGTTCTGGTATTTCACCAGCACCGAAAGGGTATCTTCGATGGTGATACCATCGCTGAATACACTCTGATCGCGCCAGTAGTGATCTTCATGCTCCGCGTCCAGATAGAGCGCCTTAAGCTGCGGATTGTCCGCCATGTGCAGCGCAAACGGGTCTTCTTTGGCCGTCGCATAGCCGTGGGCGCGTGGATAGAACCCGGTCACACCCCGTTTTTCCGCGTTCTCTTTGCCGTAAAAACGCAGGCTGCCTTCGGCGTAGACGCGCTCTGGGTAGCTATCGAGCCAGAAGTTCATTAAGTCGAAGTGGTGGGTGGATTTGTGGACCAGCAAACCGCCGCTGTTGCGTTTTTCCCGGTGCCAGCGGCGAAAATAATCGGCGCCGTGCTCGGTGTTGAGCAGCCATTCGAAGTGGACGGAGTAAACCTCGCCAATGGTGCCGGTCATCAGCAGTTCGCGCACTTTGCTGTGGTGCGGCGCATAGCGGTAATTAAACGCCACGCGAACGGTGTGCCCGGTCTCTTCAATGGCATCGAGAATACGGAGCGCCCGTTTTTCATCAATGGTCATCGGCTTTTCAGTGATCACATCGCAGCCCGCTTTCAGCGCCCGTACGATATAGTCGTCATGGGTGCGGTCCATGGTGGTGACGATAATAATGTCCGGACGCGTCTCGCGGATCATCGCCTCGAATTGCGCGGCTTTCCAGGTGGATACCGGAGCAGCGCCTTCGTTTTTTAATAATGTATTGGCGTAATTCATTCGCGTTTGGTTGGTATCGCAAAACGCCACCAGTTGCGCATTGTCTTTCCACTGACCGCCGATCGCAGAAATATATAATCCGGCGCGCCCACCCGTGCCGACCAGGGCATATTTTTTCATACTATCCTCAATTATTATCTGTGAGAGTAAATGACCTGGATGAAGTCATGAAACGTATTGCCCATCAATTAATGGAACTCAACAGCACCTTTATCTGGCACTGGTCATGGTTGATGCAAGGTGTTGAAAGCGCTAAGCAACACGGCTTTACAGGCATCATTCTTCATCAGCAGGAGTTATTTTCACTGCTGGCAACGCCCTCGCCATTGAGTCAGAAATTGAATGTGGAAAATCTCATTCATCAACAGCATTACGCGTTGCACTATTTAAAACGGGTGAACCAGTATCTGGCGGCGAATAATTTGTCTTTTTGGTTGCAGGGAGAGGCCGCGCCCGCTGACGATATTATTAAGCGTAAATTCCCGGAGTTTGCTTTCGACGATAAAAGCACGCCGGATTTCTGGAACCACTTTTATTCCACAACGCTGGCGCCGTTATTAAACGAATTACCCCATCTGAGCGGTATCATTCTTAGCCTGACGACCCCGTCTTTTCAGACGGTAGAGTGGCAAAAAAGTCTGCGTCAGGTCTGGCGGCAATTACGCGGCGCCGGAAAAAAACTGATCCTGCGCGACTTTATTGATGACTCCTGGCCGCGCCAGCAGTTGTCGGGCGTACTGGCAACGCTGCCTCATGACGTTCGCGCCTCGATCAAAGCCACGGAGCTCGATTACCACCCCGGTTTTGCCAATCACCCGCATATCGTCACCCTGCCGGATCATAAAAAATGGATCGAATACGATCTCTTTGGCATCGGTTACGGCTGGACAGCACTGCCGTGCTGGCTTGCCGATGAAATCAGCGGACGGCTGAGCTGGGCCATCGGCGCGACGGACAACAGCGTGGAAGCCATTACCTGCCGGGTAAGCTGGCAGTGGCTACCGGACAGCCGCGTCATGGATTCGGTCAATGCCATCAATCTGCTGGGCCTGGCGGCGGCCAATCAGACGCAGGGCCACGTTTTTGACGACTGGGTCGAACAGCATGGGCTGCGCTTTCGTCAGCCGCAGGATAAAACCCGCCTTGCCGCATTATTCCATTCCAGCTACGACTGGCTGTGTAAAACCCCTAATCTGCTGGGGCGACGCCTGCATTACCAAAGCCAGATCCCGGAAAGCCTGGCGCAGGCGCAACAATTGCTGCATATGGACACGCGCAGCGCCAACTGGCTGCAGGCATATCAGCCGCTGATGCCACCGGACGATCGTGACCTGGGCGGCGAACAGCGCCAGCTTATTGCGTTGGAAAAGCAAAACGCCTGTTTCCTGGCGGCCAATGCCGTACAAACCCTGCGCGAGCTGCTGCCGCGAATCACCTGCCCGGATGATTCGATGGAGACGTTACTGGCCGCCTGGCGCAATGCGGATATCTATAGCCAGATGTTCAGCCGGGTCACAGAGGTCGTTACCGATGTGCTGTGGCGCGATCATTATGGCGACGATGCCCTGCCTGCCAGAGCACTCGAAAAGCATCAGCAATCTCTGCTGCGCTACGCCGATACGCTCGCCGCCTGGGTGAACAATCCGCCACCCGGTAGCCCGCTCTTTCTGCCGTTGCTGCTGAGCCCCCAGCGTCTGGCGGCCTTTGCCGATAGTCTGGAGGCGTCGCTGTGAAATAAGCATAAAGGGGCGCCGTCGGGCTGTCGTGTACCCGTCGACGACCTGCGTGTCGGGAAGGGGCAGGAGATGCAAAAGCGTGATGTTGCTTACAAAGCAGGGGAAATGTTTGTGACAGGGATCGGCTTTTTGGCGGCAAAGAAGGTGATGTCTGTCACCTGTGGCGGGAAAAACTGTGATATCGCCCCGGTCATGGCTGACCGGGGCAGAGGGGCTTAGTGGGCGCGGCCCTGTGCGATGCCGACACCCGTTTGTGAACGGATGAACTGCGCACGGAACTGCTCACGCTCGCGAATACCTTCTTGCGTATTGTCGGTAATCGAGAAAATCCAGATACCGATAAAGGCTACGGCGATAGAGAATAGCGCCGGGTATTCATACGGGAAAATCGCCTGCGCATGGCCGAGGATTTGTACCCAAATGGTCGGGCCGAGGACCATCAGAATCACCGCCGTCAGCAGGCCCAGCCAGCCGCCAATCATTGCGCCACGGGTGGTCAGTTTTGACCAGTACATGGAGAGCAGAATGATAGGGAAGTTGCAGCTCGCCGCGATGGAGAACGCCAGCCCCACCATAAAGGCAATATTCTGCTTCTCAAACAGAATACCCAGCAGAATAGCGACCACACCGAGCACCAGTACGGTGATTTTCGAGACTTTCAGCTCCTGACGTTCGGTGGCGTCTTTATGAATGACGTTAGCGTACAGGTCATGAGAGACCGCAGATGCGCCCGCAAGCGTCAGCCCGGCAACCACCGCCAGGATGGTGGCGAAAGCCACAGCGGAGATAAAGCCGAGGAACAGGTTGCCGCCGACCGCATCCGCCAGGTGCACCGCCGCCATGTTATTGCCGCCAATCAGCGCGCCCGCCGCATCTTTAAAGGCCGGGTTTGCCCCAACCAGCATGATGGCGCCGAAGCCAATGATAAAGGTCAGAATGTAGAAATAACCCATAAAACCCGTGGCGTAGAACACGCTCTTACGGGCTTCACGCGCATCTGACACCGTGAAGAAACGCATCAGAATATGCGGCAAACCTGCCGTACCAAACATCAGCCCCAGGCCCAGCGACAGTGCGGAGATCGGATCTTTAACCAGACCGCCCGGACGCATAATGGCTTCCCCTTTCGGATGAACCGCCATCGCTTCGCTAAACAGGCTATTGAAGCTAAAGCCGACATGCTTCATCACCATAAAGGCCATAAAGCTTGCGCCGAACAGCAGCAACACGGCTTTGATGATCTGTACCCAGGTGGTGGCGAGCATACCGCCGAAGAGAACATAGAGCACCATCAGCACGCCGACCAGCACGACCGCAACGTGGTAGTTGAGGCCGAACAGTAACTGAATAAGCTTACCTGCACCGACCATCTGGGCTATCAGATAGAGCGCCACCACCACCAGCGAACCGCAGGCGGAGAGGGTGCGAATCGGCCCCTGTTTGAGGCGATACGAGGCGACGTCGGCAAAGGTGTAACGCCCCAGATTGCGCAGACGTTCGGCAATCAGGAACAGAATAATTGGCCAGCCGACGAGGAAGCCCAGCGAGTAAATCAGCCCGTCGTAGCCGGAGGTGTAAACCAGCGCAGAGATCCCGAGGAACGACGCGGCTGACATAAAGTCACCGGCAATCGCCAGGCCATTCTGGAAGCCCGTAATATTACCGCCTGCCGTGTAGTAATCGTTACGCGAACGCACCCGTTTTGACGCCCAGTAAGTGATATAGAGCGTCAGCGCCACGAAGATCAGGAACATGATGATCGCCTGCCAGTTGGTTGGCTGGCGTTGGACCGCGCCGGTAATGGCATCGGCGGCGTTGGCCGTAAAAGGCAGTGTGGCGGCGAGCGCCGTCAGAACACGCTTCATGATGCTTTTACCTCTTGCAGAACGGTTTTTGTCAGACGATCAAACTCGCCATTTGCCCGCCAGACGTACACGCCGGTCAGCAAAAACGAAATCACAATCACACCAATGCCAATCGGAATACCCCGCGTGACGCTGCTGCCCGCCGAGATCGGCGTACCGAGCCAGCCTGGCGCAAAGGCGATCAGCAGAATAAAACCGACATAGATAATCAGCATGATGATGGAAAGAATGAAGGCAAACCGTTGCCGCTTTTCGACGAGCTCCCTGTAATGCGCATTGTTTTCTATCCGTTGATAAATGGTGTCATTCATCACAGAACTCTCCAGAGGTAAGGTAGGGTTTGTTGTTATTCCCTCTCCCTTGAGGGAGAGGGTTAGGGTGAGGGGGTGGTTTGCGATGCCCTCACCCCGACCCTCTCCCACGGGGAGAGGGGGAATGCGAGGTTACGATGGCATGGTGATGGCCTGCTTCTCTTCGAGCAGTTTCTCCACGACACCCGGATCCGCGAGGGTCGAAGTATCGCCGAAATTGCTGGTATCCCCGGCGGCAATTTTGCGCAGAATACGGCGCATGATTTTGCCGGAACGGGTTTTGGGCAGAGAGTCGGTCCAGTGCAGGACATCCGGCGTTGCCAGCGGGCCAATCTCTTTACGTACCCAGTTGCGCACCTCGGTATAGAGCGCGGGGGTCGGCTCTTCACCGTGGTTCAGGGTGACGTAAGCGTAGATGGCCTGGCCTTTAATATTGTGTGGAATGCCCACCACCGCGGCTTCGGCGATTTTTGGGTGGGAGACCAGCGCCGATTCAATCTCCGCGGTCCCCAGTCGGTGGCCGGAAACGTTCAGCACGTCGTCCACGCGGCCGGTTATCCAGTAATAGCCATCTTCATCGCGGCGCGCGCCATCGCCACTAAAGTACATGTTCTTGAAGGTTGAGAAGTAGGTCTGCTCAAAACGCTCGTGGTCACCAAACAGGGTACGCGCCTGGCCCGGCCAGGAGTCGGTAATCACCAGGTTGCCCTCGGTGGCCCCTTCCTGCGGATGACCTTCGTTATCCACCAGCGCAGGCTGCACGCCAAAGAACGGACGGGTCGCGGAACCCGCTTTGAGCTGTATCGCACCCGGTAGCGGGGTGATCATAAAGCCCCCGGTTTCGGTCTGCCACCAGGTGTCCATGACCGGGCATTTTTCGTTGCCGATTTTCTTCCAGTACCACTCCCAGGCTTCCGGGTTGATGGGCTCGCCGACGGAACCGAGAATGCGCAGCGAAGAGCGGTCCGTACCGTCAATCGCTTTGTCACCTTCCGCCATCAGCGCACGGATAGCCGTGGGCGCGGTATAGAGAATATTGACCTTGTGTTTGTCCACAACCTGGCTCATACGCGCTGGCGTCGGCCAGTTCGGCACCCCTTCGAACATCAGGGTAATCGCGCCGCAGGCCAGTGGTCCGTACAGCAGGTAGCTGTGGCCGGTGACCCAGCCGACATCGGCGGTGCACCAGTAGACGTCGCCGTCGTGATAATCGAAGACATACTTAAAGGTGGTGGCTGCATAAACCAGATAGCCGCCGGTGGTGTGCAGTACGCCTTTAGGCTTGCCTGTAGAACCGGAGGTATAGAGGATAAACAGCGGGTCTTCGGCATTGACTTCAACCGGCTGGTGTTGCGGGCTGGCATTGGCGGTGAGGGCGTCCCACCACAGGTCGCGGCCTTCGTGCCAGTCGATGTTGCCGCCGGTACGTTTAAGTACCACGACATGCTCAACGGTTTTTACATTCGGGTTTTTCAGCGCGTCATCGACGTTCTTTTTCAACGGGATATTACGCCCGGCACGTACGCCTTCATCGGCGGTGATCACCAGCCGGGAGCTGGAGTCCACAATGCGTCCGGCAACGGCTTCCGGCGAGAAGCCACCGAAAATGACCGAGTGGACGGCACCGATACGCGCACAGGCCAGCATCGCGACTGCGGCTTCCGGAACCATGGGCATATAGATAGCCACCACGTCGCCTTTTTTAATGCCCAGGTCTGTCAGTACATTGGCAAAACGGCAGACATCTGTATGCAACTGGCGATAGGTAATATGTTTACTTTGGCTGGCGTCGTCGCCTTCCCAAATGATGGCGGTTTGGTCGCCACGTTCGGCAAGATGGCGGTCAAGACAGTTGGCCGCAAGGTTCAGCGTGCCGTCTTCGTACCATTTAATGGAGACATTACCCGGGGCGAAGGAAGTGTTTTTCACTTTCTGATAGGGTTTAATCCAGTCAAGGATTTTGCCTTGCTCGCCCCAGAAGGTGTCAGGATCGGTGATGGATTGCTGATATTTAGCCTCGTACTGCTCCGGATTGATCAGGCAACGTTCCGCAATATTTGCGGGAATATCGTGTTTATGGATTTGGCTCATGGCTTTTGCTCTCCTTGTAGGATGTTAATAATATGTCAAATAAACGTTAATTATAGGGGCTTTGCCTGGTTTGTTTATTATTTGCGCTATAGATCACGCATTGACTGAACAGTATGAAAACTGAACAAATGAATCTTTGAAGGAAAATAATTGCCGGAATTAATTATCTAAAAATGGCTGAAAAAAAGTTTTTTCATAACAAATGGTTATGTATGATAAATGGCATAAAAAAGCGTTTTTATGCATAAATTCAGTCAATACCCCTTCTGGTAAAGGGTTGCGCCCTACACCCTGCAAATGGTACTGATAATGCGCGTTAAAAAACCCCGCAAGAGCGTGTGACGCTAACCATACCCTTTCCGTATGAGTCGTTCCCCACCGGGAAGGTCGCTTCATTGAGGATGTCTCGAGTTATGAAAAATTTGAAAGTCAGCCTGGCCTGGCAGATTCTGCTGGCCCTGGTGCTGGGTATTCTTCTGGGCAGTTACTTGCATTATCACAGCGACAGCCGCGAATGGCTGATTGCGAATCTCCTGTCTCCGGCAGGCGATATCTTTATTCATTTGATCAAAATGATTGTTGTGCCGATTGTTATCTCCACGCTGGTGGTGGGTATTGCCGGTGTGGGTGATGCGAAACAATTGGGGCGTATTGGCGCCAAGACCATTATTTATTTCGAAGTGATCACCACGGTGGCCATTGTGCTGGGTATTACGCTGGCGAATGTCTTCCAGCCGGGGTCGGGCATTGATATGTCACAACTCGCGGCGGTGGATATTTCGAAATATCAGAGCACCACGGCAGAAGTGCAAAGCCACGCGCATGGCTTGATGAACACGATTTTGTCTCTGGTGCCGACCAACATTGTGTCTTCGATGGCGAAGGGCGAAATGCTGCCGATTATTTTCTTCTCGGTACTGTTTGGCCTGGGGCTCTCTTCACTGCCTGCCACGCACCGCGAACCGCTGGTTACGGTGTTCCGTTCTATCTCTGAAACCATGTTCAAAGTGACCCATATGGTGATGCGTTACGCGCCGGTCGGCGTATTTGCGCTGATCTCCGTAACGGTCGCGAACTTCGGTTTTGCGTCCCTGTGGCCGCTGGCGAAACTGGTGGTGCTGGTTTACTTTGCGGTGCTGTTCTTTGCGCTGGTGGTGCTGGGACTGGTGGCGCGGATGTGCAAACTCAGTATCTGGACGCTCATCCGCATTCTGAAAGATGAGCTGATCCTGGCCTACTCCACTGCAAGCTCTGAAAGTGTGCTGCCGCGTATCATTGAGAAGATGGAAGCCTATGGCGCGCCAGCATCCATCACCAGCTTCGTGGTACCGACCGGTTACTCCTTTAACCTCGACGGCTCTACGCTGTACCAGAGTATTGCTGCCATCTTTATTGCACAGCTTTACGGTATCGACCTGTCGCTGGGCCAGGAGATCATTCTGGTGCTGACGCTGATGGTTACCTCTAAAGGTATTGCCGGTGTGCCGGGCGTTTCGTTCGTGGTGTTGCTGGCAACGCTGGGCAGTGTGGGCATTCCGCTGGAAGGTCTGGCCTTTATTGCCGGTGTTGACCGTATCCTTGATATGGCGCGTACCGCCCTGAACGTTGTGGGTAATGCGCTGGCGGTACTGGTTATCGCCAAGTGGGAACACAAGTTTGACCGTAAAAAAGCCGCGGCTTACGAGCGTGAAATGCTCGGCAAGTTCGACAAGACGGCCGATCTGTAATCGTCACGCCGCCTTTCGTCAGGGAGGCGGCGCTTCTTGTTTCAGGCCGTGATAACGGTAATCTGTTGTTCCTTTAATACGGTACGCAGTGCATCGCTGATATTTGCTTCAATGATTATCACATCAAGCGCCTGAGGCCGTGCCACAACATAGCGTGCCACGCCGGGCAGTTTATCTGCCGTCAGGGCAACAACCGTCTGGTTACTCTGTTTCAGCACCGCTTTTTTAAATTCGCAGTCGGCAAAATCAAACCCTGTTAGCCCAACATCCGGGTCCATAGCGCAACCGCCAATAAATACCTGATCGAATAACATCTCCTGAATCTGCGCAACGGCACCACTGCCAACGCAGCCTCCCGTGGCCTGATGAATCTGCCCGCCCAGAAGGATCACTTCGCTGTGCGAGCGTTTCATGAGTTCGACGGCGATTTCGGGTGAGTTCGTCACCGCTGTGATGCGGATATCCGCAGGCAGAGCTCTGGCGATGGCCAGATTCGTCGTACCGGCATCAATGAAAATACAGGTGTCTGGCTTCACCAGCGCTGCGCATTGCTGCGCGATCTTGTCCTTTTCTGCACTGTTTTTCACTTTGCGACTGTGAAAATTCCCGGCTTCCGGCAACTGTAGTACCGCGCCGCCATAGACCTTTTTGCACACGCCTGAATGACTAAGCTCTTGTAAATCCCTGCGAATAGTATGTTCAGATACCTGCATCTGGCTGGCCAGTTCTGCACAGACAACGCGTCCGTTTTCCTGCAAAAGCTGGCGAATACGTGCTTGTCGCTGTTGCGGAAAAGCTGCATAATCGAGCATAAAGCCTCTTTATTGAAATGTCATCGAGCAATAATGAGCATGATCCAGCATTATGAACCGCCTTGTCAATGCGGCTACCGGGTATAACCACTGTGGAGATAAAAGATGAAAATTGCACACGTCGCGCTCTGGACGCGCAACCTGGATGCGCAGGTCGCTTTCTGGCAGGAAGTGTTCGGCGGGCAGAGCAACGAACGCTATCTCAGTAAAAACCGTCCTGGCTTCGCCTCGCACTTCATTTCCCTGAGCGAGGGGCCGACCATTGAACTGATGGCCTTGCCTGAGCTTGATGATGCGCCGGCTAACCCGGAGTTTGTCGGCTGGGCGCATATCGCGATTACCGTTGGCGGTAGCAATGAGGTGGACGCGATGGCGCAAAAAGCACAGGCTAACGGGTGTTTGCTAAGCCCGGCGAGATGGACCGGCGATGGGTTCTATGAAGCGGTGATTGCCGACCCGGACGGTAATCGCATTGAGCTGGTCGCGGCGTAATCTCCCTTACCGGGCCATATAATATATGCACGTCGACTGTCGCCTCCTAAATTGCGGGGCGATTTTTTTATAGCAGATTAAGTAATTGTAGCCATAATACGTCTGTCGCGGATATTAGCACGCGTTTAACGTTACCCTGATGATACGGAGAGTTCAGGAATGTCAGACTTTTATCTACATGAAGGCAATCGCTATATTGTTAAAAATCAAAAGGGATTGAAAATAGCCCTGGCGATCGCGTTTGCTGCGATGGGCGTTTATGCCTATTTCAAACATGAATCATCACTGCGCGGTATTATTGTCGCGCTCGTTTTATTTGCCATTGCCGGCGTGATGCTGGCGACGCTGCGCATCAAGATGGTATTTGATTTAGATAAACGCATTTTTTATATCCAGAACGGCGGCGGCAAAACGACATACAACCAGTCGTTGGATAATTTCGCCGGGCTTGAGTTGATTCGCCAGTACCGCTTTTTTGGCCTTATTCGTAACAGTATTGTCAATGTGGTCTTTAACGTTGACGGTAAAACCTCGAAAATGCCGATAAGGCAGTTTGGCCCCGGCCAGAAAGCGCCGCAGGCTATGATGGAAGAGACGGAAGCCTTTCTGGGTATCAGCCCGCGAGGAGATGCCTGATGCCAGCCCCTTTGCTGGTAGAGTTGACCGACCGGCGCCTGGTCTATCGTCCGTGGAAGGTCGGTAGCGCACTGGTATTTGTCGCGGCCGGTATTGCCCTGCTGGTCGGCACGTTTATTTGGACGCAAATGAACGACAGGACACTGCAATCCGTCATCGTGTTTCTGCTTTTCGGCGCCGTTCTGACGGGGTACGGGCTTATCTACACCCTAAAGAATGCGGAAGTGCTTATTTTTGATGTCGCCACCGGGCGGATAACAAAGAAAGCTCCCTTTCTGCCGGAAAAAGATCTCAGCCGTTTTAATGAGGTCTACTCCATTTCACGCGTCGGCGAAATGCGGACATTTCATTATGCCCTGAGCCGTAAGAGCGAGCACGGCGGCGGTAATATTGCCATTTCTGACGATTTTTTAAGTGAAAAACGCGAGCCTGAACGCACTGCGTTTGAAGAGAATATTTTGCCTGTTATTTCAAGGCTGCTTAATTTAAAACCATAATCATTTAATGGTTATGTTATAAATAACAAAATAAAACGGGGTGCGATAATCACACCCCGTTTTTTTACGCCGCTATTAGCCCAGTGCGCTTTCGCGCAGACGCGATTTCAGTTTGTTGTACTCGTCGATCACATACTGCTCGGCAGCACGCTGGTCGGGAATACGTTCCACATTCACCGCGCAGTACTTGTACTCTGGCGTTTTGGTAATCGGACTCAGGTTCTCCGTCACCAGCTCGTTACAGGCACCAATCCACCACTGGTAGGTCATGTACACCGCGCCTTTATTCGGGCGTTCACTGACCTGCGCACGAGTGATAATCCGGCCTTTACGCGAGTTCACCCACACCAGTGCTTCATCTTCAATACCGAGGCGCGCGGCATCGGCGGTGTTGATTTGCGCGTAGCCGGGTTCATCTGCCAGTGCCGACAGCGCCGCACAGTTGCCGGTCATCGAACGGCAAGAGTAGTGGCCCACTTCACGCACGGTAGAGAGCACCATCGGGAACTCGTCGTTGAGTTTGTCGATTGGCGCGACCCAGTCGCAGGTGAAGAACTTCGCCAGCCCGGTATCGGTGTCGAACTTCTCTTTGAAGAGATACGACGTCCCCTGGTCGGCATCCGATGTATCGCGACACGGCCACTGAATGTAGCCCAGCTCACCCATTTTCTCGTAGGTGGCGCCGTAGAAATCCGGGCAGAGATGACGCAATTCGTCCCAGATTTCCTGCGTGTTGTTGTAATGCATCGGGTAGCCCATACGGGTGGCAATCTCACTGATAATCTGCCAGTCCGTTTTCAGATCCCACTTCGGTTCTACCGCTTTAAAGAAGCGCTGGAAGCCACGGTCAGCCGCCGTGAACACACCTTCGTGCTCACCCCAGGAGGTGGATGGCAATATGACGTCCGCCGCCGACGCGGTTTTGGTCATAAAGATATCCTGCACGATGACCAGTTCCAGATCCTCAAACGCTTTACGCACGGCGGAGAGTTCTGCGTCGGTCTGCAGCGGATCTTCCCCCATGATGTACGCGGCGCGCACTTCGCCATGTGCCGCGCGGTGCGGCAGTTCGCTGATGCGATAACCGGTATGCGCGGGCAGCTCGGCCACACCCCAGGCTTTCGCGAATTTATCGCGGTGAGCCTGTTCTTTGACGAACTGGTAGCCCGGGAAGGTATCCGGCAGCGCACCCATATCGCAGGCGCCCTGGACGTTGTTCTGCCCACGTACCGGGTTCACCCCAACATGCGGTTTACCCAGGTTGCCCGTCAGCATGGCGAGACTGGTCAGTGAACGTACCGTCTCTACGCCCTGATAGAACTGGGTTACGCCCATGCCCCACAGGATGGTGGCGTTTTTCGCACCGGTATACATGCGGGCGGCTTTACGGATATCCGCAGCGCACACGCCCGTGATCTCTTCCACCGACTCCGGCGTATAGCCTTCGACGATTTTTTTGTACTCTTCAAAACCCTGGGTACGCGAGGCCACGAACGCCTGGTCGTACAGGTTTTCTTCAATAATCACATGCCCGAGTGCGTTTAACAGCGCGATGTTCGAGCCGTTTTTCAACGCAACGTGCATATCAGCAATACGCGCGGTTTCGATTTTGCGCGGATCGCAGACGATGATTTTTGCCCCGTTCTGTTTCGCCCGAATCACGTGGTTAGCGACGATAGGATGCGAATCCGCCGGGTTATAGCCAAAGATAAACACGAGATCCGTGTTATCGATTTCGTTAATGGCATTACTCATTGCGCCATTGCCGACCGACTGGTGCAGACCTGCAACCGATGGGCCGTGTCAGACGCGTGCGCAGCAGTCCACGTTATTGGTACCAATAACGGCGCGCGCAAATTTTTGCATTATGTAGTTGGTTTCGTTCCCCGTACCGCGGGACGAGCCGGTTGTCTGAATCGCATCCGGGCCATACTTCTCTTTAATGGCGCTCAGGCGAGTGGCAACGTAATCCAGGGCTTCATCCCAGGAGACGGCTTCCAGTTTGCCGCCACGCTGGCGACGGATCATTGGGGTTTTCAGACGAGGCGTAAGGATCTGTGTATCATTAATAAAATCCCAGCCATAGTAGCCTTTCAGACACAGGGTACCCTGGTTGGTCTTTCCTTGCGCAGCCTCCGCCCGAACGATTTTTCCGTTATCCACCACCAGGTTAATCTTGCAACCTGAGGCGCAATACGGACAAACCGTGACGACTTTTTTCATCGCTATCGCTCCAGTTAAGAAAGATCGCGCTTTGCGCGCTCACTCGACCCATTATGCATCTTCTATGCCATGCTTCTTTTGTGGGTATTGCCTGATTTTACGTCCGAATTTTGGTCAAAATACTGACGAAGGGCAGGCCATCGTCAAATTTGACGTGACGAAGGCGAGGGGATGTGACCGCGATTATAAAAACAGCATTAATTCACCGCCTTTATGGTTCCGCCAAATAAAATAAAGCAACGAATCACTTTTCCTGACGGATGCGGACAATGAAACCTGCGATTCTGGTAGTGGATGATGATGTGGCGGTCTGCGAACTGCTCAGGGATGTGTTGAGCGAGCACGTCTTTACGGTACACGTGTGTCATAACGGGCTGGATGCGATTGCTGCGGCAGCACGGCATCCTGAAATTGCGCTGGTGTTGCTCGATATGGTCCTGCCGGACATCAACGGCCTGATGGTGCTTACCCAACTGCAGAAACAACGCCCTGAGCTGCCGGTGATTATGCTCACGGGGCTGGGCAGTGAATCGGATGTGGTAGTGGGGCTGGAAATGGGGGCTGATGACTATATTGGCAAACCCTTTACCCCACGGGTGCTGGTGGCGCGGGTGAAGGCGGTGATGCGCCGCACGGGCGCGCTGGCGGCGGATGTGCAGACGATGAAAATGGCCGGGTATGCCTTCAATGGCTGGCATCTTGATCCCGCACGCTGCCAGCTTAGCGACCCCCGTCGGCAAACCGTTGATTTAACCCAGGGGGAATACAGCCTGCTGCTGGCGCTGGTACAAAACGCGCGTCGTGTACTCAGCCGTGAGCAACTGCTGGAATTGACCCACAGTGAAAGCGTTGAGGTGTTTGACCGCACTATCGATGTATTGATCATGCGCCTGCGCCGCAAAATTGAGATCAACCCGCATCAACCCGCGTTAATCAAAACAATACGCGGGCTGGGCTATGTTTTTGCGGCGGATGTCGTACACAGCGAACAGGCGGCGTAGCGGCGCTATGGCGCGCCGTCGATCTCTTGTTTTAATTCTTCCAGCGATTTCGCCCCGTCGATGGCGTTCGCGCAAAGCAGGCTTGCCCGGGCGCAGGCGTGGGCCAGTTGAATGCTTTGCGCCAGCGGCCAGTGTTCGTGGCAGCCGTAGAGCAGCCCGGCGCAAAACGCATCTCCCGCACCGACGCTACCGATGATCTCCTCCTGCGTGAGCATCAGGGTGGCTATCCACTGACCCTCGCGGCCTGGTTCCTCGCCCCATGCCCCCTCCGGGCAGTGGATCACCACGCGCTGGCGTACCCCGGCGGCGAGCAACTGCGAGGCGGCCGTGGCGATGTTGGCGATATGCGGCGAATCGTCAGGCAGGCGCATCTCCAGCCCGCTAAATTCTCCCGCTTCCATCTCGTTGATGACCAGATAATCCAGATACGGCAGGCAGGGCATCACCAGCGGCTGATAACGCGGATCGCCCTTGCGGGAGACCAGATCGAGCGACGTTTCGTAACCCTGCTCGCGCATCTGTGCCAGCAGGCGGGCGCTGCGGGTACCAAACTCCTCATCCGGCAGGTCAAGGCTGTCGAGCAGCAACAAATAGCCGAGATGGAAGATTTTCATGGTCTGGTCCAGGCTGTTGAATGCCGGGAGATCCAGAAGACGGTTGGCGCCGGGGGAGTGGAAGAAGGTGCGTTGGCCGGTTGGATCGGTCATGACCTGCGACATGGAAGTTGGGGCAGAATTGGTGCGCTGCACATGCTGGCGATTGACATGATACTGGTCGAGCATCGCCATAATGTAATCCCCGTCGCTGTCTTCACCGACCAGCCCCACCGCCTGAAGCGGCATGCCCGTGCGCATTTTGGCCAGCGTCAGCAGGACATTGAGCGGCGCTCCACCGGTAGAACGCTCGCTTTGCGTGATCTCCGCTAACCAGCCACGCTCCGGCCATTGCACAATCTGGTGCACATGATCGACCAGCATGTTTCCGGCGGCGATAATTCCTTTTCTTTCCATCAGAGTTGCCCCGCGCTGCCAAAGACGCGCATCTGCCCGGCAACGGTGTCGGTGATGGCCTCTTCCACGCTCAGCAAGAGCTGGGCGAATTCGTCGTAGAGAGGCTGGCGGTTGGCCATGCGTGCTTCAATGGTGTCCAGCGCCGCTTGCGACATCCCGGTATAGAAATTGATTTTATGGATGCCAAGCCCGATAGCGCGCCGGAAATCCGCGTCACTGATGCCGGAACCACCGTGGAGCACCAGCGGCAGGCCGGTTTGCTGGCGAATCGCCTCCAGGCGAGCAAAGTCGAGCTTCGGTTCCCCTTTGTATTTACCATGGGCGTTACCAATGGCGACGGCGAGGGTGTCGATACCGGTACGGTCGACAAAATCACGCGCTTTGGCGGGGTCGGTAAACCAGGCTTCATCCGCATGACCATACAATGCGCCACCTTCATCGCCGCCAACGGCCCCGAGTTCAGCCTCCACAGAGACGCCCACCGCATGGCACATCTTCACCACTTCCCGCGTCTGGCGAATATTCTCTTCATATTCCAGCGTAGAGCCATCAAACATCACCGAAGTAAAGCCCAGCCTTAAGGCGCGCACCACGGATTCAAAATGCAGGCCGTGATCGAGGTTAAGCACCACCGGAATGTCATGGTGGGCGGCTTCGTATTTCACCGCTTCCACCAGTGATTCGAGGGAGACATATTTGAAGTGCACCTCGGCGATATTGATGATGAAAGGCGAACGCTCCTGTCTCGCCGCAGCATACAGCGCGCGTAAAAAGTGGGAGTCGAGCACGTTGAACGCGCCCAGCGCGTAGTGATGTTCACGGGCGTGCGCCAAACCCTGGGCAAGCGAAATCAAAGCCATCGTATTCTCCTTAGCTCAGAAACAGACCATATTCGTTACACAGCACTAGCTGCGCGGGTTCGTCTTCCAGAATGTCGTTAAAGCGATCTACCGGGTGCAGGAAGTGGTTGTCATGTTCGTCATCGTTGACCGACGACACTTCGCCGACCAGCACATCGCCGAAACCGGATTCGCCCCAAAAGCTGTGGTACAGACCGGGCGGCAGGCAAATGCTTTCCCCTGGTGAGAGGCGTAACTGGCTGCCCGCTGAATGTGTCTGGAGACAACCGTCGATAACCACGCTCACGTCGGTATACGTCGTCTCTTCATGCGCGCCGGCGTTCCACAGCTCGATAATCAGATTGCCGCCGCCACGGTTAATAATGTCTTCGCGTTTGCGCCAGTGAAAATGCATGGGTGTGACCTGCCCGTCGCGCACGTGCATGATTTTTTCCGCATAGCATTTGGCGTAAGGGGTGCCATTTGGCGAACCATTGCGCAGGGTGAAAAGGGTGAGCCCTTGGGTGTAAAAATTGTCACCGCCGAAAGCGGTGACATCCCAACCCAGTTTTAAGTCGAAGACTTCGCGCCAGCTATCGTGATCAAGTTGATGCCATTTGGTTGGGGGAAAACTGGCGAAGGGCGGCAAGTGGACGTCGTGCATGGAAAAGAATTGCCGGGTATGGCCGAGGATTTCATTGATTTCGGAGCGTTTCATGACTATCTCCTGATGGCATTTGAGCGCGTTGTGCCCCTCACCCTAACCCTCTCCCCACAGGGGCGAGGGGATGGTTTGCTCCCTCTCCCCACAGGGGCGAGGGGATGGTTTGCACCCTCTCCCCACAGGGGTGAGAGGATGGTATGCTCCCTCTCCCCACAGGGGCGAGGGGATGGTTTGCTCCCTCACCCCACAGGGCGAGGGGATGGTTTACTCCCTCTCCCCTATGGGGAGAGGGCAGGGGTGAGGGGAAAAAACCGCACTTACTTAACCGTCCAGCCCTTATAGGTACTGACGTTTTTCTTGTCGATCATCGTCACCGGGATCAGCACAGGCTCTTTCGGCGCGGGTTTCCCCTGCAGAATGTCATAGCCGATTTCCACCGCTTTGGCCGCCATTACCTGGGGATCTTGCGCCGGGGTCGCGACAAACAGCGAGTTCTCGCGTTTCAGCGCCTCTTCACCGTCCGGGCTGCCGTCCACGCCAACGATAAAGAACTCGTTACGTTGTGCCTGTTTAGCAGCCAGATCGGCGCCGATCGCCGTTGGATCGTTAATCGCAAACACACCGTCGATCTTCGGATTCGCGGCCAGCAGCGAGGTCATCACTTCCAGACCCCCTTCGCGGCTGCCTTTGGCGTTCTGGTTAGACGACAGCACTTTGATATCCGGGTGGCGCTTGAATTCGGTCTGGCAGCCTTCCACACGGTTCTGTACCGCAGAGACCGGCGGTCCGTTGATGATGACCACATTGCCTTTGCCTTTCAGACGGTCGGTAATGTACTTACAGGCCATCTCTCCGGCCTGGGTGTTATCCGAGGTAATGGTGGCATCTGCCCCTTCCGCCGCAACGTCAACGGCGACCACGACGATACCGGCATCTTTCGCGCGTTTGACCGCAGGCCCAATACCTTTCGAATCCGCAGCGTTGAGGATAATCATGTCCACTTTGGCGGCGATAAAGTTATCGATTTGCGCCACCTGTTGGCCAAGGTCGTAGCCGCTGGAAACCAGCGTTACTTTCACCTTATCGCCCGCCAGTTTACGCGCTTCCAGCTCCGCCCCTTTGGTGATTTGCACGAAGAACGGGTTGGCAAGGTCGCCTACCGTTACCCCGATCGATTTCAGTTCTTTGGCCTGCGCAAATGGCGCTGCGGCAAGCAGTGCGCCAGCACAGAGCGCGGTGACTAACGGCTTCAAACGCATATTCTTTCCTCACGTAGGGTTTTCAGGGAAATCTTGTTGTTATGCACTTTGATGATGTCGGGTACGGTATTTGTCTATCAGCACTGCAATGATGATCACCGCCCCTTTGATCACCAGTTGCCAGAAGTAAGAAACACCCATCAATGTCATGCCATTGTTCAGGGTGGCGATAATCAGCGCCCCGACCAGCGTACCGGTGATGGTGCCGATGCCGCCGACGAAACTGGTGCCGCCGAGGATGACCGCCGCGATGGCGTCAAGCTCGTAGCCCATACCAAGGTTACCGTTGGCGCTGTACAGACGAGACGCGCTCATCACCCCGCCAAGGCCAGACAGCAGGCCGCTCATGCCGTAGACAAACAGCAGTACCAGCCACACTTTGATACCGGTAAGACGCGCCGCCTGCATGTTGCCGCCGACGGCATAAATGTGCACACCCAGGGTGGTACGACGCAGGATGAACCAGCAGACCACAATCACCGCCAGCGCAATCACCACCAGCCAGGGGATCGGCCCGAGATAGTTATTGCCGATCCACTCAAACCCGATACTGGAGTTGATGACCGTGGTGCCGTCCGCCAGCAGATAAGCCGCGCCGCGCAGCGCCGTATAGGTGCCAAGCGTAACGATAAAGGGGGGAAGCCCGGCGAACGCGACCAGTACGCCGTTAAACAACCCCAGCACCAGACCGAGCATCAGCGCGGCGGGTACGGAAAGGAAAGCCAGTTCCGGGATCAGCGACACCACCATCGCCGCCACCGCCGTGGTGCCGAGGATGGATCCGACTGACAGGTCAATACCGCCGGTCAAAATGATAAAGGTCATCCCCGCCGCCAGCACGATGTTGATCGATGCCTGGCGAGTGATATTCAGCAGGTTGCTTTCCGTAAAAAAGTTCGGTGCGATAAAGCCAAATACTGCGACGATCAGGATCAAGATTGGCAAGATGCCGACCGTTTGCATCAGATCGCCCATCAGCATTTTTTTCGCCGAGGCCGATTTCGCCACCTGTTGTGGCGTGGTGGCAGAGGTCTCTTTCGATTCAGTCATGGTGCACCGCCTGATGATGGGATTCGTTCACGCCGGTCGCCAGCGTCATAATGTTTTCCTGGGTAATACGTTCGCCTTCCAGTTCACCGGCGATACTGCCTTCATGCATCACATATACGCGGTCGCTCATACCGACCACCTCCGGTAACTCGCTGGAAATCATCAGAATGGCCACCCCTTTGCGCGCCATCTGGCTCATGATGCGATAGATTTCGCTCTTGGCCCCGACATCGACGCCGCGTGTGGGCTCATCGAGAATCAGGATGCGCGGCCCGATGGCGACCCAGCGGGAGATCAGCAGTTTTTGCTGATTGCCGCCCGAAAGACCACCCGCCCGCACCTGAGAGTGGGGCACGCGGATATTGAGTAACTTGATGGCGTCATCGGAGATGGATTGCGCTTTCTTGCGGTCGAGCAGGCCGTAACTGGCATCGCGCTCAATGGTCGCCATCGTGATGTTTTCCTGCGCGGCCAGCTCCAGAAACAACCCTTGTTCTTTGCGGTTTTCGGTGAGGAAGCCGATGCCTAAATCAATGGCGGCTCGCGGAGAGTGGATAACCACCGGTTCGCCATCGATTTCAATCACCCCGCCGGTAGCTTTACGCACGCCAAAAATCAGTTGTGCGAGCTCTGAACGACCTGCGCCCACCAGGCCGGCAAGGCCGACGATCTCTCCGGCGCGTACCTGCAGGCTGACCGGCTGGATTTTTTTGCCGTCGGTGAGGTGATGAATGTTCAGACGAACATCGCCCCGTGGAATATCGCGTTCTTTATTGAAGAGATCGCTGAGCGGGCGGCCCACCATCATACGTACCAGTTCTGAGGCGTTGAGTTTGTCGCGGGTCAGGCTGCCCACATACTGACCATCACGCAGGACGCTAACCCGGTCGGAAAGCTCATACACTTCTGCCATGCGGTGGCTGATATAGATGATTGCCATCCCTTCGTCGCGCAGACGCATGATCAGTTCAAACAGGCGGTGTGTTTCACGAGAGGAGAGGGCGGCGGTGGGTTCATCCATCACCAGAATACGGCTGTTACGATGCAGGGCGCGGGCGATTTCGACTTGTTGTTGTTCGGCGATGGTCAGTTTCATCACCAGGTCACTGGCTTTGAACTGAGCGCCGAGGCGGTCAATCACGCTTTGCGCCTGAGCGACCATGTCCCGGCGCTGAATTAGCCCACCGCGGGAAATCTCACTGCCCAGAAAGATATTTTCGGCGACGGTCAGATTGGGGGCTAACTGCATCTCCTGATAGATCAGCGTGATGCCAGCCGCCAGCGCGTCTTTTGGCCCTTTGATATTAAATGACTGCCCGTCAATTAATATCTCGCCGCTGGTGGCGGTGTATGCCCCCGCGAGGATCTTCATCAGGGTGCTTTTACCCGCGCCGTTTTCCCCCATCAGTGCGTGGATTTCGCCAGGATATACCGTCAGATCCACGCCTTTGAGCGCGTAAAACTTGCCAAACGCTTTGGCAATATTGCGCATCTCCAGAACCGGCGTCTTGCTCATGGCTTACTCCTGCAAGGGTTATCAATACTTGCAGTCCACCACGATGAAATAAATGCAGAATGACATTGGGCGTTCATATTTGTCATATTGCTGAATAGTTAACGAAGATCACAGTTACGCAACATAACTTCCTTCACCCTCACCCCAGCCCTCTCCCTGGAAGGGAGAGGGAGAAAACCCAGACCGCACCGAGCAGTCCCCTCGCCCCTCCGGGGAGAGGGAGGAAACCCAGCCCGCACCGAACAGTCCCCTCGCTCCTCCGGGGAGAGGGTTAGGGTGAGGGGAACACAGACAACGGAGCCCGCTATGCCCTATCGGCACAACTCGTTTTTCGCCAGCGCGCGCGGGCGGTTACTGTTCTTCAACCTGCTGGTGATGGCCGTGACCCTGATGGTTTGCGGCGTTGCGGTATTGGGATTTCGCCATGCCAGCCAAATCCAGGAGCAGGTGCAGCAGCAGACGCTGGATGACATGACCGGCAGCATGAACCTTGCGCGTGATACGGCAAATGTCGCCACGGCGGCGGTGCGCCTTTCGCAGGTGGTGGGGGCGCTGGAATATAAGAGCGAAGCGGAACGGCTTAAGGCGACCCAAATGGCGCTGCAAAAATCGCTGGAACAACTCGCCCGTGCCCCGCTGGCCCAACTGGAACCGCAACTGGTGGAGCGCATTACCTGGCGCAGCAATGAACTGGAACAGAGTGTGACGCAGATGCTGGAGCGTGGTCAGCGCCGCCATCTTGAACGTAATGCGCTACTCAGTTCGCTGTATCAGAACCAAAGTTATCTGCGCCATTTGCAGGCGTTTAACCAGCGCGATGGCATTGCCATTGGCGATCCCCGTTTACTCGGCGAAATGGACAGGCTGCTGGCCGCTGCCATCCGTACCCCCTCGCCACGCCCGACGATCCAGCAACTGACGGAGATCCGCACACAGTTGCCAGAGCGCACCGACAACCCGGTGGTGAATGGCATTTTGCAGGATTTCAACGATGAGCTGGCAAAACTCGGTCCGCTGGCGGCGCAACTGGATGAGAGCGATCTGGCGATAAGCTGGTTTATGTTTCATATCAAAGCGCTGGTCGCTATTCTCAATACCGATATCAATCAGTACGTTGCCCAGGTGGCGCAGGCTTCTGAGCAACGGACCGCGCAAAGTCACAGTGAAATGCGCTCGATCATTATCTTTATCAGCGCCTTTGCCCTGCTGGCGCTGGTGATTACCGGGTTTGCTGGCTGGTATATCTACCGCAATCTGGGGTCGAATTTAACGGCGATTTCCCGTGCGATGTCCCGTCTGGCGCGCGGTGAGCCGGATGTTCCTGTACCAGCGCTGCAACGGCGCGATGAACTGGGCGAACTGGCGCGCGCCTTTAACGTCTTCGCCCGCAATACCGCCTCGCTTGAGCACACCTCTAAGTTGCTCAAAGAGAAAAGCACCCAACTGGAGACCACCTTCCATGCCATGCGTGACGGCTTTGCGCTGTTCGACAGCCAGGGCTGCCTGGTGGTGTGGAACCCGCAGTATCCGTTGCTGCTTGGCCTCTCTGCCGAGGCGCTGCAACGCGGGCAGCACTATCAGAGCCTGTTGCGTCAGGTGAGTGAGCTGCCGGACCATGTGCAGGAGAACCTCGCGCGACCCATGCCAAAACCGCAGGAGCTTCGTCTGGCGGATAACCGCACTATTGAGCTGCGATTTAGCCCGGTACCGGGGCGCGGAATGGTCAATGTCGTGCTGGACAGAACGGAACGTAAGGGGCTGGAAGAGGCGCTGTTGCACAGCCAGAAAATGAAAGCCGTCGGTCAGCTTACCGGTGGGCTGGCGCACGATTTCAATAACTTACTGGCGGTCATCATCGGTAGCCTGGAACTGGTGAACCCGCAATCGCCGGATGCCCCGCGTATCTCCCGTGCGCTAAAAGCGGCTGAGCGTGGGGCGATGCTGACCCAGCGTTTGCTGGCCTTCTCGCGTAAACAATCTCTGCACCCCCATGCAGTAGAGATGCAGCCGCTGCTGGAGAACTTAAGCGAGCTGATGCGTCATTCTCTTCCTGCCACGTTGACGCTGGAGATTGAGGCTCAACAACCTGCCTGGCCTGCATGGATTGACGTTGGCCAACTGGAAAACGCCATCATCAATCTGGTAATGAACGCGCGGGATGCGATGGAAGGGCAGAAAGGGACGATCAAGATCCGTACCTGGAACCAGCGTGTGACGCGCAGCGACGGACGCAGGCAGGATATGGTGGTCCTGGAAGTGATCGACAGAGGTTGCGGCATGTCCGGGGAGGTGAAGGCCCGCGTCTTCGAGCCGTTCTTCACCACCAAGCAGACCGGCAGCGGCAGCGGCCTGGGGCTGTCGATGGTATACGGCTTTGTGCGCCAGTCCGGTGGACGGGTGGCTATTGATAGCGCGCCAGGCCAGGGAACCACGGTACGTTTACAACTTCCACGCGCGTCGGTACAGGTCGTCAGCCCGGTCGAGCAGGCGCCCGCACAGGAAGCGGACCGTACTGATAAGTTAATCCTGGTGCTGGAAGATGAAGCGGATGTACGACAAACCCTCTGCGAACAGTTACATGGGTTAGGGTATTTAACGCTGGAGGCGGAGTGCGGTGAACAGGCGCTGGCGCTGCTGGCGGCATCGGAGGATATCGGCATGCTGATTAGCGACCTGATGCTGCCGGGGCAGATGAGTGGCGCGGAAGTGATTAATTTCGCCCGTCAGCACTACCCGCATTTGCCGCTGTTACTGATTAGCGGCCAGGATTTACGCCCGGCGCATAACCCTGCGCTACCGGATGTTGAACTGTTGCGAAAACCCTTTACCCGCGTGCAACTGGCACAGGCGCTGCGACGGATTGCGGCGTAGCGGCCATTGACGCGCCCCTGAACACTGGGACTATGTGGCGAGGCCAAGTACCGGGGGAACGATCTCTTCGAGCAGCGCGATCAACGCAGGGTCCATGTAGCGGTAGTCATCGGGGATATCGAGAACGTGAAGCGGTTTATTGTCGATGATACGACGATAGTCGGCCATTAAGCGGTTTTTATGTTTCTGCTCCATCACACAGATAACATCTGCCCACTGCAACCCTTCGGCACAGACCGTTTTTTTGGCATTGCGACTGGTCCCGGCAGAACGGACGTTAAGCCCGGGATAACGGCGGAACACCTGTTCCGCCGTGGGGCTGCGCCATTGATTACGACTACATATGAAAAGGACGTTCATTGGCAAACAGATACTCTTCCAGGCCGCGCCTCGTCCTTTGTTGACGGGTTACGCGTGGATACTCAATCCCCAGTTGTGCGGCCCGCGTTACTTTTTCAGAACGCAGATACAGCATCTTCCAGTTCTTTTCGCCACGAAAACGTAAAAGCGCGGTGTGAACATCTCGGGATTTATTGCGCCGCTTTTGGGCACGGCGCCAGTCCCGGCTACGGGGTGTTTCCATTGCTTTTTCTCTCTTCGATTGATCGGGTTCAGCAGCCGCGATAATACGGAGAGAGCAAACAGCGAAATTCTATTCCATTTCGTTATGGCGTGCGACAGCAATTAATGAACTTGTCATTTTACTCAGATATGTTGCGTCACATAACAGGGAAAAGTATCAGTCGAAATAATTCATATTCTATTAATCAATATCCTTTAAGATTTTATCGACTTATTCTTCCTGGCTGAAAATAATAATATGTAGCCGCGATTTTTTTGTAGCTGCACCTATACTTACCTGTTTGCAATGTAATTGAAAAACCAGAGATCTGAAAAAATTATGGATAATAAGATCGTCGCTATTGAGCAGCATGATACAGCGGTAAATCTGCATGGCCTTATGCAGGTGTTAAGTAAACATCTTTACTCCACGCCCATGGTTGCGTTGCGTGAGCTTGTACAGAATGCGCATGATGCGATAGTCCGGCGCAGGCTGGAGGAGGTTGATTCTTCCTTCACGCCTGAAATTCGGGTTACCGGCAACCCGCAGAATAAAACGATTACCATTTATGACTCGGGTGCGGGCCTGACAAAACAAGAAATCCATGAATTCCTGGCAACGGTCGGCATCGGCTATACGCGGCAATTGCGCCAGGAGGATGATGATACCGGCCTCATCGGTATGTTCGGTCTGGGTTTCTTATCTTCTTTCGTGCTGGCACAACAGGTTGTTGTCCATACCACGTCCTGGAAAACGCCGCAGGAAGGTTGGGTTTATCGTTCCGATAACGGCGAGACGTATCGCATCGAATCTGCCCTGCCCAGGGAGCCTGGCTTTACGGTCACTCTCAACCTTAAAGAGGAGTTCAGCTACCTGGCGGATAATCCGCTGCTGGAAACGCTGCTTGGCCGCTACTGCGTGTTGATGCGTGAACCGCTGTTTGTGGGGCAATCGGAGACGGCGGTCAACCATCTTTCGCCACCCTGGCGCCGTGACTCCGACTCGGCGGTCGTACTCCATCCGGGGCTTCGGCAGAAGCAGAATATTGAGTTCGCCAGCCGTTTTGAACGCACTTTTACCCCCATTTGCACCATCGATATCACCCCTTCTGGCAAAAGCGATGTGGTCGGCATTCTCTGGATCCAGGATGGCGCGACTTATGGCACCAGCGATAACCGTAATTTGTCGCTCTTTTTGCGTGGCATGCTGCTCGACGATCAGGCACATGACCTGCTGCCGCTGTGGGCCGGTTTTGTTGGTGGCGTCGTGGAGTCCAACGTCCTGACACCCACGGCGAATCGGGAAGATTTACAACGTGATGACGCCTATTTCGCCACCCAGCATGCATTAGCCGAAGGGTTAATTAAAGGGTTGGGTGAGCTGGCGAAAAACCAGCCGGCTATCTGGCGGCGTGTGCTGCTTCGTCATAATGAAGCGCTGTTAGGTGCAGCGATCTGCGACGAAAGGCTGTTTGATCTGCTCAAAGATGATTTGCTCATCCCGACCTCGAAAGGCGAAATTCCGGTTCGCAGTCTGCGCCAGCAAAATACGCTACTGGTGATGCCGGGAGAAGAGAGTTCTTTCGAAGAGATGTTATTTCGCCTCTCTGGCCGCCCCGTCGCGCTGGGGCATCGTTATGCCGTTATACCGTTTCTTCGCCGTTGGGCCACGCTCTATTCAGCGCGGTTAATTGAAATTGGCACCACGGGCGGCAACCAGTCTTTGTTCTCCTGCCATGAAATTAGCCAACAGGAAGAGCAGTGGTGGCGTGAACAACTGGCCGATGATGAAGAGTGCGTTATTTCACGATTTGAACCCGCGGTGCTCCCCTTTGTGGTGGTACCGAATCGCGAAGTGGAATTAAAACAGCGGCTGGAACAGGATGACGCCGACCGACGCATGAGTACTGCGGCGCTGATGCTGGCACGGCAGTTTACTCAACGGATCAGCGAGCAGGCCGATAAACAGCTCTATATTAATTTTAATAATCCGGCCATCAAGGCGCTTTCTGCTTCCTGGCAAAACGGGAAAAACACTGACGTTGCCTGTCAGTTATTGAAAAGCATGAAGGTCATCTTATCTTTTCAATTACAACGCTCGGGACCCAATGATTTTCATCAGGCGCTGGATAATATTAACCAGATAATAATGACGCAATTTCTTGCAAATAAAGGGGAGCAATAAAATGGATATATGGCAATGGTATAACCAATATGAAAGGGATCTTCACGCTGCAGGCCAACCCTATATTACCGATCATTTGAATAAATTGATTAACGCCATTTGTGACGTTAAGCCCGATGTGAGCGAAGCGTTACTGCCGGAAGCGCGATCATTTAAGAAAACGGCCGGCAATCCCTGGCTTGAGGTCTTTATCGGCCACTGGGAGATGCGCCACCGGCTGGGGATGGGCGAAGGCGAGACAGCGCTGGGAGATGCGGTGACCTTCTTTGAGCGTGCCCATCAGCCGGATGCGATTGATTGCCCGCAATCCGTTTGCGTGACGCAGGATCTCAGCGATTGCTACGGCAATATCGACGGTCCGGGCTGGGCGGATGAACGTATTGCCGTGTGTCAGGAAACGATGGAGCGGATTACGCCGTTATGGAGCTGCTTCCAGTGCTTATCGGACGAGCAATTCTGTGCCATGGTCGATAAAGGCGAGAAGCAGCAGGCGCTGGATTACATTCGGGGGCAGATAAAGAAAGTGCGTGATGCAGGGGAGCCTGATGTCACTGGCCTGCTGGAAAACGAAGCCGAAGCATTGATCTATTTGGGGCGCTATGAAGAAGCGCTGGCGGTGATTGAACCCCTCTGCGAGCCGGACGAACTGGAAGGCAGCGCCGAACAGATACGGCTTACCCGAATGATGATCCGCGCTGAGGCCTATGCCTGTATGGGGCGGCTGGATGATGCCTGCAATAGCCTTATCCACTGGAAGCAACTGCAAACGCGCGGCGTCGTCCGCTGGGTGAGGATTATTGACCAGCTTTGCCGCCACGATGCCTCTTACAACAACTGGCAGACGGGCGTCTCATTACAGCAAATCCTTGAACAGCGTATCGCCCGGCAGGCCTGGCGGGCTGCAATAGATACCGCAATTGTACATATTCGTCTGGCGCTGGCGCGCAATGCGACCTGGATTGCCCGCCGGGCGTTAGGGCAGGCAAAAGCCTGTTTGCCACGTTTACGTAAACAGATGGGTGCCGACAGCGTTCTGGCCGATCTTGAACGTGAGGTTGCTGGCATGGAAAAAGAGGTGCTGCTCCCGGTTCCTGCCCATGAGCTTTATGACTGGCTTGACGAGCGCAGCAAACAAAATGAGGCGCGTGACCCTGAACAGGAAGCGGAGTGGCTGAAACTGGCGGCCATGCAGTTGCCTGATAATGAACAACTGGTTGCGCTGGCGTCATCCGCCCTGGAGGCGTGCCATGCTGCTGATGAAGCCATCGCGCTGCTGCAAACCTGGCGGTCACGCCATCCACACACTGAATCTCCTCTTCTGTTCGAGTTGCTGGGCGTGCTGTTGCGTACGCGGCGGTTCGATGAGGTTTTAACCCTCGCTAAGGACTATCACGAGACGCTTCCCCATGTCGCGTACTGGTTCGAAATGCAGGTAGCCTTTGGCAATGAGGATTGGGCGGCGCTGGAATCTCTGAGTGAATCAATGCTTGCGACGCCAGAAGGCAGCACTAAGATCGCACCGCTGTTAATGGCGAGCCGCGCGGCAATGAAACTACGCGCCAGCGAGCGGGCTATCCCTCGTCTTCAGCGCGCTATTGCGATGCTTGAGGAACAAGAACAAGAGACAAACAATGTTCTGTGGGATCTGATCACCTCGGCGAGTATTCAGCAGGAGTGGGCGCTGGTGCGCGAGGCCGGAACGAAGCTGGGGATGAAATTCGACAGCGAAGATGGCCCCATTGAAGAAAACTGGGGAGCGGTACGGCTACGTTTCCGGGAAGAGCACGACTACGTTTACTACCTTGCTCAGCGTACCGGGCCTGCGACGGCCAGAGTCTTCCAGCCAGCCTGGCCGAAAGCGCAGCAGCATTTAGGCGACAGCGTAGTATTTGATGTCGAACTGCTCAATACCCCTCCGGAAGATGAAGCCGAGCGGGAGTATTTTATCGGTCTTTATGACGCTGTCGAAATCATTGAAGAGGGTGAATATGCCCCATCATGGTTTGTTGATGGCGTTTATCCGGGCGAGGAACTGTTTGGTCAGTTTGAGAATAAAGTGCGCGAGTTGGGTGGGCAAGTATGGGTGAGTAGCGAAGGCGATTATGAAATAACCGACCGCGAAAATCCTCAAGAGCCATTGCCTGGCGTGTACTTTAATCTGGCTACGCCGCTATCGATGCTGCCGCAGGAAGTGGACAGTATGTTGCTCACGCTCACACGGGACTGGCCGCATCCGGTGCACTGGCTTGGCGTTGCCATTAAAGGCGGGCTGGATGAACAGCGTCACCGGCAGATTATTGACCGCTACGGTTTGTAAACTGTTACCCGGCGTAGTTTGAGATTCCTCCGCTACTCGTGAGAACAGCGCTTGATTAACGTAAAGCCAGCCCACTGTTGAGACTGGCTTTATGAAACGTTACGCAACCCTGCTGTTTATCAGCGCACTCTCTCTTACCAGCCAAATTGCCCGTGCTGATATTGTCGATGACGCCATCGGCAATATTCAGCGGGCAATTAATGATGCGTATCACCCCAGCGATAGCCGTGATGACGATGATCGGCAGTATGATGACGATCGCCGTCGAAGTGACGAGCAGAGCAGACGCTATGAAGACCGACGCAGACAGCTTGAAGACCGACGCCGCCAGTTAGATGACCGGCAGCGCCAGCTCGATCAGGAGCGTCGCCAACTGGACGACGAAGAACGTCGACTGGAAGACGAGTTCTAATCCGCAGGCGCGAAAGAGGGCTATCAGTTCTTTTTAACGAACTCGGATTTCAACTTCATTGGGCCAAATCCGTCGATTTTGCAGTCAATGTTATGATCGCCTTCGACCAGACGGATATTCTTCACTTTCGTGCCGATTTTCAGCATGGAAGAACTCCCTTTTACTTTCAGATCCTTAATGACAGTGACGCTGTCGCCATCGGCCAGTAAATTGCCGTTGGCATCTTTGACAATCAGTTCATCGCTTTCGGCAGCAGCTTCGTTGTCATTCCATTCATGGGCGCATTCCGGGCAGATGAACATGCCATTATCTTCATAAGCGTATTCGGAATTGCATTTCGGGCAGTTTGGCAGTTGCATGGGGGTATCCTCAAAAAGTACGTATGATGCTGGAAACAGGCCAGCGAAAAAGGCGGTTTATGCCAGAAAAGTCCGCGATTATACAGCATGTCCGTATAATTACTGTTGCTATTCTTTTTTTCAGAAAAAGATAAAAAAGGTGATAGAAGTGACATACCCTGTCATTAGCTTAAGCGATGCTAGGCCAATCTGATTAGGGGTAAACCCTTATGTATGATATTTAGAATATTTTCGACGGGAAATTGCTACCCATTGCCAATTCAGATAAGGTGAGGTGACGCAACCGGTGTTAATAATTAGCATACTGTCATATCAGCAGGGTCTTCTACCGAAGACAGTTAATTACCTCGCAAATTGGGGGGGTAAATAAATGACGATATATCCTGGTCGTTCTTGAAAATGAGCTACGCTCTCTATCTCCCAGCCATTTTATGTCCGGGACGGCGTGCTCTGTCAGTCTCTACCGAGAAAATGCATTTTTCCTGATTCCCATCAGGCATTTATCTTCTATAAGATATTTTCCACACGTAATTATAAAAGCCGAAACTTCACAAATAAAACATCACGGCTTAATAAAAGTAAGAAATTTGCGTTAAGGAAAGACTTTTATCATGCACACACAGACAATTTTCGAATTAAGCCAGGAAGCAGAGAGATTGTTACAGCTCTCCTTGCAGAATCTGCAGGCGCTCAAAGCCCTGCCGATTGCAACGCTTGATGAGGCGGCTTCCGGCAAAGCAGATAACGCAAATGTACTGCCATTACATTTTAGTGCTCGCGGCATCGAGACGCAGCAAGCCACTCTGCACAACGAATTACGGAAAATCACCCGCCTGGAGATGGTGTTAGCGATTGTCGGGACGATGAAAGCGGGTAAATCGACCACGATCAACGCGATTGTGGGCACTGAGGTTTTGCCTAATCGCAACCGTCCGATGACGGCGCTGCCGACATTAATCCGCCACACGCCGGGCCAGAAAGAGCCTGTACTGCATTTCGCCCATGTTGGGCCAATCGATACGCTGACCCAGCAACTCCAGATGCGGCTTTATACCTATGACCGTGAAAAGCTGGCGCAAAAACTCGAAATCGATAAAGACATGAGTGCCCTGCTCGAACGCATCGCACAAGGGGATGCGTTCGACAAACATTATCTCGGCGCGCAGCCCATTTTCCATTGTTTAAAGAGCCTTAACGATCTGGTGCGCCTGTCGAAAGCGCTGGATGTTGATTTTCCTTTCTCCGCTTACGCCTCCATAGAGAATATCCCGGTTATTGAAGTTGAGTTTGTTCACCTGGCGGGCCTTGAAAATGATTTGGGCCAGTTGACGCTGCTCGATACCCCCGGGCCAAACGAAGCGGGACAGCCGCATCTGCACAAGATGCTCAATGAACAACTGGCGCGAGCGTCTGCGGTGCTGGCGGTGATGGATTACACCCAGCTTAAGTCGATCTCTGATGAAGAGGTGCGCCACGCGATTTCCGCCGTTGGGCGCTCCGTTCCGCTGTATGCGCTGGTTAATAAATTCGATCAGAAAGACCGTAACAGCGATGACGAAGAACAGGTGCGGGCGCTGATCGCCGGGACATTAATGAAAGGCTACATTAATCCGACGCAGATTTTCCCCGTCTCCTCGATGTGGGGCTATCTGGCAAACCGCGCCCGCCATGAAATCAAACAACAGGGGAAATTACCCGACCCGCAAGAGCAGCGTTGGGTGCAGGACTTTGCCGAAGCGGCGCTGGGCCGACGCTGGAGAATGGCTGACCTGGATGATGTTGAACATATCCATCACGCCGCCGATCTGTTGTGGGAAGATTCGCTGTTTGAGCAACCTATTCGCAAGCTGCTGCATGCTGCGCACGCCAACGCGTCGCTGTATGCCCTGCGTTCGGCGTCGCATAAATTGCTTAACTACGCACAGAGCGCCCGGGAATATCTTGATTTCCGCTATCAAGGGCTGACGGTTGCGTTTGAGAACCTTGAGCACAATATCAGCCGCCTTGAAGAAGATATGACGCTACTGAAAAGCTGTCAGGAGCGCGTCAGCGATGAGATTGATCATGAGGTGGATGAAGCGCTGGCGGCGGCGGACCTCTTCATTAATAGCCAGCAAGTGGAAATTGTTGGAGCCATTAACGCCTGGTTTAGTGATGGCAGGATCATGGAAATGGCCAACGAAAGTCAGGCCGACCTGCGTCTTGAGGCGGGAGTTTCGCCAGGCCAACTGGTGCTGGAAGATGAAGGGCAGGCGCAGATTGTGCTGAGCAAAATGCGCTCCTCCTGCGAAGCGATTTTTGTCACCGCACAGGAGAAGATCGGCCGCGAACTGGCGATGCGTTTTGACCAACTGGAAAATACCCTGACCCGCTCTCTCAATGATGCGATGCGCCCGATCGAGATGCGCATTAAAGAAGAGCTCAGCCACGCGGGTTTCCGGGCGCGTATCAGTTTCCCCGCATTCCAGGCAAGCGCACTCAATTTTAATACCCGCCAGCTTTTTACCAACGCGATCGCGCCGGAAGACACTCCGGCAGGGCAGGCGCCGCGTAGCGGAAGCGTACGGGAAACGGTTTCTCGTTGGTTAAATAATCCGAGCTGGGGATGGGATGATTACGTGGTGACCCGCACACGCTACGTCATTGATGTGGCGTCATTACATACCAAGCTCGTCCAGCATGTTGCTCATTTTTGTGAACAAATTCGTAAAGCTTTGGCTGCGCAGGTCGATGTTTCTGTTACGGCGGGAATGGCGACGTTCTTTGCTGAGTTCTCGCTGAGCCTGGCGGGGCTACAAGATAGTTTGCGTGACAGTTTGGCGATTCGTCAGCAAAACGAATCGTCAGTGTTAGCATTGCGGCAGCACCTGCGACACTGCATCAAAACAGCTAACTGGATTCAGGAAGATGCACGTCTTTTACGCGATGATATCCAAACACTATTCGCAGCAGAGTAATTATGAAAAATCGACTACTGGAAGGGCCTGGGCGAACGCTTGAGTGCATTCATCCGAAGTTCATTGTGGATTTAGTGCAGGGTGCCGATGCGCCTCGCCAGAGTCAGATTGTGCCCCAACAGCAGTTGTTTCGTGAAAGACTGACCCAGGAAGTGATGGCGCAGACCCAACTGCGCCCGTGGGCCATGTCCGGTGTCTTAAATGAGAATGACTCGTTACGTCTGGGGCTGGCGGAAAAGCTCGCCAGTATGCTCGACCCCGGTCATCTTGCGCTGACGCGTATCACCCAGCGTCTGGTCTCATTACAGCAGGCTGAGCAGCGCCGTCCCGCCAACACACCGGGCAACCAGCAGCAATATGATGAGTTAATTGAGCACTTTAGCCAGCGAGCGAGCTGGAAAGAGAAAGCGCTCGGCCAGCGGGGCTTAACGGTACAGGCGGGAAATCACAGCGAACAAATTTTTACCCGCTGGCGGGCCGGGAATTATAACGGCTGGTCGATGGCGGGGCGCTGCTATGTTGCGCTGGAAGAGTTACGCTGGGGCGCTTTTGGCGACGCCTGCCGCCTGGCGAGTAGCGAGGTGGCTTCCATGCTGAAAGATAACCTGCGTGCGATGGCCTCTGATTTTCTGGCGCAGGGTATTAATGCTGCGCCTGCCACTCGCCATTTTTATCACCAGTGGCTGACAACGCCTGCGACACCGGGCCTGATGGATTATAAAGATCTGCTGGGCTGGCTTGGTGACTGGTGCGATGCGGATCGTCACCCTATTTGCTGGTCGGTGACCCAAAGCTGGCAGACAGTCGCGTTAGGTATGCCAAGGCTCTGTTCGGCATCGCGCTTAGCCACTGCCATGGTGGACGAGATTTTCGGTGAGTAAAAAGGTGTGTCCTGCAATTAACCAATGTTGATGGCTAATTGCAGGGCATAGCGATAAACAGGCAAAGAGAAGCCCCCGGCGTGTCACGTCGGGGGCTTTTTTTAATGATTGAGCGATGCAGCGGGATTGTCTGCCGTTTTGGTCGTTTCAGGCACGTCGCCAAACCGTCTGGCGTACAGTGCGGTGATGATGGGCACCAGAATCGCCGTTACAATCACGCTTGCTGCCACCAGCGCCGTTGCGGAGGCGGCTACCGGTTCAAACGCCGGGTTGATTTGGGCAATGATCACCGGGTTTGCTACCGCAGCCCCGGCTGCCGATGAGGCAGCGACACCTGCCGTACCGTTACCGCCACCAATGACTTTATCGGCAATAATCAGTGGAATACCGGTGATGATGATAACCGCGATACCCAGGACGATACCCAGCAGACCGGTATCGAGGATCACTTTCAGGTTGATGGTATTACCCAGCGCGAAGCCGAAGAACGGGATCAGTACTGGTGTGGCTTTACTAAAGAACGCGCGCAGATCGTGGTCGAGGTTGCCCAGCGTAAAGCCAATCAGGAACGGCAGTACAGCTCCGATAAAGTGGTGCGGTTCGAAGGATGCCAGGCCCGCAGATCCCAGAATGACCATGGTCATCAGTGGGCCGGATTCCAGCGACATCAGCACGAATGCGCCCGATTCTTCTTTGGTGCCGTACTGGTTCATCAGGCTGGCATACAGGCCGCCGTTGGTCATGTCCATCGCGGAAACAATAGCCAATACGGAGATACCGGCGAAGAAACCGGTCTGAATACCGCCTTCCGGGATAAAGGTGGCGGCGATCATTGCCACTACCCAGGCAACGGCGATTTTTGTCAGTACCAGCGTGCCGGATTTGCGTAAGACGGTCCCGGTGGCGCGTAAATCAATTGACGCGCCGATACAGAAAAACCAAACGGCAAGAATAGGTACCGTACCTGTGATCATACCCTTGGTGAAAGAACCGAAATAAGCGCCTGTGTTAGGTGCCAGCGTATTTAAAATTGCCCCAAGCAGCAAAGGTATTAACATCATCCCACCGGGGATGCGTTCAATGGTGGCTTTGATTTTCATTATGAATCCTCATATCTCATCATGTGCAATGACCGAGAAAATAAAAACATGCTATTCAATGAGTTAAACCTTCCTGGTTTGAATTTTTTCAATGTCCGGAGCTGTTATTCCTTTCCGGAGATCACCGTCGCTATCCTTGTCTGTTTTGTGTCTGGACGTATGATGCGATCATTGGAATATTGATTCAATGAAAATAAAACACTGTTTTAGTTATCTTCATCACATATTCCGTGTAAAGATTTATATGTGAACAATTAAATAACTTTGCGTTACATAGTTTCTGTAAAAAGGTGAATGGATACAGCTAGCAGAATAATAATCACGGGGGGTATGGCATATCAGTGTAAATAGCAACCGGGAGTATTCTATAAGTTAAAAACGTTTTTTCTCGTTAAGTAAAACGCAGTTCCGACAGAAAGAGGAGGGGATTGCCAGAATTGTGGGTGTTATCACAGGGATATTTTGTGTGAAGTTGATCACGTTTTTAAACCCTGTTAGGGTAAAAGGCGGTTAAACAACGCTCTGCCAGGCGTCAACAGGTTCGGTTGTACAGGCTGTAACCAGCCAGTGTAAGTAAACCTGCTACGCTTGAACAAGGTAAGTCGGCATGTATGGCTTAATACGCGCAATGCCGGTATGGCATATCAAATGCGCGGTTCAGGGCGAAAGTCAAAAGAGGACATCATGTTAAAAAGGAAGAAAGTTAAACCTATTACGCTGCGCGATGTAACCATCATTGATGACGGTAAGTTGCGAAAAGCAATAACTGCCGCTTCACTCGGTAACGCGATGGAATGGTTTGATTTTGGCGTATATGGGTTCGTAGCTTACGCACTGGGTAAAGTGTTTTTTCCTGATGCCAACCCCAGTGTGCAAATGATTGCCGCGCTGGCGACCTTCTCCGTTCCGTTCCTGATTCGCCCGCTGGGTGGTTTGTTTTTCGGGATGCTTGGCGATAAATATGGGCGGCAGAAAATCCTCGCTATCACCATTGTGATTATGTCCGTCAGTACATTCTGTATTGGGCTTATTCCCTCGTATGCCTCTATTGGTATTTGGGCGCCTATCCTGCTCTTGCTGTGCAAAATGGCACAGGGGTTTTCAGTGGGCGGGGAATACACCGGCGCATCGATTTTCGTAGCGGAATACTCCCCGGACCGTCGACGCGGTTTTCTGGGCAGTTGGCTTGATTTTGGTTCGATAGCGGGCTTCGTTATCGGTGCGGGCGTTGTTGTGCTTATCTCCACCGTCGTTGGTGAAGAAAACTTCCTCAGTTGGGGCTGGCGTATTCCCTTCTTCCTGGCGTTGCCACTGGGGATAATCGGTCTCTATTTGCGCCATGCGCTGGAAGAGACTCCGGCGTTCCAGCAGCACGTGGATAAACTGGAGCAGGGCGATCGCGAAGGGCTGCAAAACGGCCCGAAAGTCTCCTTCAAAGAGATTGCGACAAAGCACTGGCGTAGTTTGCTGATCTGTATCGGTATGGTGATTGCGACCAACGTCACCTATTACATGTTGTTGACGTACATGCCGAGCTATCTGTCGCATAACCTGAACTATTCAGAAGACCACGGCGTGCTGATTATTATCGCGATTATGGTCGGTATGCTGTTTGTTCAGCCTGTGATGGGCTTACTCAGCGACCGTTTTGGCCGCCGTCCGTTTATTATTCTTGGGAGTGTGGCGCTGTTTGCGCTGTCCATTCCGGCATTTATCTTGATCAACAGCAACGTGACGGGGCTGATTTTCGCGGGATTGCTGATGCTGGCCGTGATTCTCAACTGTTTCATTGGCGTGATGGCATCGACATTGCCGGCAATGTTCCCGACGCACATTCGTTATAGCGCACTGGCGAGTGCCTTTAACATTTCGGTGCTGGTAGCTGGTCTGACCCCGACACTGGCCGCCTGGCTGGTTGAAAGTACTCAGAACCTGATGATGCCAGCTTATTATCTGATGGTTGTTGCGGTGATTGGTCTGATCACTGGGCTTACGATGAAGGAGACGGCGAATCGCCCATTAAAAGGTGCGACGCCTGCGGCTTCCGATATCCAGGAGGCAAAAGAGATTCTGCGCGAGCATCACGATAATATTGAACAGAAAATCGAAGACATCGATGCGGAAATTGCTGAGCTACAGGCGAAACGCTCACGCCTTGTCGACCAGCACCCAAGGATTAACGAATAACAGACAAAGCCCGGTTCACGTACCGGGCTTTTTTATCAGCAGCCCGCCGCAATATAATCACCGCCAGGACTGACCGGAACGACGGTTAAGAACAACACCACGGCGAACAAAATCAGCGCCAGCCCGCCGACGATATTCAGTGCCGGTACCAGCCATGGCATGCTGCCGCTCTCCGCACCAAAAAAGGCAGCCGTCCGGTTGCGGGCATAACGCACTGCCAGTGACAGACCCATAATCGACAATGCGGTACCGAATGCCATTGTCATTACGGCTGCGATCCCCCAGCTCACAATGCCCAGCGCGTTAGAAAAGAGCAAAATCATGATTGCGCCGCTGCAGGGGCGTGCACCAATGGCGAGTATGACGCCCAGACGTGTTTTCCAGTCGCCCTGCGTACTGATTCCCACACCGTGGTTTCCGCAGCCGCAGTCGTCAGAATGCCGGTGAGACAGAGGCCTCATGGCAGTGATTTTCATTTTTTGCGGTTTGATGGTTTTTATCGCTTTGACGATGAGCCAGACGCCAAACCCACCCACCATAAACGCGCTGATTTTCTCAACGTACCAGCGGCTCTCACTGAGATCGCCAGAGGCGAGGTTAAAACCTACCGCGAGGATAAAGACAAAAAGAATGGCGCTCACACCTTGCATCAGGCTGCCAAGAAACGGGATGACGCGGGCGGCGGTTTGGCTCTCCTGGTTGGTGCTGAGATAGGTTGTGACGATAAATTTTCCGTGACCCGGCCCAACCGCATGTAACACGCCATAAAAGAATGAACCGGTCAGTAGCCATAGTCCCCCGGCATACTGATGGTTATTCAGTTGCAGCAGGTACATCACCAGATAACGATGCAGCGTAATCTGGGTTGCCAGGCACCACTGGATAAAGGCATTCCAGTGCGCATGTAGCGCAAAGGCGGCGCCCAGCAATAACATCACTGCTACGATGGCGCCAGGCAGACGCCATTGACGGGTAAGCGTTTGGGTTGTCATAAGCTTTAGGGGAATGGTTAAAGCATGACCGCAGTATAGGTGCTGCTTGTGGGGAGCTCCAGCCAGGGGAGGGGATGATCGTTACCAGACGTAAGTGGCGAGACGAAAAGAGCCTGTCTGGCTCATTGAGTGAGGGGGCGCTCGGTAAGCGCAGCGCACCCTGGATTCCCGGATACGGCGCAAGCGCCTTATCAGGGTTACATTTTAAAAAAAATGCGCGAAAACGCACCCGCCAGGGTGAAGGGAATATATGGCTCTGGACGCGCTGGCCCCGTAGGGGTGAGCCGCTAGCGGCGAATAATCGAACGGAGTTTGATGGAGAGTCCGGAAAACCAAAAGCAAAAAACAGCCATAGGCTGGGCTCTCTGAATAGTGGTGCCCGGACTCATGAACATTAAATTACTTACCAATTTAATTTCCAGCAGAAATCTTTCTGCTACTTATTGTCAAGACCCTGCGTGTGACCCGCATTATTTGTACCCGAGAGTCACGCATAAACCGATTGATTTCATCTTGTGCATGACGAAGACGATCGGCAATGTCAGCAAATCTGTCAGGCTCACGAAAGAACATCCCTCCTTCCACCGCCGTTTGATGATCCCTGGCGATGGCGGCGAGTCGTTCAGCGTCATCAGGCAACAGTTGCAGGTTTCCGACAATCACCTGAGTAAAATCCACGCCCGGCACGGACCAGCGACGTTGCTTCATCTCGACCACATTCTGCATGGCTTCCAGCGTTTCATAGGGGCTGGCAAAATGATTACGCAGCAGACAATCCACATCATACCAGTGGCGTGCCAGTCGGGCCGGGTTTGGCGCTTTGGTTTGTGTGCAGAATTGGTGCAGAGCCGTCAGTTTTTCCCAAAGAATATAACCGGTGTCATAAGCGTTTACGGTCGCGGCGGGTAACAGAAGTGTATCCATTCCTGCAATCCCAGACAGATAGCTTACAACAGGCATCAGGTCGGTTGGCTTGCCACGATTTCGCCCGCCAAATTCCAGCAGAATATGATCGCGTTGATAGGCCATATTGTCTTCAGTCACCCGCGGGAAATTGATGTCTATTTTTTCTCCACTGCTGTCGGGTTCCATTTTTGCTTCAAGCTCCGGAATTTCATAAGCTTGAAAGCGTTGATTTAACCGTTCTGCCAGCGTGTTTGTCCATTCTGTTAAGCGCTCTTGCTGTTGCTCTCTGAACCGGCGATTCTGGCTGTTATTTAGCGTGCTTTGCTCCCAAGCCTGCTGTTCTTCCTCTTCTGAGTGACCTGCCAGATCGGCCCAGTGAACAGAAAGATCGATATCTTCAGAAAAGCGCTCAATCACGTTCCAGCACTTGCTTAATGCCGTTCCACCTTTAAACGCGACAGATAAATCTCCTAATAGACCCTCATTAAAAAGCAGCCGAAGGATCTCCGTTACCCAGAGATCCTTTTCCAGAAAGCTGGCTCCCAGCCCGGAGGGATGCTGCTGTGCCGCGTAAGAGAGGATTTCCTGAAGCTCCCGGCGTTGCGATGCGCTCCGGTAGTAATCAAAAATGTTCATCAGAGGGTCTTTTGCAAGGTCATCAGATGCGAGCGCCACGCGTGAAGCGCAGGCTCATTCATTAACTTCCCGGCAATCTGTCGCGCTTCAGCGGACGGAATGTTCAGCCGATGGAAGGCATTCTTCAACGTTTCCGGCGGGGTATGCTCCTGATCCAGACTCAGCAAACTGCGCATCAGCTCTCCTTCGGGCCGCCTCAGCCAACGTAACCGGCTTGCTGATTTATGTTGGATCCGTACCCGCTCATTGCCGACACGAAACTCTCGCGTAGGGCCGCTTGACCAGTAGATGCGTTTAACCGGCGCCTGTGTTTGCAGACCTAACCGATAAGCGGCTTCCAGTCCCTGAAGGGTGATTTTATAACCGCGCGCTTTTGCCCACGCTGCGGCAACATCATTGGCGCTGGCGATAACGTTAATAGAGGGGATATTTTTCAGTGGTTTTGGTCGGGAGTAGAAGCCGCGTTCAACCCGGACCAAAAGGCCTTCTTTTACCAGACGACTCATTGCCTGTTGTACCGATGCGCGGCTTCCCAACGAATAAAATCCGCTGATGGAAAAGGGGATACCCCGCTTCATGCGGTGGACCCGCTGGCGGGCCAGAGCGGCAACAGACATTGATTCTCCTGTACTGATATTTTTACTGAATGTGATCTTATTCTAGACCAATATTATCAGGCTATACAAGATTATTGATGTCAGCAAAAATATGTCTACCCTGGTATAATTACTGACAGGATCGCTATGAAGAGTGACCCTGTCGGTTTCTGTATCAAGCCCCAGCGTTTAGTGGTTCCGCATTGCGTCTGAATCTGGGGTCTTCTTGTTTTCCGTGCTGCTCAGCCCAACCGAGAACCTGAGCCAGCAATTGTCGCATGTAGTCATCGGTATCCCTGATGGTTTCAAAAGGAGAATGCTGTTCGGATGACAGGAGTGCAGTCAATAAACCCTGAACGCCAGTAGCCAGACCCTCGTCCTGAGTAATTTGCAGATAAGCATTTAGCGGCTTATCTTTCGACGCTTCGTCTCCACCCATAAAACGTTCAAAATCAGGAATACTGACGCGGTGGCGAACCGTAAGCCCTTCATTATAGTGGTGCCCGGACTCGGACTAACGCCGAAGGCGTTGAACGGCGCGCGCGTCGCGCTGGCCCCGTAGGGGTGAGCCGCTTGTGGCGAATAATCGAACGGAGTTCGATGAAGAGTCCGGTCGTAGAAAAGCAAAAACCCAGCCATAGGCTGGGTTCTCTGAATAGTGGTGCCCGGACTCGGACTAACGCCGGAGGCGTTGAACAGCGCGCGTGTCGCGCTGGCCCCGTAGGGGTGAGCCGCTAGCGGCGAATAATCGAACGGAGTTTGATGGAGAGTCCGGTCGTAGAAAAGCAAAAACCCAGCCATAGGCTGGGTTCTCTGAATAGTGGTGCCCGGACTCGGAATCGAACCAAGGACACGGGGATTTTCAATCCCCTGCTCTACCGACTGAGCTATCCGGGCAACGGGGCGCATTAAACCCTAATCAATGTAATGCGTCAACTCTATTTCAAAAAATGCTGTTCAGTTGCTCAAGTTTGCGGCAGTCTGAGTGATTCTGCGCCACAAAACGGCGTATTGCACAAATCTTCCAGATTTTTTCCGCACGGGAGAGTAATGCTGTTCCCGGGGATTTCGGAGGCAATATGGCTAATAACTGGCTGGAACTGCGGCAACATGCGGACACCGGCATCGAAACAATTCGCGCCCACTTTGAAGGCCATGCGTACGATCCGCACTGGCACGACAGCTATCTGGTGGGTATCACCCTCAGCGGAACGCAGGAATTTCATTGCCGCCGTGAGCGTCATCGCAGTACGCCGGGAGATGCCTTCTTGCTCGAGCCCGGTGAAATTCACGATGGTGACGCGCCGGTTGAAGGCGGTTTCACCTACCTGACATTCTACCTCGATGAAGCGTGGCTCAGTTCCACCCTCCGGGGTTTGTACGAGTCCGTCCCTTCCAGTTATTCGCTGCATTTTTCCCGCACGATGGCGCGCGAGCCACAGCTTGCTGGCGCGATCGCCCGGACCTTTCATTCACTGCACAGCGAAGAGATGCGCATTGTGCAGCAAAGCACCATGGATGATCTGCTCGGGCAGCTTACCCGGCACAGCCAGTGGCGCAAGCGCCTGCCGTCGCATCTGCAAAGCGCAGCGGTGGCTCATCGCGCACGGGACTATTTGCATGCCCATATGGGGGAAAACATCGGCCTGTCCGATCTGGCCCGCGAAACGGGTACCGACCGGTTTACCCTGACCCGTTGTTTTAAGCGCGAATTTCATCTCTCCCCCCATGCCTGGCTTATTCAACTGCGGCTGGCCAATGCCCGAAGCATGCTGGCGCGCGGCGAACAACCGGCGGACGTGGCGGCTACGCTGGGCTTTGCCGATCAAAGCCATCTGGGACGCTGGTTCCAGCGGGCATATCGGCTATCGCCAGCCCACTACCGGAAACTTTGCACAAATCTTCCAGACGACATCCGTAAATAACGCCAAAGTCACAGGACGGAGAATAAGGAGTCCCGACTGTGAACATGCTCTACAGCTACCTGCCATTTATGTTGTTTGCCTTTGTGGCGTCGATAACGCCCGGCCCGACCAATATTCTGATCCTTGCCAGCAGTCAACGCTATGGCATCAGGGCCACGCTACCTGCGGTGTTCGGGGCATGTGTGGCAGCAAGCCTTATTGTGTTTATCTCCGGGGCGGGGGCAGGAGAGATACTGCGAGGGTATCCGTTGCTACGTGAGGGGATGAGTTGGGCCGGTGCATTGTGGCTAAGCTGGATGAGCTGGCAGCTCTTTACCGCCCCGGCAGCGGATCTGAACGAGAAGAGTGGTGAACCCTTTAGCGGCAAAGCGGCGGCCATGTTGCAGCTAATCAATCCCAAAACCTGGATGATGGCGCTGGCCGTGGTCAGTCTGTTTGCCCCGAACGGCGCGCATCCCGTGCGCGAAGTGTCATTTTTGTCACTGAGCTTCCTGCTCATTTCGGTGCTCTGCCTGGGCGCGTGGACACTACTGGGCAAAGCGGTAAACCGGCTCTTTCGCAGTGCGGCATCGCTGATTTGGTTTCAACGGGCGATGGCGCTCTGCCTGCTGATTTCCGCCTGGGCCGGGTTTATGCACTGATCAGGTTAATGCACCGCCCGTGCGACAACATGCAAAACGAAGAATATCTTCTGCGAGCTGTCGGGCGGTATCGACGTCGGTCTGGCTGCGATTGACCAGCATCCTGCTTAGACAACCTTCCAGCACCAGCTCCATCTGTTTCGCGACCATTGTCGGGTCGTCCACTTCCAGTTGGGTTAACAGGTCATGGGTGAAGTCGAAGGCCGCTTGCTTTTGCTGATCCGCCAGTTGGTGTATCGGATGGTCCGGGTCGGGGTAAAAGGTGCAGGCGGCGATAAACAGGCAGCCCGGATAGCGATTGTTACTAACGCAATCCGTCAACGCCCCATAACGCGCCAGCAATTTTTGCTCTTTTGTCAGCTCTTCATCGAGTAATAACTGCCTGCGCCAGATATCAACCTGCTGGCTGAGATAGCGTAGCGCATCATAAAACAGCGCTTCTTTATCCGGCCAGAAACGCAAAAACTCCTCTAACGGGTAGTCAATACGTTCCGCGACCATTTCCGGCGTGGTGTCAGCAATCCCTCTTAATTCAAATAATTGAAGTGTCTGGCTTAAAACATCTTCACGTTGCACGGTAAGTTCCTCCGTTGTCAGAAGCCTGCGTCCCCAACCAAGTGTTGTTTACGGTGTGTGATTGCGCAAATGTGTCGTAAAGGCAGGCGCATCCATAAACCCCGTGACCCGCTGTGCCGGTTGCTCGTGGCCTTGCGCATCAAAAAACACAATGGTGGGTAAGCCCAGAACCTGTAAATGGTGCAGCAGCGCTTGATCCTGTGCGTTATTGGCGGTGACATCCGCCTGTAATAACACGGAATTTTTTAATGCTGCCTGAACCCGCGTATCGCTAAAGGTGTACTTCTCAAACTCTTTGCACGCCACGCACCAGTCGGCGTAAAGATCCAGCATCACCGGGCGACCTTTGGCCTGTGCCAGCGCCTGATTAAGGTCATCCACGGTTTTGATGGTAGTAAATGACAGGTGCGCCTGGTTTTGCGCCGCTGGATGACCAAAGGCCCAGTCCTGCAAGGGACGAGCGCAAATCAGCGCCGCACCTAACAGGACGATTTGCACAATGCGCATCACCGGGCGGGTTGCGCCGAGGCTGACAATAAAGGCCCAGGCGAAAAAGGCGACGCCGAGCAGCGACCATAAGCGTAAACCCCAGTTATCGCCCAATACTCGCTCGAGCAGGAAAACGGGTAACGCCAGGATCACAAAGCCAAAGGCGATTTTGACCTGCGCCATCCACGGGCCGCTTTTCGGCAGCAGGCGGTTGCCAAAGACGGTAACCATAATCAGCGGCAATCCCATCCCCAGGGCATACAGATATAGCGTGCCGCCGCCAAGCCACAGATTACCGCTTTGGGCGATATAGAGCAGGATGGCGCTCAGCGGCGCTGTGGTGCAAGGGGAACAAATTAGCCCGGCAATCGCCCCCATAGCGAATACACCGCCTGCGGAACCACCTTGTTGGCGGTTGCTCATCAGCGTTAAGCGGGTTTGCAGCGAGGAGGGCAATTGCAGGGTGAACAGGCCAAACATCGACAGCGCCAGCACAAGAAAAACCACCGACAGGCCAATCAGCACATACGGATGCTGGAGTGCTGCCTGGAACTGGAGACCGGCCGCCGCCACGACCAGGCCCAGCGCGGTATAGGTCAGCGCCATGCCCTGCACATAGATAAATGCCAGCAGCAGCGCGCGGGGCGTTGAAAGGCGTTGTTTGCCCCCCAGCACGATGCCTGAGATCAGCGGGTACATCGGTAAGACGCAGGGGGTGAAGGCCACGCCAATGCCAATCAGCAGCGCCCAGAGGGCGGAGAAGGGCAGCGCGGCTGGAGCCGTATCGTCATTGCCCCTCACCCCGGCCCTCTCCCCGGAGGGGCGAGGGGGGATGGATTGGGCAGTGGCTTTCACCTCACTCAACGGAATCACTTTGGTTTCCGGCGGGTAACAGAACCCGGCGTCCGCACAACCCTGGTAGATCACCGTCAGGGTCGCGCCTTTGGCCGCCTCGGTGATGGTCACCGGCAGGTGCAACTGTTGGCGATAAATCTCGCTCTTGCCATAAAACTCATCGTTATGTGGCTCGCCGAAAGGCAGTTGTGGCGGGGTGATCTCCGCCTGCTGCGCAGTGAGTTTGATTTGCTGGCGATAGAGGTAATAGCCCTCTTTCACCTGCCAGTTCAGCTTGAGTTCATTTTCCTGCTGCTGGAAATCAAACATAAAGGCCTGATCGGCCGGAACAAAACTGGACCGTCCGGGGGCGTCAAATAACCCGGCAAGGGCCGGTGTGCTGCATAACAGCAGAATCAGCGTAAGGATGCGTTGAGCCATGAGAGGTAATCAAAATCTCCGTGAGTAACCGGTATAGCGAGTAATTCTGGGGTCTGATAAGGGTGATGCGATTTTATGCAGGCGAAGAGATCTTCAAGGTGTGCAACGTCAGTTTTGAGCAACAACTGTACTTCATATTCCTGTTCCAGCTTCCCCTCCCAGTAGTACATAGAGGTGGCGCCGGGGAGGAGGGTCACGCAGGCAGCCAGCTTATCGGCCAGCGCTTTGGCGGCCAGCTCCTGGGCCGTCGCTTCATCCGGGGCGGTACAGAGCACAACAACAGTATCAGGCGTGTTCATCGTTAACCTCTTCGCAGCGAAAAGGGGACTATATCACGCACACGAAAAACGGGCCGCAGTACGGCCCGTTTTTAACCACTTTTACAACAGAATACCGCCAATTACGAAACCGAGTATTACGCACAGGGTGATGGCGATAACGCCCGGAACTAAAAAGGCATGGTTAAACACATATTTGCCGATACGCGTTGAACCCGTATCGTCCATTTCCACCGCCGCAAGCAGCGTTGGGTAGGTTGGCAGGACAAACAATGCAGATACCGCAGCAAACGATGCCACGGCGGTCAGCGGGCTGACACCCAGCATCAGTGCCGCAGGCATCAGCGCTTTCGCGGTTGCTGCCTGAGAGTAAAGCAGGGTAGAGGCGAAAAACAGCACCACTGCCAGCAGCCACGGGTAGCTGTTGAGCAGGTTGCCGGCCACAGTCTGGATATCCTGAATGTGGTTTTTCACAAAGGTATCGCCCAGCCAGGCCACGCCCAGGACGCAAATACAGGCGCTCATACCGGATTTGAAGGTGCTGGCGTTGAGAATGTCGCCCGTGTTGATTTTACAGGTCAGGCAAATCAGCGTGGCGATGGTTAACATGAACACCACAATCGCTTCGTTACGTGGCAATACCGGGTTCGTGATAAGACCTACGTTCGGACTGATTGCCGTGGCGTACAGCATGACGGCGATAATCCCAACCAGGAACAGCAGCACGGAACGTTTGGCATGCGGTTTCATCTCGAAAACTTTGCTGCCGCGCAGTTTGACTTCCCCTCTTGCCAGACGCTCCTGGTAAACCGGATCATCTTTCAATTCAGCGCCGAGGAAGTTACACACAATAGCCGTCAGCATAACGGCAATCAGCGTAACAGGAATACAGACCGCCAGCAGCGTCAGATAACTCACACCGAGCGGTTCCAGAATGCCGGCAAAAAAGACGACAGCCGCAGAGATGGGGGAGGCGGTAATAGCGATTTGCGAAGCCACGACGGCAATGGAAAGTGGGCGGGAAGGACGAATCCCTTGCTCTTTCGCCACTTCGGTAATGACCGGCAGCGTAGAAAACGCCGTATGACCGGTACCCGCCAGGATGGTCATAAACCAGGTGACCAGCGGGGCGAGAAAAGTAATGTATTTCGGATGACGGCGCAGCATACGCTCCGCAATACTCACCAGGTAATCCATGCCCCCTGCCACCTGCATCGCGGCAATCGAGGCGATGACCGCCATGATGATTTCAATCACATCGAAGGGTATAGCGCCGGGTTTGATTTGAAAAAAGAGTGTCAGTACAAGCACCCCGAAACCACCGGCAAAACCGATGCCGATACCGCCGAGTCTGGCCCCCAGGTAAATAGCAAGCAGGACGAGTACAAGTTCTGCAGCAAACATAATTGCCTTCCTTGTTGATGAAATGAGAATGATTTTTTTTACTGCAGGCTAAAAAAAAGGCACGTCAGAGCTGACGTGCCTTGTGGCTTTAGCCGTCAGTGTTACTGTTCGCTTTCATCGGTATAACGCTTCGCCTTATAGGCCGGATGCATCAGGTTCTGTGCGGAGAAAATATCATCCAGCTCCGCTTCCGTCAGCAGACCGCGCTCCAGCACGACCTCGCGCACACTCTTGCCCGTTTCGGCGCAGATTTTGCCGACGATGTCACCGTTATGGTGGCCAATAAACGGGTTGAGGTAGGTCACAATACCAATCGAGTTATAGACATAGCCTTCGCACACAGACTTGTTAGCCGTGATACCGCTGACGCATTTTTCCAGCAGGTTGTAGCAGGCGTTGGTCAGAATGTGGATGGACTCAAACATGGCCTGGCCAATCACTGGCTCCATCACGTTCAACTGTAACTGGCCCGCTTCGGACGCCATGGTTACGGTGGTGTCGTTACCGATGACTTTGAAGCACACCTGGTTCACCACTTCCGGCACGACCGGGTTCACTTTAGCTGGCATGATAGACGAGCCTGCCTGCAGTTCCGGCAGGTTGATTTCGTTCAGACCCGCACGTGGACCCGAAGAGAGCAGTCGCAGGTCATTACAGATTTTGGACATTTTGACGGCCAGGCGTTTCAGCGCGCTGTGTACCATCACGTAAGCACCGCAGTCGGAGGTCGCTTCAATCAGGTCTTCTGCCGGAACTACAGGCAGGTTGCTCACTTCCGCCAGTTTTTGCACCGCCAGTTGCTGGTAGCCATCCGGGGTGTTCAGACGTGTGCCGATAGCCGTTGCGCCGAGGTTCACTTCCAGCAGCAGCTCGGAAGTGCGCAGCAGGTTTTTTGTCTCTTCATTCAGCAGTACGTTGAAGGCGTGGAACTCTTGTCCCAGCGTCATCGGAACGGCGTCCTGCAACTGCGTACGACCCATTTTCAGGATGTCACGGAACTCATCCGCTTTGTGTTCAAAACCTTCACCTAACTGAGTGATGGCATCGACCAGCTTGAGGATGGAGGTATACACCGCGATACGAAAACCGGTCGGGTAGGCGTCGTTGGTGGACTGGCATTTATTGACGTGGTCGTTCGGGTTGAGGTACTGGTATTCGCCTTTCTGGTGGCCCATGAGCTCCAGACCGATGTTGGCCAGTACTTCGTTGGTGTTCATGTTTACTGATGTCCCTGCGCCGCCCTGATAGACGTCGACCGGGAACTGGTCCATGCATTTGCCGTTATTCAGGACTTCATCACATGCCGCCACGATGGTGTTCGCAATGCTCTTAGGAATGGTTTGCAGCTCCTTGTTGGCCAGAGCAGCCGCTTTTTTCACCATTACCATTCCCCGGACAAACTCCGGGATGTCGCTGATTTTGCTGTTACTAATGTAGAAGTTCTCAATCGCTCTAAGAGTATGCACACCATAATAGGCATCCGCTGGAACTTCCCTTGTGCCCAACAAATCTTCTTCGATACGAATGTTGTTTAACATGTGAACCTTCTTTATCAAGCTACGAATGAATACACCAAACACACAGTATATATGTGGTTATGTGTGATTTCGGGCCGACGATTATCCCCTTAATCGGCCAGATATCTGCGATCATATGCTGATCCGAGCGAAAAGCCGTAATCTGGATCACTTATTATCTTAGCCGCTTTATCAGAATCATTAATCTGTGAAATGAATCACCGCTATCGCAGCGCTGGAAAAAATAGTTTCCGCGGAAAATTGAATTTTCCGGCAGTTGTCACCATCTCAGTAAGTATGCGAATCGCAAAAATTTACCGACAGGCGCCAGTGGCGTCTGTTCACTGAGGAGAAACCAGTGCGCTGGATACCGCTGATTGCTGTTTTTTTATACGTCTACATCGAGATATCGATTTTCATTCAGGTGGCGCACGTGTTTGGCGTGCTGATGACGCTTATCCTGGTCATTTTTACTTCGGTTATCGGGATGTCTCTGGTGCGTAATCAGGGCTTCAAAAACTTTCTGTTGATGCAGCAAAAGCTGGCGACAGGGGAAAGCCCGGCGGCCGAGATGATTAAAAGCGTGTCGCTGATTATTGCAGGTTTACTGCTGGTGCTGCCGGGGTTCTTTACCGATTTCCTCGGCTTACTGCTGCTGTTGCCTCCGGTACAAAAACATCTGACGCTTAAGCTGATGCCGCATTTACGTTTTTCCCGTATGCCGGGCGGCGGCTTTAGCACCGGGCCTGGTAATACGTTTGAAGGGGAGTACCAGCGCAAAGATGATCAGCGCGACCGCCTGGATAACAAAGACGATCGCTAAACATTTTGTAGCCCGGAAGGCGAAGCCGCCTTCCGGGTTTACGACCGCTGAACCGCCACGCCGCGCCTGGGTAAAAATGCCCACAGACCTGCCAGCATCACAATCGCATACAGACTCTTCCAGCCAGGAATGGCCAGCAGCAGTAAGCACAGAATGCTGCCCACCCAGGCCAGCACTTTATAACGCCCTTTCAACAGACGGCACCCTGCCAGCATGCACAGCAAGTAAATCAGAATGAAAATGCCGTTGGCATAAATGATGAGCGTGTCGAGATTAATGGCAAACGCGTAGATACCCAGCGTGCAGATAACGCAGCAAATCAGGACGGCATTCAACGCGTTAAGCGGGATTTGTCGGGAGGACAAACGCGCCAGCGGGCTTTGCGGCTTGTATTGTGCCTGCGACCACACCAGCCGGGCGAAGCTCTGAATATAGATATTGAGACTGGCAAAACAGGCCAGATAACCGATGATGCAGGCAATCCACTGTGCCTGCTTGCCGAACAGCTCAACGACGATGATCGGTAAGGACGCCGCTGCCCCTGCGCGATGCCAGAGCGGGAAATGCAGCACCACCACGGTACAGGCCCAGTAGACTGAGCCGGCCAGAATCAGGCCAATCATCAGTGCGCGGGGGAAGTCGCGTTCAGGATGCTTAAACTCCGAGGCCAGATGGGCAAAGGCTTCCAGGCCGACGAAGCACCAGAACATCACCGCCAGCGAGGCGGTCATGCCGGAGAGGGGAACCTCGGCCGGAGCCGGGAAAGACAGGGCGCTAAAGGAGAGCCCACCACGCCACCAGATGGCGATGATCAATGCAACGATAAGCCCGGCAATGATGGATTGCAGGTTAGCGCTGGAACCCGCACCGCGCGTCCCGATGAGCCAGATGAGTGCCAGGGTGGCAAGCTCTGCTATCAGCAGTTGCGCGCCCTGCCAGCCAAACATACCCTGCCAGAAACCGGCGGCGATATGCAGTGCCGCGGGCAACCCTACCGGGATCACTGACAGAAACAGCCAGCCGGTGACGCGCTCCAGTCGTGAGCCAAACGCCATGCCGACAAAGTGGGCAACGCCGCCCGCGCTGGGAAACTGACGACCAAGAACGGCGAAGACGATAGCGACCGGAAAGACCAGCAGAATGAGTACAGGCCAGGCCCACAGGCTGCTGTCACCTGCCGCCAGCGCAGCCAGCGCCGGAACGGCAAAAACCCCGGTGCCCAGTAACGATGTTGAAAGTAACCCAATTCCCTGAGCCAGCCCCAGCTCCTGTTTCAGTCCACTCATGGCCCGTATCCCGCACGTCATCGCAAAGTAAAGTGGGATAATGCTATCACAATCAATTTTACTTATGGCTGTTGGTGCGCCTGCCTCTTCTTACGGATTGCGTTTTCCCTTTTCTTGCCGGCCTGGGGCTTTGTGCGAATTTTTTTTAAAGTCCCCCCTTGAAGGGGGAAAAACCCATCCCCATCTCTCTGGTCACCAGCCGGAGAACCGATTGCGGGCCGGCGTCACCCATAACTGATAATGACTTTCTCAAAGGAGAGCTATCAATGAGTATTCGTCCGTTACATGATCGTGTGATCGTCAAACGTAAAGAAGTTGAATCTAAATCCGCTGGCGGCATCGTTCTGACCGGTTCTGCAGCAGGCAAATCAACTCGTGGCGAAATCATCGCTGTCGGTAAGGGCCGCATCCTGGAAAACGGTACAGTGCAGCCACTGGACGTGAAAGTGGGCGACATCGTGATTTTCAATGATGGTTACGGTGTTAAAGCTGAGAAGATCGACAATGAAGAAGTGTTGATCATGTCCGAAAGCGACATTCTGGCAATTGTTGAAGCGTAATCCGCGAACGACACTGAACATACGAATTTAAGGGAAAGATTAAAATGGCAGCTAAAGACGTAAAATTCGGTAACGACGCTCGTGTGAAAATGCTGCGCGGCGTAAACGTACTGGCAGACGCAGTTAAAGTGACCCTGGGCCCGAAAGGCCGTAACGTAGTGCTGGATAAATCCTTCGGTGCGCCGACCATCACTAAAGATGGTGTTTCTGTAGCACGTGAAATCGAACTGGAAGACAAGTTCGAAAACATGGGTGCTCAGATGGTGAAAGAAGTTGCCTCTAAAGCGAACGACGCTGCAGGCGACGGTACCACCACCGCTACCGTACTGGCGCAGGCTATCATCACCGAAGGCCTGAAAGCTGTGGCTGCGGGCATGAACCCGATGGACCTGAAACGCGGTATCGACAAAGCCGTTCTGGCCGCTGTTGAAGAGCTGAAAGCACTGTCCGTACCGTGCTCTGACTCTAAAGCGATTGCTCAGGTTGGTACTATCTCCGCTAACTCCGACGAAACCGTAGGTAAACTGATCGCAGAAGCGATGGACAAAGTCGGTAAAGAAGGCGTGATCACCGTTGAAGACGGTACCGGTCTGCAGGACGAACTGGACGTGGTTGAAGGTATGCAGTTTGACCGCGGTTACCTGTCTCCTTACTTCATCAACAAGCCGGAAACTGGCGCAGTAGAACTGGAAAGCCCGTTCATCCTGCTGGCTGACAAGAAAATCTCCAACATCCGCGAAATGCTGCCGGTTCTGGAAGCCGTTGCGAAAGCAGGCAAACCGCTGGTTATCATCGCAGAAGACGTTGAAGGCGAAGCGCTGGCGACCCTGGTTGTCAACACCATGCGTGGCATCGTGAAAGTGGCTGCGGTTAAAGCACCGGGCTTCGGCGACCGCCGTAAAGCTATGCTGCAGGACATCGCTACCCTGACTGGCGGTACCGTGATCTCCGAAGAGATCGGTATGGAGCTGGAAAAAGCGACGCTGGAAGACCTGGGCCAGGCGAAACGCGTTGTGATCAACAAAGACACCACTACCATCATTGATGGCGTGGGCGACGAAGCGGCAATTCAGGGCCGTGTTGGTCAGATTCGTCAGCAGATCGAAGAAGCGACTTCCGATTACGACCGTGAAAAACTGCAAGAGCGCGTAGCCAAACTGGCTGGCGGCGTTGCGGTTATCAAAGTCGGTGCTGCTACCGAAGTTGAAATGAAAGAGAAAAAAGCACGTGTTGAAGATGCCCTGCACGCGACCCGTGCTGCGGTAGAAGAAGGCGTGGTTGCGGGTGGTGGTGTTGCGCTGATCCGCGTAGCAAGCAAAATCGCTGGCCTGAAAGGTCAGAACGAAGACCAGAACGTGGGTATCAAAGTTGCGCTGCGCGCAATGGAAGCTCCGCTGCGTCAGATCGTGCTGAACTGCGGTGAAGAGCCGTCTGTTGTGGCTAACACCGTGAAAGCGGGCGACGGTAACTACGGTTACAACGCATCTACCGAAGAATACGGCAACATGATCGAGATGGGTATCCTGGATCCGACTAAAGTGACCCGTTCTGCGCTGCAGTACGCGGCATCTGTAGCCGGCCTGATGATCACCACCGAGTGCATGGTGACCGACCTGCCGAAAGGCGACGCGCCTGACTTAGGTGCTGCTGGTGGTATGGGTGGCATGGGCGGTATGGGCGGCATGATGTAATTTAATCTTCATACTTCAAGCCGCAGGTGCGTTGGCTGCGCTCATTCACCCCAGTCACTTACTTATGTAAGCTCCCGGGGATGAATGGACTTGCCGCCTGCCTGCAACCTGAACTATTCGATTAAATAAGCATCTCGCTAAAAATGAGAAACCCCCGGGCAGAAATGGCCGGGGGTTTTTCTTTTGGTCATCTTTTTAGTATAAGATTCAGACACGGACGCAAGACGTCCAGCTCATTGATTGTGGGGAATAACATGCACGTTAAATATTTAGCAGGGATTGTCGGCGCAACGTTGTTACTGGCAGGCTGTAGCGCCGGTAATGAGCTTTCTTCGGGCGGGCAGAATGTTCGCTTCGTAGAAGATAAACCTGCAGCAAACTGTCAGTATCTGGGTACCGCAACGGGTAAACAAAGCAACTGGCTTTCTGGCCAGCATGGCGAAGAGGGTGGTTCAATGCGCGGTGCGGCTAACGACCTGCGTAACCAGGCTGCGCAAATGGGCGGCAACGTGCTGTTCAGCGTCTCCAGCCCGACACAAGGCTTTATGTCCAGCTTCGTGCCGACAGCCAGCGAAATGACCGGTCAGGTTTATAAATGCCCGCAGTAACGTAAACTGCATTGCTCCCATTTATAAATGGGAGCAGTGATCCTGATGTTGTTTGTATGTTTTATTATTCATATTATTTTTCTAAACTCACGTTTTAATCGTAACTGTTTAATTCTTAATCATATTTTTTATTGGTTTATAAATTAAAATCGAACGTCTTTTATTTTTATCCCCCACGTATATTAAGATTTCTTAAGCTTTCACTTGTGTGAGAGTTTTCACATCTTTTTTTCAATTCGTAAAGTAAAAGTTAACTTAACGCTAAAGTTTTAATAAAGCGTTCCGATAAATAAAACCGAAGTGTGAAAGGACTCTCCCTCATGGTGGTTATTCATCATGATATATCAAAGATACTAAAGTTAAATTGGAGAGGTATGATGAACATCACCAAACGGTTATTACTCGCTTTTTCTCTACTTATCATTAGCTTGATTGGCACAAATATCATTGCAATGATTTCTTTATCAAAAATTAGTGAGGACACTAATTATTTCCAGGAAAATATTCTTCCCAGCCTGACGACAATGAATAAGGAAATGATTCAGGCTACAGGCGTTCGTTCGCAACTTTATTTGCATGGTTTAACCGAAGACCCGGCGCAAATGGATGTCATTAAACAAAGTGCCAATAAAATTTATGATGAGCTCCTTGCAAAACATCAATACTATCTTAAAGAATTAGCTTCTGACCCGCGTGACGTAGAACTGAGCAATAAAACACTGGCGGATTTACAGGCGTTCCGCGGAGCAATGGACCAATATTTTAAAATATCAGAATCGAATGACCGCAAAGCGATTATCCAAAGCATGCAAAAAGGCGGATTAATCGCAGAAAAAATTGCTGCATTACTTGCTGATTTTAATGACCAGATTGACTACAACACCTCTTTAGTTGTACAGGCGAATGCGGCCAGTAAATCGCTTATTAGCAAAGCTCTGATTTTATCAGTGAGCGCAACGCTGGCTGCCACCATTCTTCTTGGGCTGTTTGGTCTGCTTACGGTTTTAAATATTCGTCGCCGTTTAAATGCCATGAGAGATGGCATGGTGCAGATCAGTGAAGACCTTGATCTCAGCAAAAATCTGCCGGCCGGCCGCCAGGATGAAATTGGCCATGCCATCACGGCATTTAACCATCTCGTTGAGCGGGTGGCGGAATCCCTCAGTATGGTGAGAAATGCTTCTGCTTCGGTAAATACTGCGGCAAACGAAATTTCTTTAGGCAATGATGAGCTGTCAGCGCGTACTGAACAACAATCTGCCGCCGTTGTTGAAACTGCGGCCAGTATGGAAGAGCTGAGCTCGACGGTAAAACAGAACGCGCAAAACGCCCAACAGGCGAGTTTGCTGGCTGTTACCGCGTCCGATACGGCGAGTCAGGGTGGTATTGTTGTGGGTAATGCCGTGAGTCGGATGAAAGATATTATCGAAAGCTCACGCCGCATCTCTGAAATTACCACCGTCATTAACGGTATCGCGTTCCAGACCAATATTCTGGCGCTCAATGCCGCCGTTGAGGCTGCGCGTGCGGGCGACCAGGGGCGCGGGTTTGCCGTTGTTGCCGGAGAGGTTCGTTCACTAGCTCAGCGCAGCTCACAGGCTGCAAAAGAGATTGAAGCGCTCATCGGCGAGTCAGTTCATTTTGTAGAAGAAGGCGCAAAACAGGTCGATCTGGCGGGTGAAAGTATGAGTGGGATTGTTCACTCCGTTACCCAGGTTAAAGATTTGATGCAGGAAATTGCCGCAGCGTCTGACGAGCAAAATCGGGGTATTGCGCAGATTGCTCAGGCCATGTCTGAAATGGACACGACAACACAGCAGAACGCCGCTCTGGTTCAGGAATCGTCTGCTGCTGCGGGAAGTCTGGAAGATCAGGCGGTCAAGCTGCAACAACTGGTTGATGTATTCCGTTTACCTGGGGTACAAACGGCGGCGGCTGCGGCCAAAGCCCCTAAACGTCCTCTTAAAATGTCCCCTGTGTCTGCGGCTGCAGGCCATGATGCAGGTTGGGAGACGTTCTAAAGCAGGGTCTTACTGTAATAGCGTCGCACCTTTTGTTCAGGTGCCAGTAATTCCAACGCTGCCACGGAATATCGTGGCAGCGTTTTCGCTATATTATTTTTTGGTTTTTTTTACCGATGGTTTCACCGTGACCTGATGGCGTATCTGGTTCAGCGTATGCATGCATCTATCCAGATTAAGCGGTTCACCCTCTTGCACGTTAATAGCCTGAATGTGTACCTGACAGGCTTTACTGGCGAGTTTCCCCAGCCGTGGGCTGAAAGCCAACAGTCTTTTGGCGATCGCCTGAGTTTCAGGAGTATCGGGAAGGCTTCTGGTTTTGATCACCGTACCGCAGAAAGTGGATTTTTTCTTTGTCTCGGCATAGTGGTACAGAAGAATTAAATAGTGATCAAACAATGCCGTTTTCCACTCTGGCTGGGTATAGGTATCGTAGATCATCTTACCGTCAGGCTGGCAATCAACATCATATAGTGGAAGAAAATCCAGTAACGAAGAGATACGCAATGCCAGGTCGCGCATACCAGCGTTATTAATGGCATGAATTAAAACATGGGTAAGTAACTCTATTTGCAGCTCATGAACTTCGAAGGTGAACTTTTCATTATTATGTAACTGCAAAGTAAAAATGAGTTTCCCTTCATCGTAGGTGAAATTATCAATGGTGTTTACGCGATAATTTATATCTGCATTTTCCAGTTCTTCCCTTTTTAACTCAGGAATATGGGCGTGCATTGCTTTGGTTACCGCAGTTTGCGCTGCGATGAAATCATCCCGTTGAGTACCGTCCAGTTCTTTTTGCTTAGAGAGATGATATTCCATGGCGACAAAAAGATCGCGTAAAGTCAAAGCCGGAAAGAAAAGCAGCTTCGTGTCACTCTTTTTAATGTTTAGTTTTAGCGCGACGGCAAGAAACTCGTCATTGTTACGTATTACGCCTGCGTTGACACCCGTAATATTCATTTCCATTATGGTTCTCCATAACCATTGTTAAAAACTATATATCCAACTGAACAATAGAATTGGTGAATATATTCTCTGCTATAAACTTAAAAAGAGGATTAAAATACCATAATAAATGCAGTGAACAATCAGATATGCTAAAAAATCGAGCCTGGATGAGAAAACACTATCGTTTTCGTAGATACAGAAAAGCGATGCATTCCAGCACCGCTTTTCTGTTTGAACGGTTAGCTTCTATTGTTGCCGTAACTGCAAATCCAGTGGCGTTTTGCTGGGCTCACCGCCAATTTCCCGGGCCAGTTTCGGCACCATATAGCCTGAGATCAGCGTCAACAGCTCCCGCATAATTTCCCGCGCTTCATCATCGCTAACCATGAAATGGGCCGCGCCCTGAACTTTATCCAGCACATGCAGGTAGTAGGGCATCACGCCAGCATCAAACAACGCGTTACTGAGGTCTGCAAGCGTGCGGGCATTATCATTAACGCCGCGCAATAACACGCTCTGATTAAGCAGTGTTACACCAGCCCGACGCAGTTTAACCATGGACGCGCGAAAGTCGTCATCGATTTCCTGGGCATGATTGATATGGTTCACCAGCAGAATCTGCAGAGAAGAACCTGCAAGGCGGGCGACGAATGTGTCAGTGATCCGCGCAGGAATGACAATCGGCAGCCGGCTGTGAATACGCAAGCGCTTGATATGTGGAATGGCTTCAAGCTGCGCGATCAGCCAGTCCAGTTCATGATCTTTCGCCATCAGCGGATCGCCACCGGAGAAAATGATCTCATCAAGTTCCGGTTGCTGGGCAATATAATCCAGCGCAACCTGCCAGTTGCGTTTATTGCCCTGATTTTCTGCATACGGGAAGTGGCGGCGGAAGCAGTAGCGGCAGTTTACTGCACAGCCACCTTTAACCAGCAGCAGTGCACGGTTACGGTACTTATGCAGCAAGCCAGGCACCACACTTTCCTGCTCTTCCAGCGGATCGGTGCTGTATCCTGGGGCGGCAACAAACTCTTCTCTCGCCGTCAGGACCTGACGTAAAAGCGGATCGTTGGGGTCGCCTTTTTTCATTCTCGCGGCAAAAGCACGGGGCACGCGCAGCGGGAACAGGCGTTTTGCTTCGCGTCCGGCGGTTAAATTTTCGTCAGTGTCTATATTTAAAACACGCAAGAGTTCATCTGGATCGGTTATTACATCGGCAAGTTGCACTAACCAATCTTCTCTGGATGGGGTATTTAGGGTTACAATATGCGCCATTTTGTGGCTTAGCTACCAGTTAACATTTTTAGAGGGCCTTTATGGCGACTTACTATAGCAACGATTTTCGTGCCGGTCTTAAAATCATGCTCGACGGCGAACCTTATGCAGTTGAAGCCAGCGAATTCGTTAAACCAGGCAAAGGTCAGGCATTTGCACGCGTTAAACTGCGCCGCCTGCTGACTGGCACCCGTGTAGAAAAAACCTTCAAATCTACTGACTCTGCCGAAGGCGCAGATGTTATCGATATGAACCTGACTTACCTCTACAACGACGGTGAGTTCTACCATTTCATGAACAACGAAACCTTCGAGCAGTTGGCTGCCGATGCGAAAACCGTTGGTGACAGCGCGAAATGGCTGCTGGACCAGGCTGAGTGCATCGTGACGCTGTGGGATGGCCGTCCGATCGCTGTGACTCCGCCGAACTTTGTTGAACTGGAAATCATTGAAACCGATCCAGGTCTGAAAGGTGATACCGCGGGTACCGGTGGTAAGCCGGCTACGCTGAGCACTGGCGCAGTGGTTAAAGTTCCGCTGTTCGTACAGATCGGTGAAGTGATTAAAGTGGATACGCGTTCCGGCGAATATGTATCCCGCGTGAAGTAATTCACTTTATCTTTTAGGCTGCCTCTTTGTTGGCTGTGCTTAGAGAAACCCCAGTTAACCCGTTAAATAGTTTGCTGGGATTTCTTGCTTGTCGCCACAATGCAGCCTGAATGATTTGTCTATTGTGAAATGTTGGTGCGCTCACCTTATTGCACCTTTGCTTTTCCAGGGCAGGAATGATGAAACGTCTTCTCAGTCTTGTAGCACTCTTTCTTCTCACCACCACTTTGCTGGCGGGCTGTAATACCGCGCGTGGCTTTGGTGAAGACATCAAACATCTCGGCAACTCTATCTCGCACGCTGCCAGCTAATTTCTTCCTGTCGTCCTAAAAATCGCCGATATTCCGCCAGGTTGCGCAATCTTGTCTATTCTTAAGTGGCTATGCACAAACAATATTGGCTACATAAGGAAGATATTATGGTTAAGAAGACATTTGCTGCGATCTTTACTGTACTGGTTCTTTCCTCAGCGCTGACTGCTTGTAACACCACGCGTGGTGTCGGTCAGGATATCTCTGAGGGTGGTAGCGCTATTTCTGGCGCAGCGACAAAAGCGCAGCAGTAATTCCTGCCAGTACGCGGTACGGCCAGTGCCGTACCGTTAATTCAGGTTGTCTTGCACGGTATCTGGTGCTTCGGGGAGCGAAAGGAACGGTGTAAAACGGTTACCCATCCCCAGCTTCATCCGAATATTGCGCTTGTAGGTATACACCGTCTTACCATTGATGCTCATTTTGGACGCAATAGATTGATTGCTGCGGCCTTCCATCCACAATGACAGTACTTTTTCTTCCTGGCGTGTGAGCAACGGGGTGGCTATCTGTGGCCCGGTTCGCACGGGGCGGGACAGAACGGCATGATCAATGACTTTAGCCAGCGTTTCCATCGGCTCACTTTTTTGCAGCGTTGCCTGTACCTGATACTGGGCACAATACGCCATGAGTTGGGCATCTTCCCCTGACTGCAAAAGGATAAGGTGGTTATCTTTACCGCAGGCGGTGAACAGTGAAGAAAGTTGCTGAATATGGTGGAGATCATTCTTAAAGCCGTAAAGATCGGCAATGATCAAGTCCGGCTGCCATTGCACAATATGCTCTTTTGCCAGCATCAGGTTATTCAGCGAAGTCACAAGGAATGAAGCCGGGAAAAAATCAGTCTGATTGAGCCAACTTTCCAGCCCCGTACGGGTGAAGTAACAACGGTCAATCAAGAGAATTTTGAACATATTTTTCTTCGCAGTAAGAATATTGACGCACGGCGTCCCGTTGCTGGCAGCACTTCATCATAGGGGGTACTTATGGGGAATAAATGCGCGAACTGCGTTGCTATCTGTAGCTATTTCTTGCTTTAAGTCACTTAAATCTGCGCAATTCCGCAAAAATTGCATTCCGTTTGTAACCAGGTCAAAATTTATCTCTCTCAACCAGCCTGTCGGGACGACCCGATTGCGCAACACTCAATGGGGACGGCCCCGCACTGGAGCCACCTATGTCATGGATAATTCTTTTTATCGCTGGTCTTCTTGAAGTCGTTTGGGCTATTGGCCTGAAATACACGCACGGATTTACCCGCCTTGTACCCAGCGTGATTACCGTAACGGCGATGATCGTTAGCATCGTGATGTTGTCATGGGCGATGAAAAGCCTGCCCACAGGAACGGCGTATGCCGTCTGGACAGGCATTGGCGCCGTGGGGGCTGCTATCACGGGGATTGTGTTATTCGGTGAATCGGCCAATCCCGCGCGCCTGCTAAGCCTGGCACTGATTGTCGCGGGGATTATCGGCCTTAAGCTCAGTACGCCTTAAAGGGTCTGATTTATCCACAGAAGTTTTTCAACCGCAAAACCTTCGCGGGCTGCGATATCAACGAGCTGTTTTTTCACCGCATCCGGAAGCGTCGGTGTGCGTGACAAAATCCACAGATAGTCCCGATCCGGCCCGCATACCAGCGCGTATCGGTAATCTTTGTCCAGCGCAATGACGTTATAGCCGCCATAGAAAGGACCGAAGAACGAGACCTTAAGTGCGGCCTTACGCGTATCACCGGTAAAGTACGCCTTCCCGACCGATTGTTGCCACATGCCGCGTTCCGGATTGTAGCCTTTATTGATGACCTGAATGCCGCCGTCATCCATTGTGCTGTAGGTCGCGGTCACCTTTTCCAGGCCACGCTCGAAGCGGTGGTCAAAGCGGGCAATTTCATACCAGCGGCCAAGGTAACGTTGCGCATCGAAGTTATCCACCACGGTGACGCCAGAAGGGGGAGTAGGAGAGCTACAGGCTACAACCAAAAATGCAGCAGCAGCCGTTGCGATAATCGGCAACAAACGCATGATTTTTTCCTTCCAGTTTTTTACTTAAGTGTAGAAGCTGGCGGGAAAAATGCTCTCCCGCCAGAGCGGGAGAGCGAGGTGAATTAAAGGAAGATGACCCCGATCAGTGTGACCACTGTCAGAATAGCGGCGAGGCCATAGAAGACCCATTTCCCGCTGGGGATATGGACTTTAATATCATGCATGGCATGGTGCAGACGGTGCAGCCCGCACCATAGCGGCAGAACAATCATCAGGAATAAAAACGCACGGCCGATAAAGCTTTGGGCGAATGCCAGTACACGTTCGTAGCCGAGCGCTTCACCGGGGTAGAGACCCAGCGGTAGCAGCACGCCAACCAGCAGAATCATCACCGGCGCGATAATCGCACTCCACATGCCGCCTGCGCCGAACAGCCCCCAGAAGACGGGTTCATCGGAACGTTTTGGGTTTGGATTGATCACCTTTGGCCTCCTTACCAGAACAGTGCAACGAAAAGAATGACCACCGTCGCCAGCACGGTCACGACCCACAGCCCTCTGATAACCGGCTCGGGTTTAAGCTTTTCGCTTTTGATGATGATATTCGACGCTTTTGGCGCCAGTTCAAACCAGGTTTTGGTGTGCAGCAACGCTGCCGCCAGGGCAATCAGGTTCAGGATCACCACTATTGGGTTTCGCAGGAAGGTAACAAATCCTTCCCAGGATTCCGGGCCATGTTTTAAGGAAAAAAGTCCGCAGATCAAAATGATGCTGAACCATACCGCCGGTAACGCTGTTCCTTCACGCAGCATATAGAAGCGATAAAACGGCAGCGATTTCCACCAGGTCGACGGCATTGGCCGGACATAGGGTTTGCGTTTAGTCGTCATGATGCGCTCCTTAGCGTGGTTTCAGAGTGGCGATAAGAAAGTCTTTCGAGCTTTCCACTTTGCCCTGCTGGATAGCGGCCGCCGGGTCGACATGTTTCGGGCACACTTCCGAGCAGTAGCCCACAAAGGTACAGCTCCAGACGCCATTTGGACTGTTCAACTGCGGCATACGCTGCTGTTTCCCGTGGTCGCGGTTATCCAGATTGTAGCGGTGCGCCAGCGTGATGGCCGCCGGGCCAATAAACTCCGGATTGAGGCCAAACTGCGGACATGCCGCATAGCACAGGCCACAGTTGATACAGCCGGAGAACTGATGGTATTTCGCCATCTGCGCCGGGGTTTGCTTGTTCGGCCCCTGATCCGGTGTCCGCGAATTGCCAATGATGTACGGCTTAATGGCCTCCAGGCTTTCGATAAAGTGAGTCATGTCGACCACTAAATCGCGCTCGATAGGGAAGTTGGCCAGCGCCTCGATTTTTAGCCCTTTCGTGTAGTCACGTAAAAACGTTTTACAGGCCAGCTTCGGCACTTTGTTGACCATCATGCCGCAGGAGCCGCAAATCGCCATACGGCAGGACCAGCGATAACTGAGGTCCGGCGCCAGGTTATCCTTTATATAACCCAGCGCGTCCAGCAGCGACGTTTGCTCATCGTAAGGCACATCATAAAAGGCGCTGTGCGGAGCGGTATCCACTTCCGGGTTATATCGCACCACCTCAACTTTCAGGGTTTGCATCTCAGCCATGGGTCGACTCCTTCTTCTCAGCGGCTTCCGCTTCGCCACCGTAAACACGTTTCGCAGGCGGCAGCGTCGTTATCTTCACGTCGCTGTAATCGAGACGGGTAGTACCGTCTGCGTCCCGGTACGCCAGGGTGTGCTTGAGGAAGTTGACGTCATCGCGCTCCGTGCAGCCCTCATCCAGACGTTGATGCGCCCCGCGCGACTCTTTACGTGCCAGCGCGGAATGAGCCATACATTCGGCGACGTTCAGGCCGTGCCCCAGTTCGATGGTATAAAGGATGTCGGTATTGAACACGCTGGAAGTATCGGTGATGCGCACGCGTTTGAAACGCTCTTGCAGCTCCGCCAGTTTATCAACGGTTTTTTGCATCAGCTCTGGCGTACGGTAGATACCGCAGCCCTCTTCCATTGACTCACCCATTTCGTCGCGAATTTTCGCCCAGTTTTCCGTGCCTTCCTGATTAACCAGATTTTTCAGGCGTTGCTCAACGTCAGCGGCCTGTGCGTTCAGTGCAGCGTCGCTGGCTGCTGTCGCGGAGGCGGCGCGCGCCATTGCTTGTTCACCTGCCAGACGACCAAACACCACCAGCTCTGCCAGCGAGTTTGAGCCAAGACGGTTTGCGCCATGCAGACCAACAGATGAACACTCACCCACAGCAAACAGCCCTTTGATACGGGTTTCGCACTGCTGATCGGTTTCGATACCGCCCATGGTGTAGTGCGCGGTGGGGCGTACAGGAATCGGTTCTTTTACTGGATCCACGCCAACGTAGGCTTTTGCCAGTTCGCAAATAAACGGCAGACGCTCCAGCAGTTTTTTCTCACCCAGATGGCGCAAGTCGAGATGGACGACATCGCCGCGCGGGGTCGAAATGGTGTTGCCTTTACGCCATTCATGCCAGAACGCCTGCGACACTTTATCGCGCGGCCCCAGCTCCATATATTTGTTCTTCGGTTCGCCCAGCGGGGTTTCTGGCCCCATGCCGTAATCCTGCAGATAACGGTAGCCGTTTTTGTTGACCAGGATACCGCCTTCGCCACGGCAGCCTTCCGTCATCAAAATACCGGAACCCGGCAGCCCGGTGGGGTGATACTGGACAAACTCCATATCACGCAGCGGTACGCCATGAGCAAGCGCCATGCCCATTCCGTCGCCGGTGACGATACCGCCATTGGTGTTGTAACGGTAAACGCGACCCGCACCGCCTGTTGCCATAACGACCGCGTTGGCACGAATCTGCACCAGCGTGCCTTCCATCATGTTCATCGCGACTAACCCACGCACCTGGCCATCGTCGACCAGAATATCCAGCACGAAGTGCTCGTCGAAACGCTGAATTTGCGGGAACTGAAGTGATGCCTGGAAGAGGGTGTGTAGCATATGGAAGCCGGTTTTATCTGCGGCAAACCAGGTGCGTTCGATCTTCATACCGCCAAAGCGGCGTACGTTGACAGAACCATCGGGGCGGCGGCTCCACGGACAGCCCCAGAGTTCAAGCTGCGTCATTTCGGTGGGGCAATGACGGACAAAGTAGTCAACGACATCCTGCTCGCACAGCCAGTCGCCACCGGCTACAGTGTCGTGAAAATGGTACTCGAAGCTATCATGATCCTGTGCAACGGCTGCGGAACCGCCTTCTGCGGCCACGGTGTGGCTGCGCATGGGATAAACTTTTGAAATAAGGGCGATTTTAGCATTTGGATTTGCCTGGGCGGCTGCTATGGCGGCACGTAAACCCGCGCCACCCGCGCCAATTACAGCAAGATCGGCTTGAAAATTTTGCACGACATTCCTCCTGATTATTGTTATTTCGCAACCCTTTCTGATCTGACCAGCCAGGGCCTCGAATACGATTCCACTGCTCCTTTATTGGTATGCATTATAATCTTAGGATGGTGAGGGAAATTTGACCTGTTCGATTTTTTTAACGTATGAATAGCCTAAAACATCATTGATTTTGATTAATTTAATTACAAAACCCCCAACCTTTAGTGATTTTACCTCCCGTCGCTGAACCTTATTCCGCTCAAAATTTGTCTCTCTGAGCTGATACGGGTAGACTTCGTGCCCTTGTTTGAATTCGGAGAACGTACCATGAGCGAGACGGCAACCTGGCAGCCGAGCGCATCCATCCCTAACTTATTAAAACGCGCAGCAATTATGGCGGAAATTAGGCGTTTCTTCGCCGATCGCGGCGTGTTAGAGGTGGAAACGCCTTGTATGAGCCAGGCCACGGTAACCGATATTCATCTGTTCCCGTTTGAGACCCGTTTCGTTGGTCCCGGCCATTCGCAAGGGATGAATCTTTATCTGATGACCAGCCCGGAATACCACATGAAGCGTCTTCTGGCGGCAGGATGTGGCCCGGTTTTCCAACTGTGCCGTAGCTTCCGTAATGAGGAAATGGGGCGTCATCATAATCCTGAGTTCACCATGCTGGAGTGGTACCGTCCGCACTACGATATGTATCGTTTGATGAATGAAGTGGATGACCTTCTGCAACAGGTGCTGGAGTGCCCGGCAGCGGAATCACTCTCTTATCAGCAGGCTTTCCAGCGCTACCTGGAAATCGATCCACTTTCTGCGGATAAAACTCAACTGCGTGAAGTGGCGGCGAAGCTTGATTTAAGCAATATCGCAGACACTGAAGAAGACCGCGATACCTTGCTGCAACTGCTGTTCACCATGGGCGTTGAGCCGCATATCGGCAAAGACCGTCCGGCGTTTGTCTACCACTTCCCGGCAAGTCAGGCCGCGCTGGCGCAAATCAGCACCGAAGATCACCGCGTGGCGGAACGCTTTGAGGTCTACTTCAAAGGTATTGAACTGGCGAATGGTTTTCATGAACTGACCGATGCCCGCGAACAGCAGCAGCGTTTTGAGCAGGATAATCGCAAGCGTGCCGCACGTGGTCTGCCGCAGCAACCGGTGGATACAAATCTGCTGGAGGCGCTGAAGGCCGGTATGCCGGATTGCTCCGGTGTGGCGCTGGGCGTTGATCGCCTGGTGATGCTGGCGCTGGGGGCGGAAAGCCTCGCCGAGGTAATGGCGTTTACCGTCGATCGCTCCTGATTTTTCGGCTTCACCATCCCGGATGCGGCTACGCCTTATCCGGGCACGATCTGATGGCGTTGATCATCGAAGCCTCTCCCGGTGGGAGAGGCTGTCAGAGTAGCCCCGATAAGCGTATTGGGGAAAGATTACACACTTCCCGCCGGACGATTCCCTTTCCCTGCCGATGTCAGCGTGCGCGCCGTGCGCTTGCCGTCCAGACTTTCAAGCCGCATCTGGAACGGTGGGAACGGCAGATCGATGCCATGTTCGCGGAAGCCCGCCAGAATCAACTGATGAATCTCGTGGCGCAGCGGCATACGGTGCCCCATCTCGGCGGCGTAGATACGCAGTTCAAATAGCTGGATCCCTTGCTGGAGGTCCACCAGAAACACTTCCGGGGCAGGGTTATCAATCACAAACGTACAACGTTCTGCGGCGGTATAAAGGATCTGCGTTACCTCTTCGCTGTTGGCATCGGCGGGTGCCGGAACCGTCAGCACCACACGCGTCACCGAATCCGACAGTGACCAGTTGATAAACTGCTCGGTAATAAAGGCCTTATTGGGCACGATGATCTCTTTGCGATCCCAGTCGCTGATCGTCGTGGCGCGGGTATTGATCTTCGTGACGCTACCGGTCAGATCGCGGATCGTCACGGTATCACCGATGCGGATCGGCTTTTCAAACAGAATGATCAGGCCGGAAATGAAGTTAGCGAAGATCTCCTGCAGGCCAAAGCCCAGACCGACGCCAAGCGCGGCAACCAGCCACTGCAATTTCGCCCATTCGATCCCGATCATTGAGAATCCAACCAGCCCGCCAAACAGCATTAGCAGATATTTGGTGATGGTGGTGATGGCATAACCGGTGCCGGGGGTGAGATCCAGATGCTGCAACAGGGCAAGCTCAAGCAGCGCCGGAAAGTTACGCACCAGTTGCGTGGTGATGATAAACACCAGAATGGCAATCAACACCGCGCCGAGAGTGATGGGCTCAAGGCTTTCCACCCCCTGCACCGTGGAGGTGACATCCCACAGGGAAATGTTCTCCAGGAAGCCGAAAGCTGAGTGGATTTCTGACCACAGCACAATGACGGAGAGCAGCGCGATAAGCATCAGGATCGAGCGCACCAGGCGCAGCGATTGCACGCTGATGGCATCCAGATCGAGCTCTTTCTCATCTATCTCGACCGATCCTTCGGTACTGGTGGAGTGCGGCGTCTCATCTTCGCCTTTCGCACGTTGGGCGAGGATCTCAGCGCGACGATGGCGGGCACGATCGAACGCCAGACGGCGGCGTTGGATCAGCATCCAGCGGCGGATAATGTGATAGACCACTAACAGCAGGAACCAGATGGCGACGGAGGTTTCCAGACGCGCCAGCAGAGCCTGCGAGGTGGCCAGATAGCCCACCGCAGCAGCCAGAATCGCAATCAGCGGGGCGCTTAACAGAAGGTTCCATAGCAGGCGGTTCGGCATGTTATCACCCGAACCGGTCTTATCGACATAGAGCGGGATCCCGGCGTGTTTAAGGCTGAGTGTGACGACCGCCAGCGCACCACAAATTAGAATAAAACAGAGCCTGCCCAGCGACCCGGAAAACTCCCGGTCATTGAGGTTATCGAACATGATCAGCGCCATAATCAATGGTACGATAAAACCAATGCTCATCAGATAGTTGCGCATTCCACGCGCCACGCGATGACGCGGCCAGCCGAAATGGGCGACAAATAATCCGGTTGGGCGGGCGAAAGTGGCGCAAATCATCACGACCCACAGTAGCGGAACGGTCGCGGTGACGCCGTCGCCAATCGCTACGGCCAGCGGATACGGCCAGGCTTCCTGTAAGCCGTAACCCAGCGTTGCCCACAATACGGGAAGCGGAAGGGCGACCAGAATCGACCAGAACACCGTACGCATTGTCAGCCAGAAATGGTCCTGAGTGACTTTGCCGACTTTGGCGCTGGAACGCTCGAGGAAACGGGTGAAATGCTTACGTGAGTAGAGGCTGAAACCTACGAGGATGAGCGCGCCAAAAAGCGGGAACAGCGTCTCTTTGCTGGTTAGCATCATTGCGCTGGCTTTGCCGAGTTGGCTAAAGGTATCCAGCGAGATCAGGCGTCGCAGATCCTGTACGATTTCAACCGGCCAGCTCAGGCTCATTGGACTGACGTCCGCCGTCCAGAAAAGGTAGCGGTGCGTGGCTTCATTCACCTCGCGCAGCGCATCCTCAAGCTGGCTATTGGAAACTTTGAGCTTTGTCAGTTCCAGAATCAGGGTATCGCCACCCTGTAGTAGCGACGAGAGCAACTCACGCTGCGTGCGCAACTGGGCATCGAGTATACGGCTCTGCTCCGCCGTCAGTTGCTGGCCATCAGCCTGACGAATCTGTCGCAACTGAGGCTGCTTGTTCACCAGGTCTTCATAGCGCATGCGGTGCACGCGAAGCTGCGCCATTTCTGTATCAAGCTGCTGGGGCTTAGGCATTTCCGGCAGGCGAGCCACCTGAGCGCGCAACGCTTCACCCAGCATATTGGACGCGCCCAGCCACTGTGACTGCTCGCGCAGGGTGTTCAGTGCCTGGCGGACCTGCAACATCTGATTCGTCGCCTGACGCTGTTGCGAGGCGACCAGATCCATGCGCTGCGCCTGCTGGTTCAGCGCCTGCGACAGCTCACGGTTGATCTTAAACTGTTCGATGATACCGGGCGGTAGGTTATCGCTGTTTTCCGCCAGTTGTTCGGTACTCTCCAGTGCCTGCTCGGCTTCACGCTGACGCTGGCTGTTGAGCTGATTACGCAGCGCCTGCAGGTAAGCATCCAGTTGCTGTGCCTGCTTTTGGGCCAGCTCTGAGCGCATCCGAGACAGCTCCTGGCGGTTATTTGCCGATAGCTGTGCCAGTTCCAGTTCATCGACCAGCGCCCTCAGTTTTGCAGACTCTGCCTGGGCACTCAGATTTTGCGCCTGCGCGAGCGGCGTATTGCTGGTTTGCGCCCCGATGCGGCGTTCAACTTCATTAACCTGGCGGCGGGCATCCGTTTGCTGCTGCGGAAGCTGGCTCAGGGAATCGTTAATTTCCCGGGCGCGCTCCTGCTCTTGCTGCGCCTGGCGAGTTTTTTCCAGCAACTGACTGCTGACTTGCAGAATTTCCTGGTTTAGCGCATCGGTGCTTATATTGGCAGGCACCGATTTTGGCTCATCGCGCAGGTTATCTAGCTGCGAGCGTAGCGTGCGGGAAAGTTTGGGGAAATTATCGATAACATCTTGATATTGCTGGGCTCGCTCAAGCGAGCCTTTACGTTCTTCAAGCGCGTTCAACGCGCCCTGGAGCACTTCGACGGTTTCAGCCTGATCGGGCGTGGCTTTTGCCGCTTTGGCCTGCTCCAGTTCTTGCGAGATTTGTTTGGCATCGGGGGCCGTTGCTGCATTGGCCCCCAGGCTGAGGCACCAGGCCATCAGAAAAATGATAATCAGGCGCACTACAGCTTACCTTCTTCGTTAGACTTCGTCTTTCTTGTCGTCTACCAGCGGGCTGGCATCCAGCTCGGCGGCAATTTCTTCTGCGGGCAGAGGCGTCGGTTCAGCTTCCGGTGTCACCAGCGTTTCGGTGGAGACGGCCAGCGGCTCGCCGATTTTGGTCACAGAAAGGCTTTGCAGGTGTTCTGCCAGATTCACTTTACCCGGAGCGAACAGGTTAATCACCGTTGAACCCAGTTTGAAGCGGCCCATCTCCTGGCCTTTCAGCAGCGCAACTGCACCATCGCTCTCGCCTGCAGGAAAGGTCCAGCGTTTGATGATGCCTTCGCGCGGCGGGGTGATCGTACCGGCCCAGACTGTCTCAATACTGCCGACAATCGTGGCTCCGACCAGAATTTGCGCCATCGGGCCGAATTCAGTATCGAACAAGCAAATGACGCGCTCGTTACGGGCAAACAGGTTCGGCACGTTCTGCGCCGTCAGGTGGTTAACCGAAAACAGGTCGCCCGGTACATAAATCATTTCCCGCAGGATGCCGTTGCACGGCATATGCACGCGGTGATAATCACGCGGTGACAGGTACGTGGTAGCAAAAGAGCCATTACGGAACAGGTCTGCCATCAGGTAGTTGCCTGCCAGCAGGGCTTCCAGGCTGTAATCGTGGCCTTTCGCCTGCAGGATTTTGTCGTTTTCGATTTTACCGAGCTGGCTTATCACGCCGTCTGCGGGCATGACCAGGATGTTCGGATCGGTGTTCAGCGGGCGAACATCGTCACGCAACGGGCGCACGAAGAAGTCGTTGAAGGTGCGATAGCTGGCGGTGTCCGGCTTTTGCGCCTCCTTCATATTGACCTTGTAGTATTTGACGAACAGATCAATAACCAGTTTGGTCAGCCAACCCGCGCGTTTGCTTGCGCCCCAGCCCGCCAGGCGAGTGAGCCACAGTTTCGGCAGAATGTATTGAAGCGAAAGTTTAAATGAGTTTAACAAGGTAGCCTCCAGGCCATTGTTTTTGTCGTTCCTGACCCGGCGCTATCGCCAGGTCTTTGCAAAAAAGGGGGACGATTCTAACGACGCTTAGCTTAGTTGTCAGTCATCGGATTCAGAAAAGCTTTTACGCGTTTTTACTTGTGCCATGCTCTCAAGAATACGGTGATAATTTTCGAACCGCGTCCCGGCGATTTCGCCCTTGTCGACGGCTTCGCGGATGGCGCAGCCTGGGTCGCTGGCATGTTTACAGTCACGGTATTTGCAGTGGCCGATATAGTCATGGAATTCGACAAAGCCGTTAGTAATTTGTTCCGGCTCCAGATGCCAGAGTCCAAATTCACGCACCCCGGGAGAATCAATCACATCGCCGCCGTGCGGGAAGTGATAAAGACGGGCGGCTGTCGTAGTGTGCTGGCCCAGACCGGAGTTATCAGAGACATCATTTGTCAGGATTTGGTCTTCATGCAGACCGAGCAGGGCGTTCAACAGGCTGGATTTGCCCACGCCAGACTGCCCGGCAAAAATACTGATACGGTCAGTTAATGCGTCCTCAAGTGGCAGCAGCCCGTTCTGGGTATGGCTGGATACCATCAATACGCGATAACCGATTTTGCGGTAGATATCCATCTGCTCATTGACGAAGGCCATGCCTTCATCGTCCAGCAGATCGATCTTGTTCAGCACGATCAGCGGTTCAACCTCCAACGCTTCGCAGGCCACCAGATAACGATCGATAATATTGAGCGAGAGTTCCGGCAAAATGGCTGAAACGATCACGATCTGATCGATATTTGCCGCGATCGGTTTAACGCCATCGTAAAAGTCAGGACGAGTCAGTACGGAAGTGCGATCGTGTACGGCTTCGACAATGCCTTTTACCGTCACCCCTTCCGCCGCCTCTTTGCCCGGACGCCAGACGACGCGGTCGCCGGTGACCAGTGAACGAATGGTACGACGAATATTGCAACGGTGTACGGTGCCATCCGCGGCTTCAACGTCCGCGTGCATGCCGAAGCGGCTAATCACTATGCCCTCAGACGGCTCGCCAAACAGGTTGTCATCGTAGTCGGCTTTCTCCACAGACGTTTTTAACCGGCGCTGATGATTCGCGTTGACGCGGCGTTGCTGTCCTTTGGAGAGTTTATTTTTACTCAATCGTACTGGCTCCTGGTCGCCCCGGATGGGCAAAACCTTTATGATACACGCTATTTTAGATGAATATAGTCACGCTGAATATGACGCGAGAAGGGTGGAAAATAGCATGAGTGCAAATGAAAACAACCTGATTTGGATCGATCTGGAGATGACCGGGCTGAATCCGGAACGCGATCGTATTATTGAAATCGCGACCCTGGTTACCGACGCGAATCTGAATATCCTGGCGGAGGGGCCGACCATTGCGGTTCATCAGTCTGACGCTCAGCTGGCGTTGATGGATGACTGGAACGTACGTACCCACACTGGCAGCGGTCTGGTGGAGCGCGTCAAGGCAAGTCAGTTTGATGATCGCGCGGCAGAGCTGGCGACCATCGAATTTCTGAAAGAGTGGGTGCCAGCGGGCAAGTCGCCAATTTGTGGCAACAGTATCGGTCAGGACCGTCGTTTTCTGTTTAAGTACATGCCGGAGCTGGAAGCTTACTTCCACTATCGTTATCTGGACGTCAGCACCTTAAAAGAGTTAGCGCGTCGCTGGAAACCGGAAATTCTCGACGGCTTCAAAAAACAGGGCACGCATCAGGCAATGGATGATATCCGCGAGTCTGTGGCCGAGCTTTCCTACTATCGCGAACATTTTATTAAGCTGTAAAAAGAGTGCCCGGATGGATGAAAAAGAGAGTAAGGTGGTCCGTCCGGTGCAAAAACAGGCAAGATGACGAATAATCGAGCACTTGAACGAAAAATTTAAAAAATCGTTTTCGGGGGGCTTGCAGGAGAAAGGAATTCTCGTATAATGCGCCTCCCGTGACGACACAGAAATGTGAAATTACGACAGCAAGAAAAATGATGTTTGCGGGAATAGCTCAGTTGGTAGAGCACGACCTTGCCAAGGTCGGGGTCGCGAGTTCGAGTCTCGTTTCCCGCTCCAAAATTTGAATGCACCATCAATCGCCGGTATGCACGTGTAGCCAAGCTGTTGCAACGTGAAACCAGAGATTATGCGGGAATAGCTCAGTTGGTAGAGCACGACCTTGCCAAGGTCGGGGTCGCGAGTTCGAGTCTCGTTTCCCGCTCCAAAATTTGAAAAGTATCGAAAGATACGCACCACCCAAGCGGGAATAGCTCAGTTGGTAGAGCACGACCTTGCCAAGGTCGGGGTCGCGAGTTCGAGTCTCGTTTCCCGCTCCAAATTTTTACTCCATTAAATTATCCACAGCGGAAAGCACATGCTGCGGACGATTTTTTTCGTCCTTACATATTCTTGTAAACAGACTTATCCACAGAACGCCTGCCTTCATTTGAAATCCCAATCGCTTCGCCTGGTGAATAGTATCAATTTAACTTACTGAATTTTTTAATAAAAAATTCATCTTAAATTGTTAATGGGATCACTTGACGATTTTGTGGGCATTGAAACGCAATACGTTTTTAATTTTATTCACAAGCTGTGGATGTCTCAGGCGTCACGTATTAACCCCTTCTCGATGACCCTCACAAGGCGTTGTTTCTTCGGCGTCTGTACTTCCACCACACAGGCATTTCGTTTTTCCACCTGTTGCGCAATGGCCCATTCTATATGTTCATCAAGAAGTGGGTGCTCACCCCGGCGTTGTTCCAGCGCACGTATATTGGCTTCATCCCAGGGGGCGTTACCCAGCGCGACGGCAATATTACGCAGCCAGCGTAGATGACCGATACGGCGAATCGCCGAGCCTTCCGTTACTTTCAAAAACCAGCTCTCGCTCCATGCAAACAATTCAATCAGTTCCGGCGAATGCAGCGCCTTGCGCGGGCTGAAATCTGCTTCATCTGTTAATTGCGAGAAACGGTTCCACGGGCAAATAAGCTGACAGTCGTCGCAGCCATAGATGCGGTTACCGATTAACGGGCGGAATTCCTCCGGAATCGCCCCTTCCAGCTCAATGGTGAGATAAGAGATGCAGCGGCGTGCATCGACCGTATAGGGCTCGACAATCGCCCCGGTCGGGCAAATGGTGAGGCAGGCCACGCAGCGACCGCAATCCTCTTCAACGGGCTGATCGACAGGCAGGGGCAAATCAATGAGTAACTCGCCGAGGAAGAAGAATGACCCGGCCTGGCGATTAAGGATTAGTGAGTGCTTACCTACCCAGCCAAGCCCGGCTTTTTCGGCTAACGGGCGTTCAAGGATGGGCGCAGAATCCACAAACGGTCTAAAATTCAGCGAGGCACAATGCTGCTGGATCTTTTCACCGAGTTGCTTTAATCGGTTACGTAGCAGTTTATGATAATCGCGGCCCAGCGCGTAGCGGCTGACATAGCCCAGCGCCGGGTTTTTAAGTGTGCTGGCGAAGGCGGCATTTGCGGGGAGATAGTTCATTCTTACGCTGATAACCCGCAAGGTGCCGGGCAGAAGCTCGTGTGGACGGGCGCGCATCATGCCGTGTCGCGCCATCCACTCCATTTCGCCATGATATTGTTTGTCCAGCCATGCCTGCAGCTTAGGTTCGCTGGCGGAAAGGTCGGTGTCAGCGATACCGACCTGCTGAAAACCCAGTTCAGTGCCCCACTGTTTGATGCTGTGCGCTAATTGATTGAGATCGAGGGGCTCTGACATGACGGACCATACAATGAAGAAATACGCAGCAAGTATACCACACTCCATCTGGCCTGCGGATGAACTGCGGCGGGCGGAAAAGGAGGCGGCAGATAGCCTTGGGATTACACTGTTTGAACTGATGCAGCGTGCGGGTGAAGCCGCGTTCAACGTCGCACGGGCATACTACCCCACAACGCGACACTGGCTCGTGCTGTGTGGCCATGGCAACAACGGCGGCGATGGTTACGTTGTCGCACGTCTGGCCGCGGCCGCAGGCATTGAGGTGACCCTGTTGGCTATTGAGGGGAGCAAGCCGCTGCCGGAAGAGGCGCAGGCGGCGCGAGAAGCCTGGCTGAACGCGGGAGGTGTCATCCATGCTGCTGATATTATCTGGCCGGAAGGCGTCGATCTGATTATTGATGGTTTGCTGGGCACAGGGCTTAACAGCGCACCAAAAGAGCCTGGCGCAGCCCTGATAACCCAGGCTAATTCACATCCGGCTCCGATCCTGGCGCTGGATATTCCTTCTGGTTTAGTGGCACAGACCGGTACAACGCCTGGTGCGGTCATTGAGGCCGCGCATACCGTGACTTTTATCGCCCTGAAACCGGGGTTGCTGACCGGGAAGGCCCGTGATGTCGTCGGTGTGCTCCATCATCATGCTCTGGGGCTGGGTAACTGGCTGGCCGGGCAGCAAACTTTACTGACCCGCGTTGATGTGACGTTCCTTCCTCACTGGTTTAGGCCGCGCCGTCCCACTTCACATAAAGGCTCCCATGGCCGGCTGGTCATCATTGGCGGCGATCATGGCACCGCTGGCGCTATTCGCATGGCGGGCGAAGCGGCGCTGCGGGCGGGGGCGGGGCTGGTGCGTGTGCTCACGCGTAGCGAAAATATTGCGCCTGTCATTACGGCCCGCCCGGAACTGATGGTACATCAACTCACGCCACAGAGCCTTGAAGAGAGTCTGGAGTGGGCCGATGTGGTGGTCATTGGGCCGGGGCTCGGTCAGCAAGAGTGGGGCAAAAAAGCCCTGCAGAAAGTTGAGAATTTCCGCAAACCGATGCTCTGGGACGCGGATGCGCTGAACCTTCTGGCAATCAATCCCGATAAACGTCACAATCGCATCCTGACGCCGCACCCTGGCGAGGCTGCGCGCCTGCTTGGCTGTTCCGTTGCAGAAATTGAAAGTGATCGCTTACTTTCTGCGCAACGTCTGCTACAACGATACGCAGGCGTTGTCGTTCTGAAAGGGGCGGGTACGGTGGTGGCGGGCGCTGACGGCAAGGTCAGTATTATTGATGCCGGCAATGCGGGGATGGCCAGCGGCGGCATGGGAGATGTGCTGTCTGGCATTATCGGCGCAATGCTGGGGCAGAAGCTTGAACTGTATGACGCGGCCTGCGCAGGCTGTCTCGCCCATGGTGTCGCAGCAGATGTGCTGGCGGCGCGGCAAGGGATGCGGGGCATGCTGGCAACCGATCTTTTTTCCACGCTGGTGCGTGTAGTTAACCCGGACGTTATTGAAACAGAAGATGATGAATCGAGTAATTCCTTTACCTGATGAGCAGGCGACCCTTACGTTGGGGCAACGCATGGCGCAGGCTTGCAATGGCGCGACAGTGATTTACCTGTACGGCGACCTGGGTGCGGGTAAAACCACTTTCAGCCGGGGCTTTCTGCAGGCTCTGGGCCACAACGGGAATGTTAAAAGCCCGACCTATACGCTGGTTGAACCCTACACACTCGATAAGCTGAATGTGTACCACTTCGACCTGTATCGCCTTGCGGATCCTGAGGAGCTGGAATTTATGGGGATCCGCGATTACTTTGCCAACGACGCTATTTGCCTGGTCGAGTGGCCGCAACAAGGTGCGGGTGTGCTGCCTGACCCGGATGTCGAAATTCATATTGATTACCAGGCGCAGGGGCGTGAGGCGCGCATTACTGCTGTATCCTCATCTGGCGATGCATTGCTGGCTCGTTTGGCCGGTTAATCTAAGGGATGACGGGATGATTTATCGCGTTAAAAGTTGGCTAATGACCGCACTGATTTTATTCAGCATGCAGGTCGGTGCGGCGAGTTTGTCAGATATTCAGGTTTCCAATGGGGATAACCAGGCCCGTATCACGTTCAGTTTTATGGGCGACCCGGAATATGCCTTTTCTCAGGAAGGGAAGCGAAGCGTTGCGCTGGATATCAAACAAACCGGTGTAATTCAGGGGTTGCCGCTCCAGTTCAGCGGTAACAATTTGGTCAGGAGCATTCGTTCGGGCACGCCGAAGGATAACCAGTCGCTGCGATTGGTGGTCGATTTAACGCAAAACGGTAAAACGCGCGCGGTGAAACAGCAAAGCGGCTCAGGTTATACCGTGGTGTTTACCATTGATGCCGATGTGCCGCCACCGCCTCCACCGCCAAAAGTGGTAGCGAAACGCGTTGAGGCGCCTGCCGTCACGCCGCAACCGGTGCAGACCCAACCCGGTCGTAATCCTTTTAGTGGCAGCAACGATCGCATCACCAGTGTCACCAGCAGCAATACGGCGGTTCGTCCTGCGGCACAGGCGCGTCCGGCTTCCGGGGACAGTAAAGTCATTATTGCTATCGATGCCGGGCACGGCGGGCAGGATCCTGGTGCGATTGGCCCTGGCGGCACTCAGGAGAAAAACGTCACTATCTCCGTGGCGCGTAAACTGCGTACTTTGCTGAATGACGACCCCATGTTCAAAGCCGTAATGACCCGCGATGGCGACTACTTTATCTCGGTGATGGGGCGTTCGGACGTGGCGCGTAAACAAAACGCAAACTTCCTGGTGTCGATTCATGCGGATGCCGCACCGAATCGCGATGCTATCGGCGCGTCCGTCTGGGTGCTTTCTAACCGTCGCGCCAACAGTGAAATGGCGGGCTGGCTTGAGCAGCATGAGAAACAGTCCGAACTGTTGGGCGGCGCGGGCGATGTGCTGGCGAACAGTCAGTCTGACCCCTACCTGAGCCAGGCGGTGCTGGATTTACAATTCGGCCATTCTCAGCGTGTCGGTTATGATGTCGCCAGCAGTATGATCACTCAGCTTGCGCGTATTGGCGCGCTGCATAAGCGACATCCGGAACACGCAAGCCTTGGTGTACTTCGTTCGCCGGATATCCCGTCAGTGCTGGTTGAAACCGGGTTTATCAGTAACAACAGCGAAGAGCGTATGCTGGGCAGCGATGAATACCAGCAGCAGCTTGCGGAAGCAATCTACACGGGGCTGCGCAACTATTTCCTTGCACACCCTCTGCAATCTGCGCCGCAGGGGGGCAGTGGACAAATGGCTAACGCCGCAGCGCCCGCCAGCGGATTGCTTAATTAAGGAGACTTCATGCCGATTCAGGTTTTGCCGCCACAGCTTGCGAACCAAATCGCCGCAGGCGAAGTGGTGGAACGCCCTGCGTCGGTGGTGAAGGAACTGGTGGAAAACAGTCTGGATGCGGGCGCGACCCGCATCGATATCGATATCGAACGCGGCGGGGCGAAGCTTATCCGCATTCGCGATAATGGCGGCGGTATTAAAAAAGATGAGCTGGCGCTGGCGCTGGCACGTCATGCCACCAGTAAAATTGCCTCGCTTGACGATCTTGAAGCCATCATCAGTCTGGGTTTTCGCGGTGAAGCGCTGGCCAGTATCAGCTCTGTCTCGCGTTTGACGCTCACCTCGCGCACCGCCGAACAGCAGGAGGCCTGGCAGGCTTATGCGGAAGGCCGCGATATGGACGTGACCGTTAAGCCGGCCGCCCATCCTGTTGGCACCACGCTGGAAGTGCTGGACCTCTTCTATAACACCCCGGCGCGGCGCAAATTCATGCGCACCGAAAAAACCGAATTCGGCCATATCGATGAAGTCGTAAGACGCATCGCGCTGGCGCGTTTTGATGTCACCATCAACCTGAGCCATAACGGTAAGATGATGCGTCAGTACCGTGCGGTGACTCAGAACGGGCAAAAAGAGCGTCGACTGGGGGCTATTTGCGGTACTGCATTTCTGGAACAGGCGCTGGAAATCGAATGGCAGCATGGCGACCTGGCGCTACGTGGCTGGGTGGCTGAGCCCACGGCGACCACATCCGCGTTTGCTGAAATCCAGTATTGCTACGTCAATGGCCGCATGATGCGCGATCGCCTGATTAACCACGCGATTCGCCAGGCCTGTGAAGACAAGCTTGGGGCCGATCAGCAGCCTGCCTTTGTCCTCTATTTAGAGATAGACCCGCACCAGGTTGATGTGAACGTGCACCCGGCAAAACATGAGGTGCGTTTTCACCAGTCAAGGCTGGTGCATGATTTTATCTACCAGGGTGTGCTGAGCGTGCTGCAACAGCAGACAGCAACCGCCTTGCCGTTGGAAGACGAACCTGCGCCGCGTCCGATACCGGAAAACCGCATCGCCGCCGGGCGCAATCACTTCGCAGAACCCTCTGTGATGCGCGAGCCCACGCCGCGAGCGTCTGCTTCATCAGGGGCTGCTTCGGCAGGTTCCGCGCGTGCGCCTTCATGGCCAAACGCACAGCCGGGTTATCAGAAGCAGCAAGGCGCGCTGTACCGCCAGTTGCTGGAAACCCCGGCGGCGGAGCGTAAAGCGGATGTCGTAAAAGAAGCCGCACCCGTTCTGGACGCGCACACCCAGAGTTTTGGTCGGGTGCTGACGGTTGTCGCGCCTGCCTTTGCTTTGCTTGAGCGCGGCGGTCAGGTCGCATTACTGGCGTTGCCCGTGGCAGAACGCTGGCTGAGGCAGGCGCAATTGTCGCCGACCGGCGGGCCGGTGTGCGGACAGCCGTTGCTCATTCCCGTGCGTCTGAAAGTGTCCTCACAAGAAAATGCCGCGTTAAAACGCGCGCAACCGGTACTGGCCGAAATGGGTATCGAATTTGTGCCGGATGGTCAACACGTTACGATTCGCGCCGTGCCTTTACCCTTACGCCAACAAAATTTACAAATCTTGATTCCTGAACTGATAGGCTACCTGGCGCAGCAGACAGAGATTGATGCGGTGAATGTTTCCCACTGGCTGGCCCGCCATCTGGCGAGCGAACATACCCAGTGGAATATGGCGCAAGCCATTAGCCTGCTTACCGACGTCGAGCGTCTTTGTCCGCATCTGGTTAAGACCCCGCCAGATGGTTTGTTACAACCTGTTGATTTATCTATGGCGATGAATGCCCTGAAACATGAGTGATGTAAGCAAGGCTGGCCTGCCTAAGGCTATTTTTTTGATGGGGCCGACGGCCTCTGGCAAAACGGCATTAGCCATTGAGTTACGTAAAGTTTTGCCAGTTGAGTTGATAAGCGTGGATTCAGCCCTTATCTATCAAGGGATGGATATCGGTACGGCGAAGCCGACTGCCGCTGAATTATGCGCCGCTCCGCACCGGTTGTTGGATATTCTCGACCCGGCGCAGGCGTATTCCGCGGCCGATTTTCGCCGCGATGCGCTGGCAGCCATGGCGGAGATTACCGCAGAAGGGCGCATCCCGTTGCTGGTTGGCGGTACGATGCTTTATTTTAAAGCACTGCTGGAAGGGTTGTCCCCTTTGCCATCAGCGGATCCAGCGGTACGAGCAGAGATTGAAAGACAAGCAGCAGAGCGTGGATGGGACGCGTTGCATCAGCAGCTACAGACTATTGATCCTGTAGCCGCAGCGCGAATCCATCCAAATGATCCGCAAAGGCTTTCCCGGGCACTGGAAGTTTTTTTCATTTCGGGTAAAACTTTAACAGATCTGACGCAAACGTCTGGAGATACTCTGCCGTATCAGGTGCATCAGTTCGCCATCGCCCCGGCGAGCCGTGAACTGCTCCATCAGCGAATTGAGCAGCGTTTTCATCAGATGTTAGCTTCGGGTTTTGAAGCAGAAGTGCGGGCGCTTTTTGCTCGCGGAGATTTGCATACGGATATGCCTTCCGTTCGTTGTGTGGGTTATCGCCAGATGTGGTCGTATCTTGAAGGCGAAATATCCTACGACGAAATGGTTTACAGAGGTGTTTGCGCCACGAGGCAGTTAGCAAAGCGGCAAATAACCTGGTTGCGTGGCTGGGATGGCGTTCACTGGTTAGACAGTGAAAAGCCGCAAGAGTCATACAACGAAGTGTTACAGGTTATTGGTGCGATCGCGAATTGAATGTGTACAATCAAGTTGTATCGTGCGCAAAATTTTACGCAGTTTTCAGAACTCCCGGGTTCTAAGTACAAAACAAGCATATAAGGAAAAGATAGAATGGCTAAGGGGCAATCTTTACAAGATCCGTTCCTGAACGCACTGCGTCGGGAACGTGTTCCAGTTTCAATTTATTTGGTGAATGGTATTAAGCTGCAAGGGCAAATTGAGTCTTTCGATCAGTTCGTGATCCTGTTGAAAAACACGGTCAGCCAGATGGTCTACAAGCATGCTATTTCTACTGTTGTTCCGTCTCGCCCGGTTTCTCATCATAGCAATAACGCGGGCGGCGGCACTGGCAGTAACTACCATCACGGTAGCAATGCTCAGTCCTCTGCGCAGCAGGACAGCGAAGAAACCGAATAAGGTTGATGGCTGTTTTTCCATGTCGGGGAGCCAGGATTCTGAGTTCCCCGCTGGTATTTTAGGAGAGTTTACGCTTGTTTGACCGTTATGAAGCCGGTGAGCAGGCGGTGCTGGTACACATCTATTTTTCGCAAGACAAAGATATGGAAGATCTCCAGGAGTTTGAATCTCTGGTCTCTTCCGCCGGTGTCGAAGCAATGCAGGTGATTACTGGTAGCCGTAAAGCACCGCACCCTAAGTATTTTGTAGGTGAAGGTAAGGCTGTCGAAATTGCGGAAGCCGTAAAAGCGACAGGGGCTTCTGTTGTTTTATTTGATCACGCATTGAGTCCGGCCCAGGAACGTAATCTTGAAGCGTTATGTGAATGCCGGGTTATCGACCGTACAGGTTTGATATTAGATATTTTCGCCCAGCGTGCGCGTACCCATGAAGGTAAGCTGCAGGTTGAGCTGGCGCAGTTGCGCCATTTAGCGACGCGTTTAGTGCGTGGCTGGACCCACCTTGAAAGACAGAAGGGCGGGATTGGTTTGCGTGGCCCGGGTGAAACCCAGCTCGAAACCGACCGTCGTTTACTGCGTAATCGTATTATGCAAATCCTCTCGCGGCTTGAGAAAGTGGAAAAGCAGCGTGAACAGGGACGCCGCTCGCGCATGAAAGCGGATATTCCAACGGTGTCGCTGGTGGGTTATACCAACGCCGGCAAATCCTCCCTGTTTAATCAGATAACCGAGGCCCAGGTGTACGCGGCGGATCAACTGTTCGCCACACTGGACCCGACCCTGCGTCGTATTGATGTTGCTGACGTAGGTGAAACCGTACTGGCGGATACCGTTGGGTTTATTCGCCATTTGCCACATGACCTGGTGGCGGCGTTTAAAGCGACGTTGCAGGAAACCCGGCAGGCGACGCTGCTATTGCATGTCATAGACGCGGCTGATGTGCGTGTCGCTGACAACATCGAGGCGGTGAACATTGTGCTTGAGGAGATCGACGCACATGAAATCCCGACGCTGCTGGTGATGAACAAGATCGATATGCTGGATGATTTTGAGCCGCGTATCGACCGTGATGATGAAAATAAACCGATTCGGGTGTGGCTTTCCGCTCAGACCGGAGTCGGCGTACCACTGTTATTCCAGGCTTTAACAGAGCGGCTGTCTGGCGAGGTTGCGCAGCATACGTTGCGTTTGCCGGCAAAAGAAGGTCGTCTGAGAAGTCGTTTTTATCAGCTTCAGGCCATCGAAAAAGAGTGGATGGAGGAAGACGGGAGTCTGGGCATACAGGTGCGTATGCCGATTGTGGACTGGCGTCGCCTCTGTAAACAAGAACCGGCACTGGAAGACTACGTCGTCTGACCGGTTGGCCAGAAGGATTTTCCCCTTTGGGGGTACCTAAAATAATTTGGGTTGCATCGTGGCGGCAAATCAAGGCCGCCAACAAAGAGGCAGCCCGAAGCATGAAGGGTAAAACCGCATAACAAATATGGAGCACATACATGGCGTGGAATCAGCCCGGTAACAACGGACAAGACCGCGACCCGTGGGGAAGCAGCAAACCAGGCGGCAACTCTGAGGGAAATGGAAACAAAGGCGGTCGCGATCAGGGGCCACCTGATCTGGATGATATCTTCCGTAAGCTGAGCAAAAAACTCGGCGGCCTGGGCGGTGGCAAAGGCACCGGTTCAGGTGGCGCAAGCCAACAACCTTCCGGCCCGCGTGGCCACGTTGGCGGCCGCATCGTCAGTATCGTCGCGGCTGCTGCCGTGATTATCTGGGCTGCCAGTGGGTTCTACACCATTAAAGAAGCGGAACGTGGCGTTGTGACCCGTTTCGGCAAATTCAGTCATCTGGTAGAGCCAGGTCTGAACTGGAAACCGACCTTTATCGATAACGTGACGGCGGTCAACGTCGAATCCGTTCGCGAGCTGGCGGCGTCCGGCGTGATGTTAACGTCTGATGAAAACGTCGTGCGCGTCGAAATGAACGTGCAGTACCGCGTGACCGATCCTGAACGTTACCTCTATAGCGTAACCAGCGCGGATGACAGTCTGCGCCAGGCGACAGACAGCGCGCTGCGTGGCGTTATTGGTAAATACGGCATGGACCGCATTCTGACGGAAGGCCGTACCGTTATCCGTAGCGATACCCAGCGTGAGCTGGAAGAGACCATCAGACCGTACAACATGGGTATCACCCTGCTGGACGTCAACTTCCAGGCGGCGCGTCCGCCAGAAGAGGTCAAAGCCGCCTTTGATGATGCGATTGCCGCACGTGAAAACGAGCAGCAATTCATCCGTGAAGCGGAAGCGTACACCAACGAAGTGCAGCCTCGTGCAAACGGTCAGGCGCAGCGTATCCTGGAAGAAGCGCGCGCGTACAAGACCCAAACCATTCTGGAAGCCCAGGGTGAAGTGGCTCGCTTTGCGAAGATTCTGCCTGAGTATAAAGCCGCACCGGAAATTACCCGTGAGCGTCTCTATATCGAGACCATGGAAAAAGTGCTGAGCCACACCCGTAAAGTGCTGGTCAACGATAAAGGTGGCAACCTGATGGTTCTGCCGCTTGATCAGATGCTGAAAGGCGGGAATGCACCTGCGGCAAAGAGCGATAGCAGTGGCGCGAACAACCTTCTGCGCCTGCCGCCTGCGTCCTCTTCCGGTAACAGCGGTGCGAGCAATTCATCGTCTATCAGTCAGGGCGACATTATGGACCAACGCCGCGCTAACGCGCAGCGTAACGACTATCAGCGTCAGGGGGAATAACGATGCGTAAGTCAGTTATCGCGATTATCATCATCGCGCTGGTAGTGCTCTACACCTCTATTTTTGTCGTAAAAGAGGGTGAACGCGGGATCAAATTCCAGTTCAGCAGCGTGGTGCGTGACGGCGATAAAAAGCCGGTAATTTATGAGCCTGGTCTGCATTTTAAAGTGCCTTTTATTCAGTCAGTTAAAATGATGGACGCGCGTATACAGACGATGGATAACCAGGCCGATCGTTTCGTGACCAAAGAGAAGAAAGACCTGATTGTCGACTCGTACATCAAGTGGCGGATCAGCGATTTCAGCCGTTACTTCCTGGCGACGGGTGGCGGTGACGTCTCTCAGGCGGAAGTACTGTTGAAACGTAAGTTCTCGGACCGTCTGCGTTCTGAAATTGGTCGCCTGGATGTCAAAGATATCGTGACCGACTCTCGTGGCCGCCTGACGCTGGAAGTGCGTGACGCGCTGAACTCCGGTTCTGCGGGTACGGTAGACGAAGTGACAACGCCAGCGGCGGATAACGAAATCGCTAAAGCGGCGGAGCGCGTTCAGGCTGAAACCAACGGTAAAGTGCCGGTGGTGAACCCGAACAGTATGGCGGCGCTGGGTATCGAAGTTGTTGACGTGCGTATCAAGCAGATCAACCTGCCAACCGAAGTGTCGGAAGCGATCTTCAACCGTATGCGCGCTGAGCGTGAAGCGGTTGCCCGTCGCCACCGTTCTCAGGGTCAGGAAGAGGCTGAAAAACTGCGCGCAGCGGCCGATTATGAAGTCACGAAGACACTGGCAGAATCTGAGCGTCAGGGCCGTATCCTGCGTGGTGAAGGCGATGCCGAAGCGGCGAAGCTGTTTGCTGACGCCTTTAGTCAGGATCCTGACTTCTACGCCTTTATCCGTAGCCTGCGTGCTTACGAAAGCAGTTTCCAGAGCAACCAGGATGTGATGGTGCTCAGCCCGGATAGCGATTTCTTCCGTTACATGAAGACACCGACTTCCGCGACACGTTAAACTGACGTCATCGATTTTATAAGTAAAAACCACCGGCCCATCAGGGCGGTGGTTTTCTTTTTATAAGGATAAAAAATGAACGCAACAATCTGGCTGGCACTGGCACTCGTGTTGGTGTTTGAAGGGCTCGGTCCGATGCTTTATCCCCGAGCCTGGCGTCGCATGATTGCCACGATGAGTACATTGCCAGACAACCTGCTGCGTCGCTTCGGAGGGGGTCTTGTGGTCGCCGGTATCGTTATCTACTACATGTTGAGGAAAACGATTGGCTGATCAAAAAACGGTCGGATTTGCCTCATTTTGGGTACAAAAAGTGCTGTATATCTGAAAAAGCGATGGTAGAATCCATTTTTAAGCAAACGGTGATTTTGAAAAAATGGGTAACAACGTCGTCGTACTGGGCACCCAATGGGGTGACGAAGGTAAAGGGAAGATTGTTGATCTTCTGACTGAACGGGCTAAATATGTTGTTCGCTACCAGGGCGGTCACAACGCAGGCCATACTCTCGTAATCAACGGTGAAAAAACCGTCCTCCATCTTATTCCATCAGGCATTCTTCGTGACAATGTGACCAGCATCATCGGTAACGGTGTTGTGCTGTCTCCTGCTGCTCTGATGAAAGAGATGAAAGAACTGGAAGACCGTGGTATCCCGGTTCGTGAACGTCTGCTGCTCTCCGAAGCATGCCCGCTGATCCTTGATTATCACGTTGCGCTCGATGTGGCACGTGAGAAAGCGCGCGGTGCGAAAGCTATCGGCACCACCGGTCGTGGTATCGGGCCAGCTTATGAAGATAAAGTTGCTCGCCGCGGTCTGCGTGTTGGCGACCTGTTCGATAAAGCGACCTTTGCTGACAAACTGAAAGAAGTGATGGAATATCACAACTTCCAGTTGGTGAATTTCTATAAAGTTGAAGCGGTTGACTACCAGAAAGTGCTGGACGATGTCATGGCGATTGCCGACATCCTCACCGCAATGGTGGTTGATGTTTCCGATCTGCTGGATCAGGCGCGTAAGCGCGGCGACTTCGTGATGTTCGAAGGCGCGCAGGGTACGCTGCTGGATATCGACCACGGTACCTATCCGTACGTCACCTCCTCTAACACCACCGCAGGTGGCGTGGCAACCGGTTCTGGCCTGGGTCCGCGTTATGTGGATTACGTACTGGGTATCATCAAAGCCTACTCCACCCGCGTGGGTGCGGGTCCGTTCCCGACAGAACTGTTCGATGATATCGGCGAGTTCCTGTGCAAACAGGGTAACGAATACGGCGCTACCACCGGTCGTCGTCGTCGTACCGGCTGGCTGGACTCCGTTGCCGTTCGTCGTGCTGTGCAGATCAACTCCCTGTCTGGCTTCTGCCTGACCAAGCTGGACGTCCTGGACGGCCTGAAAGAAGTGAAGATCTGTGTTGCTTACCGTATGCCGGATGGTCGTGAAGTGACGACGACTCCGCTGGCGGCAGACAACTGGGAAGGTATTGAGCCGATTTATGAAACCATGCCGGGCTGGTCTGAATCGACCTTTGGCGTGAAAGAGCGTAGCGGGTTACCGCAGGCGGCGTTGAATTACATCAAACGCATTGAAGAACTGACTGGCGTGCCGATCGATATTATCTCTACCGGTCCGGACCGCACAGAAACCATGATCCTGCGCGACCCATTCGACGCGTAATGATCCAGGGGGCTTGCCTTGCAGGCCCCTCTCTCTTCCTGCTTTTTTCCCCTTCAGTTCAAATAAATTAGCGGCATCACTGTTGGCTGGTTTATCATCAATAGAGTCAATACCTGTAGGTATCTCACCTTTCTCCCTTTTACTGAGGTAGATGTGCAGTTAACAAGTTTTACGGATTACGGATTACGCGCACTGATTTACATGGCTTCCTTGCCGGAAGGAAAGATGACCAGCATTACCGAGGTCACTGAAATTTATGGTGTGTCCCGTAATCATATGGTCAAAATAATCAATCAACTTAGTCGTGAAGGTTACGTTGCTGCCGTCAGAGGAAAAAACGGCGGGATACGCCTTGGTCGGGCGGCGAAAGATATCTGCATTGGCGATGTCGTGCGTGACCTGGAACCGCTGGCGCTGGTTAACTGTAGCAGTGAGTTTTGCCATATTACTTCCGCCTGCCGCCTTAAGCGGGCGCTTTCTAAGGCTGTGCAAAGTTTCCTCAAGGAGTTGGATAACTACACGCTGGCCGATTTGGTTGAAGAGAATCAACCGCTTTACAAATTACTGCTGGTGGAAGGATAAAAGCCCTGAGTATTTCGCGTTACATCGCGGCGGCAACTGAACGAATTCCCCCGGCGCTTATATCGATAAGTGACGGGGTGAGTGAAAGAAGCCAACAAGAGGTAGCGTGGAAGATAACGGGACTTTCACCAGAGATGACAACGGAGGAACCGCTATGTCACACGATCCTTTCCAGGAACGCGAAGCTGAAAAATACACAAACCCCATCCCCAGCCGCGAATTTATCCTCGAACATTTAACAAAACGCGAAAAACCGGCCAGCCGTGAAGAGCTGGCAATTGAACTCAATATCGAAGGCGAAGAGCAAAACGAAGCACTGCGCCGCCGCCTGCGCGCCATGGAGCGCGACGGACAACTGGTCTTTACCCGCCGTCAGTGTTACGCCCTGCCAGAACGCCTTGATTTGCTGAAAGGAACGGTTATCGGTCACCGCGATGGCTACGGCTTCTTGCGCGTAGAAGGCCGCAAAGACGATCTGTACCTCTCCAGCGAACAGATGAAAATGTGTATTCACGGCGATCAGATTCTGGCCCAGCCGCTGGGTGCCGACCGTAAAGGTCGTCGTGAAGCGCGTGTTGTGCGCATCCTGGTACCGAAAACCGGTCAGATTGTTGGCCGTTACTTTACCGACGCGGGCGTCGGCTTTGTGGTGCCGGATGACAGCCGTCTGAGTTTCGACATCCTGATCCCGCCAGAAGAGATCATGGGCGCGCGCATGGGCTTTGTGGTGGTGGTTGAACTGACCCAGCGCCCGACCCGTCGCACTAAAGCCATCGGTAAAATTGTCGAAGTACTGGGTGACAATATGGGCACCGGCATGGCTGTCGATATGGCGCTGCGTACCCATGAAATTCCGTATGTCTGGCCGCCTGCGGTTGAAAAACAGGTTTCAGGGCTGAAAGAGCAGGTGCCGGAAGAGGCCAAAGTGGGCCGCATAGACCTGCGTTCCTTGCCACTGGTCACCATCGATGGTGAAGATGCCCGCGACTTCGACGACGCCGTTTATTGTGAGAAAAAACGCGGCGGCGGCTGGCGCCTGTGGGTTGCTATTGCCGATGTCAGCTATTACGTCCGCCCGGGCACGCCGCTGGATGATGAGGCGCGAGCTCGTGGAACCTCGGTCTATTTCCCATCCCAGGTTGTGCCGATGCTGCCGGAGGTGCTCTCCAACGGCCTGTGTTCACTCAACCCGCAGGTTGACCGTCTGTGCATGGTCTGCGAAATGACCATTTCGGCAAAGGGTCGTCTGACGAGTTATACCTTCTACGAAGCGGTAATGAGCTCCCATGCCCGTCTGACCTATAACAAGGTCTGGCATATACTGCAGGGCGATCAGGATCTGCGCGAGCAGTATGCGCCGCTGGTTAAGCACATCGAAGAGCTGCACAACCTCTATAAAGTTCTTGATGCCTCCCGTGCCGAACGTGGCGGTATCTCTTTTGAGAGCGAAGAGGCGAAGTTTATCTTCAACGCCGAGCGTCGTATTGAGCGCATTGAGCAAACTCAGCGTAATGATGCCCATAAATTGATTGAAGAGTGCATGATCCTCGCGAATATCTCGGCGGCGCGTTTCGTTGAGAAAGAGGATGAGCCCGCGCTGTTCCGTATCCACGACAAGCCAACGACTGAAGCGATCACTTCTTTCCGTACCGTCCTGGCGGAGTTGGGCCTGGAGCTACCGGGCGGTAACAAGCCTGAGCCTGCGGATTATGCCGCACTGCTTGAGTCCATCGCCGATCGTCCCGATCATGAGATGCTGCAAACCATGCTGCTGCGATCCATGAAGCAGGCGGTCTACGATCCGGAAAACCGCGGCCACTTCGGTCTGGCGCTGCAATCCTACGCACACTTTACCTCGCCGATCCGCCGTTATCCTGACCTGTCGCTGCACCGTGCCATCAAATATCTGCTGGCGAAAGATGAGGGCCATACCGGCAACAGCACCGAAACCGGCGGTTGGCACTACTCTATGGAAGAGATGCTGCAACTGGGCCAGCACTGCTCGATGACTGAACGTCGCGCGGATGAAGCGACCCGTGAAGTCTCTGACTGGCTGAAATGCGACTTTATGCAGGACCAGGTGGGCAACACCTTCCCTGGCGTGATTGCCAGCGTCACCGGCTTTGGCTTCTTTGTACGCCTGACCGATCTGTTTATCGATGGTCTGGTGCACGTCTCCACGCTCGATAACGACTACTATCGCTTCGACCAGGTGGGCCAGCGTCTGATTGGCGAATCGGGCGGCCAGACTTACCGTCTGGGCGACAAAGTGGAAGTGCGCGTGGAAGCGGTCAATATGGACGAGCGTAAAATCGACTTCTCGTTGATTTCCAGCGAACGCGGCCCGCGTAATGTGGGTAAAACCGCACGTGAAAACGCGAAGAAAGGTAACGGCGCTAAGCCGTCGGGAAAACGTCGTCAGACCGGTAAGAAAGTCAATTTCGAACCCGACAGCGCATTCCGTAAAGCGAAAAGCCCCGCGAAACCGAAGAAAGAAAAAAGCGTGAAAAAGCCGTCTGCGAAGACGCAAAAAATTGCCGCAGCGACTAAAGCGAAGCGTGCGTCAAAAAAGAAAGATGCTGAATAAATAGCGCTGAAATACCGCCTGACAACCCCTCTCTATGCAGAGGGGTTATTCTTTTTTAACGTAATATATTCCCGCGTGTAATAGGAATAGCCCTCCGGACGGTTATTTCTCTGACTTAGCTAAATTGTGAGAATCGATATTTATTATTGGTGATTAGCGCTCAGAATCTGATGTGTATAGTGACTCCCATCTGTTATTCGCTTATTTAGCAAGGAGTCGTTATGCATCTGGCGCGCTTTCCCCGACTTTCGCTCGGCCATTTTCCCACTCCCCTGGAGCCTCTGAATAATCTCTCTGCATTACTCGGCGGTCCGAAAATATGGATCAAACGCGATGATGCGACAGGGCTTGCCAGCGGCGGCAATAAAACCCGTAAGCTGGAATTTCTGCTGGCCGATGCGCTGGAGAAAAAAGCCGATGTGATCATTACCCAGGGGGCGACCCAGTCTAACCATGTGCGCCAGACCATTGCCGGTGCGGCGAAACTTGGGCTGGCCGCAAAAGTGCTGCTGGAAAAACGCGTTACCGAGTTTGGCGAAGACTATCAACGCTCAGGGAATGTCCTGCTGGATGATTTGCTGGGCGGCGAAATCGTTGCCCATCTGCCGGGCGGCACCGATATGCAGCAGGCAATGGAAGAGTATGCCGCGACGCTGCGTGAGCAGGGCCATAGCCCCTACATTATCCCTGGTGGTGGCTCTAACCCCATTGGCGCGCTGGGTTATGTCGCCTGTGCCGAAGAGTTACTGTACCAGTCTTCACAGTTACGTTTGCGTATTGATCATGTCGTGCACGCCACCGGCAGTACAGGTACACAAGCCGGGCTGGTCGCCGGGTTTACCGCCACCAACAGCCAGGTGCCGGTGCTGGGGATAAGCGTTCGCGCACCCAGGGCAAAACAGGAAGAGAACGTCTGGAATCTGGCTTCACGCACCCTGGCGTTGCTGGGTGTGCCGGGTGAGTTGCCGCGTGAGGTGGTGGTGGCGAACAGCGATTACGTTGGTGACGGTTATGGCTTGCCAACCGAGAGCATGCTGGAGGCGCTGACCCTCTTTGCCCGCCATGAAGGCATTCTTCTTGACCCGGTCTATTCCGGGAAAGGGGCGGCCGGGCTTATCGACCTGATTCGCAAGGGCCATTTCCGCAAGGATGAGAACGTGGTGTTTATCCACACCGGTGGTTCCGTTGGCCTGTTTGGCTATCGCCAGGTGCTGGAGGCGCATGCCCGTCATGGCTAAGCCCTTTTTGCTTGGCGTGCTGGGCGGCATGGGGCCGCTCGCCACGCTCGACTTTCAGCACAAATTGCTCGACGCCACACCGGCGCAGAGCGATCAGCATCACCTGCCGTCGGTAGTGTGGAATGTGCCGCAAATCGCCGACCGGCAAAAGGCGCTGGCCGGGGCTGGTCCGTCGCCGTTGCCTCAACTGCTTGAGGGCATTGAAAAACTGAATCAGGCGGGGGCGAGCCATATCGCTATTCCTTGCAACACCGCGCACCACTGGTATCCGCAACTGAGCGCCGCCAGCGATGCGCCCATTCTGCATATCGTGGATGCTACTCTGGATGCGCTGTTAACGGTGGCGAAAAAGCCCGAACGTGTTGGCATCATTGCCACCAAAGGGACGCTGGACGCCGGCTGGTTTCAGCAACGTCTGGCAGCGCAGGGTATTGAATCCATTACGCCTACCGAAGACGAGCTGGCTGAGTGGTTTGTGCCCGGCTGCTATGCGGTGAAGCGCGGCAAACTGGCTGAGGGTGGCGAACTGCTCTCATTGCAGGCGCTGGCGCTGATGGCGCGTGGCGCGCAGCAACTGGTGCTGGCTTGCACGGAAGTCCCGGTGGCTCTGCGCGCGGTGGAAGCGCCGTTTCTGTCACTTACGCACGACCCCGCACAATCGCTGGCCGAACGATGTTCCCGCCTCTGGCAGGACTATCGCCTCACGCAACTGGCATAAAACAACACGCTTTAATTGACTATTTTCCCCTGCTTCGCGGGAAAGATGACTCGCATTTACCTCAAGGAAAAAGAAATGAAAAAAACGCTCGGCATATTACTCGCAGCAGGCAGCCTGTGGGCCAATATCAGTATGGCCGCCAATCCTCCTGAAGTCCGCGTGGCTTATAGCGGCGGCTCGCAGGTATTAATGCTCGCCAAAGCCGACGGCTCTTTAGATAAAGCCTTACACAGCCAGGTGAAATGGGTGCAATTTGCCTCCGGTGCCGATGCCCTTAATTATTTCGCCAGCAATGCGATTGATATTGCCAATTTCGGATCCAGTCCGGCAACCGCAGGTATTGTCCGTAAATTGCCTGTGGAAATTATTGGTGTTTCAGGCGTCATTGCCAGCTATGAACGTTTAATTGGCAAAGACGGCATCAACACGATTAAAGATATTGAAGGGAAACGCGTGGCCTATCCGCCAAATTCTACGGCGGCTTATGCGCTGGAAGCGGCAATTAGCGTCAATAAACTCGATCGCAGCAAAATAACGCTGTTGCCATTGCGCCCGGCAGAGATGGTGGCAGCGTGGAAACGCGGCGATATTGACGCAGGTTACGTCTGGGCTCCCTTTGCGCAGGAGCTGGAATCCTCCGGCGGTCACCAGGTCTTTGCCACCAAAGATCTGCAGAAAGATGGCTACCTGATTTACAACAACTACGTGGTACGTAAGGCCTTTGCCGAACAGTACCCGGAAGCAGTGAGCGCCTTCCTGCGCGTGCATCAGCAGAAAGTCGACGAGTTTAAGAAAGACCCGGAAAGCGCTGCCGCCATCGTTGCGAAAGAAGTGGGCGCACCGGTCACCACCGCTGCCAATACGCTGGGCGGGCTGGAGTACCCAACGCTTGCTGAGCAGGGCACTGCGGCCTGGTTGGGTAACGGTACGGACACCACCCATAGCGGCATTGGCAAGGCGCTGACCAAAACCGCTAACTTCCTCGCAGGCATTGGCGAAATTCGTAAGCAGGATATCCCGGAAAACTGGGACACGGCGATTGATTCCCGTTACATCCGGGAAGCGGCGGCAAAATGAAAGTAGGTCAGCATATCGCCATCAGCGTGTTTTCGGTGGCGGTTTTCTTCGCGCTCTGGCAACTGGCGGCCAGCCGGCAATGGGTGGACCCGCTGTTACTGCCGTCACTCACCGATATTGGACTGACGGCTGAAGAGCTGCTGGCGGACGGTTACCGCCAGGTCCCGCTCTGGCAGCATGTGGCGGTGAGCCTGGCCCGTGCGCTGAGCGCCTTTGCGGTCGCGATTGTGCTGGGTATCCCGCTCGGACTGCTGATGGGGCTGTCACCCGGTTTGTCTGCAGTGCTTAACCCGTTTGTGCAGTTCCTGCGCCCGTTACCGAAAATCGCGCTGATCCCACTGGCCGTGGTCTGGCTGGGGATAGGGGAAGCGTCGAAATTCTTCCTGATCTTTATCGCCACCTTCCTGAGTGTGGTGGTGGGGGCGTCGGCGGCGGTGGAGCGGATTGGTCGGGCACGCATCCGGGTGGCGCAAACGTTGGGGGCAACCAAAGGGCAGATTTTCCTGCGTGTGGTACTGCCGGATGCCCTGCCGGATCTCTTTACCACCGTCAGGCTCTCTATTGGTATTGGCTGGACCTCGTTGATTGCCGCTGAGATGGTCGCCGCCAGTTCCGGCCTTGGCTGGATGGTCATCAACGCCAGCTCTTATTTACGTACCGATATCGTCATGCTCGGCATCCTGCTCTTGGGCGGGACGGGGTATCTATTGGATTTATTACTGCTGGGGCTACAACGTCTGTTTGTCCCGTGGGCGGGGAAAGAATAATGAGTGCCATCGCGCTTGAAAATGTCTCCCTCTCTTTTGCGGCTAAACCGCAGCCGTTTACGGTGCTGGAGGGGATCAACCTCACCCTCGATAAAGGGGAGTTTGTCGTGCTGTTAGGCCCGTCGGGCTGCGGCAAATCCACCATTCTCAACCTGGTCGCCGGGTTTACCAAACCGGACAGCGGCCGCGTACTGGCGAGCGGAAAACCGGTGCGGCAGCCGGGGCCGGAGCGCGGCATGATCTTCCAGCAGCCGAATCTGTTCCCGTGGCTGTCGGTGCTGGATAACGTCACCTTCGGCCCGCGCCTGGGCCGTTATCAAAAAGAAGAGGTCAATGCGCGGGCGCAGGACTGGCTGAACCGCGTTGGCCTGAAAGGCTTTGAACAGCATGCGCCGTGGCAGCTTTCCGGGGGCATGAAGCAGCGTGTGGCGCTGGCCCGCGCCTGGCTGCCGGGGCCAGAAGTGCTGCTGCTGGATGAACCCTTTGGCGCACTGGATGCACAAACCCGCCTGATGATGCAGGAGCTGCTGCGTGAAGCCTGGCTGACGACCGGCACCACGCTGCTGTTCGTCACCCACGATGTAGAAGAGGCGCTGTTTCTGGCTGACCGCATTCTGGTGATGTCGGCCAAACCGGGAAAAATCGTCGAAGAGATTGTTCTGCCCTTTGGCCGCGAGCGCGACATTGAAACGCTGGCGGAGTACCCGCGTTACGGCGAAATCAAGCAGCACGTTTTACACCGCGTCCGCCAGGAGGCGAAACGTCATCTTAGTTGATTCGATCTGGGGCGTCTGTCGGTTATAATGTGGCGATGTGAATGTCTCACAGCCTATTCAACCCGGCGATATCGCCTCAAATGAGTACCATTGATGAGTGAAATGATTTACGGCATCCATGCGGTGCAGGCCCTGCTGGAACGCGCTCCGGAGCGTTTTCAGGAAGTGTTTATTCTCAAGGGGCGCGAAGACAAACGTCTGATGCCCCTGATTCACGCGCTGGAAGCGCAGGGTGTCGTGATTCAGGTCGCTAACCGTCAATATCTGGATGAGAAAAGCGAAGGGGCGGTGCATCAGGGCATTATCGCTCGCGTGAAACCGGGGCGTCAGTATCAGGAAAACGATCTGCCGGATCTGATCGCCAGTCTCGACCAGCCTTTCTTCCTGATCCTCGATGGCGTTACCGATCCCCATAACCTCGGCGCCTGTCTGCGTAGCGCCGATGCCGCTGGTGTGCATGCCATCATCGTACCGAAAGACAAATCTGCCCAGTTGAACGCGACCGCCAAAAAAGTGGCCTGTGGTGCGGCGGAAAACGTCCCGCTGATCCGCGTGACCAATCTGGCGCGTACCATGCGTCTGCTACAGGAAGAGAATATCTGGATTGTCGGTACTGCGGGTGAAGCGGATCACACCCTGTTCCAGAGCAAAATGACCGGCCCGATGGCGCTGGTGATGGGTGCGGAAGGTGAGGGGATGCGTCGTCTGACGCGCGAGCATTGCGACGAGCTCATCAGCATTCCGATGGCGGGCAGCGTGTCGTCGCTGAACGTGTCGGTCGCCACCGGTATCTGCCTGTTTGAAGCTGTACGTCAGCGCACAAAATAAACCGCAAAAGGCAACGTAAGTTGCCTTTTTAGTGTTTGCTCCCTCTCCCTGTGGAGGTAAAAGCAAAACGGCAACGTTAGTTGCTGTTTTTAGTGTTTGCTCCCTCTCCCTGTGGAGGTAAAAGCAAAACGGCAACGTTGGTTGCTGTTTTTAGTGTTTGCTCCCTCTCCCTGTGGGAGAGGGCTGGGGTGAGGGCACCAGACCGCACGATTGCCAGCAAGGTGAGGGCATCAGACCGCACTACTCCTCCAGTGAACGCTGGTGATCATCCTTCCTGAGCGTCATCAGCGCAATCACGCTCACCACCGCCGTCGCCATCACGTAATACGCCGGAATATCCAGATTCCCCGTCTGCTTAATCAGTCCGGTAATGATCAACCCCGCACAGCCTGAGAAAATCGCATTCGACAGCGAATAGGCCAGCCCCAGGCCGGTATAACGAACCCTGGTCGGAAACATCTCAGCCAGCATGGCGGGCCCAGGCCCTGCCAGCATTCCCACCAGTCCACCGGCGATAAACACCACCACCGCCTTGATAAATATCGTGCTTGATTCCGCCTGTAACACTTTCAGCAGCGGCAGCGCCAGGATGAGCAACAGCACTGCGGCGGTGACCATCACGGTGCGTCGACCAATCCTATCGCTCAGCATGCCGGAGGGGATAATCGTCAGGGCGAACCCGGCATTAGAAATCACCGCAATCAACAATGCCTGGTTAAAGCCGGTGTGCAGCGCCGACTGAAGGTAGGTCGGCATAATCACCAGATAGGTATAACCCGCCGCTGACCAGACCATCAGGCGACCAATCCCGGTGATAATCGCTTTTAGTGTACTGGCGAAACTGGCCGCCTGAGGCGGAGCGGCCTGCGCTTGCTGATGTACAAAACTGGGTGTCTCTTCCATATGAACGCGTAGCCAGAGCGCAACGGCGCCCATTGGAATAGCGATGAAAAAGGGAATACGCCAGCCCCAGTCATGAAGGGCCTCCGGACTAAGTACTGCTGACAACAATGCTACGACCCCGGCCCCTGCCAGCAGACCGAGGGCGACGGTCAATGACTGCCACGCACCGTACAAACCGCGCTTACCTCGGGGGGCAAACTCGGTCATCAGCGAGACGGCCCCGCCATATTCCCCACCGGCAAACAGCCCCTGCAAAATGCGCAGGCCGGTAATAAGCAGCGGTGCGGCGACGCCGATACTGGCATAAACCGGCACCACGCCAATGGCCGCCGTGGCTAGCGTCATCAGTACGAGGACAATAATCAGCGTTGGCTTACGGCCTATCCGGTCACCCATGCGGCCAAACACCACCGCACCCAACGGACGGAAGAAAAAGGCGACGGCAAAGGCGGCATAGGTCAGGATCAGACTGGTGATAGCAGATTCACCTGCGAGGGTAAAAAAGTTCTTCGCAATCACCGTGGCAAGAAAGCCATAGACCGCAAACTCGTACCATTCGATAAAATTACCGATAGAGCCTGCGACCAGCGCTTTTTTTTGTGCATGTGTTGTTGTCATGGGCGTCACCGTTCCTGGTTTCATATCGTTAAGCCTCGCCGTTAAGTACGGGTAACGCAAACAGAAAGCGCCCATACGCACCGTTTTGTGACCGCTATCGCGGGCGGAACGCCTGCCATCTGCCCATACTTATTGCCGATGCCATTGATGGAGGGCAAACAGATGCACTGGCAAACGCATACCGTTTTTAATCAACCCATCCCCCTGAATAACAGCAATCTTTTCCTTTCTGACCGAGCCCTGTATGACGCTGTCATCCGTGAAGGCGCAGCCTGGGATACTGATTTACTGGCCAGTATCGGCCAGCAATTGGGTACGGCAGAATCGCTGGAGCTCGGCAGGTTGGCTAACGTTAATCCCCCGGAACTGCTGCGTTATGACCCGACGGGGGCACGACTCGATGATGTACGGTTTCACCCGGCATGGCACTTACTGATGCAAGGCCTGTGCGCCAACCGTGTTCATAACCTGGCATGGGAAGAGGACGCGCGCAGCGGCTCGTTTGTTGCCCGCGCCGCGCGGTTTGTGCTCCATGCACAGGTGGAAGCCGGTTCGTTATGCCCGGTTACCATGACCTTTGCCGCCACGCCGCTATTGCAGCATTCCCTTCCTGCGCCTTTTCAGGATTGGCTAAAACCGCTGATGAGCGACCGTTACGACCCGCATCTCGCGCCAGGCAACCAAAAGCGCGGTTTGCTGATTGGCATGGGGATGACGGAAAAACAGGGCGGCTCGGACGTGCTCAGTAATACTACGCGGGCGCAACGCAGCGGCGACAGCTACCGGCTGGTGGGGCATAAATGGTTTTTCTCGGTGCCGCAGAGCGATGCGCATCTGGTCCTGGCGCAGGCGGAAGGCGGACTCTCCTGCTTTTTTGTGCCGCGTTTTTTACCTGACGGACAGCGCAACGGTGTGCGGCTCGAACGTCTGAAAGACAAGCTGGGTAACCGCTCAAATGCCAGCAGCGAAGCAGAATTTTGCGAGGCCAGCGGCTGGCTGGTAGGAGAAGAGGGCGACGGCGTGCGTCAAATCCTCAAAATGGGTGGTCTGACCCGTTTTGACTGTGCGCTGGGGAGCCATGGTCTGATGCGCCGGGCATTTTCCGTAGCCCTGTACCATGCTCATCAGCGTCAGGCATTCGGAAAAAATCTCGTCGACCAGCCAATGATGCGGGAAGTCCTTAGCCGGATGGCGTTGCAACTGGAAGGGCAGACGGCGTTTTTATTTCGCCTTGCCCGTGCCTGGGATGGTCGCACTAAGCCGGAAGAGACGCTTTGGGCACGGCTGTTTACCCCCGTTGCGAAATTCGCGGTCTGCAAAGCGGGTATGCCCTTTGTTGCGGAAGCCATGGAAGTGCTGGGCGGCATTGGCTATTGCGAGGAGAGCGAGCTTCCACGGCTTTACCGGGAAATGCCGGTGAACAGTATCTGGGAGGGCTCCGGCAATATTATGTGTCTTGATGTCTTACGCGTGCTGGCTAAACAGCAAGGCATCAGTGAGTTGTTGCACGATGCGTTTGGTGCGGTCAAAGGTCAGGACAGGCATTTTGATCGTGCATGGCGTCAGTTACAGCAACAGTTGCGTAAACCTCTTGAGGCGCAAGGGCGGGAGATTACCCGGCAACTGTATCTGCTAGCGACGGGGGCGCAATTGTTGCAGTTCGCTCCCCCGTCAATAGCACAAGCCTGGTGCCGGATGATGTTGGATATACGCGGCGCGTCTGTTGTGGCTGAGCAGGTCCAAAGTGACCTGCTGCTGCGTGCCACGGGCGGTGCCGGTTAGTCCGTTTTCAGGCTGAACAGGCGGACCACCTCCGTCAGATGTGCCCCTTTTTCGCGCAGCGTGCCAGCGGTTTGCTCACTGCGCGAAACCCGTCCTGCGTTAATATGCGTGGCTTCACCAATATGCGTCATGGCGATATTGACCTGATTAATCCCTGCCGACTGCTCATGAGAGGCGTTGTTAATCTCGTTAACCAACTGGTTAATGTGGTTCATATGCGCGGTGATAGAGCCCATCGCCTGCCGGGTATTGTTAGATAACGTATGCCCCTCATGGACTTTTTTGAGCGTATCGCTGGTCAGTTCATCGATCTCTTTTACTGCATTGGCGCTGCGGGCTGCCAGCGCCCGTACTTCCTGGGCTACGACGGCAAATCCTTTACCATGTTCCCCGGCGCGAGCGGCTTCAACCGCAGCATTAAGCGCCAGGATATTGGTCTGGAAGGCGATAGATTCAATCACATGGGTGATGTCGGCAATTCGCTGAGAGGCGGTACGAATCGCGTCCATGGTGGCAACCGCTTCTTCGACGGTTATGCCACCCTTTTGTACTTCCCGGGCGGTTTCATTCACCAGCGACTGCATCTCTTCCATATTGGCGGCATTCTGCTGTAGGGTCGCGGCAAGTTGCTCCATGCTGGCTGAGGTCTCCTCGACGCTACTGGCCTGCTTGTTAATTTGCTCGCTGATTTCACTGCTGTCGGCGGCAAGCGCATTGGTGCCGTGGTGAATATCACTGGTCGATTCACGCACTTGTAAAACAATGGTATGCAAGCCATTGCCGATCCCGTTGATGGCATCAATGAGTTGCCCCACTTCGTCCTGACGTTTGACTTCCAGACTGGCCCGCAGATCGCCCGACGCATAGCGGCTGGCCAGGCCAATGGCATCACGAAGAGGGCGGGTCAGCCAACGGCGAACAATTACCACAAACAGTGCGGCAAACAGCAGAGAGAGCACCAGCCCGGCTATCAGGAACTGGTTGCGTAGCGTGTTGACATCATTGAGTAATGCCGCCTTGTCGACTTCGCCCACCACCGTCCAGTTCCAGCCGGGCACAGTTATCCATGAGAGCATTTGTCGATGGCCATCGGGGCGCTGCTGTTCCAGCGTACCGGTAGTCTGTTGCAGAACGGTATTCAGATCGCGCTCATCCCACTGCGGGCGTTTACCCTCCTCGCTGGGGTGGAACAGGTAATTACCGTAGTTCTTACCATTATTACGATCCAGTACGTAGAAATGGCCGCTATCGCCAAGCTGGCGTCCGAGGATCTTACTGCGCATGCCCTCCCATGAGTGGGTGATGTCCACGCCGACAAATAAGATGGCTATGGTATTGCCGTTGTTATCTTTTACCGGCTGGTATTGCGTGATGTAGCGCTTACCGAATAATAAGGCCAGTCCACGGTAGGTTTCGCCTTTCAACGCCGGAGCAAAAGCCGGGCTGGCTTTGTCCAGTTTCGTGCCTATCGCACGATCGCCATTCTCTTTACGTAACGAGGTAGCAACGCGCACAAAGTCATCGCCACTGCGCACAAACAGCGTGGCGATAGCCCCGGTGCGGGTAAGAAAATCATCAACAATGGCATTGTTTTCATGAAGGTCACTGTCGCCCCCTTTCAGCAAGGGAACGCTAATGCCGTTAATTTCACGGCGTTGCGCCTGATCGATGGTCACAGGTTGAGGCAAAAAACTGCTGAACAGACGGGTATAGCTTTCAACCTCTTCGCTCAGGCTGCTGTTAAACATTTCTACCATATCCTGAACGCCCGTGGACTGGTTATGGAGATCTTCCACCGCCAGCGTTTCCAGTTGTTGGCTGGCTTTATTGCTTAACAGAAAGGTGAAAACCAGGAAAAGCACGGCTACGCTTGTGCCCGTCAAAAGAGAAAGTTTGGTGCCGAGTCCAATGCGACTAAAAAAGGTGCTCATAAAATATCCGCTGAAAAGAATGTCAGCACCTTCAACGGCAATAATTCGATAACATTTAACGCGTCAATGTAACCAAATGTTACTAAAATGTATTGTCTTCGTAACCCTTTGTTAACGATGAAGTAAACAAAAAAGCCACTCTTTAAAAGTGGCTTTTTCGGGTATATGGCATGTCAGGCATAAAGTATGGCCTGCACCCGCCAGTTATCTGCCCGTTGTTCTTCCTGCATCTGAATAATACGGTACCAGGATGCACCCTGTTCGTCTGCCTTCAGCGCGATGACACGCTCCACATCCTGTGGGCTTCCGGAAACGTTGTTGACAGAAATCAGGCCAATTTCATTCAGCCCGGTGACGCAGTCAGCGCTCGCGAACTCTGCTGGCTGCGCTGTTATGCTGGCTAAACCTGTAGAAAGCAACAGTGAGTTTAAGGCAAGAGATCGTTTCATATCAGCTCCATTCCACGTTACCCCGATTTTTTCCAGGGCACTCCATCGCGCGAAAATTCCATACATTCCATTGTGCACAGGCAAACATAAAAGGACGCAAAGCAGTGTAAATCTTCCTTAAACCCAGACGTTTACTTAATGACGATACAACATAGCCCTTGCATACCAGCGGCCTGGAATGACCGTGTCATCCATCATCAGAATGACGTAGTAATCCGCTTTTTCAGCGGTAGCTCTGGCTTTTATTTCATCTTCAACGTCCATAGGCGAACCCAGCACCGATACGCTAAATGCACCCATTTCATGCAGGTTTTGCGTCTGATTACGACTTATCTCCTGCGGATGATCGCTGACGGGCGGGGCGGGCTGTGGTTTACCTTCCAGCACGCTACATCCACTCAAAAACAGCGCCATAACAAGGGGGAGAAACCAGCGCATCATGTTTTCATGTTTCCTGATAGCCATAGTGTAGTTCCATAATAAACAGGCAAGAGGGGAATGTTCCCAATTTTGCTATTGCCAACATAAGTTTCGAATGAAAATGCGATCGGCGCAGCATCTTTATCATAATGCTAACACTTGATATGCGAACGTTGACTTGCACCTTCGAAGGCGTGATGGCATACCAGCACTATAGATCAAGGAGAGGCCAATGATTGAACTCGATGTACGGCATTTTGCCGGGATTGAAGCATTACACGCGTTCCCGGCGGGAAAAGAGGCACAGCCATTACCCTGTATTGTTTTTTACCACGGATTTACCTCCTCCAAGCTGGTATATAGCTATTTTGCCGTGGCGCTGGCTCAGGCCGGGTTTCGGGTCGTTATGCCTGACGCGCCGGAGCATGGTGCCCGGTTTGACGGTGATGAAACGCGGCGGCTACAGCGTTTCTGGCAAATTTTGCAGGGTAATTTTACGGAGTTTGCGGCGCTGAAAGCGGCACTGTATCAGCAGGGATTGATCGACAATCAGCGGCTGGGCGTAGGGGGCGCATCGATGGGCGGCATGACGGCGCTCGGTATTATGACGCAGTTTCCGGAGGTCCGAAGCGTTGCCTGCCTGATGGGTTCTGGCTATTTCTCCACCCTGGCGAATTCCCTTTTTCCGCCGCTGGAGGTGACAACACCGGAAGAGCAGGCGGCGTTCGATGCGATTGTCGCGCCGTTAGCAAAATGGGATATCAGCGGGCAATTAGCACAGCTTGCCAACCGTCCGCTTTTTCTCTGGCATGGGGAGGAGGACGACGTTGTACCCGCAGCCGAAACATTACGTCTGCAGCAGGCGCTGGCGGCTGCACGTCTGGACGAGCAGTTAACCTGCCTGTGGGAAGCAGGCGTAAAACATCGCATAACACCCACCGCCCTGACGGCCACCGTCCGCTTTTTCACCGAGCATCTTTAACTACACGCGCATCACTTTAACTCCCTGATCCTCAAGTTTTTTGAGGATTTCGGGGTTGGCCTGTTTTCCGGTGATCACCAAATCGATTTGATCGGCGTTACTGAACAGCATACCCGCACGCTCACCGACTTTGCTGCTATCCACCAGAACGACCAGTTTTCCCACCATGTTCAGCATTTTCTGTTCGGCCATGGCCGTCAGCATGTCGGTTTTATAAAGACCTTCTGCCGTCAGCCCTTTGCCGCTGGTAAACATCCAGTGACCGGCATAGAGGCTATTTTCACTGCTTTGCGGGCTCAGGGTGATGGACTGCGTCTTGTTGTACTGTCCGCCCATGATGACCACGCTTTCGTGTTCTTGTTCGATGAGGTAATTGGCGAGTGGTAGGTAGTTAGTGATGATTTGTACCGGTTTACCGCAGATTTCACGGCCTAACAGGAAGGCAGTTGATCCGCAGTTGATCACTACGCTTTCACCAGCGCTAACGAGCTGTGATGCGGCTCTGGCGATACGTACTTTTTCATCGTGGTGTAGTGCCTCATGGATATTCATCGGCGACCAGCGCGGACGCTGCTGGCTGATGGCTTCGGCGCCGTTACGCACTTTCTTAAGTTTGCCACTTTCATCCAGCTTGTTGATATCGCGACGTGCGGTTGCAGGAGAAACGCCCAGGCTGGCGATCACTTCTTCAACCGTAATAAAGCCCGTCTGCGACAGTTGATCCAGCAGTATTTGATGTCGTTGCGCTTCCGTCATGAGCTATTCCGATGATTAATGATGTGAAAAGATGATATTTGAAATAGCCTGAAATTACTAAAGATAAGTGCACGATACTGATGATAAAAGCGGGTGCACACGGCACCCGCTCCGGCTTTTAGAGGAAGGACTTAAACGGTAAATCGGGCTCGATAGTAAAGCAATCATCAAAACCACGTGGGTAGTGATACTCGAAATTATCTTTATCCACAGGCCAGGTAAATTTCCCGCCCACCTGCCAGATATAAGGCTTAAAGCCATACTGTAAGCGGTCTTTTTTCATGTTCCACAGAACACGAATCTCTTGTGGATCGGCCTGAAAATTAGACCAGATATCGTGGTGGAATGGGATCACGACTTTTGTATTTAGCGCTTCCGCCATACGCAGTATGTCGGCGCTGGTCATTTTGTCGGTAATGCCGCGCGGGTTCTCGCCGTAGGAACCCAATGCCACATCAATTTGGTACTCGTTGCCATGTTTCGCATAGTAGTTGGAATAGTGCGAGTCACCGCTGTGGTATAGCGTACCGCCGGGGGTTTTAAAGAGGTAGTTAACTGCACGCTGATCCATGCCGTCAGGCAGTACGCCGGCCGCTTTTTGCTCTGCAGGCAGGGTAATTAACGCGGTGCGATCGAACGCATCAAGGGCATGAATTTCAATATCTTTTACGCGAACGACATCACCCGGTTTGACGACGATACAGCGTGACTTTGGTACACCCCAGCCAATCCATAAATCGACGCAGGTTTGTGGGCCGATGAAGGGGACATCATCGGCACAGTTCTTCATGACGGCAGCGGCGACGTTTACATCAATATGATCGTTGTGATCGTGAGTGGCGAGGATGGCATCGACATGACGAATAGCGAACGGATCCAGCACGAACGGTGTGGTGCGCAGGTTTGGCTGCAGTTTTTCAACACCTGCCATGCGCTGCATCTGATGCCCTTTTTTCATCAATGGATTACCGTGGCTCTGCTTGCCCGTACCGCACCAGAAATCGACGCACACATTGGTACCTCCTTCTGATTTCAGCCAGATACCGGTACAGCCCAGCCACCACATAGCAAAAGTGCCGGGAGCGACACGTTCCTGCTCAATTTCCTCATTAAGCCAGCTTCCCCACTCGGGAAAAGTGCTCAGAATCCATGATTCCCGGGTAATGGTTTCAATCTTACTCATGGTGTCGCTCCTTACCTTTTTAATCAAAACAAATCATATTGTGATAACTTGTGATTTATATTTTCACAGTTTCATCATGATCGCAACAGGGTTTGGCGTGTTAAATCGCATTGTGATTGTGTTGCTACGATACGCTTTGCATGCTGATTTCTTTGCTATTTTTATTAACTATATGAATTTAATAAATTGTTTTGCGGCTTCTTGTACTGGATATGTATGTCTAATGAGAATGGGGAAATAAATTGCGTGATGCATCACAATTAATCAAAAACAATCTTTTTGTGATTATTTATGATTGGTAGAGTGTTTTCACCTTGTGCTGCATTGCACAAATGCAGCCACTTTCTTACTGGAGCGAGTTATGGAGATTCTCTACAACGTCTTCACTGTCTTTTTTAATCAGGTGATGACCAATGCCCCGTTGCTGCTGGGGATCGTGACCTGTATTGGCTATATCCTGTTGAGAAAAAGTGTCAGCGTTATCGTTAAAGGCACGATCAAAACGATCATCGGCTTTATGTTGCTGCAGGCGGGGTCGGGGATCCTGACCAGCACGTTTAAACCGGTGGTTGCCAAAATGTCTGACGTATACGGCATCAACGGTGCGATTTCTGACACCTACGCGTCAATGATGGCGACCATCGAACGTATGGGTGACGCGTACAGTTGGGTGGGTTATGCGGTACTGCTGGCCCTGGCGCTAAACATTATTTACGTACTGCTGCGGCGTATTACTGGCATTCGCACCATCATGCTGACCGGGCACATCATGTTCCAGCAGGCCGGTCTGATTGCGGTGTTCTTCTTTATTCTCGGTTACTCCATGTGGACCACCATTATCTGTGCTGCCGTGCTGGTTTCACTCTATTGGGGCATTACCTCCAATATGATGTACAAACCAACACAGGAAGTGACAGATAATTGCGGTTTCTCTATCGGTCACCAGCAGCAGTTCGCCTCCTGGATCGCTTACAAAATCGCGCCGTACCTTGGGAAAAAAGAGGAAAGCGTTGAAGATCTGAAACTGCCGGGCTGGCTGAATATCTTCCATGACAACATCGTCTCTACCGCCATTGTCATGACGGTCTTTTTTGGCGCGATTCTGCTCTCTTTTGGCCTTGATACCGTTCAGGCGATGGCGGGGAAAACTCACTGGACGGTCTATATCCTGCAAACCGGCTTCCAGTTTGCAGTGGCGATTTTCATTATCGTCCAGGGCGTGCGTATGTTTGTCGCCGAGCTTTCCGAAGCCTTCAACGGTATTTCTCAGCGCTTGATTCCGGGGGCTGTGCTGGCAATTGACTGTGCGGCGATTTATAGCTTCGCGCCGAACGCGGTGGTCTGGGGCTTTATGTGGGGGACTATCGGGCAGTTGATTGCAGTCGGCATCCTGATTGCCTGCGGCTCCTCCATTCTCATCATTCCTGGCTTTATCCCGATGTTTTTCTCCAACGCCACCATTGGCGTCTTTGCCAACCACTTCGGCGGCTGGCGCGCCGCCATCAAGATTTGCCTGGTGATGGGCATGATCGAAATTTTTGGCTGTGTCTGGGCGGTAAAACTGACGGGAATGAGCGCATGGATGGGAATGGCTGACTGGTCCATCCTGGCACCGCCGATGATGCAAGGCTTTGCCTCCGTGGGGATCGCGTTTATGGCTGTGATGATTTTGATTGCGCTGGCTTACATGTTCTTTGCCGGTCGCGCCCTGCGTGCTGAGGAAGACGCGGAAAAACAACTGACAGAACACTCTGTTTAAAAAGGAGTTTGATTATGACCGTACGTATTCTGGCTGTGTGTGGTTGTGGGCAAGGTAGTTCCATGATCATGAAAATGAAAGTTGACCAGTTTTTGACGCAACAAAAGGTCGACCATACGGTGAACAGCTGCGCGGTGGGGGAATACAAAAGTGAACTGAGCGGGGCGGACATCATCATTGCTTCTACCCATGTCGCCAGTGAAATCGAAGTCTCCGGTAATAAATACGTGGTCGGGGTACGCAATATGCTCTCTGCCGCTGATTTTGGTCCGAAGCTAATGGAAGTCATCAACGCCCATTTTGCACAGGATGTGAAATAAGGACTCACTATGAAATTACGTGACTCGCTGGCGGAGAACAATGCGATTCGCTTGCAGGCAGAGGCCAGTACGTGGCAGGAGGCGGTGAAGCTTGGCGTGGATCTGCTGGTAGGGGCTGAGGTTGTTGAACCGCGTTACTACCAGGCCATTCTGGACGGTGTGGAACGGTTTGGACCGTACTTCGTGATTGCCCCAGGGCTTGCCATGCCCCATGGCCGCCCGGAAGAAGGGGTGAAGAAAAATGGCTTTGCGCTGGTGACCCTCAAAACACCGCTGGTTTTTAATCACGAGGACAACGACCCGGTCGACATCCTTATCACTCTGGCGGCAGTGGATGCGCGTACGCATCAGGAAGACGGCATCATGCAAATCGTCAACCTGTTTGAAGATGAAGCGAATTTTGACCGTTTACGCGCCTGTCGCACGGCGCAGCAGGTACTGGATTTAATTGATAGCGCCACGGCGGCGTCTGTATAAGGAGCAAAAAAACATGTCTGATTTACCGATGTTGCAGGTAGCCCTGGATAACCAGACGCTGTCACACGCTTATGCAACCACCCGCTTAATTGCCGAAGAGGTGGACATTATTGAGGTTGGGACCATTTTATGTGTTGGCGAGGGCGTTCGGGCTGTTCGCGATCTTAAGGCGCTGTATCCTCACAAAATCGTACTGGCCGACGCCAAAATTGCCGATGCCGGGAAAATCCTTTCAAGAATGTGCTTTGAAGCCAATGCCGACTGGGTGACCGTGATCTGTTGCGCCGATATTAACACCGCGAAAGGTGCGCTGGATGTGGCGAAAGAGTTTAACGGCGACGTGCAGATTGAACTGACCGGCTACTGGACGTGGCAACAGGCGCAGCAGTGGCGCGATGCAGGCATTCAACAAGTCGTTTATCACCGCAGCCGTGATGCGCAGGCGGCAGGGGTCGCATGGGGTGAGGCGGATATCAGCGCGGTGAAAAAACTGGCCGAAATGGGCTTTAAGGTGACGGTTACCGGCGGACTGGCGCTGGAAGATTTGCCGCTGTTCAAGGGCATTCCCATTCACGTCTTTATTGCCGGGCGCAGTATCCGCGACGCCGCAGATCCGGTTGAAGCGGCGCGCCAGTTCAAGCGCTCAATTGCTCAGTTGTGGGGCTAAGGAGCGGGTATGTTGTCAAAACAGATCCCGCTGGGTATCTACGAAAAAGCACTCCCTGCCGGGGAGTGCTGGCTGGAACGGTTGCGACTGGCGAAAACGCTGGGTTTCGATTTTGTCGAAATGTCGGTAGATGAAACCGATGCCCGTCTGGCCCGTCTCGACTGGAACCCTGAGCAGCGTCTGGCACTGGTAGCTGCGATAGCGGAAACAGGCGTTCGCGTTCCTTCAATGTGTCTGAGCGCGCACCGGCGTTTTCCGCTGGGCAGCGAAGATGACGCGGTACGTAACCAGGGGCTGGAGATCATGCGCAAGGCTATCCGGTTTGCGCAGGATACCGGTATCCGGGTGATTCAACTCGCTGGTTATGACGTTTACTACCAGCAGGCGAATGATGAGACGCGCCGCCGCTTTCGCGACGGACTCAAAGAGAGCGTGGAAATGGCCAGCCGCGCACAGGTAACCCTGGCGATGGAAATTATGGATTACCCGCTGATGAATTCGATCAGCAAAGCGCTGGGGTACGCGCACTACCTTAATAACCCATGGTTTCAGCTCTACCCGGATATCGGCAATCTTTCAGCCTGGGATAACGACGTGCAGATGGAACTGCTGGCGGGCGTCGGCCATATCGTGGCGGTTCATGTCAAAGACACGCGCCCCGGCGTTTTTAAAAACGTCCCCTTTGGCACCGGCGTAGTGGATTTTGAACGCTGTTTCGCCACGCTCAAAGAGAGCGGCTACTGTGGTCCGTACTTGATCGAGATGTGGAGCGAGACGGCAGAAGATCCGGCGGCAGAGGTGCTAAAAGCGCGCGACTGGGTGAAAGCGCGTATGGCAAACGCGGGTTTGGTGGAGGCGGCATAATGCAAGAGCTTAAACAGCAGGTGTTTGACGCCAATATGGATTTGCCGCGCTATGGATTAGTGACCTTTACCTGGGGAAATGTCAGCGCTATTGATCGTGAACGCGGGCTGGTGGTGATTAAACCCAGCGGTATTGCCTACGAGAACATGAAACCAGATGACATGGTCGTGGTGGATTTACAGGGCAACAGGGTGGAAGGGCAGTGGCGCCCGTCTTCCGATACCGCAACACACCTTGAGTTGTACCGACGCTACCCTCAGCTTGGCGGTGTTGTGCACACCCATTCCACGCATGCCACAGCCTGGGCTCAGGCGGGGCTGGCCATTCCTGCGCTTGGCACCACCCATGCGGATTATTTCTTTGGCGATATTCCCTGTACCCGGGCGCTCTCTGAAGAGGAGGTACGGGAAGAGTATGAACTCAACACTGGTAAGGTGATTGTCGAGACGCTGGGCAACAGTAACCCATTGCATACGCCGGGAATGGTGGTCTACCAACACGGTCCGTTTGCATGGGGGAAAAATGCCGCTGACGCCGTTCATAATGCGGTGGTCATGGAAGAGGTTGCCCGGATGGCGTGGATTGCCCGAGGTATCAATCCGTCGTTAAAACCGATTGATGATTATCTGATGAATAAACACTTTATGCGTAAGCACGGCCCAAATGCCTATTACGGGCAGTGACTAGAGATCCGGCCAGGCGAAGCGCCGCAGGAGTTTCCCTGGCATCTGCTATGCTTCGTCCGGACTACCAGAAAATTATGCTCCGGAATGTGTACGCCTTCGGGATGTTACTGGTCTGATTCCGGAGCCTTTTTATGCCTGTCGATAGGCTGATGGTATGCAGCGCATCCCTGCCAGCGTAATCAGGCAGATCACGGCACCGGCATAAAATGTTGATGCTGCGCCCAGGCTTTCCCACAAGACACCGGCCCCGGCGCTGGCCAACAGCAGGGCGATACCGCTCATGAGGTTAAACATGCCAAACGCGGTGCCGCGCAGTTCTGCTCGCGCGGTATGGGCGATCATCGCCGCCAGCAGGCCCTGGGTCATTCCCATATGGATACCCCACAGGGCAACGCCAAGCAGCAACGTGCTCCAGTGGTGGCTTAACGCCAGTACCAGATCGGCGGCAATCAGCACCAGCAGGCCTGCCTGCAGCATTTTGCTGTGGCTCATGCCGTCGGACAATTTACCAAAGGGGTAGGCCGTCAGGCCGTACACCAGGTTCATTGCGACCATTACCAGCGGAATGGCGAACAGTGGAATCTCCATCTGCTGTGCGCGTAGTACCAGAAAGGCTTCACTAAAACGGGCGAGGGTAAAGACGCTGCCCAGTCCAACGACCCACCAGTAAGCGCTACTGAGTTTTTTCAGGTTCTCACGGGTGAGCGGGTTGGTGCGCTTGTTGGTAATGGGCGTTTTAGGTTCATCAAGCCCGAAATAGAGCAGAGCGATAGCCAGTGTGCCTGGGATCACTGCCACCCAGAAGATGGACTGGAAATCATTGTCCCACAGAAACATCAGCGCCACGGCCAGCAGCGGACCAAGGAAAGCACCGACTGTGTCCAGCGACTGGCGCAGGCCAAATGCGGCACCGCGAATGTCGGGGGGCGTCACATCGGCAACCAGCGCGTCGCGAGGCGCCCCACGGATCCCTTTGCCAACGCGGTCAATCATTCGCGCGCCGAATACCAGGCCGGAGGAGGAAGCCAGGGCAAACAGCGGTTTGCTAAGCGCACCCATGCCATATCCCAGCAGGGCCAGTCCTTTGCGTTTACCCAGATAGTCGCTGAGTACGCCGGAAAACACTTTAATAATAAGCGCAGTTGCCTCTGCCATCCCTTCGATCAGGCCAATGACAATGACGCTGGCACCTAATGTGGTCGCCATAAAGAGAGGTAACAGGCTGTGGATCATCTCGGACGAGACATCCATTAACAGACTTACGCCGCCGAGCACCCAAACGCCTTGCGGGATACGGCCCAGGGTTGCAAAACGCACAAACACGATATTGCTCCGGATAATCAGGTTATTAAGATGCTATTACATCAGCGGCCTGCGCTTTTGATAAGCATACTGTACAAATAATTATCATTTAATGATGTGCAAAAAAAAGCCCTCATGGAAGAGGGCGATTAATAATGGCAAGGGTAACTGATCTGTGTGTACTAGCGATAAATGTCAGCGCTGGCGTGAATAAGGCCATTGCTGCCCGGCTCCCGAAGTAAGACCGGGTGATAATATTTCGCACCCTTCGCGTCAGTTTCGACTTTGAGTGCTTGATCCGCTTCGCTTTCAGTGGCGATGTTATGATTAATGTAAATAACGCCTAAGCTCTGCACATCATCCATGTTTTTGGCTTGCCGCCCGTCAATTTTGATGGCTGCTGCCGCATTGGCGCTAAGGAGTAGCGCTGTGAGTAAGATTGCGATGTTTTTCATAATATTGTGCTCCATTACTGCTTATGTTGTGACCTTCAGAACATCTTTCCTCCCGTGTCATTGGGGTGTATTTAAAGTCTACGCTTTCCCGCCAAAACGTATCGCGACCATTTCTGATGCTGTCGTTCAAAAAATTGCCGTATCCGTTTTGTCTAATTTTAATCCCACTCTGTGAAGCGGCTTTGCGCTTAGTGCGAATTATTTGTGCAATCAGCTTGAGTTTGGGGGGCGAGATAAGTATTATGACGCGTCAATTTTTCAGCCGCCCTTTAATCACGTTCCTTGCCTCCATGGGCCGCGGCTGACCCAGACAGGAGGCTGAATAATCCGTAAGGAGCAATTCGATGCGTCATTACGAAATCGTTTTTATGGTCCATCCTGACCAGAGCGAACAGGTTCCGGGCATGATCGAACGTTACACTGGTGCAATCACTGCAGCAGAAGGTACGATCCACCGTCTGGAAGACTGGGGCCGCCGTCAGCTGGCTTACCCGATCAACAAACTGCACAAAGCACACTACGTTCTGCTGAACGTTGAAGCTCCGCAGGAAGTTATCGATGAGCTGGAAACAAACTTCCGCTTCAACGATGCCGTTATCCGTAGCATGGTAATGCGTACTAAACACGCTGTTACCGAAGCATCTCCGATGGTTAAAGCGAAAGACGAGCGCCGTGAGCGTCGCGATGATTTCGCAAACGAAACCGCAGATGATGCAGATGCTGGGGATTCTGAAGAGTAATTTCTGATGACCAACCGTCTGGTGTTGTCCGGCACCGTGTGCAGGACCCCCCTTCGAAAGGTCAGCCCATCAGGAATTCCTCACTGCCAGTTCGTGCTTGAGCACCGTTCTGTTCAGGAGGAAGCCGGGTTTCACCGGCAGGCGTGGTGCCAAATGCCCGTTATCATTAGCGGACACGAAAACCAGGCCATTACTCACAGTATAACGGTCGGTAGCGCAGTAACCGTTCAGGGGTTCATCTCTTGCCACAAGGCAAAGAACGGTCTGACTAAAATGGTTCTGCATGCCGAGCAGATTGAATTGATAGATTCTGGAGACTAGCCATATGGCACGTTATTTCCGTCGTCGCAAGTTCTGCCGTTTCACCGCGGAAGGCGTTCAAGAGATCGACTATAAAGATATCGCTACGCTGAAAAACTACATCACCGAAAGCGGTAAGATTGTCCCAAGCCGTATCACCGGTACTCGTGCAAAATACCAGCGTCAGCTGGCTCGCGCTATCAAACGCGCTCGCTACCTGTCTCTGCTGCCGTACACTGATCGTCATCAGTAATCGGGCACGGTCCATTAATACGACTTTAAGAGGATAAGGTAATGCAAGTTATTCTGCTTGATAAAGTAGCAAACCTGGGCAGCCTGGGTGATCAGGTAAACGTTAAAGCGGGCTACGCTCGTAACTTCCTGGTTCCACAGGGTAAAGCTGTTCCGGCTACCAAGAAAAACGTTGAGTTTTTCGAAGCTCGTCGCGCTGAACTGGAAGCCAAACTGGCTGACGTTCTGGCGGCTGCTAACGCTCGCGCTGAAGCAATCAACGCACTGGGCACTGTAACCATCGCTTCCAAATCTGGCGACGAAGGTAAACTGTTCGGTTCCATCGGTACCCGCGACATCGCTGACGCTGTAACAGCAGCTGGCGTTGAAGTGGCTAAGAGCGAAGTTCGTCTGCCGAACGGCGTTCTGCGTACCACTGGTGAGCACGAAGTGGACTTCCAGGTTCACAGCGAAGTATTCGCTAAACTGATCGTTAACGTTGTTGCTGAGTAATTAGCTTCTGACGTTGCGTAAAAACGCCGGCCTTGTGCCGGCGTTTTGCTTTTTATCCTTCTGGTTTTTCCTTTTTATCCCTTCGAGCTCACAACCTGATCTCTGTTTTCGCATATCTGTTTCCATTTCCTGGCTATTCCGCAATAATTAAAAAATAAAACGTTATTTTAAATTGGTGAATGTATGGAAACGATACACCAGTCGCCGCTCTTTGCCCGTAAAAATGCGGCGTATGCAGGAGCAGCATTCTGTTGTTTATTATGGGGGAGCGCCTACCCGGCGATTAAAAGCGGTTATGAGATTTTCCAGATTGACGTGGATGATATCCCTTCGAAAATCGTCTTTGCTGGCTATCGCTTCTTCTTCGCAGGGCTACTGTTATTACTGCTTGCGCTGGCGCAGCGCCGCCCGCTGGCTCGCCTCTCTTTCCATCAGTGTGGCCAACTGGCACTGCTCGGGGTCACGCAAACCTCACTCCAGTACGTCTTCTTCTATATTGGTCTGGCCTTCACCACTGGGGTAAAAGGTTCAATTATGAATGCGACGGGCACCTTCTTTAGCGTGCTGCTGGCCCACTTTATCTACCAGAATGACAAACTGAGCTATAACAAAACCCTTGGCTGCGTACTGGGGTTTGCTGGCGTCATGGTGGTTAACCTCAACAATGGCCTGATGGAGTTCAGCTTTAGCCTGATGGGGGATGGTTTTGTAGTCCTGGCGGCGTTTATCCTCTCGGCATCGACGCTATACGGTAAGCGGATCTCGCAAACGGTCGATCCGTTGGTAATGACGGGTTATCAACTGGGGTTTGGTGGCGTCGTGCTCGCGGTCGGCGGGTATGTTTTTGGCGGCGAGCTTACCGTGCATGGCCCCTCCGCGGTGGCGATTCTTGGCTACCTGACGCTACTCTCCTCGGTTGCGTTTGCGCTGTGGAGCATTCTGCTCAAGTACAATCGGGTGGGGATGATTGCGCCGTTTAACTTCTTAATCCCGGTCTCAGGTGCGTTATTGTCGGCTATTTTTCTGGGCGAGAATATTCTCGAACTCAAATACGCGGTTGCGTTGATGCTGGTGTGCTCCGGCATCTGGTGGGTGAACAAGGTCTCCCGAAAAGCCGATTAACTTCTGGCCGGGTAGCGTTATTGCTCACCCGGCCAGGAAGCTTATCGTGCCCGGATAAAACTACCGTCCTGCTGGCGAGTGAACAAGACAGACTGGCCGCTGCCATTTTCAATCGTCAACCCGGTTACTACGCCATTCGCGTTCTGACGAATTTTCACCATCTGGCCGCTTTGCAGGGTGCTGAGCGGTTTGCCTTCGCCTTCTACTTTTGCCATGGCATAAACATCGGTTGGCGGCAAATTGTGGTCACGGAAAACCTGGGCCAGCGTTTTGCCCTGCTCGACACGGTAGGTGCGCCACTGCTGCTCAATACCGCCAGCGGAAGAGGCAGCAGGGGCAGAGTGTTCGGCGACCGGACGCTCCTGTTGTATCGGCTCCTGCACGGCCTGCGGTTCCTCGTTAAAGACAGGAGCAGGTTGCTGGTTTTGCACCGGCTGTGACGTCACCAGCGGTTGTGAAGGCTGCGATTGTGTCTGCGGCTGGGATTGTGACTGAATATTCAGTTGTGCTTCGCGCCCGACAGAGGCGGGAGGCGTCACCGTCTCTTTCGGGGTGGGCAGCAGGAAACCGATAATAACCAACAACGCCGCAAGGATCAGCCCACGACGGTGCATCGGCGGAAGCGGGTCCAGAATGCGAAAATGATCCGGGGCGTGCCAGATTTTCGCCAGGGTAGGTTTCAGTTCAAATCGCCCGGGCATGGCTTTCCTCCTGCTCCGCGTCATTATTTATCCTGTCTCGTTGAGTATAGATGGCTAACTACCTGATTGGCTGTGTGATGCATTGTCTCGTGACATCATAATGAGAATTATCTTACCGGGAGTATTGTTTCTGTTTCTCTGCGATTTGTCATCTTTACTACGACAAAGTTTTACCCGCTGCGGCGTGGCTGTTATGCTGCGCGCTACCTTAAAAAGTGATGAAAGGAAAACCCATGACAACCCCAACGTTTGACACGATCGAAGCGCAGGCCAGCTATGGCATTGGTTTGCAGGTAGGGCAGCAGCTTAGCGACTCCGGCTTACAGGGGCTGTTGCCGGAAGCGCTGGTCGCCGGTATTGCTGACGCGCTGGCAGGTAAACAACCGGCTGTGCCGGTGGACGTTGTTCATCGTGCGCTGCGTGAAATCCACGAACGTGCGGACGCAGTGCGTCGTGCGCGCTTTGAAGAGATGGCGGCAGAAGGCGTGAAATATCTGGACGAAAACCGCGAGAAAGAAGGTGTGAACAGCACGGAGTCTGGTCTGCAGTTCCGCGTTATCACTCAGGGCGAAGGCGCTATCCCGGCGCGTACTGACCGTGTTCGCGTTCACTACACCGGTAAACTGATCGACGGTACCGTGTTCGACAGCTCCGTCGCGCGTGGCGAACCGGCTGAATTCCCGGTAAACGGCGTGATTGGCGGCTGGATCGAAGCGCTGACGCTGATGCCGGTTGGCTCCAAATGGGAACTGACGATTCCGCACGAACTGGCCTACGGCGAGCGTGGCGCGGGCGCGTCCATCCCGCCATTCAGCACCCTGGTATTCGAAGTGGAATTACTGGAAATCCTGTAATCTTCCCGATGTTTTCCTCTCCTCGTCAGGGGAGAGGAAGACGATGTTGCGTGAATCATTCATTAAATGAATTGGTTTCGATACTTTATCTTGCTATGCGCGTATTGCGGTGTATTTTTGTGAACTCCATCCCCTAATTTGAGTGATATGCTGCTCACTTTAAACAAATATTTAACATCTCTTTTAATTCAGAGTATTCATCCTACCAATTCTTACCTAATATCGTTGCGTCCGCGAATGGGCGAAGTATGCAATTAAAGGCCAGAAGAGCCTCAACAACACAGACAGGATATAAACATGGTAGATCAGGCAAAAGTCGCGGCTGACGAAGAGGCTTCGACTGAACAATCGCTACGGCGCAATCTTACAAACCGTCATATTCAGCTAATCGCTATTGGTGGTGCCATCGGTACCGGGCTGTTTATGGGCTCCGGGAAAACCATCAGCCTTGCAGGACCGTCGATCATTTTTGTCTATATGATCATCGGGTTCATGCTGTTTTTCGTCATGCGTGCGATGGGTGAGTTGCTGCTGTCGAACCTTGAGTACAAATCTTTTAGCGACTTCGCCGCCGACCTACTCGGACCGTGGGCGGGGTATTTTACCGGCTGGACATACTGGTTCTGCTGGGTAGTCACCGGGATGGCCGATGTGGTGGCGATCACCGCTTACGCACAATTCTGGTTCCCTGGATTATCCGACTGGATAGTGGCGTTGACCATTGTCCTGGTGCTGCTGAGCCTGAACCTTGCCACCGTAAAAATGTTCGGCGAGATGGAGTTCTGGTTCGCGATGATCAAAATCGTCGCCATTGTGGCGCTGATTGTTGTTGGTCTGGTGATGGTGCTGACCAGTTTCAAATCGCCGACCGGGGTAGAAGCCTCTGTTGCGCATCTGTGGAATGACGGCGGCTGGTTCCCGAAAGGCATCAGCGGCTTCTTTGCCGGTTTCCAGATTGCAGTCTTTGCCTTTGTGGGGATTGAGCTGGTCGGAACGACAGCGGCAGAAACCAAAGACCCGGAAAAGTCGCTGCCGCGCGCGATTAACTCCATTCCGATCCGCATCATCATGTTCTATGTGTTTGCGTTGATTGTGATTATGTCCGTGACCCCATGGAGTTCCGTGGTGCCGGATAAGAGCCCGTTTGTTGAACTGTTTGTTCTGGTGGGCCTGCCTGCCGCAGCGAGCATTATCAACTTTGTGGTGCTGACGTCTGCTGCGTCTTCCGCGAACAGCGGCGTGTTCTCCACCAGCCGTATGCTGTTCGGCCTGGCACAAGATGGGGTGGCGCCAAAAGCGTTCGGTAAGCTCTCTAAACGTGCGGTACCGGCGAAAGGGCTGACCTTCTCTTGTATCTGCCTGCTGGGCGGTGTAGTGATGCTGTACGTGAACCCAAGTGCGATTGCGGCGTTCACCATGATTACCACCGTTTCGGCCATCCTGTTTATGTTTGTCTGGACGATTATCCTCTGCTCTTACCTCGTCTACCGTAAACAGCGTCCGCAACTGCATGAAGCGTCCATCTACAAAATGCCGCTTGGCAAAGTGATGTGCTGGGTATGCATGGCGTTCTTTGTGTTCGTACTGGTGTTGCTGACGCTCGAAGAGGACACTCGTCAGGCGCTGATCGTCACCCCAATCTGGTTTATTGTGCTGGGCGCGGGCTGGCTGATTGTGGGTAAAAAACGCCTGGCAGGTATGCGCTAGTATTCGTAGACCTGGCATCCGGGAAAATAAAAAAGAGCCGCGCAGGCGGCTCTAAAGACTTCCATGAATCAGGCGCTCTCAGGGGCGCCTTTGCTTATTCTCCAGCGAGGGCACGCGGAAACAGAACGTTGTTTTCCAGACTGATGTGTTCCATCAGGTCGTCGATCAATTCATTGATACCGTTATACATTGCTTTCCAGGTGGTGCAGGCTTCCGGCGGCGGCGTCACGCCATTGGTAATGTGCTTGATCACTTCCAGCAGTTCGCCTGCATCATCATGCTCGCTTTCCATCACGCTGATTGGCCCCATCGCCTGGCTGCCCATCCCCTCTTTAATCATCGGGAACAGGATGCGCTCTTCTTTCATCATGTGGCTGGAAAGCTCGTCGTGCAGCATGGTCAGGTATTTGGTTAACCCTTTTGGCACGTTGGGTTTATCGGCATGCACGCGTTCTACTTTGGTCGCCTGCAGGATAAGCTCTGGCAGTTGTTCGCGGTGGCGGTCGTGGTAACGCACGATAATGTGATCGATGATTTCGCTCAAGGCGGCGACGCGCCAGTCTTTCTCGATGGGCTGCTCTGCCAGCTTTGCCAGTTCGGTTTCAATGATGCCAACGTCCAGTTCTTTGCGGGACGCGGCGCGCTCCAGCGTCTGCTTACCGCCGCAGCAGTAATCCATATCGTATTTACGAAACAGCGCTGACGCACGTGGAATGGATAGCGCCAGTTCACCCAGGGGTTGGTCACGGAAAGCCATAGCAGTTACCTCATCAGAAATTATAACATGCATTTTAAATACATCTTTTATTCGATGATATACCCCTTTCGGGGCAGGGTAAACAAGACCACGATTAACCGTGGTCTGAAACTGACTGAACCAGAGGCTTTTCTGGCTTCGCGCGTACGGCCATGACCACGCCGCAAACCAACAGGGCGATACCACAGAGGGTGAGCAACGGCGGCATTTGCTGACGTAGCATGAAGGTATAAAGCAGGCCCGCAAGGGTTTCAAAAACAATCAGTGGCCCGACAATAACCGTGGGTAAACGCTGACTGGCAACATTCCAGCACATAGCGCCGACCCAGGAGCAGAGCACAGCAATCGCGAACATCAAACCGAGAAACACCGCGGGGCGCGGGCCAAAGGGTTGGGCAAAATCAGGCTGTTGCGCACTCAGCCACAGACAGGCAGCAGCATAGCCGAGTAAAGAGACGGGGAGTGTCACCAGTGCCTGCGCGGTTGCCCACATCATCGGGTTCTTGTCCGGGTTTTCCCGCAGCCAGCGGGCGTTACGCAGCGCATACCACGCCCAGCAGGCGACGGAAACCAGCGCAAGGGCAATGCCGGAGCCATAGCGCCACCAGGAGAACGCCGGCAGGCCGCCGTGCAGTTCGGCTATGTTGACGCAGGTCAGTCCCGCCGCAATACAGAGCAGTGCCGGGGCGAGGCTGGTCCAGGCGCGTTTACCGTCACGCTGGCTGTAGAGCAGATTTGCACATATCGGGATAACAACCGGCAGGGTGCCAATGATCATCGTCGAAACCGGTGCCCCGGTGCGCTGAATGGCGCTGGCAAGACAGACGTAATAGATGAGATTGCCCATCATGGTCAGCGCCAGTGCGGTGAGCCAGTCTTTCTGCGTTAACTGCCGTAAACGCTGGCGGCCCAGCCAGGCCAGCGGCAGGGCAATTATCCCCAACGCCAGATAACGACCGGTTGACTGCAATGCCGCCGGGTAATCCGGCACAATCAACGGCCCAACAAAAATAAGCCCCCACAACATCCCCGCGAGCAGGGCATACAACACACCACTAATCATACTTCCACCTGACGTTTCTGTTTGCCGTCACAGTGTAGGAAAGGAGGGGAACGGAATATTGTATGAGATTGCGCATTAGCGCCGGGCGACCTGCTTCTGGTAGCGCACGGGGGTGATGCCGTAACGACGCGTAAAGGCGCGGGTGAGGTGTGACTGGTCAGTCAGCCCGGTGGCTGCGGCGACTTCGGCGGCGGGCATCCCGTGGGTCAGGAAATCTTTCGCCCGCCACAGACGAATCGCCATCAGCATTTGATGGGGTGTCACATGAAAATGGGCTTTGAACTGACGCTGAAAATGGTACGGGCTCAACGAGACCACCTGCGCCAGCTCATCCAGCGTCAGGGGGTGCATAAAATTATCATGCAGATAGTCACGGACCCGCTCAAAACGATGAGCGCCTTCCTGACTGACCGGCGCGTGACGTGCAAGCGGTGTGAAGGTGTCGATCAGGTCCAGCAGCATCCCTTTTTGCGCCAGCGAATCCTCGGTGTGCCACAGGCCATGAATCAGGCGGCAAATCTTGACTGTGCGCAGGGGATCGTGGCGAGTAGCATCGCTAAACCACCAGTGGCGGATACCGGTCACCTCTTCCAGCAACGCGGGGTCAAGGTAGATCATGCGATAGCGCCAGCCATCCGCGGTCTCAGCCTCACCGGTATGCAGTTCGTCGGGGTTCATGGTGACAACGGAATTGGCAGGCGCAACGTACTGCGTACCGCGATAACGAAAGCGTTCGGCACCCGCTTCGATTGCGCCAATACCAAAGGCTTCGTGGGTGTGGGGTTCGAAGGCATAACGGGAGATATGCGCATGGTACAACTCCACCCCTGGCAATTGCGCCAGGTGGCGAAAACGCGCGCTGTCTCTCTCGTCAAAGAATTGTTCCGGTACGCCTTCCACTTTTCGCCTCCGCTCAGGTCATCTTCTCATTATTAAGGATGACCCGGCGGCGTGCTACAAAAATTAACCAGCCTTTAACAGTTACAGGATGCCTTTGACGCTTTCCGCGAGCGGGGTGGTCGGGCGACCAATCAGCTTGCTCAGGGTATGGCTGTCATCGAACAGACCTCCTTTCGAGGCGCCGATATCCGAGTCAGCCAGCAGGTTAGCGAACACGTCTGGCAGACCAACACCCTTTAACGCACCCGCAAAATCGGCTTCGCTCAGGTTCTGATACACCACCGGTTTACCGCTCTGTTTGCTCAGTTCAGCCGCCAGTTCGCTGAGTGTCCAGGCGCTGTCACCGGCCAGTTCGTAGACTTTCCCGGCATGGCCCTCTGTGCTGATAACGCGTGCGGCGGCAGCGGCGTAATCTGCGCGGGTGGCCGAGGCGATTTTGCCGTCTCCCGCAGCGCCGATGAAGACGCCATGAGCCAGCGCCGCCGGGGCGCTGGCCAGGTAATTTTCGGTATACCAGCCATTACGCAGCAGGGCGTAAGGGATGCCGGAATCGGCCAACATTTTTTCGGTTTCAACGTGCTCAACATGCAGACCGAGCGGAGATTTATCCGCATGCAACAGGCTGGTATAGGCGATAAATTTCACGCCCGCCGCTTTGGCTGCATTGATCACGTTACGATGCTGAGCGGCGCGCTGGCCCACTTCGCTGGAGGAGACCAGCAACAGTTTTTCTACGCCCGACAGTGCCGCCGTTAGCGCTGCCTGGTCGCCGTAGTCGGCCTGGCGAACGACGACACCTTTCTGAGCCAGTGCGTCAGCTTTTGCCGGGTTACGTACAATCGCGACGAGCTCACTCGCTTTGACGGTTTTCAGTAATTCTTCAACAGCCAGTGCGCCCAGTTGGCCTGTAGCTCCGGTAATTGCGATCATGATGATTCCTCTTCGTGTTTGTCTTGTGTTGTGGCACACTATCACCTTAACTAACTTTTAGTAAGTACGTACAAAAAGGTAAGTATGGAAGGCATAAATCCCACCCTGAGCGAGCGGATGCGCGACGGTAATCTGTTTGCTGAGGAGTGCCCCTCCCGTGAGGTGCTTAAACACGTGACCAGCCGCTGGGGCGTATTGATTCTGGTGGCGCTGCGCCACGGCACCCACCGTTTCAGCGATTTACGCCGCAAAATGGGCGGTGTCAGCGAAAAGATGCTGGCGCAATCGCTGCAGGCGCTGGAAATGGACGGTTTTATTAACCGCATTTCGTATCCGGTGGTGCCGCCGCATGTGGAGTATAGCCTGACGCCGCTGGGAGAGCAGGTGAGCGAGAAAGTGGCCGCGCTGGCCGACTGGATTGAGCTAAATTTGCCGCAGGTGCTGGCGACGCGAGACGACCGCGCCGCCTGAGTGAACCCGGATGGCGGCGTGAACGCCTAGTCCGGGCTACAGTTGCGGGATAAACGAGCTTACTTACTTAAATCCACCTGATAGAGCGCAAAGCCAATCTCGTCCGTACCGACCTTCTTCATCGGGTACTGCGCTTTCTCTTTGATAAACGCAGCCGCCTTCTCAGAAGGTGAGGTTTCGAAACGGATATCCAGCGCCGTATTACTGTGAATCGGCGCCAGGCGCCAGTTGTTATCCGCTGCCGGGTGGATTTCTCCCGCTTTTGCCGATTCGTCGGTTATCCATTTTGCCAGCACCGCGCGGTTTTCATCCGGCGAGGCAAAGGCGATATGGCTGTCACCCGTTCCCGCAAACTTACCGCCATAGGCGCGGTAGTTATTGGTTGCCACCAGGAACACCTGGTTGGGATCGATCGGTTTGCCGTTAAAGGTCAGATCTTTAATACGCTCAGCTTGCGGGTTGATGCTCTGGCACTCGCCGTCATAACGCGCAGGCTGCGTCACATCAATCTGGTATTTCACCCCATCAATCACATCGAAGTTATAGGTACGGAAGGTCTCCCAGTTGATGAGTGACTGAGGCTTCGTGCTGTTGATATCGATCTGATTAAACTGCCCGGCGGAGCACTCCAGCCACTCTTTCACCTCTTTGCCCGTCGCTTTCACGACCACCAGTGTGTTGGGGTAAAGATACAGATCGGCGGCGTTACGGAAGGTGAGCTGCCCTTTTTCGACCTCGACAAAACTGGCCGGATCGTTTTTACGTCCGCCTGCTTTGAACGGGGCGGCGGCAGATAAGACCGGCAGGTTCGCCAGATCCGGATCGCCCTGAATAAAGTGCTTCACATAAGCGGTCTGGGCGTTGTTGACGACCTGGACGGTTGGGTCATCCTGTACAAGGGAGAGGAAGCTGTACATGTTGTCGGCGGATTTACCGATAGGCTTGCCGACGAACTGACGGGTGGCATCGTGGTCGTGTTTCAGGATTTCCACCAGTTTGCTGTCTTCTGCGGCCAACGATTTTTTGGCGGCGGCATCATAAATCGGGCGCGCTTCGGCTTTTGACGAAGCGACCTGCCACTTCCCGGCATCGTTATTCAATACCAGATCCACCACGCCGAGGTGGTCGCCCCACATTCCTGGCATCACTGACGGCACGCCATTTAAGGTTCCTTTGGCGATATCCGCTCCTTTAATGGCGGCGAAATCTTTCGACGGGAAGACCGCATGGGCATGGCCAAACAGAATAGCGTCAACGCCGGGGACTTCGCTTAAGTAGTAGACGGAGTTTTCCGCCATCGCCTGATAAGGTTCAGAAGAGAGGCCGGAGTGGGCAACCAGTACCACCAGGTCGGCCCCTTTTTCGCGCATCTCTGGCACATATTTCTTCGCCGTTTCGGTGATGTCATTAACCGTGACTTTGCCGCTCAGGTTGGCTTTATCCCACACCATGATTTGCGGCGGGACAAAGCCGATATAGCCAATCTTCAGAGTATGCGTTTTACCATCGGTATCGGTAACGGCGGTCTCTTTAATGAGATACGGGGTAAACAGCGGCTTTTGGGTTTTGACATCGATAATATTGGCATTCACGTAGGGGAATTTTGCCCCTTCCAGCGCCCGGTGCAGATAATCCAGGCCATAGTTGAATTCGTGATTGCCGAGGTTGCCCACGGCGTAGTCCAGCGTATTCAGCGCCTTATAGACAGGGTGGATGTCGCCCTTTTTCAGCCCTTTGGCTGCCATATAATCACCGAGCGGGCTGCCCTGAATTAAGTCGCCGTTGTCCACCAGCACGCTATTTTTGACTTCTTTTCTGGCGGCATTGATCAGGCTGGCGGTACGCACCAGGCCAAATTTTTCTGTCGCAGAATCTTTATAGTAATCAAAGTCCATCATGTTGCTATGCAAATCAGTGGTTTCCATAATCCGGAGATCCACCGTCGCCGCTTGTACGCTGGCTGCTATCAACGTGGCAAGGAGCGTTGCGCTAAACTTAATCATCAGAGGTGTCCTTTTTAGATCTGAGCCACAAAAGAAATGATATGTACATTTTGTTGCTTACAGAATTGTGAATTCTGCCATGAAATTTGCCACATAAATGCAACAACTATCACACCTGGCAGATTCGACCTGAATGCGATATAAGTAAAACAATGAGTTATACCCGTCATACTTCATGTTGCATGAGCGTTGGCAGCGTTCACTCACCCGAATCACTTGCTGAGGTAAGTGCATTGGGATTCACTCACTTGCCGCCTTCCCGCAATGTGAATTATTGAGGGTAAAAACCCCACTGCCATAGATAAGAGGTGGATGATGTTAGAAGCCATTTGTCAGCTCGCGCGAGAAGCGGGCGATGCCATTATGCAGGTCTACGACGGCCATAAGCCGATGGATGTAACCAGCAAATCCGACGATTCCCCCGTAACGGCCGCCGATATTGCCGCGCATGCGGTGATTGCTGGCGGGCTACAGGCACTGACGCCGGATATTCCGGTTCTGTCGGAAGAAGATCCCCCCTCCTGGAGCGTTCGTCAGCACTGGCAGCGTTACTGGCTGGTCGATCCGCTGGACGGCACTAAAGAGTTTATAAAGCGTAACGGTGAGTTCACGGTGAATATCGCCCTGATTGAAAACGGGAAACCGGTACTTGGCGTCGTTTATGCCCCGGTGCTTAAAGTGATGTATTGCGCGGCGGAAGGTAAAGCGTGGAAAGAGGAAAACGGCACGCGGACGCAGATTAAAGTGCGTGACGCGCGTCCGCCGCTGGTGGTGGTAAGCCGTTCCCACGCGGATGACGAACTGAAAGAGTATTTAACGCAGTTGGGCGAACATCAGACGACCGCGATTGGTTCATCGCTGAAATTCTGCCTGGTGGCAGAGGGACAGGCTCAACTGTATCCGCGTTTCGGGCCGACCAGCGTCTGGGATACGGCGGCAGGCCATGCGGTAGCCGTGGCAGCCGGGGCACATGTTCACGACTGGCAGGGAAAAACCCTGGATTACACGCCGCGTGAATCTTTCCTGAACCCCGGCTTTCGAGTGTCGATTTACTGACCGTCGAGTAATTTATGCAGCAGGGCGATGACCTGCTGCACTTCCGCCTGTGTCAGCCCGCCGTCTTTGACATATTGCACCCGTCCGTCTTTATCCAGCACAACGATGGCTGAACTGCCTTCATCAAGTTGCCAGGCCTTTCGCGCTACGCCATCACTGTCGACAATAAACTGTGACCAGGGATAGAGCTTTTTGTTGCTCTCAATACTGCTGCGCACAAACATTGCTGAGCCGGGGATAGCATCATCTGTATTGATGATGGTCGTCGTCTGGTAACGATCATGAGGTAAATTTGCGGCCTTGATCGCTTCAATCAGCGCGGCATTTTTCTCTTTGGCAGAGGTCCGACCGGCAATATGTTGCACCACTCGCACTTTGCCAGGAAGCTGCGCGCTGTTCCAGTTTTTGTAGCTAAACTTATCGTTATTGAGAATCAATTCCCCTCTGTCAGCGATGCCCACAGGCGGTACTCGTTGGCTGGTTTCAAAATTGTGGGCTTGCGCCAGGAGCGGCAGTAGCAGGCAGGTGGCTGCCAGGATGTTACGTAAGGTCATGGTGTTTCCTTTTATTGTTTGCAGGTGATCCGACCACTTAACTCAACCTTTTAATCATAAGTGCGATCAATGTGCTTTTCCCGCAAACGGGATGCCAGTTTGCGGGTTAACGCACATAACGGCGAAAAAACGACGACTTATACTGCCTGTTCGTAAGCGCTGAAAAGAAAATTCTGAATAACTGTAATCAAAAGGTAAATAAACTTATACATACTAGGTCTCATGTTGTTTCTGAACTATGCTCATTGAGCACCAAAATTTGCGCTCATCACTGTTGGGCCAAGCGTGGCACCGCAAGGGCGTATTACTTAGCAGGAGATACAAAAATGAAAATTTTCCAACGTTACAACCCACTTCAGGTGGCAAAGTACGTGAAAATCCTGTTCCGTGGACGGTTGTACATCAAGGACGTTGGCGCTTTCGAGTTTGATAAAGGCAAGATCCTTATCCCGAAAGTGAAGGACAAACAGCACTTTACTGTGATGTCCGAAGTCAACCGTCAGGTTATGCGTCTGCAAACTGAGATGGCTTAACCAACCCACTACGCTATGCAGTAATCGCAGTACAACAAAAACGGCTCCGTCAGGGAGCCGTTGATGTTTTCAGGGGAGAATCGCCGCTGAATGGCAGGCAAGAAAAAAGGCGGAAATTACGCCGCCTTTTATGTAGTGATTTGCCGTCGCGATTACTCGCTTTTCTCTTCAGCATCCGGCAACTTTGGCGTTAACACCGTGGCCTTGTTATCAATCCGCGTGACCAGCAACTGGTCGATACGGTAGTTATCAATGTCCACGACTTCGAACTTATAGCCGGAGTACTTCACCGAGTCGGTACGTTTCGGGATCTTACGCAGCATGAACATCATAAAGCCGCCAATGGTCTCGTAATTGCCGGACTGAGGGAACTCGTCGATATCCAGCACCCGCATCACGTCATCAATCGGCGTGCCGCCGTCAATCAGCCATGAGTTTTCATCACGCGCGACGATTTGTTCTTCCAGCCCCTGACCGACCAGGTCGCCCATCAGCGTGGTCATTACGTCGTTGAGGGTGATAATCCCCACCACCAACGCATACTCGTTCATGATGACCGCAAAGTCTTCACCTGCCGTTTTAAAGCTTTCCAGCGCTTCGGAGAGCGTTAACGTATCCGGCACAATAAGCGTGTTGCGGATTTGCACGCCGCTGCTCAGCACCAGGCTTTGGTTGGCCAGTACGCGAATAAGCAGGTCTTTTGAGTCGACGTAACCAACGATATGGTCAATGTCTTCATTACATACAAGGAACTTGGAGTGCGGGTTTTCAGCGACTTTTCGTTTTAAGCTTTGCTCATCTTCATGCAGATCAAACCACACCACGTTTTCGCGCGATGTCATTGACGATGGTACCGTGCGCGATTCCAGCTCAAACACATTCTCAATCAGCTCATGCTCTTGCTTACGCAGCACCCCGGCCAGCGCGCCAGCCTCGAAGATGGCATAGACATCATCAGACGTGATGTCATCTTTACGCACCATTGGCAGCTTGAAGATGCGGAAAATAATGTTAGCCATGCCGTTAAAAAACCACACCAGCGGGCGGAAGAGAAACAGGCAGAAGCGCATCGGGTTGATAATGCGCAAAGCCACAACTTCAGGCGCGATCATACCGATGCGTTTCGGGGTCAGGTCGGCGAACAGGATAAACATCCCCGTTACCAGCGAGAACGAAATAATAAAGCTCAGACGGTCTGCCAGCTCTGGCGACACCACGGTGACTAAGATGCTGTAGAACGCGGGGGAGAAAGCGGCATCACCCACGATACCACCCAGGATGGCAACGGCATTCAGGCCGATTTGCACCACGGTAAAAAAGGTGCCGGGGTTTTCCTGCATTTTTAAAATGCGTTGCGCATTGACGTTGCCATCATCGGCAAGCAGTTTCAGTTTTATTTTTCTGGAAGCGGCAAGCGAAATCTCAGATAGCGAGAAGAATGCACTTACGACTATCAGACAGAGTATGACTAAGATGCTGTTTAACATAATTTATCCAGCTATAAGCGGGATCCTCGGAGGGAAGTTGAAAAATCCTTGTGGTAAACACATTGAAAGCGAGTCCGAAGCGGTGGACCTACAATTTCGACGGCTAGTATAGCGTAAGCGTGTTACAGCCTGCCAGCAGTGTAAGCAGTTTGTTACATGTAGATGGGAGCTTTTCTCATTTGTGAGTTCGTTTCTTGCTCGAATGGCGCAATGCGTAGTCGTTTTTCAGGTGTAGCCTTTATCCACAGGGGTGAGCAATGCGTCAATGAAAGAGCAAAAGGAGTAATAAGAGGGTTTTTATATATTCCCGTGGCACGTTATTACTTCCTTTTACTCGCGCTAAGGTTTTGCCTTTAATTTCTATTTTGTGGATGTGACCTTTTCGTTATTACGTTTGTGTTCTCTTTCGTGACGATTAAAGCAACCACTCCAGTTTCTTTAAGGGTACTGAGCGATACATGTAGCCCTGAACCGCCCAGATGCCGCAATCCTGTAGTACTGAAAATTCCCACGTACTTTGTACGCCGTCGATAATGACGCGATCCGAATATGATTTTCGGATGTTCTTAATCAGTTCAGGGAAAGTGGGTTTCTGCACCTGTTTATGGTAGAAGTCTCGATTAATCACCACGGCCTGGCGGACGTTTTCCCGCCATAGCCCAAATAACGCAGGATCTTCCTGTTTCATTAATGTCAGGTGTGGAAACTGTGCTGCAGTATCTGTAAGATTCCTGGGGTTGTTAACATAAAACAAAAGCCCATTTTCGACAGAGAAGTCAGAACAATACTTCAGGTGATGGCTGTGCGGGGGGTGATCGCTACAGTCCATTGAAAATCCAACAATTGTGCCATTCAGGCTGTGAATGGGTATTACGCTAACCCGGTCCATATCCTTTCCTTGTTAATGCCTAGATATATCTAATATTGATCGCTAAAAGTTATTAATCAATCATTTATTGATCGATAATTAATATCAATATATATACCTATCAAAGGGTATTTCTTTGATAGTTAGCGCATTTGTCCATTGCCACTTGTGCAAAGAACGTTGTTAAGCAGTGATGGTTCTGGCACTGACTTCACTATGAAGACGGCTTTTTTATGGCCGTAAGACGTCCTTCCTTACCTGAGGATATACTGGAGTTTTTCACTGTTTATGTGTGAAAAAATAAAGCAAGATATCAATTCATATTCATTTCGTAATAAATGACACTGTAAATGGGCAGGGCGTTTCGCAACAAAGGGTTACATTAACTGATGCACCTTACTGAACGGTATTGGCGCATAAAGCCCGCAACAGGCCCAAATGCCCGCCTCTTCAAGTGCCCGACGGTTAATATTATTGTCTGTTTTTATAATAACTTTTTCGCAATAACGCTTTAAATTTTGGATAAGATACGGAAACGTATTTTTGTTTAGCTCGTTGTTCGTAAAGGTTTCATCCAAAACGATTGCCTCACAGTACTGCGTAAAGGGCGCGTTTTCATTCCCCACATGACTCAGCCAGATACCATTTTTACTTTTTGCTAAATCCTGTATGGCTGTTTCAAATGTTTGGTTGATTTGTAATTTTACAAAAGGGAGTCGAGCCAGTGTTGCCTGCAATACTAAGTCGAACGTTAATAGCATTGCGATCTCTTCATCGGTGATGGAGACCAGACAGAACAAATCACGCTTTTTAAAAAAATCGGCTTTATTGCCGATGGCATTCATTAAATCAAAAAGATAAGTTCTTTTTTTTTCCAGGCTGTTAAGGACAAGCGTTTTTCTTGGGTAGATCTTAACGCCCAGTAGTTGACCGTGTGGAGTGGTTATCCTTTCTGCTAAGTAAGGCATATAAAATCTCCCTCCAGGTGGTATTCACATCGCTTTCTCAAAAACATGCTTACAACGCGTGTAACACATACTAAGAGCATATTGCGACAGGTGATGTCACTCTTAAATGGAAATTTATCTGAAATACGCTTATGAAAAAGAACGTTATATATGACAGATTTTACTTAAGTTAAAAAATGAAAACGTTAAAAAAACTTCTCAATAAAATGAACGGGATACACATATCTCGTAATGCAGTTCAGGCATGCGAAATTAAACCAGTAATGACGAGTAAATAGCGTGGCCGGTTGAGAAAGAATAGCGAAAAGTTAAAGCGAGAATTTCCAGGGTGAGCGGGTCAGGTGCTACGTGAAAACCGGTTCAGGAAGCTGAACCGGTAATAAGAAATATCAGGCCAGTTGCGGCGGCAGGCAAACGCCAATGCCACCAATGCCGCAATATCCATAGGGGTTTTTATGCAGATACTGCTGATGATCGTCTTCGGCATAGTAAAACGGCGGTGCGTTAACAATTTCCGTCGTAATAGTTCGATCATCATTCGCGGCCCGCATTGCCGCCTGAAAGCGTTCGAGGCTGGCGTGGGCGGCGGCGCTCTGCTCGGGCGTCAGCGGATAAATGGCGGAGCGGTATTGTGTGCCGTGGTCATTGCCCTGACGCATCCCCTGGGCCGGATCGTGGTTTTCCCAGAACACGTGCAGAAGCTGCTCATAACTGATCACCGACGGGTCATACACTACGCGAACCGCTTCGGCATGGCCCGTCTGTCCGGTACACACTTCGCGGTAGGTTGGGTTCGGCGTATAACCGCCCATGTAACCTGCCGCCGTGCTGTAGACACCGGGCAGTTGCCAGAACAGACGTTCGACACCCCAGAAGCAACCCATTGCGAAATAAGCGGTCTCCATCCCTTCCGGTACGTTTGTCATGGAGTGCTCGTTAACAGCATGTAGCGTGGCAACGGGCATTGGCGTGTTACGTCCGGGTAACGCATCCGATTGAGTAACAAGGTTTTTCTTATCAAACAGACTCATGGTGAGGCCTCCCATAAGCGCAAATTGCGGTTAAGGTTGTAACGAAGCGTCTCTTTTAACACAATAAACGCGGTAAATCAGACTAGATTTAAACATAAGAAATATTTGGGGTGTCGTCCGTTTTTCAATCCACATATTGGATTTTTTACAAGCCGCGGAGCGGTATTGACGTTTCCTTCCAGGGGTGGGAACAAGGGATATTCAGGAGAGAACGTGCCAAAAATCCGTACTTTATGTTTTGCCGGTTTGTTGCTGGCAAGCCATAGCGCCATGTCGGCAAACGTCCGATTGCAACTGGAAGGGTTGACCGGAGCGCTGCAGAAAAATGTCCGCGCTCAGCTTTCCACCATCCAGAGCGATGAAGTGACGCCGGACAAGCGATTTCAGGCGCGTGTCGATGACGCCATCCGTGAAGGTTTGAAAGCGCTGGGATATTACGAACCCACTATCGAGTTCGAGCTTCGCCCACCGCCGGCGAAAGGGCGTCAGGTGTTGATTGCGCGTGTCTCGGCAGGGGAACCGGTACGCATCGGCGGTACGGATGTGATCCTGCGCGGCGGTGCGCGTACCGATGAAGATTATATTGCATTGCTAAAAAAGCGCCCGGAAAAAGGCACTGTGCTCAACCACGGTGATTACGACGGTTTTAAGAAATCACTCACCCGTGTGGCCTTGCGCAAAGGCTATTTCGATAGCCACTACAACCACAGCCAGTTGGGCATCGCGCTTGACCGGCATCAGGCATTCTGGGACATCGACTATGACAGCGGACAGCGCTACCGTTTCGGAGATGTGACCTTCGAAGGTTCGCAAATCCGCGAAGAGTATCTGCAAAATCTGGTGCCGTTTAAAAAAGGTGATTATTACCAGACCAAAGATCTGGCGGAACTTAACCGTCGCCTGTCGGCTACCGGCTGGTTTAACTCCGTGGTGGTGGCACCGGAGTTTGATAAAGCCAGAGAAAGCAAAGTACTACCTTTAAAAGGTGTCGTCGCACCGCGTATTGAAAACACCATTGAGACCGGCATCGGCTATTCCACCGACGTAGGTCCGCGCGTCAAAGCCACATGGAAAAAGCCGTGGATAAACTCCTATGGCCACAGTTTTACCACCACAGCCAGCGTCTCGGCGCCGGAACAACAGCTTGATTTCAGCTACAAAGTTCCGCTGCTCAAAAACCCGCTTGAGCAATATTATCTGGTACAGGGCGGTTTTAAGCGCACCGATTTAAATGATACCGAAGCGGACTCCACCACGCTTGCGGTGTCCCGTTACTGGGATCTCTCCAGCGGCTGGCAGCGCGCTATTAACCTGCGCTGGAGCCTCGACCACTTTACGCAGGCGAGCGTAACCAACACCACCATGCTGCTTTATCCGGGGGTGATGATCAGCCGTACCCGTTCGCGCGGCGGTCTGATGCCGACCTGGGGTGATTCTCAGCGTTATTCCATCGATTACTCCAGCACCGCCTGGGGCTCGGATGTGGAGTTTATCGTGATGCAGGCGCAAAACGCCTGGATCCGCACGTTATATGACCGCCACCGTTTTGTGGCCCGTGGCAACCTGGGGTGGATTGAAACAGACGATTTTAACCGCGTACCGCCAGATTTGCGCTTCTTTGCCGGGGGGGATCGCAGCATCCGCGGCTATAAATACAAATCTATCGCGCCGAAGGATGATGACGGCAAGCTGATCGGCGCCTCGAAAATGGCCACCGGATCGCTGGAATATCAGTACAACGTGACGGGTAAATGGTGGGGCGCGGTCTTTGTCGACAGCGGCGAGGCCGTGAGCGATATCCGCCGCAGTGATTTCAAAACCGGTACCGGCGTCGGGGTGCGCTGGCAATCACCGGTTGGCCCGATCAAATTCGATCTGGCCGTTCCGGTCGGCGATAAAGACGAGCATGGATTACAGTTTTACATCGGTTTGGGGCCTGAATTATGAGTTTATGGAAGAAGATAAGCCTCGGCGTACTGGTGTTTATCCTGTTAGTGCTGGGGACGGTTATTTTTCTCGTCGGGACGACGAGCGGGTTACACCTGCTGTTTAAGGCCGCCAACCGTTGGGTTCCGGGGCTGGAAATCGGCCAGGTGACGGGCGGCTGGCGTGATTTATCGCTGAAAAACATTCGTTACGATCAGCCGGGTATCGCGGTGAATGCCGGAGAGTTCCATCTGGCGGTGAAACTGGGCTGCCTGCGTGACAGTAGCCTGTGCGTGAACGATATCTCGCTAAAAGATATCAATGTGGTCATCGATACCAAAAAGATGCCACCTGCCGCGCCGGTGAAAGAAGAGGATAACGGGCCGTTAAACCTTTCCACGCCGTATCCCATTACGTTAAGCCGCGTGGCCCTCAATAACGTCAATATCAATATTGATGACACGACCGTCTCCGTCATGAACTTCTCCTCTGCCCTGAACTGGGAAGAGAAGAACCTGACCCTGAAACCCACCTCGCTGAGCGGCCTGTTGATTGCCCTGCCGAAAGTGGCGAAGGTGGCGCAGGAACAGGTGGTGGAGCCGAAGGTTGAGAATCCGAAACCGGATGAACTGCCGCTGGGCGAATCCCTTAAGCAACTCTTCGCCAAACCGCTGCTGCCGCAGATGACGGATGTGCATCTGCCGCTCAATCTCAATATTGAAGAATTTCGCGGTGAGCAGCTTCGCTTAACCGGCGACACTGATATCACGGTCAGCAATATGCTGCTCAAAGTGAGCAGCATTGACGGCAATATGAAGCTTGATGCGTTCGATATCGATTCAAATCAGGGCACGCTTAATGCCACGGGCACGGCGACATTGCGGGATAACTGGCCGGTAGATATCACCCTCAACAGCACCCTGAATGTCGATCCGATGAAAGGCGAGAAAGTGAAGCTCAAAGTCGGCGGCGAGGTGCGCAAACAACTGGAGTTTGGCGTCAACCTGTCCGGCCCGGTGGATATTGTTCTGCGTGGGCAAACGCAGCTTGCCGAGGCGGGGCTGCCGCTCAATCTGGACATCACCAGCGAGCAGCTCTACTGGCCGTTTACCGGTGAAAAACAGTATCAGGCCGACGACCTTAAGCTCAAGCTGACCGGTAAAATGACTGACTACACGCTGTCGTTCCGCACGGCGGTAAAGGGCCAGGACGTACCACCAGCCACCATCACTCTGGACGGTAAAGGTAACGAGCAGCAAATCAGCATCGACAAGCTGAGCGTAGCCGCGCTGGAAGGGAAAACCGAACTCAAAGCCTTGCTCGACTGGCAGCAGGCGATTAGCTGGCGAGGTGAGTTAACGCTGGACGGCATCAACACCGCAAAAACCTTCCCGGACTGGCCTGCAAAACTGAACGGGCTGGCGAAAATGCGCGGCAGTCTCTATGGCGGAACCTGGCAGCTTGATATCCCGGAGCTGAAACTCGCCGGGAACGTGAAACAAAATAAAGTCAGCGTTGACGGGCAGCTTAAAGGCAACAGCTATATGCAGTGGACCATTCCGGGGCTGCATCTGGAACTGGGTCGCAACAAAGCCGATGTCAAAGGCGAACTGGGCGTAAAAGATCTTAACCTGGATGCCAACATCGACGCGCCAGGTCTGGATAACGCACTGCCAGGGCTGGGCGGTACGGCTAAAGGGCTGGTGAATATTCGCGGTACGGTGGATGCGCCACAGGTAATGGCGGATATCACCGCCAGCAATCTGCGCTGGCAAGCGCTGCGTGTGGCCCGTGTCCTGGTGAAAGGGGATGTGAAATCGACCGATCAGCTTGCCGGTACGATGGATGTGCGGGTTGAACGCCTCTCTCAGCCTGGGGTGAATATCAGCCTGGCAACGCTTGCTGCCAAAGGTAGTGAAAAGCAGCACGAGCTTGAGTTGCGGGTGCAGGGTGAGCCGGTCGCCGGGCAGTTAAAACTGGCCGGGAGTTTTGATCGCAACGAACAGCGCTGGAAGGGCACTCTTAGCGATACACGCTTCACCACCCCCGTCGGGCCAGTTGCCCTGAACCGTGAAATCGCGCTGGATTACCGTAATCAGGAACAGAAGATCAGTATTGGGCCACACTGCTGGACCAACCCGAATGCGGAGCTTTGCGTGCCGCAGACGATCGATGCCGGGGCGCAGGGGCGTGCGGTAGTCAATCTGAACCGCTTCGACCTGGCGATGCTGAAACCCTTTATGCCGGATACCACCCAGGCCAGCGGCACATTCAGCGGTAAGGCTGATGTTTCGTGGGATGCCAGCAAAGAAGGCTTGCCGCAGGGTGAAGTGACGCTATCCGGGCGTAATGTCAAAGTGACCCAGGTAGTGAACGATGCACCGCTGCCGGTCGCCTTCGAAACACTGAACCTTAACGCGAAGTTGCAGAATAACCGTGCGGATTTAGGCTGGCTGATCCGTCTGAACAATAACGGACAGTTTGACGGGCAGGTGCAGATCACCGATCCGCAGGGGCGGCGTAACCTTGGCGGTAACGTCAATATCCGCAATTTCTCGCTGGCAATGGCTAACGCCATCTTTACGCGCGGCGAGAAAGCGGCGGGTACGCTGAACGCTAACCTACGGCTCGGCGGAAATCTGCAAAGCCCGCAATTGTTCGGGCAGATGCAGCTCAACGGTGTGGATGTGGAAGGTAACTTCATGCCGTTCGATATGCAGCCCAGCCAACTGGCAATGAACTTCAATGGCACCACCTCGACCCTGCAAGGGGTGGTGCGGACCCAGCGTGGACAGATTAACCTGAGCGGTGATGCGGACTGGAGCCAGATTAACAACTGGCGTGCCCGCGTGGCGGCACAGGGGAACAAGGTGCGTATTACCGTGCCGCCTATGGTGCGTCTGGACGTCTCCCCTGACCTGGTGTTCGAGGCTACGCCGACGCTGTTTACGCTTGATGGCCGGGTCGATGTGCCCTGGGCGCGGATCGTCGTGCATGATTTGCCGGAAAGCGCGGTTGGCACCTCCAGTGATGAGGTGATGCTCAATGCGGATCTGAAACCGGAAAAACCGAAAAGCGCGGCGATTCCGATTAACAGTAATTTGATTGTGCATGTCGGCAATAATGTGCGGATGGATGCTTTCGGACTGAAAGCGCGGCTGACCGGCGATCTGAAAGTGACTCAGGATCAACAAGGGCTTGGCCTTAACGGGCAAATCAATATTCCGGAAGGGCGCTATCACGCTTATGGCCAGGATTTGATTGTGCGTAAGGGGGAGCTGATTTTCTCCGGCCCTGTCGATCAGCCGCTGCTGAATATCGAGGCGATTCGTAACCCGGATGCCACCGAGAACGACGTGACCGCCGGGGTGCGTATTACCGGCACGGCAGATGAACCGAAGGCGGAGATCTTCTCCGACCCGGCGATGTCGCAGCAAGAGGCGCTCTCTTACCTGCTTCGCGGGCAGGGTCTGGAGAGCGGACAAAGCGATAGTGCAGCAATGACTTCAGCCTTAGTGGGCCTGGGGGTTGCACAAAGTGGTCAGGTTGTGGGTAAAATCGGCGAGACGTTTGGCGTAAGCAATCTGGCGCTGGACACCGAAGGGGTGGGCGACTCCTCCCAGGTGGTGGTCAGCGGCTATGTACTGCCGGGTCTACAGGTAAAATATGGTGTGGGTATTTTTGACTCACTGGCGACTCTCACGTTACGTTATCGCCTGATGCCTAAGCTGTATCTGGAAGCGGTGTCTGGCTTAGATCAGGCACTTGATCTGCTCTATCAGTTTGAGTTTTAGCAATGCGAATATTTGTCTACGGCAGTTTACGACGCAAGCAAGGCAACAGCCACTGGATGACCAATGCTCAGTGGCTGGGCGATTATTGCGTTGAAGATTATCAACTCTACAGTCTGGGGCACTACCCTGGCGCTGTACCGGGTGATGGCAGTGTGCTGGGTGAAGTTTACCGCATTGATGCGACAACGCTTGGCGAACTGGACGCGCTACGTACCGCTGGGGGCGAATATAAACGGCAGCTTATCCAGACGCCTTATGGCAGCGCCTGGATGTATGTGTACCAACGGCCGGTGGAGGGGAAAACGTTTATCCCTACCGGCAACTGGTTAGACAGAGACCAGTATTAATACAAACACGCCACCTTCGGGTGGCGTTGTTTTTCCTGAATACCTTCCTAAATAACCGTTTCCTTCCGCGATTTTTCTATATTGCCTGGTTGAGCCGTGCCATAAAACGCACTCACGCTTAACAAGGACGATATGGCATGAACAAATCTATTTTTGCATTGCTGCTGGTTGGCATGTTGACCATTTCCTCGCCGACCTGGAGCGCATCTTCATTTAACGATGTGCAGCAACGGGCGGAAAGCGGGGACGCGAAAGCGCAACTGGAGTTGGGATACCGTTACTTTCAGGGTAATGAAACGGCCAGGGATGTAGAAAAGGCCTTACGCTGGTTCCAGCGTGCGGCGCAGCAGGGGTACACTCCCGCAGAATATGTGATGGGCCTGCGTTATGCGAATGGCGAAGGCGTCGCGCAGGATTATGCACAGGCGGCACAGTGGTATCGGAAAGCGGCGGTGAAGGGATTGCCGCAGGCACAACAAAATCTTGCGGTGCTCTACCGGAAAGGGCATGGCGTTGCGGCGGATAACCATGAGGCGGTGATGTGGCACCGTAAAGCCGCTGAGCAGGGGTTGGCTAACGCACAATGCAGTATGGGGTACGCGTATTTAGAGGGGGATGGTGTCGCTCAGGATTATGCTCTGGCGCTGGCGTGGTATCGCAAATCTGCTGAGCAAGGGAATGCCGAAGCCTACAATCAGTTGGGCGTGATGTACGTTCAGGGATTGGGTGTTGAAAAGGATCCCGCTGTGGCGGCACAGTTGTACCGCAAAGCAGCAGAAAAAGGTTATGACGTCGCACAATCGAATTTGGGCAGTCTTTATTATAAGGGGAGTGGTGTCGAAAAGGACTACGGGCTGGCCAAACACTGGTATTTGAAATCGGCCGAACAAGGATTCGCAGCCGCACAAACTTCACTTGCCTCGCTTTATTATCATGGTGAAGGCGTTGAACAAGACTATGTGCAAGCCCGCGAATGGTATCGGAAAGCGGCGGAGCAAGGCGATGCAACTGCGCAGGAGAGTTTGGGGATTCTGTATGAACGTGGCCTGGGCGTCGAAAAAAATCTTCAACAAGCGGTAGCCTGGTATCGGCTGGCTGCGGCGCAGGGGGATGCCAGGGGGCAAATGAACCTGGGCACCATGTACCTTGACGGGAGCGGTGTGGAACAGAACTACGTCCTGGCGCGCAAGTGGTTTGGCAAAGCCGCAGAACAGGGAAATAGCGTCGCACAGCATCGCCTGGGTTATCTGTACGAGAAAGGCCTGGGGGGTGAAAAAGATGGGCCGCAGGCGCTGGCGTGGTATCAAAAATCGGCTGAACAAGGAAACGCCATCGGGCAGTTCCGCCTGGCCGAGCTGTATAGCAGCGGCACTGAGGGCGTCAAATACAATCGCGAGCAGGCCATTATCTGGTACAACAAAGCCGCAGAACAGGGCGATCTTCATGCACAGGTGAATCTCGGTGCGCTGTACGGACATGGTACGAAAGAAGAGCAGCGTAAAGCCGTGGCGTTATACCGCAAGGCAGCCGAAAAGGGCTTTCGCATTGGTCAGTACAACCTCGGTTATGTCTACCTGCACGGAAAAGGGGTAGAGAAGGACGAAGCTCAGGCAGCGAACTGGGTGCGTAAGGCCGCTGAACAGGGGCTCAGCGAGGCACAGCTCCTGTTAGGGGAAATGTACCGGGATGGGCAGGGCGTTAAGCGCGATCGTGTGCAGGCGTGGGCCTGGTTTGATACGTCCTCAGCCAATGATATGAATCCCTTTGCGGCGCAAAACAGTATTTTTCTCGAGAAGAAAATGACCGCTGAGGAACGTGCGCAGGCGAAGGTACTTTCGAAACAGTACGTTGAGAAATACGCGCCGGAGGCCTGGGCGCGAATACAGAAGCTTAAGACTCAGTCTGCACCCATACAGTAATGAACTGGATGTGTGCCAACGCCACCTTCGGGTGGCGTTGTTTTTTGTCCTGCAGGCGTTGTCCGGTTACCAGTGCTTAATCAGCGATGCGCCGATGTCGGCGATTTTTTTGTTTCGTTCGTCCATGGTCGCCTGCGTTTCGGTGATGTAGATAACGACGATGCGGGCCGGTTTGCCATCAGGCCCCAGCGCGGCAACAATACCGCGAGAACCCCGTTCCCCCGCTCCCGTTTTATCGGCGATAAACCAGCCCGCTGGCATGACCGAGCGAATCAGCGGCCCACCGACTTTATCTGCTTCCATCCAGGCCATTAATTGCCGCTGTGATGCTGGTGTCAGTATCTTGCCGTTGAGAAGCTGGCGCAGCATCTGCGCCATGGCCTCAGGCGTTGTCGTATCACGCTCATCGCCAGGCAACGCTTCATTCAACGCGGTTTCCCATCGGTCGAGACGGGTGACCCGATCGCCCGCTTTACGCAGGAACGCCGTAAGTGCTGACGGTCCACCGATCGCAGACAGCAGCAGGTTGCCCGCTGTGTTATCACTCATTGTGATGGCGGCGCTGCACAGTTCGGCCACGGTCATCCCGTCGGTAAGGTGTTTTTCCGTTACCGGCGAGTACGCGACCAGGTCCTGCTTACGATACTGTATACGACGGGCAAGCTGCTCCTGCCCGGCATCCACCCGCGATAAGACCGCGCCGCACAGTAGCACTTTAAAAGTACTCATCATGGGAAAACGTTCTTGTGGACGATAGCTGCCCAGCATCTGACCGTTGGCGAGGCTCAATTCAGCATAGCCCACTCGTGCGTTAAGCTGGTCCTCAGCTTTTTTTACGGTCTCCAGCGTGAGCGGGTGAGCAAAAGCGGGCAGGCAAAAGGCGGTCAGCAGGGAGATAAAGTGCAAACGAAACCGTGGCATAGAGATACGTTTCCTTGTGGTTATTTCGGGGCCGGGGGGCAATCACTCAACGGTATGCATTGTAGAGGCATATGTTTACCAAAGCGTGATGAATTCGGGGATAAAGAATCGCACAGTCAATGAAAGCGGGGGAGATGCAGCACCCTCCGACCCAAAGGCGAATGGCGCTGCTGCTGATTACGCGGCGTTTTGCCGCAATTTGAACTGGCTTACGGCTTCTAACAGCTCTTCTGCCTGGCGCTGCATTTGATGCGCGGCAGCCGACGATTCCTGCGACAGCGTGGCGTTCTGCTGGGTTGCGGTATCCATATGCGTCACCGCCACGTTCACCTGATCGATTCCGGTGCTCTGCTCTTTGCTGGCGGCGGAAATGGACTCCACCAGCTCGCTCACCTGCTGCACGCTACGCAAAATCTCGGTCATTGCGGAACCGGCGCTTTGTACCTGCGCGTTCCCTTCGGCGATACGGTTAACGGAATTGTCGATCAGGTTACGAATATCCCGCGCGGCAGAGGCAGAACGTTGCGCCAGGGCGCGGACTTCGGAGGCAACGACAGCGAAACCTCGTCCTTCGGCACCCGCGCGTGCGGCCTCGACGGCGGCATTCAGCGCCAGGATGTTGGTCTGGAAGGCAATACTGTCAATCACACCGATGATGTTATTAATCTGGCTGGAGAGCTGGTGGATGTCGCTCATGGTTTGCACCACGCGCTCCACGGCTTGCCCGCCCTGACCTGCGATAGTGAATGCGTCGCGGGCGATAGTGCTGGCAAAACGCGAGTTCTCGGCGTTGCTTTTCACCACAGAGGTGAGCTCCTCCATGGAGGCGGCCGTTTCTTCCAGCGCGCTCGCCTGCGCCTCGTTACGTGAAGAGAGTTCCCGGCTACCGGTGGCAATTTGCACCGATGCCGAGGCTATGGATTCCGTGCTGTGGCGAACACCGTGGACGATGCGGGTCAGGTTGCCGTTCATCTCCTGCAAGGCGTGCATCAGTTCGGCTGTCTCGTCGCGCCCGGTGATACTAAAGGTTGTCTGCAAATCACCAGAGGCCACCGTGCGGGCAACGGTAACGGCTTGTGCCAGCGGATGGGTAATGCTGCGCACCAGCCACCAGGTGATAATCCCACCGGCCAGCATGGTCAGCGCCATGGCGATCAGCAACATCAGGCGGGTTTGCTGATATTGCGCCAGGTTGCGCGCGTCCGTCTCCACGTGAATGGCATTGGCGTGTTTCAGCGTCCGCTCTACTACCTCGTCAATCATCCGTGTCGGCTCCCGGTCAATGCCGGTCACCAGTTTGTCGACGCGTTGGGCGCTGGTAGGGTCGCTCAGATCGTATTGCTGTAGTGCGCTCAGGTAGTGTGCTTCAAGCTCAGCATGGAGCTTGCGAGTCTGTTCAACCTGCGCGTTATCCATGCCAAGTTGTGGCAACATCGCGCTCAGTTTTTCCAGCAGTTGCTGCGTTTTTTGGCTCTGGGAAACAAAGGCGGCTTTGTATTTATCAAAAGTCTCTTGTCCCTGAGCGCCGCGTAGTAGCGTGTTCTTCCATTCCTGGACCTGGATTTTGAACTGCACCTGGGCGTTACGCGCGGTATTAATGCTCTCAACAAGCACCTTCTCCGTTGCCATCATTTTCTGATTTTGCCCAAAGCTGTCACTGTTTATCGCCAGCCCCCGCAAGCCGATAAACAGCGTTGCCAGCAGTAACAGTGTTGCCATCAGGCCGAGTCGTTGCCCAATTGTGAAGTGATTAAGTTTCATGTTGTTCCCCGGTGGAATGAAAGAGCACGGTCACAAAAGGGGTATCGACCCGCGTGGGGCGGACTTTACAGAGGTCGGAAGGCGGTTGTGGGGCGGGTTTGGGTTATATCGTTCAAACGCATGGGAAAAGAATTTTGTGACATTTTTATGACAAATTAAGAAACGGGCGCTGAAAGGGCAGGAACAGAGAAGGACAGAGGAATAAGACATAAAAAAACCCTGTCCGCCGTTATCCGCGTTCAGGGTTTTTCAGATAAAACGGATTACTTCTTCGCAGCGCGCTCGAAGGAAGCAACGATTTCAGCTTTAGCCGCTTCAGCGTTGTCCCAACCGTCTACTTTCACCCATTTGCCTTTTTCGAGGTCTTTGTAGTGCTCGAAGAAGTGAGTGATCTGTGCTTTCAGCAGTTCTGGCAGGTCGTTCACATCTTTAATGTGATCGTACTCTTTGCTCAGTTTGGTGTGCGGTACAGCAACCAGTTTGGCATCTTCACCAGATTCGTCGGTCATTTTCAGCACGCCAACCGGACGGCAGCGAATGACAGAGCCGGGTTCCAGCGGGTACGGCGTTGGGACCAGCACGTCTACCGGGTCACCGTCCAGAGACAGGGTGTGGTTGATGTAGCCGTAGTTGCACGGATAGAACATCGCAGTGGACATGAAACGGTCAACGAACAGCGCGCCGCTGTCTTTATCGACTTCGTATTTGATCGGATCTGCGTTAGCCGGGATTTCGATAATAACGTAGATATCTTCTGGCAGATCTTTGCCCGCCGGGACGTTGAGTAAGCTCATGTTTGTTTCCTTTAAAATGTGTGGCAAACAAGTGCCGGGTATTATAGCCAACTCATCGGGAATGTCTTTGCTTGTTTTACATTGCGACACGCCTGACGCCCCCTTTTTTTTCTAAAAATGCAGCCGGATTATCCATAAAGATAGCTGCATCCTGAATAAAATTGTGAAAGCGATTACACTGCATAAATTAGACGTGGCTTTGAATGAAAATTTGTGTGTTTTCAAAGCATGATGCAGAGGCGATCGACCTGGCTCTTTTCGCGCGCCAGATCTCAACTGGCAACTAACAATTCATTCACTTTTCTGATTTGTGATGTAACGCATTCTGTTACATCTCCAATTGTCTATAGTTTTCCCGCAGGCGAAGTTGTAGCCAACAATAACCCTACGAGGATACACCTATGTGGAAGCGCTTACTTCTTGTCACAGCAGTTTCAGCAGCCATGTCGTCTATGGCGATGGCCGCCCCGTTAACCGTGGGATTTTCGCAGGTCGGATCAGAATCCGGCTGGCGAGCCGCCGAAACCAACGTCGCTAAAAGCGAAGCTCAAAAACGCGGTATTACCCTGAAAATTGCTGACGGTCAGCAAAAACAGGAAAACCAGATCAAAGCGGTGCGTTCGTTCATTGCCCAGGGCGTGGACGCCATCTTTATTGCACCTGTTGTGGCAACAGGCTGGGAGCCGGTACTGAAAGAAGCGAAAGATGCAAAAATCCCGGTATTCCTGCTCGACCGCTCAATTGATGTGAAAGATAAATCCCTCTATATGACCACCGTGACCGCCAATAACGTGCTGGAAGGGCAACTCATTGGTGACTGGCTGGTGAAAACCGTCGCCGGCAAACCGTGTAACGTGGTTGAACTACAGGGCACCGTAGGCGCGAGCGTGGCGATTGACCGTAAGAAAGGCTTTGCCGATGCCATTTCTAAAGCGTCCAACATCAAAATCATTCGTTCTCAATCCGGCGACTTCACCCGCAGTAAAGGGAAAGAGGTCATGGAAAGCTTTATCAAAGCGGAGAACAACGGCAAAAACATCTGCATGGTTTATGCCCATAACGATGACATGGTGATCGGTGCCATTCAGGCCATCAAAGAAGCAGGTCTGAAACCGGGCAAAGACATCCTGACGGGCTCTATTGACGGCGTGCCGGATATCTACAAAGCGATGATCGACGGTGAAGCCAATGCCAGCGTCGAACTGACGCCGAACATGGCCGGGCCGGCGTTTGATGCGCTGGAAAAATACAAAAAAGACGGCACCCTGCCTGAGAAGCTGACCATCACCAAATCCACGCTCTACCTGCCGGATACGGCGAAAGAAGAGTTAGAGAAAAAGAAAAACATGGGCTACTAATGCCTTTATCGCTCTGCCCCTCACCCCAGCCCTCTCCCCGGAGGGGAGAGGGTGTCGACGGGCTGGCACTATCTATCCCCTCTCCCCTCCGGGGAGAGGGTCAGGGTGAGGGGGAGAAAACAATGACCACCGAACAACACCAGGAGATCCTCCGTACAGAGGGGCTTTGCCAGTACTTCCCGGGCGTTAAAGCGCTGGATAACGTCAATTTCAGTCTGCGTCGGGGCGAAATCATGGCGTTACTCGGTGAAAACGGTGCGGGAAAATCCACGCTGATTAAAGCCTTAACGGGCGTCTACCATGCAAACAGCGGCACCATCTGGCTGGAAGGCAATGAAATCCGGCCTAAAAACACCGCCCATGCGCAGCAACTGGGCATTGGTACGGTGTACCAGGAAGTCAACCTGCTGCCGAACATGTCGGTAGCGGATAACCTGTTTATTGGGCGCGAACCGCGTCGTTTCGGCTTTATATGTCGCAAAGAGATGGAAAGACGCGCCACCGAGTTAATGGCGTCTTATGGCTTTTCCCTCGATGTGCGCGAGCCGCTCAACCGTTATTCCGTCGCCATGCAGCAGATTGTGGCGATCTGCCGTGCCATCGATCTCTCTGCCAAAGTGCTGATCCTGGATGAACCCACCGCCAGCCTGGATACCCAGGAAGTAGAAATGCTCTTCACCCTGATGCGCAAGCTCCGCGCGCAAGGTGTTGCGCTGATTTTCGTGACCCACTTCCTGGACCAGGTTTACGAGGTGAGCGACCGCATCACGGTTCTGCGTAATGGCAGCTTTGTTGGCTGCCGCGACACGCGAGAACTGCCGCAAATTGAGCTGGTAAAAATGATGCTGGGACGCGAACTGGATAATAACGCCCTGCAACGTGCGGGACGTACCCTGTTGAGCGAAAAACCCGTCGCGGCATTTAAAGGCTTCGGTAAGAAAGGGCTGATAGCACCGTTCGATCTGGAGGTTCGTCCCGGTGAGATCGTAGGCCTGGCCGGGCTATTGGGTTCCGGGCGCACCGAAACCGCCGAGGTTATCTTCGGGATTAAGCCCGCCGACAGCGGCAATGCGATGATCAAGGGTAAGCCCCAGACGCTGCGCTCACCGCATCAGGCCTCCTGCCTCGGTATCGGTTTTTGCCCTGAAGACCGTAAAACGGACGGCATTATTGCCGCCGCCTCCGTGCGGGAAAATATCGTTCTCGCGTTGCAGGCGCAGCGCGGCTGGCTACGGCCAATTCCCCGGCGCGATCAAAACGCCATTGCGGAGCGCTTTATCCGCCAGTTAGGGATCCGTACGCCGAGTGCGGAACAGCCGATTGAGTTTCTCTCCGGCGGCAACCAACAGAAGGTGCTCCTTTCCCGCTGGCTGCTGACCAAACCGCAGTTCCTGATCCTCGATGAGCCAACGCGTGGCATCGACGTCGGGGCGCATGCGGAAATCATCCGCCTGATTGAAACGTTGTGCGCGGACGGCCTGGCGCTACTGGTTATCTCTTCGGAACTGGAAGAGCTGGTGGGCTACGCTGACCGGGTAATTATCATGCGCGATCGCAAGCAAATAGCGGAAATCCCGCTTGCTGAGCTGTCGGTCCCGGCGATCATGAATGCCATTGCGGCATAAGGAGTACAGTGTGATGCCTCAATCACTCCCGCAAACCGGGCAACCGAAGCGCCGCTTTAAGTGGCCCACAGGGACGCCACAAATACTGGCGCTGATTCTGGTGCTCGTGGTGGATAGCCTGGTGGCGCCCCATTTCTTCCAGATTGTGTTACAGGATGGCCGCCTGTTCGGCAGCCCGATTGATATTCTCAACCGCGCCGCGCCCGTGGCGTTACTGGCCATTGGCATGACGCTGGTGATCGCGACCGGGGGGATCGACCTTTCCGTCGGTGCGGTTATGGCCATCGCCGGGGCGACCGCCGCGTCAATGACCGTGGCCGGATACGGCTTGCCGATAGTGCTGCTTGCCGCGTTGGGGACGGGGATCCTCGCCGGTCTGTGGAACGGCGTTCTGGTGGCGGTTTTAAAGATCCAGCCGTTCGTCGCCACGCTGATTTTGATGGTGGCCGGACGCGGGGTGGCGCAACTGATTACCTCCGGGCAAATCGTCACTTTCAACGCGCCCAATCTGGCCTGGATTGGTAGCGGTAAGCTCTTGCTGTTCCCGACACCGGTCATCATCGCACTGGCCACACTGGTTATCTTCTGGCTGTTTACCCGTAAAACGGCGCTCGGCATGTTTATTGAAGCGGTGGGGATTAATATCCGCGCGGCGAAAAATGCCGGGGTGAATACCCGCACCGTGGTGATGCTGGCCTATGTACTAAGCGGCGTATGTGCGGCTATCGCCGGGGTGATTGTGGCGGCGGATATCCGCGGGGCTGATGCCAACAACGCCGGTCTGTGGCTGGAGCTGGATGCCATCCTCGCCGTGGTGATTGGTGGCGCATCGCTCATGGGCGGGCGCTTTAACCTTGTGCTGTCGGTAGTAGGGGCACTGATTATTCAGGGCATGAATACAGGAATTTTGCTCTCCGGCTTCCAGCCAGAGCTTAACCAGGTGGTGAAAGCGGTGGTGGTGCTGTGCGTACTGATTGTTCAGTCGCCGCGCTTTATCGCACTGATTAAAGGAGCGCGCGGTCATGATAAAACGTAATTTACCGCTGATGATCACTCTGGGCGTGTTTATCCTGGGTTATCTCTATTGCCTGACGCAGTTTCCCGGTTTTGCGTCCACACGCGTCATTTGTAATATCCTGACTGATAACGCCTTTTTGGGCATTATCGCTGTCGGTATGACCTTTGTGATTCTGTCCGGGGGGATAGACCTCTCCGTGGGCTCGGTGATTGCTTTCACCGGGGTTTTTTTGGCGAAAGCCATTGGCTTCTGGGGGATATCGCCGCTGGTTGCCTTCCCGCTGGTGCTGGTGATGGGCTGTGCGTTTGGCGCGTTCATGGGGCTTTTGATCGACGCGCTGAAAATCCCTGCATTCATCATTACCCTGGCCGGGATGTTCTTTTTACGCGGTGTCAGTTATCTGGTCTCCGAAGAGTCGATCCCGATTAACCACCCGGTCTATGACACTCTGTCCGGCCTGTCGTGGCTGATTCCCGGCGGTGGGCGCCTGAGCGCCATGGGGCTGCTGATGTTAGGGGTCGTGGTCATCGGGATTTTCCTTGCCCACCGTACCCGTTTTGGCAATGAAGTGTATGCCATTGGCGGCAGCGCAACATCGGCGAACCTGATGGGGATCTCAACGCGCAGCACTACCATTCGTATCTATATGCTCTCGACCGGGCTGGCGACGCTGGCAGGCATTGTCTTTTCTATCTACACCCAGGCGGGATATGCGCTGGCCGGTGTGGGGGTGGAACTGGACGCGATTGCCTCGGTAGTCATTGGCGGTACGCTGCTGAGCGGTGGTGTGGGCACGGTACTGGGTACGCTGTTCGGTGTAGCGATTCAGGGGCTGATCCAAACCTACATCAATTTTGACGGAACATTGAGTTCCTGGTGGACCAAAATCGCGATCGGCATTTTATTGTTTATTTTTATCGCGTTACAACGTGGTCTTACGGTGCTGTGGGAGAATCGGCAGAGCTCGCCTGTTACACGCGTTAGCACAGCGGCAACAAGGCAGTAACACATTGAAATAATTAAAAAGAAGTAAAGTTTTTCCGGTGGCGGTCGATAACCTGCCAATGAGGCTTATTTTACGCCTGAAAGAATCTCTGCTACCGGAAAAACTATCATGCTCAGAACGCTCTCGCTTCGTACTGGTTTGCTTTCCCTTCTCGCTATTATGACTTTCCTGCTGCTGGTGGTGAGCGGCATGGGAATTTATGCCCTCAGCAAAAGCTCCTCCTCCCTGGAACGAATTAGCGTTCTGCAAGGTGAGAAGATGGCGCGCCTCAATGAAGGCTATACGCAAATTCTGCGTGCGCGTAATGAGTCGGGCCAGGCTGTACGCATGATGGAAGTTGGTCTGCTCGCCGATGCAGGCAGTGCAGTCAAAATCATTAATAGCGAAATTGAGCAGGGGCGTAAATCGCTCGATAGCGTCATTAAAGCGGGCGTGGATGACGAGCAGGGCGCAGCGTTGCTGGCTCAGGTTGCGAAAAGCTACAGCGTGTATCTGGACCAGGGCATTAAGCCGATGCAGGCAGCGTTAAACCAACAAAGCGCGGATGCCTATTATGATCTGCTGGAGAACAAATTAGTTCCGGTTTCCCGGCAGTTTGATAACGATATTCAAGCGTTTCTTAGCTGGGGCGAAAACCGTGGTAAAGCTGAGGTAAGCGCGGTCCAGACCAGCAAAAATTTTGTGATGATGCTGATTGTCGTCGTTGCACTGGCCGCGGCGGGCATCATCGTGCTGGCCTGGCTGGCAATGCGCCATATGCTGCTTAAACCGCTGAATGCGTCGATTGTCCAACTGGAGCATGTCGCCGCCGGAGACCTGGCATCCGTTAGCGTCAGTACCGCCAGTAAAGAGTTCAACCGCCTGAATGCGGCGATTGAGAATATGCGTCATTCGCTCATTAACTCCGTTACCCGCGTGCGTGATGCCAGCTCGCAAATCGATACGGGCAGCCGTGAATTGTCGCTGGGTAACGTCGACCTGGCGCAACGTACCGAATCAACGGCAACGTCGCTGGAGCAGACCGCCGCCAGCATGGAACAGATCACCGCCACGGTGAAACAGAATGCGGATAACGCCGACCAGGCGCATCAACTGGCGAAATCGGTGTCTGATACTGCCGATCGCGGCAGTGAAATGGTCTGCTATGTGATTGAGAAAATGCGCGATATTTCAGACAGTTCCAGCCGCATCGCCGATATCCTCAGCATGATTGACAGCATAGCCTTCCAGACCAACATCCTGGCGCTGAACGCCGCCGTTGAAGCGGCCCGTGCAGGCGAGCAAGGGCGCGGCTTTGCCGTGGTGGCAGGCGAAGTGCGTAACCTGGCAAGCCGCAGCGGTGATGCGGCCAAAGAGATCCGCCAGCTCATCAGTAGCTCTCAGGCCCAGGTGTCCGAAGGCAGCGACCTGGCGATGCAGGCAGGCGAAACGATGGATGAGATCGCGTCCGAAGTTATGCGTATGACCAAATTGATGCGTGAAATTGCCAGTGCGTCGCAGGAACAGAGTCGTGGCATTGAGCAGGTAAATATCGCAGTCAGCCAGATGGACGAAACGGCACAGCAAAACGCCTCGCTGGTGCAGCAATCTTCCGCCGCGACCCGCTCGCTGGAAGAGCAGTCCCGCGAACTGCTGGAGGCGATGGCCTCTTTCCGTTTGCAGCCAACTGCATAATAATTAGCCCCGCGCAGGTTCGCGCGGGATTTTTTATACAGGGTAAGGATAGATGGACACACAGGAAGAGATCAGAAAACACATTTGTATTCAGTGTGATAACGAAGCGCTTAAGGGCAGCGATTTCTGCGAAGCGTGTGAGACCAAAGAATTTAAGAAAATTGGTGGCTGGTTGTATCTCCCCGCGCTGGGGCTGCTCGTGGCGTTAGTGTTGAGTATTTTTGCCATTAACAATACCGCGCGTGCCCTGCTTGAATTCAGCAGTAGCTTTACCACCAGTGGGCTTGCGGTCATTTACTTTGAGCTTTTTGGGTTTATCGGGCAATTCCTGCTCGTTATTTATGTGGGCAGTCTCTTTCTGCGCAAAAAGCGCCAGTTACCGGTTACTTACATCATTTTTCTTCTTTACGGCGTGGTGTTTGTGGGCGTGGATTTGTGGCTGGCGAACGCGCTGATGAACCTTCCATTTGGCTATGACGATGCACGCTCCCTCATTCGCGCGATCGTGGCTTGCTGTATCTGGATACCCTATTTCCGGATGTCTGAACGTGTAAAACGGACTTTTGTGCATTAATCAAAAAAACCGGATGCGGCATCAATGCCTTATCCGGTTATAGCCCGGGTACGCGAAGCGCACCCGGGACCAAATGCCGAACTTACGCGTCCGGGAACTCACGCATAAGACGTTCTACATCATCCACCATGTGCTCATTGCCAACGAAGAACGGGCGGCGTTGGTGCAGACTTTGCGGCACGATATCCAGAATACGGTTTTTACCGTCACTCGCTTTACCGCCAGCTTGTTCCGCCAGGAACGCCATCGGGTTGCACTCATACAGCAAACGCAGTTTTCCTTCCGGGTGGCTCGCGGTGCTCGGGTAGAGGTAGATCCCACCTTTGAGCAGGTTACGATGGAAATCCGCCACCAGTGAGCCGATATAGCGCGTGGTGTACGGGCGCTGAGTGGACTTATCTTCTTCCTGACAGAACTTGAGATACTTCTTCACGCCCAGCGGGAATTTGATGTAGTTGCCTTCGTTGATGGAGTACGTGGTTCCTTTTTCCGGGAAGCGCATACGCTCCTGGCACAGGCAGAACACACCCAGGGACGGGTCATAGGTGAAGGCATGTACGCCACAGCCGGTGGTGTAGACCAGCATAGTGGACGAGCCGTAAACCACATAACCCGCGGCAACCTGCTTATTGCCAGGCTGCAGGAAATCTTCTTCGGTGACAGGTGTGCCTACCGGCGTAACACGGCGGTAGATAGAGAAGATGGTACCGACAGAAACGTTAACATCGATGTTGCTGGAGCCGTCCAGTGGATCCATGAGCACAACATATTTCGCGTGTTCGCAGCCTTCGAAAACGACGATTTCGTCCTCTTCCTCAGAGGCAATACCCGCGACAATATCGCGCGCACGCAGCGCGGCTTTCAGTTTTTCATTGGCAAACAGGTCGAGTTTTTGTTGCACCTCACCCTGGACGTTCTCGGCGCCACTGGCACCCAGGATATCAACCAGACCCGCTTTGTTGATATCTCGATGGATGATTTTGGCACCCAGTTTTATTGCCGAGAGCAGTGCAGTCAGCTCACCGGTAGCATGGGAAAATTCATGCTGCTTTTCGACAATAAATTCACCTAACGTTTTCATACCCTGTCCCTACATTTTATATGGAGTAATGTGACTGCAACAATATTAACAAAGATTCAAATGTTAGCGCACAGGTGAATCGCGCCAGCACAATACGGATTATCCTTAAATGCATTTCCGTCGTGTGAGACAAGAGGGTAAAATGTGCGCCGTAGATAAGAAGGATAGAGACGAATGCGCATTCATATTTTGGGGATTTGTGGCACCTTCATGGGTGGGCTGGCGCTGCTGGCGCGCTCACTGGGTCATGAGGTAACGGGTTCGGACGCCAATGTGTATCCGCCGATGAGCACCCTGCTCGAGAAGCAAGGCATTGAACTTATTCAGGGTTACGACGCCAGTCAGCTTGATAACGCGCCGGACCTGGTCATCATTGGCAATGCCATGACGCGCGGGAACCCGTGTGTTGAGGCGGTGCTGGAAAAAAACATTCCGTATGTTTCAGGCCCGCAATGGCTGCATGACTTTGTGTTGCGTGACCGTTGGGTGCTGGCAGTGGCGGGCACACACGGCAAAACGACCACGGCAGGCATGGCGACCTGGATTCTGGAAGCCTGCGGTTATAAACCTGGATTTGTCATTGGCGGCGTGCCGGGCAACTTCGAGGTGTCTGCTCGCTTAGGGGAAAGCCCGTTTTTTGTCATCGAAGCCGATGAATATGACTGCGCGTTTTTCGATAAGCGTTCGAAATTCGTCCATTACTGCCCGCGTACGCTGATCCTCAATAACCTTGAGTTCGATCATGCGGACATTTTCGACGATCTGAAAGCGATCCAGAAACAGTTCCACCACCTGGTGCGTATCGTACCGGGGCAGGGCAAGATCATCTGGCCTGAAAGCGACATCAACCTGAAACAGACGATGGCGATGGGTTGCTGGAGCGAGCAGGAGCTGGTGGGCGAACAGGGACACTGGCAGGCAAAAAAACTGACCACCGATGCCTCTGAATGGGAAGTGCTGCTGGACGGTGAATCTGTCGGACAGGTGAAGTGGGGTCTGGTCGGCGAACACAATATGCATAACGGTCTGATGGCGATTGCCGCTGCCCGTCATGTGGGGGTTGCGCCAGCCGATGCTGCCGATGCGTTGGGCTCGTTCGTGAACGCCCGTCGCCGCCTTGAACTGCGCGGTGAAGCCTATGGCGTCAAGGTGTATGACGATTTCGCGCATCACCCGACGGCGATTCTGGCGACGCTGGCTGCACTGCGCAGCAAAGTGGGGGGAACGGCGCGCATTATTGCGGTGCTGGAGCCGCGCTCAAACACCATGAAAATGGGCATCTGCAAGGACGATCTGGCGCCTTCTCTGGGGCGTGCCGATGAAGTCTTCCTGTTGCAGCCTCAGCATATTCCGTGGCAAGTGGCGGAAGTGGCTGACGCGTGCGTGGTCCCTGCGCACTGGAGTGGCGATGTCGACGCGCTGGCAGAGATGATCCTCAAAACCGCGCTGCCTGGCGATCACATTCTGGTGATGAGTAATGGCGGGTTCGGCGGCATCCATCAAAAACTGCTGGACGGGCTGGCGAAAAAAGCCGAAGCGGTCGCAGAGTAATTTACCGGCCCCTCTCCCGTTGGAGAGGGGGTATTCGGTGCGAGTATTTCAAAATCATTCCAAAAAAAATGTATCAATACGCAGGGCTCTCCGTGCGGTGATACTTTTTATATCATTCATTATCTTTGTTAATTAGACTATTATTTTTATACCGCCAGGGCTTATGCGTGCCATAAAACTATGACGGGTATTATCTTGAATTCACTATCTTTATTTATAGCCAGTTCGCAGAGATGCTGAAAAATTCAATCCCGACATCGCTGTGTGCCGCATGGCTACGGGTGCTCTTTTTGCCGCTCTAACTTAAGTGAAACACCAGTTCGGATTTTACGAATTGCGCTCAAAGAGGCTTGTTTCATACACTGTTCTTCCGTGATGCAAAGCGCGTTTCCATTGACGCTGAATGAATATTCAGCTCATTCATGCTAATGTTGATATTATTGAAATTTTAGTTTTATAAGAGTATTTTGCATGTCTAAACATCAAACACAGCTTTCTTTACTGCAGGACGATATACGCAGCCGTTACGACTCGCTCAGCAAACGCTTAAAGCAGGTCGCCCAGTATATTCTCGATAACAGCAACAGCGTCGCCTTTGATACGGTGGCATCCATTGCCCAGCACGCCGACGTTCCTCCCTCGACATTAATTCGTTTCGCCAATGCATTTGGTTTCAGCGGATTTAACGAGATGAAACAGGTATTCCGGCAGCATCTGATGGAAGAGACGGTGAGCTACACTGAGCGCGCCAAACTGTTCCGCCAGAAAAACGTGGAAGAAGGCGAACCGACGCCCGAAAAACCCGGCGAAATCCTTAAGTTATTCTCCATGGTCAATGCGCAGGTTCTGCAGCAGCTTCCTGTGCAAATTAAAAATGAGCAATTGGATGTCGCCGTGGAGCTGCTTAAGAACGCGGAAAATATATATGTGATTGGCCTGCGTCGCTCGTTCAGCGTGGCCAGCTATCTGACGTATGCGTTGCGCCATCTTGAGCGTCGTGCGTTCCTGATTGACGGGTTGGGTGGGATGTTCTCCGAGCAGCTCAGCATGGTCAGCCCGAATGATGTTGTGATCGCGATTAGCTACTCGCCTTATGCGCAGGAAGTGGTAGAACTGGTTGAACTTGGCGCAAAACGCGGCGCTAACCATATCGCGATTACCGATAGCCAGGTTAGCCCACTGGCGGCATTCAGCGAAGTCTGTTTTGTGGTGCGTGAAGCGCAGGTGGATGGTTTCCGTTCCCAGGTGGCGTCAATGTGCCTGGCACAAACTCTGGCCGTTTCTCTGGCATTATCCGTGGAATAATACCTGGCGATTACCAGCAGGGAATATACAGAATGTCGTTAACGGGCAAGTAAGTATATGACCTGGGTAAAATAAAAAAATTACCGATGATCGATTTTCATCGATCATCGGTTAGCGTTACGTCTTAATCAGAATAACGTTCAGCTTGGATTTGCGGCTGCTGTTTGCCACGTTTTGCCAGTACCACGGCTTCCATTTTTTCCAGCGATACGCCTTTGGTTTCCGGCAGGTAACGACTGATAAAGAAGTAGCTAAAGGTACAGCAGGCGGCGAATATCCACATCGGGAAAGCGCCGTGGAAGTTAGACAGCAACCAGGGATTCTCGTTAATCATCGGGAAGAACTGCGAGACCACGAAGTTTGCCATCCACATAAAGCCCACGGAAATACTCATCCCCTGAGAACGCATTCTGTTCGGGAATATTTCAGAAATCAGTACCCATGCGCCCACGCCCCATGACAGCGCGTAGAAGATCATAAAGAACAGCATGCCGAACAGAGCGAAATAGCCCGTTGCCTGTGTGTACAGCGCCCAGGACGTTAATAGCAGACCGACAATACTGCCGATGGTGCCTTTACGCATCAGCGACAGACGGCCCATTTTATCCATGATCATCGCGCCAATGACGGAGCCAATAAGCTGGATAACACCAATCCAGATCGTCTGGAACAGCGCTTCTTGTGCACTGCCGGTGACATCTTTCAGGACGATAGGCGCGTAGTACATCATGACGTTAACGCCGGTCACCTGCTGGAGCATGGCGATCATACAACCCAGAATCAAAATGAAGCGGACGTTGCCATCGCGCAGGTTCAGTTTCTGCCGGGCGGCATTCTGGTCGCTGCGCAGAGATTCTTTAATATCATTCAGAAGATGTTTGGCATGTTCGGTGTTCGAAATACGCGTCAGGATCGCTAAGGTTTCCTGTTCGCGACCGACCATCATGGTCCAGCGTGGGGATTCAGGAATCACTAACACCAGAATACAAAACATGATGCAGGGAATAATCCCGGCGGCGAACATATAGCGCCAGCCCATTTCAATCAGCCAGCTTTCGGCCGCAATGGTGGCGATTTTATAATTAACGTAAAAGATTAATATTTGCCCGAACACGATGGCAAACTGCTGCATACTCAGCGCACGACCACGCATATTTTTCGGTGACACCTCAGACATATACATCGGCGATACCGTTGCGGCCAGGCCAACGGCCAGACCACCGATAATACGATAAACCACGAAGTGACCGAAGGTATGGGCCAGCGATGTGCCGACAGCGGAAACGGTAAATAGCAGTGCGGAAAGAATTAACGATTTTTTACGACCAAAGCGTTTAGATAAGTAACCTGCCGAGAAAGAACCAACGACGCAACCAACAACCACACAGGAAACAGCCCAACCGGTTTCCGCCGCAGATAGGTGGAAATAAGCGGTGAGTGAACCAATGGCACCTGATATGACGGCTGTGTCATAACCAAAGAGTATCCCGCCGAGTGCGGCTATGGCGCAGATACGTAATATATAGCCTGTGTTGTAACGACCATCTGATGGGGACATAGGTAGATTATCTCCAGAATTGTATTCATTTACATGCACTTATGCATAGAGCAGATAAATGAATTCATCTTATGTCGGTCAAAATTAGCCGACGTTTTTTATGAGAATTCTCGGTTCACAACCTATGTTTTAATTCCAAAACGATCAATAATGAAATTTATGTTTTGTTATTGTTGTCACATTTCATATTTTGTAATCTTGGTGTTTTGCCGTTTTCCCTTGCGCTTAGTTTATTCCATTATCGTTTTATCTCATTGTTTTTAAGCATTATAATAATTTAACCCTCCACCATGAGCCTGTTTAGTAATCCTGGGTCTTTTTTGGCTTATTCTTGGGAGATTGTGTTTTCGTGATCTCTTGCATGGAATTTTTTTTCTATAAAATGGGAAAATAGGATGAAAAATTTCATGTTAGATGTTTGAAACAGGCAAGGGAGAAGGTATGAGTCAGAAAAGTAAGTACAATTCAGCCTATGTATATACGCTTTGTTGCATCGCGGCACTCGCCGGGCTGATGTTCGGGTATTCAACCGCAGTAATTACCGGGGTGGTATTACCCCTGCAAAAATTTTATCAACTCACCCCTACGGAAACCGGTTGGGCGGTTTCCAGTATTGTTATCGGTTGTATTGTCGGCGCGCTGTGCGGTGGCAAAATCGCCGACAAGCTGGGACGCAAAACGGCGCTGCTGATTATCGCCACTATCTTTATCGTCTCTTCGCTCGGGGCCGCGTTCAGCGAGTCCTTCGCGATCTTCTCTGTCTCAAGGATCATCTGTGGCTTCGCCGTCGGGATGGCCGGGACGGCATCAACGATGTACATGGGCGAGCTGGCTCCGGCGGAAATCAGAGGCAAAGCGCTGGGGATCTATAATATTGTGGTGGTGTCCGGCCAGGTGCTGGTCTTCATCATTAACTACCTGATTGCAAAAGGCATGACGGAAGATCTGCTGGTTTCTCAGGGCTGGAAAACGATGCTCTATGTACAGGTCATTCCGTCCGTGGCTATGCTGGTGATCACCTTGTTCTTACCGGAATCTCCCGCCTGGTGCGCGCGTAATAATAAACGCGAAGAGAGTTCGCTGCAGGTGCTGGCGAAGGTCTACCACGGTCTTTCCGCTGCGGAAGTGCGGGCCATTTTCGAGACGATGAAGGAAAACCGCGCGGCGAAAGCCGACACGGCCACGAGTGAGAAAGTGAACCTGGGTCAGTCTCCGGTTCTGAAATACATTCTGGTGGTGGGCTGCTGCATTGCGGTTCTGCAGCAATTTACCGGCGTAAACGTCATGAACTATTACGCACCGCTGGTACTGCAAAATGCCAGTACCGAAGTAGTGATGTTCCAGACGATCTTCATCGCCGTTTGTAACATGGTAGGAAGCTTTATCGGCATGATCCTGTTTGACCGCTATGGCCGCATCCCGATTATGAAAATCGGCACTATTGGCTCCATCATTGGCCTGCTTATCGCCTCATATGGTTTGTATACCCATGATACGGGCTACATCACCATCTTCGGGATCCTGTTTTTTATGCTGCTCTTCGCTATTAGCTGGAGCGTCGGAGCATGGGTGCTGATTTCCGAAGTCTTCCCGGAAAAAATCAAAGGCTTTGGTATGGGTCTGGCGGTCAGCCTGATGTGGATTGCCAACTTCCTGATTTCGCTTTTGTTCCCGGTTGTGAACGACAATGGCTGGCTACAGGCGCAGTTCGGCGGTGCCTTCTCGATGTGGGTGTTCGTGGCCTTCAACCTGGTGTGCTACTTCTTCATTGCTCGTTACGTGCCGGAAACAAAAGGCGTGCCGCTCAATGAGATCGAAGCCCTGGCGGCCACTAAACTCCAGTCACTGCAGGGTAAGAACCATAATGTGACGGCCTGACCCTAATTTCTTGTACCATCGCGCTGTACTCAGCCGCTGCACAGGCAGCGGCTTTGCTGTTTCTGTCGTTTGCCTGGCCAGGACGACAACAAAAAAAGCCGGTCCCATGGGGCCGGCAGAGTAAGTAACGCAATGTTATTATTATCGGTGTTGCAGTCCTAAACGGTCGAAGCTTCTCGTGGGTAGTCTGGCGAATTAATCCAGGCGTGATCCACTTCCCAGGTAAACTGCCACTTGCGGTCCGGGCCTGCCATCACGTTCAGATAGTAGTTGTCATAACCGGCAATGGTGGCAACAGGGTGGTAGCCCCTCGGTACTTTCACCACGTCGCGATCGTATACCGCCATACACTCATCGAGGCTGCGGTCATCGGTATAGACGCGCTGCAGGCAGAAGCCCTGCGGCGGATCGAAACGGTGGTAGTAGGTCTCTTCCAGGTAGGTCTCTTTTCCCGCCACGGCGGTGTCGTGCTTGTGCGCAGGCCAGGAGCTGGTGTCACCTTCACGGGTATACACTTCCACAACCAGCAGGCTATCCGCCGGTTTGTTATCAGGGAGAATGTTGTGCACCAGGCGTTGGTTACGGCCTTTACCACGGTGCTCCACGCCGACATCGTCAGGCGAAATCAGGCGTACGGGTAGATCTCCAAACCCCGGTGCGCTGCAAACGGCCAGTTCAAGATCGGTCTCTGCAATCACCTGAGCGCAGGTATGGTGCGGCACGTACACTGACCAGGCCGGTGTTCGTTCAAACGGACTCATGCGCTGACCAATACGATAGAAATGGCTTTCAGCGGCTTTCACGCTTGCCAGACCGGCGACCAGCACCAGGCAGCGTTCGAACTTGTCGGATGGCAGTTCAATGGATTCGCCCGCTTTGAGTCGCCAGACATCAAAGCCGACATATTCCCACCCCGCATTCTGCGGGGTGATGTGCTGAATTTTGCTCGTTTCGACGGAATATTTACTCAGCAAGTTGGCCATAATTCCCTCCTCGTCTTACTGTGCGTTAGCCGAGTGTTGGCATACTGAACTCAGAAACAATCTGCTGACCGTTCGGCCAGCGAGTGGTGACAGTTTTCATACGGGTATAGAAGCGCACGCCGTCTGGTCCGTGGACGTTGAGTGCACCAAATACTGAACGTTTCCAGCCGCCGAACGAGTGGAACGCCACCGGAACTGGCACCGGAATATTCACCCCAACCATACCGGCTTCAACGTTCTGCACGAAATCACGCGCGTAGTGACCGTTGGTGGTGAAAATCACGCTGCCGTTGCCAAACTCGTGTGAATTGACGGTGCGGATCGCACTGGCATAATCCGCAACACGCACGATCCCCAGAACAGGTCCGAAGATCTCTTCACGCCAGATGGTCATATCGGTGGTGACGTTATCGAACAGCGTACCACCGACGTAGAAGCCATCAGGATGACCTGGAACACGATAATTGCGACCATCGATAAGCAGTTTTGCGCCTTCGCTTGCGCCTTTATCGATATAGCTGATTACTTTTTGCTGATGCGCGCGTGATACCACCGGGCCCATTTCATTTTCTTGCTCGCCGCGCAGGTTCCCCGGGCCGATACGCAGTGCGTTAATCAGCGGGGTCAGGCGGGCAATCAGTCTGTCGGCGGTATCATCGCCAACGGCAACCACAACCGGCAGCGCCATGCAGCGTTCCCCGGCAGAACCGTAGGCACCGCCCATGATGGCATTGACCGTGGCGTCGATATCAGCGTCCGGCATGACGATGGCATGGTTTTTCGCCGCGCCAAAAGCCTGCACGCGTTTGCCGTGTGCGCTGGCCGTGGCGTAGATATGCTGCGCCACGCCGGAGGAACCTACAAAGCTGACGGCCTGAATGCGCGGATCGCTGGTCAACAGGCTGGCCGTCTCATTACCACAATGCACCACGTTGAACACGCCATCCGGCAGACCGGCTTCTTTCAGTAATTCCGCAATGCGCAGTGAGGCTGACGGCACCGGGGCGGGCGGTTTAAGGATAAAAGTATTGCCGCAGGCCAGCGCGATAGGGAACATCCACATCGGCACCATCGCCGGGAAGTTAAACGGCGTGATCCCGGCAACCACCCCCAGCGGCTGCATGAGCGAATAGCTATCAACGCCGGAACCGACCGTGGAGGAGTACTCACCTTTGCTCAGGTGCGGGATCCCACACGCAAACTCCACCACTTCCATCCCGCGGGTCAATTCGCCCAGTGCGTCCGACCACACCTTGCCATGTTCACTCACAATGAGTTCGGCCAGTTCGTCGCGATGTTGTTCCAGCAATCCATTGAATTTGAAGAGAATACGTGCGCGACGTAACGGCGCCGTTTTACTCCACGCTGGAAACGCGTCCTGCGCGCAGCCGATGGCATCAAGCATTTCCTGATGTGTACTCTGCGTGACCTCGCGAATGATTTCACCGGTCGCGGGGTTAGTGACGGGCAGGGTTTTACCGCTGCGGCTCAGACACGTTTTACCATTGATAAAATTACCGACTATTTCCATCTCTATGTACCTTCTGAACGAGAGCTTGAGCCTGTTGAGGACCAGGAGTGGCCGCAGCCAGGCGAAAACATATGCAACATCAATGTAATTTTTTGGATTAAAAATTTCAAATCTAATTTTATGGAATTTTGATTTGATTTTTGAAAAAGGTATGAAAAAGAGATTTGATAACAGAATCCCCTCAATGAAATCACTTAATGTATTGAATTTAAATATTTTTAATTTACAGTACAACTGGGAGAGGAGATTTTCGTCTTCTGAATTTGGAAAGAATTATGATCTGTATAGCATTTTTATTTCATTTTAAGTGATATAAAAATTCAAGAAGCAGTCAGGTAGTAAATGTGTAGCGGAACGTTGGGGAACCGACATGGATGGCCCCCAACAGAGCCCGTGATGAGGTCAGAGACTGCGTCCACCGCCTTGCGCTAACTCAGCGTCGGGGCGGGCTAAAGATTGCATCGTGATGTCAGCCAGGAGAAGTAAGTCATGCGTTTGTGCTTCTGTCCGTTGGAACGTGAAAACAAAACCTTGCCGCAATTGGTTTATGTCAGTCAGGTGAGTGAAAGCGATGGGCCCTTTGTCCGATTTATGCACATGCATCCGCAAACCGTCGAGCTCATCCTCATCACCGAAGGGGAAGGGGAATACTTCATTGGCGATAGGATCTATCCTGTGCGCAAAGGCGATCTGGTTATTTACAACAGCCAGGTAGTACATGATGAGTATCTGGAAAGCGGGCGGCCGATAGGGACAATTTGCTGTGGTATCAATCATATCGATTGTCCTGGGCTGCGGGAAAATGCGTTGATTCCGGACGACCTGGTCCCTGTTATTCCGCTTTATCACCATTACGAAACCGTGATGAAAATCATGAGTTCCATTTTTACTATCATAAACCAGCGTGCGGTCGATGGCCCGGCAATGGCGCAGCTTATGACTCGCGCATTGTTGAAGTACATTGAGGGCAATGTGTTGATGCGCTCGGACAGTGAATTTATCCAGCGTAACGAGAATTTACTGGATTCGATAAAAAGCTATATCGATCTTAACTTCTACGAACCGATTCGTCTCGATACGCTGGCATTAAAATTCAACGTGAGTCCTTACTTTGTCTCCCATGAATTTAAAAGGCGCTATGGCTATTCGCCGATGGACTATCTTATTAAGCGCCGTTTGGGTGAAGCCCAGTCGTTGTTAACGACGGATGAAGGCGGCCGCGAGAAAATAACCTCGATTGCCTATCGGGTTGGCTTTAGCAATCTTAGCCACTTCCAGAACTACTTTAAAAACAAAGTGGGAAAAACACCGGGGCAATACAGAAAAGATTATCGAAAAGCAAATTATCTGTTTTTCGAAGGATAGTGAATAAACATTCCATTTTAAAACGACTGCCTTTGCAGTCGTTTTTTTTACTATTTTTTGACCAGGAAAACGCATAAAAATACAAGTTCATGTATGACGCAAGAATCATTAAAAACAGCCGGTGAAACTGTGATCATTGACACTTTTTGTCCCACCGCTGACCACCAGAAACATAAAGTTTTTCCACCCTGAAAACGTACTATGTCGCTATGCCAGAGGTTACCGCCCGGCGGTCTAAATAATTTTCATTAAGCAGGAGCCAGCAACATGTACAGTATGAAAAATAACATCAAATGGGGGATCGCGCCGATTGGATGGCGTAATGACGATATCCCTGAAATTGGTAAAGAAAATACCTACAAACAGATCCTGAGTGATGCTTGCCTTGCAGGTTTTGCTGGTACCGAAGTCGGCGGGTGCTATCCACAAGATCCTGAAGAACTGAACACCGAGTTGGCGCTGCGCGGCATGGAAATCCCGGGGCAGTGGTTCTCCTCTTTTATTATCCGTGATGGTATTGAGGCGGCGAAAAAAGCCTTTGAGCAACATTGTGCATGGCTGGAAAAAGTGCATGCCTATGTTGCGGTTGTCTCTGAACAGACCTACAGCGTACAGGGCATTATTGATAAATGTGTTTATACCCAGAAACCGTATTTCAGCGACAGTGAATGGAACTTACTGTGCGAAGGGCTGAATGAACTGGGAAAAATCGCCAATAAGCATAACCTTAAACTGGCTTTCCATCACCATATGGGTACCGGCATTCAAACGCTGCCGGAAGTTGACCGCCTGATGGAAAATACCAATCCCGAATTCGTTCATCTGTTATTTGATACCGGCCACATTTATGTTTCCGATGGCGATGTCATGCCGCTGGTGAAAAAACATTTCAACCGAATTAAGCATGTGCATTTTAAAGATGTGCGTGAAGATAAATTAAGAGAGTGCCGTCTGGCACGGAAATCATTCCTTAATTCATTTCTTGACGGTGTCTTTACCGTTCCGGGCGATGGAAATATTGATTTCAAAACCGTATTAGCCTTCCTGGTTCAGCATCAATATAGCGGCTGGATTGTCGTAGAAGCCGAACAGGATCCTAAAAAATACAACCCATTAGAATATGCGCTGAAAGGCTCTAAGCATATTAATGAGTTACTTAAAGATTATCTCTGAACTTTGATAAAAGGAAAACGATCATGACTTTAAAAGCAGGTATTGTGGGTATTGGCGCAATCGGTTCTGACCATTTACGTCGTCTGGCTAACACCGTTTCCGGTGTCGAAGTTGTCGCTGTGTGCGATATCGTTGAAGGCCGTGCTCAGGCTGCCCTTGATAAATTCGCCATTCAGGCGAAAGATTACAAAGACTATCACGATCTGGTGAATGACAAAGAGGTTGAGGTCGTGGTGATCACGGCGTCTAACGGTGCGCATGCTGATATCGCCGTTGCCGCGCTGAACGCAAAAAAATATGTCTTCTGTGAAAAACCGCTGGCCGTCACCGCAGCTGACTGTCTGCGCGTTATCGAAGCAGAACAGAAAAATGGCAAACGTATGGTGCAGGTCGGCTTTATGCGCCGTTACGACAAAGGCTATGTACAGCTCAAAAACATCATCGACAGCGGCGAAATCGGCCAGCCGTTGATGGTCCATGGCCGTCACTACAACGCCAGCACCGTACCAGAGTACAAAACTCCGCAGGCTATCTACGAAACGCTGATTCATGAAATCGACGTGATGCACTGGCTGCTCGACGAAGACTACAAAACCGTTAAGGTTTACTTCCCGCGTCAGTCCAGCCTGGTGACCACCCTGCGCGACCCGCAATTGGTGGTTATGGAAACCACGTCTGGCATCAATATCGTGGTGGAAGTGTTCGTCAACTGCCAGTATGGCTACGACATTCACTGTGATGTTTCGGGTGAAAAAGGCATGGCAGAACTGCCGACCGTGGCCAGCGCGGCGGTACGTAAAGGCGCGAAATACAGCACTGACATCCTGGTGGACTGGAAACAACGCTTTATCGAAGCATACGACATCGAGTTCCAGGACTTCTTCGACCGCCTGAACGCAGGCCAGGCACCGGCAGGCCCGAACTCATGGGATGGCTACCTGGCAGCGGTGACCGCCGATGCGTGTGTTAAATCACAGGAATCTGGCGAAACCGAGTTTGTTGAATTGCCAGCGAAACCTGCGTTCTACAAGTAATCCTCCCCTTAAAGATGGGCTTCGGCCCATCTTTTCTCTTTTTACCTGAGATTTTCCCTATGAAAGGCAGACTGATTTCCACCGATCCGCGCCATAAGCGCTTCCTTGTTGAAGAGCCTGTGTCCTTCTCTGACCGCGATGCCGGTTGTGCTGAACTGATCAAAGTCTTTCCGCGCCATACGCTGCAAAGCATCGACGGCTTCGGCGGTAGCTTCACGGAAGGGGCTGGCATGGTCTACAACAGCATGAGCGAGAAGACGAAAACGCAATTTCTGCATGAATACTTTTCGCCGCAAGAGCATGGCTACACGATGGCGCGTATGCCGATTCAGAGCTGTGATTTCTCGTTGAGCAACTACGCCTATGTTGAATCGGCGGAGGATTTGCAGCAGGGGAATCTCTCTTTTGAACGCGATGAAGCCAACCTGATTCCGCTGATTTCTGCCGCTCTGCGCGTGAACCCGCAGATGACGTTGATGGCGTCGCCGTGGAGCCCGCCGGGTTTCATGAAAACCAACAACGATATGAACGGCGGCGGCAAGCTGCGTCGAGAATATTACGGCGACTGGGCCAACATCATTGGGCAGTATCTGCTGGCCTATCGCAACCACGGTATTGAGGTGAAATGCCTGTCGGTACAGAACGAACCTGTGGCGGTTAAAACCTGGGATTCCTGCCTGTACAGTCTGGAAGAAGAGACGGAATTCGCTGTCAAATACCTGCGTCCAATGCTGGCCCGCTACGGGATGCCCGATACCGAAATTTATATCTGGGATCACGACAAAGACGGGCTGGTCGATTGGGCGGAACGGGCCTTTGCCAGTGACGAAAATTACGAAGGCATCAACGGTCTGGCGTTTCACTGGTATACCGGCGACCACTTCACCCAGCTGCAGTTTATTTCTCAGTGCCTGCCGGATAAAAAATTACTCTTCTCCGAAGGCTGCGTCCCGATGGAGCACGACGGCGAAAGCCAACTGCGTCACTGGCACACCTATCTGCACGATATGATCGGCAACTTTAAAGCGGGCTGTACCGGGTTTATTGACTGGAACCTGCTGCTCGATAGCAAAGGCGGGCCGAACCATCAGGGCAATCTGTGTGAAGCGCCGATTCAGTACGACAAAGAAAGTGACGCGTTGCGCCACAACTTCTCCTGGTACGGGATTGGCCACTTCTGCCGCTTTGTGCGTCCCGGCGCGAAAGTGATGCTCTCCTCAAGCTTCGACGCCAGCCTGGAAGAGGTAGGATTTGTGAACCCGGACGGCGAGCGGGTACTGGTGGTGTATAACCGCGAAACCAACGCGCGAAGCTGCCGCGTGGTGGATGGCGACAAAGAGTATCGCCTGACGTTATCAGGCCATGGCGCGGCAACGCTTATCTGGCGGCAATGAAGGAGGGGCCATGAAACTGGGGTTTAATGAAGCAACCTGCATGCGTAATTCAACGCTGGCGCAGGATATCGTGCTCGCTGAAACGTACGGCTATGACTATATCGAACTGCGGCTCGATATGCTGAAAGCCTGGTTGCGTGAACATTCGCTGGACGAACTTGCCGAATTCTTTGCAGCCAGCCGCCTCAAGCCGTGGGGCTATAACTCGCTTGAAGATATCACGTTCTGCGATACAGAAGGCTGGAAAGAGAAGCAAGCAGAGCTGGCATTTGCCTGTAAAGCCTCTGCGGCGGTAGGCGGTGACTGTCTGGTGGTGGTGCCGACCATTAAAGCCGGGCAACGCTGGACAACGCGGGCAACGGTGAAAGACTCGGTGAAACGGCTGCGCGAAATGGCGGATGTTGCCGGTGAGCAAGGGATGCGGCTGGCCTTCGAGCCGATTGGCTCCGCCGAGTGCTGCGTACGCAGTCTTGATCTGGCAATGGAGATCGTTGATACCGTGGCCTGTAAAAATGTCGGGCTGGTGGTTGATGCGTTTAATCTCTATCTCCACGATCAGTGGCGCGATCTTTCAACGCTGCGCCAGATCCCGGTAGAGAAGATCTTTGTCTATCACATTGATGATGCGGACGATCTTCCGCTGTCGATGCTCGAGCACTGCCACCGTTTGCTGCCTGGGAATGGGGTGATTCCGCTGCATGGCATTACCCGTGAACTGGTGGCGATGGGCTATGACGGTATCTGTTCGCTCGAGTTGTTCAACCCCGGTTACTGGCAAATGATGGCGGAAGACGTATTCAGCATTGGGGCGCAAAAAACACGCCCCTATCTGCTGCCTTAAACCTGGCGCAGTAACCCTCTGAGGATCGCCGCACCCAGCAATGCGCTGGCTGCGGCGATCAGAAAGACGTGCTGATAGCCCATCCATGGTGTCAGCATGCCTGCCAGTGGCCCCGTCAGGCCATAGGCCAGATCCTGAAACGCCGACCAGGTGCCCAGCGCGGTACCGCGGATCTCCGGCGAAACCCGGCGTACCACTTCCACCCCCAACGATGGAAACATCAGTGAGCACCCGCACCCGGTTATCGCCGCGCCGATAAGCGCCACCGTTGGGGTGGGCGCTCCCCAGAGCAACAGCAGGCCGGTGCCTTCAATCAGCAGCGAACAGGTAGCCACGCGGACACCGCCGTAGCGGTCGGGGAAATGGGCAAAGAAGAGCCGGACCAGGATAAAGGCTCCGCCGAACAGGGTCATGGCGAACCCGGCGTAGTACCACCCCTTTTCGTTAAAATAGAGCACGGCAAAGGCGCTGAGCGAGGCAAAGCCAATCCCCTGTAATACCAGGCCCATGCCCGGTCGCCAGACCTGACGAAAAACAAGACGCATTGAGGCGCGAGCGCGCACCTCCGGGGCATTTCCCGGTAATCCCTGGGTGAGCAGAAAGCTGCACAGCGGCAGAAATAGAGTAATGGTTGCCAGCACGGACAGGTTGTAATGGGTATAGAGCATCAGCCCAAGCGGTGCGCCTGTCGCCAGCGCACCGTAGGTGGCCATCCCGTTCCACGAAATCACTTTCCCCGCACTGGGTGCACCGGCAAGCCACATGCCCCAGGTCAGGTTTCCGGTCAGGATAAAACTCTCACCAAGACCGAGCAGCACACGTCCAGCAATCAGCAGGCTCCAGGCGAAAATGGGCAGTTCAGCCCCCTGCGCGCTGGCCAGCATAAAGATACCGGATGTGGCGCAGCAGACCTGGCCCATAATCACCGTCTGGCGCCCACCGAAGGCATCGGCTTTTCTCCCGGCCAGACCGCGGCTAAAAAGGGTGGCAATAAACTGGCTGCCGACCGCAATGCCGATCATCAGGTCATTGAGCCCAAGCTGCTGCTGAACGTAAAGCGGAAGGGTGGCCAGAGGAAGGCCGATCGTCAGATAAGAGAGAAACATGGCGGCGCTGATACGCAGCAGTGCAGATGCCGGGGTATTCACGCTGCTCATCGCTGGGCTTGTATTCATAACTCGCATCTCAAAAAAAAGTGCCCCTGCCGCCGGAAAGGCAACAAGAGCACGGGGGAGGTGAGGGAACTTAGTGCGCCGGGCGGTATTCTCTCCAGAAGCCAATCAGCGCCAGGTACTTCTCTTTCACCGCATCAATAAGTTGGCTGTCATTGTAGTTGCCTGCCAGCCACTGACGGGACGGTTCACCAAAGATGGTACGGCCGACGGCGAAGCCTTTCACCCAAGGGGCATCGGCTGCGGCGGCGAAACCGGCTTTCAGTTCGCTTTCCGGCGCATCCAGACCGAGGATTAAAATGCCACGGCATTCCGGGTCGAAATATTCGATGTGCTGGCTGATAGTGCGCCAGTTTTCCGGGCGCAGCGGCGGCAGTTTCCACCAGTCCGGCTGGATACCCAACTGGTAAAAATGCTCCACGATCTGCACGTAGTGGCGCTCATCCTGATCGGCGTTGTCGCGTGGCAGGATCACTTCCAGCAGTAGGTCGTGCCCGGATTTACAGCAGGCACGATAGACTTCATCAATCAGCGCTTCTTGTTCCTCACGCACCGATTGCGCGTCGTCCGGATGGTAGAACACCAGGCATTTCACCACGTGCTCCAGCGGCCAGTCGATCAGCTGAGAGCCGATGTTGCCATGCTCAAGGCGCAATGGATATGAGCCGGGCATTTCAATCGGCCGACCAATCCACCACCCTTGCCCCGTGACATCGTTGAGGACGTTTTGCCCGAAGGTCGAGTCGGCAAGAATGCCGCTGTTATTTCTCAGACCAGCTTCCTGTGCCGCTTCGCGCGCACCCTGCAACAGCAGCTTTTTCAACTGCGGGATACGGGCAACCTCGCAACCCACTTCGTGAGCGATATCCACCAGTTGCTTACGGTGGTCGAAGGCGAAGACGCACAGCTCCTGCCATTGTTGTTTACGGGTCGTGGCACGGTGCAGGTGATTCAAGCGGACATCCTGATCCGGTCGCGGCACGGATTGCTCGCGTTGAAGGTAGTCATCCAGCTCTTGCTTCGTCGGCATCGCCGGTGCGCAGCCGTGGCGTGAGACAACCAGTGCCCCGCAGGCATTCGCGTAACGACATGCCTGCTCCCAGCTTTCGTCATTCAGCCAGCCTCGCAGCAGACCGGACATAAACGCATCGCCTGCGCCGAGCACGTTCAGCACTTCAACACGCACGCCGCTGTTCAATTTCACCTGCGACCAGTCATCGGCGATTTTGCCTTCAAAGACGGAACAACCCTGAGCGCCACGTTTACACACCAGCACGGCGTTGGTCAGATCACGTACGCGTTTCAGTGCCTGCAGGGTGTCGGTGCTGCCGCCCGCAATGTGAAACTCTTCTTCTGTACCGACAATCAGGTCAAAATGATGCAGTACCTCCTGGAGTTGCTGGGTCACCTGCTCAGAGGCGATGAAACGCGTTTCACCGTCGCCAAGCGAGGTCAGCCCCCACAGCACCGGGCGATAATCGATATCCAACGCACGCCGTAAACCATGTTTTGCGGCATAGTCCAGCGCCTTAAGTACCGCAGCACGCGTGTTAGGATGCGAAAGGTGTGTGCCCGTGATTGCCAGTGCGCGGGAAGAGGCGAGATAGCTTTCGCTGATGTCCTCTGGCGTCAGCGCCATGTCTGCACAGTTGTCGCGGTAAAAAATCAGTGGAAAGGTATCCTGATCTTTGATCCCGAGGATTACCAGCGCCGTCAGACGCTCATGATCGGTTTTCAGACATTCGGTATCCACACCGACGCGATTTAACTCCTCGCGAATAAAACGCCCCATATGTTCATCGCCGACGCGCGCCAGCATCCCGGAGCGCAGTCCTTGAATCGCCGTACCGTAAGCCACGTTGCCAGACGACCCGCCCAGATATTTGGAGAAGGTCGTCATATCTTCCAGCCGTGATCCAATTTGTTGACCATACAGATCGACGGCAACTCGCCCCAGACAGATTACGTCCAGCGTTTTTTGTTCACCCGTTATTGCTTTGCCCATTGACATATCCTCGTCAGGAGATGATGTGATTTTCGGCTCATACTAAGGTTTGATGATTTCATTTTCAACAATAATGAAAATTTCATTTTCTTTTTTGTTTTGAACTTGATCACAAAAATCAGTGCTTTCATGGCTTGCTGGCAACAAGGTTATCGCGTTAAAAATACTATAAGAATATGATTTAAAGGAGTAATAGTCTTTGAAATGAAAAGTGGAAGGAAAATTTCGCATTTTTGCAAAAACAGTGCATGAAGCCGAAATTTTTTAAATTTGATCTTCTTCCCACAAATGGAATATAAATTCCATATAATCATTGTCACGGAAATTTTGATTCTGATTACGCGTCTTTTTTTAATGTGGGGCTGATGCGTGCATAAGCATGCCAGCCAGACGGCCGATAAAAGCAGGTGGGGTACATGAAAACTATCAGGTTGACCATGGCGCAGGCTCTGGTGCGCTTTCTTGACAATCAGTACATCGACGTAGACGGGCAGGAAATCAAATTCGTCAAAGGGATATTCGCTATCTTTGGCCATGGTAATGTCGTCGGCTTAGGGCAAGCACTTGAAGAGGACTGCGGCCAACTGAGCGTGCATCAGGGGCGCAATGAGCAGGGGATGGCACATGTTGCCACCGGCTTCGCCCGCCAAAAACTGCGCCAGCAGATCTATGCCTGTACCTCGTCCGTAGGGCCGGGTGCGGCGAATATGATCACGGCGGCGGCAACGGCAACGGCTAACCGCATTCCTTTATTACTGCTTCCCGGCGATGTCTACGCCACGCGCCAGCCCGACCCGGTGCTACAGCAGGTTGAGCAGGAGCACGATCTTAGCCTGAGTACCAACGACGCATTTCGTGCGGTAAGCCGTTACTGGGACCGTATCACACGCCCGGAACAGCTGATGACCGCCTGCATTAGCGCCATGCGTGTGCTGACTGATCCGGCAGATACCGGAGCTGTTACGATCTGCCTACCGCAGGATGTTCAGGGTGAAGCCTGGGATTACCCGGACTATTTCTTCAAACGTCGCGTTTATCGCCTGGAGCGCCATGCGCCAACGGCGGCGATGCTGGCCGAAGCCGTAGAGGTGATTCGCCACCACAAACGTCCACTGGTTATCTGCGGCGGTGGGGTGAAATATTCACAGGCCGAAGCGGCGCTGCTCGATTTTGCGCAGCGTTTTGGCCTGCCAATTGCGGAAACCCAGGCCGGGAAAGGGGCGTTAAGCTCGGAGTTGGCGCTGAATGTGGGCGGTATCGGTGAAACCGGCTCGCTGGCGGCGAACCTGCTGGCGAAAGAGACCGATCTGGTGATTGGCGTGGGAACGCGTTACACCGACTTTACCACTTCCTCGAAATGGATTTTCCAGAACCCGGACGTGCATTATCTCAACATTAATATCAGCCGTTTCGATGCCTTCAAGCTCGATGGTGTGCAGGTGCAGGCCGACGCCCGTGAAGCGCTGACCCAGTTGAGCGAACGCTTAGGGAAAACGGGCTACAGCAGCGCATGGGGTGATGCTATCGCCTCGGCGCAGGCGCGGTATAAAGCCGAAGTGGAACGCGTCTATGCCATTGAATACACAGGCAACAATTTCCAGCCTGAAATTGACGACCATCTCGATACTCGCAAAGTGTATGCCGAGTTCCAGGAGATCACCCGCTCCTGCCTGACACAAACCCGCGTGCTGGGCGTGCTGAACCGCACGTTGCCGGAAAACGCGCTGATCGTGGCGGCGGCCGGGAGTTTACCTGGCGACCTGCAGCGTGTCTGGCAGAGCCGTGGAAACAACGATTACCACGTGGAGTATGGCTACTCCTGTATGGGATATGAAGTGAATGCGGCGCTGGGAGCGAAACTCGCACAGCCGGAACGGGATGTTTACTGTTTCGTGGGCGATGGCTCTTTCATGATGCTTCATTCAGAGCTGGTCACGTCGGTGCAGATGGGCAAAAAGATCACGATTATTCTGCTCGATAACATGACCAACGGCTGTATCAACAATCTGCAGATGGAACACGGGATGAACAGCTTCTTTACCGAGTTTCGTTTCCATCAACAGGAAAGCGGGCAGCAGGAAGGGGGGTTAATTCCGGTCGATTTCGCCCGCATTGCCGAAGGCTATGGCTGCAAGAGCTACCGTGTGACCACCCTGGAAGCGCTGCAGGACGCGCTGGAAGATGCGCAGCGCCAGACCGTTACCACGTTGATTGATATTAAGGTTCTGCCCAAAACGATGGTGCACAAATACCTGAGCTGGTGGCGCGTTGGTGGTGCTCAGGTGTCGCGCAGTGAGCGCGTGCAGGAAGTGGCCCGTATGTTGGACGAACGCATTGGTGAAGCGCGGAAATACTGATTGTTCCCGTCAGAGGCGCGCCAGTCAGGGCGCCTTTTACCGCCTGAATATTCTCCCTCCCGATATTCATCAAAATCAGCCTGGAGCCTGTGATACGTATCACTAAAAGGCAGGCTTTTTTCATCAAGATAGTAAAAGCTTATTTATAGCCCAGGCGCTAAATTGTGCTCATGATTTAAACATCTTCTATTAATTCAGGTCGCACCCTGGGGGATATAATGAATATTGAAATAAGCCGATTTTGTATTAACCGTAAAATTGCACCGAATTTATCCATTGAGCGCTTTTTTAGTCTGGTACAGCGTCTTGGATTAAATAAAGTCGAATTACGTAATGATATGCCGGGTGGGAAAGTAACGGATAACTTAAGCCATGCTCAGGTTGCTGATCTGGCGGATAAATACGGTTTGGAAATTTTGACCATCAATGCCGTATATCCCTTTAACCAGCTTAATGATGAGGTCCTGAAAAAAACACAGGGGCTATTATGTGATGCAAAGGGTGTTGGTGCGAAAGCGCTGGTGCTTTGTCCGCTGAACGATGGTACGCCGGTGGCGGACGGTGTCACGCTGAATGCCATTAAAGAACTCAGCGTACTGTTCGCCGATTACGGTATACAGGGCTATGTTGAGCCGCTGGGTTTCCCCATCAGTTCTCTGCGTTCTGCCATTCATACTCAGCAGCTTATCCGTGAGGCGAAGTCGCCATTTAAGCTGATGCTGGACACTTTCCACCATCATCTTTACGAGAATGCTGAAAAAGAGTTTTCGCAAGATATCGATATTTCCGCCATCGGTCTTGTGCATCTTTCCGGGGTTGAGGATAAACGTCCGACTGCCACTCTGACCGATGAAGAACGCATTATGTTGAGCGACAAAGACGTGATGGAAAATTACCGCCAGGTTAAACGTCTGGAAGAGATGGGATATCGCGGTAACTATTCCTTTGAACCTTTCTCATCAACATTAGCCGCGTGGAATGAAGCGGAAATTGAAAAGCAAATTAACCACAGTATTGCCCTGTTATTGAAATAATCCCGTTGGGTGAGTGTTTTTCGGCATCAATATTTATCTTTTGGTTTTTTTCGAGGTTAACTATGAAAATCGCTTTTGATGTGGATGTAATCAAACATTTGCCGATCACGCAAATGGTCCGCCAGGTTTCTGAGTGGGGATATAAATATATAGAACAGTCTCCTCATCCACGTATTAACCCATTTTATAAACACCCGAAAGCAGGCCGTGAAACGATCAAAGAATACAAAAATGCGCTGCGGACGTATGGTGTGGAGCTCTCCTCGTTCATCGTGGTGTATCGCTGGTCTGGCCCGGATGAAGAGCGCCGCTGTGCCGCGGTAACGAACTGGAAACGGATGATCGAAATTGCAGTTGAAATGGGTGTACAAGTCATCAATACCGAGCTTTCCGGTACGCCGGACGAACCTGAGATTTGCGAAGAGATGTGGTATCGCTCAATGGAAGAGCTGCTGCCGATTATCGAACGTGAAGGCATTCGCGTCGAAATCCAGTCCCATCCCTGGGATTTCTGTGAACTTAACGATGAAACGATCGATATGGTGCAGTCGCTGCGCAGCGACAATGTGACCTATTTGTACAGCGCACCGCATAGTTTCTTTTACGACAAAGGCGTGGGTGATGTAGCGCGAATGCTCAACTATGCGGGTCAGGATCTGTCGCACGTGCTGCTGGCTGACACACACAACCATACGCTGCCGTGCCGCTACATCATGAACCCGCCTGGCGTGAACGCGACCATTCACCAGCATATCGGGCTGGGTGAAGGGGAGGTCGATTTCGACAGCCTGTTCAGCACGCTGCGTGAAATGGATTTTGCGAACCGTGAGTTTAAGGTTGGTGGTGAGTCGATTATCACGACCTCATTGTTTGGCTATCCGGAAAAAATGAATGTGCAGGCGGTGGAAACACGTGAACGTATTGAGCGGGAGCTGCTGAAACGCTAGCTGCACGATGAAGTATGCAGGAAACCGCGCCATCTGATGGGAATGGCGCGGTTTTTTATGCTTACTCTTTGGCGATTGGCGTGTCGATGATCTGCGGTGCTTTAGCTCCCTGAATATCAGCGACGCGTTTTTCCACATCCTTCACCTGGCTTGCGTTGTGCAGCAGGGTGTAGGTCAGGTCGAAACGGGTGCTCTGGCCCGGTTCCAGTTTCTTCACGCGTTTCTGTTCGCGTTCAATGGTCACCGGATAGGCGTAGCTGGTACCCGGTTCAATCCCCGTCACATAGCCCTGTTTCAGGGTGTCGGTATTTTTCCACAGCGTCAGCACCGGCAACTGCTGGGTGTTAAAGCTGATGGCCGCCCCTTTATCACCGGCTTTGTTAATTACCGCCGCCACGGTCTCTTTACGCGCATCAGCCAGCGGCTTGAAGTTAAAGACCATTTCATCGAAGCCTTTGGTCGGCCCGCTATAGGTTTGCCAGTTTTTCAGCCCGGCTTTGGCGTAATCGTTGAACGGGCTGACGCTCTCAACAGGGGCGATAAAGCGCGCGCCCTCTTCCAGAATCGGCGTGCCGAAGTTGCTGTGGTAGATGATTTGGTAATCGTGCGCGTAATCAGCATGGTTGGTCAGCACATCATGCAGGGTAAAGCTGTTGCTGCCCGGAATATAGCTCAGCTCCATTTCGGTTTGCAGATCGGCTTTTTTGAAGGTGCTCTCTTTTACCAGCCCACGAATGCGAATTTCATACGGCGCTTTCTCGCTGACATCCACGGAAACCTGTGAGGCCGGGGTGTTGCCCACTTTGCCGTGAAGGGTATAAATCTGCCCGTCAGCGGTGACCGGATGGCCGGTCCATTCATAGCCACAGCGCACCAGCATTTCGTTGAATCCTTCCAGCCACCCCAGACCATTGCGGCTTTCCAGATTCATATACGCCGGGTTAACCACCTCTTTTACCGGTGAATCCCAGCCCATCCGCACGCCAAAACCTTCTACACGAAGCAAATTCATGCCGCGAGTCGGGCTCAGGGTGATTGTCAGGCCATTCTGGCTGCTGATGGTGATGATTTTACTGCCTTCCTGCTTGCCGCCGTGCAGGACTTTTTGCTCAATGCTGAAAGTCTGATCTTTAATTTTCAGCTGCTGGCTGGTGACCTGCCAGTTTCCTTGTTCTACGCCGCTTTCAGCGCTTGTCAGCAACCATGTTTTTGCACAGACGTTGCCAGAGATAAGCAGAGCGAGGGTTGATAACACCAGGGCTTTCTTCATTTTTATTCCTTTTTTGCTGAATCGATTATTTTCATGACCCCTGAAATCTAATAATTGCTGACGCTAAAAAATGTGATCCGTTTCATCTGGTGTAATTAAGCGCAATTGAGTGATCAAAAGTCTGCTATTGATCGCTTTTAACTATGTAATCATGAAAGTCCATGCATAAAATCTGTGAACTAGGATGATTTTAGCTTTAACGATTCAGCTTAAATAAGCTGTGATTATCAAACAGATAGCTGTTAAGGAAGCGTTGCCAAAAAGGCAGGGAGAAGAGGAAAAACGATGTGCGGGGCGAGCCGCACATCCGGGGGAGATTACTCTGCGGCTTCGGACAGCTCGCGCAGGTACTGGAAAATCAAACGCGCGGATTTCGGCGGTTTGTTTCCTTCCTTCTCTTTCTTCGCGTTGCGGATAAGCGTACGTAATTGCTGACGGTCCGCATCCGGCCACAGGCCTAACACTTCCGCAATGGCGTCATCACCTTCCTCAATCAGGCGGTCGCGAATCTGTTCCAGCTTGTGGAAAAACGCCACCTGTTGGTTATGGCGGTTTTTCAGCTTATCCAGCGCCTGGCGAATTGGCTCAACGTCACGTTGACGCAGCAATTTACCAATCAACTGTAACTGGCGGCGGCGGCCTTCCATCTTGATGCGCTGTGCCAGTTCAATGGCGTCGCGCAGATCCTGGTCGAGCGGGATTTTCTCCAGCGCATTTTTACCCAGGTCTACCAGTTCTGCGCCCAGGCGTTTTAATTCCTCGGCGTCGCGTTTAATTTCACTCTTACTGACCCAGATGATCTCATCATCTTCGTCCTCGATGTCGTCACCGGGAACGTCGTCGAGCCAGTCGTCGGGCTGCTTTGTCATCTCAGGTTCCTCAAAAAAGAGGCTAATGTTACCAGTTAAGGGGCGCACTGAAAAACGGTTCTCTGTTAGACTTCAAAGATTCTCTCCTCTAATTATGGCATTGGCGATGAAAGTAATCACACAAGTTGCACAACAACGCAAAGCACTGGAAGAAGCGGTTTCTACCGCGCTGGAGTTGGCCTCCGGAAAAGCGGATGGTGCGGAAGTGTCTGTCAGCAAGACCACCGGGATCAGCGTCAGCACGCGCTACGGTGAAGTGGAGAACGTAGAATTCAACAGCGACGGTGCGTTAGGCATTACGGTTTATCATCAAAATCGCAAAGGCAGCGCGTCGTCCACCGATTTAAGCCCGGATGCGATTGCCCGCACCGTGCAGGCCGCGCTGGATATCGCCCGCTACACGTCGCCGGATCCCTTTGCCGGGGTGGCGGATAAAGAGCTACTGGCCTTCGAAGCACCGGATCTGGATCTCTTCCATCCGGCGGAGGTGACGCCAGACGAAGCCATTGATCTGGCTTCACGCGCAGAGCAGGCGGCGCTGAAAGCTGACAAGCGCATTAACAATACCGAAGGCGGCAGTTTTAACAGCCACTACGGCGTCAAAGTCTTCGGCAACAGCCACGGTATGCTGCAGGGCTATGCCTCCACGCGTCACTCGCTCTCAAGCTGCGTTATCGCCGAAGAGAACGGGGATATGGAGCGCGATTACGCTTACACCATTAGCCGTGATATTCGCGATTTGCAAAGCCCTGAATGGGTGGGGGAAGAGTGCGCGCGCCGTACGCTCTCTCGCCTTGCTCCGCGTAAACTCTCCACCATGAAAGCGCCGGTCATTTTTGGCCATGAAGTGGCGACTGGCCTGTTCGGGCATCTGGTCGGGGCAATTGCGGGTGGTTCGGTGTACCGCAAATCCACCTTCCTGCTTGACTCGCTGGGTAAGCAAATTCTGCCGGAATGGCTGACCATTGAAGAACATCCGCATTTGCTGAAAGGGCTGGCCTCTACGCCGTTCGACAGCGAGGGGGTGCGCACAGAGCGTCGCGACATCATCAAAGATGGCGTATTAACGCAGTGGCTGCTGACTAATTACTCCGCACGCAAACTGGGGCTGAAAAGCACCGGGCACGCGGGCGGGATCCACAACTGGCGGATCGCCGGGCGCGGCCTGAGCTTTGAGCAATTGCTTAAGCAGATGGGTACCGGTCTGGTGGTTACCGAACTGATGGGGCAGGGTGTTAGCGGTATTACTGGCGACTACTCCCGCGGTGCGGCGGGGTTCTGGGTGGAAAACGGTGAAATTCAGTACCCGGTAAGTGAGATCACCATTGCAGGAAATCTGAAAGATATGTGGCGTAATATCGTTACGATTGCTGACGATATCGAAACACGTAGTAATATTCAGTGTGGTTCAGTGTTGTTACCGGAGATGAAAATCGCCGGTCAGTAATGCCCGCCATATTTCAGGTTACAGGCGCGTTGGTTGTACGTGCGCACTCCGGTCGTTTACTCCTGTAAGCGGCTGGAATTCACACGTTTTCCGGCTGCCTGAATCTCGAATTATTGAGGGTATGGCTTTTTTTAATAATAAAAAAGGAAGTGAGCAATGCGGAAAAAACTGCTGGCGATGTTAGCTGTCTCTACCCTTGTCCTGGGCTCGGCACATGTCTTTGCTGCCGACCTTGAAGATGACATGGACACCCTCAACAAAAATCTCCAGGTTGTCGAAAAATCGGATGACGCCGCCACCATTAAAGATGCGTTAACCAAAATGCGCACGGCTGCCGAAGATGCGCAAAAAGCGACACCGCCGAAGCTGGAAGGTAAAGCACCGGACAGCCCTGAAATGAAAGACTACCACCAGGGGATGCAAACGCTGATTGGTCAGATCGACGGCGCGCTGAAACTGGCGAACGAAGGCAAAGTCAAAGAAGCAAAAGCGGCGGCTGAAGATTTTAAAGCCACCCGCAACAGCAACCACAAGAAGTTCCGCTAACTATCCCGAAGCGGGGCAAATGCCCCGCTTCTCTCCCCGCTACGGGACAAGTACGATTTTCCCGCTAAATTCCCGGTTCTCCAGCAAACGATGCGCTTTTGCCCCTTCCCTCAGTGAAAACGCGGTGATATCGGGCAGCGAAACGTGACCCTCTTTGATAAGCCCGAACAGGCGATCCGCCCGCCGTTGACGTTGCTCCCGCGAGGTCAAGTATGTCCACAGATCGGCCCCCAGCACCCCAGAAGATTTCAGTAAAAACTCAGCCGGATCCACGGCCGGAATTTTTCCTCCTGACATACCAAACAGCACCACGCGACCGCCTTCTTTCACGGCTTCGAGGCTTTGCAACAGGGTGCTGCCGACGGAGTCAAAAACGATATCGCAGCCTGCGGCCTGTTTCTGCCAGGTGTCATAACCCACCGCAATTTCCGCCCCGTGGGCAAGGCAGATGGCCTGCTTCTCCTGGCTTGATGCTACGGCAAGCACCTGAACACCCCGGTGGACGAGCATCCGCGTCAGTAGCCGCCCAACACCACCGGCAGCGGCCAGTACGGCAACGCGCATCCCCGGCAACACCGGCAATACATCGTGGATCAGGTAATCAGCGGTTAATCCTTGCAACAGCACGGCGGCGGCCTGCGCCTCGCTAAGCCAGTCGGGAAGGTGAATAGCATGGGTTTGCGGCACGATAACGTGGCTGGCATGTGCCAGCGGCACATCGGTAAAGCCAATACGATCCCCCGGCTGCCAGCCGCTGACCCCCGCACCGACCTGCACCACGCGCCCGGCCCCTTCATAACCCGCTGTCCAGGGGGCGTCTCCGGCAAGAGGATAGCGTCCCTGTCGCCGATAGACATCGGCAAAGTTAAGCCCGGCCGCGGAAATTTCAACGAGAATATCGCCCGGCCCTGGCTGCGGCGTGACGCTCTCTCGCAAGTACAACACGTCGGCAGATCCAAACTCATCGAAAACCAGTGATTGCATAATAAAATGACCTAATAGAGGGTAATGTGACGATTATTCCTCCCTGTTATGGGCGGATAAAGTGGAGTCTGTTATTTTGATTTGATAGCCAGGGTTTAGAATTGGGGTGGTGAATGGATTACTTAAAATGCGTTGAGTCCTTTGTCCGCACGGTAACCTGCGGCAGCTTCACCGCGGCGGCGGAAGAGCTGGGCATCACCCCGGCGATGGTGGGTAAACATGTGCGCGAACTGGAAGCCAGAACGGGATGCCAGTTGATTCACCGGACGACCCGGCGACAAGGGCTGACGGATGCCGGCCAGCGTTTTTACCAGTATGGCCTGCAGATTCTCGCCACCATTCGTGAGGCGGACGGGCTGGCAAACCACCTGTATGACAATGTCGCGGGCATGCTGCGTATCAGTGCGCCGGTGACCTTTGGCCAGCGCGTTCTCACCCCCATCCTGTCGCGATTTTTGCAGCAATATCCTGGGGTCGATGCTGAAATGGTGCTGACCGATCGGAAAGTGGATCTGATTGAAGAGCGCTTCCAGTTGGCGATACGCATTGGCAATATCAACGATGACGGGATCGTCGCCATTCCGCTTCCGCCGTATCGTATGATCCTCGCCGCCTCCCCCGAATACCTGCAACGCCACGGTACGCCGCTCACGCCACAAGATCTGAGGCAGCATCATTGCATCAGTTTCAGCCAGTGGCGCTCGGATCATAGCTGGCAACTGGAAGGCCCGTCCGGGAAGCTGGAGATTGCGATTACACCGCGTCTGATGGTCGATTCTGGCGAGGCGATACGCCAGGCGGCGCTCGCCGGGTTGGGGATAGTGCAGCACTCTGTTCTGACGTTACAACAGGATATCGACGACGGCCGTCTCTGCCCGGTGCTGCCAGACTACCTGCCACCTCCGCGCCCCATGCATTTGCTGCGCTTACCGATCAGGCCGCTGCTGCCGATTGTTTCCTCGTTTACCGACTATTTTTTGCAGGCGCTAAAAACGACCCTTTGATCCTTTTTCATAAGGAACCCTTATCTCGTCACACTTTTCTCTTCATGTTGACCGTTTTTTTATTCTCCCGTAGCCCCGTTTTTCCGCATTTTTCCATCAAAGCTGTGAGCGCTGCACAGTGAAAAGCCCCGGAGGGGCGCATTAATGTGGCGCAGATCACTAAAGTCTCCCGGCTTTCCACTTCAAAGTGGAAAACTCCTCGCTACAAACTCTTAACCTGCAACGTTAGTTTTATTCCAGGCCATTAACGGGGTAAGACGAGTGAAAAACGGAGCGGTAATGAACGACGCTGGAGACGGGGCGGAACAAACGGCAAGCCTGGCCGGGCATATGCTCACGCAGGTATACACTTTGCTGAGCCAGCACAACATCACGCCTAACGCGGTGCAGCAGCAGATGTTGACCTCGCATGTCCGTGCGATGGCGCACCGGTCAGTGACTGGCGAGCCGCTACCGGAGGTGGATGCCAGCCTGTTTGACGAAATCTCGCCTGAATCAATGCAACTTGCCCGCGACGTCGTGGCGCAATTTGGCAACCTCCCGGAAGAAGAAGCCTGGCTACTGTCGGTGCACTTCGAAGTGGCAAAAGACAACCTGTAAGGAGCGAACAATGGAACAGATTACCGTAGTGATTGGCGACCGTCTGGGTAAAGGCCAGAAAGTGGCGGCAGGTGTTGAGAAAGCCGGTGGGCGCGCCGTGGTGGTGCCGGGTGTGGCGGCGGATATGAAGCTGGGCGATGTGATGAAAGCGGAAAACGCGACGTTCGGCATCTCGTTTTGCGGCAGCGGCGGCGCGGGGGCTATCACCGCGCAAAACAAACACGGCTATAAAGCCAAATACGGCATGCGTTCGGTTGAAGAGGGCGTTACCGCCATCAACGAAGGCTGCAATGTACTGGGTTTCGGCTTTATGGATAAAGAAGAGTTAGGCGAGCGCCTGGTGCAGGCGTGGCAGAAAAAATACGGCGCGTAACCATGAAAGAACAGTTCACCACCACGGTCAGGGTTAAAGGGAAAGGCGAGGCGAAAGCGCGCGCGTTTTCCGATGCGCTGAACCATGTTCAGGCCGCGGTGATGAAAGCGTCGCCGCACATTTTACTGCGTATAGAGCCACAGGACGTGCAGGTTGTTCATGCGCATGAAACGACGCGGAAAGAGGCTTTTTTGTTCTTCTTTCTGCGCCGCGAAAGACGGACATACAGCGTGGAGCTGGATGTCACCGTCAACGTGACCGCCATCAATCTCGACAAAGTGGATTTCGTCACGCAACGCTGATTTTGACTAAAAGGGCAGACTGATGTTCCTGATAATTTTAATAAAATCGCTCATCATCGGCGGCCTTGTGGGCGTCGGGGTAGGCGCTGGGGCTGCACGCATGTTTCATGCGCCAACCACGCAAGGGATGGGCGCATTTCGTACACTCGGCGAGCTGAATTCCTGCGAAGGGGATCCGGCTTCTCACTTCTCCTTTGGGTTAGGTTTCTTCTTCAATGCCTGGGCCTCGTCCGTAGCGGCGGGTTCCTTCACTCAGGACGTTGATCATCGCATCATTCCGAACTGGGGCGCGGCGGCGTTGATGGTGAAAAACCGCAACGTCGGCGAAACCCTCCACGATCCGAAAAAGATGGCTATCGCCTGCGGTCTGATCGGCATGATCGTGGTGACCTTCCTTAACCTGACGGCCTCCTCCGTTCCGGCGGCACTACAGGTGACGGCGGTGAAAGTTCTGGTGCCTGCGGCGAACCTGCTGGTTAACACCGTCATGCCGGTGATCTTCTGGCTGGCGGCGATCGATGCGGGGAAAAAATCCGGCTTCTGGGCCACCGTTTTTGGCGGTGCCGCGCAGCTCATCATGGGTAACGCCGTGCCGGGCCTGGTGCTGGGTATTCTGATTGGTAAAGGTGTGGAAGAGAGCGGCTGGCATCGCGTCACCAAAGTGATGATGAGCGCCATTGTGGCCCTGTTTGTCCTGAGCGCCTTCTTCCGTGGCTTCGATCTGAAAATGATCCAGTCCTTCCACCTGAGCGCGCCGAACTGGCTGGAGCTCATCCATAACTCGCTCAGCGGCAAGTAAGGAACGATGATGGAACAGAATAAAGGTTTTTGGTACGCCGACTGGTCATTCCCGATTTTTGTCGGTCTGCTCTCTTCCGGCGTCTTCGCCGGGACCCATATGTACTACCTCTACGGCATCGGTGCCTTTAACGAAGTGGCGTTCGTGGCGATGCTGAAATCGGGAATTGATACCGGCGCCTACGGCGCGGTGGCGGCCTTTGGCGCGAGCTTCCTGTTCGCCCGCATTATCGAAGGTTCACTGGTGGGGATTCTGGACATCGGCGGGGCGATTCAAACCGGCGTTGGTCTCGGCGTTCCCGCGCTACTGCTGGGCGCGGGGATTATGTTCCCGGTGACCAACTTTATCGCTTCGCTGGCGACCGGCCTGGTGATTGGCCTGGCGATTGGTTACATCATCATTCTGGCGCGTAAGTTCACCATCAACCAGAGCGATTCCACCTACGGGGCGGACGTCATGATGGGGGCGGGCAATGCTTCCGGCCGTTTCCTGGGCCCGTTGATTATCCTCAGCGCGATGACCGCGTCGATTCCTATCGGCATCGGCTCTCTGATTGGCGCGCTGCTGTTCTACCTCTGGCAAAAACCGATTACCGGGGGCGCTATCCTCGGGGCGATGCTGCTGGGCTCCATTTTCCCGATTGCACTTTGATCTGACCGGGCGCGTAAGCGCCCGTTATCACTGGAGATTCGCATGTTTGATTTACTCCTGCGCCGGGCGCGTCTGGTGGATGACACGGTGACGGATATCGCCATCGAAAACGGTAACATCGCGGCGCTGGGCGACATTAGCGGCCCGGCGATGAAAACCGTTGATTTAGGTGGTGAGCATTATGTGAGTGCGGGCTGGATTGACTCCCACGTCCATTGCTACTCCAAATCGCCGATTTACAATGACCAGCCGGACAGCGTCGGTATCGCGACGGGGGTGACCACGGTCATTGATGCGGGAAGTACGGGGGCAGACGACATTGATGACTTTTATGCCATTACCCGTAAGGCGGTGACCGAGGTCTATGCGCTACTGAATATCTCCCGCGTTGGGCTGATCGCGCAAAACGAACTGGCAAACATGGCGAATATTGACGCCGATGCCGCGCGCGACGCGGTGAAACGCCATCCGGATTTTATCGTCGGCCTGAAAGCGCGTATGAGCAGTAGCGTCGTCGGCGAGAACGGCATTAAGCCACTAGAGCGCGCCAAAGCTATCCAGCAAGAGAACGGCGACCTGCCGTTGATGGTTCATATCGGTAACAACCCACCGGACCTGGATGAGATTGCCGATCTGCTGACTTCCGGCGACATCATCACCCACTGCTATAACGGCAAACCCAACCGCATTCTGACGCCATCCGGCGAACTGCGTGCCTCTATTACGCGTGCCATTGCGCGCGGCGTGCGTCTGGATATCGGCCACGGTAGCGCCAGTTTTAGCTTTGCCGTCGCAAAACAGGCTATTGCCCTTGGCATTCTGCCGCAGACTATCAGTTCTGATATCTACTGCCGCAACCGGATCAACGGCCCGGTCTTCTCGCTGGCGAAAGTGATGTCCAAATTCCTGGCTATTGGCATGTCGCTGCCACAGGTGATTGCCTGTGTGACCGACCATGCCGCCGACGGACTGCGTTTGCGTCGCAAAGGCCGGCTTGCCGTAGGCTATGACGCCGACCTGACCATTTTCGACCTGCGCCGTCAGCCCGCGCTCTTTCGTGACGCGGAAAACGACACCCTGCAGGCCGACCTGTTACTCACGCCGCTTGCCGCTATTCGCGCAGGCAAAGGCTATATGACCGAACAAGGGAGTGCGGAACATGTCTTCGATTTATGAAAAATATCAGTTAAAGCAAGTGATTAACGCCTCCGGGCGCATGACGATGCTGGGGGTTTCCACACCGCGCCCGGAAGTCGCTGAGGCCGTGTTGAACGGCATGAATCACTACTTCGAAATGAAAGATCTGGTGAACAAAACCGGCGACTACATTGCGAAGCTGCTGGAAGTGGAAGGGGCGACGGTTGTCTCCTGCGCCTCGGCGGGGATCGCCCAGTCGGTGGCGGCGGTACTGGTGAAAGATAGCGACTGGTTGCTGGAAAACCTGCACAGCACGACGATTGAGAACAACGAAATCGTCCTGCCACGCGGCCATAACGTCAACTTCGGCGCCCCGGTGGGCACCATGGTGGCGCTGGGCGGTGGAAAGGTGGTTGAAGCAGGCTATGCCAACGAGTGCTCTGCCGACCAACTGGCGGCGGCCATCTCCCCGCGCACGGCGGCAATCCTCTACATCAAATCGCATCACTGTGTACAAAAAAGCATGCTGAGTGTGGAACAGGCGGCGGTAGTGGCACGTAAACACAACCTGCCGCTGATTGTGGATGCGGCGGCGGAAGAAGATTTGCAGTGCTATTACCGTGCCGGGGCAGATCTGGTGATTTACAGCGGTGCGAAGGCGATCGAAGGGCCAACCAGTGGGCTGGTCATCGGCAAAACACAGTACGTGGAGTGGGTCAAACGCCAGACGGCGGGGATCGGGCGCGCCATGAAAGTGGGCAAAGAGGGTATCCTCGGGCTGACATGTGCCATTGAGCACTACCTGAGCGCCACCAAAGAGAGCGGCGCAGAGATGGTCGCCAAAATGACGCCGTTTATCGACAGGCTGAATACCCTCAACGGCGTCAGCGCCCGCGTGGTGTGGGACAGCGCCGGTCGTGATATCGCCCGGAGCGAAATCAAGTTTGATGAAGCGATCACCGGCATTGCCACCGGCGAGCTGGTCAGTGCCCTGAAACAGGGGGAATACGCCATTTATTTCCGTGGCTACAAAGCCAATGAAGGGATCATCGAAGCCGATGTACGCAGCGTGAGCGCTGAACAACTGGACATTGTGGCGAACCGTATCGCCGAAGAACTTAATAAGGAGCCCCGCGCATGAAACTGACGCCCAATTTTTACCATGACCGTGTCTGCCTGAATGTGCTGGCGGGGAGCAAAGAGAACGCCAGCGCTATTTACGAGGCCGCAGAAGGTCATGTTCTGGTGGGGGTGCTCTCCAAAAACTACCCGGATGTGGCAAGCGCGGTGGCAGATATGCGGGAGTATGCGGCGCGTATCGACAATGCCCTCTCCGTGGGCCTGGGAGCGGGTGATCCGAACCAGTCGGCGATGGTGAGCGCCATCTCCCGTGAAGTACAGCCGCAGCATGTTAACCAGGTCTTTACCGGGGTGGCGACCAGCCGTGCGCTGCTCGGCCAGAACGCGACCGTAGTGAACGGTCTGGTGTCGCCAACGGGCACGCCGGGTCTGGTCAAAATCTCTACCGGGCCGCTCAGCAGCCAGGCGGCAGATGGCATCGTCCCGGTGGAAACGGCGATTGCACTGCTCAAAGACATGGGCGGCAGTTCGATTAAATATTTCCCGATGGGCGGCCTGAAATGTCGCGAAGAGTACCAGGCGGTGGCGGAAGCGTGCGCGCGTTATGACTTCTGGCTGGAGCCGACGGGCGGTATCGATCTGGAGAACTTTGGTGAGATTTTGCAGATCGCACTGGACGCAGGGGTGAGTAAAATCATTCCTCATATTTATAGTTCTATTATTGATAAGGTAAGCGGCGATACCCGCCCTGCGGATGTCCGCCAGTTGCTGGCGATAACCCAACAGCGCGTGGGTTAACACACCCTCACCCCGACCCTCTCCCTCAGGGAGGGGGAGAAAAGCCATGTTAAGAGGACAACGACGTGCGATTCCCCAACCAACGTTTAGCGCAACTGTTTATGATGTTGCAGAACGAGACGCTGCCGCAGGATGAACTGGCGCAGCGGCTGTCGGTTTCCACGCGTACCGTCCGGGCTGATATCACTGCGCTGAATGCTTTGCTGGAAAGCCACGGGGCGCAGTTTATCCTCAACCGTGGCAGCGGTTATCAGCTAAAAATTGACGACGCCAGCCGTTATCAGACCCTGCAGGCAGAGCGTCCGCGCACGCTGCGTATCCCCCGCAGCGGAGCGGAACGGGTACAGCATCTTCTGCTGCGTTTTCTGACGTCGGCCTTTTCCATCAAGCTGGAGGATCTGGCGGACGAGTGGTTTGTCAGTCGCGCCACGTTGCAAAATGACATGGCGGAGGTGAGGGAGTGGTTTTCCCGCTACCGCCTGACGCTGGAAACCCGACCGCGTCACGGTATGAAGTTGTTCGGCAGCGAAATGGCGCTGCGTGCCTGCCTGACGGATTTACTCTGGGAACTGACGCAGCAGAATGCCCGCAACCCGCTTGTCACCGAAGAGGCGCTCAATAAAGGGATACCGGAGCAACTGGCGGTGATTCTTCGCGATGTTTTTACCCGGCATCATATTCGGCTGACCGATGAGGGCGAGCGCTTCATCCGCCTGTATTGTGCGGTAGCGGTACGCCGTATCAGCGAAGGGTTTCCGCTGTCAGAGTTCACCGCCGAAGACGGTGACGAGAATGTGCGGGATGCTGCGCGCGAGATTGCCGCCGCGCTGCAACAGCTTGCCGAAAAACCGCTGGCGGCTTCGGAAGTCCACTGGCTGCGGGTGCATATCGCCGGGCGTCAGTTGCAGGACATTACCCCCAGCGCCATCAGTGCGGACGATGACGAAGCGCTGGTCAATTACATCCTCAATTACATCAACACCCACTATAACTACAACCTGCAAAACGATGTGCAGTTACATGCGGATCTGCTTACCCATATCAAGACCATGATCACCCGGGTGCGCTATCAAATCATGATCCCTAATCCGTTGCTGGATAACATCAAACAGCACTACCCGATGGCGTGGGACATGACGCTGGCCGCGGTCTCCAGTTGGGGGAAATATACGCCGTATGTGATCAGCGAAAACGAAGTCGGCTTTCTGGTGCTGCACATCGGCGTTGGGCTGGAGCGGCATTACAACATTGGCTATCAGCGCCAGCCGCGGGTGATGCTGGTGTGCGATGCGGGTAACGCGATGGCGCGAATGATTGAGGCGGTGCTGCAACGCAAATATCCACAGATTGAGGTCACCCGTACGCTGACGCTGCGCGACTATGAGCAGTGCGAGGCCATTAGCGAAGACTTTGTTATCTCCACGGCAAGGATCAGCGATAAAGAGAAGCCGATTGTGACCATCGCGCCGTTCCCGACGGACTACCAGCTTGAACAGATCGGCAAACTGGTGCTGGTGGACAGAACGCGGCCGTGGATTCTGGAAAAGTATTTCGATGCTTCGCATTTCACGATTATCGACCAGCCGTTAGACAGACAAACGTTGTTCACTACGCTTTGTGCCCAGCTTCAGCGGGAAGGGTTTGTTGATGCGGATTTCCTCGACTCGGTCGTGGAACGTGAAGCGATTGTCAGCACCATGCTGGGTGAGGGGATCGCGCTGCCGCACTCGCTGGGCCTGCTGGCGCAAAAGACGGTGGTCTATACGGTGCTGGCGCCCCAGGGTATTCAGTGGGGAGAGGAGACGGCTCACGTTATTTTCCTGCTGGCCATTAGCAAAAGTGAATATGAGGAGGCGATGGCGATATACGATATTTTCGTCACGTTCTTACGCGAGCGGGCAGCATCCCGATTGAGCGCCTGTAAGGATTTCATGTCATTTAAAGCCGTAGCCATGGAATGCGTTAGCCGCTTTTAATGGGGATTGCGCGTTGAAACAACGCGCCCCACCTGACCAGACGTTACTGCTTAATATTCCGAAAGAGTAAAACGAATATTCTATTTAAAGCTTGTGCTTATTTTCCTTGGCGGAAATAAGGTTTTCTTATTTTATATATCTGTGTGCGTAGTAAATGATTTACTATTCCGCAAGCAAGATTGATTATATTTTTTAATATTTATTCTGCGTTACCGGCGTGAGATTTAATAGTCTCTCCCGGAGTCCCTGCAATGTTTGCCATCTCTATATTTAACGATTCCTGAACGCTTTCTGTAGAACGACTAAACTGTTGCTGCAGGTCTTGCGCCGTTAATTTGACGCCAGAGAGGGCATCAACCATCTCTTCACTCCCGTCAGGATATTTCACCACCGAGACCAGCCGACCATGAAATAGCGGGATGCCCGTCATCTCCAGGGTGTAGTCAGTCTTTTTTATTTCTTCCTGTTTTAATTGATGTTGTTTCTTAATTTCCTCCGCTGTTTTGGACGATAGCGAAAGTTTGGTGCTGCTATCATCGCTGCCAGAGCTATTAGTGTCAGAATTAGCATCTGCTGATTTAGGTTTATTTCGCAGACCAAACGTACTTTCATTATTTGATAAATGAGGATCACCAAGTGTGCCTGCGCTTACGGCGGTAACTTTATCAATACCGTTCATTGTCATCTCCGAAAAATGCAATCCAGGACCTGACGCAAGGAGCCTTCTGCCTCGTTGGATGATGAATCTACGCGGGAAAGAACGAGACTACGTCATTATCGGCAGTAATAAAAATATGTTTAGTAAATAATCACACTAAGGGTTCTTTCACTTTTTTTGAACGATAGATACAAATAGTTCTGCTTTCCCTAACTGGCTGGCAGGGCTACTCTTTTCACAGTCAGAGTAAACAGCCTGCGGGGTGTTTGCTCTCGTTTAAAGGACCGACAGGAAGCAGCGAACCATGAACTCGTTTCAGCGAATTTTGAACGCATTACTTTCCCGGGAGCAGCCTGTCACGCACACCCCAACTCCGTTGGAATTCACCACGCTTTCAGGAGGCGTTATGCCAGAGAACTACCTTGCCTTAGCGAAACAACGCAGAACCATTTATGCACTGGGCAAAGACCTGCCGTTGCCGGAAGATGACGTTGTTCAGACGATTCAGGACGCCATCAAGCAAGCGCCATCCGCGTTCAACTCGCAGAGTTCTCGCGCGCTGATCCTGCTGGGTAATGAGCACAATAAATTCTGGGAACTGGTCCGTGAGCAACTGAGAAAAATTGTTCCGGCAGAGAGCTTCCACGCCACCTCCGACAAACTCGATGGTTTTGCCGCTGCCGCGGGTTCCGTGCTGTTCTTTGAAGATCAGGACGTCGTAACCGGGCTGCAGGAGCAGTTTGCCGCCTACGCCGACAACTTCCCGATTTGGTCAGAGCATAGTTCAGGTATCGCGCAATATGCGGTATGGCTGGCACTGGCAGAGAAAGGCATTGGCGCCAACCTCCAGCACTACAACCCGCTGGTGGATGCGGATGTTCAGCGTACCTGGAATATCCCGGCGAGCTGGAAACTGCGTGCGCACATGAACTTTGGTTCGATTATTGCGCCTGCAGGCGACAAAGCCTATATGGATGACGCCAAACGCTTTATCGTGGCGAAATAATCCGCCCAGGCTGGATGTATCACGTGTCTTCGTCGCCCCGGCAGCATCGCGCCGCCGGGGAAAACCCGGATGGCGGCGCAAGCGCCCGATCCGGGTGACTGATAACCCTGGTACCTGTGCCGGGGTTTTACTATCGCAGGTGATGCACCACCTGGTTGCTGCTGCCCCGCCAGATAAGCGCCGGGTCTTTTAGATCCTGCACAAATTTCCCGTCGATCAATACGTTAATTAAATCGACAACGGCCATTTGCGCGTCGTTCAGCTCGTTTAACTTATACCCCGTCCAGACCCAGATATCTTTGCCCGGACATTCGGTGCGGATGCGCTGCACCAGCTTGAGGATATCCGGGACATTCTGCGGATGGAGCGGATCGCCGCCGGACAACGAGATCCCCTGGCGCTTGACGCGGGTGTCGTTGAGATCGTCAATGATCTGGTCTTCCATCTCTTTGGTAAACGGCTGGCCCGAATTCAGCCGCCAGGTGCTTTTGTTGTAGCAGCCGGGGCATTCGTGTATGCACCCGGAGACAAACAGGGTGCAGCGCGTGCCGGGGCCGTTGACGATGTCGACAGGGTAGTATTGATGAAACCTCATTTTCGCTTCCCAATTGACGCCATTACTGCGTTGGCTGCTCTCACTCACCGGGGTCACTTACTTATGTAAGCTCGCCGGGATTCGCTCGTTTGCCGCCTTGTCCTGACGCCAATTGCTTTGCGAAAAGCGCGGATCAGGTAAGTTACAGTAATTGAAGTTGCTTTCGATCGGTCCCCTCTCCCTTGAGGGAGAGGGTTAGGGTGAGGGGGAGAGGTCGGTAAAAAACTTAACCTATCTGCCCATTCCCCAGATGCTTAACCCGGCGCTTCACTTCTTCCTGCTTCCCGGCGTTAAACGGACGGGCATCCGGACTACCGAGATAACCGCACACGCGGCGGGTCACCGATACACGTGCTGCATCGTGGTTGCCGCATTTCGGGCAGGTGAAGCCTTTACTGGTACACTCGAACTCGCCGGTAAAACCACACTCGTAGCACTCATCTATCGGCGTATTGGTCCCGTAATAGGGCACATGCTGATAGCTGTAATCCCAGACATCTTCCAGCGCACGCAGGTTGTGCTGAATATTCGGATACTCGCCGTAGCAAATGAACCCCCCGCTGGCGAGCGGTGGATATGGCGCTTCGAAATCAATCTTGTCGTACGGGTTTACCTTCTTCTCGACATCAAGATGGAAGCTGTTGGTGTAATAACCTTTATCCGTCACGCCATCCACCACGCCAAACTCAGCGGTATCCAGACGGCAGAAACGGTCACACAGGTTTTCACTTGGGGTGCTGTAGAGGCTAAAACCGTAGCCGGTCTCTTCTTTCCATTGATCCACCGCCTGGCGCAGACGTTCTACAATCGCAACGCCTTTGGCACGCAGCGTTTCACTGTCGAACATATGCTCTTTGCCGAACAGCGCGTTAATGGTTTCGTGGATGCCGATAAAGCCAAGCGAGATAGACGCACGGCCGTTTTTGAAAATTTCAGAGACGTCGTCGTCCGCTTTCAGACGTACGCCGCAGGCCCCTTCCATATAGAGGATCGGTGCCACACGCGCTTTCACCCCTTCCAGACGGGCGATACGGGTCATCAGCGCCTTACGCGCCAGCACCAGACGTTCATCCAGCAGTTTCCAGAACGCGGCTTCGTTGCCTTTGGCTTCCAGCGCGATGCGCGGCAGGTTCAGGCTGATGACGCCCAGGTTGTTACGCCCGTCGTGGATCTGTTCGCCGTTCTCTTCGTACACGCCGAGAAAGCTGCGGCAGCCCATTGGGGTTTTAAACGAGCCGGTCACTTTCACGACCTGATCGTAGTTGAGGATGTCCGGGTACATGCGTTTGCTCGCGCACTCCAGCGCCAGTTGTTTGATGTCGTAGTTCGGGTCATCAAACTTATGGTTCAGGCCATCTTTAATGGCGAAAACCAGCTTCGGGAACACGGCGGTTTTACGGTTTTTACCAAGACCCGCGATGCGGTTACGCAGAATCGACTGCTGAATCAGACGCGATTCCCAACTGGTGCCAAGACCAAAGCCGAAGGTGACGAACGGGGTCTGGCCGTTGGCGGTGTGCAGCGTATTGACTTCATATTCCAGTGACTGGAAGGCGTCGTAACACTCTTTTTCCGTGCGGCTGTGTGCGTAGCCGTCGGCATCCGGAATTTTCCATTCGTCGGCGACTTTACGGTGTTTGGCAAAGCTTGCGGTGACAAACGGCGCCAGCACTTCGTCGATACGGTTGATGGTGGTACCGCCGTAAATGTGGCTGGCGACCTGTGCGATAATTTGCGCGGTCACTGCGGTTGCGGTAGAGATGGATTTCGGCGGCTCAATTTCCGCGTTGCCCATTTTAAAGCCGTGGGTCAGCATGCCTTTCAGGTCGATCAGCATGCAGTTGAACATCGGGAAGAACGGCGAATAGTCGAGATCGTGATAATGGATTTCACCACGCTCATGCGCCAGTACCACATCGCGCGGCAACAGGTGCTGACGGGCATAGTGTTTGGCAACAATGCCGGCCAGCAGGTCGCGCTGGGTCGGAATGACTTTACTGTCTTTGTTTGCGTTTTCGTTCAGCAGTGCGGAGTTGGTCTGTTCCACCAGCCCGCGAATTTCCTGGTTCAGGCGGCCCCGTTTTTCACGCGCGATATCACGATCGTGGCGATATTCAATATAGGCACGCGCGAGCTGCTTGTGGGAACCGGACATGAGCTGGTTTTCGACAGCGGTCTGGATTTCGTTGATGTCGACCTGTGAACGGTTTTGCATCTGCTGACTGACAATTTCTGCGACGGTGGCGCAATAGTCCGCGTCATCGACTCCCGCTGCTTTAGCTGCACGCAGAATGGCTTCTTTGATGCGCTCTGATTTGAACGGCACTTTCTTACCGTCTCGTTTCATCACATGCGGTGTCATGATCACTCCATATTAAAAACAGGTTATCCACAGAGGTGAGGAATTATTCACTGGAGGTAAGTGTTGTTGCGACAGTGAGTTCCCCGAATCCTGACCCTTGTTATCCACAATTCCGGCCAGCGTCGATGCCGTTGCTTTGTTGGAATAATAGACGATTAATACAATATGTTGGGTCGGCGTGCATTCTAAGTTCTATATATAGTGATTTGCATCAAACAAGTTTGCGATTTTTTTGATTCAGAACAAAGTAAAAAAGGGAGAGTACAAACGGCGGGCACTGGCGGCTTTGTAAATTCTACCAAGAAAAATCTGATTAATTATTCAACAAAAACAGTAAGGTAATAGGACACGCGGATATAACGCACTCCCCGGTGTCGCTATGCTTGCCAGGGCTACGAATTTCTTTTCCCCCTCTCCCTCAGGGAGAGGGCCGGGGAGAGGGAGAAAACCGGTCGTTGCCCGGATAAGGCGCCTGCGCCGCATCCGGGGCCAGGTCAGTCGTCGGATTGCAGCCACCATACCGCTTCAAACGGACGCAGCGTCATCTCACCGGGCGCCGGGGAAATTTCGGCGTAATTGCTCATGATCGGCTGCCACTGCCCTGGCATCTCTTTAGGTTGCCACTGCTGGCATTCACGACTCAGGTTTGCCGCCACCACCAGCGTCTGCCCCAGCCACTGACGGCGATAACACCACAACCATGGGTGCGCGGGCAGCAAATCCTCATAATCGCCCCAGGTCAGGATCGGCTGCTCTTTACGCAAGGCGATCAGACGCAGATAGGTATAAAACACTGAATCCGGATCGTTCATCGCCGCCTGCGCGTTAACTTCGTCGCGGTTTTCACACAGGCCAATCCAGGGTTCACCGGTTGTGAACCCGGCATGCTTCTCGCCCGACCATTGCATTGGCGTGCGGCTGTTATCGCGGGATTTACTGGCCAGAATCGCCAACAGCTCATCGGCATCGCGTCCGCTGGCCCGTAATTCGGCAAACATATTGTGGCTTTCCACGTCCCGATAATCGGTGATTCGCGTAAAATGCGGATTGGTCATCCCAATCTCTTCGCCCTGGTAGATATAGGGCGTCCCTTGCATACCGTGCAGCACCATCGCCAGCATTTTGGCGGACGGCACGCGCAGTTCGCCTTCATCACCAAAGCGCGACACAATGCGCGGCTGGTCGTGGTTACACCAGAACAACGCATTCCACGCCACTTTATGCATGCCCTGCTGCCAGTGGCTGAACAGCGATTTCAATGCCACGAAATCCGGGCGCGCCAGCTCCCACTTCTTACCGCCGGGATAATCCACTTTCAGATGGTGGAAGTTGAACGTCATCGACAGTTCGCGTCCATCCAGCGCGGCATATTGCTGGCAATGTTCCAGCGAGGTCGATGACATTTCGCCTACCGTCATCAGGTTACGCGGCTGGAAAACATCCCGGCTCATCTCCTGCAAGAATTCATGGGCACGCGGCCCGTCCGTATAAAAACGACGGCCATCACCGTCATGATCGTCCGGGAAATCCTGATCTTTGGAGATCAGATTGACCACATCCAGGCGTAAACCGTCGACACCGCGATCGGCCCAGAATTCGCAGACCTTTTTCAGTTCGCTGCGAACCGCCGGGTTTTCCCAGTTCAGATCCGCCTGCTCCGGCGCAAAGAGATGCAGATAGTACTGCTCGCTTGCCGCGTGCCAGCGCCAGGCGTTGCCGCCAAACTTCGAGCGCCAGTTATTGGGAAGTTCATCCGGTGTGCCATCGCGCCAGATATAAAAACTGCGGTACGGGCTGGCGGGATCCTGAGACTCACGAAACCAGGCGTGCTGGGTGGAGGTGTGGTTAAACACCATATCCAGCACCAGACGAATGCCGCGCGCTTTGGCCTGAGCGACCAGCTCATCAAAATCTTCCAGCGTACCGTAGAGCGGGTCGATTGCGGTGTAATTGGCTACGTCGTAGCCGTTATCCACCTGCGGTGAGATATAAAACGGTGTCAGCCAGATGGCGTCTACGCCGAGGGTTTTCAGGTAATCGAGGCGCATAATCACGCCGCGTAAATCGCCCGTGCCGCTGCCGGTCGTGTCCTGGAAGCTCTTCGGATAGATCTGGTAGATAACACCGTTCTGCCACCAGTGAGGAAGGGTATTCATAATGATTTCCTGGTAAAAGCGAAGGGGCGCAATCGCGCCCCAAAAAAGTTACACAATCTGCAGCGTGCCCTGGCGGAACTTACGCTGGTAAACCACCGAGGTCAGCGCCATCGGCACGATAATCGCGACGGCCATCGCCAGTGCGAACACCTGCCAGAAAGAGGGCTGAATGGAGAGGATGCCCGGCAGGCCGCCGACACCGATGCCATTTGCCAGCACGCCGTTCAGGCCACACAGCAGCCCGGCAAGACCGGAGCCGACCATCGCGCAGAGCATCGGGAAGCGGTATTTCAAGTTGATGCCGTACATTGCCGGTTCGGTCACGCCGAGATAAGCCGCAATGGCCGCCGGGACGGAGATTTCACGTTCGTTCTGTTTACGGCTGACAATAATGATCCCGGTTACCGCTGATGCCTGAGCAATGTTAGAGAGCGCAATCAGTGGCCACACCGGGGTGCCGCCCATGCTCTGAATCATCTGCATGTCGATAGCCAGCGTCGTCTGGTGCACACCGGTAATGACCAGCGGCGCATAGAGGAAGCCAAACAGCGCCGCGCCAATGGGCGCAAAGCTGCCGGTCATCAGGTGGCGTACCGCGAAGGCCACGCCATCGCCGATCATGCGGCCGAACGGGCCAATAAAGGCATGAGCGAGGAACACCGCCAGCAGCAGGGAACAGACCGGCACGACCACCAGATAGAGGTAATCCGGCACCCATTTTTTAAGGCGCGTTTCAATGAGCCCCAGCGCCAGACCGGCCAGCAGGGCAGGAATAACCTGTGCCTGATAACCCACTTTGGCGATGCTAAACAGCCCGAAATTCCAGACTTCCGGCACCTGGGAGCCGAGCAGGTAAGCATTCATCAGTTGCGGGGAGACGAGGGTCACGCCCAGCACGATCCCAAGGATCGGCGTGCCGCCCATTTTACGTACCGCCGACCAGCAGATGCCCACCGGCAGATAGAAGAAAATCGCCTCGCCAATCAGCCACAGGAAGTCGTAGACGGTTTTGAGGCCGGGGTACATCTGCGCCAGCGTCTGGCCGTTACTCATCGGCAGATCGCCAATGACGTTACGGAAGCCCAGGATCAAACCGCCGCTGATCAACGCAGGCAAGAGGGGGAAGAAGATCTCGGCAAAGTGTGAGATCAACTGTTCGTGCCATTTCATGTTCTGGCGCGCCGCACGTTTGATCTGTTCTTTATCGGCAGAGGCCTGGCCGATGGCACTGATGAGTGCCTGATACCAGTCGCCCACGTCGGTACCAATAACAACCTGAAACTGCCCGGCGTTGGTAAAGCAGCCTTTGACCATCGGCAGCGTTTCGATGGTTTTTGGGTCGGCTTTGTCCGGTGCGTTCAGGACAAAACGCAGGCGGGTGATGCAATGACTCACCGTAGCGATGTTTTCACGTCCGCCGACCAGTTCAATAAGCCTGGCGAGATCCTCTTGTCTGACTTTGCTCATCGTGATGCCCCACTGAGAGAAATAATGACTGCTGATGAATGTGCGCAAGCATATCCATTGGCTCAATAACTGAAAATGGGAACGTTCCCGAAACCAAGCGAAGATCACAATAAACCGTGCGAGAGGGGGACTCAGGCGAGGTGGGCGGGGATCACAATTTGACGTGGATCGGTGCGGCCATTGACCTGATCGATCAGTTGCGCCGCGGCCTGGCGGCCTGCTTCGGCATAGCCAGGATCAACGGTGACGATCTCCGGGTGGAGAAATTTCATCAGCGGTGTATTCCCCACGCTCGCCAGTTGCAGATTATCAATACGCTGTTCCTGCAAATATTTGCTGGCTCCCAGGGCAAGGGTGTCCGTTGCACAGAGCAGGGCGCTGGTGTCGGGCGTCAGCACGCTGGCGACGTTATCGTAGCCATGTTTCATCGCAAGACCCGGCAAAATGAAATTGGGGGTGAGTTGATGGCGCTCGCAAAACGCCAGATAGGCCTCGTGGCGACGCTTGCCCGTGGTGATATCGCTGTGCGGTACGCCAATAAAACTGATGTGGCGATGGCCCTGATCGTAGAGATTCTGCATCAGCAGATTTATGGCCCCTTCGTCGTCATAGCAGACGGAAGCGAACCCTTTGGCATCCCGCGCCAGCAGGACCAGCGAGGCGCGCCACGAGGATAACAGCTTCTCCGTGACGCCGGTAAAGCCAAACAGCACCACGCCATCAATATTGCGGCGGCGTAGCATATGCAGATGTTCTTCGACCAAATCCGGCGAGAACTGGCTTTCCATCATGATCGGGTCATAACCCTGTTCATAGAAGGTTGGGAGCATGGTCTGGACGGCCAGGTTTTCCGAAAGAGAATCGAGACGGGAGACAATGATGGCCACCACTTTATCGCTCTGACCGCGCATGGCGCGTGCGGAACGGGAAGGTGAAAAACCGTGTTGATTGACCACCGCTTCCACGCGTTCGCGGGTACGTTCGCTTACACCGCTTTCATTATTCAGCACGCGAGACACCGTTGATTTCCCAACGCCACTTAAACGCGCAATGTCTTTGATCGTCAGCCGGTTTTGCATGCGTCCTGTCCTGTTCCTCTTCTGGGCGGATAGCAGAATAAAGAAAGTTTGGTGAGTACTCAACCAAACGACAATGGGTAAAGTCTGGTTTACGTTCGGTTTAATTCACCGGAGTTATAATAGCGACGCTTGAAATCGTACTCTTTTCACCCTTACCGGAGGTTTTATGGACCCTGATCCCGCACCTCTCCCGCGACGGAGACACTCTTTCCGGTAAGCCCGCCTTTGCTGCCTTACCGGAAACGTAAGGCAGCGACGCAAAACGTCCCTGCATAACTGAAAACGCCTGCTGGCGCGGATGGCCCGTGCCTGCGGCAATGCACAACATCTTTCGTGATATGTCGAGCCAACAAATCGACATCGCGAAGGATGACGTGCAGTGGCACCCGCGTGATGCGGGGGCAAGGATGACTACTATGTTCAAAAATATCACCCGACTCCTGGCCCGGCTTAACCGCCACTTACCTCGCCGTCTCGTTCAGCGTGACCCGCTGCCTGACGCCGCTAATATTCAACACGTCGAGGTTCCGGCTTCGCTAAGCGATCGTTGCCTGGCGCTGTCGACGATGGAACTCGCCGAACTGTGGCAACAGCTCAACAGCCATCCGGAAGGGCTGAATGAAAAAGAGGTGCAGGACGCGCGGGAAAAACACGGCGTTAACCAGATCCCCGGTCAGCGCCCGGTGCCCTGGTGGGCGCATCTGTGGTCCTGCTATCGCAACCCGTTTAACCTGCTGCTGACCTGTCTGGGTATTTTCTCCTACGCGTCGGAAGATCTGTTTGCCGCCGGGGTGATTGCGCTGATGGTCGCTATATCGACCTTCCTGAACTTTATTCAGGAAGCGCGTTCCACCAAAGCGGCGGATGCATTGAAAGCGATGGTGAGCAATACCGCAACGGTGCTTCGTGTAGCCAATGAGCAGGGGGAAACCCGTTGGATGGAGATCCCGCTCGACCAACTGGTACCGGGGGACATTGTGAAGCTGGCGGCAGGAGATATGATCCCGGCTGATCTGCGTGTGGTGCAGGCGCGCGACCTGTTCGTGGCGCAAGCGTCGCTGACCGGTGAATCCCTGCCGGTAGAAAAAGTGGCAAAAACCCGTGCGGCGGATCAGACCAACCCGCTGGAAAGCGACACCCTCTGTTTTATGGGGACCAACGTGGTGAGCGGCACGGCGCAGGCGGTAGTTATCGCCACGGGCGGCAACACCTGGTTTGGACAACTGGCCGGGCGGGTGAGTGAACAAGAGAGCGAGCCGAATGCGTTCCAGAAAGGCATTGGCCGCGTCAGCATGCTGCTTATCCGCTTTATGATGGTGATGACGCCGGTGGTGCTGCTGATCAACGGCTTCACCAAAGGTGACTGGTGGGAAGCGGCGCTGTTTTCGCTCTCGGTTGCCGTGGGGCTGACGCCGGAAATGCTGCCGATGATCGTCACCTCTACGCTGGCACGCGGCGCGGTGAAACTGTCAAAACAGAAAGTGATCGTCAAGCATCTGGATGCGATTCAAAACTTTGGCGCTATGGACATCCTGTGTACTGACAAAACCGGTACGTTAACGCAGGATAAAATCGTGCTGGAAAACCACACGGATATCGCCGGTAAAGTCAGTGAACGGGTGCTGCACTGTGCCTGGCTGAACAGCCACTACCAGACCGGGTTGAAAAACCTGCTCGATACGGCGGTGCTGGAAGGGGTGGAAGCAGAAGCGGCCCGGACGCTCTCGACCCGCTGGCAGAAAATTGACGAGATCCCGTTTGATTTCGAGCGTCGTCGCATGTCGGTGGTGGTCGCCGAAAACGCGGATGCACACCAGTTGATTTGCAAAGGGGCGTTGCAGGAGATCCTCAACGTCTGCAGCCAGGTGCGTTACAACGGCGATATCGTGCCGCTGGATGAAACCATGCTGCGCCGTATTCAGCGCGTCACCGAAACGCAGAACCGCCAGGGGCTGCGGGTGGTGGCGGTGGCAACCAAATATCTCCCGGCACGCAGCGGCGATTACCATCGTGTGGACGAATCCGACCTGATTCTGGAAGGCTACATTGCGTTCCTCGATCCGCCGAAAGAGACCACGGCACCGGCGCTGAAAGCGCTGAAAGCCAACGGTGTGACGGTGAAAATTTTGACCGGCGACAGCGAGCTGGTAGCGGCGAAAGTCTGCCTGGAGGTGGGGCTGGATGTCGGCGAGGTGGTGACGGGCAACCAGATTGAGCATCTGGGTGATGACGAACTGGCGTCGCTGGCAAAACGTACCACATTGTTTGCCCGTCTGACGCCGATGCACAAAGAACGGATTGTGACCGTGCTGCGTCGTGAAGGGCACGTGGTGGGCTTTATGGGTGACGGCATCAACGACGCGCCGGCGCTGCGCGCGGCAGACATTGGCATTTCCGTGGATGGCGCGGTGGATATTGCCCGTGAAGCGGCCGATATCATCCTGCTGGAAAAAAGCCTGATGGTGCTGGAAGAGGGGGTTATTGAAGGGCGTAAAACCTTCGCTAACATGCTGAAATACATCAAAATGACTGCCAGCTCTAACTTTGGTAACGTGTTCAGCGTGTTGGTGGCGAGCGCCTTCCTGCCATTCCTGCCTATGTTGCCGTTGCACTTGCTGATTCAGAACCTGCTTTATGATGTATCCCAGGTGGCGATCCCGTTTGATAACGTTGATGACGAGCAGATTCGTCAACCGCAGCGCTGGAATCCTGCCGATCTCGGTCGTTTTATGATCTTCTTCGGCCCGATCAGCTCCATTTTCGACATTCTGACCTTCTGCGTCATGTGGTGGGTATTTAAGGCGAATGTGCCGGAAGCGCAGACCCTGTTCCAGTCGGGCTGGTTTGTGGAAGGGCTGCTGTCACAGACGTTGATTGTGCATATGATCCGTACTCGCCGCGTGCCCTTTATTCAAAGCCGCGCCGCCTGGCCGCTGATCATGATGACGCTGATGGTGATTCTGGTGGGTATCGCGCTGCCGTTCTCGCCGTTGGCAAGCTATCTGCAACTGCAGGCATTGCCGCTCTCTTACTTCCCGTGGCTGATTGCGATCCTGGCCGGATACATGACGCTGACGCAGATGGTGAAAGGGTTCTACAGCCGCCGGTATGGCTGGCAGTAACTTGCTGTAATAATCGACCTGAAGCCGTTTTGTTCAGGTCGATTATCTCAAGATCAGGTGCACGAACAGATACCCCAGTGAGCAGAGGAAAAGAATAATCAGGCACCAGCTTAACTGATAAAAGACATTATCCGCTCCTAAGCCTGAACGTGCGAGGGAGGTATCTCCTTCCTTGATATGTTCTGCAGACAGCGCACGATAGCGGCGGATGTAACGCAGGCAGTAAAGTAAGACAAAGGGAATAACCCAACTGGCAACGGGTTTTGAGAAAATAAAAGCGAGCAGTAAAGTCGAAATCAAGAAGCCCAGAAAGACGTAGGACGCGGTTTTTTCTGCTTGTTTTAACTCACCGCGTATCCGTTGGGCGTGTAATTCTTGCCAGCGTCGAAGCGTGCTCGGGCTGAATCCAAATTTCTCGCACAATACGTTGTTGGGAACCCCATTTTTGGATTGTTGAAGAAAATCAGCAATCTGCTCCTCAGTGAAACGTACTTTTGCCATGATCACCCCTCCATGGCGGCTATTAATATGTTTTTAGCGAGATTAGCGGCGTACCACGATGGCTTCAATCGCGATTTTTACCGCCTTTGGCAGATGAGTCACTTTAAGGCATATGTGGGGGAGATCCCCGGTGTCGCTGCGCTAACCGGGGCTACGTGGTGCCCGGATAAGGCGCTTGCGCCGCATCCGGGAAAGCCTTAGCGGCGTACTGCGATGGCTTCAATCTCGATTTTCACATCTTTCGGCAGACGCGCCACTTCTACGCACGAACGCGCCGGGAAGGTGGCGTTGTGCTCGGTAAAGAATGCTTCGTAGGTCGCGTTAACAGTAGCGAAGTCGTTCAGATCTTTCACAAACACCGTCGTTTTCACGATATCGCCCACTTTAAGGCCTGCGGCTTCCACGATAGCTTTCACATTTTCCAGCGACTGACGCGCCTGGGCAGAAACGTCGTCCGGCACGCTACCGGTTTTCGGATCCACCGGGATCTGACCGGAGGTGATGATCATGCTGCCGAGATCAACACCCTGAACATAAGGGCCGATTGCTGCTGGTGCATTTTCCGTCGCGATAGTTTTGCTCATGATTTCTCCTGAATTACAGCGGTAATAAAGTCGGGGCTCATTATACCCGTCATACTTCAAGTTGCATGCTTGTTGGCCAGGTTTGTTCGTCCCAGTCACTGACTTGAGTACACCTTTGCATCAATTACCCTGCCAGTACCACAGAATGCGAAAACTCTTTTTCACAGTATTTGCATTTCAGGGCGATATCGTGTGGGCGTTTCTTCACCGCGAAGCTGGAGGCGACCGGTTCAGCGTGGCTGATACAGTTGCTGTTCGGGCAGACCAGCACGCTGTCGATGCGATCCGGCAGGTTCGGATGAGACTTGCTCACCACTTCATAGTTGTCGATGCGGTTTACCGTCGCCTGCGGGGCATACAGCGCCAGTTGGTTAACCTGCTCATCCGTCAGGAAGGTATTTTCGATTTTGATCAGGTCCTTGCGGCCCATTTCGCCTGACGGCAGGTTCAGACCGATAGTGATACGCTGCTCGGTTTCCGTCAGCTTGAATAGCGTCAGCAGCTTAAAACCTACCTGTGCCGGAATGTGGTCAATCACCGTACCGCGATTGATCGCTTCAACCTGGAGTTTATTGTCGTGTGTCATTGTCGCTTCCTCCTACAGAGCCAAATCACTATTCAGAACCAGTGCCAGCAGTGCCTGGCGCGCAAAGATGCCATTACCGGCCTGTTGGAAATACCAGGCGTGCGGCGTTTTATCCACGTCGGTAGTGATCTCATCAACGCGTGGCAGCGGATGCAGTACTTTCATGTTGCCGCGTGCGCCGATAAGGTCGCTGGCGCGCAGGATGAACTGGGCTTTGACGTTGGCATATTCTGATGGATCCAGACGCTCTTTCTGCACGCGGGTCATATACAGAATATCGACCTCAGCCATCACCTCTTCGATGCTGGCGTGAATGCTCCACGCCAGCCCTTTCTCATCGAGCATGTCGAGAATGTACTGCGGCATGGCCAGCGCATCCGGGGCGATAAAGTAGAAACGGTTGCCGTTGAACTTCGCCAGCGCCTGTGCCAGCGAGTGCACGGTGCGGCCATATTTCAGGTCACCGACCATCGCGATGTTGAGGTTCTCCAGGCGGCCCTGGGTTTCCTGAATGGTGAACAGATCCAGCAGGGTCTGAGTCGGATGCTGGTTAGCACCGTCGCCCGCGTTCAGAACAGGAATGCCGCCGGAAAATTCGGTCGCCAGACGGGCGGCGCCTTCCTGTGGGTGGCGCATCACAATCGCGTCCACATAGGTGCTGATAACTGAAATCGTATCCGCCAGCGTTTCGCCCTTCTTGCCGAGCGAGGTGTTGCTGCTGTCAGAAAAACCCACCACGCTCGCCCCCAGGCGATGCATGGAGGTCTCAAACGACAGGCGGGTACGCGTTGAGGCTTCAAAGAAGCAACTGGCGATCACTTTGTGCTTGAGTAACTCCGGCTGCGGGTTGGCTTTCAACCGGGCGGCAGTATTCAGCACCAGTTCAAGTTCTTCGCGGCTGAGATCGTTTATGGAAATGATATGTTTTTGATATAGCGGGTTAGCCATGTTTATCTCCTGACGACTGCGCAAAAAAAAGCCCCTCAATAGAGGGGCTATGGAATGGGGTGGGCAACGGGAAGAAAAACGGCAGGCCTGCGTCCTTTTTCAGACGCCCAGGGACATTATGTCGAACACACTGGACCATGCTTCCTCCCGGCAAATTGTCCGCGATTATACTCAGCTACTTTTCGGTTTCAAGCGATTAATGCAACATTTGCGTCAGGCAATCGGTTTATTTGCATATAAATGCATATTTAATAAATAAATAATTACTTTACGGGCGTGTGAATAGTCGTACTGACAATCCGGTGGAATAAACATGCGCAAGCGCAACTCTTCGCTAAAAAGGGGTGGTGAGCATCGCCATTTTTCCGTATAAAAGCTAAAAATGAAACGATGTTTTATCTTGAGGAGAGAGCTATGATCGTTGGCAACATTCACCACTTACAAAGCTGGTTGCCGGAAGAACTGCGCCAGGCCATTGAACATGTCAAAGCCCACGTGACGGATGCCACCCCGACCGGGAAGCACGATATTGACGGTAACAACCTATTTTATCTCGTTTCTGAAGACATGACTCAGCCGTTTGCCGAGCGCCGCGCGGAATATCACGCCCGTTATCTGGATATCCAGATTGTGCTCAAAGGTCAGGAAGGGATGACATTCAGTACGCTGCCCGCAGGCGCGCCGGACACCGACTGGCTGGCAGATAAAGATATCGCGTTCCTGCCGGAAGGCGGTCAGGAAAAAACGGTGGTGCTGAGCGAAGGGGATTTTGTGGTGTTCTACCCAGGCGAAGTCCATAAACCGCTGTGTGCCGTGGGCGCGCCCGCACAGGTGCGTAAAGTGGTTGTGAAGGTTTTAGTAGCCTGACTTGCGTTACCCGTTTCCCCTCATCCCACCGGGGTGAGGGGAGCGATCGCGCGTGGTTGCCCGGGAAAACATCCAACTACCCCTCCACCCTTATCAGAGCTACCCGAACAGCGCACCCAACGAATCTGACTTTCCACTCTCCCTCCCTGCCTGGCTTCCCCTTACCACATCGCATAACGGAAACATGATGGCGATCTCATTAATACGTATTATAACGTATTAATGTTATCCCGAATTCAATATCCCTGCGTCTAACTTATGTGGAGATTTTCAACGTTATGAATATCAAAGAAATTATTGAAAAACTGGCGGGCAATGTTAAAGACAATGGCGGGATTCGCCAGGTGTTTCTGGTGGCATGCGGCGGTTCGCTGGTGGATATGTATCCGGCAAAATACTTCTTCGACAGCGAAGCCACCACGTTGCATGTGGGCATGTACACCGCGAATGAGTTTGTTTATGCCACCCCGAAAACCCTCAGTGAAAACTCACTGGTCATTGTCTGTTCGCACGGCGGCAATACGCCGGAATCGGTCGCGGCGGCAAAACTGGCGCGTGCGCATCAGGCGCAAACCGTGACCCTGACCCACAACGAACAGGCGAAGCTTATTCAGCACGCCAGCCATAATATTCTGTATGCCTGGGGCAACGATACCAATGTCGTTGATAACCCGATGGCAATTATCCTCAGCCTGTGCGTCGAGGTACTCAATCAGGTGGAAGGCTATGCGGCTTATGCGGATTTTCAGCAGGGCATGGAACAAATCAACGGCGTTATTGCAAAGGCGCGTCAACAGGTGGCTGACCGCTGCCAGCGCTTTGCCCGTCGTTATCAGGACGAAAAATTGTTTTATATCCTTTCCAGCGGTGCGTCCTATGGCCATGCTTACGGCTTCGCCATCTGTTCGTTAATGGAGATGCAGTGGCTGCACGCCGCGCCCATTCACTCCGGCGAATATTTCCACGGGCCGTTTGAAGTGACCGATAAAGAGACGCCGTTTATCTTACTGATGAACGAAGGTCGCACCCGCGTGATGGATGAGCGGGCTAACGCTTTCCTTTCCACCTACGCAGAAAAAGTGGAAGTGGTCGATGCAAAAGAGCTGGGTATTGGCGTGCTCCCTCCGCGCGTCGTGGAGTTCTTTAACCCGGTGCTGTTCTACAGCATTATGTGTGAATATCGTTCGGCGCTGGCGGATATTCGTCAACACCCGTTGGAAACACGTCGCTATATGGGACAAGTCGCGTATTAAGGAGAGCATGATGAAAGTCATAGGCGTTGGCGATAATGTCGTCGATCAATATGCCCATATTCGTACGATGTACCCAGGCGGCAATGCGCTTAATTTTGCAGCTTATGCCTCTATGCTGGGCCATGAAGCGGCGTATCTGGGTATTTTTGGCAATGACAGCGCGGCAAAACATGTTATTTCCGTACTGGACGAACTGGGTGTCAGACATCCGCACTGTTTATATGTCTCCGGGGAGAATGGTTGTGCGCAGCTTAAAATAGAAGATGGCGAGCGAATATTTCTCGGATCAAATGCCGGAGGTATTCGTAAAACAACCTCAATGGATTTTATTTTCCATCATACGGACTATCTGCGGGAATATTCTCTCATTCACAGCGGTTGTTATAGCTATATGGAAGAACAGCTTCCGGCATTACAGCAACTGGGTGTGCCCGTCTCGTATGACTTCTCGGATGATTTTGTGCTCGAAGAGGCGTTGCCGCTTTGCCAGTATGTCGACTTTGCCTTTTTCTCCTGCGCTGATTACAGCCTTGAGCAGACGCGAGACATTATTCAGCAGGCGCACAATAGTGGCAGTCGGATTGTCTGTGCTACGCGTGGCAGCGAAGGGGCAATTCTGTTTGATGGCAAACAGTGGTATCAACAGGCCCCGGAATATGTCACCCCTGTGGATACGATGGGGGCAGGCGACGCGTTTATTACCGCCTTCCTGTGCCATTATCTTGCACAGACAAATATCCCGAATGAAGAAGCGATTCCTGCAAGCCTTAAGCAAGCCGCATTATTTTCGGCGAAAATCTGCCTCAAAGAGGGGGCTTTCGGTTACGGTGTTCGCTATTAAATAACGCTATCTAAATAGGTTTTTATTTCGCTCATTTTATGAGGGGAAGGGGCGCGGTTTTGCGCTTTTTCCCCAATAAGGAAAGAGTTATGCCTGAATATCATACTGCCGACCTTATTCTGCGGTCGGATAATATATTTACTGCCGACAGCGATGAATTATTTTCTGGATATATTGTTATAAACCACGGCGTTATTTCAGCGATACTTGCAAACGATGAAGATATTAGCCCGTGGCGCGGCCCCACTACCCATTTTCGCGATCTCGGCGAGCGGCTAATTTGTCCTGGTTTTTGTGATAATCACACCTTTTTCACGGGGTATATGAGCATGCATCGCGGCGTAGATCTTAGCGCCACGAACACTAGCGCGGCGGCACTATTGCTGCTCAAAAAAGCGGAGCAGGATCTGCCTGCCGGAAAAAGCCTGTACGCGTGGGGCTGGTCTGCGGCGCAGTGGGGAGCGTTACCTGCCAGTACAGAACTTGACGACGCTTTTCCCTGTCGCCCGGTGGTCGCGATTAATAGTGACAAGAGCTATTGCTGGATGAACCAGGCAGCGATCGCTCGCTACGGGTTCATGCCTGACGACTGTAGCGCGGAGGCACGTGTGCACCTGCTTACAGAAATGCTTAACGACGCGGGGCAGGTAAAAGAAGAGTTGCGCGCCTTTATGGAGATGCTGGCGACGCGCGGTATAACGGCAATTAAAGATGTCTGTTTTGATGACGCCCCCGCGCTGCTGGACGCCTGGGCCGGGCTTGAGGCGAATGATGAACTGTCACTGCGCGTCAGCCTGGTCAGTGAGCCAGTGGCCAGCGCCGCTAATTTTACTTTTGCCCGCCAGGCGCGTGACCGTTTTCACTCTGACCGGCTGCGTTTTCATGGCTTTAAATTTATGGTGGATGGCGTGATTGCCGATTACACCGGAGACATGTTGCAGCCTTATACCGACCGGCCGCACACGCATAACGAAAAACCGGTGGATTACGCGCTATTGCGCCAACAGGTGCTGGAGGCCGATCGGCTTGGGTTTAATTGCTGCCTGAACGCCGAAGGGGATGCCGCCATACGTCATTGCATCGATATTTTCGCTGAATGTCACCGCGCCAATCCTCCCCGAGTTCGCCATCACGCCTTAAGCGATCTCGAGTGCCCGCATCCGGACGATATCCCACGTCTTGCCGCACTGGGCCTTTCTGCTGAGGTCTTCGCGCAGATACTGCTGCTTAATCAGAGCGCGTCTGACGCCTATATGCGTGAGCGCGGAGGCGAAGCCAGAGAGAGGCAGTTCTTTAACTATGCCGCGCTGTTTAATGCCGGGGTTCTGGTGACCATCGGCACCGATTTGCCGCTGTTTATCCCCAGTATTCCCGATGCGATCTATGCGGCCTGCTGTCGCCATTTTGCCGATGGTTCGCCACCAGAAGGGTGGTATCGCGAACACGGAATGACGCGAACACAGCTTCTGAAAGCCTGGACCATCAACGCCGCCGTTCAGCATGGCATGGGGGCACAGACCGGAAGTCTGGCCGTGGGCAAGCGCGCGGATATTGCCGTGTTCGACCGCAACCTGCTCACCTGTGCCGATGATGAAGTGCGTAACGCGCGAGTGGTGCTGACCCTGATGGATGGCCGTACAACACACGATGTTTTATAGACGCCCGCCTTCACGCGCACAGACGACGTGATGACAGGCGATAAAGCGAATTCTTACCGAGGCAGATTATGCGTATTCCAACAATAAAATGGGCCGTACCCCACTGCTACGCTCTGATCTTTTTTATCATTGTTGTGGTTGCCGTTTTAACGTGGTGCATCCCCAGCGGCAGCTTTGACTATCATGCGGTCACTTTACCGGGTGGCGAGACCAAAAACCTGGTGGTGCCCGGCTCTTATCATGTACTTGAAAAAGTCACCGCTGATGGTGACTTACGACAGGGGCTTTCGGCCATTCTTGCCGCTCCCTTAGAAGGCATCATTAAAGCAGCCGATGTGATCGCCTTTGTGCTGATAGTCGGTGGCGCGTTTGGCATTATTATGCGGACCGGCGCCATTGAGCGCGGCCTGCTTGCGCTGGCGCAGCGGCTGGCAGGCAAAGGGATTCTGGTGATTCCGCTGTCGATGACGCTGTTCAGCCTGGGCGGTGCGACTTTCGGCATGAGCGAAGAGGTCATTCCGCTCTATGCCATCTTCATTTCACTGATGTTCGCACTGGGCTATGACTCCCTCACCGCCATTTTGATCTTATTTCTGGGGACGCAGATTGGCTACGTCGGCGCGATGACCAACCCCTTTTCCGTGCTTATCGCCCAGGGCGTTGCCGGTATTCAGGGCAACCCACAGCTCTGGCTGCGCGCCATTGCCTGGGTGGTTTTTACCGCGATGTCGATTATCTTCACCATGTGGTACGCCCATCGTGTGAAGCGTGACCCGAGCAAATCACCGTCGTATGAAAGCGACTCCCAGAACCGCTCGCTGTTTATGGGAGAGCAGACAGGAACGGTACACTTTTCGCTGAGTGACCGGTTGATCATCATCGCCTTTGTACTCGCGCTGGCGGTCATCTCCTGGGGGCTCATCACCCGTGGCTGGTATATGGTGGAGATTGGTACCGTCTTTTTAGCGCTGGGACTGTTTGCCGGTATCGTCAGCAGAATGTCTGTGAGCGATGTGGCGGAAAGCTTTGTCGATGGCTGCAAAGAGTTTGTCTATGCTGCGGTCGTTATCGGCCTGGCGCGCGGCATTCTGGTGGTGGCGGAAAACGGCAAAATCATCGACACCCTGCTCTATGGCCTGTCGGAAATGCTAGATGGCCTGCCGCAGTATGCTTTTACGACGCTGATGCTGGTGAGCCATAACATCATCACCTTCTTCGTGCCGTCCTCTTCGGGGGAAGCGGCGTTAACCATGCCGGTGCTCGCACCGCTGGGCGATCTGGTTAACATCAATAAAGAGGCGATGGTGATGGCCTATCAATTTGGTAACGGGCTCACCAATCTTATTTCGCCCACCGGCGGTGTGCTGCTGGCCGGGTTGTCGATTGCGCGCGTAGGGTTTGGTCAGTGGCTGCGGGTGATTATGCGCCTGTTTCCGCTGCTGTGGATCACCAGCGCCATTTTTGCGGCCATCTCCGCCTGGGTTTAAGCGCGCTATGCGCGCCGGCATAGTTTGCCGTGCGCGCATCGACTATAATCCGGGTTCAAATCATTGGCCCTGTTGGTGAAAACGCGATGTTGAGTAATGGACTGCAACAGCATACCGCTGTCCCGCTATACAGACAGTTGAAGGACAAAATCCTCAGCGATATCTCCTCCGGTAAACTTGCGGAAGGGGCGAAAATACCCACCGAAGTTGAGCTGAGTGAGCTGTATGACATTAGCCGTGTGACGGTGCGTAACGCTATTAAAGAGCTGGTGGACGAAGGCTATCTGGTTAAGAAACAGGGAAAGGGCACCTTTGTTTGTCTGCCGAAGATTGAACGTAAAGTGGTGCATCTGCTGAGCTTTACCGATGCCTGTGACAGCAGCCATCTAACTACCGCCAGCAAGGTGCTGCGTACCGCTATCCTCGACGATTATCACCATGTTCGCGAAGCGCTGCGCTTAGCTGACGACGACTCGCTGCTCTATATTCAACGCCTGCGTCGCGCGGGGGACCAGCCTTTGATGCTGGAGAATAACTACTACTCGCTCAAGCGATTTGGTTTTTTACAGCAGGAAGATCTGAGCGGTTCGTTGTATCAGCTTTTACGCGAAAAGTACGCGATCCGCCCAACCCATGCCGGGGAGACCACCGTGGAGATGGTGCGCGCCCACGGCGAGACGGCAACGTTGCTGGAACAGCCGCTCGGAGAGCCGCTGTTTTTAATGAAGACACTGATTCTGGATGCTGACTACCAGCCTATTCACTACGGCGAGCAGCTTATCGTTGCCGAGCGGTATAAATTCAATTTTTGAGATGCGGGTGTTTTTCCCGGATGCGCTGCGCTCATCCGGGCTACGCCTGAGTGTCGCCACGGTAGGCGTAGCGCGCTGTGGAAATGATTACTGAGCCAGGGTCGCGACCATCACCGCTTTGATGGTGTGCATGCGGTTTTCCGCCTGATCAAACACAATACTGGCCGACGATTCAAACACCTCGTCGGTCACTTCCATTCCGCCGTGCAGACCGAACTCTTCCGCCATCTTCTTGCCAAGCGTCGTCTGGTCGTCGTGGAATGCAGGCAGGCAGTGCAGGAACTTCACATCCGGGTTACCGGTTAGCGTCAGCATCTGGCTATTCACCTGATACGGACGGAGCAGGTTAATGCGCTCGGCCCACTTCTCTTTCGCCTCGCCCATCGATACCCACACGTCGGTGTAGATAAAGTCTGCCCCTTTCACCCCTGCGGCGATATCTTCGGTCAGTGTAATATTGCCACCGTTTTTCTCCGCCAGCGCTTTACACTTCGCTACCAGACTGGCTTCCGGCCAGCAGGCTGTCGGGGCGACGAGGCGTAAATCCAGCCCGGTCATCGCCGCTGCTTCCAGCATGGAGTTGCCCATATTGTTACGCGCGTCGCCTGCATAAACCAGCGTCATTTCATTAAACGCTTTGCCCGGCAGGTGCTCTTGCATGGTCAACAGGTCAGCCAGCAGTTGCGTCGGGTGAAACTCATTGGTCAGGCCGTTCCACACCGGAACACCGGCAAACTGCGCCAGGGTTTCGACGATCTCCTGGCCATAACCGCGATACTGAATACCATCGTACATTCTGCCGAGTACGCGTGCGGTATCCTTAATTGATTCTTTATGCCCAATCTGACTGCCGCTTGGGCCGATCCAGGTGACGCGAGCGCCCTGGTCAAATGCGGCAACTTCGAAAGAGCACCGGGTGCGAGTTGAGTCTTTTTCGAAGATGAGCGCGATGTTTTTGCCGGTAAGCTTTTGTTCTTCTTTGCCGTTTTTCTTATCGGCTTTCAGTTTGGCGGCGAGTTGCAGCAGAGCGTTGATTTCAGCAGGGGTAAAATCGAGCAATTTCAAAAAATGTTTCTGGTAAAACGACGACATGGTTCCCTCACCTGGCTAAAGCCACTTATTGAATTAAAATTCAATTTATATGTATGAATATTCATTTGCAAGCCAAATGAATAAATCTTTTCCGCCAGGAGTGGAGGCATTGCCAACGGTATGTGACAATATCTCTATCTGCCACATTATGAGGAATGAGCCATGGCGAACCCGGAACACCTGGAAGAACAGCGCGAAGAGACGCGTCTGATTATTGAAGAATTGCTGGAAGATGGCAGCGATCCTGATGCGCTCTACACCATTGAGCATCACCTGTCGGCAGATGACTTCGAGACGCTGGAAAAAGTGGCCGTCGAAGCGTTTAAACTGGGTTACGAAGTGACCGAGCCGGAAGAGCTGGAGCTGGAAGAGGGCGAAGTCGTGATTTGCTGCGACATTCTGAGCGAATCCGCCCTGAAAGCCGAGCTGATTGACGCGCAGGTGGAACAACTGATTAACCTGGCCGAGAAATTTGACGTCGAATATGACGGTTGGGGCACCTACTACGAAGATCCGAACGGTGAAGACGAAGACGGCGACGAAGATGAATACGAGGATGAAGACGACGACGGCGTACGTCACTAAGTCTTCCCTGTGCGGCAGCTACGGCTGCCGCAGTGCAAGGAACAGCCATGGATTACCCGCAAATACTCTCCCCGGTTTTACACTTTCTGCATTGCCCAACACCTCAGGCCTGGATAGATAAAGCCCGCGACCCGCAAAACCTTCCGCTGTTGCTCACCGATCATATGGTCTGCGAATTGAAAGCCGCGCAAACCGCCATGCTGCTGGTGCGTAAATATGTGGCGGATAAAAGTGGGGCCGATGCGCTACTTGAATGGCTGAAACCCTATGAAGCTTTTACCTTTCTTGAAGGGCCGGAACCGGACTTTGTAGCGTTGCACAAGCAGATCGCCAAAGGCGCGATGCCGAAAGCGGATGATCCGTGGGGCAGGGCGCTGATCGACAGCATGGTGCTGCTTATCAAAGAAGAGTTGCATCATTTCTGGCAGGTACGCGAAGCTATGCTTGCCCGCAATATTCCTTATGTGAAGATCACTGCCAGCCGCTATGCGAAAGGGATGCTCAAAGGTGTGCGTACCCATGAGCCGCTTACGCTTATCGACAAGCTGATTTGCGGTGCCTATATCGAGGCGCGCTCCTGCGAACGTTTTGCCGCGCTGGCCCCGTATCTGGAAGAGGAGTTACAGAAATTCTATCTGTCCTTGCTGCGTTCCGAAGCCCGCCACTATCAGGATTATCTTGCGCTGGCACAACAGGTCTCGGAAACGGATATCGCGCCACGGGTTCGCTATTTCGGTGAGATCGAAGCCGAATTAATCACCTCGCCGGATCCCGAGTTTCGTTTTCACAGCGGCGTGCCGGGCTGACCTGCCAGAATCCGTAGTTATTTCGCTCGCCAGGTGACAATCCTCGCCGGGCTGGTACAACAATCAGCAAAATGGTTACAAGGAACCTGAAATGAACTGGACGTCTATTCTACTCTCCGCCCTCGTCGCTGGCCTGGCGACAGCACTGACGCAGTATCTGCGCCGGAAAGGGAAAATCGGCGGCATCACCTCGGCGGTGATTGTTGCGGTTGCTATTGTGGTCTGGAACGTGGGCTATCGGCAGTATATTGCACCCTTACTGCAAAATAGCGGTGAGTCGCAAATGGACGTGGCGTTCCGTGCGATAAGCAGCATGCCGACATACCAGGTGTTGCGTGAACAAGAACCGCAGTTGCTGGAAACTATTCGCAGCACGGCGAAAAAAATGGAAAAAGAGGGGAAAACTCCTCAGCAGATTATTGATTATATTCAACCGCAGATCGTCGGCGTACAGATGGTGCGTTTACAAAACGCCCCGGATGAGAACGTGATTGCTTATATGCAGATCAATATGGAGCAAACCGTGGCCATTCAGAAAGTCAGCGATGATAATTGCTTTCGTTTCCTGTTCCCGGCGGTGAAAGGGGGGATCAATCCCGCGAAAATGTTGTCGAGCGATTTCCTGATGAAACGCATGAATATTGATGCCGCGATGATGCGCGCTGCCTACGGCGTCAACCGACACACGGTGACAGATAAAGAGCGCCAGGACGCTCAGCAGCATCTGCAGCCAATTATTGCGGCGCTGGTCAAGAAATACGGTCAGGATATTGAGATCATGCCGGACCCGCGCAAAGGCGTCGGCAAAGAGAAAGTCGCCTGCGACATTGTGCAGGATTTGTGGCGTAACGTGCTGACGTTGCCCCAGGATGAGGCTGCGGGAATGATTCGTCTGATTATGGCGCCGGAGAATCAGTAAAGAAGAGGTTCCGGTCCTTTCCGGTAGAAAAGGAAAGGGCCGGGAACAATTACAGTGTTTTCAGCATTCGCACTTCGCAATCCACATGCCCGGTACAGCCCAGCGGCCCGCTGATATGGCTAAATCCGAGATGCTCATACAGGCCAATCGCCTCTTTTAAGAACGCGGTAGTTTCCAGATAACAACGGGTGAAGCCCTGCGTACGGGCGTGTTCAAGCGCCAGCAGCGCCAGTTTCTTCGCCAGCCCCTGACCGCGCGCGGCAGGCAGGAAATACATTTTTTGCAGTTCGCAAATATCCGGCTCGCTACATTTCAGCGGGGCGACACCGCCGCCGCCCACCACCTGGCCATCCTGTTCCACTACCCAATAGGCGTGCCCCGGCTGGCTGTAGAGTTGGTACAGCTCGTCCAGATTGGGGTCCGCCACGGTATAGCCTTTATCAGCGGTAAGACCGTATTCGGCAGAAACCCGACGAATAACGGAGGCAATCGCGGCATTATCGTCGGCAGTCATCCGGCGTAATGTCACGCTCTGCTTGGCCACAACATTCATACATTCACTCAATAAAATACATTCATTTATACGCGTATTTAATAGCACTCTCTGAAAGTGGCTGCAAGTCGTTTAATTGTGATGTGATTTACAGGGGGATACGTTATCGTAGCGCGCTTCACGGAAGTGATAATCATTATTTATCAAATCAATGTTTATATTTAAGGATGATGTAGTTATGAACGGTGATATCCGTTATACGAATAATTCCCGACAAACATTTATATTTCATGGCAAGGGTCTGGATTATTTTTTCATTTCTCTGGTTAATGTTCTGCTGAGTATCATTACGTTAGGGGGTTATATCCCCTGGGCAGTGGTGCGCTCCCGGCGCTACGTGTACGAAAACATGGAGTTAAACGGTGCACGCTTTGGCTATCATGCAAAGGGTGGCGCACTGTTTATAAGTTTCTGGTTAATGTCAATAATCCTTTTTGTCGTTATCTATACCGCAGAGATGCTTCATTCATTATTAGGTTATATTGCGATATTTCTTCTAATGTTGATCATGCCTTTTTTTATGGTGAAAAGCCTGCAATATAATGCGCTGATGACCACATTAAATAATATCCGCTTCGCCTTTCATTGTTCAATGAAAAAAGCCTGGTGGGTAATGATGGGCCTGCCGACATTACTGGCTATTTTATTATGCGTGGTTCTCTATGGTATTGGGAGTATGATGTTCAGCGGTTACAATTTTGACAGCTTACTGGCGAAGATTATTACGCTGGCACTGCTCGGAATCGTGGGCATGGGCGTGAGCAATGGCTATGTATATGCCAAATGGCTATCTCTGATCGGGAAAGGTGGTCAGTTCGGCGTCCATAAATTCGATATTCGTGTCAGCACGAAGTACTGTATTAAAGCCTGCCTGTTCTCATTAGGTATTCTGGTTCCGTTTATGGGGCTAATGTTTTACTTACTTTCGATCTCCAATAGCAGTATGGCGATGCTGCGTACGATTAACGGCTCGGAGGATTTCGAGCCCTCAGGGTTTCCGGGGCAAATTCTGCTGTGCTATCTGCTCTATATTGGCGGCATTCTGATCTCATCGGCTTATCTCTGGCAGGCCTTCCGCAACCATTTAATGAATGGTTTGACGCTGGCGGAAGGACGTATTCGTTTTACTTCCACCCTGACGTTCTATGGCGTTGTGATACAACTGGTTTTGCTGGTCTTCGTCTCCGGGGTCACGCTCGGCCTTGCCTATCCGTGGATGAAAATACGTTTTATCCGTTACCAGGCCCTTCATACCCATGTTGAAGGAGATTTGGACGACGTAGTGTTGACGGATCATGACGAGCAGGTTGAAAAGGGTTTTATCGCCCTGCTTTCCCGCGGCGTGATGCCGATAGCTCCTTTCATATAAAACCAAAAGGCCGGACTCTGCTTCGGCCTTTATTTGCTTTTATCGTCGTTTTCCTGCCATACCATCACTTTTCTGTGCTGACAAGACCAGTAATATTGGGCGCTACATTTTTAGTACAAAGTTTACTAAACTTAATAACGGAAATAAAAATACCGCAATATTTCTATGGCTTAATTAGCGTTGTTTCTGATTTACGATAAGGATTGTTATGACTTTTGAAAATGGTGGTGCTGCGGCGACGCCTTCCCGGAATTTTGTGTTCCAGGGCAGTGGCGCGGGATATTTCTGGATCTGGCTGGTAAACGTTTTACTCACCATCGTTACCCTCGGGTTGTTTCTGCCCTGGGCGCTGGTGCGTGCCCGCCGTTATTTTTATGAGAATACCGATCTGGAAGGGGCGCGTTTTTCTTACCACGCCACCGGACGTTCAGTATTTGTAGGCTGGCTGTGCCTCATGGTGCTGTATATCATATTTCTGATTAATATGGCGCATAATAACGTGGTGTTATCCCTATGTATGATAGGGTTGTTTTTACTTTTCTTCCCATGGCTGGTGACGCAGGGCCTGCGTTATCAATTCCTGATGACGGAAATTAATAATGTGCGCTTTAGCTTTTACGCCAGCCCGCTGCGCGCCTGGTGGGTCATGCTGGGCTGCCCGTTGTTAATTATGACGGTCTCTGTGGTGGTGTTTTCGCTGTTTATGTCGAGCACTCTCAGCATGGGTTCCTATACCGCGATTATTGTGGGTATTGGCGTTGGTACGCTGGCGTTGCTGCTGGGTTCCGCCATTATGCAGGGGGTTTATACCGCCCAGTGGTATGGCATGCTGGTGAATAATCTGCAGTACGGTACGCAGAAATTTGCCGCAACCTACTCCATCAAGAAGTGCATCTGGATAGCGCTGTTCTCCATGCTGCTGCTCTTCCCGTTCCTGGCACTGGCGTTGTTTATCATCGTGCCGGCCTTCTTTACGCTGATGCAATATTCCCAGGCGGTGGGCGATAGCCCGGAACAACTGGCGATGTTAGCCGGACCATTCTACGGCAAAATCGCGCTGGCCTATCTGGTGTACCTGTTCGGTATTATTGTCTGCTTTATCTATGCCTTCGTGAAAATGCGTAATTATATTTACGGGCAGGTCACGCTGGCCGGGCATATTCGCTTCTCATCAACCGTGACTATTAGGCGCGTGCTGTGGTTGTCTATCAGCAATACGCTGGTGTGCATGATTACGCTTTTCCTGGCATATCCATGGGCGAAAGTCCGCTTTACCCGCTATGTGCTGGAAAATACGCATGTTCACGGTGAGTTGCAGAATCTGACGCTGGAAAACCACGGTCAGCAACCGGCAAAAGATCCGGCGAACCTGCTGGCGCGCGGGTTGTCATTCTTCCCGGCGGTGTTTTAAGTCAGACGTTCCCGGATGCGTGATGCTGTTTGTAGCCCCGGTAAGCGCAGCGCCACCGGGGATTACCTGAGAGTTTCCCCCCTGAATTGTGGGACAAAAAAAGCCGGGCTATCGAAGCCCGGCTTTTTCATGTGCAGCCTGATTACAGCGCGCTAATAACGGCCTGCTGTTCAATCAGCTTGGTTTTGGCCTCTGCATAGCCGTCCAGCTTCTCACGCTCTTTGGCAATCACCGCTTCCGGTGCGCGCGCCACAAAACCTTCGTTGGACAGTTTGCTTTCGATACGGCCAATTTCCGCGTCGATCTTCGCCACTTCTTTCGCCAGACGCGCCAGCTCGTCTTCTTTGTTAATCAGACCTGCCATGGGAATCAGCAGCTCCGCGCCATCGATAATCTTGGTCACGGAAACCGGACCTTTATCATCGGCTGGCAGAACCGTGATGCTTTCCAGACGCGCCAGATTCAGCAGGAAGCTGCGGTTGTCATTTACGCGACGCTCCGCATCTTTACTGCAACCACGCAGCAGCAGCTCCAGCGGTTTGCCCGGGGAGATATTCATTTCGGCACGGATATTACGTACCGCCACGATCGCCTGTTTCAGCCATTCGGTATCTGCCAGCGCCGCTTCATCAACCTGAGACGCATCGTACTGCGGGATAGGCTGCAGCATGATGGTATCGGCGGTAATGCCTTTCAGCACTTTCACGCGCTGCCAGATGGTTTCCGTGATAAACGGAATGATCGGGTGCGCCAGACGCAGCAGCGCTTCCAGCACGTTCACCAGCGTGTTACGCGTGCCGCGCAACTCTGCCTCAGAACCGCCGCTCATCACTGGCTTGGTCAGCTCCAGATACCAGTCACAGAACTGGTTCCAGGTGAATTCATACAGGATGCCCGCGGCGATATCGAAGCGGAAGTTATCCAGCGCTTCACGGTATGCTTTCACGGTCTGGTTGAATTCCGCCAGGATCCAACGGTCCGCCAGCGACAGTACCATCTCGCCGCCGTTGAAGCCGCAATCCTGGTCTTCGGTATTCATCAGCACGAAACGGCTGGCGTTCCACAGCTTGTTACAGAAGTTGCGGTAACCTTCCAGACGCTTCATATCCCAGTTGATGTCGCGACCGGTCGATGCCAGCGCGGCCAGGGTGAAACGCAGGGCGTCGGTGCCGTGCGGCTCAATGCCGTTCGGGAACTGCTTCTCGGTGCGCTTGCGGATTTTTTCCGCCAGTTGCGGCTGCATCATGTTGCCGGTACGTTTCTCCAGCAGATCCGCCAGAGAGATACCGTCCACCATATCCAGCGGGTCAATAACGTTACCCTTGGATTTGGACATCTTCTGGCCTTCGTCATCACGAATCAGACCGGTCATGTAGACGGTATGGAACGGCACCTGCGGCTTGCCGTTTTCATCTTTGATGAAGTGCATGGTCATCATGATCATGCGGGCAATCCAGAAGAAGATGATGTCGAAGCCAGAGACCATCACGGTGCTCGGGTGGAACTGACGCAGGGCATCGGTGTTTTCCGGCCAGCCGAGGGTAGAGAAGGTCCACAGGGCAGAGGAGAACCAGGTGTCCAGCACGTCTTCGTCCTGGCGCAGGGCAACATCGGCGCCCAGGTTATTTTCCTGGCGCACTTCGGCTTCGTTACGACCCACATAGACATTGCCGTTGTTGTCGTACCACGCCGGGATGCGATGGCCCCACCATAACTGACGGGAGATACACCAGTCCTGAATATCGCGCATCCAGGAGAAGTACATGTTTTCGTACTGCTTCGGCACAAACTGGATCTCGCCATTCTCAACCGCTTCTACCGCCGGTTTCGCCAGCACGTCGGCACGTACATACCACTGGTCGGTCAGCATCGGTTCGATAACCACGCCGCCACGGTCGCCGTAAGGTACGGTCAGGTCGTGTGGTTTGATCTCTTCCAGCAGGCCCAGCGTGTCAACGGCAGCAACGATGGCTTTACGCGCCGCAAAGCGTTCCAGTTTCTGGAACTCCGCCGGGATTTCATTTGAGTAGACGTCGGATTCGTTGCCTTTGGTGTCGTACACTTCCGCCGTTTCGCGGATATCGCCATCAAAGGTCAGAATGTTGATCATTGGAAGCTGATGACGACGGCCCACTTCGTAGTCATTAAAGTCGTGCGCCGGGGTGATTTTCACGCAGCCGGTGCCTTTTTCCATGTCGGCGTGTTCGTCGCCCACGATAGGAATACGGCGGTTCACCAGCGGCAGAACCACATATTTACCGATCAGGTCTTTGTAACGCGGGTCTTCCGGGTTCACCGCCACGCCGGTATCGCCCAGCAGGGTTTCCGGACGGGTGGTGGCGACGACCAGATAATCTTTGCCGTCGGCGGTTTTCGCGCCGTCAGCCAGCGGGTAGCGAATGTGCCACATGGACCCTTTGGACTCGCGGTTTTCCACTTCGAGGTCGGAAATCGCGGTGCGCAGTTTCGGGTCCCAGTTCACCAGGCGCTTACCACGGTAAATCAGGTCTTCTTTGTACAGGCGGACAAAGACTTCTTTCACGGCGTTGGAGAGCCCTTCGTCCATGGTGAAGCGCTCGCGCTCCCAATCCACGGAGTTGCCCAGACGGCGCATCTGGCGGGTAATGGTGCCGCCGGATTCTGCCTTCCACTGCCAGATTTTTTCGATAAAGGCGTCGCGGCCATAATCGTGGCGGGTTTTACCTTCTTCGGCGGCAATCTTACGCTCAACCACCATCTGGGTTGCGATACCCGCGTGGTCGGTACCGGCCTGCCACAGGGTGTTTTTGCCCTGCATGCGCTGGTAGCGAATCATGGTATCCATGATGGTCTGCTGGAAGGCGTGACCCATGTGCAAACTGCCGGTGACGTTGGGCGGAGGGATCATGATGCAGAAGCTTTCCTGGCTTTCATCGCCATTCGGTTTGAAGTAGCCCTGCTTTTCCCAATGCTCGTAAAGCGGCTGTTCGATCTCTTGGGGGTTGTATGTCTTTTCCATTATTTCCAGGTTGCCGTGTTCAGGTTGAAACCAGCCATGCGATAGGCTTTATAGCGTTCGCGAGCCAGTTGTTTCAAAGAATCTTCGTAAGGAACGAAGTCTATCACTTCTGTGAAAGCGGTGGCAAAATCTGCAAAGTTTGTCCGCAAACTGATGAGAATATCGCGCGGGCTGCCGTTGCGCTTTTGCGGCCAGGCTATCTCAACAGGCGCACCGCCTCTGGGGCCTTCTCCGGCGAGGTTATGTGGTACAAAACTCTCCGGCGGCCTTGCCCACAGCGCTTCATCCAGTCGCAGCGCCTGCTGCTCGTCTTCACAGGCAATCAGCACGCGTTTGCCATTGCGCCAACGTTCTGCGGCAACCTCACACACCAGTTGTTCCACGGCGCTCAGGCCGTTGACGGTGGTCTCATTGTCCAGAAGATAAAACGTGGCGTTCTTCATGATATGGGGCTTCTTGTGGTGAATTTAAATCGTACACCCTCACCCGGTCATTCGCCCTCAAGAGAGAGGGCGAATGCCATCCCCACGCCCCTTAGGGGAGAGGGGACGGGTGAGGGGATTTCGCTTACTCTTCGCCAGTAAACCCGGCGCGGTTCAGCAGGAACTGCGACAGCATAGCCACCGGACGACCGGTTGCGCCTTTGGCTTTACCGGAACGCCACGCGGTACCGGCGATGTCCAGATGCGCCCAGTTGTACTTACGGGCAAAGCGGGAAAGGAAGCACCCTGCGGTAATCGCGCCGCCCGGACGACCACCAATGTTCGCCATATCGGCAAAATTGGAATCCAGTTGCTCGTAGTACTCATCACCCAACGGCAGACGCCATGCGCGGTCGCCCGCCTGCTCGGACGCGCCAATCAGCTCATGCGCCAGCGGGTTATGGTTCGACATCAGCCCGGTGATGTGATGGCCCAGGGCAATCACGCATGCGCCGGTCAGGGTCGCCACGTCGATAACCGCTTCCGGCTCGAAGCGCTCAACATAGGTGAGCACGTCGCACAGCACCAGGCGGCCTTCAGCATCGGTGTTCAGCACTTCAACGGTCTGGCCGGACATGGTGGTCAGCACGTCGCCCGGACGATAAGCGCGCCCGCCTGGCATGTTTTCACAGCCCGCCAGCACGCCGATGACGTTAATCGGCAGTTGCAGTTCGGCCACCATGCGCATCACGCCGTACACTGCCGCCGCGCCGCACATGTCGTACTTCATCTCGTCCATCCCTTCGGACGGCTTAATAGAGATACCGCCGGAGTCGAAGGTCAGGCCTTTGCCGACCAGGACAATCGGACGCACATCTTCCGACGGGTTACCTTTATATTCGATAACCGACATCAGCGATTCGTTTTGTGAGCCTGCGCCGACCGCGAGGTAAGAGTGCATCCCCAGTTCGCGCATCTGCTGCTCACCGATTACGCGGGTGATGACATTTTTGCTGTATGAGTCCGCCAGTTGACGCGCCTGAGAAGCCAGATAGGCCGCATTGCAAATGTTTGGCGGCATGTTGCCGAGATCTTTCGCCGCTTTGATGCCCGCAGCAATCGCCAGACCATGCTGGATTGCGCGCTCGCCGCTGGTCAGTTCCCGACGGGTCGGCACGTTGAAGACCATTTTACGCAGCGGACGACGCGGCTCGCTCTTATTGGTTTTCAACTGGTCAAAGCTGTACAGAGATTCTTTTGCTGTTTCGACCGCCTGGCGAACTTTCCAGTAGGTATTGCGGCCTTTAACGTGTAGCTCGGTCAGGAAGCAAACGGCTTCCATTGAACCAGTATCATTCAGGGTATTAATGGTTTTCTGAATGACCTGCTTATACTGGCGTTCATCCAGTTCGCGTTCTTTGCCGCAACCAATCAACAGAATACGTTCGGAGAGGACATTTGGAACGTGGTGCAGCAGCAGGGTCTGGCCCGGTTTGCCTTCCAGTTCGCCACGGCGCAGCAGTGCGCTGATATAGCCGTCACTGATCTTGTCGAGTTGCTCGGCAATCGGAGAGAGACGGCGCGGCTCAAAAACACCCACAACGATGCAGGCACTCCGCTGTTTCTCCGGGCTACCGCTTTTTACACTGAACTCCATGCACTATACTCCTGAATCTTAAAGACAACAGCAGGGGCTACAGATATACTCGACCTCTTTCAAACCGCAGATGCGTTGGCTTGCGCCTGCTTACCCCAGCCACTTACTGAACGTAAGTTCCGGGGCTTCACAGTCTCGCCGCCTTTCTGCAACTCGAAATCCATTGAGTATATAATTGCAAGCTTTCGTAACTCATGTCCGCTGTTGCGGTGACTTCGTGTTAATCTTAACGATACTTAGGTTTCGGCACGTCAGATACGGGTCGGATACGTTTTACCGCTGAGTATATTAATCTTAGCGATGATTTCGACGACTCAAGAGAATAAATGACGTTTAAGCCACGAAACAAGCGATTTTCCAGTAAAAAGACTGGTTTTTACGGGCGTAATATAAAGTGATAATCATAAGATATCTTGCGCGGGAGACGCTAAAAAGCCAGTTTGCGATCCTCTTCATCCTGCTTCTGATCTTTTTCTGTCAGAAACTGGTAAGGATCCTCGGCGCAGCGGTCGACGGCGAAATCCCCACGAACCTGGTACTCTCGCTACTGGGTCTCGGTGTGCCAGAGATGGCGCAACTTATCCTGCCGCTCAGTCTGTTCCTCGGTCTGCTCATGACGCTGGGCAAACTTTATACCGAGAGTGAAATTACCGTCATGCACGCCTGCGGCCTGAGCCGGGCGGTGCTGGTCAAAGCGGCGATGATTCTGGCGCTGTTCACCGGTGCGCTGGCGGCGGCAAACGTCATGTGGCTTAGCCCCTGGTCATCGCGCCATCAGGAATCGGTGCTGGCTGATGCCAAAGCTAACCCTGGCATGGCCGCACTGGCGCAAGGGCAGTTCCAGCCAGCCTCTGACGGTAACTCGGTGCTGTTTATCGAAAGCGTAGAAGGCAGCAAATTCCACGATGTCTTCCTGGCGCAGATTCGCACGAAAGGCAATTCCCGCCCCTCTGTGGTGGTAGCGGACTCCGGCCATCTTGCACAATTGAAAGATGGTTCTCAGGTCGTGACCCTGAACACCGGCACCCGCTTTGAAGGGACGGCGCTGTTGCGTGATTTCCGCATTACCGATTTCAAAGATTATCAGGCGATTATCGGCCACCAGGCGGTGACGCTGGACCCGGATGATACCGAGCAGATGGGGCTTGATACGCTGTGGCGCACGGATACCCCACGCGCTAAGGCCGAGTTACACTGGCGTCTGACTCTGATATTCACCGTATTTATGATGGCGCTGATGGTTGTGCCGCTGAGCGTGGTGAACCCGCGCCAGGGACGCGTGCTGTCGATGCTGCCCGCCATGCTGTTGTATCTGGTGTTCTTCCTGCTACAAACTTCCCTGCGATCCAATGCCGCAAAAGGCAAAATCGATCCGATGATTTGGATGTGGGCGGTTAACCTGGCGTACCTGGCGTTGGCGATGGGTCTGAACTTGTGGGACACGGTACCGATGCGTCGGATTCGCGCCCGTGTGATGGGCAGAGGAGCGGTATAATGCAGGCGTTTGGCGTACTTGACCGCTATATCGGCAAAACCATTTTTTCCACCATCATGATGACGCTGTTCATGCTGGTGTCGCTCTCCGGCATCATCAAATTTGTCGACCAGTTGAAAAAGGCCGGGCAGGGCAGCTATGACGCGATGGGGGCGGGGCTTTATACCATCCTCAGCGTGCCGAAAGATATTCAGATTTTCTTCCCGATGGCGGCGCTGCTTGGCGCGCTCCTGGGGCTGGGGATGTTGGCCCAGCGTAGTGAACTGGTGGTGATGCAGGCTTCGGGTTACACCCGTATGCAGGTGGCGCTGTCAGTGATGAAAACGGCCATCCCGCTGGTGCTGTTAACCATGGCGATTGGCGAATGGGTGGCGCCGCAGGGCGAACAAATGGCGCGTAACCAGCGCGCGCAGTCAATGTATGGCGGTTCGCTGCTCTCCACCCAGCAAGGGTTGTGGGCGAAAGATGGCGAGACGTTTGTCTATATTGAGCGGGTGAAGAGCGATGATGAGTTGGGTGGGGTGAGTATTTACTCCTTCAACGATCAGCGTCGTTTGCAGTCCGTTCGCTATGCCGCTTTAGCGAAGTTCGATAAAGACACTAAGCTGTGGCGGCTGTCGCAGGTGGATGAATCCAACCTGACCGACCCGAAACAAGTGACCGGTACACAGACGCTGACCGGTACCTGGAAGACCAACCTCACGCCGGACAAACTGGGCGTGGTGGCGCTGGACCCTGACGCACTGTCGATTAGCGGTCTGCACAACTATGTGAAGTACCTGAAATCAAGCGGCCAGGATGCCGGGCGTTATCAGCTCCAGATGTGGAGCAAAATTTTCCAGCCGCTTTCCGTGGCGGTGATGATGCTGATGGCGCTGTCGTTTATCTTTGGCCCGTTGCGTAGCGTGCCGATGGGCGTGCGCGTGGTGACGGGTATCAGCTTCGGCTTTGTATTCTACCTGCTGGACCAGATTTTCGGCCCGCTGACGCTGGTATACGGCATTCCGCCGATTATTGGCGCGTTGCTGCCAAGCACTTCGTTCTTCCTGATTAGCCTCTGGCTGCTGATGCGTAAGAACTAGGTTTCTGTTCTGTTCCCGGATGCGGCTTCGCCTTATCCGGGCTGCTTTCTCCTTCTCCCTGTGGGAGAGAGCGCCTGGCCGCACTAAACTCATCCTATTTCATCGACACACTTTCCCTTATCCTGGCTACGCTTTCCTTACGGTTCTCAAAAAATTCAGGAAGCTATGTCCAGATTCTTCTTTAATGACCGAAAACAATTGGTCAATGACGCCATTGAAGGAATGGTGATTTCCGCTCCCCACGGCAATTTAGTTCGCCTCGACATCGACCCCGCTATTCGTATTGTTGCCCGCGCCGACTGGGATAAATCCCGCGTTGCAGTGATCTCCGGCGGCGGTTCCGGCCATGAGCCCGCACACGCTGGCTTTGTAGGTAAGGGAATGCTCACTGCCGCCGTCTGTGGCGACGTGTTTGCCTCGCCGAGCGTTGATGCTGTGCTCAACGCGATCGTCGCCGTCACCGGTGACCGGGGCTGCCTGCTGATCGTTAAAAACTACACCGGCGACCGCCTTAACTTCGGCCTCGCGGCAGAAAAAGCCAAACGCTACGGGCTGAAAGTAGAGATGGTGATCGTCGCCGACGACATCGCCCTGCCGGACAATAAACAGCCGCGCGGTATCGCCGGAACGGCGCTGGTGCATAAAATCGCAGGCTACGCCGCCGAGCAGGGTAAATCCTTAAGCGAAGTGCGCGACATCGCCCGACAGGCAAGTGAGAGTGTCTGGAGCCTGGGGCTGGCGATGGAGACCTGCAACCTGCCGGGAAGCAGCGATGAAGACGACCGTATCCAGCGTGGGCAGGTCGAACTGGGGCTCGGCATTCACGGCGAGCCGGGCGCGAGCACGGTGGACTCGCATAACAGCCAGAAGTTGATTGAGACGCTGGTTGCACCACTGAAAGCACGGGCCGGGGATGACCGCGTTGCGGTGTTAATCAACAACCTGGGCGGTGTGTCAGCGCTCGAAATGGCCCTGCTCACCAAAGAGCTGGCACACTCGGCGCTGAAAGATCAGATTGCATATCTGATTGGCCCCGCGCCGCTGGTCAGTTCCCTGGATATGAAAGGCTTTTCCCTTTCGCTGTTACGCCTGAACGAGACATTTGAGAAAGCCATTAATGCCGATGTACAGACCGTCGGCTGGCAAAAACCGGTGCCTTTTGCGCCGATGAAAACCCAGCGCCACAACCCGGTTTACAACCAACTGGAAATCGAACCGTCGGAAAACCCACAGGTAAAAACGCTGGTCTCGACGGCGGCGCGGACACTTGTCGATCTCGAAAATCGCCTGAATGCGCTGGATGCCAAAGTGGGCGATGGCGATACCGGCTCGACGTTCGCCGAAGGGGCGCGGGAAATTATCCATTTGCTGGAGCAGGGTGCGCTGCCGCTGAATAACACCGCGCAGTTGCTGCAACTGGTGGGCGAGCGGCTGGCAACAGTAATGGGTGGCTCCAGCGGCGTGCTGATGTCCATCTTCTTTACCGCCGCAGGTCAGGCTGTGCATGATGGTAAATCTTTGCCAGAGGCGTTGCTCCGTGGGCTACATCAGATGAAACATTATGGCGGGGCGGACTTAGGCGACCGGACACTTATCGACGCGTTGCAACCGGCGCTGGAAGCCTTGCGCGATAGCGGGCTGGATGCCGCAGCGTCTGCCGCAAAAGCGGGTGCCGCCAAAACCGCGACCATGCAGACCGCTGGCGCGGGCCGTTCGTCCTATGTGAACAGTGAGAGTCTGGAAGGCGTCACCGACCCTGGCGCAGTGGCGATTGCAGAGGTGTTCGCGGCGCTGGCTAAGGGGTAAGCCATTTCCCGGATGCGTAGCGCTTATCCGGGCTACGCCTGGCTCCCGATGCAAATATGAGTGCGGGTTTTCGCCCTCTCCCTGTGAGAGAGGGCAGGAGTAAGGGCAGCAGGCTGCACAGCGCCATTAGCCGGATGTGCTGCCGCCTGGCTCCCGATGCAAATATGAGTGCGGGTTTACTCCCTCTCCCTGTGGGAGAGGGCAGGGGTGAGGGGCACATCAGAAATCCGCTTTCAACACCACGCGGTAACGCGCCTTCCCGTCACGCACATGCTGCAACGCCTCGTTAATCTGCGACATCGGGAACATCTCGGTAGTCGGTGCCACCTTCGCCCGCCCGGCAAACTTCATCAGCTTACGCAGCTCGAACGGTGTACCGGTCGCGGAACCGGACACACTTCTGTCGCCGCCAATCAGCGTAAAGGCCGGGACTTCCAACGGTTTCAGTACTGCGCCAACGGTATGGAACGCGCCGCCGTGGGCCAGCGCTTCAAAATACGGCTGCCACTGCAAATCAACGTTCACGGTGTTGATAATTAAATCGAACTGGCCCGCCAGCGCTTTTAAGGCCTCCGGATCGCGGCTGTTGACTACATAATCCGCGCCCATCAGGCGGACTTCGGCCTCTTTCGCCGGGTTCGAACTGAACGCCGTCACCTCGCAGCCCATCGCGCGCAGCAGTTTGATGGCGATATGGCCCAGCCCTCCAATCCCGATTACCCCGACACGGCTGGTAGCGGTGATATGATGCATCAGCAGCGGTTTAAACACGGTAATGCCGCCGCAGAGCAGCGGCCCGGCGGTCTCGACATCGATGGTATCCGGCAGCGGGATCACCCATTGCCAGCCCGCGCGGATTTTGTCGGCAAAGCCGCCGCGGTTAAGGATGGTTGGCACCGCGCCTTCCTGGCAGTTGATATTGTCGCCGTTGATACAGGCGTCGCAGTGACCGCAGCTTTTCGCCGTCCAGCCAATGCCCACGCGCTGACCGACTTTCAGCCCTTTGTTTTGCGCGGCACTACCCAGCGCCACCACGCGACCAATCACTTCATGCCCGGCGACCAGCGGATATTGAGAGAAGCCCCACTCGTTGTCGATCATCGACAAATCCGAGTGGCAGATCCCGCAATAATCCACTTGTACTTCCACATCTTCCTGACCCAATTCCCCCGCGTCGTACTCAAACGGCTCCAGGTCTGCCCCGGCTTCTTTAGCGGCATAGCTTTTGATAATCGACATCGCCTTTCCTCATGATGGTGTGAGATTTGAGTGTAGAGGATAGTCAGAGTAGTGGAGTTAATCTTTGCGTAACAAGGCGTTAAGCCAGGTTTCCGCACGATCCGGGCGTTTATCCTGCGTCGTCCACATCGACACCACCTGAACATCCGGTAATGGGCTGACCAGCGCGGTCAGGCCTGATTCGGTTAAGTCACTGAAATGACGACCTTCTTTCTCTCTTTCCTGTTCGCCATATTTGAACGAGACGTACCAGATTCCGCCGGGTTTCAGCGCCTGCGCCAGCCTGGACATCACCTGCGGTAAAGCGTGTGCTTCCACGTGTAGCAGGGACGCGCAGCACCAGATGCCGTCGTAACGGTCAGTGGCATCGACATCGCTGAATGTCATTTGCTTAACCGCCAGCCCGCTATGCTGCGATGCCATGCGAACCATCTCGGAGGACGCATCAAAGGCCTCGACCTGATAACCCATCTCCAGAAATGCACGGCTGTCGCGCCCGGAACCGCATCCGGCGTCCAGAACGCGCGCGCCAGGGGCAAGGTGCGCGGTAAAAGGGGCGTAGAGCGACGACATATCGACGCCGATGGTATCGGCAAAGAATGCCTGTGCATGATTTTGATAGTAGTTAATGGTCATCAGAAAGTATCCGGCCCGGTGGCCTTTGGCTCCCATTCGTGGAATAAGTTTACGCGAGCAGTGTTCCAGACATTTGACAGGAAATCATGCCGTTTTACAGTGCTCGCACCGGTCTGGCGTATCAGGGTTTCGCGCAGCGGGAGGTGGCTGGTAATGAAGTACTCGTTGCGATCGTGCAGGCGCTGCAGCAGTTTCAATGAGGGGACGTGGGCAAATTTCCCCTGTTTACCCCGGTTACAACATTTACAGGCCAGCACCAGGTTCCAGACGCCATTCACATTCCTCACCTGGTCTTTGAGCATCCACGGAATAAAGTGATCGACATCGGCCAGGTTTGCGTCGCCGGTTTCTACGCTTATAGGTGCGAAGCAGTAAAAGCAGCGGCCTTTCTGGTAGCCGTTGAGGCTGTCGCGACAACTGGTGATATCGACACGGCGGTTATTCTGGATGCTGAACAGCATGTTGTCCTGTTCGTCATGCTCCACGGCAATGAGGTTGCGCGACACGCCCATCGCCCAACCCTGCTCGACCAGGTTCCAGCGGGCGTCCGTCTCCAGCTTAAGGTTCTGATACTGCATACCTTCCGTGAGCTGATGAAAATTTGTCGTCAGGCGTATGCCTTTGTGGGTTTTACGCTCGTCGATAAAAAAGCGTTTTTCGATTTCGCCCTGATTGACGTTGTGAAACGCATTGAGCACAACACTAAAACCATTTCGCAGCGTCGCTTCTGTAAGCGCATTCTGGTCGATTTCCCCGGCATTAAACTGACGACAGGCATCCAGATACTGACTTCTGGAGGAGGTGATTTGCTTTGGTGCCTGCGCCAGATGGCGACACAGATGCTGGCTGAACGGGACGGCAAGATCTTCGAGAAGGATGAGGTCGCTGCCGTCGCGTTTCACGTCGTACAGCGCATGGGCCAGCGCGAATTTGTAGGAAGCGACATTTTTGCCAAAGAGGATTATGCCGCGCCAGTAGTTCTCCAGCGTGGGTTCAACCTGATAGAAACGCATGCCTTGTCCTGATCTATGGATGTGGGGAATGGGTAAAACCCGTAACAGGATCAGATAACAAGACGCGATAAATGTAAACCGCCGCTGTCACGTTGCAGCGTTTTGCGAGAAGCGTTCCAGATAGTGGGGAAGTGCGGTGGAGATGTGTCGATTTTTTCGGCATTTAGACGCGGCAAGGCGGGGGAATGCTTGCGCCGGGATCTGCAACAGGTATAATGCAACCCGCTATCAGCATCCCCTTCAGTGCCGAAGTGGCGAAATCGGTAGACGCAGTTGATTCAAAATCAACCGTAGAAATACGTGCCGGTTCGAGTCCGGCCTTCGGCACCAAAAGATGCAACAATCAAGCCGCCCAAGGGCGGCTTTTTTTGTGTCTAAACTCCAGTATCCGTAAGGTGTTGTCCCGCTTTTTCACTCAACTTAAATCAATCTGATTCCATCGACATCAACTTACTGATCTCCTCCCTGAAAACAGTGCCAATCTAAACTGAAGTATCCTGTCTTTCTTCCATCTCGCCGAGAGGCACCTCGACATCAAAAAGACCCGTTATACCGAAGAACAGATTGCGTTTGCGCTGAAACAGGCCGAAACCGGCTCCCGCATCGAGGAAGTCTGCAGAAAAATGGTATTTCTGAGGCCACCTTTTGCAACTGGAAAAAGAAATTTGCCGGTCTGGGCGTGACGATCGGGCAATAACCCTGCGCATCAGGGAGATAGCAGAAACCCGGATACGCTACGGTTGTCCACGCATTCATATCCAGTTACACCGGGAGGTCTGGCCTGTTAATCACAAGAAAACCCACCGGATTTATTGTCTGGAAGGACTGAATCTGCGCAGAAAACGGCCCCGCAGGCATTTCAGTGCAGCACGCCGTCAGCAGCGCCCGGCGCTGACGCATGTCGATCAGTGCTGGAGTATGGATTTTGTGTCGGATAATCTGTTTAACGGGCAGCGTTTTCGGGCACTGACTGTAGTGGATAATTTTAGTCGGGAATGTCTGGCGATCCATGCTGGAAAATCGCTGAAAGGTGACGATATGGTCAGCGTGATGGAAGTGCTTCGGGTATTGGATAAGCGCCTGCCGATACGTATCCAGACGAATAACGGCAGCGAGTTTATCTCGAAAAGTCTGGATAAATGGGCGTATGAACACGGTGTCACGATGGGTTTCTCCCGCCCCGTAAAACCGACAAATAATCCGTTTATTGAATCATTTAATGGTAGCCTGCGCGACGAATGCCTGAACATTCACTGGTTTTTATCACTGGAAGATGCGCAGGAGAAACTCGACAACTGGCGCAGGGAATATAATCATAAGAGAACGCATTCATCATTAAATGACATGACTCCGGCTGAATTTAACCGAAGTCTCCAGAAAGGCGAAGGTCTCTGATTTAGCACTGCACTGATTTTGGGAGAAGGTCAATTTGACCGGGAACTCAAAAAATGCATGGAACTAAAATAGATCTATTTACAATATCTTTTAAGGTTTTTTAATGTTATCAACTATCTATTATTAAATAGTCAAGAGATGATAGGCGATATTACGTCAAAAAATATTTTATAATTGCAAATGACAAAAATAATACTAATATAAATAAAGTGTCGATGTTATAGCTTGCTATGGGGTGTACAATGGAATCCATATTCATGGGGGGAATATGCCTAACATGAAGTTATTCAAGTCAAAGGATACAAAGCTTGAGTTAAAAATAAGGAAACCATTATTTGCTCGAGGGCTTCGTTATCGTTTGTATGATGCACAATGGCCCGGCAAGCCAGATTTATATTTCCCAAAATATAATGCGGTTATTTTTATTCATGGCTGTTTTTGGCATGGTCATGATAGATGTCAAATTTCCCATATACCCAAGAGAAATGAAACTTATTGGCGTGAAAAAATTGAAAGAAATAAAGAAAGAGATTTACGTGATCAGCAATATATTAAAAATCATAATATTCGGGTTTTAGTTATATGGGAGTGTGCCGTAAAGTCGAAATATATTGATTTTTATGACGTCATTGATTATATAGAGTGGTGGATTAAAGGGCTGGCGCAATCGACCGAAATGAGCGCAATAAATCCCATGCCGACATTTAAGTTTTAACATATTTACACGGTTTGGTGATTTAATTATGTCTAATATTTTTTATTGCCAAATATCATAAGCGGCATAAAGGATGTTGCCTTGTTAATTCTGTGGCATATATAACATCTTTCCGTTTTCTTTTATAGCTGACAGTAATTCTAAGAGATTAAATGGTTTCTTAAAATTATTGTTTAACCGAGATAGTTAAACTGAGATATAAATCTATTTAATATTTAAACACATCAAGTTCGCGATTTGTCTATTTTGGATGGATATATTTAAATGTTTTTAGATAATAATGTCAAGCCATTATCCCATATATATTTATTTATTGTATTTAACATAATCCTTCATGACAAAATAATTTGTCGAAGGTCACAAATAAATGATTACGGCAAAATGAGATTTTACTATACAAAACTATTCAAATTTATTATACATAAGTCAATGGAAAGTTAACTGCTGATGAGAGCGATTTGATGCATCGCTTTATAAGGTGAATAAGGCGAAAAATTTACCTTCATGCATTTAACTTTTTGAAAAATAAACAATTTTATGTGTTGAAGGTTAAATTATGGAAATTGTTTCGGGAAGAGCTTTGGGTGGAAAGACATTAACGATAAATTCAGCAAATGCGTTCATTGCCTATAGTGCTCGTGTTGATGTATCGGAGATGCATTTTAGTGACGTACTAACAGGGTTGAAGCATTTTGTTAACAATGCGGCATCTGAGAAAGGAGGAAGCGTTAGTGACAATTCTTTCAACAAATGTAATGGCGATTGGTATGAATGGTTAATAGCTATCCAATCAATTGTTTTTTTTCTAAATAATAATACGAATCGCCTGTTAATTAAAATGCCAAATGCTTCTTCATTTGACGTTATATCGATGTATAAAGAATATCTAAGTGGATTTATTTATGATCTTAGAGAGAAACTTAAAGTAAACGATGTAAATTTGATTACTTCTAATCCTGACTTTTCTATTATAGAAATTGGTGAGGCTCGCGCTTACTATGAAGAATATTTGTCTGGTATTTCTTTCTATAATCTAGATTTATCTACTTTAAGCAAGCTTGATAATTTATACAAGCAATTTGTAAATTATGCTGAATTAGATAGTATAGTTTCGTTTCTATCAGTTAAAACAACATTTAGGCCTGACAGGCGTCTTCAGCTTGCACATGAAGGAAGTTTGATGAAAGCTCTTTATACTCATCTTCAAACTAGAACGTGGAATATTAATCCCAGAGGGGTTAAGTATTATGCTGCTGCGACATCTATAGGCCCGGCTGACAAAATAGGGCTTAAAACTGTTGCAACTCACTCTATAACAGATGTAAAGAGTTTACCTCAGAGCGCAGTAGATGAACTCTTTAAGATAAACTCTATAAGTGATGTAAATACTTGTATGACTCACATCTTATTTAGTTGAGAAAGATATGAATATACAGTGTTGGCTAAACCTTTCGCTGCTAGATACGGTACTCCATTACCTATAGTTTTAAACATATCTGTTAAAGACATATTTGCTGGTAATTCAAACTCTTTAGGAAGAGATTGGATTGCCATTGCCTCAGCCGCTGAAATCCTTCTAGGTATAAATGGGTGAATATGTACTTCATTATTTCCATATGCAGCTGTGGGCGAGAATCTGCTTCTATGGAGCCTTTTATAAGATTTTTTACTAACATCACCTTCTTTTATCGTCATAAATTTTGATAACCCATTCCGGGGGATAAAATGATGTTTTGCATTAGGATGCGAGTCTACGTCATTTTTATTAAACCAGTACTCAATAGTAACCTTTTCTTGCCAGTCATACACAGGATTCCATTTCAAAAGATAACCGTCAGTAGAAGGCCAGATTTCTTTATCTAATATGATGTTTTTCTTATATTTTATATGTTCTTCCCAAGGGAAATCCGCGATGCTAAGGCTCATTTCTTTTCTAATACCAAACAAGAATATTCTATCGCGATCTTGCGGAGCACCATATTCAATGCTGTTTGTCAGCCTATCAGTCAAAGAATATTCTACTGAAAGAATATCCTTCATCCTATTATAAAATTCTCTATGTTTTTTGGTTCTCCATAAACCTTTTACATTTTCGAAAATAAAAAAATCTGGTTTAAATTCAATTATGGTATCAACGTATGCTTTAGTCAGTACACCGTTTTCGCCGTGTTCGCCTTTATTTTTTCCCCCCACAGAGAAATCAGGGCAAGGCGGACCTCCAATGAACCCAACAAGGCTGCTTTTTTTTGCATCAATAATTTTTGCAGCAAATTCATCTTTTTGATTGCATGAAATATCTCTTATATCCCCTTGATAATAACCGTACTTCGGCTCTGGGATACCGAGTTTTTTCCTGGAATATTTGTATGCTTCTAGGAAAGGTTTGTGGTATTCATTCACAAACTCTACTTTAAAACCAGACGCTTCGAACCCAAGATCAAGGAAACCAGATCCTGAAAAGAAAGAAAAAATTATTGGTTTTTCCATTGGTTAATGTAACCTTACTTTATGAAAATTTCACCATGATACGCACTCAGTGCGTAAAGTCAATATGTGATTTTGCTGATGGATAACTTTTCTATAACTCTAAAGAAATACAAAGATGATTTGAATATCACACAGTTAGAAATGTGCGATATTCTATATGGTGTACCACATCGTACTTTACAAAGCTGGCTTCAAGATGAAAAGTTACCGCCTGATTACGTTAAGTATTTGATAATTAATAGATTGGATATGTACTGCCACAATTATTTCCAAAATAAAAATCAATCTTAGATGCATTGATTGTTTGCATTGCTATAAAGCAAACCACCGCTTTTACGGTGGTTTGTGTGCTATTGGTTTCTAAGTTCGTCCACTCACCACCCCAATAAACTCTCTCACCTGCTTCTGTTTCCTCGCAGACAGCTTCTCCACCACCCTCAGCGACGCCAGCAGTTCCGGTTCTGGCTCTTTCGCGGTCAGCACAATGCAGCCATTCATCACTATGGCCTCCACCTCTGTGCCGGTGGCGAACCCGGCGGCTTCCAGCCAGTGGCCTTTCAGCGTGAGAGCCGGGAGACGCGCATAATCCGGATGACGGCTCGCATAACTTACCGTTAGTTTGTGCTTATTCGCCGGGAGAACTTCTGGTTGCTCAATATCTGCAATAGAATCCGCGTTAGTCATGATTACTATTCCTGTTTAATAGTGATTGTGGTTAGCGGAAAAGTGTGTTGGCGCACACTTTCTCCGCGCTAACTCTGTTCAAACTGTTTGCGCCAGTGACGCCTGCTGAATCAGATGATACAACTGTAAAAATACCCAGTATCTCTCCGCGAGTCCAGATGTAAATCAATGAAAATCAGCGCCTTATAAACGCTTTTGGAATCATTTTCTTATCATTTCCACAACTGCCCGTAACCATCCCCCCATTACATTCCGTTGCCGCCCATTTTGTGATCAAGCCTCAAAAAAGCGCAGTCTCCCCGTCTCTCTGATTTACCTCTGTGCAACACCTGGATTACAGTGAATCAAATTATAAGAACGTTGTTCTATAATGTAGAACAACTTCCAAAAAGATGTCGCCAGCCGTTCTTTGAACGCGGTTGACCGGGAGAATACGACAATGTCCATCGACACCATTTTTACGCCGCAGGATGAACAATTCTATGCGGTGAAAACCCACGCTGCCGGGCCACAGGGCGCGCTGCCGCTCACCCCGCAAATGCTGCTCGAATCCCCCAGCGGCAACCTGTTCGGTATGACGCAAAATGCCGGTATGGGCTGGGATGCCAACAAACTCACCGGCAGAGAAGTCCTGCTGATTGGCACCCAGGGCGGCATCCGGCACTCGGACGGTCGCCCCATTGCGCTGGGTTATCACACCGGGCACTGGGAGATCGGCCTGCAAATGTCGGCGGCGGCAAAAGAGATCACCCGCCTGAGCGGTATCCCGTTCGCCGCCTTTGTCAGCGACCCGTGCGATGGCCGCTCCCAGGGCACCCATGGCATGTTCGACTCCCTGCCGTACCGTAACGATGCGGCCATTGTTTTTCGCCGCCTGATCCGCTCGCTGCCGACGCGCCGGGCGGTGATCGGCGTCGCCACCTGCGATAAAGGCCTGCCCGCCACAATGATCGCGCTGGCGTCAATGCACGATCTGCCGGTGATCCTCGTGCCGGGCGGGGCGACCCTGCCGCCCACCTTCGGCGAAGACGCCGGAAAGGTACAGACCATCGGCGCGCGTTACGCCAACAACGAACTGAGCCTCAAAGAGGCCTCCGAGCTGGGCTGTCGCGCCTGCGCGTCCCCCGGCGGCGGCTGCCAGTTCCTCGGCACTGCGGGCACCTCGCAGGTGGTGGCCGAAGCGTTAGGGCTGGCGCTGCCGCACTCGGCGCTCGCGCCATCGGGCCAGGACGTCTGGCTGGAAATTGCCCGCCAGTCGGCGCGCGCGGTCATGGCGCTGGATGAGAAGGGCATTACCGCCCGCGACATCCTCACCGACAAAGCCATCGAAAATGCGATGGTGGTGCACGCGGCCTTTGGCGGCTCCACCAACCTGTTGCTGCATATCCCCGCCATCGCCCATGCGGCCAAATGCCGTATGCCGGACGTGGCGCAGTGGAGCGCCATCAACCGCAAAGTGCCGCGCCTGGTGAGCGTGCTGCCCAACGGCCCGGACTACCACCCAACGGTGCGCGCGTTCCTCGCAGGCGGCGTACCGGAAGTGATGCTCCACCTGCGTCGGTTGGGGCTGCTGCATGAAGATGTCATGACGGTCACCGGGCAGACGCTGGGCGAAAACCTCGACTGGTGGGAACACTCCGAGCGCCGCGCGAAGTTCCGCCAGTGCCTGCGCGAACAGGACGGCGTGGAGCCGGATGAGGTGATCCTCTCGCCGGAAGGGGCGAAAGCCAAAGGGATGACCTCCACGGTGGCCTTCCCGGTGGGCAACATAGCGCCGGATGGCTCGGTCATTAAAGCCACGGCCATCGATCCGTCAGTGGTGGACGACGACGGCGTCTATCGCCATACCGGCGAGGCGCGGGTCTTTGTCTCGGAAGAGGCGGCCATCAAAGCCATCAAGCAGGGGCAGATCAAGCAGGGCGATATCATGGTCATTATCGGTGGCGGGCCATCCGGCACCGGCATGGAAGAGACCTACCAGCTCACCTCGGCGCTGAAACATATCTCGTGGGGGAAAACCGTGTCACTGATTACCGATGCGCGTTTCTCCGGTGTCTCGACCGGGGCCTGCCTGGGGCACGTTGCGCCGGAAGCGCTGGCGGGCGGGCCGATTGGCAAGCTTCGCAGCGGCGATGTGATCGAGATTATTGTCGATCGCCTGTCACTGGCAGGAAGCGTGAACTTTATCGGCACAGCGGAGGCGCGCCTGACGCCGGAAGAGGGCGCAGTGGTACTGGCACAGCGCGAACTGCACCCGGAACTGAAAGCGCATGACTTCCTGCCTGACGACACCCGCCTGTGGGCGGCGCTCCAGGCGGTGAGCGGTGGCACCTGGAAAGGGTGCGTGTACGACACGGATAAAATTATTGAGGTGATCAATGCCGGTAAAAAAGCGCTGGGTCTTTAAATAATTAAACGAATTTGCCGGGCCGCCGAATAAATGTTTCGGCGGCTAAAAAATATTACGAAATAAAGTATCCCTCACGGGAGAAATAACTGTTTCTGTCACCAGGTAAAATGTATCGCTATCACAGAAGCTAAAATACATAATTGCGAAAGCAAAATTGATAATTGTTGCTGCATATATTCCTTCCTAGAATCAAATCCGCACTGAACATCTAATAAGCGTACGAATAAAGGGTGTATTCCTAGCAAAATGCACTGCACGCATTTTATTTTGTAGGTCCCGGCCGTTCGCAATCCATCCCTCTCATATGACTGGAGGTAGACATGCAATTAACGATGAAAGATAAAATCGGCTACGGGCTGGGGGATACCGCTTGCGGTTTTGTCTGGCAGGCCACCATGTTTTTGCTGGCGTACTTTTATACCGACGTTTTTGGCCTGTCCGCGGGCGTCATGGGCACGCTGTTTTTAATTTCGCGCGTACTGGATGCGGTAACCGACCCGCTGATGGGGCTGGTGGTTGACCGTACACGTACCCGCTACGGCCAGTTCCGCCCGTATCTGCTGTGGGGCGCGATCCCGTTTGGTATCGTCTGCGTATTAACGTTCTATACGCCGGATTTCTCCGCACAGGGGAAAATTATCTACGCCTCGATTACCTATATTTTACTGACGCTGGTATATACCTTCGTTAACGTTCCCTATTGCGCCATGCCTGGCGTTATTACCTCTGATCCTAAAGAGCGCCACGCGTTACAATCCTGGCGCTTTTTCCTCGCCGCCGCCGGTTCATTAGCCATCAGCGGTATTGCCCTGCCGCTGGTAAATATTATCGGCAAAGGCAATGAGCAGGTGGGCTATTTTGGCGCGATGTGCGTGCTGGGTATTTGCGGTGTTATCTTATTGTTTGTCTGCTTCTTTACCACCAAAGAACGTTATACCTTCGACGTTCAGCCGGGCGCTTCCGTTAAGAAAGACCTTAAGCTCTTAATGGGTAATAGCCAGTGGCGAATTATGTGCGCCTTTAAAATGATGGCGACCGGCTCCAACGTGGTGCGCGGTGGCGCGACGCTCTATTTTGTGAAATACGTAATGGACCACCCGGAGCTGGCAACGCAGTTCCTGCTGTACGGTAGCCTGGCGACCATGTTCGGCTCCCTGTGCTCATCTCGCCTGCTCGGGCGCTTCGACCGCGTGACCTCGTTCAAGTGGATCATTGGCATTTATTCCCTGATCAGTCTGAGCATTTTCTTTATTCCGTCAGACAATATCGCGCTGATTTTCGCGCTCAATATTCTGTTCCTGTTTGTCTTTAACACCACCACGCCGCTGCAATGGCTGATGGCCTCCGATGTGGTCGATTATGAAGAGAGCCGCAGCGGGCGCCGCCTCGACGGGCTGGTCTTCTCCACCTACCTGTTCAGCCTGAAAATCGGCCTGGCGATTGGCGGCGCGCTGGTGGGCTGGATCCTTGCGTTCTCCAGCTACTCGGCAAGCAACGCCGTACAGCCGGATAACGTCCTGACCACCATCAAAATCCTCTTCTGCATTGTGCCGGTGGTGCTCTATATCGGCATGTTTACGCTGCTGTCGTTCTACAAACTGAGCAGCAAACGGGTGGAAGAGATCAGCCAGCAACTGCAACGTCAACGCGCTGCGCACCATGCTACGCAGCCTGCCGATGCCGCGGCGGCGGTGAACTGAGGAGAGAACCATGTACCAGATTGAAAACCCGATCCTGACCGGCTTCAACCCGGACCCGTCACTGTGCCGCGTGGGGGAGGATTACTACATCGCCACCTCCACGTTTGAGTGGTTCCCCGGCGTACGTATTTACCACTCTCGCGACCTGAAAAACTGGTCGCTGGTGAGTACGCCGCTCGACAGCGTGGCGCTGCTGGATATGAAAGGCAACCCGGACTCCGGCGGCATCTGGGCACCCTGCCTGAGCTACGCCGACGGCAAGTTCTGGCTGCTCTACACCGATGTGAAAATTGTCGATTCGCCGTGGAAAAATGGCCGCAACTTCCTGGTGACCGCCCCCTCGGTGGAGGGGCCGTGGAGCGATCCCATTCCCATGGGCAACGGCGGGTTCGACCCGTCGCTGTTCCACGATACGGACGGGCGCAAATATTACATCTATCGTCCGTGGGGGCCGCGCCATCACAGTAACCCTCATAACACCATTGTGATGCAGGAATTTTTTGCCGACACGCACTCTCTCTCGCCGCAGCGATCCACGCTCTTCACCGGTACGCCGCTGGGTTATACCGAAGGGGCGCATATTTATCGCCGCGATGGCTACTACTATCTGCTGGTGGCGGAAGGGGGCACCAGCTACGAACATGCGGTGGTGGTGCTGCGGGCGAAGGACATTACCGGGCCTTATGAGCTGCACCCGGATGTGACGATGATGACGAGCTGGCACCTGCCGGAAAATCCGCTGCAAAAAAGTGGCCACGGCTCGCTGCTGGAGACCCATACCGGCGAATGGTATATGGCATACCTGACCAGCCGGCCGCTGCATCTGCCGGGCATTCCACGGCTGGCGGCTGGCGGGCGCGGATACTGCCCGCTCGGGCGCGAGACGGGGATAACCCGCATCGAATGGCGTGATGGCTGGCCTTACGTTGAGGGGGGCAAACATGCGGCGCTCACGGTGCCGGGGCCACGGATGACGGAGCAGCCTGGCGCAGGCACAGGCGCATGGCGCACAGACTTCGACAGCGAACGGCTCGACCCGGAATTGCAAACGCTGCGTATTCCGTTTGATGAGCAGTTAGGTTCGCTTACTGCCCGTCCCGGCTTTTTGCGCCTCTACGGCAATGACTCGCTCAACTCCACCTTTACCCAGTCAACGGTGGCCCGCCGCTGGCAGCATTTCCGTTTTCGCGCCGAAACGCAGATGGCCTTTTCGCCGCGCCACTTCCAGCAGAGTGCCGGGCTGACCTGCTATTACAACAGCAAAAACTGGTCGTACTGTTTTATGGACTATGAAGAGGGGCGCGGGCGGACGCTGAAAATTATCCGGCTCGACCATAAAGTGGCCCACTGGCACCTGTACGATAACCCGATTGAAGTGCCCCAGAGCGCGGAGTATGTCTGGCTGCGGGTGGATGTCGATCAGCTTGAGTACCATTACAGCTACTCATTTGATGGGGAAAACTGGCAGGCCATTCCGCTGACCTTTGAGGCGTGGAAGCTGTCGGATGACTATATTGGCGGCCGGGGCTTCTTTACCGGCGCGTTTGTTGGCCTGCACTGCGAGGATATCAGCGGCGACGGCTGCCATGCTGATTTCGCCTCGTTCACCTATCAGCCCGAGGCGTAGCAGGACGGCGGGCTAGCGTTCGCGGTAGCCCAGCGTTTTTGACAGCCCCAGCCCGGCCTCCATCAGCTTCTGGCGGCAGGCGGCCAGTTGGTCGTCATTAACCCGTGAGGTGAGGGTGGAGAGACTGAGCGCGGCGATAACCCGCGATTCGTGGTTCCATACCGGCACCGCGATGCAGCGCACGCCCGGCTCGTTCTCTTCGTTATCGAGTGCGTAATAGTTGTGGCGAGTTTGTGCCAGCGCGGCCAGCAGCGCGTCGCGATCGGTCAGGGTGGCTGGCGTAAAGCGCGTGAACGCATACCCGTCCAGTATGGCGTTAAGCTCCTCGTCTCCCAGCCAGGCCAGCAGTACTTTGCCAATGGCCGTGGCGTGTACCGGCAGGCGGCGGCCAATGCGTGAATAGGCGATGGCCGCCTGTTTACCTTCGATTTTTTCTATGTAAACGCCTTCGTTGCCGTCCAGAATCCCCAGGTGGGTCGTCTGCCCCGTCTCCTGGGAAAGGGCGGAAAGCCAGCTTTTTGCTTTCTGGCGAATGTCCATGGTGCCCACGACAAAGTGGCCGCGCTCCACCAGTTTCATCCCCAGACAATATTTGTCGTTATCCGGGTTTTGATCGATATAGCCATGAAGTTGAAGCGTTTTGAGCAGCGAGTGAAGGGTGCTTTTGCTTAATCCCATCTGTTTGCTTATCTCGGTGATTTTGAGTTCCGTCGCCTGATCGTTAAACAGGTCGAGGATCTGCAAAGCACGTTCAACAGACTGAATTATCGGCATAATTTTTACCATTCACGAGGAATTCTCTGCGTGTGACCGTACTATTTTCACCGGGGAAAAGCAATGGCGGGGGCTAGTGTTATCAAAACGGCTACAGCGTGCTGTTCCTCCCTTGCTGCCAGTGGGCGGGCGGGTACTATCAGCGCACGGCGATAGCCCAGGGTTTTAACCTGGTCGCCGACTTGCCAGGTAATCCCCACCTGCGCGGGTGGGGATTGCTTAACACCAATTATTGGTTGTCCAACTGCGCGCGGACATTGCTCAGACCGGTACGGTTAATGCGATAGGGCTGACCATTTACCGAGCGGATGAGTTTTTTGCTTCTCAGTTTCCTGAAGACGGCGAGCGTGCAGTCGCTGAGCAATAGCCCTTCACGGGTATAACACTCAACGGCGGTGACGCGCCCGGAGGTGTCGCGGGTATGAACGATACGTCCGCCTTTGGCAAGGACGTGCAGGGTACGTTGTTCCTGACGGGAAATATTCATGCTGAAAATGCCTGTAATCATCTTGTGCAAAACCTGCCAACACCCTGGGGTGTTAGCGCGAGTGTTTAGCGCAGTGATAACCAGCCCGGCCGCACGGGTCGGAAAGCTGATTATCAGATGGTTGCATTCTCCAGCATCGAAGCCTCGGTATTCGCTAAGAAATATTTATCCAGTCAATGTTAACACGCAACATCTATAAGGGAATTATTTTGCTTAAGGAGTGTGATCTGTGTGGGTACTCAGTGGCACGCTTTTTTTCACTCTGTGCGCAAGGCGACGTTATGGACAATCGGGTCGTTGTGAAGGCACGCAATGCTTATGAAATGTTCATTTATAAGATAATACTTAAGATAGAGATGCATATGGCCTTACACAGCACGTCGGCGGACTGAAGGAGTATGCGAATGAAAAGACAAGACCTGAACGCAGTGAAGAATTTTGATTTTTTGGCACGCAGTTTTGCCCGTATGTATGCGATGGGCCAGCCAGTTGATATTGATGCCGTTACCGGCAATATGACCGAAGAGCAGAAACAGTGGTTCCAGGAACATTACGACCATTATTGCAAACAGGCGCAGCGCGCCAGAGTGAAGGAACTGCAATAGCGATATCCACAACGGGCCTGGCGGCCCGTTGCGTTTTCTGGCCTAGGGGGTTCTTGCGGTCTGTTGCCACTTCTCCTCTCTGCCTGTCACATTTCTTTGAAAACCAGATGCCGTGATTATCAACTGAGATCGTGCAAGGACTTATTGAGCGGCGGTGTTAACGTCATGTCGCTGAATTTCACCGCTAATCCTTGCCGCTCCGGCGTGCAGCACATTACCCCGACCTTCACCTTTCCGGCGGGAAAAGGGCACAAACGCAGCAACGGCCAGCTCAGACCATCCGTCGAATATTGCAGACGCAGGGCGTCATCTTTACGCGTCAGACGCAGCCAGAATTCGCGCGGGTTGCCCGGAAAAACCCCCGTCGCCCAGTCGGAATAGTCCAGTGTCAGCACGCTACCGATAGCGGGGGCGCCATCGTTGAATTCAATACCCGCCTTCAGCCAGTGGCGGTTATCGGTCATCAACATAATGCCCGCCTGGTCATAAAGGGTGGTGAATTCCGCACAGATTTTGACCTGAAAGGTAAAATCCTCAGCGACTTCTTTGGCGAACAGATGACCGGAGAAGCGTTCGAAACCGTACCAGGTTTTGTGCCAGAAATCGGTGTGATCATCGGTGACAACCGACAGAACACCCTCTTCACATTGCCATTGGGCAGGTTCGTTAACCCATTGAAACTCCTCGTGCATGACGCTTCTCCTTTGTCTTTTGCGTGTTATACCGGCCCCTGCGCTTTGTCTGCCCAGGCCGGCATGGCCGTCAGATAGCGCACCGCGCGCTTGCGTGACTCTTCCGGCCCGACGTGTTGCCATGAATCAAGATAGCCTGCAAGTCCGGCTACCGCCTCCTCCCAGGATTTAAGATTGCCTTCGCTGTCGGTGCAATATTTGCAGTATTTGTCGCTCGGCCCCTGGGCGTCGGGGGCGGAAAGCGGCATTCCGCAGGAATGGCAGCACGCTTCATGTTGGGACATAGGACACTCCTTGTTTGATGAGATGAACAATAAATGTACATGTTTTCGCCAGGGCAGAAGTGCCGCACGATCATATAACCACAAATAAAAAGTGGATTTTCAGTTGTGCTAGCGTGATCCTGCTTACGTCTAACCCTTGACCACCGACAAAGTAAATCCCGCCGATCCCTCACATAATCACGGCCGCTTATCATTCCACAGGTGTGACCCCATGGCTTACCAACTAAACCTTAACTGGCCTGAATTTTTAGAGAAATACTGGCAGAAAAAGCCGGTTGTATTGAAAAACGCATTTGCGAGCTTTGTTGATCCGATCACCCCAGATGAGCTGGCAGGCCTGGCGATGGAAGTGGAAGTCGACAGCCGCCTCGTCAGCCATTTCAACGGTGAATGGCAGGCCAGCAACGGCCCGTTCGAACATTTCGATGGCCTGGGGGAAACCGGTTGGTCGCTGCTGGCGCAGGCGGTAAACCACTGGCATGCGCCGTCTGCCGAGCTGGTTAAACCGTTTCGTGCGATCCCGGAGTGGCGCTTTGACGATCTGATGATCTCTTTTTCCGTACCGGGCGGCGGCGTTGGCCCGCATATCGACTGGTACGATGTTTTCATTATTCAGGGGATGGGTAGCCGCCGCTGGCGTGTAGGGGATAAATTGCCCCTGAAAGAGTTCTGTCCGCATCCGGCGCTGCTCCACGTTGAGCCATTTGAGCCGATCATTGATGAAGACCTGGCGCCGGGCGATATTCTCTATATTCCGCCGGGATTCCCGCACGACGGTATTACCCACGAGACCGCGTTTAACTATTCCATCGGTTTTCGTGGGCCGAATGGCCGCGATCTGATCAGCAGCTTTGCTGATTATGCGGTTGATAAAGATCTGGGCGGCGATCACTACACCGATCCGGATTTAACCTGCCGTGAAAATCCGGGTCGGGTTGAAGAGTACGAGCTGGAGCGTCTGCGCGGCATGATGATCGAGATGATCAATCAGCCGGAGGATTTCAAGCAGTGGTTTGGCCGTTTTATCACTACGCCGCGCCATGAACTGGATATCGCCCCGGCCGAACCACCGTATGAGCCGCAGGAAGTGCTGGAAGCGTTGCAGGAAGGCCAGGTGCTGACGCGTCTGGGCGGGCTGCGCGTGTTCCAGGTTAGCGACTGTTTCTTCGTGAATAGCGAGCGTTTCGATACCGTTGCGCCGAAAGCCGCAGAAGCGCTGTGCCGCCATTTGTTGATCGGTAAAGAGGAGCTGGGTGAAGCGTTGAATAACCCAACCTTTATTGCCGAACTGACCGGGCTGGTGAACCAGGGCTACTGGTATTTCGACGAATAATCGCCATCCCGGATGCGGTCTCATATCCGGGCCACGGTCCTGATCCCCTCTCCCGGTGGGAGAGGGTCAGGGTGAGGGCAAACTAGCGGTACACCGGTAACAGATGAAAGCTGGAAAGCACGTGAATAATAGCGTTACCCGCGCCGAAACAGAGAATCAATATAATCATCGCCTTACCGCCCCACACGCGATAATGCGGGCTGCCGAAGCGTTTACGCGATGCGCTGGCCAGCAGCGCTGGCACAATCGCCGCCCAGACAGTCGCGGCTAATCCGGCAAAGCCAATCGCATAAATAAACCCGTTCGGCCACAGCACGCCCCCAATAATTGGCGGCAGGAATGTGACCAGTGCGGTCTTAAAACGCCCCTGCGGGCTGTCGTCAAACTTAAACAGATCCGCCAGATAGTCGAACAGCCCCAGCGTCACGCCGAGGAACGAACTGGCGACGGCAAAGTTTGAGAACACCGTCAGCAGCAAATCCAGCCCGCGGCTGTTCAGTACACCGCTCAGCGCTTGCACCAGCACATCGATGTTGCCGCCTTTCCCGGCGATATCAATAAATGCCGGGCGCGGAATATTACCCATCGTACCGACCAGCCAGAAAACGTAGAGAACCAGCGCCATCAGCGTACCGAGCAGCAGGCAGCGGCGGATAGTCAGCGGGTCTTTGCCGTAGTATTTCATCAGGCTGGGCACATTGCCGTGATACCCAAACGAGGCCAGGCAGAACGGCAGGGTCATCACGAGATAGGGCAGGTAGCTGGGGTTCACTTCGGCGGTGTTAAACAGTACCGCTGGCTGCACGTGCCAGATTAACCCACCAAAGCTCATAAAGAAGGTGAGGATCTTGGCGCCCAGCACAATGGTGGTCATGCGGCTGACGGCCCGTGTACTCAGCCAGACAATAAAGGCCACGACCAGCGCGAATAACAACCCGCCCAGCCGTGCCGGGAAGTCGATATTCATTTGTGAAAAGGTATGGTGAATAACGGAGCCGCTGGCGGAAATATAAGCGTACGTCAGAATATATAAAACAAACGCGACGGTAAGGCCGTTAATAATATTCCAGCGATTACCGAGAAGGTCTTTGGTAATAGTGTCGAAGCTGGCGCCAATATGATAATTCAGGTTAGCTTCAAGAATCATTAATCCTGAATGCAACATACAAAACCAGGTGAAAACTAATGCGAGCAGTGACCAAAAAAACCATGAGCCAGACATGACAACCGGTAAAGAAAACATGCCCGCGCCAATAATGGTGCCACCAATAATCATTGCGCCACCAACGAGCGATGGCGCTTTATTTGTTACTGATAGAGTAGCCATAGTACGTTTCCATAGACGTCATATTCCGCATCGCCCGAGTGGGCGACGTATATACCCGTCATCTTTCACGTTGCATATGCGTTGGCGTGCACTCCCCCTTCTGTAAGCTCCTGGAGGTTTACGCTCTTGCTAACTTTCTGCAACTCGAATTATTTGGGGTAGAGCTATTCAGGCGTAACATCGGAAAGACGCGCCCGTTGCAGGCGCGTCCGGGTGAGTTTTATTCCACCGGTTTTAAACGGGCCACGAAGTGGCGCAATACCGGCGGTTCATAGGTGAAGGTCAGGCCTTTGATGGACGATGCGCGTTTTTTCACGGCAATCAGCGAATCAGCGATGTAGTCCATATGGTCGTTGGTGTAGACGCGGCGCGGAATAGTCAGGCGCAGTAGCTCCATCGGCGACGGTTTTTGCAGGCCGGTGGCCGGGTCGCGCCCTAGCAGCAGCGAGCCAATTTCCACGCTACGAATACCCGCTTCCAGATACAGCTCGTTATTCAGTGCATGTGCCGGGAACTGTTCCGCCGGGATATGCGGCAGCAGCAGTTTGGCATCGACAAACACCGCGTGGCCGCCGGTCGGGTACTGGATCGGAATACCGCCTTCGCGCAGACGCTCGCCCAGATACTCCACCTGTGCAATACGGTAGGTGAGGTAATCTTCGTTGGTGCCTTCTTCCAGGCCGATAGCCATCGCTTCCATATCGCGTCCGGCCAGGCCGCCGTAAGTGACGAAGCCTTCCATCGGTACGCAGCGGATGCGTACTTCGTTAAACAGATCTTCGTCTTCGCGGAAGCAGCACATGCCGCCGATATTCACCAACGGATCCTTTTTCGCGGACATGGTCAGCATGTCGCCATAGGTATACATCTCGCGGATGATCTCTTTAATCGATTTATCCGCGCAGCCCTCTTCGCGCTGCTTAATAAACCAGGCGTTTTCGCAGAAGCGCGCGGAGTCAATGACCACCGGGATCTCATGACTTTTCGCGATTTGGTAGACTTCACGCATATTCGCCAGCGAAATCGGCTGGCCGCCGGAGCTGTTACAGGTCACGGTGGTGACGATCGCCGCCACGTTTTCCGCACCCTGCTCGGCGATGGTCGCTTTCAGTTGAGCGATATCGAAGTTGCCTTTCCAGTCGTACCAGGAGGTGGTATCGAACGCTTTCGGCGTCACTACGTTGATGGCTTTCGCACCGTTCAGTTCCACATGTGCGGCGGTAGTGTCGAAGTGGAAGTTGGAAATAAAGACCGGTTTTTTCGATTTGCAGCGCGCAATCAGCGATGGGAAGAGGATCTGTTCAGCACCGCGCCCCTGGTGGGTTGGGATGGTGAACGGATAGCCGATGATCTCTTTTACTTTTGCGCATAAATTCTGGTAGTTACGTGAGCCTGCATAGGCTTCGTCGCCCATCATCAGCCCGGCCCACTGGCGATCACTCATGGCCCCTGTGCCAGAGTCAGTCAGCAGGTCAATATACACATCCTCGCTATTAAGCAGGAAAGGGTTATATCCGGCTTCGGCCAGCGCTTTGACGCGGTCGTCGTAAGTGGTCATGCGGATATTCTCAACCATTTTAATGCGGAAAGGTTCTGGGATGCGTTTCATAATATTTCTCCAATAGCGTGCCTTGCGACGTCACGATATTTTCGGCGGTGTAAAGCGCGCAAAAAAATATCGCTCAACGTCGTGTTGAGTTTGATTTTTTTAATGAATAATGGGCAGCGGAGAATTAACGAGGGAAGTCGTTGGTAATGCGCGGATCGAGATTGTACCAGGCGTTCAGACCGCCCTGAGCAATGAGGCGGTAACTCAATCGGTATTTCATTACAGCGTCCTCTGACGTTACGGGAGTACTAAAAATAGATAAATATGAAAAAATATCCGCGATTAAACTCACAAATAGTTTATTGAGAGAACTATTCACTGTGAAATATGATGGCAGACACATTTTGCGTTCACTTTTTTAATCGCAATAACCCTGTGGATTTAAGGGGCTTGCTACCGTTTTCCTCATCCTTTGAGAATCGCAGCAAAGGCTGTACCCTATGTCGCGCAGAAACGGCGCACTGACCGCGCGGGCTTTTCAAAGGTAACGAATGAAATTCAAAGCAGACCAGACCAGCCAGAAACTCCGGGGTGGTTACTATACGCCGCAAAACTTAGCCGATTACGTGACCCGCTGGGTGTTGAGCACACATCCGGCCAGCGTGCTGGAACCGAGTTGCGGTGATGGTGCATTTATTCAGGCTATTCATAACAACAATGGCGATAAAGCGGTCAACCTGGAATGCTTTGAGCTTTTTGATATCGAGGCGCAAAAAGCTGTGCAGCGCTGCGAGACCCTGGGGTTTTCCAACGCGACGGTGACCGAAGGCGACTACCTGGTGTGGGCCAATAAGCAACTTGCTGAAAACCATACGCTTTATGATGGCGTGGTAGGTAACCCACCGTTTATCCGCTACCAGTTCCTCGAAAATGAATTTCAGGTGCAGGCGGAGCTGGTGTTTAAACAGCTCAAGCAGAAATTCACCAAACATACCAATGCCTGGGTCCCGTTTTTGCTCTCCTCGCTGGCGCTGCTTAAAGAGGGCGGGCGGCTTGGCATGGTGATCCCATCGGAAATCATTCACGTGATGCATGCGCAGTCGCTGCGCAGTTACGCGGGGCAGGTATGCTCGAAAATCGTGATTATCGATCCGAAAGAGATCTGGTTTGAAGACACCTTGCAGGGGGCGGTGATCATCCTGGCTGAGAAGAAAACCGATCCACAGCAGGAAACCGAAGGTGTGGGGATCGTCAGCGTTAACGGCTTTGATTTCCTTGCCGAAGATCCCAACGCGCTCTTTGCGCGTACGCCGGGAATCAACGGGGAAACCGTCGCCGGGAAATGGACCAAAGCGGTGCTGGAGCGCGATGAGCTGGCGTTGATTCAGTCGCTTATCAATCATGCGTCGGTGCATCAGTTTAATGATATTGCCACCGTGGACGTGGGGATCGTCACCGGGGCGAATGAGTTTTTCCTCGTGGATAATCAGACCGTTGAGCAGTATCAACTGGCCGATTATGCCCATCCGATGTTTGGCCGCAGCCAGCATTGTCAAGGGATTTTGTACGATGCAAACCAGCATGCGGAAAACCAGCGTGACGGCTTGCCGACTAATTTTCTGTATATCGCCGACGAGTTCGACGCGCTACCGTTAAAAGTGAAGGAGTACATCCTTTTCGGCCAGTCGCAGGAGTTGCACACGCGCTATAAATGCCGCATTCGCAAGCCGTGGTACAAGGTCCCTTCGGTTTACAGCACCAGTATCGGCATGCTGAAACGCTGCCATGAAGCGCCGCGTTTAATCCTCAATCAGGCGGAAGCCTACACCACCGATACCGCCTATCGTGTGCGTTCGACCTTTACCAGCAGTGAAAATCTGGTGTGCAGCTTTTTAAATCCGCTGACGGCCATTACCGCTGAGCTGGAAGGGCGCTATTACGGTGGCGGCGTGCTGGAGCTGGTGCCGTCGGAGATTGAACAACTGTATATCCCGGTTATTGAGGGGATGGAACACGATCTGGCGGGTATCAACCAGCAGGTGAAAGCCGGTGAGATCGCCGCCGTGATCCGCAGCCAGGGCGAGAAGATCCTCGCGGCGTTAGGTTTTAGCAAAAGTGATAACGATAGGCTGATGGCGATCTGGGAAAAGTTAAAGGATCGCCGGTTACGGAAATAACTCTCCCCGGTGGCGCTTCGCTAACCGGGGCTACGACTGATTTTCCCCCTCTCCCTGTGGGATAGCCCGGATAAGGCGTTTGCGCCGCCATCCGGGAGAAAACCACTCACAGCCCCTTATACAACGCCTCTATCGACGGGATTTTCTCGTCCAGCTCACCCAAATCAAACAGCGCCGCAATCAACGCGTCCATCCGCGCCTGCTGGGTGTCAAACTGGCGCTGATAAACGATTTTTTCCCGTGCGGATGCCTGCGTAATCTGCGCGTACAGGTGGTTGAGCTGCCTTTGCAGAGTGGCGATATCATCATGGCGCGCCGCGTCCGCGCTGTCGGCAAAGCGGATGGTCGGAATCGGCATCCGGGTCTGGATTTTGGTGCCCCTGGCGATAAAGCCGCCGCGGAAAATCTCACCATAAATCGATGCGAACCACTCCAGATGGCGGGAAGTCAACAGCGCCTGAATATAGTAAATGGAGTAGGGGCAATCGTCGGGAACGTTAATAATGCTGTAGCCCGCGGTGCCGCCGGAAGAGACAAACGTCCGGTGGTTATCAATGGCGTATTTGTAGCCATTCGACAGCACGCCGACGATAATTTTTTGCGGCACATCGCAGTTCTCCAGCGCCTGGCTGCGCCCATAGCGATACCACTCATGCGGCGTTGTCGGGTCTGGTTTTATCGACCGCTTGCCATTATCAAGATGCGGTTTGACCACCTGCAGGAAGGCGAACGTCTGCGGATAAAGGGCACGTAAATCGTCGTACTCAATAAACTGAATGCGGCCATCCACCTTATGATAGGGGTAAATGACGAAGGCGTTCGGCTCCACATCTTTATAGCTGTAGAAGTTATCCTGACCCGAGCGTGGCGTTTCAAAATAGGGGCGGGTTAAGGCCTCTTCAACTGAATATTCCACGCCGTCGTAAACGAACCAGACATAGCCATTTTCCGTTTTCAGGCTCTTATGGACGTAATATTCATTGGCGCTGGTCTGGATACCGTTGGCAATGGCTCCTTTGCCCAGAATCTCCCCCAGTTCGGCAGACTTGCTGAACATTCGCTGCAAAATATCGTTCGTTTCTTTCTCCAGCACCCAGGTGTCGAAGTCCAGCTTATCGGGCGAATGGAGACTTAACAGCGACGATTTATCTTCACGGGTCAGCCACTTTTTAAAGTCTTTCACTTCATAAAAAGCGAATTCATTCTGCGGCGATTTTTGCAGGCACAGCAGGCAGGTATAGGTGGTTTTATTGAGAAAGACCTGATGCGAACCAAACGAAATCAGTTTGCTCAGATAGCGGTTATCCGCCAGCAGCTTACGCAGGTTTTTCCCCGCGCCGATTTTGGTGAATTTGGACGGAAGAATATAGCCCAGATAGCCACCCTCTTTTAGCAACTGCATGGCGCGTTCAACAAACAGGAAGTATTTATCGAACTGTTTGTAAGCCGACTGGTATTTCTTTTTGTAGACAGGCAATTCGGCCGGGGTGAACTGCTTCATATGCTCCGTTGCCATATACGGAGGGTTGCCGACAATTACATCGAAGCTGTTTTCATCAATATGCAGCGGGTTCACGCTATAGCTGTCCGCCGCCGCAATCCCGTCATTTGCATCCACCAGACTATTGCCGAAAATAATGTTGCGCTGAATTTTCGGCAGGATGGGTTTGTCATCGCCAATCGTCTCTTTCGATTCCCCTTCCAGCAACTTGAGCAGCAGACCAAAAGCACAGGCTTTTACCGCGTTGTAATCTTTATCGATACCGTAAATACAGCGGCTGAGCAGCTCTTTTTTCACCGACAATTTCAGTTTGAAGCTGTGCGGCGAAAGCTGTTGAAGCTTCGTGCGATCGTGCCTGATGTAATAGTCGACCAGCGTATCCTGGAGATACTGAAAGACCTCCAGAAGAAAGGCACCCGAGCCGCAGGCGATATCGGCGAATTTAGCATTAAGGATCTGCTCATCGTTTTTGCCCCGGCAAAATTCGCTTACCGTGTTGCGGATAATCTCTTTAATGATGTGTACCGGTGTGGTCACCACATCGCGATCGAGATGTTCCTCTTTAGGGCGAATTTCGGGCGTGCCGTTGGGGCCAATTTTGATTTTTTCGCTCAGGAAGATCTCGTAAATACTGCCGAGAATATCGGAAGAAAAGACCGCAAAGGAGTAAGTGCTTTGTGGGAAATAGAGCTGATTGATGATCTCCCAAATCGCAGAATTATCATTACTGATCAGCTCCGCAATATGGTCGAGGGCGAACAGGCCGGAGTCATATTTGCGATCCGAGGCCTGCAACGTCTGCACCAGCGCCTGGTAATCCTGTTTCTGCGCTAAAGACCAGAGTGTCTCATAAGCTTCTAAGTCACGATCTTCACAGACGCGCAAAAAGACAATGCAGTTAATGTAGTTCTGCGTCAGATCGTTGATCTCTTCTTCATTCAGACCGGGCTTGAGGGAGAGAAACTCCCTGGCGAGCAATAAACGCCATTGATTGATTTGCCGGAGGAAAAGATCGTCGACGCTAAAGCGCAGGATCTTGCTTTCAATGGCGGACCATTCGTTATCAAATTGCCCGGAATAGACGCTATCACGGCCAATTAGCGCCATAATTTCATCGAAATGGGCCACCAGTTCGCTGTAGTGATACAGTTTGATACGTGAGTGGCTGGTCTGGTCGCTCTGTTCTACCGGATTGGAGCAGTCATAAATGGCGGTATATTCGAAATTAGTCAGCACCGAGATTTTTAATTTGCCGGTAAAGCCGTAGCGTCGCACCTGTTTTGCCGGTTCCGGGTCGAGGGTAATATCCACGCTCGGCTTTTTGGCCTCGACAAAGAATTTGCGCTCAGAGAACAGACGGAAGGTGTAATCCGGTTTCTTCGCGTTTTCCCCCATCCGCGCTTTTAATCCCTCTTCGACCAGCACTTCACGCTCGTTGGTTGGTTTACCCTGGGCGTTGATAATGTCCCAACCCAGAAGGGTAAACAGCGGATCGAGAAAATCAGTTCGTAGCTGCGTTTCGTTATATTTTCTGGAGTGGTAGTAGGCCAAATCATTCTGATATTTCGCCACCAGTTGCTCAAGCTGCTCAATTTTTGTCATCTGATTTCCCGATCCTGACGTGCGGTATTTTCCCTGTGGGCGTTACGCTAAGCGGATCATCATAGGCAATACGCGCAACGATGTCTTTCCCTGGAAACCGGAGCGGCTTGCGACAGGCAAAAAAAAGCCCCGCAAACGCGGAGCAATGCTCACAAACATTAACCTTAAAAATCCATTTTCACCGTGAACTGCACTTCACGCGGATCGCCAGGCTGGTTACCCAGGTTGTTGGTGGCGATGGACGAAGTGTAATAGGACTTATCGAACAGGTTTTTCACGTTCAATTGCAGCGTGACCGGGTATTGCAGCTTCATCTTGTAAGCGGCGAAGGCGTCAGCCACAAAATAGCCCGGCAGGTAGTAATCCGCGCCGTTGGTAGCCGAGCGACGATTCACCCCGTGACCGCCGCCGCCGAGCGTTAGCGTATTGCCGCCTGGCATATTGCGGATGTCATACGTCAGGAACACAGAACCCGTATGGCGCGGCACGTTTGGCAGCGGTTTCCCGGCATATTCCGGATCTTCGAGTACTTTGGCGTCGGTATAGCTGTAGCTGGCGATAACATTCATATTGCTGGTCAGCGCGCCGGCGATATCCATTTCCACGCCCTGCGAACGCACGCGGCCTGCGGTTTTCGCCACGGTCGCGTCACCGACAATCTCGCTGTACATCACGTTGCGTTTGTGAATATCAAACAGGGAAATATTGGCGGTGACGCCGTCAAAGAGGTCGAACTTCGCCCCCACTTCCCACGCGGTGGAGGTTTCGGGCGGCAGATCGCCAATATAGCTGGCGATGGAGTACTGCGGCATAAACGACTGCGCCACGTTGCCGAACAGGGAGATGGATGGCGTCAGCTTGTAGACCAGGCCGAATTTCGGTGTCCACTGTTCGTCGGTGCTGTCGGTGTTCACATTGAACGGACGGCCTTTGCCTGCGTACTCGGTGTAGTACTGGTAACGCACACCGGCGACGGCGATCCATTTGTCCGTCAGGTACAGCGCATCCTGAACATAGGCTGAGTAGCTCTCCTGCTTGATGGTCTGGTCGCTGTCCGATGCTGACACCGACGTACATTTGCTGGCATTGCCGTAGGTCGGGTTATAGATATTAAAATCTTTGACGTTTTTGCAGCGGATCATATCGGTACGCAGCAGATCGTAATTTTCATACGACACGCCGGTCAGGATCTCGTTATAAAACCCGGCGATATCCACGTTGCCCTGCAGATCGGCGCGGGTGCTGTGCATCCGCTGGGTCGATCCCTGCGTGGCATCCACTCGGCGCGTTAGATTTCCGGTGGCGGCGTCATAGGCCATCACGCGCGACTGGTTATCGGTGTATTTGTCCTGGCTAAAGCTGTAGTCAAACTTCGCCGTCCATGCACTGTTGAGACGGTATTCGGCATTCAGTTGCGCCAGATCAGATGCACCATCGGTAATGTTAAACGGCTCATCGAAGCGGGTTTCACGGCTGACATTCACCGGCTGTTTGGTCTTGAGATCGAAAATCGTGCCGCGATCAAACGGGGTGTTGTAGTCACGGTGCGAGTACAGCACGCTCACCGTGGCGTCATCGCCAAACCAGGTCAGCGACGGGGAGATAAAAGTGCTTTTCTCTTTACCGAAGTTGCGCCAGTAATCTTCATTCTGATATTCGCCAGTCAAACGATACGCCAGGCGAGTGCCTTCAATCGGCCCGGTAACATCGAGATCCCCGGTGCCACCGCCAAAGCTGGAAGAGGTGGCAGAGACGGAGCCACCAAAAGTGGTTTGCGGGCGTTTCGTTACAACATTGATAAGCCCACCGGGATCCAGAATACCGTATAGCGTGGAGGCCGGGCCTTTCAGTACTTCGACGCGCGAGGTCGCAGCATTAAAGCTGCGCGGCAGCACCGTTCTCAGACCATTGGTCATGATTGACCCGTCGCGGTTCGCGCCAAAGCCACGGCGCACAAAGGCATCCTGCGTGCCGCCTAAGGTGTTGGTCTGCACCACGTTACTGACGTTATACAGCGCTTCATCCAGCGTTGTCGCATGCTGATCTTCCAGCACTTTATCGCTCACGGTGTTAACCACCTGCGGAATATCCAGCAGCGGCATGGTGGTGAGCGTTGCCGCCGAGGTGTTCAGCGGTTGATAGCCCGCCGTCGCAGCCTGATCTGCCGATGACGCGCCTGCCAGTACGGTCAGCGTGTCACTGTCTTTATCCTGCGCAGCGTTTGTTGCTGCCTGTGCCAGAGGTGAAAAGGTTGCCCCCAGGAACAACGCAGAAAACAGTGCGTGCCCTTTTTTCCCGGAGATCGAAGAAGTTAACTCAGCCATGTTGTCCGTTTTTCCAAAATGCCCTCTGCCAGTCATGCATAAGGGAAGATTTTTATTCATTGCCCGCGACTGTAAATCTATCCTTCGGCGTGAAATATTCATGCCGGATATGTAATTGAGAATCATTCAATCATGGCGAAATGTAGTAGTAAATGGAAAAGTGAGAAAAATGGCTACACCGCATTTTGCGGATGAAAATGCGCCTGAAAACATCCCCTTTATCCATTTAGTTTATTGAAAATAAAAAGATTAAAAATAAGGCTCAGCCAATGAAGTGGCTGTAGTCACCCTAAAATACCCGGTAAAGTTATGGGTATTTGAATCTCTTGACTACTACAGTGCCTGGCGGCAAAATCTAAAAGAGAATGATATTTATTTTTATTTGTTAAGCTGGCGCGCGCGGAGTGTACCACGTGGTTGCGGCGCAGGAGTATACATGCCACAGCAGGTGGACAACGCGGCCAGTCGGCCCGGAATTGTGCTGGATAATCTCTCGGCAGGTTATCAACAAAAGGTGATTGTTGATGGCATCAGCCTTGCCATCCCCTCCGGCAAAATGACCGTGCTGGTCGGTGCGAACGGCAGCGGCAAATCCACGCTCCTCAGTACCATTGCGCGCCTGCTCAAACCGCTGGGCGGCAGCGTCCAGCTTGACGGCAAAGCCATTCACCAACAGCCGACCAAAGCGGTCTCGCGCCAGTTGGGGATCCTGCCTCAGTCACCGTTAGTCCCCGAAGGGCTCACCGTGTTTGAACTGGTCTCCCGTGGACGCTTCCCCTGGCAAACTTTTATGCGCCAATGGTCTGACGACGACCAGCAGGCGGTTGAAGAGGCGCTGGCGGTAACCGGCACCACAGCGTTCGCGCATCTTCCGGTCGACAGCCTCTCCGGCGGCCAGCGTCAACGCTGCTGGATTGCGATGGCGCTGGCCCAGCAAACCCCGGTGATTTTACTCGACGAACCCACCACTTTCCTCGACCTGCGTTATCAGGTGGAGATCCTTGAACTGCTGCACTCGCTGACCCGCCAACACGGGCGCACCGTAGTGGTGGTATTACACGATCTGAACTTCGCGGTGAATTACGGCGATACGCTGGTCTTTCTGCGTCAGGGCAAAGTGGAAGGCGTGTTGCACGAAGGCGATCCCTGCCCGGCGGAGCTTATCAAATCGGTCTTTGAGGTTGATGTGCATGTCTCCATTAACCCGATGACCGGGAAACCCTTCTTTATGCCATTTCGCCGTCAGCACGAGCCGCACGCATGACCACACAACCCCTTCTTGTACGCCACCGTAGCGGGCGAAGCGGGCTGGCACTCCTGCTGGTGCTGGTATTACTCGTGCTGGCCTCGGTGGCCCATCTGGGGCTGGGGGCGCGCACGATTGGCCCGCAAACCGTTGTGCGTGCGTTTCTGGCCTTCGACCCGCGCAACTTCGACCATCAGATAATTATCAGCCTGCGTCTGCTGCGCCTTGTGGCGGCGCTGGTGGTGGGGGCGGCGCTCGGCGTCGCCGGGGCGCTGTTACAGACGGTGATCCGCAATCCGCTCGGTGAGCCGCATATCCTTGGGCTGAACGCAGGGGCGGCGCTGGCGGTGGTTGCGACCACCGCGCTTGGGCTCGCTTTCGGGCCTGGGCAACCGCTGATCGCCGCCTGCGGTGCCGGGGCGCTGTTTGCGCTGGTGATGGGTATTGCCAGCGCCGGGAAAAGCGGGCTGACGCCGATGAAGGTCACCTTGTGTGGCGTGGCGCTCACCGCGTTTACCTCCTCTCTTACCGCCGCCATTCTGATCCTTGATGAACAAACCCTGTTGGCAATGCGCACCTGGCTTGCCGGAGATCTGGCAGGGCTACGCTGGGAGGCGGTCCGCACTGCGGCGCTGGTGGCAGCGATGGGGCTGGTTCTGGCACTGTGGGTAGCCCCGGCGCTCAATATGCTGGCGCTGGGGGATCAGGTGGCTATCGGGCTGGGGATTTCGCTGGCGCGTACCCGTGGCCTTGGGCTTGTTGCCATTGCCTTGTTGTGCGGGGCGGCGGTATCACTGGCCGGGCCGATCGGCTTTGTCGGCCTGGTCGTCCCGCATCTGGTGCGCCGTTTTGCTACCGATGACCTGCGCCCGGGCGTGCCGCTTTGTGCGCTCACGGGGGCATTACTGTTGCTGCTGGCGGATATCGCCGCCCGTACGCTGGTCGCCCCCCATGAGCTGGCAACGGGGGTGATGACCGCGCTCGTGGGAGCACCGCTGTTTATCCTGCTGGCATCGAGGTTATTCAAATGAGTTCGCTGCTATCGCGCGCAGGCTTTCGTTCGTTTCGTCTGGGGCGTTTTTCCCGTTTATGGCGGCCAAAGACGGCAGTGTGGGGCGCCGTGCTGCTGGTGCTCGCGCTGGGGTTATTACTTTCCGGCCTGATGCAAGGCTCGCTACCGGTTCCCGCATCGGCGATCGGGCGTGCGCTCTTTTTCCCACAGGCGCTTAATGCCGAACAGTTGTACATCGTGTGGGATATCCGTTTGCCGCGCCTGCTGATGGCGCTGCTGTGCGGCGCCATGCTGGGTATGGCCGGGGCGGCGATGCAGTCGATCACCCGCAATGGTCTGGCGGACCCTGGGCTGCTGGGGGTGAAAGAGGGCAGTAGCGTGGCGGTGCTGGCGTTAATCCTCCTCTTCCCGGCGCTGGGGTTGGCCTGGCGGCCCGTAGCGGGCATGGCGGGCGGCCTGCTGGCGGCGTTGATCGTGCTGCTGCTGGCGCGGGATTTTTCGCGTCCGCGTTTTATTTTGCTCGGTATTGGCGTCTCCTGGACGTTTGCGGCAGGCATTGGGGTGTTTATGACCACCGCCGATGTGCGCGATGTACAGACCGCGCTGGTGTGGATGGCGGGCAGCCTGCATACCGCCACCTGGCCGCTACTGCTGGTGGCGACCTGCTGGGCGCTGCCTGCCGCGCTGATGTTGTTTGTTACCGCGCGGGCCTCAGATGTGGCGCTGCTCGGCCATCAGGCCGCCGCCGGGCTGGGCGTGCGGATGGCGTGGCTGATGCGCATTCGTTTTTTTGCTCCGGTGTTACTGACCGCCGCATGCGTCTCTTGTGCGGGTAGCATCGGTTTTGTCGGTCTGATTGCGCCGCATATGGCGCGTTTTCTGCTGCGCGGCGGCCAGGTGGCGCTGTTGTCCGGCAGTGCGTTGCTCGGTGCGCTGCTGGTGCTGGTGGCCGATTCGCTGGGGCGGCTGGCATTTGCGCCGCTGCAAATCCCGGCGGGCATTGTGATTTCATTGACGGGCGGACCATTTTTCCTGCTGTTGCTCTGGCAGCGGCGGGACCGGTTATAACTCAGGGAGCCGTATGCGTTTACTTTTCGCTTTCTTATTACTGGCGGTGACGGCGGTGCATGCCGAACCCGCGACCCGCACCTTTACCGATGATCTGGGGCGGACGGTGACCGTGCCGCTGCATCCGCAGCGTATTGTCTCGTTGCACGATCTCGATATCACCATTCCGCTGATTGAGCTGGGCGTGCCGCCGGTCGCCAGCCATGGTCGCACCCGGCCTGACGGCAGCCATACGCTGCGCTCCAGTGCGATGTTGACCGGGGTGGATTTTGATAACAGCCAGATCGCGTTTATCGGCACCGCAACCATTGATATTGAAGCCGTGGCGGCGGCAAAACCGGATCTGATCATTACCGAGCCGAGTCGCAATACGCCGGTGGAGCAACTGGAAAAAATCGCCCCGACCGTCAGTATCGATCACCTTGACGGTGGCGCGCCGCGTATCTACAGCAAACTGGCGGAGTTGACCGGCAGCCAGGCGCGACTTGCCATTCTTGAACGTCGCTATCAGGCGCAAATCGCGGCGCTAAAAGCGACGGTGGATACCCGCAAAATCCGCGTGTCGGTGATTCAGGCCAACCAGGGGAAAATCAACGCCCTGCATACCTATCATTCACTGGGACGTGTGCTGCGTGATGCCGGGTTCACCTTCCCGCCGCTGATTGAGCGCATCCCGGAGGGCGGACGTATTGATGTCAGCGCGGAGCGGTTGCCGGAGCTGGATGCCGATTTTGTCTTCGCTACCTGGCGTGGGGATACCGGCGGTAAGCCGCAGGATGAGATGGCGGCGATGGATGCGGTAATGCCGGGCTGGTGTAATTTTCTGTCGGCCTGCCGTACCGGGCATTATGTGTTGATTTCACGGGAAGAGGCCATTTCCAACTCCTATGCGGCGCTGGGGCTGATGGCGGCGCAGGTGCAATCGCAGATTGCCGGGCGTCCGTTACCGGGTGCAACGCCATGATGCGCGCAACGAAAAGCAAAGGGCGGGTGGATGTCTATGGCGAGCGCTACCGGGCGCGGGCGCATACGCTGTCGCCGCGCTTATTGTCGGTGGCGCGCTACATCCACGATAACCGGGACGTGGTGCTGGAGCATACGGCCATTGAAATTGCGGCGGCCACGCAAACCTCGGACGCCACGGTGGTGCGTGCGATTCAGGCGCTCGGCTTTGCCGGGTTACGCGACCTGAAACAGACGATGGAGCACTGGTTTGGGCCGACGGTGACCTCGGCGGAAAAGATGAGTACCACGGTCGGGGCGCTGTCGTGCGATGTCAATTCCGGCATCGATTTTGTGCTCGAAGGGCACCAGTACACCTGCGAGGTGTTGTCTGCGCCGGATAACCGTTATGCCATCGCGCAGGCCGTCGCCCTGCTGGTGGAGGCGCGTCAGGCGGCCATTTTTGGGATTGGCGCTTCGGGGATTCTGGCCGATTACACCGCCCGCCTGTTCAGCCGCGTCGGGCTGCCCGCGGTGGCGCTCAACCGTACCGGTATTGGGCTGGCAGAGCAGTTGATTAGCCTGCAACGCGGCGATGTGCTGGTGATGATGGCGCAGAAATCGGCCCATCGGGAGGGGCTGACGACCCTGAAAGAGACCAAACGGCTGGGTATTCCGACGATTTTGCTGACCAATGCGCTGGATTCGCGTTTTAGCAAAGAGGCGGACGTGGTGATCCATGTGCCGCGCGGCGGTGAGAAGGGCAAAATCCCGCTGCATGGCACGGTGTTGCTGTGTCTGGAGATGATTGTGTTGTCCGTGGCGTCGGCTACCTCCCAGCGTGCCATCAAAACGGTGAAGCGCATCAATGAGTTTCACCGTGGCCTGAAGCCCGGCGGCAAAAAGGTGTAATTCCGCCGGTGGGCAAGGGGGCATTCCCGGATGGCGGCAGTCGAACGGTCCCCTCGCCCCTTTGGGCAGACGGTTAGGGTGCGAGGAAAATCACCCCACGCCACCCCCCAGGGATTGCCACAACGTTACCCGGTTCTCAAGATCCGTCTGCTGCAGCGAAATCAACCCCTCCTGCGCCGACCACAGCGAACGCTGTGCGGTCAGCACCGACAAATAATCCCCGGTCCCGGCCTGATATTGACGCTGAGCGATATCCAGCGTTTTTTGTTCGGCAGCCACATATTCACGCTGGGCGTCGAGCTGTTCATCCAGCGTCTGGCGGCGGGCGAGGGCATCGGCAACATCTTTAAACGCGCTCTGAATCGTTTTCTCATAGGTGGCGATCAATCCTTTCTTCTCTGCTTCCGCGTAGCGCAACTGCGCCAGGTTGCTGCCCCCGGTAAACAGCGGCAGCGAAATCGACGGGGCAAACGACCAGACCTTCATACCGTTATTAAACAACGACGACAGGGCTGAACTGCCCACCCCTGCGCTGGCGGTTAACGAAATCGACGGGAAGAAATTCGCCCGTGCCGCACCAATGTTGGCATTGGCGCTTTTCAGGTTGTGCTCCGCTTCCTGAATATCCGGACGGCGCAACAATACCGAAGACGACACCCCCGCAGGCGTCAGCTTGATGCTGTCCTGCGCCAGGCTTTCGAGCGTACCGGGCAGCAGACTTTGCGCCACGGTCGTTCCCGCCAGCAGATTGAGCGCATTGATATCCTGCGCCACCTGGGTTTTGTAACTGGCGACGCTCGCTCGTGCCTGCTGATAGACCGCCATGGCTTCGCTTACATCCGTCGCCGCCGCCGTCCCCACCTGCTGTTGACGCTTCACAATCGTGAGCGAATTTTGCGCGCTCGCCATTGTCTGCTGCGCCAGCGCCAGGTTGCTGTTATCCACCGCCAGCGTAATCCACGCGGTGGTGATTTCACCCACCAGCGTCAGGCGGGTGTTTTGCGCGGTATATTCGCTGGCAAGCCAGGTCTCCCGCTGGGCCCGCGCGAGGCTCTGGTTACGGCCAAACAGATCCAGTTCAAAGCTCGACACCGCGCCATTGGCCTCTGCACTGGACGTCACGCCGGTGGCCGCAGTACGGCTGCGGGTGTTGCTCAACTCTGCATTTACGGTGGGGAAGAGCGCGGCCCGGTCTTCGGCATAGAGCGCGCGTGCCGCATCGATATCGGCAATCGCTTTTTGCACATCGCGGTTTTGGGTGAGCGACAGGCTCACCACCTGCTGCAGGCGGCTGTCATTGACCACCTGCTTCCAGTCGGTGGCGACCACCTTCGCCTCACCGCTGCTACCCGGCAAAGTGGCAGGAACCGGGGCTGCCGGGCGTTGATAGGTCGGGTCGAGCGACACACAGCCCGCGCTCAGGAGAGCCAAAACAAGCACACTAATTCGAAACATAATTACTCCTGGCGTTGACGTTTACCGGCGAACAGACGTTTCACCAGCACAAAGAACAGCGGAACAAAGAAGATGGCGAGCAGCGTGGCGGCCAGCGTACCGCCGATGATGCCGGTCCCGATGGCGACACGGCTGTTGGCTCCGGCCCCGGTCGCCACTGCCAGCGGCAGCACCCCGGCGATAAACGCCAGCGAAGTCATCATAATCGGGCGCAAGCGGGTTCGTGCCGCACGCAGCGCCGCCCGGCTCAGGGAATAGCCTTCCTGCACCGCCGCTTCGGCAAACTCGACAATCAAAATGGCGTTTTTCGACGACAGACCGATGGTGGTCAGTAGCGCGACCTGGAAGTAGACGTCATTGTTCAGACCACGCATCCAGGCCGCCAGCGCCGCCCCAAGCAGGCCGAGCGGGATAACCAGGATGACCGAAATCGGCACGGACCAACTCTCGTAGAGCGCTGCCAGACAGAGGAACACCACCATGATCGAGATGGCATAAAGGCTCATGGCCTGGCCGCTGGCGAGTTTCTCCTGCAATGACAGGCCGCTCCAGGCCCAGGTAGAACCGGCGGGCAGATTATTAGCGAGGGTCTCCATTTTGGTCATCGCGACGCCGGAACTGAACCCGCTGGCATTCTCCCCCTGAATTTCATAGGCCGCCGAGCCGTTGTAGCGCACCAGACTTTCCGGGCCATATTCCCAGTGGGTGGTGGCAAAGGCGGAGAACGGCGTCATGCTGTCATCGCTGCCGCGTACGTACCATTTTTTCAGGTCAGACGGCGCGGCGCGAAACGCGCTATCCCCCTGGATATAGACCTTCTTCACGCGTCCACGATCGATAAAGTCATTCACATAGGTCCCGCCCCAGGCGCTGGAGAGCGTATTGCTGACATCGCTGAGCGACAGGCCCAGCGCGACGGCTTTGTTGCTGTCGATATCCACCTGCAACTGCGGCATTTGTGGCAGGTCGTTGGCGCGAACGGCTTGCAGCTCCTGGCTTTTGCTGGCCTCGCCAATCAACTGGTTACGCATTTTCAGCAGTTCGTCGCGATCGGTACTGCCACTTGCCAGCAGCTCAAAGGTAAAGCCGTTACTCTGCCCCAGACCGTCCACTGACGGTGGGATCATGGCGAAAATGCTGGCATCGCGGAGAGTGCTTAACTGCTGGGTGGCCCGCAGGGCGATTGCCTGGGCGGTATTTTCCGCCCCCTTACGCTCTGACCAGTTTTTCAGCGAGACGAAGGCCATCCCGGCGTTCTGGCCGTTACCGCTAAAGCTAAAGCCAGTGACCGTGAAGATGGCGTTGGTATTGGCTTTCTCTTTGGTGAGGAACCAATCAGTCACTTTGCTGGCGACCGCATTGGTGCGCGGCGCGGTGGCCCCGGCGGGCAGGGTGAACTGCACCATGACAGAACCCTGGTCTTCGGTCGGCAGGAAGCTGCCGGGCAGACGCCACATGACAAACGCCATCGCCGCACAGAGCACGCCATAGGTGGCGAGCACGGTCACGGAGCGACGCAAGACGCGCAGGACACGGTGCTCGTATTTATTTTCGGTGCGGGCATAGAAGCGATTGAACGCGCCGAAGAAGCCTTTCTTATGGGGCTTACTGTGCTGCATCACCGTGCCGCACAACGCCGGGGTCAGGGTGAGCGCAACAATCACCGACAGGGTCATAGCCGAGATGATGGTGACCGAGAACTGACGGTAAATCACCCCGGTAGAGCCACCAAAGAAGGCCATTGGCAGGAATACGGCGGAGAGTACCAGCGCAATCGCCACCAGCGCACCGGAGATTTCGCCCATCGATTTTTCAGTAGCTTCGCGGGCGGGCAGCCCTTCGTCGCGCATAATACGCTCGACGTTTTCCACCACCACGATGGCGTCATCCACCAGCAAGCCAATCGCCAGCACCATCGCAAACAGCGTCAGGGTGTTAATCGAGTAGCCAAAGAGCGCCAGTACCCCAAAGGTCCCCAACAGCACGACAGGTACCGCCATTGCCGGAATCAGGGTGGCGCGGACGTTTTGCAGGAACAGATACATCACGCAGACCACCAGTACGATGGCTTCGATCAGCGTCTGCACCACATCTTCAATGGAGATTTTGATAAAGTCGGTGCTGTCTTTCGGGTAGGCGACGTCATAGCCCTGCGGCATGCTATGACGGAACTCGGCAATTTTATCTTTCACCAGGGTGGCGGTATCCAGGGCGTTCGCGCCAGGAGCCAGCATCACCGCCAGGCCCGCCGCCGGGTGGCCGTTTAGTTTCGCTGTCGCCGAATAGTCTTCGCTGCCCATCTCTACGCGGGCAACGTCGCCGACGCGGACCACCGCACCGTTGGTTTCACTTTTGATGATGATATTGCGGAACTGCTCCACGGTTTGCAGGCGAGACTGCGCACGCACGGTGGCCGTCAGTTGCTGACTGTTTGAGGCCGGCAGCGCACCGATCTTCCCGGCGGAAACCTGCACGTTTTGCGCTTCAATGGCGGTCTGCACATCAGACGGCATCAGCGCATAAGAGGCCAGTTTGTCCGGGTCCATCCAGATACGCATGGCATATTCCGCACCGAACACCTGCAGGCTCCCCACGCCGTTAACGCGCGCGAGCGGGTCCTGCACATTACTCACCAGCCAGTCGGCGATATCGGAGCTGGAAGCACGGTCGGTTTTGTCATACATCGCCATGATGAGCAGGAAGCTGCTCTGGGATTTCACCACCGTCACGCCAGATTGGGTGACTTCGGTTGGCAGGCGGGATTCGGCCTGTTGCACCTTGTTCTGTACCTGCACCTGAGCGGTGTCCGGGTCGGTACCCTGTTCGAACGTCACGGTGATGGTCACCTGACCATCGGAACTACTGGTGGAGGTGAAATAGAGCAGGTTATCGAGCCCGGTAAGCTGTTGTTCGATAACCTGGGTCACGCTGTTTTCCAGGGTTTGCGCCGATGCGCCGGTGTAGGTGGCGGTGATTTTTATCGAAGGGGGCGCCACGTCCGGGTATTGCGCGATGGGCAGCGTGCGGATAGCCAGCACCCCGGCCATCATGATCAGTATGGCGATCACCCAGGCAAAGACCGGGCGACGCACGAAGAAGCTGGAGAACATCAGGCTTTGCCTCCGTTGTTTTGCACTTCAACGGCTTTCGCCTCTGCCCCGGCGGTAACTTTATCGGTACCTTCAACAATCAGCTTGTCGCCGCTTTGCAGCCCTTTCAGGACCAGCCATTTATCGCCGTAGGTGTCACCCGTTTCGACGCTGCGCTGCTCGACCTTGTTTTGAGCGTTGACTACCAGCGCCGTGGCATTGCCTTTGCTGTCGCGGGTGATGCCCTGTTGTGGGGCGAGAATGGCGTTTTCCATCACGCCTTCATTGACTCTGGCGCGGACAAACATGCCGGGCAGCAGTTGCTGATGCGGGTTAGGGAAGATAGCGCGCAGGGTGACAGAACCGGTGGCTTCATCCACGGCCACTTCGGTCAGCGCCAGTTTGCCGGTTTCGCTGTAGGTGCTGCCATCTTCCAGAATCAGCGATACATTCAGCGTGCTGTCGTTACTGGCGAGCGCCTGCTTACGTAAACGCAGCAGGTCGGCACTGGAGCGGGTGAGATCGACATACATGGTGTCCAGCCCGCGCACGGTTGCCAGCGCCGTGGTTTGTTCGGCAGTGACCAGCGCACCGGGAGTAACAGACGAGATACCAATCCGCCCGCTAATCGGCGACGTGATGGTGGTCCAGTTCAGGTTGATACGCGCGCTTTCCAGCGCCGCCTGTTTGGCGCTGACGCTGGCGCGATCCTGCGCACAGGTAGATTTCGCGTCGTCGGCATCCTGCTGTGATACGCCGTTGTCTTTTACCAGCAGCGCATAGCGGCGCGCTTTCTGACAGTCGGATTCCACCAGCGATTGCGCCTGTTTGAGTGAGGCATCGGCTTCATTGAAGGCGGCACGATAGCTGGACGGGTCAATCTGATACAGCGGCTGGCCGGCTTTCACGGCGTCACCTTCGGTGAAGAGGCGCTTCTGAATGATGCCGCCAACTTGCGGGCGGACTTCTGCGCTCAGCGAGGCCGAGGTGCGCCCGGTCAGGGTGCTGAATACGGCAAGCGGTTGGCTCTGGAGCGTGACGACCCCGACTTCCGGGGCCGCGTTGTGTTGTGCAGGTGGCGTGGCATTGTCGCAGCCAGTTAATGCGAATAATGCCACGACGGTGGTTTTTATTAACTTCATTATATTTTCCCGGCGTGTAAAAGGCCTGCCCGTTGATAATCAAAGGGCGGCTGGTTGACCATATTTTGGCGATGGCAATACGCCACTTCCGCTATTAGCGGAAATGATGACGGGCGATGTCGTTATACATCGCCTGAAATTCGTTTAATCCCGGATTATTTTTCAGTAAATAACATATGTATTATGTCCTGATATATTTTCTGTAATTGCGCCGGGTCGCATTTTTGCGGCGTCAGGTTTCTAAAAATGGTGCCTTCTATCAGCGACGCCATAATCTCCACGCAGCAGCGGACACGGCTATCTTCAAGATGCGGGTGCGCCTTTTTCAGGTGGGCGCAGGCGGTTTCATACATGCGCGCATCGGCCTGCGCCATCATTGCTGCAACGCGTGGATTGCGGGTTGCCTCGGCCGCCACTTCCAGCATCAGCGCATCATCGTCGTGGCTGAGCGTTTGCCGCCAGGCCAGCACCTGCGGGATATGCTGAGTCTGGGCGTTGCTTTCCATTTCCGCGATACGGTAGTCGATGATGCGGCGGATCATCTCTTCGATAATGGCGTCTTTACTGGCGAAATAGCGATAAATCTGCCCGACGCTCAACTGAGCCTCCAGCGCGATTTGCGACATGCTGGCCGCGTGAAAACCGCTGGCACGAAAGCAGCGCCGCGCCGCGACAATGATTTCGTCCTGGCGCATCTGATGGCGTTCTTGCTGCGAGACTTTTTGTGTCATGCCGGGCTCCGGGTAGTGGTGTTGAGAATGATCGTTCTCATTTGCCGTAAGAATATATGAATTTTGCGCCAGGCGTTAAGCATTTTCTGGGGAGATAATATGGATTTACAAAAGTCCATATTGTGGAGAAATAATGAAGAAGATAATGGGGAAATTAAGGAGAAAGGTGTCGATAAGCCATTGGGAATATTAATGGGGGTAATATCCATAATATTTGTGTGTATCATTAATTAGCGTTGCGCTAATGAAGTAAGAATATGGTTCAACTTTCACCTTTGAGAGCAGATCAGGACACGGCTTACGTTCTCAGATATCGAAGGGAAACGCAGTATGTCTGTTTGACCTGGAGGTTTTTTTGTAAGCATGAAGATGAGAGTGGATAAGTGGCATCCATGCGTTATGCTTTTCACGCGTCCTGGATAGGTCATCTATACCGAGACCAGGTGATCAGTGGAGGTGATGGTGCCGAAGCCCACTGGTTGGTAGCAATCTGAAAAGGAATATCATTATGGCTGACAATACCTCACAGTTTTCTGGCGTATCAGGTTCCGTGGGGACGTCCGGAATGAACAATCCGAATGACGTGAAAGCGTTGCAAAAGATGATTATTGATGCCGGATATAATCACATCCGTGGAAATAATATCTGCTTAAGATGAAAAATAATCTCATTAATTACCGTAAAGCTGATTGAATATATGAGCAATGAGTTAACTTGCCAAAGAATAAGGTATTTGCAATGAAACCTTTACGTGCAACGCTGGCGCTCCTGTTTCTGATGCCTGCAGTTTCATATGCGGCTCTTTATGAAGGGATGGAGAGAGATGTTTGCTTTAAAAATCAGAGCAATATACATATTGCTTATGATTGTCTGTCAAAAAAATCGGCGGAATCTTCGCATGCTCTGGATAATATTATTGCTGAGATGAATAAGCAAATAAAAATTAACAATCCAGGTCCGGTCTTCCGCAGCGAAGATCCGAAATTGACGATAGGGGATATCTACAGTAAATCATTTCTGGCTGCACAAGTGGACTGGAAAGCATATAGAGAAAATTTATGCCTGGCTGTCGCGTCACAAATAGGTGAGGATGCAAATGACTACCAGTCATATATTGATCAATGTGTGATTAATTTGAATAAGCGGCATGTTGAAGAAATAAAGATGATGGATATTAAATCTGGGCATAACTGAAATGGCTGGGCTGAAAAGTTACGGTAAGGCCTGTTGGTATTTTGGGATAAATGGCTCCTGAATTCTTAACGTGAGGCGTGGTGATTGAGAGATCCCCCGGTGGCGCTGCACTTGCCGGGGCTACGTGGTAGATACTGTGAACGTCTGCAACCTTTTTAGCCAGGCTGACCCGTTTCCCAGCATGACAACCACAGCGACATCTTTGTGTCCCCCTGGCACGTTCACGGGTTCTGTCGCGACAGAAAAGCAAGGAACATAAGGGGAACGGAACCCTCCACCTGAGCCGCATATCCCCCTCACCCTGACCCTCTCCCCAAAGAGGAGAGGGGACCGTTCGTGCTCGCATTTTTGTGGGGAATCCTCTGCCCCTGTACGGTCCGAATAAGGCGTTTACGCCGCATCCGGGGTTGGCCTAAAGGTGAGAACAATTCTCAATATTATTGCCGCCTGGCGGGGGCAATGGTAATCTGTAGGCGTTTTTCAGGGCGTCGACCCGGAAATTTTCGCGCATCCCCGGTGGAATGTTGAACATTGGACAGGATCACAATGGCTGCCCGCTATGCAAAAAAGACACTTTTCCGTTGAAGATTTTATCGGGTTTGGCGAACGCTACGGCATTGATTATCGCTTCCCGTCACTCTCTGCCTGCCGCGACGTCAGTAAAGAAAAACACATTGTCATTCAGGGCGATGTCGAAGAGATGTCGTTCTCATCCGGTCTCAACCTCACCAGCTCAGATATTCGCGTCCTGCAACCCTATGAAACCACCTCTTTGCATAGCTGCCCGCTCTATATGCTGGTGGTGCTGGAAGGCAGCGTGATGCTGCGCGTCAACGGTCAGGAATTTGTGGTGCGCTCCGGTATGGCCTTTACCTCGCGCCTTGGCGAGCAGCAGGTGATGAACGCCGTACACCTTGCCGACTACCACTTACGCACGCTTTCACTGGGCGTAGACCCGGCGCGCTGCTGGCAATCGCCGCTGCTCTCTGCGTTGCTTCAGCAGTGGGAAAACGGCGGTGCGCCAACCTTCTTATGGCAGGTGCCGGGCTTTTTGCTCTCTGGCCTGCAATACATCCAGCAGTCCAGCCAACCGGGGCTGTCGCGCCAGTTAATGCTCGAAGGCGTCATGCTACAACTGTTAGGTCACGGCCTGTCACAGCGCCTGCAAAATCACACATCCCGCCATGCCCCCAGCGGCGAACACCATCGGCTCGAAACCGTGCGTCGCTTGCTGGAGCAGCAGCCGGAGAAAGAGTACACCCTCACGGAACTGGCCCAACTGGCCGCCATGAGCAGCAGCAGCCTGCGGACCAAGTTTCGCCAGGCCTATGGTCACTCGGTGTTTGATTATCTTCGCGATTGCCGTCTGGAGCTGGCCCGCCGCTACCTTGCTCAGGGGTACAGCGTGCAGCAGGCAGCGTGGATGTCGGGCTATCAGCATGCCACCAATTTTTCTACCGCCTTTCGCCGTCGCTATGGCATTACCCCCGGAGAGGCGCGCCACGCCTGTTAATCCCCGTTATTCATCCGGTCATCCACGGGCCTGTAGACCAAAGTTCCACAGTGGTGATGCGTTTTGTCACCGCGCATACGTCTCTTGTCATTGCGCATAGCTGCCGCCGTCGGCAAAAGGGTAATAATTCTTATTTACAATAAAAACGGCTTCTGGAGATTTTCATGTTCGCAAAAACGCGACTGGCGCTGATGATTGGCTGCATGACGGGTGGATTGAGCGCGACGGTCCTGGCACAGGACACCTCGTCGACAAAAGAAGAGACGGTGGTGGTGACCTCACAAATGCAAAGTGGCGCAACCAAGCTGGAAACGCCGGATATCGAAACCCCGCAGTCGGTCTCTATTGTGACGCGCCAGCAGTATGAAGAGCAGGGGGCCACCAGCGTGCGCCAGGCGGTGGGCTACACGCCGGGTGTCTATGCCAACCAGATTGGTGCCTCCAACCGCTTTGATTACATCGTCTTGCGCGGCTTTTCCGATGGGAGTCTGGATAATATCTATCTCGACGGCCTGAAAATGATGGGTGACACCAACTCGCACAGTTCGTTGGTGGTGGACCCGTGGTTCCTCGACAGTATCGAAGTGGTGCGCGGCCCGGCTTCCGTACTGTATGGTCGCTCTTCGCCTGGCGGGATTGTGGCGCTGAATTCCCGTAAACCATCGTTTGATCCGGGGGGCGAAATCAAAGTGTTCGCCGGGAATAACAACCAGCGCGGTGCGGCCTTTGATGTGACCGGCCCGGTGGATGATAACGACCGCGTTGCCGTGCGTTTAACCGGCATGACCCGCTATGCGGATTCCCAGTTCGATCCCTTAAAAGAAGAGCGCTATGCCCTGATGCCGAGCCTCACCTGGCGCATCACCGATAGCACACGCCTGGATCTGATGGCCTATCTGCATCGCGATCCGGAAGGCGGTAGTCACTCGGGCTTACCGTATGAAGGCACCGTTGTCCCTCACGCCGGGCAGAAAATTTCTAATACCTTTTATGAAGGGGAAGACGATTACGACAAATACGACCGCCGCGAAAATATGGTCGGCTACAACTTCGAACACGCCTTTGATAGCGGCTGGTCAGTACGCCAGAAATTGCGCTATCTGCACACTAAAGTGAACCTGAATCAGGTGTATGCGGCAGGCTGGCTCAACGATACCGAACTGAACCGTGGCTATTCCGGTTCTGATGAGAAGATGAATGCCATCACGCTGGACAACCAACTGGATGGCAGCGTGGAGACCGGCCCGGTTAACCATCGTCTGTTGATGGGGGTGGATTACCAGCGCCGCAGCAATAATGTGGCCGGTTACTACGGCGCTTTCCCGGCGATCGACGCGTTTAACCCGGTGTATGGCGCAGATCCGGATTACATCACGCAGTACAGCAGCGAGAAGCATAAGCTGGAGCAGACCGGGATCTACATCCAGGATCAGATGTCACTCAATAAGTGGCGACTGACGCTGGGCGGTCGCCACGATCAGGTGAAGGTCACAAACGTTAATAAGCTCAATGACACCAGCGATACCCTGGATCAAGGCCATTACAGCAGCCGTGCGGCATTGCTGTATCTGTTCGATAACGGGATTGCGCCTTACGTTAGCTACTCAACCGCGTTCACGCCGACCAGCTTTACCGATGAAAACGGCAAGATCCTGGAGCCGATGAAGGGGAAACAGTGGGAAGCCGGGTTGAAATTCGAGCCGGAAGGGACGCAGACGATGTACAGCGCCTCGGTGTTCCGCATCAACCAGAAGAATATCGCCACCAAAGAAGAGCCGACCGATCCGTACCGTTCTATCGGCGAGATAGAATCCGAAGGGGTGGAACTGGAAGCGGTGGGGCAGTTAACGGATAGCCTGCGTCTACAGGCGGCCTATACCTACACCGATATTCGCTACAAGAAGAGCAGCCCGGAAGAGCAGGGCAAGCGCGCCGTCTACGCACCGCGTAATCAGGCCAGCGCCTGGCTGAGCTACGATGTGAAGAGCGGGCCGCTGGACGGGCTGACCGTCGGTTCCGGCGTGCGCTATGTGAATGGCATTACCTCGGATCGCCAGAACACGCATACGCTACCGTCCTATACACTGGTGGATCTGGCGGTCGGCTATGACCTGTCGAAGGTGGGTTTGAAAGGGCTGAGCGCGCAGGTTAACGTCAATAACCTGACGGACAAGAGCTATATTGCCGCCTGTAACTCGCTCTCTTACTGCTACTTTGGTGCCGAGCGCAGCATTGTGGGCAGCCTGTCGTATAAGTTCTGAGTGTCTTGAGAACTCCCGGGGGGCGGCGCGCACGCACCTTACCCGGGATACGATTTTACCGGGGCCGCGGTGCGGTGGTTTGGTAGCCCCGGTAAGCGAAGCGCCACCGGGGAAGGAAAACGAAGGGGAGATTAACTCTCCTCCATCGCGAAATGAATAGCTTCGCCCAGCTTCGAAATGGCCTCGCGATACCGTTCAGTCAGCGGCAGGGCGCAGTTAATGCGCAGGCAGTTGCGGTATTTCCCCGAGGCGGAAAAAAGCGAGCCTGGCGCAATCTGGATTTTCAGCCGACAAAGCTGGCGCGAGACACAGAGCATATCCACCCCTTCCGGTAGCTCCACCCACAGCATATAGCCACCTTTTGGCCGCGTAACGCAGATTCCGCATGGAAAATACTGGCGGATCCAACAGGTATAGGTTTCCAGGTGCTGCTGATAAAACTGGCGCATCCGGCGAATATGGCGATGGTAGTGGCCGTCGCGAATAAACGCCGCCATCGCCAACTGATTCGTAGGCACTGTGCTGCCGATAGCGGCATATTTCATATGCAGCACCCGATCGCGATAGCGCCCCGGTACAATCCAGCCCACACGCAGCCCCGGCGCGACCGATTTGGTAAACGAGCTGCACAGCAACACGCGGCCATCGATATCAAAAGATTTAATGGTGCGCGGGCGGGGATAATCGGTGACGAGTTCGCCATAGATATCGTCTTCGAAAATGACAATGTCATGGCGCTGCGCCAGCGCCAGTATCGCTTTTTTGCGCGCATCCGGCATGATCGAGCCCTGCGGGTTGCTGCAACTCGGCACGAGGATCACCCCTTTGATCGGCCACTGTTCCAGCGCAAGTTCCAGTGCCTCAATGCTGATCCCGGTTTCCGGATCGGTTGGGATCTCCATCGCTTTAATGCCAAAACCGCGCAGTAACTGCATGGTGCCATAGTAGGAAGGGGACTCCACGGCCACGATATCACCCGGTTTACACACCGAAAGCAGGGCGATGCTCAGCGCGCCGTGGCAGCCGTTGGTGATCACGATATCTTCCGGGTCCACCACCGTGCCGCCATCAACCATCAGGCGGGAGATCTGCTCGCGCAGTTCTCGCCGTCCTTGCAGGGCGTCGTAGCTCAGAATGTCGCACTGATTGTGCTGCACCAGACGCGCCATTTCGCGCCACAGCGGTTTCAGCGTCGGTTGCGAAATGTCCGGCGCCCCGCCGCCAAAATTGAGCATCTCTTTGTCCGAACGGGCATCGAGCAGTGTGAGCACTTCATCCCACTGCGTCACTTCTACCGGGCGCTGAACCGGGCGCGATATGGCAGGCACCGGCGGTTTAGCTTTGCGCGGGGCGACAAAATAGCCCGAGCGCGGCTGCGGGGTGATCAACTGTAGGTTTTCCAGCACCTGATACGCCTGCTGTACGGTGCTGATGCTCACGCCGTGCTCCTGGCTCAGATTCCTGACGGATGGCAGTTTCTCGCCATGGCGGTAAAGCCCTTGTTCAATGCGCTCCGCCAGTAAGGTGGCCAGGTTTTCATAACGTGTCATGCTGTATCCTTTGTTGTCACCATACAGATTGTAAAACCAGTACAGATGGCGGAGAAAAATGCCGTTCAGATACAGTTGTAGGCGATCTGTATGTTAAAGAAAAGTAATTTCTGCGTCTGTATTGCATACAGGGATTCCAGAGAAAATAGGGCTCTGTTCAGGTGAGGAGAGACGCGATGGAATTCTTTGAAAATAGACCGCAACGACCATTTTTCGGGTTAGTACAACTGTGGCATTGGGTGAAAAGAAAATGGGAACGGCGCAAGACTCGGATAATTTTGAGCAATCTTAGCGATGAGCAACTGAAAGACCTGGGATTGCGTCGTGACGATCTGGGTTATTGATCCCCCAAAAGTGCGGAGATAACATCTTGTTATTTTCCGCCTTTTATGGCGTAGACTATGCTTAATGCCATTATCACTACGGGGGATTCACCATGCATTATATGGGCAGTAAAGACGACGATAAAAAAGAGAACGAAGGCGGCAACGTCACTCAGATGATGCAGCAGAAGTTGCTGGATTCGCGCTCGATCATTATCTCCGGTGAGATTAACCAGACGCTGACCGAAAAAGTGGTGACCCAACTGCTGCTGTTGCAGGGGATCAGCGATGCGCCGATCAAAATCTACCTGAACAGCCAGGGCGGCCATGTTGAAGCTGCGGATACCATTCACGACATCATTAAATTCATCAAGCCGGAAGTGCATATCATTGGTACTGGCTGGGTGGCGAGCGCCGGGATCACCATTTTCCTGGCGGCGAAAAAAGAGCATCGCTACGCGCTGCCAAACACTCGCTTTATGATCCATCAGCCGCTGGGCGGCGTGCGTGGCCAGGCCAGCGACATTGAGATTGAAGCGAAAGAGATCATCCGCATGCTGGATCGCGTTAACCGTCTTATCGCCGATGCGACCGGGCAACCGGTTGAGAAAGTGAAACAAGACACTGACCGCAACTACTGGATGAACCCGCAAGAAGCGATTGATTACGGCATTGTCTCCCGCGTAGTAAACAGCTACGGGGACCTGAAGCTGGATTAATTTCCCCTCTCCCGATCCCCTTCCTGTGCGAGGGGGATCAAATCCACGTTATTTCCTTTCACCGTAGAAAAAATTTCACTTCTCCGAATGCACTAAATTCTTCACACTGTCGGCGATGGTGAATACGGAGAAACGGCATGAATAAAAGTTATAAAGCCGCACTGGTGATGATAGCGACGCTCAGTGCGCCGGCAATGGCAGAAAACAATAGCACCACGTTTAACCACAAAGATTGGGAAGTCGTTTGTGACAACACGCTGACCTGTCGCGCTGCGGGTTATAGCAAGGAAGAAGAAGCCAGCGGGTCGGTACTGCTGGTGCGTAAAGCCGGTGCGGATGCCCCGCTTGTTGTTGATGTTGTGCTCGCGGAAATGGAATCCGATGAGACTGCACCGCAGTCCAAATTGGTTCTGTGGATTGATGACAAAGAGATCGGTGAAGTTGAGCCGGAGGACACCGATACCTGGCGGTTGTCTCCCGCGCAAACTCAGGCGCTGATCGAGGCAGTAAAAGGCAGCGGCAAAGTCGAATTTAAAGGCGGTGCGAAGCCGTTCGAGCTGTCTGGCGATGGCGCGACAGCGGTGCTGCTGAAAATGGATGATGTGCAGGGGCGTCTGGACACCCCCGGCGCGCTGGTGAAGAAAGGCGATAAACCGGAAAGTAGCGTACCGGCGGCCAAAGAACCCCCGGTGATTCAGGCGGCCAAAGTGAGTGATGCGCAGGAGCGCGTGCTCAATGAAACGGAAGTCGCCGCGCTTAAGCCTAAATTGATTGCTTCGTTACCGAAAGACACCAATTGCGAGCGTTTGAAATCACCGGACCCGCAGGCGGATGAGGGCGATAACGATATCAGTCTGACGCCGCTTGACGATACCCATGCGCTGATTTCCACGCTCTGCTGGCGCGCGGCGTATAACGAAGGCTATGGCTTCTGGGTTATCGACAGCAAGCTCGCGGGCGAACCCGTGCTGGTGACCGATTCCGCTTCGGATTACAGCGATGGCCTGATTTCGCTGGGTCAGCGTGGCCGCGGGATAGGCGACTGCTGGGCATCCGCGGAGTGGGTGTGGGACGGTAAAGCATTTACCCAGAGCAGCGAATCCACCACCGGTATGTGCCGCTACATTCGCGCGGGCGGCACCTGGGATCTCCCGTCATTTGTTGCGCAGGTCAAAGAGCCGGAATAAGGCATTTATCGTTGAATGGCATCCCGGTTTACCCTTTTGGTATTTTTGGGTAAGCAGGGTGCCATTGTATTCATATACGGGTAACGTATTTCATACCTGAATGGATGTCACTTCACATGCACACCAAACCCGCTCTCGCCTGGTGCGATATCCGGGCGCAGGGTTAGCGCGGGAATGGTGTAATCCCCGGCATTTTGCCGACGGAAGGGCAGCGGTTCCGCCTGCCAAAGCGTGTCCAGACGCTGTGCCAGTTGCTGGCAATACGCTGCATATTTCTCATCATCTGTCTTGCTGGTGCGATAAATCACCAGCGGCGGCAACACTTCGAAACCCGGATAAAACAGCATCCCGTGCTGGATGGGGAACAGAATATCGTCGATTGGGCCGTTGATCCCACGGGGGCTATAGTGTGATTCCCAGCCGCCTGTCGTCACCAGCAACATCGCCCGCTTGCCTGACAGACTCCCCTCGCCATAGCGATCGCCCCAGTGAGTGTCGCTGTGTTCGCCCACACCATAGGCAAATCCATAGGCGTAAACCCTGTCGAACCACCCTTTCATAATGGCAGGCATCGAAAACCACCACAGCGGAAACTGGAAAATGACCGCGTCTGCCCAGCGTAATTTCGCCTGTTCGCCAGCGATATCCGCACTTTGCAAACCCTGCTCAAAGGCCTTTTTTGAATCCAGTGACGGGTGGAAATGGTCACCCGCCAGCGGGGCCAGCGTGTCGCTGGCATCCAGTTGTGATTTCCAGTTCATGGCGTAGAGATCGGATACCTGCACGTGGTGTCCGCTATTTTCCAGATGCGAAATGGCAAAGGCATTTAGCGCACCGTTCAGAGAGTGGGCTTCGGGATGGGCGTAAACAATCAAAACATTCATTGTGTGTACCTGGTGTTGGGAAAGTCACCCCACGGTAATGAATGGGAAGGTATAGTAGAAATTAATTACTGATATTGTAGGTATAGCCATGGTTAATTTCCGTCGTATCGATTTGAATCTGCTGGCGACGCTGGATGTCCTGTTGACCGAACTTAACGTGACGCGGGCGGCGCAAAGGCTCAATTTGTCGCAGCCCTCGGTCAGCGTGCAGCTTGCCCGCCTGCGGGAGATCTTTGGTGACCCGCTGTTGCTGCCGGGGCCGCGTGGCATGCAGTCGACCGCCCGTGCCGATGAACTGCGTCTACCGCTGAGACAGGCGCTTGATGCGCTGGAAAGCGCCGTTTCGTCCGGTAGCCCTTTTGATCCGGCGAGTGCCGATCTCACCTGGCGGATCGTGGCCACGGATTACACCGAGTCGGCCGTGGTGTTGCCTGCGCTCAACAGCCTGCGGGCGGCCGCACCGGGTACCCGTCTGGCGCTCTTCGAGCTCAATCCCCCGCAGATTTTGCGCCAGGCGGAGCAGGGCGATGTCGATCTGATCTTTCATACCCGTGAAGGAGCGCCGCCTGCATTGCATCAGCGACTGCTGTTTACCGAACGCTATGTGCTGGCCGGGCGGCTGAATCACCCGGCCTTAAAACGTCGCCCGACGCTGGCGCAATTCTGCAGGCTGGAGCATGTGATTGTCTCGCCGGAAGGCGGGGGCTTTAGCGCGATAACCGATGAGGTGCTGGCAAAGAGTGGGCTTTCACGGCGCGTCGTACTCTCTGTGCCACATTTCTTGTTTATGCTGGAGGCGCTGGCCACCAGCGACCTGGTAGCCGTACTGCCGGAACGTCTGGTGAAAAAGGCAGGAGCCTTGCAGGTGGTGGAGCCGCCCGTGCCGCTGCCGGGGTTCGATATGCTGATGCTCTGGCATGAACGTCTGCACCGTGACCCGGCACACCAGTGGCTGCGACAACACTTACTCGACTGCCTTTAATTTCTGCTGAGATGACAACATGTTAAACGGTCTGAATCACCTGACGCTGGCGGTCAGCGATATCGCCAGCAGCATCGGTTTTTACCATCATCTGTTGGGGTTACCCCTGCATGCACGCTGGGATAACGGCGCGTATCTGCGCTGTGGCGATCTGTGGCTCTGCCTGTCGCTGGACGCGCAGCGGTGGTACATCGCCCCGCAGGAGAGCGACTATACCCACTATGCCTTTAGTATCGATGTAAATGATTTTGCTACGTTTGTGGCACGCCTTACGCAAGCGGGGGTAACGTCGTGGAAAGAGAACAGAAGCGAAGGGGAGTCGTTCTATTTTCTCGACCCGGACGGGCACAAGCTGGAAGCCCACGTGGGTAGCCTCGCGCAACGGCTGGCCGCCTGCCGCGCGAAGCCATACAAGGGGATGGTGTTTTTTGACGAGTAGCCCCGGTAAGCGCAGCGCCACCGGGGAAATCCCGGATGGCTACATGCGCTGAATACTATTTATACCCACTATACCTACAAATGCATTGGTGCTGGTGTGGATAGTGGGTATACTCTCTTTGCGCTGTTAAAAGGGAGACATTATCGAAAGGGATGACAAGCAGAGAACTCATGAAACAACTGCAAGAGCGTGGCTGGGTTCTTGACCGGGTGAAAGGAAGTCACCACACGTTCGTGAAGGAGGGGTAGCGTATGTCATTACGGTACCTCACCCTGAAAAGGATATTGCAAAGGGAACATTGCAGAAGATCCTGAAACAAATGTAATTAAAGCGGCACCGGGCCGGTGCCCTTTCAATCTTAATAGAGGTAAACCATGAAATTTCCGATCTATCTGCATCAGGCTGATAGCGGCAGTTTCTCCGGATTTGTACCGGACATCACGGGCTGCTATTTCGCAGGTGAAACGATTGATGCCGCGATCGCTGATGCCTGGAATGCGATCGACGCTCATCTGGATTATGTCACTGAGAAAGGAGAACTCGTGCCACAGGCGCAGAGCATTTCCGTGCATATGAATGATGAAGATTGCCAGGGTGGTATTTGGGCTTATGTCGATGTTGATTTAAGCAAATATGACAGTAAAGCGGTGAAGTTAAATATTACATTGCCGCAAAATTTATTAGTAAAAATAGACATCTATGTTGAGCTTCATCGGGAGTACGGATCGCGAAGTGGTTTCTTTGCCGATCTGGCGCGCCGGGAGCTTCAAAAAAGCGCGTAACCTCTTTTTCAGTGGTGCGTGCGGCCCGCCTTACACGGCGGGCTTTCAATCCCTCATCCCAGCCAGACAGACAGCTCCACATCCTCGCTAAACGGCGTCGACAAATAACCATTTTCTGGCGAGCGGACTTTTTTCAGATACGGCGGGTAATAATCGGCGTTATCGGCGACGATCAGCGCGCCTTTTCTCAGGTGCGGCTCCAGTAACGCCAGAATTTCTGGGTAGAGCGATTTCGCGCCGTCGAGCAGCACCAGATCAATCGATTCAGGCAGATCCTGACGCAGGGTTTCCAGCGCATCGCCTTCGCGGATCTCAATCAGATCGCTCACGCCACCCAGGTTAAAATGCTGCCGGGCGCGCGCCGCTTTGGAGGGCTCGAACTCGCAGGTAATCAACCTGCCGCCACCGTTATCACGCAGTGCCGCCGCCAGATGGAGCGCGGAGATCCCAAACGAGGTGCCGTACTCGACAATAGTGCGCGCGTTACTGCTGCGCGCCAGCATATACAGCAGTGTGCCGGTCTCTTTTGACACCGGTAGCCACAGATCTTTCAGGCGCCCGTACAGATCCCGGTAGTCGGTTTTGCTTTGTAACAGGCGCATCTGTTCCTCTTCGGAAACATCATCCAGTACGGGGCTGGTGGTTGCCTCGGCTTCGGCAAACAGACGTTCCAGCAACAGGGCCAGCGGTGCGGTGGTGAGGGTGGTCATGGTCATGCAGGACTCCAGTATAAAATATGACGAATTATTCGCATTTAGAATATGATGGATTCGTCACATTCACTATTCGCATTCCTTTCGCTGGAGACTCACCCGATGATATCCCGTTCAACCCCGCGTATTTCCTCACGAAAACAGCCGCGTCAGGCACGTTCTACCGCGCTGGTGACGGCAATCCTGGAAGCCGCTATTCAGGTTTTAGCTGAGGAAGGAGCACCGCGTTTTACCACCGCGCGGGTGGCCGAACGTGCGGGCGTCAGCGTTGGTTCGGTGTATCAGTACTTTCCCAATAAAGCTTCGATTCTTTTCCAGCTCCAGCTTGAAGAGTGGCAGCGTACGTCCGCACTGATGCGGGAGATTTTGCAGGACACCCATTATCCGCCACTCCAGCGAATGCGCACGCTGGTGCTGGCTTTTGTGCGCTCGGAGTGTGAAGAGGCTGCGATGCGCACCGCACTGGATGATGCTGCGCCGTTGTATCGCGATGCGCCGGAGGTGATGGCAGCAAAAGCCGCGGGGGAAGGTATCTTTCAGACCTTTGTGCAGGAGGTGTTACCGAGTGAGACGCCCGCCAGACAGGCGCAGGTCTGCGAACTGGTGACCACCACCATTGGCGCGGTGGGCAAGGCGTTCTCTTCTGTGCCGCGTAGCGAGGCGGAGATCACCGCGTTTGCGGCAGAACTGGGGGAAATGGTGTGCGGATATCTGCAGTTGAAAGACGAAATGTCACGCCGCGGCGATTGAAAAATCATTCGTAAGGTTTATATATATGAGGTCGCCATAATCAGAGGGTGTCTATGGACGGGGAAGGGAGTCAGCGGTTATTGCAGCCGGGCGAGATCCGTCTGGCCAGAAGTGTCTTCGGTAATAGTATTGAATACCATAAAGTCTGGGTGCATCACGAAAGCTATTTCCCGTTTGGCTTACAGCCGCAAAGTGCGGGAATGGCCCCCGATGGCGAGCTCTATTTTCGCGAATGGTACCGGAACGATTTTTCGCGAGAGTCGCATCCTTTTCAGCATATTTTCATTCATGAACTCAGCCATATCTGGCAGCGTAACCGCGGCATGAATGTGCGTGTAAATGGCTTAGTCAGTGGGCTGGTAAGTTACCGCTACCATTTAAATGGGCGACCTTTACGACGTTATTCGATGGAACAGCAGGCACAAATCATTGCCGATTATTTCATTCTCAAAACTTACGGCTATGCTTCCTGGATGGCATTAAGAGCGAGAGGCGATGTGACGCTTGACGGGGATCTCCGTGAGTCCCGCATGTTGCCTGAATATCAAAAAACGTTGCAGGGGTTTCCATGGTGCTAAAAAAGGGGATAACACGCGGTATGTTATTACTGGCGTCCCTGCTGGCACTGACTGGCTGTCCGGGCTCAGGCGACAGGCTAAGGCCCGATGAAACCACCTCGGTGAGGCGTACAGCGAATAATGAAGTCTGTTTTGCCGTTCATCATGCGGGAGATTACCAGCCGGTATTTATCTCTATTAATCCGCGCAATATTCCGCCCCCGAAACATAAATATACTTTGATGCCGCCCTTAAAGGTTAAAGATGCGCAACTGTGTATTCTGCCCTCTTTCTATACTTTCGCCAGCGACGGGCAATTTATCGTTAAGTACATCCTCAAATCGAGAACCCAAAGCCCGCCGACACGCAGCGTAGTGGTAGGGGTTGACGTTTCAAAAGGGGAAATAAGTGTCTTCCCCTTAGCAAACAGTGAAATCACTCGCTAAAGGATGAAAGTAAGACGGAACAGCAAAAAGGAGGCTCCATGGCCGATTCTCTGGCGCTGGCGGCAGGCCAGCTTTCTCTTAATGCATGGCAGGGGAAGTGGGATGAGGTCCTGGCTGTCCTCGAACAATATCCCTCGCTGATTAATCATGTTTCGCAGAAAAAAGGCTATTCCGCGCTGCATCAGGCCGCGTGGCACGGTGCGGATTTAACGGTCATTGGGCGCTTGTTGCAGTTCGGCGCGGATACCCAGCTCAAGACGCACGATAAACAGCAAACGGCGTATGACATTGCCGTTAAGAAGCACACACAGCGCCAGGATCTGTGGTTTGTGCTTTATCCGGCCCCGCGAACGCTCGCCCAGTTAATGCGTAAGATTTTCGCCCAGGGCATGCCGGAGTTGATGAATTATCCCGATAAGTTGCTGATGGACAATCTGGTGATGTTGCTCAGTGATGAAGAGTGTGTTTCGCCAACGGCCAGTGTGAAGGAGCGCTTTTATGGCGCCTTTATGGCGATGACGGGAACATCGCTCTCTACGCCCTTTGTACGCCACGCCTCGATTCCCCCGCACTGGTGGGTGGATACCGACTACTGGCGTGATGAATTTTTACCCCAACTCCTGGCATTGGAAAAACGCAAATCATGCATTCCGCTGGAACACAGTTGGGCAACGATTGGCGATCTGCTGACACCGGACCACTCTGGTTGGGGACTCAGGGGCGACCCCTGGTTATGGATGGAGATGCGCAAATCGTTATCCCGTGTCCCGCTGCCGGACACGCTAAAAGAGCTGACCGCGCTGCTGCGTAACGTTGTGCTCGCGCGAACCAATTCATCCATGCTTGATGACGATGCGGTCTATATCCCGCGTTTTTGCCGCGGCGGTATGAGCAGCGGCCATATTTCACTGCGTTTCTGGGAACAGAAAGCCATCCCCTCCATTGTGGAGCGCGCCGGGTGGCTAAGGGAGATGTGGGGGGCGGGGGAGCGGGGGTAAGGTGTCGCTTGTTCACGAAATATGTTTGTTCATGCTGCGTGAACAATGGTCATTCGTGAACAAGAAGGTTCAGTTAACGCCTTTCAATGCCGTCAAACGTACTTGCGATTGCACAGATAAAGGGTGTTTATACCTGTTTCCAGCATACCGAGCGCAGAGGCTGGATGGTTTCACCGAAGCCTGGACGCACGCTGTTACTGTGTATATTCCGCAGCGTGGCGTCGTTCGTTTTTGTTCGCCAGCCGGGAGCTGGCCATGCGGATGACATCGAAAAAAGAATAAACGATTTCTGGTACACGCTTGTGCAAGAATAAGCAGCGGAGCGCGATGGGCTGCGCTCCGCATATTTCAGTGCGTTACGCTCGCTGTTTATTTGCGGTTTTACCGCTGATCACGCCAATAAATTCCTCAACCTACTTTTGCTTGCGTGCAGACAGTTTATCAACCTGACGTAACGCGAGCATTAATTCCGGCTCTGGCTGCTTCGCGATAATCACGATACAGCCTTCCATTACTTTGATATCGATTTTGGCACCGGTGGCAAAATCGGCAGCTTCCAGCCACTGGCCCTTCATGATAATTGCTGGGATATGCTGGCGATCTTCAAAGCGGCTCGCGTAACTGACGGTGCCTTTACGGTTATTTTCCGGGGAGACTTCTGGATCGGTGAATTCTGCAATAGAATGCGGGGTAGTCATGGTCTCTATTCCTTTTCAATAGGGATTGTGATTAGCGAGGCGCTCGTGTTGCAGCACGGGCGTCTTGCGATAAATACTTGGATATATCATCAGGGAATAGAAGGAAAGTCCAGCTGAAAATAGACTGTAATGGGAATGAACATGAAAAGACTGGATATATCTTTGACGGTTATGAATGCGGAAAATAATATACACAAAATCATTCGGGTTGCATCAAGGCGGCAAGAGAACGAGTCCCCAGGAGCGTATATAAATACGTGACTGGGGTGAGCGAACGCAGCCAACGCCGAGGCAGCTTGAAGGATGAAGTGTAAAAAAGCGCACGGTTCAGGTGCGCTTGAAAATAACGGTCAGGCTTTTTTACGCGAGGTTTTTTTACCCCCACTGGCGGCGCGTTCGGCCTTGATTTTTTCCAGCAGGGCGGCGGCGCTGTTTTCACCGCTGATGAGATCCGGGTTTTCAGCACGCCACTGGGCGGTAAGCTCGCCGCGGAAGGCTTTCGCCAGGATCGACTGGGTGAGGCTGTTGACGCGGGTCAGTGCGTTATTGACTTGCTTTTCAATGGTGTCGGCGTAGGCGAAGAGTTGTTCGACACGGCGGACGATTTCAGCTTGCTCTGGTACCGGGGGGAGGGGGATACCAAGGTTTTTAATAGGACCAAGAAACAGATTTGCTTGGGCTGTTGATTTTGAGTTTTCCTCTATTTCTTTTTGTAATAACGGAGATTGAAGTAGGTACATCATATATTTATTGATAACAAAATCTTGCATTAACTTGATTAATGCAACACTACGAACCATAACATACTTGGAGTTCTCATCTACAAGACATACTCGCCCTATTGAACCAGAGCAGGAGATAAGAATATCTCCGCTATCAGGATCACATCTATTTCTTAGCTTTTGAAATTCAGCATCACTGACATAATCGACATCTGATAGTTTGAGATAGCCATCTTGAATATTTCTTGCTGAAATTAATAATTGCCCAGCAGATTCTCTTTTTGGAGTTTTATGTTCACCATCAGTAATTTTAGTAGCTATTGATTGTAATTTTACATATAGCCAATCTGAAGGTATTTGATATTTTCTATCAAGTTTAAAGTATGTTAAATCTTTCTTGACTATTTTTTTTGCTATCAATTTATTTTTGATTTTTTCAATTTCTTCTTCAACAATATTTGAATTATTGTTCATTCTCCATTCAGTAGTTAAGTCTCCATTTACTGCAGCAGCTAGCACCGTCTGACGAAAACGTTTCAGGATTTGTGGGATTTGCTCAAGACGTGTTTTGGTGCTGTCTACCTGCGCCAGCAGCGTATCGAGTTTTTCGGCGATGATTTTTTGTTCAGCAATGGAGGGGAGATTAATTGTAAGAGCTTTCAAAACTTCCAGGCGTATTCCTTTTACCGTTGTGCCAGTTCCTAAACTTTCAATTAGCTGTGCCTGTGAACGATACCAGTGAATGAAAAAATTACGATCCACTTCGCGAGATAGGAATAGTGCTTTCAAGTCTTGGTTAATTGCTGAATCAAAAGATGCCGTAACAATTTTTCCCAAACTCATACGGGTCGCAATAATCGGTGTCCCAGCAGGAATGATATTTGTACTGCTATTTTCTACAGCATCACTGGTGATATGGTCGATAGTATCTGTAAGGGCATGTTTATTCATATCCTTGACACTCATCCAAGGTATATCCCCTTGATAATACTCCGGGATTGCTTTGCTTGGGGTGCCTCCACCAATAATAGCAAGAAGTATATTATCCAAGTCGCTTTTTACCCACCCTTCCGGCAATTTCCCCCCACTCATGCCTTCACCTCACCAAACGCTTCATTCAACAACTGACGCTGCGCGTCCGCTTCATCCCCCGCGCCCAATTCGCGCATCAGCGCATCCAGCTCGCCCAGCGCCTGTACCAGTTCGCCCATCGCCTCTGCCGCCAGCACGTCCGGCTCCGGCAGGCTGTCGGCGTCGATGCTGTCCTTATCCTTCAGCCAGGATATATCCAGCGAATCGGATTTGGCGCTGCGGATCCACTCGCGGTTGAACTTGCGCCAGCGGCTGGTGGCCTGATGTTGATCGGTATTTTTATTCTCTTCGCTGTCGGCAACTTCGCTCTCTTCGGCGTTAAAGCTCCACTCGCCTTCGGTACGCGGGCTTAAGCCGTGCGGATCTTCGCCGTAGACGGTTTCAAACGGCTGCAGGTGCTGCTCGGTAAATGGCGTGCGCTTGCCGAAGCTCGGCATATTGGTACGCAGGTCATACACCCAGACATTTTCGGTGCAATTCTCTTCTTGGTATTTATCGGCGTCGGTGCCTTTGGTGAAAAACAGCACGTTGGTTTTCACGCCCTGCGCGTAGAAAATCCCGGTCGGTAAACGCAGGATGGTGTGCAGATTGCATTTGTTCATCAGGTCGCGGCGAACATCGGCACCGACCCCGGCTTCAAACAGCACGTTATCAGGTAGCACAACGGCAGCACGACCGCCCGGCTTCAGGTTGCGGTAAATATGCTGCAAAAAGGCCAGTTGTTTATTGCTGGTGTTATAGGTAAGGTCATCGCGGGTAATACTGGCTTCTCCGCCCTTGGAGGTACCAAACGGTGGGTTGGCTAAAATGATATCGGCTTTCGCCAGCGACTGTCCGGCCATGCCCAGCGCGTTGCCCTGATGCACCACGCCTTTTTCATCGCCTTCCATTCCGTGCAGCAAGCAGTTCATCAGCGCCAGACGGCGGGTAGATGGCACCAGCTCAACGCCGATAAAGGCTTTATTCTTCTGGAATACGCGCTCTTTGTCCGATAGATCGTACAGATCGTCGGTGTTGGCCTTGATGTACTGATCGGCGGCAATCAAAAAGCCCGCAGTACCGGCGGCAGGATCCTGAATCACTTCGCCCGGCCGCGGTTTGATGCAGCGCACCATGCTGTTGATCAGCGCACGCGGGGTAAAGTACTGCCCTGCACCGGACTTGGTTTCACCGGCGTTCTTTTCTAGCAGCCCTTCATACAGGTCGCCCAGACCGTCTTTCTGCGCGCTAAACCAGTCAATCTGATCCAGCGAGCGGATCAACTGCTCCAGGTGGCGCGGCTCGCGCAGGCGCGTTTGCGCGTCGGCATAAATTGCGGTGATCAGCGGGTCGGCGTGGACCAGTTTGCCTTCGGCGTCTTTACCGGTAGAGAGTTTCAGCAGAATTTGTTTGTAGTCGTTCAGCAGGTTAAGACCGGATTTGCTATTTAAATCGCTCCAGCGGCACCCTTCTGGCAGGATGTGTTTATCCAGCGTTTCCGCTTCGGTATTCTCGTGCACCATCTTGATAAACAACAGTAATACCAGCTCGGTGACGTAATCACTGTAGTTGATGCCATCGTCACGCAGGACGTCACAAAGATTCCAGAGTTTCTGAACGATTTCGTTGTTACTCATAGCTATTCCGGTTGAGGCCGGTTACCCGGCCTGTCTGTCAAAAAATGATGGGGAAGGGTATCACGATCAGGCGGATTTTGGTGCCCACAATGCATCGCTCATCTGATCGAGAATGGTGTCCAGTTGGTTGTCCAGCAGGCTGTTGAGCTTCTTTGTTCCGCCGTCGGCGGAGAACAGGTGATTTACGAAGTTTTTATCCAGCACCACTTCATGGACCAGCTGTTTTGCCAGCCGTTCCAGCCAGCGTTTCTGCACTTTACTCCAGCTATGCTGGGCATAGATTTTGTCCAGCGCCAGCTTCACGCGTTCCTCGAACGGAATAAGCGGTTCACCGAGCGCAGCCTGGCGGATATGCCCAATGATGGTGGCGGCAATATCCTGGCTGCTCTGGGTGCGTACCGCCGAGCGCAGGCTGGCCTCGCTGTAGCCCGCTTCATCCAGCAAAAGACGGATCTCTTTTAACTGCTCACGTGTCAGGTCGCGTGGACGGTTAATCACCACCGACAGCGCTGCGGACTGGTTGATTTGCGTGGAGATAAACTCATTAAAGCTTTGCAGGTAGTCGGCGGGTTTCTGGTAGCGCCCATAGGTTTGCTCTTTGCTGATGAGTTCATCATCATGGTCTGAAATCACCGGGCGGTACTCGCTGCCCAGCAGGGCTCCGACATCGCTTAACTGACGAATCAAACTGCGATGCTGCTTGAGAAACGCCGAGGCTTGCTGCGGGCCAAGCTTATGCAGATGCTGGTGCAATTGCTTTGGCTCCACGCCCCAGAGCTCTTCCAGTTCATTAAGCTTTTTGCGGATTTCTGGGCGTTTTTCGGCCTTTTTCTCCGCTTTACGCAGGACGCGCATAATTTTCTGGCTGAGCTGATTGAGCAAGCTATCCGCCTGCGTTTCCGTTGGGCTATCACCCGGATTGTTCAGCGCCGTTTCCAGCACATCGTCATTCGATAGTTCTTCAACCAGTTGCTCGATGCTGACGCCCACGTTTTTCACCAGCGGCTTCATGGTGTTCACATCCTGAAGCGTGGCGTAGATATCCACCGGATCGTGGATCCAGAAGACGGTTTTACCGATATCGTCGCAGCGCCGGGTGGCGCGGCCGATCATCTGCTCGTACAGAATGCGTGATTTTACCCGACGCAGGAACACCAGATGGGTGATCGCCGGAACGTCAATACCGGTGGTTAACAGATCCACGGTGATCCCAATGCTGGGGTAGCGTTCGTTTTTGAAACGCTTGATAAGCTTGCTGACCTGATCGCTCTTGCCGGTGATCTTCTCAATCGCGGCCTGATTAAAGTCTGGGTTGACCGCGCCCATGGCTTCATCGAGAAGGCGCTTAACCATATCGGCGTGGGCGTCCGTGGCGCAGAAAATCAGCGTTTTTTCATCGCCGGAAGGGTCTATCTCTTTCGCCAGCTCTTCGCAGATCACCCGGTTAAAATCTTCGGTGATGACTTTACGGTTGAAGGCATCGACGTCGAAATTCAGCTCGTCTTCCAGCTCGCTGGTATCGACTTCCCCCGTTTCTGCATCCACGGCACTGACGGTGTCGCCAATCTCAAAGTGAATACCGTATTTGCTGAGCTGGGTTTCATAGCGAACCGGGGGTTCGTGGTCAATCAGCCAGTCTTCCGCCACCGCTTCCCGGTAGGAATAAACATAAACGGGGTGACCAAAAATCTCGCTGGTGTGTTTGGCTGGGGTGGCGGTCAGACCGATTTTTACGGCGTCAAAATAGTCGAGCACCCGACGATAGCTGGAGAGATATTGGGCGTTATCGCGGATAGAGAGTTCGCCCTCGGTCATCTCCTGATCCAGCGTGTAACCACGGTGCGCTTCGTCGATGATGATGCAGTCGTAGGTATCTACCGCAGGCGGCGTGCCGGAACGATAGATCCGGCTGACCATGGATTGCACTGTGGCAACCTGTACGCGGGTTTCTGCTTCTGCCGCCATATCACCCAGCTCGGCGACATTATAGATTTGTGAAAGCGTCTGGTTCTGTTCCAGCGAAGCCTCTTTAAAGGCATCCTGCGCCTGTTCGCCCAGCGCAGAACGGTCGACGAGAAAGAGGATCCGTTTAAAGCGTTCGGCCTTCAGGAATCGGTAGATTAAGCCAATAATGGTACGTGTTTTGCCCGTCCCGGTTGCCATGGCCAGTAACGCTTCACGCGAGCCCTGTTCCAGCGAGGACTCGACGGCCTTAACCGCATTGACCTGGTAATCACGCAGGCCAAGATAGCTAAACGGCTCTTGATGCAATTTGGCTTCTGCTTCCGCCCGGCTACGATGCAGGCGGTCCATCAGGCCTTCTGGCGTGATAAAGCTTTCCAGCGGATAGCGGGTATTGTCAGGCGAGCGAACATCGCGGAACCACGTGCCGGAATATTCGGCGGACTGTTTGATATAAGGCCGACCGTTGCAAGAGAACACGAAAGGAATTTGATAAACGCTATTCACGCCATCTTCCCAGCCTTTGACGCGTCCTTCTTCAGACCAGGCGGGGATCATGGATGCGTCAAACTGAAAGCCTTTGCTGTAGCGTTCGGCCTGGGGGATTTTCCCGGCAGCATTTTCGTTTTTTCTTTTCGCTTCAACGGTTGCGACGGGTGTGAGCCCGCAGAAAAGAACGTAATCTGCTCTGCCATGTTCGTCATCGGCAAAGGTCGGCCATTCCGCAATGGCTTTGTTCACCCCTTTTTCAGGGCGGGAGCCTTTTTTCCAGGTGATTTCCTGAGTATCTGCCAGCCAGCCCCATTCATTGAGCTGCTGGTCAATCAGGATCCGTGTCAGCTCTTCGGTAATGATGTGCTTGCGGGCGTAACTGGACTTGCGGCCAAACTCTTTACGCTGGGCCGTAATGGCTTGCTGTGTTTGCTGTGCAAGCTGTGCCTGCAAAGCGGTGAGCTTCGCTTCATAATTTTGCTGGAGCGTTTGTAGATCCTGCTGACTCATTTCCAGCAACTGTTGTTGTTCTCTGGCCTCAATATCCATTTCGTGAGCCAGCTGTTCATATTCTTCTTTTTGCTGTTTAAGTAAATTCTGAAGCTGCTCGCTGGATTCCAGCTTTTGGTTCGCTGCCAATAAGATTTGTTTGAGTTGTTCGATGGCAGATTGAGATTTATTAAGCTGTTCACTTGGATCATGCGGTGGAATAAAAGGGCCCGGATTAAACTGACTACCGGCATCACCAAATGTCTGGTGGAACCAGATTGCCAGCGCTCGGGCGACTTTCAGCGCATCCATCGCTTCACGGTGACGGGTCTGGAACTGATGTGTCGCTTTATTACCTTCAATTCTCAGCGTATGAAATAACTGACGGATGGCAGGATCAAACTGTAATTCCCTGTCCAACCTGTAGAGCAACTCTTGCTGGTTTGGATTATCTTCCCGGCTAATATTCAACCGGGCAGCAATATTTTGCGCCAGCGCTTCACCAAACTGGCGTAGCTTCATCAGCGTGGTATTGGGATCGCTGGAGAATAGCCGTTCTGCGGTGGCGGTGATTTGAACCAATAGCGGATCGTATTCTGCCAGGAAATCAAAGTTTGTTTGCTGAGTTGGGCTGGCGGTTGTCAAAGATTAAGCTCCTTGCAGCGATCACCCGCAGCGTATTGCTGAAAATGCAAAGGGTGAAAAGGTTCGTTTTGCGAGACGTCTTCCAAAATCATAACGCTGCACGTTTTTTTATCAAGCGTTATAAGAGCAGGATGTTGTGCGTAACACTTTAAAAAGGCTAAAGAATGGGAGTGATGAGTAATTTGTAGATAGTGATGATGTCTGAGTGATGGGAAGAAGAGGGCGCGACCTTACTGGCCGCGACTTTTCGTGCTTATGACTCAATTTCCAGCTCATCAAACAGCTGTAAATCTACATCCAGCAGCTCAACCGCATTACTGCGCCTGATCCCGACGTTATTTTCAATCAACAGCTCCAGCAGACGGTCGCCGTCGATCAATGTGATCGGTGCAGCTCCGGGAAACAACGCCGCTTCTGCGCATTTCGCCGCAAATTTTCCAGTGGTGATAAGCGTGCCGCGAATGGCTTTGTGGTAGGGCAGCGCGCCACGTAGCTGGTCGATATACGGGCGGGTGATGGTGTTCTGCATCCGTTTTACCTGCACCACTTCGGTAATGGTAGTGATGCCGACCTGCACTTTACCGACCACGTCCACACCTTTATCGCCAGAGGCTTTGGTGACTTCCACCTGTTCGTAGCCCATGGCTTCCAGCAATTGCCCAACCAGATGCTCAAACTTGTACGGATTCATGGTGCTGATTTGCTCGCGCAGCAGCTCTTTTTGTTGCTGGTTATAGCGTTTCGCTGCGTCGAGCAGCTCTTTGCGTGGATCGGTTTTACGTTCAGGCAGCGCCTTGCCCAGCCACTTTCTTCCGGCGTCGGTGATTTTGTAGCTCATCCCTTCACGGGCGACCAGGTCGCGCTCAATCAGGTTATACAGCCGGGCATAGAGGGTGGTTTTGACGGAGCTGGGGGAGGCGAATTTGGAGTGTTGATGTAAGAACGCCTGCCATTCGGGTAGCAGATCGGCGCGCCGTGCCTGCTCGCGCCCGGCCAATAGCTCCAGTAATTGCAGCATACCTTCGATATCGTCCAGCCGACGAAGTGTGGCTTCATCCCCGGCAAGAAAGAGTCGCCCTTGTTCGCTGGGGTACCAGCCGCCGTCCTCATGGGTTTGCATCAGATCGAAAAGCGGGTTGTTGATAAACATATAACAACCGTAGCTGTGGCGCGGATTAAGGACGTGGTTATCTGTCTTCCAGATCTGCCAGGCGATTTTCGCATCCTCGCCGCTGAGCCTTTCTTTCAGCCAGATATCCGGCTCGGACCAGTCCACGGGGTTCTGCGGTGTACCGGTCTGTTCCTGAATGGCGGTGATCATATTTCGGACCGATTTTACGGAGCACCCTGCTATGGCTTTCATCATGGCCCGGGTTTGTGCGTAGGTCGGGAACAACGGAGTAATGACTTTATAATTTCTCATGACAATCCATTCACCGAGTAATTTGTTACATCATGCCATTTTCTAAGGTTTGATAAAGTGCCTGTGGCCTTTAAATATCTTTAATTTCATTCGATTGCTTGCCGTGTTGTGGCTTCCCGGCTGCGCTACGCTTAGCCGGGCTACGGACCGGAAGTGCCTGGCGAGCCATGCTGCGCGATCAAAACAAAAGTCGTCCGATCTTCCCGGCGGTAGTGGGCGAGGATACGTTTCGTGCGCTTAAAATTTACGCACGTTGCCTCTGCGGGATGAGTGTATAGGCTGAGAGTTTGTACGCAAAACCTGTAGCAGGTGACAAGGCGTTACATCCTGTATGGCGCGTATCTCCTGCATTTCGGCATCACGACGAGGGGGAGAAGGTAATGAATACCATGAAAGCCGCAGTCTATTTTCAACCAGGAAAACCGGATGTTCTGCATTATCGCGATGTGCCCCTGCCGGTCTGTGGCCCGGATGATGTGCTGGTCAAAATTGAAGCTATTGCGCTTGAGGGCGGCGATTTAATTAATCGCGCGACTGCAGCGCCAGGGCCGCAGGGGACAGTTCCCGGTTATTCGGCGGCGGGCAGCATTGTTGCCGTCGGCGCAAACGTGAAAGACCGCTATCCAGGCCAACGGGTCGCAACCATTGCCCTTGCAGGTTCTCATGCGCAATACCGTATGGCCCCCGCAGCGTGGTCCTGGATTATCCCGGATGGGCTGGATGTAGCCGCCGCTGCGGTCATCCCCGTCAGTTTTGGTACGGCTGCGCGAGCCCTGTTTTCACGCCTGAATCTGAAGGCCGGTGACACGCTGCTTATTCAGGGCGGAGCCGGGGGCGTTGGGGTCGCGGCGATTCAACTGGCAAAGGCCCGGGGCGCACGGGTGCTGGCAACGCTTTCCGGTCGCGAGCGTATCGCGCAACTCGCTCAGCTTGGGCTGGATGTGGCGCTGGACTACCGTCAGCAGGACATCGTCGCAGAAGTAAAACGGCTGACGGAGGGCGCCGGGGTGGACAGCGTGTTGGATCTCGTGGGGTCAACGCTGGACCAGTCTCTTGCCTGTCTTCGTGAGTGGGGAACCGTGGTGCTGGCAGGTAATGCGGGGGGAACCCCGCATGTCGATTTGATGGCCTTACAGCAGGCGAATCAACACCTCAGCGGGCTATTCTGGGGGCGAGAACTGGCGTATGAAGAGGCCAGGGCGTCCGTAGACAGGCTACTTCTTGATGCGCGTGACAAGCAATTTAGTGTCGTGATCGACAAGCAGTTCGCACTGGCTGACGTCGTGGCCGCGCATCGTTATGCCGAAGAGAATCGTGTGCTTGGACGCATCATTCTGCGCCCCTGAAGACGACGCCAGCCTGTGTGGCTGGCATTTTCCCCTTTCGCATTCCATGCTTTATCACAACTCCGTTTCTTGATACTTATCATGATAACTATTATCCTCCTCACCGCTTAATGAGGAACCTCACATGACCGAAGACGAACTGTTTGCCCGCAGGCCGCTGGGAATGCGAATGGCGATGATTGTGCGCCAGTGGCGCGCCACCATTGATCATGCGCTTGCCGATACCGGCCTCACCCAGTCGGGCTGGACGGTGCTGATGCAGCTTCGCCAGCTAGGCGATAACGTCTCGGTCAGTGAACTGGCGGAAGTGCAGGGCATCGAACTGCCGCCGCTAATGCGTACCCTCACGCAGCTTGAAAATCAGGGATTGCTTGTGCGCACCACATCCCCCTATGACAAGCGCATCCGCCTGCTGACACTCACGCCAGAAGGTCATGCCATGCTGGAAAAAATCACCCGTGTGATTGAAGCCTGTCAGGAACGTGCGGCGCAAAACATCCCGGCTGAAAATATGGACATTTTCAGCGCGACATTGAATCAGATCGCCTGCAATTTGCGGAATATCCGCGAAGAAGATAACAAGACTAAATAAATCATGATGACGCCAGAACAAAAGTTTGCCCGCTGGGTAAGGGTGAGTATTGCCTCTTTCCTGCTGATGTTTGTCTACTTTATCGTTGCCGATATCTGGATCCCGCTGACGCCGGACTCCACCGTAATGCGCGTGGTGACCCCGGTGTCTTCGCGCGTTTCCGGCTATGTTGCGAAGGTCTACGTGCAAAATAACAGCGTGGTGAAGAAGGGCGACTTGCTCTACGAACTGGATGCCACGCCGTTTAACAACCAGGTGGAAGCCGCGCAAATCGCGCTGGCGCAGGCGCGTCTTAACAATCAGCAACTGGATGCGCAGATTGCGGCAGCCGAAGCGAACCTGAAAACCGCACAGCTTACCGCGCAAAATGACAAAGTCACCTTTGACCGCTATCAGCGTCTGGGGGCGATGCAAAACGTCTCGCAATCTGACCTGGATAAGGTGCGCACGACCTGGCAGAGTAGCGTGCAGTCGGTCAATAACCTCAATGCGACGATCCACGCCCTGACTATCGAACGTGGCGAGCGCGACGACCGTCGCAACGTGACGCTGCAAAAATATCAAAATAGCCTTGAGCAGGCGCAGCTTAATCCTGGCTGGACGCAGGTGCGTGCCGAGGTTGACGGTAAAGTGAGTAACCTGCAACTGAGCCCCGGCTATTATGCCGCTACCGGCAGCGCAACCCTGGCGCTGGTGCATGACAGTGCAGATATCGTGGCGGATTTTCGCGAGAAAAGTTTACGTCACACCCGCGTCGGTACCGATGCCGCCGTGGTCTTTGATGCATTGCCGGGCCATGTGTTTCGCGGCCATGTCACCAGCAGCGATGCCGGGGTGTTAGCCGGGCAGCAAGCGGTTAACGGTGAGCTGTCGGAACCGGAAACCTCCAACCGCTGGGTGCGTGATGCGCAGCGCATGCGTATTCATGTGGCGCTGGATGACGCCTTGCCCAAATCCCTGCCGACCGGCGCGCGCGCCACCGTGCAGCTATATAACAGCGAAGGGCCGTTTGCCCGCTTCTTCTCGGGGCTGCAAATCCATCTCGTTAGCTGGCTGCACTATGTCTATTAATACCCTCGCGCGCGTCTTTACGCCGCACGGCAACATCGTCTATACGGCGAATGATTTTCGCCAGACGCTGCGCATTGTGTTTGCCGGGATGATCGCGCTGAGTATCTCGAGCTTTTACAACACCAGCTATGGCGTCTTTTATGTCGTCTACCCGGTGATGTTGCTCTCGCTGGTGCCAGTGTTTAACCGCCACATGGCGAAGCAGTTTATTTTTAGCGCGGTGCTGAATTGCGTCGAAATGGTGCTAATCATCGGCTATTTGTCGAAATGGCCGCTGATGATGACGCTGGTGGTATTCGGCCTGTATGTGATGCGTTTTCGCTTTATGAGTAAGGGGCCACTGTTCCTGTTTGGTTCGGCGGGAGTGGTGTGTCAGAGCACGATGCTCAACTTTATGAGCTACCCGACCAGCGACTGGCACACGTTGATTTTCTCCAATATTGAAGCCAGTGTGATGGCGGTAGCGCTCAGCGCGCTGATGAATTACCTGATCCCGGATGTGGCGCCGCGCAATTCGCCGCCGCGGATCGAAAAAAACGATGCCCGTGTGCGGCATGAGTCCCTGCTTTCCGGGACCGTGGCGACGATGATCTTTGTCGTGTTCCAGATAAGCGATCTCAGTGATTCGCTGTCAGCGCTGATGGCGGGTATTTTGATCCTGTTCCCGATGCATTATCGCGGTGCGGTGATGAGTTCGTTGTGGCGTGTGGTGGGGGTGATTCTCGCCTGTCTGTATATCCTGCTGGTGCAGTTGATTCTCTACAATCACAGTAGCCATATGTTGTTGATGATGCCGCTGATAGGCCTCGGGCTGGCGTTTAGCGCGCGACTGCACGTGATGGAAAAGGTGGGGGCGGGCGTCGGTTTTTCCAGCGTTACCACCATCGGCATTATGTTCGGGCAGAACCTGCACCCGGATACCGACCTGGTGTTTAGCGATCTTTATCGCATTGTGTCGGTGACGGTCGCTCTGTTGGGCACACTAACGATGGTGTTTCTGGTGCATCTGATCTTAAACCGTTTCGAGGCGACGCGGTTTGTGGTCGAAGATCAGTAGATTTTTTTCAGATCCATCTCTTCCTGAATGCGTTCGCTGTAAGCGGCGTGCGTGCGGATAGCTTCATCGATCCCGGCGTTGAACAGTGTTGGGCCGATATTTTCAATGACGAAATCGACAAAGAATTCGGCGTCGAATTGTTCCAGTTCGAGGTCGAAGTTGTCGGTGCAGTAGCGTTGCAGTTTTTCGCGAAGCATCTCGCGTTCGCTGTGGCTGAGATCGATTTTGCTCATCGGGCTTCCTGGTAAGAGAAAAAGGGCATCATAGCAGAGCTTCGCGGTAACGCGCTCCCGGATGGCAGCGCAAGCGCCTTATCCGGGCGACGACGCATACACCGCCACCTGCTCAAACGCTTCTCCCTCGCAGCGGTAAATCGCCTGGGTCGCGCCGGGCAGCACCCACTGCTGTTCGGTACCGGGCGGGCACTGCAGACGAATGCATAACCCGCAGCCGCCGCGCAGGGTGCGCGGGATATCCGCCACGCGAAACGACACGCCGGATGCCTGCAACAGTTTGCGGGTCTGCACGACGCCTACGGTGGAGTGAAATAAAAACAGGTACTCTTCCATCAACGTCCCCTCTGGCGCTGACCAATCAGCGCCGCGCCAATCGCCCCCGCGTATTGAGCATCGTCATGGGTATGCACCGCCATCTTCAGATGCTCGCTCAGCATGGCACGGAAACGGGCGCAATGGCTTACGCCGCCGGTAAACAGCAGCGGTCCCTGAGTGGTGAGCCGCGATATAAAATGGCTGCTGCGTCGTGCCATCGCATTGATCACACCCGCCAGAATCGCCTCGGGAGCAACGCCCGCTGAGCGCAGGCTGATCACTTCTGATTCGGCGAACACGGTGCACATGCTGGTCAGCGGATGCGGCGCGATGCCGTCGGTGATCCCATCCAACGCTTCCACCGTAGTACCCAGAGTGCGTGAAATGACGTCCAGAAAGCGCCCTGTTCCGGCGGCGCATTTGTCGTTCATCAGAAAATCGGTGAGATTGCCCTGTTCATCAAGCTGGATAACCTTGCTGTCCTGACCGCCGATATCAATGACGGTGCGTGCCTCCGGCAACAGCAGGCGCGCGCCCAGCCCGTGACAGGAAATCTCTGTTACCTGCTTATCGGCAAAATCCACCAGTTGCCGCCCGTAGCCGGTAAGCGTCAGGAAGGGCTTTTCCTCCAGACCTGCCCGCAGTGTCTCCCAGGTGTCATGGATGCTGTCCGCCGGGCGAAATGACGTCGGGCAGAGGAAACGCCGGACAATGGTGTTCCCCTCCAGCAATATCCCTTTGGTGGTGGTTGAACCGGAATCAATACCTATCGTGAACGTCACCCTGACCCCTTAGAGCATCTCGATAAACGCGGCGACACGGGTGCTGAGCTGCCCGATATCGGCGGTGGAGTAATCCGTCTCAATCGCCATGTAGGGAATGTTGTGCTGCTGGCGCACGTGGCGTTTGATGGCGAGCGATTCCACCGCGTAGGTGTGGCAGGCCTGCAAAATCACGTCCACCACGCCGTCGGCCTGGTACTCCTCGACCATCTGGCTCAGCAAACGCAGGCGTTCGGGATTAGGCGAAATGCAGGAGCAGCCAATCGCCAGATATTTGTCGGTCAGCGCGTCGTAGACATCACCGTCCTCCGCCACATTGCGTTCGGTAGCTTTCGCCCCGGTGCAGTTCTCGTAGCCCACTACCCAACCGCCGTTCTCTTCAATGACACGCACCACTTTTTCGGCCGCGCCGCCAATCGGGCAGCCGGTGATCAGGATGCGCGGACGGGATTCCAGCCGCTTGCCCTGTTCCCACTCGGCCTTCACGCGGGCGGTCATCTCATTGAGCTCGGCAATCAATGCGTTTTTATCGAAACGGAAGGTCGCGCCGTATACCACTTTCAGGATGTCTGTCCCGCTCAGCGCGGGTGGATTTAACTGCCCCAGACGGTAGAAATCAGCCGTTGCCTGACGTTCACGGTTTTTCAGTACGATGGCCTCGCGCAGGGCGGCTTCGCTGATCGGCTGGCCGAAGCGCTCCTCGATGTGCTGTTGCAGGCGCAGAATTTCCGATTTCCACAGCGCCCGGGAGGCGTCATCCGTCGCGCTGTTAGGCAGTTGCATTACGTGGACGGCTTTGAAATCTGCCATGTATTCGTACATTTTTTTCTTGCCGTCGCAGGTGGTTTCGCCCACCACCAGGTCGGAAAAATAGAAGTACGGACATTTGTCGGTTTTACCGAAACCATAGCTGCTTTTAATCAGCGGGCAGAGATTACGCGGCAGATCTTTTTCGGCTTCTTCAATGGTTTCGTCGTTGGTGGAGCACAATGAGACCACGACTGCTCCCGCGGCCATCGCGATTTCCTGCGGCATAAAAGTACAGTAGGTGCCGACCAGCGGGATCCCCTGTTCTTTCAGTTCCATCACGGTGAGAAAACCTTTCTGGCGGGCGTCGGAGAATTGCTCAAATACTTCCGGAAGTTCTGTAATAAGAGACATGATTTTTCCTTCCCCGTAACACGGGAGACAATGAAAAAAGAGGCGGTCTGCTGCCGCCGAAGGAAGAATTATAACCTTATTGAATATATGGAATTGTTGATCTGCCGCGAGATTAGCGGCATTGAGCGCTTTCGTACTGCTGTACCCGTCGCACCAGACGGTTGAGGCAGAGTATGGCAACGCCGCCTGTAACCAGCGCCAGCAGATGAAATGGAATGCGCCCGCCGCCGGAGAACCACAGCCAGCGTGCGCCCTCAATGGCGATCGCCACGGTGCTCAGCACCACGATATTGAGCGACGCCGACACAGTGCCTTTCGGTAAGTTATTCGTAAACAGCGTAAAACGAAAAAGGGTCGAGAAAATCAGACCGATACCAAAGCAATAGATACTGGTGCCGGCTACCGACCAGAACCAGAGGTGCGGAAAGAGCAGATTGCCGGCGAGCAATGTCACCAGCCCGATAAGCTGGATGGGCACGGTACGACGGATATAACGCGGATTGGTCGGATCTTCCACAAAGCGCATCACCACGATATTGGCGGCGATCAACGCGCCAAAGACCGGGATCTGCGCCCAGGCGAATTCCGCCGTAGTCATGCCACCTGCATCGATCAGAATCACCGGGGAGACGGCCACCCAGGACATGAGCGGAATGTAATAGAGCGCGAGCGTGGCGGCCCCGTTGAGGAATACGCGGTTGCGAAATACCGCGCAAAAGTCATGGACGACGCTCATTGCCCGTAGCGGCGTCTCCTGCCTTTTAACGGTTTCCGGCATCGCCAGCATCAGCCCAAGCCAGGCCACAAAACCGAGGACGGCGATCGCCGCGAAAATCACCTTCCAGTGGACAAAATGCATTAACGCAGCGCCGCCAAGGGGCCCAATCACCGGGGCCAGCAGCACCGCCGAGGTGATAAGCGACATCAGCTTAATGGCTTTGGTCGGTTCAAAGGCTTCCTGAACGGTGACGTACCCGACCGTGGAGATAAAACAGATGCTGGTGCCCTGAATAAAGCGCGCCGCCAGGAACTGTTCAAAGGTGGTGGTGAACAGCGTGGCGATACAGGCAAGGGTAAAGATAAGCGCCCCGGTCAGCAGCACCGGGCGGCGACCAATTCTGTCGGACAGAGGGCCTAACGCCCATTGCAGCGCCATGCCACCTGCCATATACAGGCTGACTGAGAGCGGGGCGAGGCTGACGTCGCCATCAAAATCGCGCACCACCTGAATGATGCCCGGCTGGATCATGTCGGTGGTGAGGTAGGCGGCAAAATCGTACAGCACCAGCGCCATCGGGAAGATAAAGACCCCGGCGTAACGGGCGAAAAATGCGGGCTTCCATGACATAACAGTCTCCTTTTACGGTTTTTCTTACCGCGCTCTTCTATTGTGCGAGCAGACAATTTATATGTCGACGTTAATTTTGCCTGTTTTTTAACCGGCGGGCAGTTGGCACCTTTGCGTTTCACATGTGCGCTGGCGCCGCTGGCTCATACCGGGGCCGTTTTGGGGCTGCGTCATGACCAACCGCAGAAATATTCACGTTTTTTATGATATTTTATGGCGATTCGTCAGGCTTTGTTCTTTACACATCAAGCGAAGCTGACAATGGGTTGGTGGTTATCAATCAGTAAAAATTATTGAAGTGATAAAATAAAACAACGGATTCATCGGGAGAATGTTAGATGGCATCCAAAAAATTTAAAAATGCCTTTATTTCAGCAGCCATTGGTTGCTACCGCTTTTTAACGGGAAATAAGCTTTGTGGTGCAAGTGAATATAATGCAGAGCGCGTAAAAAGCATTGCCATTTTTTCTACAACAGCACTTGGCGATTTGATACTCAATACACCGGCAATCCTGGCTATAAAAGAACGGTATCCTGATGCCGCGCTGACGCTTATATCAAGCCATAAAAATAAGGCACTCGTTGAAAATAGTCCGTGGTTCGAAAATATTATTTATTGGGATCAAAAAGTTAAGAATGTATCGAGTGTCGCCAGGCGCCTTCGTGCCTGCAAACCGGATGTGGCGGTCCTGCTCCATTCCAAGAGTCCGTATGATGTGCTTTGTGCTGCTCTGGCTAAAATCCCTTTTGTGCTAAAAGATGCGTACAACGGAAGCGATCTGGCTATGCGTAAGCAGGTTACGTCGATGCCTGAAAATAATTATCCTGGCCATTTAATAGAGCGAAAGCTAGCGTTGGTCAATTTAATGGGATGTTCTACAGAAAATATTCAGATGCAGATCCCTTATCCCGTCAAAAATATCTCAACTTCGCCAGATAAAGTGGTCGTTGGTTTCCAGTTGGGCGCTTCTGAAAAATTGCGCCAGTGGCCGGTTGAATATTTCAGAGAGCTTGCAAAATTATTGCTCGCCGCGGGAAATAATTTCGAAATAGCCCTGATCGGTTCTCCAGCCGAAAGGGGACTGGCAGAAGCTTTTCTTGATGGGTTTAGCAATCAGGAACTCGGCAGGATCAACGATTATGTCGGGAAATGCTCGTTGACCGGACTGGTTGAGTGCATTGCCGGGTTCGATGTTCTTGTTACCCCTGATACCGGGCCTCTTCATCTTGCGGTTGCCCTTAAGGTGAAAACGGTCAGCCTCTTTGTAACCGCAAATCCCGCTCATACCGGGCCGCTTCAGGATCCTGAACGTCATATCGTCATTAAGGAATCTCCCAGGCAGGCGATGGAGCTTGCCGAATATCCGGATCAGCCTATGGCAATCATTAAGCCTGAGAGAGTCCTTACCGCTGTGCAACGTGTGGTCACGGCAGAGGAAATGTAACACCTGAGCGGAGGTGAGTAATTAACATTCATGGCACTGTTTTTTGTTGCTTTTTTCACCCCGTGGGCAGCGAAAGCAGGGCGGGGATCTGCGAGAGCAGGTAAAGCACCAGGCCAATCGAGCCGCCGACCAGCGTGCCGTTGATGCGGATGAATTGCAGGTCTTTGCCAATATTCAGCTCGATCTGGTGCGACATATCGCGGGCATCCCAACTTTTCACCGTATCGCTGATATGGCGGGTGAGGAACGCGGCAAAATCCGGTGCGACGCTGTGAGCCGCCTGTTCCAGGTGTTCGTTAAGCGATGTACGTAGCGCGCCGTCCGCCAGCAGCGTTTCGCCAAACCACAGCCCGGCTTCGGTGGTGCGCTGTTTAATGCGTGAATCGTCGGCCTGCATATCGGCTTTCATCCAGTCGCGCAGATCACCCCACATCTCTCCCAGATAGCGGTTAAACGCGTCATCTTCTTTCAGGTAGCGTTTAATGTTATCGGCCCTGGCGGCCATCTCCGGGTCGGTTTTCAGATTAGCGATCAGTTTCAGTACGGCTTTATCGAAGGCCCGGCGGATCTGGTGTGCGCTATCGTGGGTGACATCATCCAGCAACGTATTCACCGCGCGGGTAACCATCACGGCGCTTTGTTCACCCAGCCACTCGGTGGGCAAAATTTTGGCCTTACGCGGATGCTCCGTTTTCAGCCAGCGCACGACCTGGCTGGCGATAAAGTCCCGGCTGCTCTCTTTTTGCAGTAACAGGATCATCTGGCCGATCAGGGCATCCAGCAATACCTGGTGGCGCTGGTTTTTGGTCATGCTCTCCAGCATCAGCGCGCCGGTTTCTGTGAGATCGACTTTATCGATCGCCCGATGTACCGCGCGTTTAAGCAGGTTTTTGATGCGCGTGTCGTCTGCCAGCTCCAGAAATCCGCTCATGACCTGCATCAGGTGCTGGCCGACACGACGGGCGTTATCCGGCTGGCTGAACCAGACACCAATCATCTGCGCTGGCTGATGACGGTGAATGAGTGCCACCAGCGACTGGGTGTCGAGAAATTTTTCCTGCACGAACTGGCCGAGGTTGTCGCCAATGCGATCTTTATTGCGTGGGATAATGGCCGTGTGGCGGGAGATAAAAGGAATAGGGACACGGCGAAAGAGCGCCACCACGGCGAACCAGTCTGCCAGCGCACCGACCATTGCCGCCTCTGCAATGGCTTTCACCCCACTGACCCAGAAGTTGGGTGGCAGAAAAAGGGTAACGATGAAGATCGCAGCCGCGATCAACAGTAATGAGAGCGCCAGGCGTTTGGCACGTTTGAGTTCTGTGATTTTGTTCATGGTTTAAGCATAGAGCAGAGACGCAGTTTCGCTTGGTTTTCAAAGTGAAACGTGGTGGTGACCGTTCCCCTCACCCCGGCCCTCTTCCCAAAAAGGTGAAGGCGAAAGGCAGGGCGAAAACCAAATATTGCATCTTCGTTTGCCGGGGGTATGGTAGTCGCAGAAAAGATGGATAAAGGATGCTCTGACATGACGCTTACGATGATTGCCGCTGTGATTGCCGCCCTGCTGGGGGGCGCGTTTGGCTGGCTTCTCACCCAACAGATATTTACCCGCAAAATGGCCGCGCTGGAGCATGACCATGAGCTGGCGGAGGACGAGCTGGCGGCAACCAAGAAACTGCTGCGTGAGCAGGAAGCCAAAACCGACGCGGCGCGCGAGGAAAAGCATCAGCGGGATATCGACGTCAGCGCCATGCGCCAGCAAATTAGCGATCTGAAAGGGCGAACGGATGAGCTCTTGCAGCGTCTGGCCAGAACAGAAGCGCAACTGGAAGAAGAGCGTCGTCTGTCGGGCCAGCTCGACCATGACTATACCGAGCTGAAAACCACGCTTGAACAGCGCGAGCACCATTTCCGCGAACAGTTTGCCAGCCTGGAAGAGACCAAAAAATCCCTGTCGCGCGAGTTTGAAAATATCGCCAATAAGATTTTCGAAGAGAAGGGCAAAACCTTCACCACCACCAGCAAAAACAGCCTGGATGACATGCTTAAGCCGTTTCGCGAGCAAATTGAGGGCTTTCAGAAACGGATCAATGAAGTGCACGACGCCTCCATTCGTGGCAATGCCGATTTGAATGCAGAGATTAAAAAGGTGCTCGATGTCGGGCTGAAAATGAGTACCGAGGCGACCAACCTGACCTCGGCGCTGAAAGGCGATTCCCAACAGCGTGGTGCCTGGGGCGAAGCGCAATTGCGCCGTACCCTGGAGATGAGCGGGCTGGTGGAGAAAGAGCACTTCGAGGTGCAGAGCGCTTTTACAGACGAAAATGGGCGCAGGAAACAGACGGACTACCTGATCCGCTTGCCGGACAATAAGCACATCATTATCGACAGTAAAGTGTCGCTGAATGCCTATGATCGCGCCTGTTCGGCCGAAACGCCACAAGCGCAGCAGCACGCGATGGATGAGCACATCATGGCGGTACGCCGCCACATCGATGATCTGGCGTCGAAGGATTACACCAACCTGGCGGGTATTCGAAGCCCGAGCTTTGTACTGATGTTTATGCCCATCGAAGCGGCCTATATTGAGGCGCTGAAAACGAATAAAGGGTTGTTTGAATACGGCTACCGCAAAGGGATTGTGCTGGTCTCCCATACCACGCTGATTCCGATTCTGCGTACCGTCTCTAATCTGTGGATGATTGAACGCAGCAACAGCGAAGCGCGGGAAATCAGTGAACGTGCCGGGGAAATCTTCAATACCGTTTGCCTGGTGGCAGAGCGCTTAAGCAAGCTTGGCGGTACACTGACCACCGCCAGCAACCAGTACAACGCCACCGTGACCTCGTTGGTGGGTAGTCAGGGGCTGTATGGCAGGGTGGAGCGCTTTGGCAAACTCTCCGAGAAGGTCAACAAGGAGCTACCGAAGCTTGAGATTTCCCACCGTGATTTCGAGCACGAACGGATGGCGATGATCGTCGAAGCGATACAGGAGCCCACCGCTGTGGAGGGAGAAGCCGCCGCACTGCCCGAAACGCCTTCGCAAGCCGTTAACGAGGGCTAAGGAATGGGTGTTTTCAGATTTCCATCCGTGTTTTTTGTGGCTACAATGTGGCTACAAAATGAATGGGGGGATATATGGATTCTGTTATCCGATCGCGTATCGACAAAGAGTTGAAAGAACGAGCGGCTACCGTGCTGGAAGAGTGTGGACTGAGTTGGAGTGTGGCTATCCGCTTGTTTGCTGAGCAAATCGTAAAACATGAAGGGCTACCTTTTGAAGTAACCCGTAAACCGACTGCCCGTCTGCGAGTAGCAATGAACGAAGCAGATGAAATTATTACACACCGGCATGGACGCTTTGAGAGTGCAGAGCAGCTTATGGACAGCCTGAATCATGGTAAAAAGCAAACGGACTAACTTGCCATTCCGATCTGATTACACCCGTTCTTTTATCAAAGCCTGGGAGCGCTATAACAAAGCCGGGCGGCGGGATATGAACGAAACTGCCGCCATCATGGCTATGGTTCTTTCCGGTAACCCGCTTCCTGCGCAATACAACGACCATGCACTGACCGGGAATATGCAAGGTTTCAGGGAGCTGCATATCGGTGGGGATTATTTGCTGGTCTATAAGCTTGAGTCCGAAAAGCACTTGATCGTGTTCACTGATTTGGGGACGCATGCCGAACTGTTCGAATAACAAACAACCTGAAACTACCTTAAACGTCAGCCATCATTCGACATATGATGTTCCCTCGATTGACCCTGGGTGAAAAGAAATCATGAGCGCTATTTCTGCTAATTTGTCCCGCTTTCGCGACGCTATCGTCACTTTTTCCGGTCGCAAAACGCCCGGTGAGTTACCTGCGGAATTTTTGCTGGCGCAGGAGGGAAACCTCGCGCAGTACTACATCCCTTTTGATGCGGTAAATACCCGTGCGCTGGTGGTGCTGGTGGGGATAACGCCGGGATATGTGCAGTGGTATAACGCGGTAATGACAGCGCAGAAAGTGCTGCGTGAGGGCGGCGATGACGCGCTGGCGTTACGTGAGGCGAAAAAACACGGGGCCTTTAGCGGGCCGCTGCGAAATAACCTGGTCAAATTGCTGGATGGTATTGGCCTGGCACAGATGCTCTCGCTGGATTCCACGGCGCAGCTTTTTACCGACCATACCGGGCTGGTACATTGCACGTCGCTGTATACCCAGCCGCTGTTTGTCAAAGGCGTCAATTATAACGGCACGCCGCATTTTTCCCGCTCCGCGTTATTGAGAGCGGCAATTGATGAAGGATTCGCCCAGGAAGCGGCGGCGCTGAAAAAAGCGGTATTTATTCCGCTGGGGCCGGTGGCGACCGAAGGGGTAAACCTGCTGGCCAGTCGGGGCGTGCTGGACGAGGCGCGGATATTGTCGGGATTGCCGCATCCGTCCGGGGCCAATATGGAGCGGATTAGCTATTTTCTGGGGCTTAAAGCGCGCGATACGCTGTCGAGTCGCACCAATGCGGACCTGCTGGATCAGGCAAAAGCCAGTTTACTGGCGAAGGTCGGTAAACTGGCTTTTGTGTAGTATGACGTCAGGCTTTCAGCCCGGCAAAGGCGTCGCGGATTTCCTGTTCCGGCAGTTGAATGCCGATAAACACCAGCGTGCTGTGCGGCGGCTCGTCGCCCCACGGGCGGTCCCAGTCGGCGCTGTAAAGCCGCTGTACGCCCTGGAACAGCAGGCGGTTGGGCTCGCCATCAATCCACAACATGCCCTTATAGCGTAATAACTTGTCGGCAAACGACAGCAGCAGGTTTTCCATTACCCGGGAAACGTCGCTGATATCGACCGGATAATCCAGCTCCACCACAATCGATGAGACGTCGTTCTGCTTGTCCGCAATAAAGTGGAAGCGTGGTCCTGAGGTGATGTTCTCTTCCAGCATAAAACCGTTGGTGTTAAACAACTGGCCGAGATTGATATCGCCATGGGTGACGGTATAAATCGGCGCGCGGGCGTTGATGCGGCCCAGACGTTCGCGCAGTTTTTCACTTTCACCGGCGACATCGGTTTTGGTCAACAGAATACGGTCGGCATAGCCCACCTGCGACTGGGCGATGGTGAACTGATTCATCTGTTCATCCGCATGGACGGCATCCACCAGCGCGATCACGCCATCTAACAGGTAACGCTGACAGAGGATCTCATGGGAAAAGAAGGTCTGGATAATCGGACCGGGATCGGCCATACCGGTGCACTCGATCACCAGGCGATCAAAGGCGACGTCACCGCGATCGAGGCTATCGAGTAAATCCAGCAGCGCGTCTTCCAGCTCGCTGGAACGGGTACAACAAATACAGCCGTTGGTGAGCGTTTTGATCTGCGTGGCGCGGTCGCCAATCAGTTGATCGTCAACCGAGACTTCACCGAATTCATTTTCGATAACGGCGATTTTGAAGCCGTGCTGCTCGCTGAGGATATGACGCAGCAGGGTGGTTTTGCCGGCGCCAAGAAAACCGGTTAACAGGGTGACAGCAATCGGTGTCATGTTCTCTCCTTTAGCAGCAGCGCACGCCACCTTCTCCACTTCCGCCGTAGCGCGCTTCCTGACGTTCGCGGAAAAACTCAGTGTACGTCATCCAGGGTTTATCCGGATGATTGGTTTTCATATGTTCGACGTAGTTGTCGTAATCCGGGATGCCAATCAGCATTTTTGCCGCCTGGCCGAGGTATTTTTTGGCCTGACCTAAGTTACCAAACATAACGCATCCTGATAAGAAAAAGCCCGGTGGCGCTACGCTTTACCGGGCCTACAGAACCTTGTAGGGCGGGTAAGCGCAGCGCCACCCGCCGTTTTTTTAGTGATGTGAAGAGGTCTTCACGCCGCCTTCCGGTACCGGGACATACGGGGTTTCTTTGTCGGTACGCACGGTGTTGTTACGCACGTTCAACCAGGTTTTGATGCCGTAGAAGATGATGCTGTACACGACCACCAGGAACAGAATACTCAGACCTGCGTTGGTGTAGTTATTCACCACGATATGGTTCATGTTGGCAATCTGCTGTGCGGTCAGCTCAGAGCCACCGGCAGCAATCTTCTCTTTGTACTGGTTAGCCATGTACAGGAAGCCTTCCAGTTGCGGGTTGGCGCTGAACAGTTTCAGACCCAGCGCCCAGGTGGTGCACAGCAGCAGCCACAGCGCAGGAACCACGGTGACCCAGATGTATTTGGTGCGCTGCATTTTCACCAGCACCACCGTACCCAGCATCAGCGCGACAGCCGCCAGCATCTGGTTAGAGATACCGAACAACGGCCACAGACTTTTCACGCCGCCCAGCGGGTCAACCACACCCTGATACAGCAGGTAGCCCCACAGCCCAACGCAACCTGCGGTACCGATAATACCGGCGACCAGTGAGTCGGTTTTCTTGAGGAACGGCACGAAGTTACCCAGCAGATCCTGCAGCATAAAGCGGCCAGCACGGGTACCGGCGTCCAGCGCAGTCAGGATGAACAGTGCTTCAAACAGGATACCGAAGTGGTACCAGAAGCCCATGTCCGCCATCGGCATGATTTTGTGGAACACGTGGGCGATACCCACAGCCAGCGTCGGTGCGCCGCCTGCGCGGTTAAGTACGGACGGTTCGCCGATATCTTTAGCCGTTTGCAGAATCTGCTCAGGGGAGATAACAAAGCCCCAGGAGCTTACCGTTGCCGCCGCGTGCGCGGTGACATCTTTCAACTGCGCCAGAATCATCGGCGCGTTGTCGCCGCCCAGCTCATGCAGGTTCGGCATTGTGATGCCAAGGCCAGCAGGCGGGGTGTTCATTGCAAAGTAGAGACCCGGTTCAATGATGGATGCCGCAACCAGCGCCATCACCGCAACGAAGGACTCCATCAGCATGGCGCCGTAACCGATAAAACGCGCGTCGGTTTCATTCGCCAGCAGTTTCGGCGTGGTACCGGAAGCGATCAGCGCATGGAAGCCAGAGACCGCGCCACAGGCGATGGTGATAAACAGGAACGGGAACAGCGCACCTTTCCACAGCGGGCCGGTACCGTCGATGTACTGCGTGACCGCAGGCATTTTCAGTTCCGGGTTGAGGATAACAATACCCAGCGCCAGACCCACGATAACGCCGATTTTCAGGAAAGTTGCCAGATAGTCACGCGGTGCGAGGATCAGCCATACCGGCAGTAGCGCAGAGATGAAGGCATAACCAATCAGCGCGAAGGTGATGGTGGTGTCTTTAAAGGTCAGCGCCGGGCCCCAGTACGGGTCGTGGGCGATGATGCCGCCGAAGTAGATGGAGGCCACCAGCAGCACGATACCAATGACCGACACTTCACCCACGCGGCCTGGGCGCAGGAATCGCATGTAGATACCCATAAACAGGGCAATCGGTACAGTGGAGCAAACGGTGAACACGCCCCACGGGCTTTCTGCCAGTGCTTTTACCACGATCAGCGCCAGCACGGCGAGGATGATGATCATGATTAAGAAGCAGCCAAACAGGGCGATAGTCCCTGGCACGCGGCCCATCTCTTCTTTCACCATCTCACCCAGAGAGGCGCCGTTACGGCGTGAAGAGATAAACAGCACCATAAAGTCTTGCACCGCACCTGCCAGCACAACGCCTGCCAGCAGCCACAGGGTACCCGGCAGGTAGCCCATTTGCGCTGCCAGCACCGGGCCGACCAGCGGACCAGCGCCTGCGATAGCGGCAAAGTGGTGACCAAACAGGACGTAACGGTTGGTGGGTACGTAGTTCAGGCCGTCATTATTAATAACAGCCGGGGTTGAACGTGTCGGATCGAGCTTCATCACCTTTTGCGCGATGTACAAGCTGTAGTAGCGATACGCCACGAGGTACACAGAAACGGAAGCGACCACGATCCACAGCGCACTGACGTGCTCACCGCGTCGTAAAGCAATGACGGATAAGCAGAAGGCGCCGAGGATGCCGAGGAGCACCCAGGGTATATGTTTGAATAGCTTTTTAGTATCCATGTCAGACCTGATTATCAAGAAAAATGAAATCGGAGTTGATGTGTTAAAAGACGGCCTTGCTGGTGACGATCATGGCAAATTACAAGCGTAAAAAGGGCGCGATCTGATTGAGTGGTATGAATAGCGGGGTAAGCGGTCAGCTAAGCGGATAAGCGGTTTTATACGGCGCTAAGCGGCTGAAAATATGTGATAAGGATCACGTGGAGCCGCGGGCTCGCAGGCGTTGATAAAAAGGGCCTGCGAGCAAACGGTCAGATCACGATATAGCAGTAGGGGGTATTTTCGATAGGGGTCAACAGTACGTGCTTTTCTCTGCTTTTGGTCTGGTAATATTTATCCTGGAGGTAATTATCAATCAGTTCGTCTAACCGCTCAGCGTCAATGGTTCGCGTAATACCTAAGGTCCAGAAGCTGCGCAGATCGATCTCAGAACGCCTTATTTTTGCTGATTTTTCAAGGTCGAGGATCATATTTCTGACGCAACTGGTGGGGTCGATATTTTGCTTTATTTCCAGAGCGATGTAGCTGTCCACCGTCCAGCCTTTTTTCCTCAGCAAGAAGTCAGTACGCAGTGAATCGCGCTGCGGATTCATGCGTTTGTCGCACTCCAGGCTGATCTCGCGCCACCATTCATGGTCGGTGGAAGCCAGCAGGTTAGCGAACTCAATTTGCATCCAGATTTCCCAGCCAGAGATATGGTACTGGTCGATTATATTCAATTTTTGCTGAATATCCTGGCGAGTAAAAAACAAATGTAACAGAGTTGATAAATGATCAAAATCACGGTTAATCACTTTTAAGTCCTTGAGTTAAAAGAGCTAACCTATTAAAGCAGTGAGTCGCTTAAGGGGGAAGATTATTCTTAATGTCGCCGGGGATTTTCCATATTTCTGGTTGTTTAACTGAAATTTTTAGCGAAACGTATTATTCCATGCTCGTTTATTTCCTTTATATCGACGTTTTAGACTAAATACTGTGGATGCTTACTGTTTTCTCGACGTTCGTCTTTAGACAAATGCTCAATACGATCCACCATAAAGTTTTCTCTGGTCAGGCCGAAAAACTGTTACCTGGCTAATGGAAGATAGAAAACATGTTGAATCGTATGAAACTTGTCACCAGTTTACTTTTTGTACTGGGACTTTTTGGTCTTTTGCAGCTCACATCTGGCGGCTTATTCTTTAACGCACTTAAGCACGACAAAGAAAACTTCACTGTGTTGCAGACTATTCGTCAGCAGCAATCCACGCTCAACGCCAGTTGGGTGGCGCTTTTGCAGACGCGTAACACGCTCAACCGCGCCGGGATCCGTTACATGATGGATCAGAACCAGATTGGTAGCGGTGCAACGGTGAACGATCTGATGCAGATCGCCAGCAGCTCGTTAAAGCAGGCGGAAACGCACTGGAAAGAGTATCAAGCTTTACCTCGCGATCCGCGCCAGAACGAGGCTGCGGCAGCGGAAATCAACCGTACTTATGATATTTACCACAATGCGCTGGCTGAACTGATTCAGTTGCTGGGCGCAGGCAAAATCAATGAGTTCTTTGATCAGCCGACGCAGGGCTATCAGGACGCCTTTGAGAAGCCGTACCTTGACTACTTGCAGCAAAACGACCGTCTGTATGCTATCGCGGTCGAAGAGAGTAACGGCTCTTACTCCACTGCCGTATGGATAATTATTAGTGTCCTGTTGGTCGTACTGGTGGTGATTGTCGCCGTATGGCTGGGCATTAAGCGTGGTGTTATCGGTCCGATGAATCATCTGATTGAAAACATCCGCCATATTGCCGGTGGCGATCTGGAACAGACTATCGATGTGCACGGTAGCAACGAAATGGGCCAACTGGCCTCCAGCCTTCGTCATATGCAGGCTGAGCTGGTGCGTACCGTAGGCGATGTTCGTAACGGTGCCGATGCCATTTACAGCGGCGCAAGCGAAATCTCTGCAGGTAACAACGATCTCTCTTCCCGTACTGAACAGCAGGCTGCTTCGCTGGAAGAGACTGCCGCCAGCATGGAAGAGCTGACCGCAACGGTGAAACAGAACGCCGAAAACGCCCGTCAGGCCAGTCATCTGGCGAAAAGCGCATCCGATACCGCGCAGAAAGGCGGTAAAGTGGTGGATAACGTTGTGCAGACAATGCGTGACATTACCGCCAGTTCGCAGAAAATTGCCGATATTATCAGCGTGATCGATGGCATTGCCTTCCAGACCAACATTCTGGCGCTGAACGCCGCGGTAGAAGCCGCACGTGCTGGCGAGCAGGGTCGTGGCTTTGCGGTGGTGGCAGGGGAAGTCCGTAACCTGGCCCAGCGCAGTGCGCAGGCGGCGCGTGAAATCAAGAGTCTGATTGAAGACTCTGTCGGTCGTGTTGAGCTGGGCTCTACGCTGGTGGAAAGCGCCGGTGAAACGATGGACGAGATTGTCAGTGCGGTAACCCGCGTCACCGACATCATGGGCGAAATCGCCTCTGCCTCCGATGAGCAGAGCCGTGGTATCGATCAGGTGGGTCTGGCTGTAGCAGAAATGGACCGTGTGACCCAGCAGAACGCCTCACTGGTAGAAGAATCTGCCGCTGCGGCTGCCGCGTTGGAAGAACAGGCCAGCCGTCTGACGCAGGCGGTTGCCGTGTTCCGTACCCGTCGCGTGTCCCGCGAAGCACCGGTTGCGGCATCCACGCTGAAAACCCCATCTGCAAGCCCAGTGCCGCGTAAAGCGGCGGTCGGCGACGAAAACTGGGAAACCTTCTGATAAACCTCGCGCCCTGCTGACGCGGGGCGCACTTTATCTTTTTTCATCGTGCTATCCTTGGTTTTTCCGCCCGGAGGAGCACTATGAATCTGACCGCCGTTTCTGCCCTTCACTACAGTAGCGAGCAGCTTTCTGCTTTTTTAGGGGAGTGCTTTGAAGGCTACCGTATTCCCATCTCTCTTACCCCTGAGCGTTTTGCGCTGCGTTTCGGCGCAGAAGATATCAGTCTGACCGACTCTTGTGTCTGGTGGGAAGGCGAAAAGCTTGTGGCCATTGCCCTTATCACCCGGCGTACCGAATCCGCGCGGCTGGCCGCCTTTGCCCTGCGCCCGGCATACAGGGGGAATGGGGTAAGTAAGCGGCTGTTGGTGCCCTTAATTGACAGGTTGAAGGCAAAGGGCGTTCAGCAGATGTGGCTGGAGGTGCTTGCAGACAACCAGGCGGGGATCGGTCTGTATCGGTCAGTGGGTTTTGAGCAACAGCGGGTGCTGCGGGGCTATCAGGGCAATACGTTTACCGCTATCCCAGAGAACCTATTGCGGGAGTGCAATCCTCTTGAGCTGCTCTGGCGATCCGTGGCTGAGGTAAAGAACGTGCTACCCTGGCAGCTTGATCCTCTTTGCGTCATTACCCTTCCTTGCCGGGCTTTTGAGTATCGTAAGCATGCGTATGCGGCCATTTCAACGCTGATGGATGCTCCGCAACTGCGCTTTCTTTATGTCGAGCCGGAGTACCGCCACAAAGGCTTTGCCCGTGAGATGCTGATCAACCTCAATCATCACTTCCCTGGGCTGACGACCAGTGTGGCGGTGCCGGAATCCTTCACCCCGCTGTTTTCCTCTGCGGGGTATTGCACGATGAACATCAGTCAAATTGAAATGCGGGCGATGTTGTAATCGCCCGTTTGTTCGTTAGTTTTGCTTCGGATCGCTGATCGGTTGGCGAACCAGCACCACATAAGCAATGGCGCCGAGGACTGTCACGCAGCCGCAGATAATCAGCGCCAGACGGAATGACTGGGTCGTATCGACGATAAACCCGGTGACAATCGGTGCAAATGAGGCGCAGATAAAGCTCGCGAAGTTCTGGATACTGCCTACTGAGGCGGTCATTCTTGATGCCACTGCGACGTGGATCAATCCCCAGCATGATGTGCCCGCAAAGTGGATGCAGAACAGCGCCATGCCAATCAGCAAGACGGCGGCCATGGAGGTTGTGGCCTCCGGTACGACGAAAGTAAAAGCGGCGGAGCAGAGCATCCCGGTGATGATACTGATTTTGCGGCTTTTGATCGGCGCCATGCCGCGCTTTACCAGCCAGTCGGTGACGTAACCGTTGGTCAGCATCCCGGCGGCGCCAAACAGGAAGGGGATCGCGGCCATCATGCCGGTACTTTTCAAATCGAGATTGTAAGAGGTTTGCAGATAGCCAGGCAGCCAGGCAAGGTAGAGCCAGGCGGTGTAGTTGATACCGCTAAAGCCAAGCATCATGCCCCACATGGTTCGGTTACGAAACAGGCTGCGCCATTCTGCGAAACTCAGCGGATCGCGTCGGGCATTGACACTACCGGCATTCAGATAGGCCTGTTCAACTCCGGTTAGCTGCAAATCTTCGCGGTTGCGATAGAGCATATACCAGCCAATAGCGAGGAAAATCCCCAGCACGCCAATCACGATAAACATGCCGCGCCAGCCGATCATTAGCATCATTGCGGCAAGAATGGGCGGACTAATGGCGACGCCAATGGTCGATGCGGCGTTAAAGAAGCCCATCGGGCGGCCACGCTCTTTAATGTTGAACCAGTCGTTGATGACTTTGACGCCGCACGGATTCATTGGCGCTTCACCCAGTCCCATGCCGATACGTACCAGTACGAATTGAGTAAAACTGTGCACCATGCCGGAAAGCGCCTGGAAGAGCGACCAGAAAAACATGCCTAAGCCGAGCATGATACGCGGACCTTTGCGGTCAAGCAGAGGGCCACACGGGAGCTGTCCGATACCATAAGCCAGTGAAAAGACGGAAAGCAGGGCACCAATTTCGGTTGCACTTAGCCCTAACTCCTGGCGAATGGTTAAATTCGCGACCGATAATGAGCTTCTGTCGAGATAATTGATAACCGCAGCAAAAAATAATAAAAGCATCGCTGTGGTTTGGATTCGCTTAATTCGGGCGCTACGTTTTAATAAGCCATCTGGCGGAATAGGAATATCCGCTTCGGTTGTTTTATCAAACGTTGTCCGTGGGTCGAGGGTAATATCGTTTTTTTCCACGCCTGACTCCAAAATGTTACTTATCTCTCTTCGCGCTTTATCAGTGAAGGAGAAAATATCAATCCCGATGCCAGATTAATAAATCTGACACCACTCACTTACATCCAGTTAATTCAGTCGACTTAATCAAAGGATAGGAGCGGTGTTATTTTTAGTTCTTTGCCTTTTAGCAGAAGCGTGCTCCCGATTGAAATTTGCTGTTTTTAATTGGTACTTAATAGTGAGCGGCAAGGGATTGCTGAATAGAACGGATCATGGATTCTTTAGCGGTATGCAGATGGTTGCGCAACGCACATGTGGCATCAAGATCGCTGCGGCAAAGCAGGGCGCTGAGGATGGTCATATGTTCATCAATGGCGATGATATTGCGCTGCTTCAGGTCACTTTCATCCCACTGATAATGAAAATGGAAGATAACGGATATGATTTCAAGTGATTGATTAAAAAAGATATTATCGGCAGCGGAAAGCAATAACGCGTGAAAATCCCGATCCAGTTGCGAAAACATGCGAAAGCTATCGCCGATACTATCGCGCAGCATACGGTGGCGTTCGAGCAGCGTTTTGGCACTCAGCCAGCGAGGGTCATCTGCGGGCAGATTCAGGAAATGCTGCAGGGCATGGGTTTCCAGCATCTCCCGCAGTTCAAAAAGCTGTTCGGCGTAGCGCTGGTCGAACTGTTTCATACTCCACTGGCCGCGTTTTTCATTCTCAATGAGATTATAACGGCCAAATTTGAGCAAATATTCCCGTACTACCACCGGGCTGACACCTGCCGCACGCGCCAGTTGTAGCTCGGAAAAAGATTCGCCTGCGCGCAGCTGCCGCTGGTTAATCATGGTGAAGAATGCTTGCTCAAAGAGACGATTCTGCTCGGCCAGCGGCGCGCTGATGCAGTTAAAGCCATCGTCCTGCGTCGGTTTGCGGATAATGCACCAGGCGCCTTCGGACTTGACCAGAACCCCGCACTCACACAGATGCGACAGCAGGTGCCGTACGGTTGTGCGGCTGATGTTATACATTTCTGCCAGCGCGTTTTGCGTGGGCAGCGGGGATGGAATATGACCACGCGCCATATCATCAATCACCTGGTTAATTACGTTATGGCGTAAGTTTTGCGAACGGCTCATCGTGTCTCCTGTTTTTTATTATTAAAAACCTATTTAAAACATTTTTATGGGCTGAGTTTCACAATTCAGCACGCCGGTTTCGTTTTGTTTCTGCTTTTCCCTGATATCTGGAGCAACAAGAAATACGGGAGAATGAATAATGACCACAATGAATACACTGGTATGCCAGGAACCAAAAGTAATGATTTGGAAAAAACGTGAAATTCCAATGCCTGGCGATAATGAAGCGTTAATAAAAATAAAAACAGTAGGGATATGTGGAACGGATATTCATGCCTGGGCAGGTAATCAGCCTTTTTTTAGTTATCCACGTGTTTTAGGCCACGAAATATGTGGCGAGATTGTTGGTCTGGGGAAAAATATAAACCATTTGCATAATGGTCAGCAGGTTGCGGTTATTCCTTACGTTGCCTGTCGTAAATGCCCGGCCTGCCGTAGTGGGCGCACCAACTGCTGTGAGAACATCTCGGTGATCGGTGTGCATCAGGATGGCGGCTTTAGCGAGTTCCTGAGCGTGCCGGTGGCAAACCTGCTGGTGGCCGAGGGCATCGACCCGGAAGCCGCCGCATTGATTGAACCTTATGCGATCAGTGCCCATGCGGTGCGCCGTGCCGCGATCCAGCCAGGGGAACAGGTGCTGGTTGTGGGTGCGGGGCCAATCGGGCTGGGGGCGGCGGCTATTGCCAACGCCGATGGCGCGCAGGTGCTGGTTGCCGACACCAGCGCGGCCCGCCGTGCACATGTCGAAAAACATCTGGATCTGGTGACCCTCGATCCTTCCTCGGCAGATTTTGAAGCCCTTTTGCGCGCTGCCTTTGGCGGTTCGCTAGCGCAAAAAGTCATTGATGCAACGGGTAATCAGCAGGCGATGAATAACACGGTGAACCTGATTCGCCACGGCGGCAGCATCACCTTTGTGGGGCTATTTAAAGGGGATTTGCAGTTTTCCGATCCGGAATTCCACAAAAAAGAGACCACCATGATGGGTAGCCGTAACGCGACGGAGGAGGATTTTGCCAAAGTCGGGTGTTTGATGGCGGAAGGCAAGATCACCGCACAAATGATGCTGACTCACCGCTATGCGTTTCACGCGCTGGCTGAAATCTACGAACAGCAGGTGATTAACAACCGCGAATTGATCAAAGGGGTTATTCATTTCTGAGTGCCTTTCGGCACTCAGGTTTGTGGCTTGAGGCAGAGGCTATCGCGGGGTATTCATCCGCCAGCGGAGGATAGGTTGCAAAGACAGGCAGCAATAACGATTGCTATTCAGCGCCCAGGGTATTTCGGGCGCATTTTTTTATCCTGCGGATTCAACGACTTTGATTTCAACCATCCCGATACCGAGTTTACGTGGAGAGTGGCCGAGAATATTCCCCTCATTGGTCGACTCGGGTTCCGGCGGCACAATTACCAGCGTATTGCTGCGTGTCGGGTTGTTGAAACGTAACGTGGTGGTGGAAACATCGTTGCCCAGCATCAGCGTTTGTTCCTCATCGCCTACTCTTACCGGAATAGGGCGGTTGGCGTTTGCACCATAGGCTTTTGCGGTGATCACGAGGTCAAAGGATGCTGGCAACGGGTCATTAAATTCAATTTCGACTTCGTTGCCGAGCTGCGCATTCGACCAGCGTCCCCAGCTTTCCGGGCGTGAAATGCCGCTGAATTTTTTCACTTCCTCAGGCGCGCCTGCCACGTTGAAGACAAAGCTGTCGGCTTTGTAGCGGATGTCGTCATCGACAATTTTGAGCATATCCACATTTTGCTTGTAACGGTCGGTGCTGATGACGGTGTCTTTGAAAGCGGTTTTGCCTTTCCACTGATCTTTGTCGACCGCCTGGACTTTCTGTTCACCGCCAAGCTGCCCTTGCGATACACACCAGTCGGTGGAAAGCACCAGCTCCGGCGCCCACAGGCGGGCCATCTTGTAGCATTGATCAACCCAGACAAAGTTATCGCGTGGGGCGAAATCGGCGAGCTGGAAACGCAGCGGCGCAGAGTATTCGCTTTCCGGGATAGGTTCGATGCGTTTTGATGACACGCGTACCAGTAGTGGAAGGCGGAAATTACTGCCGGAGAAGGCGATCATCTTTTTATCGCGATCGATAGTGAAGTCTTTCATCTGCTTCGGGAAATTCCACAGACGAATGATATCGGGCTTCCAGGCGACGATTTTCTCTTTCATATTCAGGAATTCGCCGGAAAGCGACTGCCCGGACAGGCTGCTGCGCCCAAGGCCGAGGTAGTTATCGCCACCGAGAATGTCCAGCACCGTAGCGCCGTTATCCATGGTGCTGCGTTTCACGGCCAGCGTGTCCTGCTGTGGCTCATCGCCACGCAGAACGAAAAACAGGTTCTTACGATCCTCTTTGTTCAGGTATTTCCAGGCGGTGTTGTTCATGGCCAGATGATCGGAAGAGACCACAATGACCGTATCTTTAAACCAGGGCGAGGCTTTGATTTTGTTAATCAGCGCGGCAATATGCTGTTGGCTACAGGTTACGGCGCTAAACGACTGGTTTGGTTTACCGTCATAGCTATAGCTTTTACGACTACAGGTTCGGGAGATAAAACCGTCCGGGTGGTGGGTATCGACAGTTAACGCAAACAATGAGAAACGTTGCCCGGAACGGGATAGCGCCTCGTACTTTTTCCACACTTCATCCAGCACGGTGTCGTCGTAAAAGCCCCAGTCATTGCGGTATTTCGGATCGCTTACTTCGCCTTTTAACTCTTCTGCGCCGACCAAATAGTCAAAGCCATGTGATTTAAGAAACACATCTTTACCGGCAAAGCGCAGGTTTGCGCCCTGAACAAAATAGTTCTGGTAGCCGGAGTTTTTCAGGATATCGCCAAGGCAGGTGTTCTGCGGGAAAAAGCTGGAAACGGACGCAGATGCGTTACCTTCAAACGGCGCAAACAGGGGGATACCGCACTGAGAGGCGACCATTCCGGCAATGGTGTAATCCGTACCGGGCAGTTGTTCCGTTTGCGAGAAATCCAGACCTTCTTCTTTTAATGCGCCCAGCTCAGGCGCCAGGCCGGGAAACGCCTCATCATCGAAATAGGTGCGTTCCAGACTCTCGCCGTAGATATAGACCAGGTTCAGCTTTGGATTGGGGATCTTTTTCGCCGGTTCGCGATAATATTCTGCGAAATCAGGATCGCCTTCACGAGACTGCGATTTTACGAGTTCAGTAATCTGATGAAATGCCGGGCTGGCGTCTACGGAGGCCAGTGCCATCAGCAGTGCCAGCAGGCTGTAACCGAAGTGATAAGGGCGGTGGCGACGACGGCGTAGTACCCAGGCCAGCGCGCCAAAAACCGCCGTCAGGGCGAGAACCAGAACTGCACCGGGCAGCAGATATTTGCGCACCCCCGCGCCCGTGAGGCTATTGGTCAGCGTGTAGATAACCGCATCATTGATCCCATCGCCTGTGAAGTAGTTACTGGCGTAGAGGGTGATGTTTAGCAGGACAAAGAAACCCAGCACCAGCAATATTGCAGTGAACCACCAGGTATTACGGCCCGCTTTAGAGGCGTAAATCGCCACGGACGCGAGAAATAGAACAATAGAAAGTAACTCGGACAACCGTCATTCCTCTACGACACCAGCATCCTGCTGGCATAAATCCTTTGGGGATACAATTTAATTGCGATGTAACATAGCTGCAATTGTAGTGTCATCTTTATACAGATTTATTCGGAATTGGTTTAGAAAGATTTAAGTATGACCGCTGTCGCTTTCTTTATGGAGAGGGAAGGTACGCAGGTAAAAGGCAGGCGCCGCGTCTGGGCCCGTGGGGCGACAAACGCGACGTTTTTTAACTCAGGAGAGGAAGTTTACGCCCTGTTTCAGGACAATGTCACAGGCTTTGGTTTTCACTTTCTCCGCCAGCGGCGTGCTGCCAATATTGTTCAGATTGAGCTGCTCGCCGTTTTTGGTGTTTAACATTCCCTGCAGGCCTTCAAGATAGTTAGTGTCTTTCTGCTGTTCTGTCTGGGAATTCAGGCCAAGCTTATCCAGCACCTGATTTTTAATGTTATCCGTGTTAGTCAGTGAGGCGAGCTTATGTTTGGCACAGTAAGTCATTACGCCTGCTGCATTATTCATGGTGCTTGAGCTGAGTGACTGGTTGCCACCGTTGAGCAGGCCCGTCAGTGAAGACAGGGACATACCACCTTGTTGCTGACCGCCAGAACCGCTCTGCTGGCTAAGCTGGCTGGCTGCGCTGGAAAGACTGTCCTGCCAGGAAGAGGCATAACTGGCGTGAGTGAAAAACGCGCCGCCGGCGAAGGCAACGCAGAGAAGGTGTTTAGCAAAGGACATGGCGTAATCCTGGGGTGGCCTGAAAGCGCACATTATACACCTGCCCGCGTCCGGATTAAGGAGTGGAAAACTCTCAATACTCTTTGCCGGTGACGCGGCTACGGTAGCTGTCCCAGTTAAAAATGACCCACAAACTGTTGCCCAGGCGCATCCTGTCCATGACACGCTCGCCCAGAAGCTTGTTCATCTCTTCCAGATTGCTGTTGGTGAGCATACCTGTCGGGCGTTTTGAGGAAGATCGACGATCGACAATCTGATTAATGATCACTTTTTCGTAGCGTGATTCGGTTTGCATGCCGATCTCATCGATAACCAGCAGATCCACGCTGCTCAGATCGTTAAGCAGTTGTTCTTCGCTGTTATCACGGTTACCAAATGTCTCTTTCATGGCGGACATGATGTCAGCGACAGTGATAATCAACACGGATTTGCCGTGCAGTAGCAGTTCATTGCAGATAGCGGCCGCGAGGTGGTTTTTACCGGTACCCGGTTTGCCGGAGAAGATAAAGCTGGCAATATTTCCATCGAACTCAGCCACATACTGCCGCGCCTGGCTCAGTGCGCGCATCTGGCCTTCGCATTCCACTTTGTAATTATCGAAAGAGCAGTTCTGGTGAAGCGGACGGATACCTGAGCGATTAAACGTGCGCTGCATTTTCATCGCCCGATTTTCGCGCGCAATCGCGGCGGCGCGGATCTTACCCTGTTCCTTCTGCCAGGCCATAAGTTCCTCGCCGTTTTTAAACGCGGGCTGAGTATTGGCAGGCATCATCCGTTGCAGACGTTTCATCAGTTCAGCGACGTTTTTCATCGTTATCCTCTAAAACCTGGTGGAATTTGGCTGTCAGGCTGGGAAATCGCGTTAATGTCGCGTTTCACCGTGCCGCCCTGATTGGCGCGATTTATCTGGAGGCTTCGCGCCAGTTTTTGCTGCCATTGCACATGGTGGAACACTTTCCCTTCGGCTTGCCAGTAGGCAATAAACGCCGCCAGCTCTTCCGGCGCAACGGGGTGAGCAAGGGCGATGCCCCATAGCGCCGCAAGGCGTTGAAAATCCGCATCCGGTTGCCAGCCCGCATACATGGCAAATTTCCCCATAGGAACATTTACCGGTGCGGCGGCTGGCTCTTCATAGAACTGGTTATCCAGCGTGATATCACTGGCCGGACGCGCCAGACGTGACTCCAGCGCCAGCAATTCTGCCAGACGTTCGGGGGTAATGGCGTAAAACGCAGGGCTGTTATTGGCAAAAACAGCGACCGCGCCCCCTTCCGTTCGCGCCAGAACGCTTTCGTGATCGCGCATAAAATCATCAATGCCGATAACTGTAGAAGTCAGAATTCTGGAAGACATAGCGCGTTCTCAAACAGGGCAATAACAGAAAGACATTCTGCGAAGATTTTCGCAGACATAATGACACATAGTAACACAGTGGAGGCGTGGGGGAGCAGAGACGAAAAAGCCGGGTTGCCCCGGCTGTGTGTTTTCCCAATGGTGCTGGCTGCCGGATCTTTGGCTAATGCCCGTCCGGCTTAGTATTACGCGATGATGTTTAACGTAACATCGACGTTGCCACGAGTGGCGTTAGAATAAGGGCAGACAATATGGGCGGCATCGACCAGTTTCTTCGCCTCTGCGGCATCCATTCCTTCCAGGTGGATATTGAGTTTGACCTCAATCCCAAACCCGGTCGGTAGCGGACCGATACCCACTTCTGCTTCGATAAAGGCGTCTTTTGCAATTGCGATCTTGTCGCGACCAGAGACGAACTTCATCGCACCCAGGAAGCAGGCTGAATAACCTGCGGCAAACAGTTGCTCCGGGTTGGTGACTTCACCGCCTGCGCCACCCATCTCTTTCGGTAAACCCAGTTTGACGTCCAGTACGCCGTCAGAAGAGGTTGCGCGACCTTCACGACCACCGGTGGCTTTGGCTTTGGCGGTATAAATCACTTTTTCTAAAGACATAACAGGTTCCTTTTCATAATTGTCGTTTACTATAAAATAGCACGCTATATATATGGTCGCATAAAACCGTCCACAGTCGGGCTTATGCTTGCTGAAACTGTTGGCGCAATACTTCGAGCTGCTGTTTTAGCTCCATCAGATGCTTGTGGTCACAATCGAACGAGCACATGACCGCATTCGGTATCGCTTTTGCCTGTTGTTGCAATTCCCGACCTGCCTCGCTCAGGGTAATGACGACCTGGCGTTCATCCTGGCGGGAACGTTGGCGAATAATAAACCCGGCGCTTTCCAGCCGCTTCAACAGCGGGGTAAGTGTTGCCGAATCCAGAAATAAGCGTTCACCAATCTCCGACACCGTGACGTCATCTTGTTCCCACAACACCAGCATCACCAGGTATTGCGGGTAGGTCAGATTCATCGGTGCCAGTAACTGCCGATACAGCTTATGCAGCGCCAGGTTTGTTGAGTACAACGCAAAACAAAACTGGTTATCTAACGCGAGCTGCGCATTCGCGGGTTCAGTTGATTTCGTTTTCATGTTTCTGAATATAGATAGTGCACGATTTAATTGCAAGTTATTTTTTAGGGGCAGATATAACGCAGTACAACTTGTACCGCCATCCGGCGATAATGCTGACGTTGTTGCTGTTGATCTTCATCCGCCTCGAAGAGCATGGAAAACGAATAACTATTGGCAACGTAATGAAAACTAAAGCTACTGATCAGTCGATGCAGGTCGCGCGCGCAGACACTTTGGTTGAATAGCTGCTTTTGCTGACCACGACGCAAAATATCTTCCAGCAGCGTCAGGGCGCTGAGGTTGACATCCCGCAGCCAGGCCGATTGCTGAATGAAGCGGCCGCGTTGCATGTTCTCCATGCAGATGATGCGAATAAAATCGGGGTGGTCGGCGTGGTAATCGAAGCTACTTTCTACTAACTGTACCAGCGCCTCGACAGGCGGCAGGGTGGCGAGTTCGAGGGATTTTTCGTTGGCGCGAATAGCGGCATAAACATACTCGATAACCTGCAAATACAGGTTTTCTTTGGTTTTATAGTGGTACACCACCATGCGCTTTGTGGTGCCGGCTTTTTCAGCGATTTGCTCCATGCGGGCGCCATTGAGCCCATATTCCGCAAACAGTGTAATCGCGCTGAGGAAAATTTTGTCCTTCACTCGGGTATCGTCAAAACTGTCCGGTGAATAAATGCCATGGTGTTCCACATCCGCTCCTCGTCAGTCACAATCGGTTCGGGGGATTATCACCATGGCAAAGAAATAACTCAAATTTCACACGCGCGGGCGTTTGCGGTAGATCCACAGGCCGGGGATAGACAGGCCGATTGAGAGCGCGCCGACAATCGACGACGCTTTGAGAAAATTGGTCAGCAAAAGAATCATCAGGTCTTCGTTATAACCGAGGTGACTGATCTTTACGGCGGAGATCATTGCGGTATAGGCTGATATCCCCGGAAACATGGGGATTACTGCGGCAACCGTAAAGACTTTTGGATGCGCGAGATACCAGCGTGACCAGTGAATCCCAATACTGCCGACCAACATCGAGGCGATAAATGTCGACCACTCGATGTTAAAGCCCCAGGAGACCATGGCGAAGCGCGTACCGTGACCAATTGCGCCGAGCAGAGCGCACCAGGGCAGGGCGCGATGCGGAACGTTAAACACCATTGCAAAGCCTACGGCCGGAATGGCAGCCAGCAACATGTCTTGTATCAGATTAAGCAAAAACCAGATTACATCCATCCGCGCAGCCCCCACATGGTCATAGCCAAAACGACACCAATACAGGTAGCGAGTGTTAACAGACTGGCGATAGCCCAGCGTGCGAGGCCAGTATTGATATGGCCTTTAAACATATCTGCGACGGAATTAATCAACGGGAAGCCGGGGACCAGCAATAAGACACTTGCAGCCATAGCGACCGTAGGCGTATGCAGGAAAACCGGTAGCGTGAGCATAAGCCCGGAAATGGTGGTCGCCACGAATGCGGTGATGCAGAAATTGATTTGCGGGTGCATATGACGGTTCGCCAGCAGCAGTCGGACGTACATCGCCATACTGCTGGCGCAGAACGTGATAAACGCGCCATCCCAGCCGCCATTGTTAAGCCGACAAAAACAGGCGCAGGACAGGCCAACCATCACCGTGACCAGCCAGCGTGGGTAACGAAGGGGTTTTACCTGAGAAAAACGCTTTTCGACATCTTTGGCGTCCAGCAATTTATGTTCTGTCATGATGACAATATGCTGAACCTCAGTCACCACATGCATATTGATGCCGCGATCGCTGTTTTTTCGGGTCGATGTCAGGCACTGGCCATCTTTAATGGTGGTCAGCACAATGGCGTTTGATGAGATGGAGCTTTCGACGCTATCCATGCCCAGCGCCAGTCCGAGGCGCGTGGATAATTCATCTACCAGTGCGCTTTCCGCACCGTGTTGCAATAAAAAAAGGCCGCATTGGATACACAAACGTGTAATGGCGCGTTGTGATGACTGGTCTTCTTGCATGATAGCCCTGGTAATGTTGCACAAGGTCCACAAGGCGTGGCACGAAAAGGTAATTTTTAGCACAGGAGGCCCTGTGTATGGCGTGGTGATAGATCAAGATTCGCGCAATAAATCACAAAATGGTGCGGTTTTGCTGCTCGCTGGCAGGATTGTGCGCCGTTTTTAGAAAGGGGAAGGGAAACCTACGCCACGTGAGAGATAAAAAGATAGATTCATTTTTCTGGTGTATTTATTTTCAATAAATATATATTTTGTGATTAATTAATTTATGTTTCTCTTTTTATCTTCTACAGAGTACGTAGCAGGTATCATTATTGGCTTGTTAGATATATTGACACCCCATTAAGCTGTTTTTATAATCACTAATTGTTACAACCGAATATTGACAAACACTCTCGTCATATTTTCATTTTATATTTATTAATGGGTGGTATCCGCTGACACGGTGGTTGGCGTTATTAGTAAATATTCACATAACTTATTTTATAAGGCTCGCGAATGGATGCGGAGGTTACATGTTATCGAGAAGCTGTAAATATGGGATAGTTGTCAGTAAAATTCCCGTAATGACTGTTGGGCTGGGGGACATTCTGGAACGTCATTTCCCCGAATATGAATTAACTTTTTGCCGCTCTTTAGAAGAGATAACACTATTACAGTTACGCCGCGCCTCTCTGGTCATCGCAGATCTTTCTGGTGAGCAGCGTCAGATGCGCAATGCCTGTGAACAATATTATTCCCTTCTTTCTCAATACACTGATATCCATTGGATATTCTTTGTTTCACGTACGATTTATCCTATGGCCGTTGAATTACTGATGCGACCTTGTAGCACCTTACTTTCAGACAGAGAACCGGTGGACGGTGTTATTAATGCTATTCGCGCTGGTGATGAAAGTGCAGAAAGAATTAGCCAGACTTTATTATCAGCAGATTTCTTTGACGCAGATGAGGCTGTAAATAAGCTGGAGTCATTAACGCTTTCTGAGCGAAAGGTATTCCGTCTGTTGGGTAAAGGGTGGGGTATTAATCAAATTGCGATGCTACTTAAAAAAAGCAATAAAACAATTAGCGCGCAAAAAAACAGTGCCATGCGTCGGCTGTCATTACGGAGTAATGCGGAAATGTATGCATGGATTAATAGTGCGCAGGGGGCTAAAGAGCTGAATCTTGTGTCGGCGTATGGAGAGCAATCAGAATGGAAATCAGTGCCGGGAAAAAGCATGTTGCCGTCATCGAGAGATGCATGATGAGTGAGGCTGGCCTGCGCCATCTGTTCGCATCGCCAGCCATGAAATCATATCACTTTCATTTTTTTAACAGTCACAAAGCATTTGTTGAAGCGCAGAAAAAGACGCCTTTCTTTTCAGTTATTTATTCGCTATCGAGTATGCGAGAGCTCCGACGGGAATGTCTGCTTTGCTTGCATGCGTTGTCACTGACAAACCCTGGCATCCAGCGGATCGTACTGGCGGATGACGATCGCGAAGCGCGCCTTGTCAGCCGTCTTTCTCCGTCACGATTGCATGGCGTTTTAAGTAAATCAGCTTCGTTACCCATTTTACTTGGGCACATTTGTACCCTGTTGGGGGAGACCCGCCGTGTCAATGAAAACGTGGTCAATCACTGGTATGTCAGCCAGAACCGCACGTTGAGTCCGACTGAGCGCGCCATTTTGCAATGTATGACGCGTGGTTTGTCGATGCCGGAGATAGCCGTACATCTGGAGCGCAACATTAAGACCATCCGGGCGCATAAATTTAACGCCATGGCTAAATTAGGGGTGAATTCCGATGTGGGGCTGCTGAATGCGGCAGATATTTTAACCTGGGTTCCTGCCGCAGCAGCATTAAAAGGGGCTCAATCCTTAGCATAACCCGTTTACTCAGTGCCAGGTTCGCCTGGCACTGCCTTGATTACTCACAAACATCAATCCATTTTGCGTCTGTTAATTGCGCCATGCGCTCCGGGGAAATACGCACTGCGCTATGGATGGCACCCGCTGCCGGAAGTACTTCCTCGTAGTGTTTCAATGAAACATCACAATAAACAGCCAACGGGTTTTCCAGCCCGAACGGACAGACACCGCCAACCGGATGGCCGGTAAGGGTGACCACTTCATCACTACTGAGCATTCTCGCTTTCGCACCGAAGGTGGACTTCAGTTTTTTGTTGTCCAGGCGGGCATCGCCTTTTGCGACAACTAACACCACGTCGTTTTTGATTTTGAGAGATAACGTTTTGGCTATCTGACCGGGTTCAACATTATGGGCAGCGGCAGCCAGTGCGACGGTTGCGGTACTTTGGTTGAGCTCGATGATGTCAATATCGGGGGCGTGTTCGGCAAAAAATTGCCTGACAGACTGCAAACTCATTTTCTTCTCCTGAACATAACCTTCAATAATCTGTCACAACCCTGTGATCCCTGTAAATATCTTGTCAAAACAATCCCGTTACCACGCGTTTCACGATCACCTTCACAATCGTGGAAACCGGTTTCAGTAACCGGTTGCAGTGTTTTTCATCGGGGTTAATACTGATTTTGTCACTTCCTCTGTCCCGATAATCAATAAGAGCCGTCTATGAAACGTATCCTGCTTCGCTGTAATGCTGGTTCGTTAGCCAGCATGGTCTTAAACCCTACAAATGGATTGCTGCACGGCAGAACATTCGCTGTTGCGCTGAATTATATAGACTGACAGGAGAGCCGCTATGTCTGCCAACCATGCAGTGTTTAACGTGATTTTTCGCTTCATCGAAAACTACGTCAGCCCTATAGCCGGGCGGATTTCTTCCCAGCGTCATGTCATGGCCATCCGTGATGGTTTCATTTCGGCCATGCCGTTTATGATAGTCGGTTCTTTCCTGCTGGTCTTCGCCTATCCGCCGTTTTCGCCTGACACGACGTGGGGCTTCGCCCGTGCGTGGCTCGATCTGGCAAAGCAGTATGAAGGGCGTATCCTGACGCCGTTCGACATGACGATGGGCATTATGTCTATCTACATCTGTGCGGCCATCGCCTATAACCTGGGCAAGCATTATGTGAAGTCGCATCAGCTCGATCCCTTTATGTGCGCCATGCTGTCGCTGATGGCCTTTTTACTGGTTGCGGCACCCAAAACCAACGGCACATTACCGGTAGATAGCCTGGGGGGAACCGGGATTTTTACCGCGATTCTGGTCGCCGTGTACTGTGTGGAGATGATGCGTTTCCTCAAGGCGCACAATATCGGCATCCGCTTGCCGGATCAGGTGCCGCCGATGATCAAAAACTCATTTGACCTGTTGATTCCGGTGCTGGTGGTTGTGTTGACGCTCTATCCGCTGAGTCTTCTTATTCAGTCACATTTCAATGTATTAATTCCGCAAGCCATTATGGCGCTCTTTAAGCCACTGGTGTCGGCTGCGGATTCACTGCCTGCGATTTTACTGGCGGTGCTAATCGGACATTTACTGTGGTTTGCCGGGATTCATGGAGCGGCGATTGTGTCTGGCATGCTGCAAATGTTCTGGCTGACTAACCTGGGGCTGAACCAGACGGCACTTGCGCAGGGGGCGCCGTTACCGCACATCTTTATGGAGGCCTTCTGGACATTCTTTATCGTTATTGGGGGGTCCGGTGCAACCATGGGGCTGGTGTTCTGCTATCTGCGCAGCCGCTCGGTGCATCTACGCTCCATTGGCCGTTTGAGTATTGTCCCCAGTATGTTCAATATTAACGAGCCGGTTATTTTCGGTACGCCGATTGTCATGAACCCGGTGTTCTTTATTCCTTTCCTTCTGGCGCCGTTAGTGAACGCCATTATTGCCTGGGCGGCGATGAAAATGGATCTGATTGGACGCGTGATTTCTGTCGTTCCGTGGACCGCTCCTGCACCTATTGGCGGGGCGTGGGCGCTGGGCTGGGATTTCCGTGCCGCCGTGCTTGTCGTTATCCTCGCGGTTATCTCCGCCATCATTTACTACCCGTTCTTTAAAGTGTACGAGAAACAGTTACTGGAACAGGAAGCGGAAGAGGCGCAACGCGCAGAAGAAGGCCAGCAAGTGGCCTAAATAAAAGCAAAAAGGCAACGAACGTTGCCTTTTTAGTATTTACGTTCTCTCCCTGTGGCAGAGGGCCGGGGTGAGAGCATCAAGCCGCACAACTTCACAAGCGTGAGGTATCTGGTCGCATGACGCTATTTTTTTAGTGTGCAGTCTCCGCATTGCTGGACATCCGGCAAGCGATATCGCTGGCAGCAAGTACGTCTGACCAGCGCACCATCACGGGTGACGACAGTCCGCCATAAAGGGTTGTCGTTACCGCTCGAAAGCTGCTTCTCGAAGAAGCAGAACTGGCGCAGCGCGGTGACCCGTTCATCGCCCAGCAAAGGCTTCATTTCGCCCAGACACCAGTTAATCAGATAACCCGTATTGCTCCAGATAAGCTTACCGTTGATCTCGTCGGTCGCTTCCAGTGCCGCTACGACGGGGGCCATCGCCCGAACGATTAATGCCTCAATACGCGGGATGTCACCCTGCGCCGTCAGAGCCTCATCCCGCTCTACATCCATCCAGAAGCAGGCGGCACGGCCAGTTTCATGAAATTCGACATGCAGATGCTCCGGGGAAAGATCCAGCGCAATTTTTTGCGTTAATAAGGCTACCAGCAGCGGCGGCACCATCAGGCCGAGGTACCACTGTGCCCATAATGACAGAAGCGGTTTGCCTTCATACGGCAGCGTCGGCTGCTTTTGGTAGATATGGTTTGTGTAAGTTGTCAGCAGTGATTGCAGATGATCCGGTCGCGCCCATTCCGCCAGCGTTAGCGCCTGTTGTGGCGGAAGTTCGTTCAGCTTGATGAAATCGAGAAGATGAGGGCGCAGGCGAGCAAGGATATCGCGCACCTCATTCGCCAGGGTGTCGCTCTCAGTAAAAAGCCTCGCCTGACGGATCACAAATTCATTAACGGGTGCGTAACGATAAGCCATAGTGTCAGAAAGATAGAAATCTAAATGATAATGATTTCCAATCCTAGCCAGAGGCCAGGCCTATAGCAAGATGTTTATCGTAAAGTCAGCCTGGACAGGCCGAATTATGCGACCTGGACCTGTAAGTCGCTGCTGACGAGAATACTGTTCCGTCCCTGGTGTTTGGCTTCGTACAGTGCTTTATCTGCTTTATCGAGTGCGTCTTCAATGTCGCCATCTTCCAGCGGGGCAATGCCAATGCTCACAGTGACGTTCGTCGCGACACTCTCATTAAACATATGGGGGATCTTCAGGTCGTAAACATGCTGACGAATCCGTTCCGCTGCAAGACGAGCACGTTCCAGGTCAACGCTGTTTAATAAGATCAGGAATTCTTCGCCGCCAAAGCGGGCGACAATATCTCTGGATCGCACGGCATTACGAATGGCGGCAGAAACGCGAATTAACGCCTGATCACCCATCATATGACCGTAGTGATCGTTGTAGGCTTTGAAGTGGTCGATATCCAGCAGTAGGACAAAACGCGTACCGTCATCAAGTGCCAGCAGATTATCGAGCTTGTTTTGCAGACCACGTCGGTTGTAGAGCCCTGTAAGCGGATCCAGCATACTTAAATCGTTCAGCGTTTTGCGCTCCTGCATCAGGCGATACATCAAAGCCTGTGAGAAGTTGTCGTTACGCTTTTGAATCACATGCTGAATAGCAATCCCGATCATCGGCAGCGCAAAAGCGTAGACAATCCGCAATGTTATTTCACCGCTGCTTAACAAGACGCACCCCATGAAAGCAGGTAAAGAGTGCAGCATAAATGCGATGATATTATTAGAGAAAGCGAGTGAGCCAATAAATAAAACACTTAATAGGGCGATAAGTAGATAGGTTGAACCATTATCTCCTAATGCTGCGGATTTAATAATGATATCCCACGCCCACATACAGCCAAATAAAAACGAGATCAGCGTTATATTTATTTTCTTTTTTGGAAATTTCCAGTGACCGAACAAGCCAGCAAGGCTTGAGCCCAGGATCAGGCATACGGGCAATGTAAACGCATGCAGGTTATAAAGTGGCAGTGCGATAGAAAAAAGAGCCGAGATGGTATTAAGTAGCAAGAAGAGTCGCACGGATAAGCGATATTTCTTGTTACAAAGGGATTGCCAGGAGTGTGGTGTCATATTTAAAAAAGTCGTTATTAATCTGCAATGTATAATTGAACTGGTTGCCAAACTGAAAAATAACGCGAAGAAAGATTACCGCGAAAAAAGCAATTTTTTAGATTTAATTAAGTGGTGCTTAATTTATCACCTTCGTGAATCCCTGTCACCAGAAGATGCGTAAAGTTCATACCGATTCGCTAAGGTATGCTGACAAATGAGAAAACCTATCATATGATATTGGTTATCATTATCGTTGTGAGAGTCTAAAGCATGTTGCAACGCGCACTGGGTAGTGGATGGGCTATCTTGTTGTCAGGGGTTATCGTCGCGGTGATGGCCTTTGCGGATCTTTCCGTGGGTGCCTGGCGCTCGGTGATTGTCATTGGCTTGTTGCTAACGTCCGCGATGCTTTATCACAAAAGATTACGTCATTTTGTTTTGCTGCCGTCAGGGATTGCGCTTGTCGGGGGGATAATGCTGGTGATGCTGAATTTGAAGCTGATGATGTAACAGGGAGGTCATACAGGGAGGCTGTAAGATATTTGGTGCGAGGGGGGGGACTCGAACCCCCACATCCTAAGGACACTAACACCTGAAGCTAGCGCGTCTACCAATTCCGCCACCTTCGCACATCTATCTTACTGTTTTGATATCGCCTCGTTGGTGCGAGGGGGGGGACTCGAACCCCCACATCCAAAGGACACTAACACCTGAAGCTAGCGCGTCTACCAATTCCGCCACCTTCGCCCGGTGAGAGCAATATCAACGTGGATTATGGTGCGAGGGGGGGGACTCGAACCCCCACATCCAAAGGACACTAACACCTGAAGCTAGCGCGTCTACCAATTCCGCCACCTTCGCATACCATCGATACCCAATAAGTATCGTTACCACGGAGGCGCATTCTAGATGTTTTCCAGGTTTCGTCAATAGTTAATTGCGTGTCGATTTTATAACTGCTTTAAAAACCAACACCTGGAATTTGCTGCGGAATTGCCCGGTAACGAAATGCTACCGGGCCGGAAAAGATCAGCGTTTTGCCTGACGAGTCATCACGGTACGGTAGACTTTAAAACGCCCTGTTTGCGCGATCACTTCGTGGAAACCAAAGGTTTCGTCCAGCACCGCCGGGTAGGGCAGGAAGGCGTTAGCGACGATACGCAGCTCGCCGCCACTGTTCAGATGACGCACCGCGCCGCGAATCAGCGTTTGCGCGGCTTCCAGGCTGGTTTGCAGGCCATCGTGGAAAGGCGGGTTTGAGATGATCATATCGAAACGGCCCGTCACCTCAGAAAAGACATTGCTGGCAAAAACGTCACCTTCAAAGCCATTCGCCGCGAGGGTTGCTCGGCTGGCTTCAATAGCCGGCGCCGAGACATCGCATAGGGTCAGACGTACTTTCGGCGAGTGGCTGGCCAGTACGGCTGCCAGTACACCCGCGCCACAGCCCACATCCAGTACCTTGCCCTTAGTATGCGGGGTCAGCGTTGAGAGCAACAACTGGCTACCCACATCCAGACCGTCGCGGCTAAAGACGCCCGGCAGCGTTTTAATAGACAACCCGTCCAGGTGGTATTCATCCCAGAATGCCTGAGCATCAAACGTTGGTTGTTTTTCCAGACGTCCATGATAAAGCCCGCAGCGACGCGCACTGTCGACTTTGTTCAGCGGCGCAAACTCCGCCAGCATTTGTTCCGCACTGCGAACACCGCTGCGGTTTTCGCCAACAACAAAAATATCCGTGCCAACCGGCAGCAGCGACAGCAGATTCATTAACTGAAACTGTGCTTCCGGCTTATTCTTCGGCCAGTAGTAAATCAGTGTATCGCTCTCGCCAGTGGCAGCCTTGTCAAGCGTAAGCCCGAAAACGGCCTTGTCACCCATCTGACGGCTGAGTGTCTGCCACTGATGGTACTGTTGAGTCCAGGCGCGGCTTTCAACCGACTCCAGCCTTGCAGGCAGGTCATCCTGTAAATCACCGGCAAAAAGAATGCGGCTCTGTTCGAAATCGTCACTGTGGCGCAGCAAGACTTCACTTGCCGGAGTTAAAGCAGACATGAATGGTTCCTCATTAAACTTAGGCGGGGATTATACACGTTATCCTTCACGCTGCCTCTTTGTTGGCTGCGTCTTCGTACCCCGGTCACTTACTTGTGTAAGCTCCCGGGGATACTCATCCTTGCCGCCTCGACGCATCATGAATGATTTTGTGTATGACAACGTTATCCTTCGCGCTGCCTCTTTGTTGGCTGCGTCTTCGTACCCCGGTCACTTACTTGTGTAAGCTCCCGGGGATACTCATCCTTGCCGCCTCGACGCATCATGAA
>NZ_JBEPNI010000006.1:0-430447 GCF_040546205.1 Citrobacter sp. UYEF32 | reverse complement strand
GATGGTAGTGTGGGGTCTCCCCATGTGAGAGTAGGGAACTGCCAGGCATCAAACAAGTAAAAAGCCCATCCTCACGGATGGGCTTTTTGCGTTTTCTTCGCATGATAAAAGGAATTTTTCATGTCTGTTCTTTATATCCAGGTTCGCAAAAATCATATCACCGTTCGCAACATTGAGCGTAAGCAGGATGTATCAGGAAGCGGTGCCTTTAGTAATCAACGCCTGCTTATCGCTGATTTTTTCAAGGCCGAAAAAGTTCTGTGGGACCTTATCGAACAGATCCGACCCCGTTCATGGCTCAGGAAACTGCTGCGCACAGACCGCTTTGACATTGTTATCAGCGCGCTGGAAATGAACGAGGGCGGATTATCGCAGGTCGAAGATCGTATCCTGCAGGAAGTCGTCGCAGGTGCGACGCGAATGCGTTATCGCCGCTTGATAACGCACGCGCAATCAACACCCCTGAGCGATGACGCTGTGATGGCGCTGATCGCGAAGCGGTAAACATTACTGTTGATAGCGTAAATGCAGCAGTGGATATGGCCTGCCGGAATCATCCTTTTCGCTTCGTCCGGTTACCATAAATCCCAGCTTAAGGTAGAACCCAATGGCCTGCTCGTTTTGCTCATTAACGTTGGTCGTTAAGTTGGGGGCCAACAGCAGGGCGTGTTCAACCAGTCGTTTCCCTACGCCGCTGCTGCGAACGTCAGGATCAATAAACAGTGCATCCATATGCTTATCGGTGAGTAGCATAAACCCAACGGGTTCATCCTGTTTATTGACGGCAACCCAAAGCGGCGCTGTCGGTAAAAATGCACTCACCTGCTCCTCCAGCTCTGCCCGATAATCTCTGGACAAAAAATCATGTGTTGCATCGACCGAGCGGCACCAGATTGCGATCAGCCTCTCTCCTTCCTCAGGTCGCGAACGACGAATACTAATAACCATATTGTCTCCTGTTATGCGCGCTTATATTCTAACGCAAACACTTTCGTGAAACTTTCTCACCTTCTACATGCAGACTCGACAACGCGCCTATTCCTGGGTATTGTCAGCTATCTGGATGTCTAAACGTTTAAACGTATGCAGTGAGGATATAAGTTATGCCGATTCGGGTGCAGGACGAGCTACCAGCCGTCAATTTCTTGCGTGATGAAAACGTCTTTGTGATGACGACATCGCGTGCTACAGGTCAGGAAATTCGTCCGCTCAAGGTACTTATCCTCAACCTGATGCCAAAGAAGATCGAGACAGAGAACCAATTTCTGCGGTTACTCTCCAACTCGCCACTGCAGGTGGATATCAAGCTACTGCGCATTGACGCGCGTGAATCACGCAACACGCCAGTGGAACACCTCAACAACTTCTACTGTAACTTTGATGAAATCAGCGAAGAGAACTTCGATGGCTTGATTGTAACCGGTGCGCCATTGGGTCTGGTTGAATTTAACGATGTTGCCTACTGGCCGCAGATCAAACAGGTACTGGAGTGGGCAAAAGACCATGTCACCTCCACGTTGTTTGTCTGTTGGGCGGTACAAGCCGCACTGAATATCCTTTACGGTATTCCTAAGCAAACCCGCAGTGAAAAGCTGTCCGGCGTCTATGAGCACCACATTTTGCATCCACACGCTCTGCTGACTCGTGGTTTTGATGATACGTTCCTCGCGCCGCACTCACGCTATGCCGATTTCCCGGCAGCACTGATTCGTGACTATACCGACCTGGAAATCCTGGCTGAAAGCGATCAGGGCGATGCCTATCTGTTCGCCAGCAAAGATAAGCGTATCGCCTTTGTTACCGGCCATCCTGAGTACGACGCTAATACTCTGGCAGGTGAGTATTTCCGTGATGTTGAGGCCGGGCTGTCACCGGAAATCCCGTATAACTATTTCCCGAACGACGATCCCCGGAACAAGCCACATGCGACATGGCGTAGCCATGGAAATCTATTGTTTACCAACTGGCTGAACTACTACGTGTACCAGATCACGCCGTTCGACCTGAGCCATATGAACCCAACGCTTGATTAACGTTTCAGCACGATCCTAAAGCGTTTCAGCTCCCCATTTCAGGCACCTTCGGGTGCCTTTTTCATGCCTGAAATTCCCTCCAGCAAGTAATTAAATTTTAAATTCATTGTTATCAAATAGTTAAGTTGTTTTTTAAATTAAAATGGAAATTGTTTTTGATTTTGAAAATTAAATGAGTAGTCTTAATTGTGCTGAACGAAAACCATACAACGATCTTTCGTTCGCGTTGGGGAGTGTACGCGGATCAACGATGATGAGGAGCAGCGCAATGACACAACAGGCAACGACGACAGGTGAGTTGGCTTTTAACAAGCCTTATGGCGAAATGGAAAAGCAAATTCTGACCCCGGAAGCGGTCGAATTCCTTACGGAGCTGGTGACACGCTTTACGCCACAACGCAATAAGCTACTGGCTGCGCGTATGCAACAGCAGCAGGATATCGACAACGGCAAGCTGCCTGATTTTATTTCGGAAACTAATTCCATTCGAGAGGGTGACTGGACTATTCGCGGTATCCCGGAAGATTTGCAGGATCGCCGTGTTGAGATCACCGGGCCGGTTGAACGCAAAATGGTGATCAATGCGCTCAATGCCAACGTGAAAGTCTTCATGGCGGATTTCGAAGACTCCCTTTCACCGGACTGGGATAAAGTGATCGATGGGCAAATTAACCTGCGTGATGCGGTGAATGGCACCATCAGCTACACCAATGAGGCCGGGAAAATCTACCAGCTCAAACCCGATCCGGCGGTACTGATTTGTCGCGTCCGTGGCTTGCATTTGCCAGAAAAACACGTGACCTGGCGCGGCGAAGCTATCCCTGGCAGCCTCTTCGACTTTGCGCTCTATTTCTTCCACAACCATAAAGCGTTGCTGGCAAAAGGTAGCGGTCCTTACTTTTATCTGCCGAAGACCCAGGCATGGCAGGAGGCGGCATGGTGGAGTGAAGTCTTCTGTTATGCCGAAGATCGCTTCGACCTGCCGCGCGGCACCATCAAGGCCACCTTGCTGATCGAGACGCTGCCTGCCGTCTTCCAGATGGATGAAATCCTGTATGCGCTGCGTGACCATATTGTTGGTCTGAACTGTGGCCGTTGGGATTACATCTTTAGCTATATCAAGACATTGAAAAACCACCCGGACCGTGTGCTACCCGATCGTCAGGTGGTAACGATGGATAAACCATTCCTGAGCGCCTATTCGCGGCTGCTGATTAAAACCTGCCATCGCCGTGGCGCGTTCGCCATGGGTGGCATGGCGGCCTTTATTCCCAGTAAAGATGCTGAACGCAACAACCAGGTACTCAATAAAGTAAAAGCGGACAAGTTGCTGGAAGCCAACAACGGCCATGACGGTACGTGGATTGCGCATCCGGGCCTGGCGGATACGGCCATGGCTGTCTTTAACGAGGTACTGGGTGAAAACAAAAACCAACTGGCGGTTACGCGTGAGAGCGATGCCCCCACCACGGCAGATCAGCTACTGGCGGCCTGCGATGGCGAACGCACAGAAGAGGGGATGCGCGCCAATATCCGCGTGGCCGTTCAGTACATCGAAGCGTGGATCTCCGGCAACGGCTGTGTACCGATTTACGGTCTGATGGAAGATGCGGCAACGGCTGAAATCTCGCGTACCTCAATCTGGCAGTGGATCCATCACGAGAAAACGCTCAGCAACGGCAAACCGGTCACGAAGGCCCTGTTCCGTCAAATGCTGGCCGAAGAGATGCTGGTGATTCAGGAAGAGTTGGGCGAACACCGCTTTAGTAGCGGACGTTTCGATGATGCTGCCCGCCTGATGGAGCAGATCACCACCTCTGATGAGTTAATCGACTTCCTGACGTTGCCAGGCTATCGCCTGCTGGCTTAGCGCCCAGGCTATTTTGTTCGCCATTTTGGCCCCGGACAGCGCTCAAAACCCTCACGTACGCTAAGTACGCTCCGGTTTTTGCGCGGCTTCTCGTGACCAAACTGCCTTCACCAATAACGCCTGGAAAGCCAGGACGAGAATATGGAGCATCTGCACATGAAAACCCGTACCCAACAAATAGAAGAACTGAAAAAAGAATGGACTAACCCTCGCTGGGAAGGCATCACGCGTCCTTATAGCGCGGAAGAGGTGGTGAAATTACGTGGCTCGGTGAACCCGGAATGCACGCTGGCGCAGATGGGCGCAGCGAAAATGTGGCGTCTGCTGCATGGTGAGGCGAAAAAAGGCTATATCAACAGCCTTGGCGCACTGACTGGCGGGCAGGCATTGCAACAGGCAAAAGCGGGCATCGAAGCGATTTATCTGTCGGGCTGGCAGGTGGCGGCAGATGCGAACCTGGCCTCCAGTATGTATCCGGATCAATCTCTCTACCCGGCCAACTCCGTTCCGGCTGTGGTCGATCGGATCAACAACACCTTCCGCCGCGCGGATCAGATCCAATGGTCGGCGGGTATTGAACCGAACGATCCGCGTTACACCGATTATTTCCTGCCGATCGTGGCGGATGCCGAAGCCGGTTTTGGCGGCGTACTGAATGCCTTTGAACTGATGAAATCGATGATTGAAGCCGGTGCAGCGGCCGTTCACTTCGAAGATCAGCTGGCTTCGGTGAAAAAATGCGGCCATATGGGCGGAAAAGTGCTGGTACCGACGCAAGAGGCGATTCAGAAACTGGTGGCTGCGCGTCTGGCGGCAGATGTCATGGGCGTACCCACGCTGGTGATTGCCCGTACCGATGCGGATGCTGCGGACCTGATTACCTCGGATTGCGACCCTTATGACAGCGAGTTCATCACCGGCGAGCGTACCAGCGAAGGGTTCTATCGTACCCGCGCCGGGATCGAACAGGCTATTAGCCGTGGCCTGGCGTATGCGCCGTATGCCGACCTGGTGTGGTGTGAAACCTCAACACCCGATCTGGCGCTGGCGAAACGCTTTGCGGATGCCATTCATGCGAAATTCCCTGGCAAGCTGCTGGCGTATAACTGCTCGCCGTCATTCAACTGGCAGAAAAATCTGGACGACAAAACCATTGCCAGTTTCCAGCAGCAACTGTCGGAGATGGGCTACAAATACCAGTTTATTACCCTGGCGGGCATTCACAGCATGTGGTTCAACATGTTCGACCTGGCACACGCCTATGCGCAGGGTGAAGGGATGCGGCACTATGTGGAAAAAGTGCAGCAGCCAGAGTTTGCCGCCGCCAAAGAGGGCTACACCTTCGTGTCTCACCAACAGGAGGTGGGCACGGGCTACTTCGATAAAGTGACCACCATCATCCAGGGCGGGGCGTCCTCTGTTACCGCGTTAACGGGCTCAACGGAAGAAGCTCAGTTCTGACACCTCTCACCGTAACTCTCTCCCCTGAGGGGAGAGAGGATCGATCCGTGCAGTTTTCGGGGTTGGCTGGATAATGTTTTCTCCCCTCTCCCTGGAGGGAGAGGCCGGGGTGAGGGGAAAGATGCGATGTCACGTGGCCTGGAATTACTGATTGCACAAACCATTCTGCAAGGTTTTGATGCGCAATACGGGCGCTTTCTGGAAGTGACTGCCGGCGCGCAACAGCGTTTCGAACTGGCGGACTGGCACGCCGTTCAGCAGGCGATGAAGCAGCGCATCCATCTTTACGATCACCACGTTGGGCTGGTTGTGGAGCAGCTACGCTGCATCACCGACAGTCAGCAGCCTGATGCCGAATTTCTGCTACGGGTGAAAGAGCATTACACCCACCTGTTACCGGACTACCCGCGCTTCGAAATTGCTGAGAGTTTTTTTAACTCCGTCTACTGCCGCCTGTTCGATCACCGCTCGCTTAGCCCCGAGCGCCTGTTTATTTTCAGTTCTCAGCCGGAACGGCGCTTTCGCACCATTCCGCGCCCGCTGGCGAAGGACTTTTGGCCTGAGCGTGGCTGGGAATCCCTGTTAACCAAGGTATTAACCGATCTGCCGCTGCGTCTGCCCTGGCAGGATAAAGCGCGCGATGTCGGTTATATCATTACTCACCTGACAGAGACGTTTGGCGCCGATACATTGCGTCAGTCCCATTTGCAGGTCGCAAACGAGCTGTTTTACCGTAATAAAGCGGCGTGGTTAGTGGGCAAATTGATCACCCCTGCGGGTACGCTTCCCTTCCTGCTGCCGATTCATCGTACGGACGAAGGCGAGCTGTTTGTCGATACCTGTCTGACCTCGCATTCGGAGGCCAGTATCGTGTTCGGCTTCGCCCGCTCCTATTTTATGGTGTATGCCCCGTTACCCGCAGCCACCATCGAGTGGTTAAGGGAGATTCTGCCGGGTAAAACTACCGCTGAACTCTACATGGCTATTGGCTGCCAGAAGCACGGTAAAACGGAAAGCTATCGCGAATACCTGAATTATATTTATGCCTCGGACGAGCAGTTTGTTGAGGCGCCGGGCATTCGCGGCATGGTGATGCTGGTCTTCACGCTGCCGGGCTTCGACAGGGTCTTTAAGGTCATCAAAGATAAATTCCCGCCGCAAAAAGAGATGAGCGCGGCGCATGTGCGCGCCTGCTATCAACTGGTGAAGGAACATGATCGCGTCGGGCGTATGGCAGATACACAAGAGTTTGAACACTTCGTTCTGGAAAAGCGCCAGATTGACCCGGCGTTAATGGCGCTATTGCTCCAGGAGGCGCCGCAGAAAATCACCGACCTTGGGGATCGCATCTCCATCAGTCATCTCTATATTGAGCGCCGCATGGTGCCGCTTAATCTCTGGTTCGAGCGGGTACATGGTTCGCAGTTGCGCGATGCGGTGGAAGAGTACGGGAACGCCATCCGCCAGCTCGCTGCGGCGAATATTTTTCCCGGCGATATGCTGTTTAAAAACTTTGGCGTCACCCGTCACGGGCGCGTAGTGTTCTACGATTATGACGAGATCTGTTATATGACGGAGGTCAACTTCCGTGATATTCCGCCGCCGCGTTACCCGGAAGATGAACTGAGTGCCGAACCCTGGTATAGCGTCTCGCCGGGCGATGTTTTCCCGGAGGAGTTTCGCCACTGGTTGTGCGCCGACCCGCGCATTGGACCGTTATTTGAAGAGATGCACGCCGATCTGCTGCGCGCCGACTACTGGCGAGGCCTGCAGGCACGCATCAAAAACGGTCATGTGGAAGACGTTTACGCCTACCGTCGCCGCCAGCGCTTTTGCGTGCGCTACGGCACATCTGAAAGCGCTTTATTGCGAGCGGCTTTCCAGTCATGACGCTGTCTGTTTGTATGACTTTTATTGCCGCAGTACTCTTGCATCGTATTGCGGGCGTACAGATAGCATTGCGCTAAGTCTGGCGGAGGAATTCTCTGGTGATATGCGTCTCTTCTTTCTAATATGTCCATACTGGCCATTCAAGCCATTTTGGCTAAAAAGGAGGATGTATGTACGTCATGCCTGCGCAACAAGCAAAGAATCAATTTGGGGATTTGCTGATGAAGGCCCAGAGTGAACCTGTGGAAATCAGTAAGCACGGTAAACGAGTGGCAGTGGTCATTTCTCCTGAGGAATATGATCAATATACGCAATTGAAGTTACAAAGACTGAAAGCTGTTCTTGCTGAATCAATGGCTCAGGCGGATGCCGGTGAATTGCATAGCGTTGAGGAGGTGTTCGGCCCGTTGGAAACAGATAAAACCAAAGATATTTAAGGGCATAGCGAAGGGATGAGCGTCAGGTTTACGACAAAGGCGAAAGAGCATATTCACGCGATTGGTGTTTATTCTACACATCGGTGGGGTAGGAAAGTCGCGCAGACATATGCTTCTGTATTGCGCGTTACAATGACGAATATTCTGGATAAACATCCTTCCCCAAGTCGTGACCGCAGCAACGATCTCTTTCCGGGAGTGCGTAGTTTCCCTGTCGAAAGCCACATTATTTATTACCGTGAAGTCTCAACAGGGATTATCGTTTTGGCAGTGCTGCATGAAAAGCAGGATCCGCAGAACTCTCTCTAAATCTCAGGTCGTTAAACAGGTTACGGGCCGCTTTCAATTCGCCCTTTCAACGACGGCAAACTCCTCAAAGATCAGCTCCATATCCGGCGTCCAGGTGCCTTCACGTTCAAAGAACGCCTGATGCGCCGATTGCCAGTAAGCCAGGCTCAAATCACCTTCGCCTTCCAGCGCGGCGAGTTCCGGACTCATTTCATTAAACCGGATCAGCCTGAGCGTCAGAGTGCGTATCACGCATGCGGCTTTGCCCTGGCCGTCCAGCACAATGTGATAGGCCCCTGGCGTGACGGAGGGTTGTTCTTGCCTGTAGCTGGCAAGTGAGCCGCAGGTACCGCGCTTTTTCCCCGCGATGACCAGGGCTGCCAGTTCGTCGGCCAGTTCCGGTGAATCGCCGAACGACCAGCAGAAAGCCGAAGGGTATTTATCCTGCCAATATGATTTGAGGTCAGCCATTTTGACGCATCCCACCCCAGGCGACCGTCACCTCTTTGGCCCCTTTGATCGCCAGCGCGCCCAGCTCAGTCACCCGGTCATCGGTGATACGGGAAATGGGGCCGGAAATAGAGATCGCGGCAAACGGCACACCATGTTCATCATAAATGCAGGCAGCGACGCAGCGCAGGCCAAGCGCATGTTCTTCGTCATCAAAGGAGTAACCGCGCTTACGCGTCTGGGCCAGATCCTCTTTCAGGTGCACTGGTGATACCAGCGTGGCATGGGTATAGGCATGCAGCCCTTTGCGATGCAGCAGGCCGGAGACCTGGTCATCATTCAAATAGGCGAGGAACGCCTTACCCGCGCCGGAAGCGTGCATCGGCAGCTTCCCGCCAATCGGCGCGGACATGCGCATCAGTTGGGTACACTGTACCTGGTCTATAATTATGGCCTGATGGTCGCTCTGGTCGAGTACCGCAAGGTTGACCGTCTCGCCGGAATCTTCCATCAGCTTGCGCAGGATCGGATGGACAATCGCCATCAGGTTGCGGCTTTGCAAAAAGCTGCTGCCGACGATAAACGCGTGGGCGCCAACGGACCAGTGGCCTAATTCACCGACCTGGCGCACAAAGCCAAGCTGTTGCATGGTGGTGAGCAGACGGTGGGTTGTGGAATTGGGCAGGCCGGCCTGTTGCGCCAGCTCGGTGAGCGCAACGCTACCATGGGATTCGGCAATTGACTCAAGCAGTTTGAGTCCACGCGTCAGAGACTGGACTTGCCCGGTAGCCTGAGCGGCGGGGGCGGCGGGTTTTCTGCCGCGTTTAGCGGGAACAGTGGCGACCATGGCTGACTCCTTTTCTGTATCGTGGAAATCATTTTCGTTTTATTTAATTATAATGCAACTCTGACGCGGACTGATCGGATGAGTTCAAATGAACATCTCTCATGTTCCCCCTGTGCGCCTTTTCCGCTCTGTCAGTTTGTGCCAGTATGTCCTGCTGGCCTTTTGGCCTGGTTGAGCGTTGTCGGGAGCACGTGTGAGCAGCAAAGTTGAGCAACTGCAGCAGCAGTTAAAAGAACGAATTTTGGTTCTGGACGGGGGCATGGGCACCATGATCCAGAATCAGCGTCTCAGTGAGCAGGATTTCCGCGGCGAGCGATTCGCCGACTGGCCCTGCGACCTCAAGGGTAACAATGATCTGCTGGTGATTACAAAGCCAGAGGTGATTGCCGCTATCCATTCCGCCTATTTTGAAGCGGGTGCGGATATCATTGAGACCAACACCTTTAACTCCACCACTATCGCGATGGCGGATTACCAGATGGAATCCCTGTCGGCGGAGATCAACTTTGCGGCGGCCAAACTCGCCCGCGCGTGTGCCGATGAATGGACTGCCCGCACGCCGGAAAAACCGCGTTATGTTGCCGGTGTTCTTGGCCCAACCAACCGCACAGCCTCTATCTCGCCGGACGTTAACGATCCCGCGTTTCGTAATATCACTTTCGACCAACTGGTGACCGCCTATCGCGAGTCGACCAAAGCGCTGGTGGAAGGGGGTAGCGACCTGATCCTGATCGAAACGGTGTTCGACACCCTGAACGCCAAAGCCGCCATTTTCGCGGTGAAAGAAGAGCTGGAGGCGCTGGGCGTCGATCTGCCGATCATGATTTCTGGCACCATTACCGATGCTTCCGGGCGTACGCTTTCCGGGCAAACTACAGAAGCCTTCTATAACTCATTGCGCCACGCCGATGCGCTCACCTTCGGCCTGAACTGCGCACTGGGGCCAGATGAATTGCGCCAGTATGTGCAGGAACTCTCGCGCATTGCCGAATGCTACGTGACCGCGCACCCGAACGCCGGGTTGCCAAACGCCTTTGGCGAATACGATCTCGACGCCGACACCATGGCGGCACAAATTCGCGAATGGGCAGAATCCGGCTTCCTGAACGTGGTCGGCGGGTGTTGCGGCACCACGCCGGAACACATTAAAGCGATGAGCGATGCCGTCGCCGGTCTGCCACCGCGCAAACTGCCGGACATTCCCGTCGCCTGCCGTCTGGCGGGCCTGGAGCCGCTGAATATTGGCGATGACAGCCTGTTTGTGAACGTGGGTGAACGCACCAATGTCACCGGTTCGGCGAAATTCAAACGCCTGATCAAAGAAGAGAAGTACAACGAAGCGCTGGACGTGGCGCGTCAGCAGGTGGAAAGCGGCGCGCAAATCATCGATATCAATATGGATGAGGGGATGCTCGACGCCGAAGCGGCGATGGTGCGTTTCCTCAACCTGATTGCCGGTGAACCGGACATCGCCCGCGTACCGATTATGATCGACTCCTCAAAATGGGAGGTGATCGAGAAAGGGCTGAAATGCATTCAGGGTAAAGGCATCGTTAACTCCATCTCAATGAAAGAGGGCGTTGACGCGTTTATCCATCATGCGAAAAAGGTACGCCGTTACGGTGCCGCCGTGGTGGTGATGGCCTTTGATGAAGTAGGCCAGGCGGATACCCGCGAGCGCAAAATCGAAATTTGCCGCCGGGCGTACAACATCCTGACCAAAGAGGTGGGCTTCCCGCCGGAAGACATTATTTTTGACCCGAATATCTTTGCGGTTGCCACCGGGATCGAAGAGCACAACAACTATGCGCAGGACTTTATCGGCGCCTGCGAAGACATCAAACGCGAACTGCCCCATGCGCTGATCTCTGGCGGCGTCTCCAACGTCTCGTTCTCGTTTCGCGGTAATGACCCGGTACGTGAGGCGATCCACGCGGTCTTCCTCTATTACGCTATCCGTAATGGCATGGATATGGGGATCGTCAACGCCGGGCAACTGGCGATTTACGACGACCTGCCGGCAGAACTGCGTGATGCGGTGGAAGATGTGATTCTGAACCGCCGCGATGACAGCACAGAACGCTTGCTGGATCTGGCAGAAAAATACCGTGGCAGCAAAACCGACGATACCGCCAATGCCCAGCAGGCGGAATGGCGGAGCTGGGACGTGAAAAAGCGTCTGGAATATTCGCTGGTTAAAGGTATTACCGAGTTTATCGAACAGGACACCGAAGAGGCCCGCCAGCAGGCCGCTCGCCCGATTGAGGTGATTGAAGGGCCGCTGATGGATGGCATGAACGTGGTCGGCGACCTGTTCGGCGAAGGCAAAATGTTCCTGCCGCAGGTGGTGAAATCCGCCCGTGTTATGAAACAGGCGGTGGCCTACCTTGAGCCGTTTATCGAAGCCAGCAAAGAGAAGGGCTCCAGCAACGGCAAAATGGTCATCGCCACCGTGAAAGGTGACGTCCACGACATCGGCAAAAATATTGTCGGCGTGGTATTGCAGTGTAACAACTACGAAATCGTCGATCTTGGCGTGATGGTGCCGACGGACAAAATTCTCAAAACTGCCCGTGAAGTGAACGCCGACCTGATTGGCCTGTCTGGCCTTATCACTCCGTCGCTGGATGAAATGGTCAACGTAGCGAAAGAAATGGAGCGCCAGGGCTTCACGATCCCGCTGCTGATTGGCGGCGCGACCACCTCAAAAGCGCATACAGCGGTGAAAATCGAGCAGAACTACAGCGGCCCGACGGTCTATGTGCAAAACGCCTCGCGCACCGTAGGTGTGGTGGCCTCGCTGCTGTCTGATAGCCAGCGCGATGAGTTTGTGGCCCGCACCCGTAAAGAGTACGAAACCGTGCGTATTCAGCATGGCCGTAAGAAGCCACGTACACCACCCGTGACGCTGGAGGCCGCCCGTGAAAACGATCTGGCCTTCGACTGGGAGAGCTACACCCCGCCGGTGGCCCATCGCCTGGGCGTACAGGAAGTGGAAGCCAGCATCGAAACCCTGCGTAATTACATCGACTGGACGCCGTTCTTTATGACCTGGTCGCTGGCTGGCAAGTATCCGCGCATTCTCGAAGATGAAATCGTCGGGGAAGAGGCTAAGCGCCTGTTCCAGGACGCCAACGATATGCTGGATATGTTAAGCCGTGAGAAGAGCCTGAACCCACGTGGTGTGGTGGGTTTGTTCCCGGCGAACCGCGTAGGCGACGATGTTGAGATCTATCGCGATGAAACCCGCACTCAGGTGCTCGCGGTAAGCCGTCATCTGCGTCAGCAAACCGAGAAAGTGGGTTTCGCTAACTACTGTCTGGCCGATTTTGTCGCGCCGAAGTTGAGCGGCAAAGAAGATTACATCGGCGCGTTTGCCGTTACCGGTGGTCTTGAGGAAGACGCGCTGGCAGAGGCGTACGACGCGCAGCATGATGATTACAACAAAATCATGATAAAAGCCGTGGCAGACCGTCTGGCGGAAGCCTTCGCCGAATATCTGCATGAGCGCGTACGTAAGGTCTATTGGGGCTATGCGGCCAACGAGAACCTCAGTAACGAAGAGCTGATCCGCGAAAATTATCAGGGGATCCGCCCGGCGCCGGGATATCCGGCCTGCCCGGAGCATACGGAAAAAGGCACGATCTGGCAGCTACTGGATGTGGAAACCCACACCGGTATGAAACTGACGGAGTCCTTCGCCATGTGGCCGGGCGCCTCGGTCTCCGGCTGGTACTTTAGCCACCCTGACAGCAAGTATTTCGCCGTGGCGCAGATTCAGCGCGACCAGGTGGCGGACTACGCATTGCGTAAGGGAATGAGCGTGGCGGAAGTGGAACGCTGGCTGGCGCCGAATCTGGGCTATGACGCGGACTAAACATCAGGCGAATGAGGCTATCTTGCTTGCCTGTTTGAACCTGGGCAGTGCTCAAAATCCTCACGTACTCCGTGTACGTTCCGGTTTTTGCGCGCTGTCCGCGTTCAACGCTCTGCGCCGATGACGCCAACCGGGCCTGGTTCTGAACGTTCTTTCATTCCCGGAACTATCCTGCAGGCCCGTTTTTCATTACTCAATATCTTTAGATAACAGCAGGGTAAATATTTTTATTAATCGTATGACAATTATAATTGTCATTAGCAGCCTTAGTATATATAACTATATAAAGTGTTAATCCGCACCGTAATTAATAACGTATTAAAAATGATACCTTAAAAATATATTAAAACCCCGGTGTTATTTTTGATACTTTAAAAGTCCCTCAATAAATCAGGTTATGTGATCGCTGTTAGTAACTCAGCATAGTTGCATTTAATAAAATAGCCAAATAAACACAGCGCTTTTATTACCTGAATCAGAGCCAAATAAAAATGGCTCTAATCTATATTACTGAGGCCATATTATGGAAACCGTTCAAAATACCCTCGTCGCTCGCGAAAGCAGCGGCTGGAGAAAAAGTGATACCGTCTGGATGCTGGGCCTGTACGGTACTGCGATTGGCGCAGGGGTCCTTTTCCTGCCGATTAACGCCGGGGTTGGTGGTTTAATTCCGTTAATCATCATGGCAATTCTCGCATTCCCGATGACCTTTTTCGCCCACCGTGGTTTAACCCGTTTCGTTCTGTCGGGTAAAAATCCGGGTGAAGATATTACCGAAGTGGTTGAAGAACATTTTGGTATCGGCGCCGGTAAACTCATTACGCTGCTTTATTTCTTCGCTATTTATCCAATTCTGCTGGTTTATAGTGTTGCAATTACTAACACGGTCGACAGCTTTATTACTCACCAGCTTGGTCTGGTGTCTCCGCCGCGCGCCATTTTGTCGCTGATTCTGATTATCGGCATGATGGGTATTGTCCGTTTTGGCGAAAAAATGATTGTTAAAGCGATGAGCGTGCTGGTGTTCCCGTTCGTTGCCGCGCTGATGATGCTGGCGCTGTATTTGATCCCACAATGGAACGGTGCGGTCCTCGATACACTTTCCCTGAGCAGCGCTGCGCCAGGTGGTCACGGTCTGTGGATGACGCTGTGGCTGGCTATTCCGGTAATGGTTTTCTCATTCAACCACTCGCCGATTATCTCCTCTTTCGCGGTCGCTAAACGTGAAGAGTACGGCCAGGATGCCGAGCGCAAATGTTCCCGTATTCTGGGCTTTGCACATATCATGATGGTGCTGACCGTGATGTTCTTTGTGTTCAGTTGTGTACTGAGCCTCTCCCCGGAAAACCTGGCGGAAGCGAAAGCACAAAACATCTCTATTCTCTCCTATCTGGCGAACCACTTTAACGCGCCGGTGATTGCCTGGATGGCGCCGATTATCGCCATGATCGCCATTACCAAATCTTTCCTCGGCCACTACCTCGGTGCGCGTGAAGGTTTCAACGGCATGGTGATTAAGTCTCTGCGCGGCAAAGGTAAATCCATCGAAATCAACAAACTGAACAAAATCACCGCGCTGTTTATGCTGGTGACGACCTGGATTGTTGCGACCCTGAACCCGAGCATCCTGGGCATGATTGAAACGCTGGGTGGCCCGGTTATCGCGATGATTCTGTTCCTGATGCCGATGTATGCCATCAACAAGGTACCGGCTATGCGCAAGTACAGCGGTCACATCAGCAATGCGTTTGTGGTGCTGATGGGTCTGATTGCCATCTCCGCCATCTTCTTCTCTCTGTTCAGCTAAGTTTTCAGCGCCGCCTGTTACAGGTGGCGCATCCGTTTTGCTTTGTAACCGCATGGGTGCCACATGATTAGCGTTTTCGATATTTTCAAAATCAGCATCGGGCCGTCCAGCTCACACACTGTTGGGCCGATGAAAGCAGGAAAACATTTTGTTGATACCCTGCAGGAAAAAGGCCTGCTGCATAAAGTGACTCGTCTGGTGGTGGATGTGTACGGTTCCCTGTCATTAACAGGTAAAGGCCACCACACCGATATCGCGATCATTCTTGGGTTGTCCGGCTATTTACCGGATACCGTCGATATCGATGCCATTCCCGGAATTATTCGCGATGTAAACACCATGCATCGTCTGTTTATTGAAGAAGGTCAGCGGGAAATTGAGTTCCCGGTGGCGGAATGCATGCGTTTTCACAATGAGTTTCTGCCGCTGCATGAAAACGGCATGAGCATTACGGCGTTTTGCGATGGCAAAATTGTCCACTTTCAGACCTATTATTCGATCGGTGGCGGTTTTATCGTCACGGAAGAAAACTTTGGTAAGAATCAGGACGCGGATGTCGATATTCCGTTCCCGTTCTATTCTGCCCGCAACCTGCTGGCACATTGCCACGACAACTGCCTGTCGATTTCTGCGGTGATGATGAAAAATGAGATCGCTCGCCACGGCAGGGAGAACGTTGAGCAAAATATGGCGAAAATCTGGGAGACCATGAGAAACGCCATCAACCGTGGTATGAACACGGAAGGCATTTTGCCTGGCCCGTTGAAAGTACCGCGTCGGGCCTCTGCGCTGCATCGCGTACTGGCGCCGCAAAGCCAGTCTATTACGCCGTTAAGCGCAATGGACTGGGTCAATATGTTCGCCATGGCCGTCGGCGAAGAGAACGCGGCGGGCGGGCGAGTGGTTACCGCGCCGACCAACGGTGCCTGCGGTATCATCCCGGCAGTACTGGCCTATTATGATCGCTTTATCAAAGCGGTGACGCCGGAAATCTATATGCGCTACTACCTGACGGCGGGCGCGATTGGCATTCTGTATAAGATGAATGCGTCGATTTCCGGGGCGGAAGTCGGCTGCCAGGGTGAAGTGGGGGTCGCCTGTTCTATGGCTTCTGCCGGGCTGGCGGAACTGCTGGGCGGTAGCCCGGAGAAAGTGTGCATCGCGGCGGAAATCGGCATGGAGCATAACCTTGGGCTGACCTGCGATCCGGTGGCTGGTCAGGTTCAGGTGCCGTGTATTGAGCGTAACGCGATTGCGGCCGTGAAGGCGATTAACTCGGCCAGCATGGCGATGTACCGCACCAGCGATCCGAAGGTCTCACTGGATAAAGTCATCGAAACGATGTTTGAGACGGGCAAAGACATGAACGCCAAATACCGTGAAACCGCACGAGGCGGTCTGGCGATTAAAGTCGCGGTATGTGAATCCTGAGTCCTTTCTCTCCCCGGTGGCGCTGTGCTAACCGGGGCTATAATTGATAGCCCGGATAAGCGTCAGCGCTATCCGGGCTAACCTTTTTTCTCTGTGTCGGGCGGCAGGAAAGACCACACCACACTGTGAGATGCCGATGAGGTATACCATTCGTTAATGGTGGCGTTCGCTTCATTGGTCTGCGCTGCGGCGGCAAATTTTTCTTTTGGCTGATGCGCTTTTTTCCGGATACGGATACGGGAAGGGGTCGCGGCATTGATTTGCGCGTTAAAGGTGCGAATGTGCGAATCGAATAACACCGACTCCAGTTGATGCAGACGATCCAGACCGCGCAGAATACCAATCAGCGTACTCAGGGTAACGGACTCGCCTAATTCAACGCGTTTAATGGTTGCAGCGCCGACTTGTGCACGCTCGGCCAGCTCAATCTGCGATAGCCCGAGCTGCATACGCGTTTCTTTAATTCTGCGGCACAGTTCAGAAATAATTTCACTGTCGGACATAGTACTGAAACGCATCTTAATTCCCCTACTGCGTAATAAATCATGGCAGATTATTTAGCATATTAAATTATAAATAAAGCGGATAATTTCTCTTTTGCGAGAGTAACAACATTGTTTTTTCTTTAACAAAGTTTCTACAGAAGAAACGATAATTAAAGACAAGCCGCTGAATAAGAAAGTTACCGCAGTTGTCCATTTTATTATTCCATCCTGGATGGATAATGCAGTTTACTCCGTTTTCTTTATCTCTTTATTACGCCTTTGCCTTTATACTGATAAAAAGCGTTATGCATAACAGGGAAGCGGTAATGGCATGAGTTACAAAGATAAAATATTTACATTCTGGGGCGCGATGGATCTGCTGGCTATCGGGAGCTACCTTTTCTATTCCCTAAAGATGGGTCACGTACCGGTCTGGTCCGATATCCAGCTTTTTTACGCTCAGCTAGCGTTAATGGAAGTCCGGGGTGCTGACCGTATTTTTCTGCAATCCCTCTTTTTTATCCATTCAGGGTTATTGTTATCGTTCTGTTTTTCGGCATACGCCTTTCTCGTGAAAAAGAAAATACGTTTCCTGCTCATTGGGTTGCAGGAAGTGATGCGTATTTTATCGCTCACCTGCTCGGTCGCACTTTTTCCGTTGCTCCTCCAGGTTATGCGAATCGATAACGTCTTCGTTGGCCTTTTTTTATTTGTCCTTTCCGAAACGCTCAAGATCGGTTCGCTGCTGTGGCTGAGAAGACGGGGATTGTTAACGTAATGTTGAGTTCGTCTGTCTCTTTATGGCGCGTAAGACTTTATACTTAGATTCAATGAGGCTTGCTCTGACCTGTTTGACAGCGTTTTCCCCGACATACAGGGTAAAACCGGGTCGAGGATAAACCGAAAGGAATCGACAACGATAAGGAGAACCAGAATACGTGTTAATTTTGCTTCACTTACTCTCTTCTGTTGCCCTGTTAGTGTGGGGCACGCATATCGTACGTACCGGTGTGATGCGCGTTTTCGGCGCGCGACTGCGCACGGTACTGAGTCGCAGTATTGAAAAGAAGTCCCTCGCTTTTAGCGCAGGGATTGGCGTGACCGCACTGGTGCAAAGCAGTAACGCCACCACCATGCTGGTGACGTCGTTTGTTGCCCAGGACCTCGTGGCGCTCGCGCCAGCGCTGGTGATCGTGCTGGGGGCCGACGTGGGGACCGCGCTGATGGCGCGTGTTCTCACCTTCGATCTCTCTTGGTTATCACCGTTGCTGATCTTCATCGGCGTGATTTTCTTCCTGGGGCGTAAGCAAACGCGCGAAGGCCAATTGGGGCGTGTCAGTATTGGCCTTGGGCTGATTTTACTGGCGCTTGAGCTGATTGTTCAGGCGGTAACCCCTATTACCCAGGCCGATGGCGTGCAGGTGATCTTCGCGTCGCTGACGGGCGATATCATGCTGGATGCGCTGATTGGCGCGGTGTTCGCTATCATCAGCTATTCCAGTCTGGCGGCTGTGTTACTGACCGCCACGCTGACCACGGCGGGGATCATCTCCTTTCCGGTGGCGCTCTGCCTGGTGATTGGCGCCAACCTCGGTTCCGGCCTGTTGGCGATGCTTAACAACAGTGCCGCCAACGCCGCAGCACGCCGCGTGGCGCTGGGCAGCTTGCTGTTTAAGCTGGTGGGGAGCCTGGTGATCCTGCCCTTTGTGCACTTACTGGCCGATGTGATGGGCAAGCTGCCGCTGCCGAAAGCGGAGCTGGTCATCTACTTCCACGTCTTCTACAACCTGATTCGCTGCCTGGCAATGGTGCCTTTTGTGGGCGTGATGGCGACCTTCTGTGAACGTTTGATTCGCGATGAGCCAGAGCTGGATGCGCGTCTCAAACCAAAACATCTCGACAGTTCAGCGCTGGATACGCCAACGCTTGCTCTGGCGAACGCGGCCCGCGAAACATTACGGATGGGCGACGCGATGGAGCTGATGCTCGAAGGGTTGCATAAAGTGATGCACGGTGCGCCGAGGGAAGAAAAAGACCTGCGTAAGCTCGCCGATGACATTAATGTGCTGTATACCGCTATCAAACTCTACCTCGCACGTATGCCAAAAGAAGAACTGGCGGAAGAGGAGTCACGGCGCTGGGCTGAGATTATCGAGATGTCTCTTAACCTTGAGCAGGCCTCTGACATTGTGGAGCGCATGGGCAGTGAAATCGCCGATAAATCACTGGCGGCGCGGCGGGCTTTTTCCGGTGAAGGGCTGAAAGAGCTTGATACGTTACACGAACAGTTGGTCAGCAATTTGAAACTGGCGATGTCGGTCTTTTTCTCTGCCGATGTCACCAGCGCACGCCGCCTGCGTCGCAGCAAACATCGCTTTCGTATCCTCAACCGTCGCTACTCCCATGCCCATGTTGACAGGTTGCATCAGCAGAACGTGCAGAGTATAGAGACCAGTTCGCTACATCTGGGGCTGTTGGGCGATATGAAACGCCTTAACTCGTTGTTCTGTTCGGTGGCTTACAGCGTGCTGGAGCAGCCGGATGAAGATGATGAAAGGGATGAGTATTAACGTGGAAAACGCTTCGCACAATGGATGTGTGGAGCGTGACTCTGTCCTGGAAAATACTTTATGTTAGGCACTCGATAACCACGGATGGAGAAATAGAAAATGCTCGTTCACTACGCTAATCTTAGACAATTCATGCGCATTACTATGGGGGTTCTCATGCGCAGTGCATCGAACGTAAAAAAATCAGTGAATGTTTCGCTGTCGCCTGACATTCTTACCCAGGCGCGCGAGCTCAACCTCAATCTGTCAGTGGTGTTAACCGAGGCGCTAATTGAAAAATTTCGTGAAAATAAACGTGATGAATGGCTGCGTGAGAATCAGAAATCCATTGATGCCATTAATCAGTGGGTAGATGAAAATGGTTCATTCAGCGATTTTCAACGGTCATTCTGATGGAGCAGTTCCACGTTTTTGAAAACAAGGGCAGCGGGAAAAGCGTCTATCCTTTTTTGATTAACCTCCAGCATCCCGTTGCAAATGTGCTTAAGCACGCTCTTGTTGCACCAGCAATCGAGCTTACTCTCCTTGCCGGTATGTCGCCACCAGCGAAAATATGCCCCGTCGTGGAAATCAATGACAAACCTTATGTCGTCATGATGCATATGATGGCTGGCATATCGGTCAAAGACCTGGGTGAACGTGTTGCGGATTTGACAAGCGCGAGAACGGTATTGCGTGATGCCATTGATTTTCTTGTCAATGGATATTGAGCTCCTTCCCTGGTGCTTTTTCAGTGCCATCAACCCGCTTCGGCGATAAGCGCCGCGTCCGTGCGCACGCCGGAGTACATCGCGAACTGTTCACGGCCTGCTGCGCAGTCACTTCTGCGCCGCTGATGTTTTGCCACGCTGCTGTGCCAGGCGAATCACCGGGGTTTCTGGCGGCAGGGCGACCACCTCAAAGACCACGCTGGCGTGATTTACCATCGCTTCGCTAAAGGGCAGGGCCTCACTCTCTTTGGACCCTTGCATATTTGTGCAAACCACGATTGATGTTCCTTGATTTGATATAACCGCATGCAGGGGCATATTCAAAGGAATTTTGTTCTATTTCAAAGGGATGGAACGAGGGAATATCTTGCACAAATGATTATGCGCGTGGCTGACGTCTGCAAGCTATGCTGTAGTGTCTAAGTGGTTGATTCTGCTATTTTTCGCCACAGAAAGTTGCACGCGTGGTAAGACGTCACTTTTGTGTAAAAAGACGCTGTGGATCACATTTAGCGCCGGGATGCGAGAAAGCGCAGATTTCCTTAACCTTCTGATAAGATATATTGCGCTTTTACAGGAGAATTTATGCTGCCAGACTCATCAACCCGATTAAATAAATACATCAGCGAAAGCGGAATTTGCTCGCGCCGCGAAGCCGATCGCTATATAGAACAAGGCAATGTTTTCCTCAACGGTAAACGTGCCACCATTGGCGATCAGGTTAAGCCTGGCGACGTCGTAAAGGTAAACGGTCAGTTGATTGAGCCGCGAGAGGCCGAAGATCTGGTCTTTATCGCGTTAAACAAACCCGTGGGCATTGTCAGTACCACTGAAGACAGTGAAAAAGACAACATTGTTGATTTTGTTAACCACAGCAAACGTGTTTTCCCCATTGGTCGTCTCGACAAAGATTCCCAGGGGCTGATTTTCCTCACCAACCACGGCGACCTGGTGAACAAGATTTTGCGTGCCGGCAATGACCACGAAAAAGAGTATCTGGTGACGGTGGACAAACCCGTGACCGATGAGTTTATTCGTGGCATGGGAGCAGGCGTACCGATTCTGGGAACCGTGACGAAAAAATGCAAAGTCAAAAAAGAGGCGCCGTTTGTTTTTCGTATCACCCTGATTCAGGGGCTGAATCGCCAGATTCGCCGCATGTGTGAACATTTTGGCTATGAAGTCACGAAGCTTGAACGTACCCGGATTATGAATGTGGGGCTGGCTGGCCTGCCGCTCGGGGAGTGGCGCGATCTGACCGATGATGAACTGATTGCCCTGTTTAAGCTTATCGAGAATTCATCGTCCGAAGCGAAGCCAAAGGCAAAGAGCAAACCGAAAACGGCGACGACCACCGCGAAGAAACCCGCCGCCAGTGGGGCGAAAAATATGGCGAAAACCCCGGCGGAACTGGCTTCGCGTAAACGCTTTACCCAGCCGGGGCGCAAGAAGAAGGGGCGTTAACGCCTGCCGCGCGTCGACGTACTGGCCGACCAGGAAAAGGTGGCCGCTTCATCTGGTTTGTAAGCCTGCTTTTTCTTTATCTGGCGGGCTTTTTTTGCCTCTGCTTCACGCTCAACCATCAATTTATCGATGTACTCTTTTTTGATGCTGTTGGTTTCGGCGTTGGTCAATACACGCCCGTGCGCAATGCGCGCGCGGTCGAGCAAGGTTTTCAGTTCACGCTGCTCGCGCTCGGTCATCTCTTTTTGGGTAATGCGGGGGAGTGCCATGTGGGTGCCCTCGGTCAGGAAGTTGAACCAGTGTACGGCATAGGCGTGGGGTGCTCACAGTAAATTGTCATTTGTTACAACATCTATCGCACTGACGCGTAGCCCCGGCAGGCGAAGCGCCGCCGGGGAAACCCGGATCTGACGCATGCCGACCGGGCTACGGCTTATCAGCTCTCTTTTGCTGTTTCGCGTGGTTTATCTGAAATAGGCTTACCGGACCAGTAACCTGCCAGCAGCGAACCGGAGAGGTTGTGCCAGACCGAGAACAGCGCACCTGGCAGGGCAGCCAGCGGCGAGAAGTAGATTTTACCGAGTGCGGCAGCCAGGCCAGAGTTCTGCATTCCCACTTCGATGGCCAGTGTGCGACAGGTGGATTCGTCAAAACCGAACAGACGCCCACCCCAGTAACCACCCAGCAGGCCGATACTGTTGTGCAAAATCACCGCGACGATAACCACCATGCCCACGGAAGCAATATACGAGGCGGAACCCGCCACCACGGCACTGATGATCGCCAGAATACAGACCATCGAAAACGCGGGAAGATACGGCTCCACGGCTTTCACCACGCGTGAGAAGAGATGGTGCACCACTAAACCGAGGCCAATGGGAATCACCACAATCTGCAGAATGCTCAGCAGCATGCCCATGACGTCTACCTGAATATGGGCATCAACATACAGACGCGTCAGCAGCGGTGTCGCCACCACGCCAACCAGCGTTGAGACGGACGATATCGTCACCGAAAGCGCTACGTCGCCCTTCGCCAGATAGATCATGACGTTAGATGCCGTACCGCTGGCTACGCTACCCACCAGTACCATCCCGGCAGAGAGAGCCGGCGGCATCTTGAATAGCATCGCCAGCAGCCAGGCGGCCAGCGGCATCACCAGATAGTGCAGAAAAATACCTGCCGCCACTGGCGCCGGGCGGGAAAGCACGCGTTTGAAATCGTCAATTTTCAGGTGCACGCCCATGCCGAACATAATCAGCATCAGCAGCGTAGTGACCCACGGGCCTACAGGGGTAAAGGTTGAGGGGGTGTACCAGGCAATAACAGAGAGCAGCAGCGCCCATAACGGGAACAGCCGGGTGAGTACAGCGAGCATAGTGTTTTCCTTTAACGCGTTGTGTTGTGTTTCGTTATAAAAAGGCCGGGTTCGAGCCCGGCCATAGGTATTGTTTATCGCGTGAGGAAATTTTATTCAAACAAATTAAGGTGAAGAGGATTCATGTCGCCGGGCGGACGTTTTCCCAGTTCAGACCGAAGCGAGCGAGGTATTTACGCAGACGGTCAGCATCATTCGGCCTGGCTTTTTTCAGGCGCGAAACGGCAAACAACTCGCGCCCGGCATCGGAAAGAGAGTGGTGACGACGACAAACCTCCAGTACGGTTTCTAACTGGCGTTGATCAAACAGATCGACCTCCTCTGCTAAAGGGGGAAGTGCGGAAGGCGTCTGCCAGGCGTGCTGCAAACGGCTGATTTCTTCGTCGGCGATAGAAAGGGTAATGCGCCCCTGTTCGGCCAGCGTCGCCATACGGGCAATCGAGGAACTCAGCTCACGAAAGTTGCCGCGCCACTGCGCCTGCCCGGAACAGGCAAATGCCAGATAACGTTCGCGTGCGTCTTTGTCGAAACGGATGTGCGTCTGGGCTTCGCTGCTAAAGCGCTGGAGTTCGAATTCAATATTCGGCGCGATATCTTCCCGCCGTTCTGCAAGCCCCGGCAGAGCAAAAGTCCACATATTGATACGCGCGTAAAGATCTTCACGGAATTTTCCTTCCATCACCCACTGGCGCATATCGCGGTGCGTTCCAGCGATAAGCTGGAAATCACTGTGAACCTCTTTATCTGAGCCAAAGGGGAAGAACGTTTTTTCTTCAATGGCTTTCAGCAGCATGGCCTGCTCATCCAGACCCAGTTCAGCGATTTCATCCAGAAACAGCACACCGCCGTCGGCTTCGCGCAGCAGCCCCATTCGCGGCGTTAGCGCGCCGGTAAAGGCCCCTTTGACATGACCAAACAAGGTCGACATGGCGTTATCGCCGCGCAGTGTGGCGCAGTTAACGGCGACAAGTTTACCCGCGACGCGGTGGCGCGACTGGCGCAACTGATAAATACGTTTTGCCAGAAAGGATTTACCGGCGCCGGTAGGCCCGGTGAGAAGAATGGGGGCCGTTGAGCGCAAGGCTACCCGTTCAATTTGATCGATGAGCTTATTAAACGTTGTATTGCGTGTATCGATACCGGCTTTCAGCAGCGAGACCGACTGTTGTTGTTCGCGTTGAAAGCGGCTGGTTAAGGTCGCATAGCGGCTTAAATCGAGATCGATAACCGAGTAAACGCCGGAGGCAACATCCTCCTCAGAAGCCCCTTTCGGTGCCGGGCTGGTTTGCAGCAGGCTGGCGGGCAGGTAGCGGGCCTCCGTCAGCAAAAACCAGCAGATCTGCGCCACGTGCGTGCCGGTGGTGATATGCACCAGATACTCTTCATTTTCCGTATCGAAATCGTAGTGGCTGGCGAAATCCAGAAACGCGGCGTAGACCTCTTCAAAATCCCAGGGATCGCGAATATTCACCGTATGAGGGCGCACAGTGGTTTGCGGTGAAAGGAGCGCGATATCTTCCGCCAGTTGTTGAGCCATGCCTTCGTCGCGCGGCTGGTGGAGCAGCTCCAGTCGATCAACCGGAAAATCCGGCTGCTGGCATAACCCAACGGTTGGTCGCCATTTGCGAAAACGATGTGATCGCTTGCCGCGTTTATCCAACACCGTTCCCAGTACGCCAATCACCACTCTGCGCTTTTGCATTTTTATCCTTAAAGATAAACAACGATAACTAAATATAAAAAACGCGTGGTGTTACCAGCAAGCGATCAAAGTGCGTAAAATTTAAAATCATTAAATATCAATAAATTAAATTTTTTATTTTTCATTTCTTAGCACCTGGCACACTTCTGGCAATACCTGATACGTCACGACGCTGAACACGCAGGGGATTATGCCCCGCCAGCGCACCCGGAACGGTAAGACGTTATCCGCGGGGCGTTCTGTCAGCAGAGAGACACCATGAGGGTTCGATTCCCAACTCACCTTTCCGGTGAACACTGGTTGTGTTCGTAAACGCGCCGTCGGGTGGTTGACGATGGCAATGAACCGGCGCCGATAAGGGCTCCGGGTCGCAGGCAAAACAGGCTGGCAGTGAGGGTCTGTTTCCCTCCGGCTCCGATCCTGCATTCGCGCCGGTACGTGAAAATGTAAGGATGACAAATGAATAAGAAAATCACGATCCGTAAGGGACAATTGGGCCTGCTGGTGAAAGCGGGCGATTACACACATATCCTTGAGGCAGGCGAGCACCGTCTTTCCTGGTTTGGTAAGCAAGAGGTCACGATCGTTGAGCTCAATGGCAGCGATGTAGCGGAAGATCTGGCGAATTATTTGCGCCGCTTCAGACCTGAATGGGTCGACGCGTACTGCCTGGCCGTCGATACCGCCGGGCATGATGTAGCCGCGCTCTACCGTAACGGTATCCTGGTGGAAATTATCCCTCCAGCGTCACGCCGCCTGTTCTGGCAGGACGGCAGCCTGAGAGTGGAATTGCTGGATACCCGGGATGTGCGCGTACCTGAGAGCATCATGAATGCCGTGTTGCAGCCGCGAAGCGGCGCAGCAGTAAAAGGCCGGGATGCCATACTGACGGTGAATGTCGCGGCATGGCACGTCGGTGTCTTAAAAATCGATGGCGTAACACAACCTCTGTTGCCGCCGGGATTAAGCGCTTACTGGAAAGTGAATCATCTGGTTGATGCCGACGTTGTCGATACGCGCTTGCAACTGATGGAAGTGTCCGGCCAGGAAATTCTGACCAAAGACAAAGTGAACCTGCGCATCAACCTGGGTGCGAACTGGCAATACAGCGATGTATTACAGGCGTTCAGCCAGTTAACCAAACCGCTGGACCACCTGTATCGTGAATTGCAGTTTGCCCTGCGTGAAGCGGTAGGGACCCGTACGCTGGACGAACTGCTGGAAGATAAGCAGATCATCGATGAGGTGGTCAGTGCCCAGGTGAAAACCCGCATGGCTTCCTTTGGTATGGATGTCGCCTCGCTGGGCGTGCGTGACATCGTGCTACCGGGCGATATGAAAACGATTCTGTCGAAACTGATAGAAGCAGAAAAATCGGCGCAGGCGAATGTGATTCGTCGGCGTGAGGAGACGGCGGCGACCCGTTCACTGCTGAATACCGCGAAGGTAATGGAAAACAACCCGGTAGCCCTGCGCTTAAAAGAGCTGGAAACGCTGGAAAGAGTGGCTGAACGTATCGATAAAATCTCGGTATTCGGTGGCCTCGATAACGTCCTCAATGGACTGGTGAGTATTAAAGGATAATCAAATGCAGCATAACGAATTTCAACTGCTGACGGCGCAGAACAGTGCGCCGATAAAAATGTGGACGCACGGGGTCCCGGTCGAGCCAGAGGCGCGCGAACAGTTGCAGAACACCGCGAAGATGCCGTTTATTTTTCAGCATCTGGCGGTGATGCCGGATGTTCATCTCGGTAAAGGTTCTACCATCGGCAGCGTGATCCCAACCAAAGGAGCCATCATTCCGGCGGCGGTCGGCGTGGATATTGGTTGTGGGATGATCGCCGTACGCACCTCGCTGGTGGCAAGCGATCTGCCCGATAACCTGAGCGGGCTTCGCAGCGCAATCGAACAGGCGGTGCCGCACGGACGCACCAGTACCCGTTCCGGGCGTGATAAAGGCGCATGGGAAACGCCGCCGCAAGAAGTGGATAACCACTGGTCAATGCTGGCGGCGCGGTTTAAACGTCTGACGGATAACTATCCGCAGTTGTTGAAAACCAATAATTATCAGCACCTGGGAACACTGGGGACGGGTAACCATTTTATTGAAATCTGCCTGGATGAGCAGCAGCGCGTGTGGGTGATGTTACATAGCGGTTCGCGCGGTGTGGGTAACGCCATTGGTACGCTGTTTATCACGCTGGCCCAACAGGATATGCAGCAGCATATTGCGAATCTGCCGGATAAAAACCTGGCCTATTTCAAAGAGGGAAGTAAACACTATGACGACTATATGGAAGCCGTGTCGTGGGCGCAGGATTTTGCCCGTCATAACCGGGAAGTGATGATGTCGCGCGTACTGGCGGCGCTGTCGCGCATCGTGACAAAACCGTTTATGACCCAGCAGGAAGCGGTGAATTGCCACCATAACTACGTGCAAAAAGAGACCCATTTTGGCGAAGAGGTGCTGGTGACGCGCAAAGGCGCGGTCTCGGCGCAAAAGGGCCAGATGGGGATTATTCCCGGTTCGATGGGGGCGAAAAGCTTTATCGTGCGTGGGTTGGGAAATGAAGAGAGTTTCTGCTCCTGTAGCCACGGCGCAGGGCGCACGATGAGCCGTACGGCTGCGAAAAAGCGCTTTACCGTTGATGACCAGATTCGGGCGACTGCGCACGTTGAGTGTCGTAAAGATAGCGACGTGATTGATGAAATCCCGATGGCTTATAAAGATATCGACGCGGTAATGGCGGCGCAGGCGTCGCTGGTGGAGATTGTCCACACTTTGCGTCAGGTGGTCTGTGTAAAAGGATAAATGAGATGTCTTATAGCGGAGTGGATGCCGCAATGCGTGAACGCGTGCGGCAGCAATTAAAAGAGGTGGAGCAGCGTTACGGTGTCAGAGTGCTGTACGCCTGCGAATCCGGCAGCCGTGGCTGGGGCTTTGCCTCGCCGGACAGCGACTACGATGTGCGTTTTTTATATGTGCATCCGCCGGAGTGGTATCTGCGCGTAGAGGCGCCGCGTGACGTGATCGAACTGCCCATCGATGATGAGCTGGACGTGAGCGGTTGGGAGTGGCGTAAAGCCTTAGGCTTACTGAAAAGCGCAAACCCAACCCTGATCGAGTGGCTGGATTCGCCGGTGGTCTATCAGCAAGACGATGCCACCGTCTGTGCGCTTAAGGCGGAGATGCCGAAATGGTTTTCCGCCGTGCGGGCGCGCTGGCATTACTACTCGATGGCCCGCCGAAACTTTCACAGCTATTTTCAGGGCGATGAGGTGCGGTTAAAGAAATACTTTTATGTGCTGCGCCCATTGCTGGCGGTGCGTTGGGTAGAGGCGGGAAAAGGTGTGCCGCCAATGCGCTTTGCCGAACTGCTGGCCGGAAGCGAGCTGGATGCGCCATTGCGTCAGGAGATCGCTGAATTGCTGGCACGTAAGCAGCGTGCAGGAGAAGCGGAATACGGCCAGCGTCTGCCACGTTTACATGCGTTTATCGCAGCCGAGATCGAAAGGGGAACCATTCCCCCCGCGTTACCGGAGAGCCGGGAAGGCGACGTCAGGACGTTGGACGCAATGTTGTACCGGACGGTCATGGGGCAGATGTAGGCCCGGTAAATTACGGTTGCCCCGGATGCGGCGTAGACGCAATCTGTAGCCCCGGTAAGCGCAGCGCCACCGGGGAAATAACGTCTGCGATTACTCGAACAAATTATGATGCAGCTTCTGCACCACCTGCTCAGCTTCGGCGCCCGGCACCAGGAAACAGAGGTTGTGGCTGGACGCGCCGTAGCAAATCATGCGGATATTGAACGGGTCCAGCACGCCGAAGACCTCTTTGCCAACACCGCAGGCTTTCGACAGGTCATTACCAATTATCGCTATCAGCGCGAGGTTCTCTTCCACTTCCACACGACAGAGTGACGAAAGCTCGGTCAGCAGACCCTGCGTGAGCAACGTATCGCCGGTTGACGTGGACCCGGTGGTATCCAGCGTCAGCGCCACGCTCACCTCCGAGGTGGTGATCAGGTCAACCGAAATGCTGTGGCGCGCCAGAATGCCGAACACCTCCGCCAGGAAGCCACGGGAGTGCAGCATATTCAGGCTGTGTAGCGTCAACAATGTCTGCCTGCGACGTAACGCCAGCGCGCGGAACAGCGGCGGGTTACTGGTTTTGTTGCACACCAGTGTACCGCCGGCTTTGGGATCTTTGCTGGAGCCGACAAACACCGGGATATCGCTACGAACGGCAGGCAGCAAGGTTGCCGGGTGCAGAACTTTCGCGCCGAATGTCGCCATCTCAGCCGCTTCTTCAAAGGCAATTTCGTCAATGCGTTTGGCGGCAGGCACTACGCGCGGGTCGGTGGTGTAAATGCCGGGGACATCGGTCCAGATATCAACGCGGGTCGCATGCAGCGCTTCGCCGAGCAGCGCGGCGGTGTAGTCACTGCCGCCACGTCCCAGCGTGGTGGTACGGCCTTTCGCTTCACTGCCAATAAAGCCCTGCGTAATAACGATGGTGTCGGCCAGGCGCGGCGCAAGCTGCTGGGTCGCCAGTTCTGACAGGGCTGCCACATCGGGCTCGGCGCGGCCAAAGCGATCGTTCGTACGCATCACTTTACGCACGTCAAACCACTGCGCCTGCACATTGCGTTCACGCAGAATTTCAACAAACAACAGGGTGGACATCAGTTCGCCGTGGCTGACCAGTTCATCGGTCAATGCATTAGAGGTCGCCAGCGAAGCGGCTTCTGCCAGAGTAGTGATATTTTCCAGCAGACGTTCGATCTCTTCGCGAATAACGTTTGGATTCGCCAGACGCTCCAGAATATCGAACTGAATTTTGCGAATCGCATCGAGCTTAACGAAACGCTCACTAGCCTCAAGCCCTTCGGCAAGCGCGACCAGCAAATTGGTAATACCGGCAGAGGCGGAAAGCACGACCAGACGTACGCTCGCATCGGAAAGGACCACGTCCGCACTGTGGTTCATTGCATCAAAATTTGCCACGCTGGTACCGCCGAATTTGGCGACGACGAGCGGGGAAACGGAGTGACTCATTGTTATAACCTCGTGTCAGGGAAGCCTGGCGTGTGACGTCAGACAAAATTATTCAGCCATGGCACAAGGGAAGAGCGAAAAGGGGTAGGCGCAGAGCAAAAGACAACTACGATTACACCCAGAAGTGCTCCACCACTTGTGAAACGCCCGACTGCGAACGTTTCTGGTGACAACTCAAGGGATTCAGCCCCTGTAGCCGATGATGAATGCCGCCATGCACTTCACCACCTCGGCGTTACTCCCCCTCAGGTGTTTTCTTTAGATTGGCTCTTCCAACACCGTACCTGGGTAACGCGCCTCTTCTGGCCCGCGCACGCGCGGGTAGCGCCCTAATAAATAAAGGCTAGCGGCACCGCTGTCAATGCTACGATTATGCGGATTTTTCATGCAGACGAATCGATTAGAAAAACGTCTTATGTTAGACATATTTATCGCGTAAAAAAGGCTGTTTTAGCAGCGCTGCTGGACAGCGACACAAAAACCATCACAATTTTCATTCGCAGGCGCTACAATCGACCGCAGTCACAATTCTCAAATCAGAAGAGTATTGCTAATGAAAAACATCAACCCAAAGCAGACCGCTGCCTGGCAGGCATTACAGAAACACTTCGATGAAATGAAAGACGTTACTATCGCGGATCTGTTCGCGAAAGATGCCGATCGTTTCTCTAAATTCTCCGCGACCTTCGATGACTTAATGCTGGTGGATTTCTCCAAAAACCGCATCACCGAAGAGACCCTGAGCAAACTGCAGGATCTGGCCAAAGAGACCGCTCTGGCAGATGCTATCAAGTCCATGTTCTCCGGTGAGAAAATTAACTGTACCGAAGATCGCGCCGTGCTGCATGTGGCGTTGCGTAACCGTAGCAATACCCCAATTATTGTTGACGGCAAAGATGTGATGCCGGAAGTCAACGCGGTGCTGGAAAAAATGAAAGCGTTCTCTGAGGCGATCATTTCAGGTAGCTGGAAAGGCTACACCGGCAAAGCGATTACTGACGTGGTGAACATCGGTATCGGCGGTTCCGACCTCGGCCCGTTCATGGTGACCGAAGCACTGCGCCCGTACAAAAACCATCTGAATATGCACTTCGTTTCTAACGTCGATGGTACCCACATCGCCGAAGTGCTCAAGAAAGTAAACCCGGAAACCACACTGTTCCTGGTAGCGTCTAAAACCTTCACCACTCAGGAAACCATGACCAACGCCCACAGCGCGCGCGACTGGTTCCTGAAAACCGCGGGTGATAACAAACACGTGGCAAAACATTTTGCCGCGCTCTCCACCAACGGCAAAGCGGTTGGCGAGTTTGGTATCGACACGGCGAACATGTTCGAGTTCTGGGACTGGGTTGGCGGCCGTTACTCTCTGTGGTCGGCGATTGGCCTGTCCATCATTCTGTCCGTTGGCTTCGACAACTTTGTTGAGCTGCTCTCCGGCGCGCACGCAATGGACAAACACTTCTCCACCACGCCGGCTGAGAAAAACCTGCCGGTGCTGCTGGCGCTGATCGGTATCTGGTACAACAACTTCTTTGGTGCGGAAACCGAAGCGATTCTGCCGTACGACCAGTACATGCACCGCTTTGCCGCCTACTTCCAGCAGGGTAATATGGAATCCAACGGTAAATACGTTGACCGTAACGGCAACGCGGTGGATTACCAGACGGGCCCGATCATCTGGGGCGAGCCGGGTACTAACGGCCAGCACGCGTTCTATCAACTGATTCACCAGGGCACCAAAATGGTTCCTTGCGACTTTATCGCTCCGGCGATTACCCACAACCCGCTGTCGGATCACCATCCGAAACTGCTGTCTAACTTCTTCGCCCAGACCGAAGCACTGGCGTTCGGGAAATCCCGTGACGTGGTTGAGCAGGAATATGCGGACCAGGGTAAAGATCCGAAGTCGCTGGAACACGTGGTGCCGTTCAAAGTGTTCGAAGGCAACCGTCCGACCAACTCCATCCTGCTGCGCGAAATTACCCCGTTCAGCCTGGGCGCGTTGATCGCACTGTACGAGCACAAAATCTTTACTCAGGGCGCGATCCTCAACATCTTCACCTTTGACCAATGGGGCGTTGAGCTTGGCAAACAGCTTGCTAACCGTATCCTGCCTGAACTCGGTGATGATAAAGAAGTCAGCAGCCATGACAGTTCCACAAATGGCCTGATTAATCTTTATAAAGCCTGGCGTTAATATCGTTCATCGGTAAGGATGAGCGAAATACGCAAATTAAAATGCCGACATAACGTCGGCATTTTATTATCGGATAATTCTTGTTGTTCCGGCGTCGACATAATTCTTCATTATGAGGTTATTCTGAAAAAACAGAATATCCGGTTAATTCCTCAGTGTTATTTTCAGATGTTACGTATACTTCCAGGTTGTTTATGTAATTGTAAATAAATGAAATATAATGGTTTTATATTAAATTAATATTGGCAGTTTATCGTTTTTATCCAATTTTCTTAAAACTTCCCGCTGCGTTTCCCATTCGACAAATAGCCTGCTTTAGTTGTGTATACTCGTTCTCGCCTGTTTATTTTCAGGCAAATCTCCATTCATTCAATGAAGGGAAATTGATATGAAAAAAGCACTGTATGGCATTTTTGCCATTACCGCGCTTGCGGCGAGTTCTGCTTTTGCGGCACCGATTGAAGTCGGTGATGCGGCAGGGTCGGCAGCGACGACAGTTTCTGCGGGTAGCTCCTCAGCAACCAGCGTCAGCACCGTAAGTTCTGCGGTAGGTGTTGCCCTTGCGGCAACCGGTGGCGGTGATGGTTCCAATACCGGAACCACGACCACCACGACCACCAGTACTCAATAACGGCGAGTACTTTAATCATAACCACACTTCGGTGTGGTTATTTCGTCCCCCTCTGGAGAAGAGTCGTGAAGCGACCCGCGATCATCCTGATTTGCCTGCTGATTCAGGCCTGTTCATCCACCACGAAAGGGCTGGGCTATTCGCTCTGGAATAGCGTGTTCGGCACGCCGGGCGTCCAGTTAACCGATGACGAAATCCAAAATATGCCCTACGCCAGCCAGTATGTGCGGCTCAATGGCGGGCCGCAGCTCTTCGTTGTGCTCGCCTTCTCAGAAGACGGGCTGCAGAAATGGGCAACGCAGGATCAGGCCATTTTCGTTACACAGCATTATCGCATTGTGAAAACTCTGACCAACGGCGACAACCTGCTGGAGGTGAATAACCTGGCGGCAGACCCGTTAGCCAACCCGAATCAAATTATCGACGGCGCGAGCTGGACCCGCACGATGGGCTGGACGGAGCACAAACAGGTGCGTTACGCGACGGCGCGCTCGGTCTTCCACTGGAATGGCTCTGACTCGGTCACGCTGGGCAGCGAATCCACGCATGTGCGCATTCTTGATGAAGAGATTACGACGGACCAGACCCACTGGCGCAACCGTTACTGGGTGGATGAAGACGGATTAATTCGTCAGTCGGAACAGTACCTGGGGGCGAACTGGTTCCCGGTCAGAACCATGCTTATCAAGGCGGCGAAATCATGAGGCTCTTATCCGCGACCGCGCTGTTACTCTGTTTCGCCTCTTCACTGGCGCAGGCCGCTGGCAACGTCAATGTCTACATGGCAGGCGACAGTAAACCCAAGGTACTCACCAACGCGGCACGTCTGATTGATGTCGTGGGGCAGCCTCGTCTGGCACAAAGCTGGTGGCCGGGGGCGGTCATCAGCGAGCGGCAGGCCACGGCTCTTGAAGAGCAGCGCCAGCAGGCATTACTTGGCCGCCTTAGCGCGTTGGCCGCCGAGGAAGAGGGCGACGATGCGGCAGCGATAAACAGCATGCGTCGCCAGGTTCAGGCGCTGCGTGTGACGGGGCGGCAATTGATCAATCTCGACCCGGATTATGTGCGAATTAAAACACGTGCTAACCCTCCGCTGGAGGGCGAATACAGCTTATGGGTCGGACCTCAGCCTGCGACTGTCACCGTGCTGGGGCTGGTAAGCCAGCCGGGTAAAAAGCCCTTTACGCCAGGACGTGACGTGGTGAGTTACCTCGATGAGATGAGTTTGCTGAGCGGGGCGGAAAAAAGCGACGCCTGGTTGATTTATCCCAATGGCCGCACAGAGAAAGTGCCGGTGGCGTACTGGAACCGACGCCATGTTGAACCTATGCCGGGCAGCGTGATTTTTGTCGGCTTCGCTCCGGCGTTATGGGGCGATCGCTACGAAGTGCTGAACGCTGACATTCTTCGCTTACTGACGCATCGGATACCGGAAGAATAATGAAAAAATCGTTTGTCATCAGTGTCCTGGCGCTAAGTGTGAGTGCCGCCTGCCAGGCTGAAACGTATCCGGCACCTGTTGGGCCCTCGCAATCGGATTTTGGTGGCGTAGGTCTGTTGCAAACTCCCACGGCCCGTATGGCGCCTGCGGGGGAGATCAGCCTTAACTATCGCGACAACGACCAGTACCGCTACTATTCAGGCTCGATGCAGCTTTTCCCGTGGCTGGAAACCACACTGCGTTATACCGATGTGCGTACCCGAAAATACAGCAGCGTGGAGGCCTTCTCCGGTGAGCAGACGTATAAAGATAAAGCCTTCGACCTGAAAGTGCGTTTATGGGAAGAGGGATACTGGCTGCCGCAGGTGGCGGTTGGCGCGCGCGATATCGGTGGTACTGGCCTGTTTGACGGCGAGTATGTTGTGGCGAACAAAGCCTGGGGACCCTTTGATTTCTCGCTTGGGCTTGGCTGGGGATATCTGGGTACCTCTGGCAATATCAAAAACCCGCTGTGTACCTATAAGCAAAAATTCTGCTATCGCGATAACAGCTATAACCAGGCGGGCTCTGTGGATGCCAGCCAGATGTTTCACGGCCCGACCGCGCTTTTCGGCGGGGTGGAATACCAGACGCCGTGGCAGCCGCTGCGTCTGAAACTGGAATATGAAGGCAACAACTATCAGCAGGACTTTGCCGGTAAGCTACCGCAAAAGAGCAAGTTTAACGTTGGCGCGATTTATCGGGTGACGGACTGGGCCGACGTGAACCTGAGCTATGAGCGTGGGAATACCGTGATGTTCGGTTTTACCCTGCGTAATAACTTCAATGAGTTGCGTCCGAATTATAACGATAACTCACGTCCGAAGTATCAGCCACAGCCCCAGGATGCCATTCTGCAACACTCTGTCGTGGCCAATCAATTGACCTTGTTGAAGTACAACGCCGGGTTTGCTAATCCACAAATTCAGGTGAAGGGCGACACGCTCTACGTGACCGGGGAACAGGTGAAATACCGTGACTCCCAGGAAGGCGTGGTGCGCGCAAATCGTATCATCATGAACGATTTACCAGAGGGTATCCGCACGATCCGCGTGACGGAAAACCGTCTGAATATGCCGCAGGTGACCACCGAAACCGATGTTGCCAGTCTGCAACGTCATCTTGAAGGTGAGCCACTGGGCCAGGAAACGCAGCTCGTGCAACAGCGTGTTGAACCGATTGTGCCGGATAAGCCGGAGCAGGGCTGGTATATCGAGAAATCGAGCTTTGATTTCCACATCGACCCGGTATTAAACCAGTCTGTTGGGGGGCCGGAAAGTTTCTACATGTACCAGCTTGGGGCGATGGCGACCGCCGACTGGTGGCTGAGCGATCACCTGCTGACAACCGGCAGCCTGTTCGCCAACATTGCCAACAACTACGACAAATTTAACTACACCGATCCGCCGCGAGACTCGAAACTGCCGCGTGTACGCACCCGCGTGCGTGAGTATGTGCAAAACGATATCTACGTGAATAACCTGCAGGCCAACTACTTCCAGTATATGGGTAACAATTTCTATGGCCAGGTGTACGCCGGTTATCTGGAGACGATGTACGGTGGTGCGGGGGCAGAGGTGCTGTGGCGTCCGGTTGACAGCAACTGGGCCTTCGGTATTGACGCCAACTACGTGAAACAGCGTGACTGGCGTAGCGCGCAGGACATGATGAAGTTTACGGATTACAGCGTTAAAACCGGGCACTTAACGGCCTACTGGACACCCCCGTTCGCCCAGGATGTGCTGATCAAAGCGAGCGTCGGGCAATATCTGGCGGGTGATAAAGGCGGCACTCTGGAAGTGGCTAAACATTTCGACAGCGGGGTGGTTGTTGGGACCTATGCCACCATCACCAACGTGTCGCCGAAAGAGTACGGGGAGGGGGATTTCACCAAAGGGGTGTATGTGTCTATTCCAATGGATCTCTTCACCTCCGGTGCTACCCGCAGCCGTGCGGCCGTGGGCTGGACGCCACTGACGCGTGATGGCGGACAGATGCTGGGACGTAAGTTTGATCTTTACAGTATGACCAGTGATAAGAGTTTGAATTTCCGCTAATTCCCGGATGCGGCGCAAACGCCTTATGCGGACTACGACCGGTTTTCTCCCTCTCCCCCTGGGAGAGGGTTGGGGTGAGGGGAATATGCGGCTCGGAAGGTGGGTTCCGTTCACCTTATGTTCATGGCGAAATGTCACCTCCGGACACGTGAACGGGTAAAGGGGAACACCGCGTTCCCCTTTACAATCCCCGCGGCCCCGCAAAGAAATCGGTGCTTCGCACTGCGTTCGCCTCCCGCCCCGCTGCCTGCGGTCGGTTTGACTCGAGTTACTCGCCCCATCCCTGGGGCTCGCCCTTCGGGCCAACGCGTTGCGTTGTTCAAAATCGTTCCGGACGATTTTGTCCTGTCTCGACAAACCTCAGTCCGCCATCCCTGGCGGCCTGACCTTGCCATCGGGTCTTCGTCTCACCGATTTCAGCGGGGACTCAACCCCCTCGCTGCACGCTCTGCGCCAGGGGGGCACAAAGATGTCGCTGTGGTTGTCATGCGGGAAAACGAGTCAGCCATGGCTAACAAGATTGAAGACGTTCACAGTATCTACTCTTTTACCGTAGCCCGGGTAAGGCATCAGCCGCACCCGGGAAGTTTTTACTGCATTCCCAACACTCCTGGCAGCCAGAGAGATATCGCCGGAATATAGGTCACCATACCCAGCACAATCAGCAACATCGCGTAAAACGGCAACATCGCCTTCACCACCGTTTCAATCTTCTGCTTACTCACCGCACTGGCGACGAACAACACCGATCCCACCGGTGGGGTAATCAATCCGATCCCGAGGTTGACCATCATGATCATGCCAAAATGTACCGGATCGATCCCCAGCGCATTCGTTACCGGCAGCAGCACTGGCGTCAGGATCAAGATGATCGGCGCCATATCCATCAAGGTGCCAATCAGTAGCAGCATGATATTGAGATACATCAGAATGACGTATTTATTATCCGATAACGACGTGAAAAATTCGGTGATACGCATCGGAAGCTGCATATAGGTCATCACGGCGCCAAAAGCGGCCGCAAAGCCGATAAGAATCATCACAATGGTGACCGTCTTCACGGTACGGCACATCAGCTTCGGCAGCTCATTCCATTTGTAATCACGGTAGATAAACATGGTGACGAAGAAGGCCCACAGGCAGGCGACAGCGGCAGATTCTGTAGCGGTAAAAATCCCGGAAAGAATGCCGCCGAGAATAATCACTACCGTCATCAGTCCCCATAGTGCATCAACGAACATCCTGATTGCCTGCTTAAAGGGAATCCGCTCCCCTTTCGGGTAACCGCGTTTGTGGGCAAAACCCAGACATAACGTCATCAGGCTCACGCCCAACAGCAAACCCGGCAGTACGCCCGCAATAAACAGTGTCGCAATGGATACCGTGCCCCCCGCCGCCAGCGAGTAAATGACCGAGTTATGACTGGGCGGGATCAGGATAGCCTGCACCGATCCGCTGGCCGTTACCGCCGCCGCATATTCACGCGGGTAGCCCTTCTTTTCCATTTCCGGGATCATCACGCTACCGATGGATGCCGTATCGGCGACCGACGAGCCGGAAATCGCGCCAAAAAAGGTCGATGCGACAATGTTCACCAGAGACAACCCGCCGCGAATGAACCCGACAAACAGATAGGCAAAATTGACCAGCCGCCGCGCGATGCCACCCTCCGCCATGATCGCGCCCGCCAGAATAAAAAACGGAATCGCCAGCAGCGTGAATTTGTTCACCCCGCTGGTTATCTGGATCATCAGCGCTTCCAGCGGAAGATCTATCCACAGCGCGCCGGCAACGGCACTCAACCCGACGGCAAACGCCACCGGCATACCCAGCGCCAGCAGAATGGCGAGGGTGAATAACAATACAAATGCGTCCATTGTTCACCCCTTACCCATGGTTGCCAATCAGTACGACCGGGCGGTTTTCCTGCGAGCCGAACAATAACCGTTCGAGCACAAACAGGATCAGAATGGCCGAACCTATCGGCAACGGCAGATAACTTTCGCCTGAGGTCAGCAGGGGAAACTCCGCCACAGGTTGTTCCCACAGCTCAACGCACAGCCAGTAGCTGTACCAGCACATGATGAGAGAGATGAGCAGCATCAACAGATCGACAAGCCGCGCGCATACCATCTTTAGCGTGTCAGGCAGACGATCCGTGAGCATGTTAACCGCAATGTGGGAACCGGCGCGGTACCCCACCGCCGCGCCAATGAACGTAAAAGTGACCATGCAGATGATAGCAATAGGTTCCGGCCATGACTCTCCGCGATTCAATACGTAACGCGAGAAAATGCCAATCGGAATAACAATCGTCATCACCAGCAGTGATATGCCGGCCACCGTCATAGCAAGCAGGTACAGGCGATCCATCCACTTTAAGTAGAGTTCTGACATACGTTCTCCGCAGAAAAGTGGGGTTATTTGACGTCAGCGATAGCTTTCATCAGATCCTGATGCTTATCGCCATATTGGGCGCGCACCGGCTCTGTCGCTTTGATAAACACCGATTTATCAATGTCATGAAATTGCACGCCGCCCGCTTTCATTTTATCCAGCGCCTGCTGGGTATAGGCTTCCCAGAGTTTGCGCTGTTCGAACTGTGCTTCACGCGCCAGGGTGAGGATTTTTTTCTGATCATCGGCGCTGAGTTTGTCCCATTTCACTTTGGAGTAGAGCAGCATTTCAGGGGTGATAAAGTGACCGCTGAGGGTATAGTTTTTGGCAACCGGCATATAGTTATGGGCGATAAACGTCGGCGGGTTATTTTCCGCGCCATCAATCACCCCCGTTTGCATGCCGCTATAGACCTCGCTCACCCCCATCGCCACCGAGTTAGCGCCCATCTGTTTTAACGTTGCCAGAGCGACGGGGCTGCCCTGCACGCGAATTTTCATTCCGTTCAGATCTTCGGGCTTAACCACCGGTTTTTTAGTGATGAGATTGCGCGTGCCGGAGTCCATCCAGCCCAGAAATACCAGCCGGGATTTCGGATTGGCCGTCAGCTTATCGCCAATCTGTTTACCGATATCGCCATCAATGACCTTGTGCATATGGTCTTCATCCCGGAAGACATACGGCAGGGTGAAAACTTCAATATCCGGGAGAATAGCGGCAACAGGGGCCATCGAGACGCGAATCATGTCGATAGCGCCCATTTGCGCCTGCTCGATCATCTGTTTTTCATCGCCCAGAACGCCGCCGGGAAAGACTTTAATCTCCAGCTTGCCGTCCGTTTGTTGTTTGAGTTTTTCACCCATGTTCTGCACAGCAACAATATTGGGATAGCCTTCCGGATGCACATCGGCAGCTTTAATCGTCTGCGCATTAACGGCGGATACAGATAACAGTGACACGGTGGACAGGCACAACGCGGCCAGCAACGGCTTGAAAGTCGTTTTCATCGGGTCTTCTCCAGGGTAGTGAAAGGTAAATGTTAAAACAATGTTTTATTTTTACGCTTAAAAACTAGACTACCGCTGGAAAAGGGAGGGTGAAGCGCCTCACAAAAAGCGCTAAAAAATGAAACGGCGGTTTAAATTGGTGGCAAGGATCGCAAACTGCGTAAAAACGCGGCCTGTAATGGGGAGTTATTGCCCTTTACGCACCAGATAGCGATACGGCAGCGATTGCGTCTCATGGGCCACCAGTTCGTGTTCCATAAAGCGGCAGAACCCCGGAATGTCACGGGTGGTCGCCGGATCGTCAGCAATCACCAGCAGGGTTTCACCCGGCAGCATATTGCGTACGGTTTTGCGCACCATCATCACCGGCTCAGGGCAACGCAGGCCCAGCGCGTCAAGAGTATGGTCGGCGGTAGTAAAGAGGTCGGTCATTTTCGTCTCACACGGGAAAAAACGGCATTAGTTTACGCTGCCCATTTTGTGACGCAAGCCAGGTTAACGATTGCGTTAAAAATAACCATTGCATCGGCGTAATGTTGCAGTATCATTCTGCGGCTTTGCACAGTATCAACACGCGCTATTGGCGCAGCCGTTTGATTAAGGCCAGCGCACAGGCACCCCGGCGTACACCGAGTACGTGAGGATGACGAGCACTGCCGATGTGAAAATGGCAAGAAAAATAGCGTGTTACATGTTTATTGGGTTCCCTCACCCCAAACACTAAAAAGGTCACAATATGACGCAGTTTTCACAAACTCAGCGCATGAAAGCGCTGTTCTGGCTATCCCTTTTTCACCTGCTGGTGATCACCTCCAGTAACTATCTGGTACAGCTACCGGTTAACATTTTCGGCTTCCATACCACCTGGGGCGCATTCAGTTTCCCGTTTATTTTCCTGGCGACAGATTTAACCGTGCGTATTTTTGGCGCGCCGCTCGCCCGACGGATTATTTTCGCCGTGATGGTACCTGCGCTGGTTATCTCCTACGGCATCTCTTCCCTGTTTTACATGGGAAGCTGGCAAGGCTTTGAAGCACTGACCCATTTCAACCTGTTCGTCGCCCGTATCGCCACCGCCAGCTTTATGGCTTACGCGCTGGGGCAGATCCTCGACGTGCATGTCTTTAACCGCCTGCGTCAGAACAAACGCTGGTGGCTGGCGCCTGCGGCCTCAACGGTGTTCGGTAACGCCAGCGACACCCTCGCCTTTTTCTTCATCGCCTTCTGGCACAGCCCGGACCCGTTTATGGCCGAACACTGGATGGAAATCGCCCTGGTGGATTACGCCTTTAAGGTCATTATCAGCATCGCCTTCTTCCTGCCGATGTACGGTGTGTTGTTGAATATGCTGTTGAAAAGACTGGCAGACAAATCTGAAATATCAGCGTTACAGGCCAGTTAAGAGTACGCGATGCCAGTTGTGGTAAGATGGCCCGCATGAGCCGTTATGGCTGTTTATCGAAAGGAAGAAGTCAATGCGCAATCTGGTTAAATATGTCGGTATTGGCCTGCTGGTAATGGGTCTGGCGGCCTGCGACAACAGCGACAGCAAAAAAACACCCGCTCAGGGGGCATCTGCAGAAAGCAACGCGACCGGGCAACCGGTAACGCTGCTTGATGGCAAACTCAGCTTCTCGCTGCCCGCAGACATGACCGATCAAAGCGGTAAACTGGGTACGCAGTCTAATAACATGCACGTTTACTCTGACTCAACCGGTCAGAAAGCGGTGATTGTGATTGTAGGCGACGACACTCAGGAAGGGCTGGATACGCTGGCAAAACGTCTGGAAGACCAACAGCGCAACCGCGACCCGCAGTTGCAGGTCGTGACCAACAAATCTATCGAGCTGAAAGGCCAGAAAATGCAGCAGCTCGACAGTATCATCTCTGCCAAAGGTCAAACGGCCTGGTCTACCGTAGTGTTGGGTAAAGTGGATAACAAACTGCTGACTTTGCAGGTGACGCTGCCGGCAGATAACCAGCAGCAGGCGCAGACCGCAGCGGAAAACATTGTTAACACCCTGGTCATCAAGTAATCAGGAAGCGGCCTCCAGCGGAGGCCGTTTTTTTAGCCGCCACGTCAGCACGAACGCTCCCGCTACCAGCACCGCCGTCAGCAGATACACCATCGATACTCCCGACCAGGCCATCAACAGCCCGGCAAGCGGCCCGGTTATTCCCAGCGACATATCCATAAACACCGTGTAGGTGCCCAGCGCCGCGCCCTGATTGTGCTGCGGCACCGCTTTGACCGCCACCACCCCCAGCGCCGGGAAGACCAGCGAGAAACCGGCCCCGGTCAGGAATACCCCGATTTTCGCCACCAGCGGAGCATCGGCGATGCCCACCAGAATCAGGCCGACCACCTCCACCGCCAGGCTTATCATCGCCACATTCAGGCCGCCCAGGCGGTTGATGCTGTTCGGAAACACCAGCCGCGAACCCACGAACGCCAGGCTAAACAGCGTCAGGGCGAAGGCCGCGCCATCCCACCCTTTCGCGTCATAAAAGAAGGTGATAAAGGTGGCAATAACCCCAAAACCAGCCGTACCCAACGCCAGCCCCATCCCATAAACCCAGACATAGCCGAGCACCGCACGAAATGGCAGTGGTTTACCTTTGCTGGCTTTTACTGCCGCACGCGGCAACGCGCAGGCAATCGCAATAAACGCCACCACCATAATGAACCCGCCCAGCCCGCTCAGTCCGGCGTAGTTGTAGCAAATGACGCCAAGCGGCGCCCCCAGCGCCATTGCGCCATAGGTCGCGATACCATTCCAGGAAATAACACGGGCAATATGCAGTGAACCGACCACTCCCACGCCCCAGAGCATCGACCCGGTCCCGGCGAAGCTTTGCCCGACACCGAGAATAATGCGCCCGACGCAGAGCAGCACCAGGCTGACCAGCGGCGAGCCGCTTTGCAGATCCGCCAGCAGATACCCCAGCCCACAAATAAACGCGCCGCAGAGACCAAACACCACCACTTTTTTCGGGCCGAGCATATCGGCGTAGCGTCCGGCGTGCGGACGACTGATAAGGGTCGCAAAGTATTGCAGGCTAATGACCAGCCCTGCCCAGAAGGCGCTATAGCCCAGCGTTTCATGGACATAGCCGGGCAAAACTGCCAGCGGTAAACCTATCGTGAGGTAACTTGCGAAGTTGAAGATAACGACGGAGAGAATCCGCAGATTAAGACGTAATCCGCTTAGCGCCGGTTCAGCGGCTTGTTCGGGCATGGGGGTTCACCAGATTTTCACAACGATGTTTCACTATTACCACGTCATGGCCTGGAAATCAGCATGGAGATTAAGAATATGTGCCTCGGGCGAAGCGTCCGCCAGTGGCTACACTTATCGGGCGGTATAGAAAAAGGAATTGCCCATGACACAGCCCCAACCCGATCGTGCGGGTTTACACATTCTGCTTAAACTGGCCTCACTGGTCATTATTCTGGCCGGTATTCATGCCGCTGCCGATATCATTGTTCAACTGTTACTGGCGCTCTTTTTCGCCATTGTGCTTAATCCGCTGGTCACCTGGTTTATTCGCCGGGGCGTGAAACGGCCTGTCGCCATCGCCATTGTGGTACTGGTGATGCTTGTCTTCCTGACCGCGCTGATTGGCGTGCTGGCCGCCTCGGTGAATGAGTTCATGACGATGCTGCCGAAATACAATCGGGAGTTCACGCGCAAATTCCTCCAGCTTCAGGATGCGCTCCCTTTCCTGCACCTGCATGTTTCGCCAGAACGGATGCTGCAACGAATGGATTCCGAGCGCGTAATGAGTTTTGCCACGACAATGATGACGCAACTGTCTAACGCAATGGCGAGCATCGTTTTACTGGTAATGACCATGGTATTCATGCTTTTCGAAGTGCGTCATGTGCCCTATAAAATGCGTTTCGCGCTGAATAACCCTCAGATTCATATCGCCGGTTTGCACCGTGCGCTTAAAGGTGTATCTCACTATCTGGCGTTAAAAACGCTGCTCAGCCTGTGGACGGGGGTGATCGTCTGGGCGGGGCTGGCCATTATGGACATACAGTTTGCGCTCATGTGGGGGGTACTGGCGTTTCTGCTTAATTACGTGCCGAATATCGGATCGGTGCTTTCGGCTATCCCACCGATGGTGCAGGCGCTGCTCTTTAACGGCCCGTATGAGTGGCTGCTGGTCGGCGGCTTGTTTCTCGTCGTGCACATGGTTATCGGCAATATTCTGGAACCACGCATGATGGGTCACCGACTCGGTATGTCGACGCTGGTGGTCTTTCTTTCGTTACTGATTTGGGGTTGGTTGCTCGGTCCGGTGGGGATGCTGCTCTCTGTGCCGCTCACCAGCGTCTGTAAAATATGGATGGAAACCACCACCGGCGGGAGCAAGCTGGCCATTATGCTTGGCCCAGGCAGGCCGAAAAACCGCCTGCCCGGCTAACCCTGCGTTAGCGTAGGTTGTTAGGGAAATCCGCCGGAAGCTCACTGGCCGCGCAGGCGATGACGCTGTCATTGTCTGCGCCGCAGTCGCGCACAAAGGTAATCGTCGCAAACTCATCAATCACCTCGGTCGGATAGGCCGGGCCCGCCGCACGATAGGATTCCATCAGCGGAATATGATCGTTCTGGAAGCACACGGTTTTTTCCGGATTGTTGATCACCCAGCGAGGGAAGAAGATCGTGCCATGGAACAGGCGATCGCCGAGGTTGACGATCAAACTCACGTCAGTACCGGTCGGCTCGGTCCAGGAGATTTTATAAATGCTCTCACCAACGCGTACAATGTAAGCCTGCTGGTTTTTCACCCAACGGTTTGCCACGATACCGCTATGAATACGGTAGTCCAGCGTGGTCTCGTTTTTGACATAAATCTCGTAGTTCCAGCCGTTATCGTAGGTATAAACCAGATGTTTGCCGACGAAACCGCTCAGATCATGTTTATCAAAGCTGCTCATAATTGTTCTCCTCTTAATTGATGAGAAGATCGTACCGCTTCAAAAAATGAATGAATAACGCTATGTTTGAATTAAATTCATTCATTTTTTAGATTAGTCATGCATAAAACCACCCTCGAACAATGGTCGCTGCTGCAAAAAGTGGTGGAGCTGGGCAGTTTTGCGAAAGCCGCCGAAGAGACCCACCGCAGTCAATCATCCGTGAGCTACAACCTGGCGCTCTTGCAGGAGCGTCTGGGCGTGGCGCTGCTGGTACAGGAAGGCCGCCGTGCGGTGCTCACCCCCTCCGGCGAACTGTTGCTTAACCAGGTAAAACCGCTGCTGAAAGCCTTCGACTACGTTGAAACGCGGGCGGCCACACTGCGCAACGGCCAGCGTACCCGGCTCGACCTGGTCGTAGACAGCATCTTTCCCCGCTCACGGCTGTTTGCCATTTTGCGCCAGTTCCAGCAGCGCTATCCGCAAACTCAGGTGCATCTGACCGAAGTCCTCGAAAACGCCTCCGTGGAGCGCCCCGCCTATGCCGAAGCCGACGTAATGGTGCTGACCCGTCGCCAGGACCTGACCGGGCGCGGCGAATGGCTGATGAATATTGATTTTGTCGCTGTCGCCCACCGGGATCATCCACTTTGCGCCGAAACCGCGATCACAGAGGATGCTCTCGCCGCCTGGCCATTAATTCGCATCGCCGACCGGGAGAATCGCCTGCCGCAGGAGAGCGGTGAGTCATGGACTTTTTCTACCATCGATGCCGCCGTGGAAGCGGTGCAGTATCAGGTGGGTTACGGCTGGCTGCCGGAGGAGCGCATCGGGTCTCTGCTAGCCAGCGGCGTGCTGAAAATCCTACCGCTCAGCCACGGTTCACGCCGCGCCACGCCGCTGCATTTGATTGTGAAAAAGGATCTGATGCCGCTCGATGAGCAGGTGGACACGCTGCTGCAACTGTTTAAGGGGCAGTAGTTAAAGATGGGGAGTTTACTGTCGGCGGAGGGGTTCCGCTGACCAGTGCCCTTCGCTCGCTTCACGATCTCCACACTTTTATCATGCCTTTTTGATCCCGCGCACCGCATTCGTATGATGAATCAATAAAATCGTCATACTCCTTTTGTGGCAGATTTTCAGGGAAAACCATGTCGTCCTTTCGCTCTCTTAGTGCGTTACTGCTGGCCTGTACTGCGTTTTTTGCCCAGGCTTCATCCCCTCAGGAATTGACCACCGCATGGCCGGTCAACGTAGGACCGCTTAATCCGCATCTCTATACGCCAAACCAAATGTTCGCCCAAAGCATGGTCTACGAGCCGCTGGTAAAATATCAGGCCGATGGCACGGTAAAACCCTGGCTGGCTAAAAGCTGGACCTCCTCTGAGGATGGTAAAACCTGGGTCTTTACGCTGCGTACGGATGTCACGTTCTCCAACGGCGAGCCATTTAACGCCCAGGCCGCGGTGGAAAACTTCCGTGCGGTGCTCGATAACCGCCAGCGTCATGCCTGGCTTGAGCTCGCCAACCAGATAACTGATGTGAAAGCGCTTAGCGACAACCAACTGCAAATCACCCTGAAAAGCGCCTATTACCCGTTCCTGCAGGAGCTTGCCCTGCCCCGCCCATTCCGCTTTATCGCCCCCTCTCAGTTTAAAAACCACGAGACCATGAACGGCATCGAGGCCCCGATTGGCACGGGGCCGTGGGTATTGCAGACGTCGCGCCTGAATCAGTACGACGTGATGGTGCGTAACGAACACTACTGGGGCGAAAAACCGGCATTGAGCAAAATCACCATCAAAGTGATCCCGGACCCCACCAGCCGCGCGGTGGCCTTTGAAACTGGCGATCTCGATCTGTTATACGGCAACGAAGGGCTGCTGCCGCTCGATACCTTCTCCCGGTTTAGCCAAAACCCGGCGTTACGCACCCAGCTTTCCGCCCCGGTCGAAACGGTGATGCTGGCGCTGAACTCCGCCAAAGCGCCGACCAATGAGCAGTCCATCCGTGAGGCGCTCAACTACGCGGTCGATAAAAAGACGCTGATTGATAGCGCGCTGTATGGCACCCAAAAAGTAGCCGACACGCTGTTCGCCCCCACCGTGCCATACGCCAATATTGGTCTGAAAGCGCGTGAATACTCCCCGGCAAAAGCTCGCGCGCTGCTGGACGCTGACGGCTGGAAACTGCCGGATGGCAAAACGATCCGTGAGAAAGCGGGGCAGCCGCTGCATGTCGAACTTGCGTTTATCGGCACCGACGCGATGAGCAAATCAATGGCCGAAATTATCCAGGCTAACCTGCGCGATATCGGCGTGGACACGGCACTTGTGGGCGAGGAAGAGAGCAGTATTTATGCCCGCCAGCGCGATGGTCGTTTCGGCATGATTTTCAACCGCACCTGGGGCGCGCCTTATGATCCGCACGCCTTCTTAAGCTCCATGCGCGTCCCCTCTCACGCCGATTACCAGGCGCAGCTTGGCCTGCCGGATAAGGCGCAGATCGACAAAGAAATTGGCGAGGTGCTGACGACACGCGATGAAACCGAGCGCCAGGCGCTTTATCGCGACATCCTGACCCGCCTGCACGACGAAGCGGTCTATCTGCCCATCAGCTACGTCTCAACGCTGGTGGTGGCGAAGCCTGAACTGGGCGTCATTCCTTTCGCCCCTATCGCCAGCGATATTCCTTTTGAACACATTACCCCGGTGAAACCCTGATGCTGCGCTATGTCATTCGCCGTTTGTTACTGCTTATCCCGATGATCTTCGCCGCGTCGGTGGTCATCTTCCTGCTGCTACGCATGGGGGCGGGCGACCCGGCGCTGGATTATCTGCGCCTGTCGAACCTGCCGCCTACGCAGGAGATGGTGGCCTCAACGCGCATCATGCTGGGGCTGGATAAACCCCTGCCGCAGCAGTATCTGCACTGGCTGTGGCAGGCGCTGCATCTCGATTTCGGTATCTCGTATGCGACCCAGCGCCCGGTGCTGGAGGATGTTCTGCATTTCCTGCCCGCCACACTACAACTGGCGGGTGTCGCGCTGATATTGATTTTGCTCACCTCCGTACCGCTGGGCATTTGGGCTGCACGCCACCGCAACAGCCTGCCGGACTATATCGTGCGTCTGATTGCCTTTCTTGGCGTCTCGATGCCCAATTTCTGGCTGGCCTTTCTGCTGGTGATGTTCTTTTCGGTCTATCTGCAATGGCTACCGGCAATGGGTTACGGCGGCTGGCAACATATCCTGCTGCCCGCCATGTCGATTGCCTTTATGTCACTGGCGATCAACGCGCGCCTGTTGCGCGCCAGTATGCTGGAGGCCGCCGGACAGCGGCACGTCATCTGGGCGCGGCTGCGCGGATTGAGTGAAAAGCAGACCGAGCGTCAGCATATTTTGCGTAACGCGTCGCTGCCGGTGATCACCGCCCTCGGTATGCACGTGGGTGAACTGATTGGCGGTACGATGATTATCGAAAGCATCTTTGCCTGGCCGGGCATTGGCCGCTATGCCGTGTCGGCCATCTTCAACCGTGACTACCCGGTGATCCAGTGTTTTACGCTGGTGATGGTCATCGTATTCGCTCTGTGTAACCTGCTGGTAGATGTGCTCAGCGCCGCGCTCGACCCACGGATTCGTCACCATGAAGGAGCGCACGCATGAATTTTCTGCGTTCTGCCCGCTGGTCGGTGCGCTTTGCCGTACTGATTCTGGCGCTGCTTTTGGTCATCGCGGTGACCTGCCAGTGGTGGCTACCCTATGATCCGCAGGCGATTAACTTGCCCGCCCGCCTGTTACCCCCCGGTAGCGAACACTGGCTGGGTACCGACCATCTGGGGCGCGATATTTTCTCCCGGCTGCTGAGCGCCACCCGCGTCTCCTTAGGGTCGGTCATGGCCTGTCTTCTGCTGGTACTGACGCTGGGGTTGACGCTCGGCGGCTGCGCGGGGCTGGCCGGTGGCCGCATCGACCAAGCGATCATGCGCGTCGCGGATGTCTTTATGACCTTCCCCACCTCTATCCTGTCGTTCTTTATGGTCGGCGTATTGGGAACCGGGCTGACGAATGTGATTATCGCCATCGCCCTCTCCCACTGGGCCTGGTACGCTCGCATGGTGCGCAGCCTGGTTCTCTCTCTGCGCAGCCGCGAGTACATTCTGGCCGCCCGCCTGAGCGGGGCGAGCTATACGCAGGTGTTTATCGATCATCTGGCAGGCGCCGTGGTGCCTTCGCTGCTGGTGCTGGCGACGCTGGATATCGGCCATATGATGCTGCACGTGGCGGGGATGTCGTTCCTGGGGCTGGGCGTCAGCGCCCCCACCGCCGAATGGGGGGTGATGATTAACGATGCCCGTCAGTATATCTGGACGCAACCGCTGCAAATGCTGTGGCCGGGTCTGGCGCTGTTTGTCAGCGTGATGGCTTTTAATATGGTGGGCGATGCCCTGCGCGACCGCCTCGATCCACATCTGGAAACGGAGCATGCCCACTGATGCCTGCGCAACTTGAACTGCGAAATTTCACCCTTGAGGCGCAGCGTCCCCTCACCCATGACGTCTCACTCACCCTTCAGCGCGGGCGCGTGCTGGCGCTGGTCGGCGGAAGCGGCAGCGGGAAATCGCTGACCTGTGCCGCCGCGCTCGGCGTATTGCCTGCGGGTGTGCGGCAAACGGCGGGCACGCTGCTGGCAGATGGTCAGCCCATCTCGCCGCAGGCGCTGCGTGGGCTTAAGGTGGCGACTATTATGCAAAACCCGCGCAGTGCCTTTAACCCACTGCGGACCATGGCGGCGCACGCCAGGGAAACCTGCCGGGCGCTGGGCAAACCGGCGGATGACGCCACGCTTATCGCCGCCCTGGGCGACGTTGGGCTGGAGGCGCCGGAACGGGTACTGACGCTCTACCCGTTTGAGATGAGTGGCGGCATGTTGCAGCGCATGATGATCGCAATGGCGCTGCTCAGCGATGCGGCCTTTATTGTCGCCGATGAACCCACAACCGACCTCGACGCCGTGGCGCAGGCCAAAATTCTCGATCTGCTCGAACGTCTCTTACAAACCCGCCACTGCGGCATGTTGCTGGTTACCCATGATATGGGCGTAGTGGCGCGGCTCGCCGACGACGTGGCGGTGATGGAGGCAGGGCGTATTGTCGAGCAGGGCAGTGTCGATGTGCTGTTTCGCACCCCGCGACATCCGGTGACACGCAATCTGGTGGCGGCACATCTGGCGCTGTACGGGATGGAACTTAACCAATGAATTTACTCACCATGTCTAACGTCACCCACCGCTATCACGCCCACCCGGTGCTGGAGAATATCTCCCTTTCGATCAACAGTGGGGAAAGCCTTGCGCTGTTAGGGCGTAGCGGGTGTGGCAAAAGCACGCTGGCACGCCTGCTGGTTGGGCTGGAAAGGCCCGTCAGCGGTGAAATCAGTTGGCAGGGAACCCCGCTGTCCCGCATGTCCGGGGCGATGAAAAAAGACTTCCGCCGGGATATTCAACTGGTCTTTCAGGACGCCATCAGCGCCGCCAACCCCCGCAAAACGGTGCGCGACATTCTTGCCGAACCGTTGCGCCATCTGTTCAGCTTAAGCAAAACGGAACAGCACGCCCGCATCGAACAGTTGATGCGTGATGTGGAACTGGAAATCAGCCTGCTTGACCAGCGCCCACCGCAACTGAGCGGCGGGCAGTTACAGCGCGTCTGCCTGGCCCGAGCGCTGGCGACCCGCCCGACGCTGCTCATCCTTGATGAGGCCGTGTCCAGCCTGGATCTGGTCTTGCAGGCAGGCATCATTAGCCTGCTGAAAAAACTGCAACAGCACTCGGGCATCGCCTGCCTGTTTATCACCCACGATTTACGCCTGGTGGAGCGTTTTTGCCAGCGCGTGGTGGTGATGGAGAATGGCCATATCAGCGAAGATATTGCCGTCACCCACCCCTTACGCTTTACCTCTCTGGCCGGACAGGCGCTGCAACAGGCCGTCTTGCCCGCCTATCCCAAAACCCGAACGCCAGGAACACTGCCATGCAACGCGTAACAGTTACTCTTGATGATGACCTGCTTGCTACTCTCGACGATCTGAGCCAGCGCCGTGGCTATCACAATCGCTCCGAAGCGTTGCGGGATATTTTACGCGACGCACTCACCCAGCAAGCGGCCTGCGAGCAGGACACACGGGGCTATGCGGTGCTGTCATATGTGTATGAACATGAAAAGCGCGATCTGGCGAGCCGCATTGTCGCCACGCAGCACCACCATCATGACCTCTCCGTCGCCACGTTACATGTGCACATCAACCATGACGACTGCCTGGAGATCGCCGTCCTGAAAGGTAAAATGGGCGATGTGCAGCAATTTGCCGATAGCGTCATCGCCCAGCGCGGTGTGCGCCATGGCCACCTTCAGTGCGTTACGGATGACACTACCCCGCCAGATCACGCGCATACGCACGGGTTGAAACATATTGTTCTGTAAGACGCAGCGCCTGCTCAATACGCGTGGGTTCGAGTGTGAACGGTAAATGCTCCAGAGCATCACGCGGGAAGGGAATGCTGCGCGCCACCGCCTGGATGACCGCAAGGCGGATCTCTTTCAGCGGTGCCAGGGTTAGCGGCATCTCATACTGACGCAGCAGCGCCAGTAACACCGGATCGGGCTGGCTATTTTCATTTTCCAGAATGGATTGCACCAGCAGACTGAATCCCACACGTTCACCGTGTAGCCATTGACGCAAAGCCGGCTCCTGGGTGAGCCGGTTATGGATCGCATGCGCCACACCCGGCGTGGGGATTTCGCCGCGCACGCTGTTTGCCATACCGGCCACGGCAATATTGGCGTCAATAACGTTGATCAGCGCATCCGACACCACCTGAGCTTTATTATCGCGAATAGCCTGTTGACCATGTTTTTCATAAATTTCGACGGCCAGACGCGCGTTTTGCACTTTTAATTGCAGCCCCAAATTATCGGGGTTTTTCTGCAAATAAGGACGAAACTCGTACCATTTCGCCAGCGCATCGACGATGCCCGCTTTTAAATAACGCACATCGCTGCGGGCAATAACTTCGCTGTCCACCAGCACCAGACGCGGCAGTGTGCGTAAAGCCTGGCTACTGATCTGCGCGCCTTCGTCCGTATAGAACACCGACAAAGGCGACCAGGCCGCACAGGTCGCTGCCAGCGTCGGAATGGTGATGGATTCGCCGCCCTCAAGGGTATCGGCGACGGCTTTGGCGGTATCCAGAACGCGCCCGCCGCCCACGCCGACAATAAACTGCACCCCCAGTTTTTTTGCCCGCTGCTCATAGCGGGCAACGCTATCTTCGGTACAGTAGCCGGTCATGATCTCCGTCTGCCAGCGGATACCGCTGGCGCGTAAGCTCTCTTCAAGCCCAGGGTTGACCTGCGCCCATGCCTTTACGCTGGTAATTATCAAAATATGCTGGGTAAGCGGCGCAATATATTTTCCTGCGTCATGACGAATACCAGACTGGTGAAACCAGGTCTGCGGAGTTTTTATCGCAAGCATTGGCATGTCCATGTGTGCGCGAATTATTTCGCTTTATCTCACCATGCTACAAAAATAAAAATTAAAAACAATAATCTCTATTTCTTCTATTTTCATATCGATATCAAAATATCAGCTAAGCAATATTGGCGTTATTTGTGAATGTATTCTTTTGTATAACCCAGGATGTTCGTCCCAACGTCGCTGTTCAGGCTAAGTGCTACGCTTATTCCATCGTATCCACATTAAGAGGAAGGAGCAGAGGATGAAAATTGATCTGAGTGGGAAAGTCGCACTGGTCACCGCCTCGACCGGTGGCATTGGTTTCGCCATAGCCACGGGGCTTGCCGAAAGCGGTGCGGAAGTGATCCTCAACGGACGTAGCGAGGCGTCAGTGAATAAAGCGCTCCAGGCGCTGAATGAGCGTGTACCGGGCGCAAAAGTGCGTACCGCCATTGCCGATCTGAGTTCGGCAGAGGGGGTTGAAACCTTATTAAGCGCGGCAACGGATGCCGATATCCTGGTCAATAACGCCGGGATTTACGGGCCGCAGGATTTTTATGCCACCGATGATGCGACCTGGGAAAATTACTGGCAAACCAATGTGATGTCGGGCGTGCGTCTTTCCCGCGCGTTGCTGCCAGCGATGGTGAAAAAAGGTTGGGGCCGCGTGGTCTTTATCTCCTCGGAATCGGCGCGCAACATTCCTGCCGATATGATTCATTACGGCGTGACCAAAACGGCCCAGCTCTCGCTGGCGCGCGGGCTGGCGAAGTTTGTCGCCGGTAGTGGCGTGACGGTCAACAGCGTGTTACCCGGCCCAACCCTTTCCGATGGCTTTGCCGCCATGATGCAGGACGAAGTGGCAAGAACAGGCAAGTCACTGGAAACGCTGGCGAAAGAGTTTGTGATGGCTCACCGTCCCAGCTCCGTTATTCAGCGAGCAGCGACCGTTGAAGAAGTGGCGAACATGGTGGTCTACGTTTGCTCGACTCAGGCATCGGCGACCTCAGGCGCGGCGCTGCGCGTTGACGGCGGCGTGGTGGATGACATTCTTTAACGCGTTTCTGGCAGGGCACGCGGTGTGCCCTGCCGGGAGAGTTTACGGCCATGCCGGATAGAAGCGGCTCATCAGGATCATCAGCATTGGCGTAGTCAGGGTAGAAAGCAGAGTGGAAATCAACATGCTGGTTGCCGTCGCCCCTTGCAGCACTTTGAATTTCTGCGCCATCAGATAGACGTTTATCCCCACCGCCATTGACCCCAGTAAAACCACCACCTGGCTCTCCTGCTGCGGCAGGTGCAGTGCGTAAGCGAGCGCCCAAATCAGCGCAGGCATCAACACCAGTTTAATCAGGCAGATAGCCGCGCTTTCCCGCAGCCCCTGGCTGATGTTGTAATGCGAGAGGCTCATGCCCAGCGTGACCAGGGTTAACGGCGCGGCAATTTGCCCTAACATGCTGACGGGGCCATCAATAAATTGCGGCAAGGTATGGTGAGTTGCGCTCCAGGCAAAGCCAGAAAAAATGCCGATAATCAGCGGATTACGCAGCACGTTGACCAGCGTTTTGCCAATGCCTTTCCAGGAAAAACTGCCGCTCTGCGCCCACTCCACCGAGACAGTTACCAGCGTCCACAGAATCAGGCTGTTAAACACCAGTACCAGCGCGACCGAGGCGAGGCTGGCCTGCCCCAGCAGAATCACCGCGACCGGGATCCCGAGCATTACGTTATTGGAAAAAATACCCCCAAGGCCAAATACCGATGCCGAGATGGCATCAAGGCCAAACAGGCTTTTTGCGACAATGCGCCCGACAATATAGATCAACAGGCAACTGCCGAAATAGGCGATCAGCAAGCGCATATCCACCGGCGGGCTTTGGTAGAACTTGCTCATGACCTTAAATAACATGCAGGGCAAGGCAATCGAAAAACAGAAGCGGTTAAATACCCCACTGGCGGCTTCCGGCCAGCCGGCAAAACGCCCAAGACAATAACCCAACGCAATTAAGGAAAATAAAGGCGCAGACAGGATCATCTGCTGCGTAAGCTGCCCCAGAAAATTCGTCGTTTCCATCCGTTACCCTGCCCGTATCACCGTAAAAATGAATGATTTTTTATTTTTTTTGGCAGTATAGGGGTTTTGCCATGAAGAGTCAGTCTGGCTGAAACGGTGTTAGTGCCTTATTACAACATTTACGCTTTCTAATGCGGCATTTGCACATCATTGTGCGCAGAACCTTGCCAGCGCATTTTCAATCCTGCCGGAGTGGTGATTTAATATTTTCCACCTCATAGAGTACGGCCATAATTTTCGCCGATAACGCATAAAACTGTTTACCCTTTTCGGTTAATATCACCGATCGAATACTCCTTCCGCGTTGAATAAGCGTAAAACCAATATTATTTTCCAGCATTTGCAAACGTTCAGATAAACAGACCTGGCTAATACCTAAAAAACCGGCGGCGGCGGGTATGTTTCCAATACGCACCGCAGAAAGAAATGCATTCATTAATTCGAGAGTCATGATTTATTGCCATTACTGTTTACTCAATGAGCGAACCTGTTAGCCAGTATAATTATCACACAAAGCTTCCTTGTCAATAAAATTAGCGCATAAAAGACGTCATAAAAAATAGTGTGATAACGCCGCGATCTGACATTTAAAAATGAAATTCATGCATTTCAAAATGAAATAGATGTGTTTTCCACTGGCTTTAAATATGTGATTAGCATCACCAATAAGAATATCACACAAAAATAACAAAAAATAAAAAACACATAAATATCATATTGTTAAAAATAATTTAACTCATCAGGAACGCCCCTGGCACGCCATCTGCAATTATCAGTGCCAAACAACAATGGAGAGCGTCAGATGACTTATAAAATTTTACTTCCACAAGAAATCATGCAGGAAGGGAGAGAATATCTTGAGAGCCGGGGTTATGAACTTATTACAGGTTCCGGGATGGAAGAAGAAGATATCATCCGTGATATTCCGGAGTGCGACGGTATTATTGTTCGCCTTTCAAAAATGTCCGATCGCGTATTTGAAGCCGCGAAAAAACTGAAAGTTGTTGCCCGCCATGGTGCCGGTTATGACACAGTTGATCTGGAGTCGGCCAAACGCCACGGTGTGACCGTATTAAACGCGCCGATTGCTAACAGTATGTCTGTTGCCGAGCTGGCCATTTTTTACATGCTGCATTGTTCACGTAATTTCAAGCTGGTCGAAGAGAAAATGCTTGAGGATTACTACTGGGCAAAACTGCGCACGCCAAAAGTAGAGCTGGACGGTAAAACCGTAGGCCTGGTCGGCGTGGGCAACATTGGTTCCCGTGTCGCCATCAAAGCCCTGCATGGCTTCAATATGAAAGTCATCGCGTATGACCCGTACAAAACGCAGGACCAGGTGCCGGAAGGCGTTGAGTTAACCAGTGACTTTGAGCGGATTTTCAAAGAGAGCGATTTTGTCTCCCTGCATTGTCCTACCACGGCGGAAACCACCGATTTTGTTGGCGAAAAGCAGTTCTCGCTGATGAAACCGACCGCGTATTTCATTAATACCGCACGCGGCAAACTGGTCGATGAAAAAGCGCTATACCACGCACTTACAACGCACGCCATCGCCGGTGCGGGTGTCGATGTGCTGAAAAAAGAGCCGTTCGACCCCGCCGATCCGATTTTCACCCTCAGCAATATTGTTATTGGTCCGCATATCGGCGCGGCCACAAAAGAAGCGACCGACCGCGCCTCTTTGCACTCCGCTATTGGTATCGATGAAGTGTTATCAGGTAAAAAACCGTCCTGGCCGGTGCCGGGTTTTTAAGGAGAAAATCATGTCTATCGGTAATCGCATTTTCACCAAACGTCCGGCATTCGACGTTGAGTTATTAAAACATTACGAGAAACTGCCCGCCGCGAATATCGCCGACACCATGAACCGTATTGCGGTCCTCGGCAATGGTATTAAACGTATTTCATCACCGAAGAAGCCGGTCATGGCGGGCTATGCCATTACGGTGAAAGCACGCGCTGGCGACAACCTGATGCTGCACGCCGCGCTGGATATGGCAACGGAAAATGATGTCATCGTGGTCTCTAACGAAGGCGATCGCTCCCGTGCGTTGATGGGCGAAATCATGGTGGCTTATGCCCACTACACCAAAAAAATCGCCGGTATCGTGCTTGATGGCCCGATCCGCGATATCGATGCCCTGTCCGTACTGGACTTCCCTCTCTTCGCCACCGGTTCGAACCCGGCGGGTCCGTTTAAAGAAGGGCCGGGTGAAGTGAACACACCCATCGCCGTAGGCGGCGTGGCGGTCTGTCCGGGTGATTTAATTGTGGGTGATGCTGACGGTGTGATCGTCATACCGCTGAACGATGCAGCAGCCCTGCTCGACAAAGCCACCGACTACGCCAAATTTGATGCGGGCAAAGTGGAAGCGGCGAAGAACGGCACCGCCAACCGCGCATGGGTAAGAAAATCATTAGACGAAAAAGGCGTTGAGTTTATTGACGACGTCTACCGCTAATTCGTGCAAATAATGAAATGCTGCACGTCGTGTGACGGCGTGCGGCTATTAAATACAGGTAATGTAAAATGCTTTATCTTAAACTCTTACCCATTATCTTTTTTCCCATTCTGTTTTGGGTTATTCCTCACCCGGAAGGCGTTTCTGCCCAGACCTGGGAAATGGTCGGTATCTATCTGGCGATGCTGTGCGGGCTGGTCCTGCGCCCGTTTACCGACGCTGTCATCATGCTCATCATCCTCGGTTTCGCCTCGCTGGTGATTGAACCAGGCCCGCTGTTCGCCGGATTCGGTAGCCCGATGGTGTGGTTTATCATCAGCGCTTTTATTATCTGTAAGGCTTTCGTGATCACGGGGTTAGGCAAACGTATCGCCTACCTGCTGCTTCAGCGCTATGGCAAAAATACCCTGACGCTGGGCTACCTGATGATGGTGACAGACACCGTGCTCGCTCCGGCAACCGGCTCGAACATGTCGCGTTCCGGCGGCATCACCTACCCCATTTTCCGTAATATCGCCGAAGCGCTGGGTTCAAAGCCGGATGATGGCAGCCGCAAGATTGGTGCCTATCTCACGATCCTGATGTATGTGGTGTCGATGGGTACCTCCAGCCTGTTTCTGACCGGGATGGCGACCAACTCCATTACCGTCTCGCTTGCAAACGAGATAATGCACGTCAATCTCGAGTGGATGGTGTGGTTCAAAGCCGCCATCGTACCGGCGGGCATTGTGCTATTAGCCGCGCCCTGGATCCTCTATAAGCTCTATGCGCCTGAGCTGAAAACCATTACCAACGTTAACGAAATCGCGACCAAAGGGTTGCAGGAGCTCGGCCCGGTCAAGCGCGAAGAGAAGCTACTGATCGTCTTCTTTTTGCTGGGCATTATCGGCTGGATGACCGGCTCCCTTACCGGGATTGAGTTTATTCCAGTCGGTCTCGCCTTCCTTGCCTGCCTGTTGCTGTTCGGCGTATTGAGCTGGAACGATGTGGTCAGCGAAAAATCGGCCTGGCAGACCTTCGTCTGGTACGGCGCGTTTTACGGGTGTGCGGTCGCGCTCTCCAAAGGCGGTTTCTACGTCTACCTGGTGGATGTGATCAAAAACTACCTCGACCTGTCACAACTGAGTGAAATAAGTGCCCTGGGTGTGCTGGTGTTTATCAGCCTCGCGGTACGTTACTTCTTCGTGTCGAACAGCGCCTTCGTTGTGTCGTTCTATCCGGTGCTCTTTACCCTTGGGATGACCACTCAGGCACATCCGATGTATGTCGCGCTGTCCCTGGCCTTCTCTGCGGGGTACGGGGCGCTGCTCACTCACTACGGCAACGGTGCGGGGGTGTTTACCTTCTCCAGCGGCTATGTTCCGCAAAAAACCTTCTGGCTACTCGGCACCATCATGGTGCTGGTTAACGTCCTGGTTTTCTTCCTGATTGGTATTCCTTACTGGAAAATGATCGGTATCTGATTAAGGAGCGCGCGAAATGAAATTGGATATTCTGATTAAAAATGGTCTGGTGGCTGACCTGGATAGCGGCAGTTACATCAACCAGAACATCGGTATTGTCGGCAATCGTATTGTGGATTTGCATACCGCCGACAGCCAGGCGGAAACCGTCATCGATGCGGCAGGCTGTATTGTTCTTCCTGGGCTGATTGATTTCCATGCCCACGTTTTTCACGGCGGCACCGCCATCAGCGTTAACCCGGATGTGCTATGCCTGCCCAACGGCGTAACCAGTGTGGTGGACGCCGGGAGTAGCGGCTGGGTTAACTATAAACTGTTTCGCAACAGCGTCATTCATACGGCGCAGACGCGCATCAAAAGCTACCTGAACGTGGTGAATGTAGGGCTCTCCACGCTGGGTGGTGGGCCGACGGGGTATCTGGAAAATACCAACCCGGCGAACTACAACGTCGAGAAAATCAGCCAGACGCTGAATGAGAACCGCGACAACATTCTTGGATTAAAACTGCGTTACAGCCAGGATATCGCGACCGGGCGCAATTTTAGTAGCGATCCATTTTATGCCGCCGTGGCGCTGGCACGAGAGCTTAAAACAACCCTCTGTGTCCATGTGACCGACTCCCGGTTGCCCGCCGATGAGCTGATCGGCCATTTCCAGACCGATGATATTTATGCCCACTGTTTCCACGGCACGGGTAATGCCATCCTCAAGGAAAGCGGAGAGGTGTTCCCTGCCATCAAGGAGGCCAAAGCACGCGGCGTGATTTTCGACTGTTCTAACGGCGTGGCCCATTTTGACTTCACGGTAGCCCGCAACGCCATGGAACAGGGCTTTAACCCGGATATCATTAGTACCGACCTGACGCTACGTAATAGCCTGCGCACGGACAAGGTATTCAGCCTGCTGTTTATTATGTCGAAATATCTCAACATGGGGATGTCGTTCTTCGATGTGGTTCGCGCGGTGACCCGCACCCCCGCACGCCTGATGAAAATGGAAGGGCAGATCGGCACGCTTGCGCCGGGGGCCTTTGCCGATATCGCCATCGTGAAATTGCGTAAAGAAAAGATCATGTTTGAAGATACCAAAGGCACACAACTGGAAGGTGACCGTTATATCGATAACTGCGCCACCATCAGTAATGGGCAAATAGTCTATCGCCGACAGCGTTTTTAAAAGAGAAGGCAGTGTGTCTGTCTTTTGCCTGCGCACCGCAAATGCGCAGGCTTTTTTCGTTTTGCCAGGCAGCGCTTTGTGGCGTGAAGAGCGTGAGGATATGATGACTCTCGCATAAATCGATCACTCTGGATAACCAATGAAAAATAACGAAATTGCGATTTTCTCGGTGTCAAAAACTATCACCCAGCGCATATCCAACGTGCTTATCGAAAGAAAGATCGACATCCCCGTTTACGAGTTTCACTATTTTGACGTGGTGGAAAAAGCGCAGCAGCTTGTTGCGGGTGGCACCAAAATCATCATTAGCCGGGGCGGTACGGCAGCGCTATTACGTAACAGTCTTTCTATTCCGGTTATCGAAATCACCCACGAGCTGCACGGTATTTATCGCATTCTGCAGGAGGCGCGGAAAAAATCGCAGAAGATTGCCGCCGTAGGCTTTCCGCAGTTCTGTAATGTGCTGCGTCGTTATCAAAATATGACGAACGAAGACTTCAAAATCTGTCAGGTTTACAACCACTATGATATCGAGAATGTTGTAAAAAACCTGGCGGATAACGATTACCAGTTAGTGATTGGCGGCCTGACCGTCGCAGAGATGGCGAAGAAGTATGATTTGAATGTCATCATGGGCGATACCGATAATATTTCTATTGAACAGGCGCTGGATGTCGCTGAAAGCCTGTTGAAGTACATTAACAATGAAAACATGAAGTTAACCATGTCCTGGTCTGCGCTTAATCAGTCGCATGAGGGCATTATGTGTCTGGACCAGTCAGGGGAAATTATCCATATCAATGCCCGTGGCTTTGCGTTATTCCAGTGCAATATTGGGGATAAGATCTTTAAAAAAGAGGCCTTCAAAAGCATTTATGGCAGCATCATCAATGAAATAGATATCAAAGAGCATGCTATCGAGATTGACGGCGAGACGGTCAATATTGCGGCGAAGCACTTTTCCAATAAGCACGGCTTTTATACCGTCATCACTGGTAGCAAGCAGGAACATAACGGCTGGTCCTCTTCCCGCACCAGCAAAAAGAGTGACCACAAAGGCTTTACCACCACGTATTCATTTGCCGACATTATCGGGCAATCCCCGGTGATGGAAGCCGCGATAGCACGGGCCAAAATCTACGCCGCTCACGATCTTCCCATTAATATTCTGGGAGATACCGGCACCGGTAAGGAGCTGTTTGCCCAGAGTATTCATCACGCCAGTCCACGTAGCGCTGAACCCTTTATTGCCATTAACTGTGCCGCCATTCCTGAAAGTCTGTTAGAGAGCGAGCTGTTTGGCTATGCCGATGGCGCCTTCACCAATGCGCGTCGGGGCGGTAAGCCGGGTATTTTCGAGATGGCGATGAATGGCACTGTCTTTATTGACGAAATCAGCGAAGCGCCGCTCCCGGTGCAAATCAAGCTACTGCGCATTTTGCAGGAAAAGCGGTTCAGTCGGGTGGGCGGCGACTCCCTCATCAGCGCCAGGTTCCGCTTAATTACCGCCAGTAATAAAGAGTTGGGCGCACAGGTGGCAGCCGGTGAGTTTCGCCAGGACCTCTGGTATCGCATTAATGTCCTTACGCTACAGTTGCCTGCACTCAGAGAGCGAACCGGCGATGTGATGCTGATTATTGAAGACCTGCTGGCAAAACATAACAAAGCACTGAGCTTCACTGATGAAGCGGTGGATTTTCTCAACAGCTACGCGTGGCCTGGCAATATCCGGGAGCTACAGGCGGTGATTTTACGGTTGATTGTATTGTTTGATATGCACGTTGTGGATGTCGATGCGCTGCAGTCGCTATGCCATATGTCAGTGTCTGTTGATGATGAAGATATCGTCCCGCAGCCCGGTGATGTGGATTTGCTGAAAAAGCAGGAGCAGAAGCTGATTGGTGCGGTGATGAAACGTACCGGCGGCGATAAATCACAAGCCGCGGTGATGTTGGGGATAAGCCCGACAACGCTGTGGCGTAAGATGAAGGAATATGGAGTGGAAGGGGTTTGACATACTCCATACCGGGAGCAATTCCCGGATGGCGGCGCAAGCGCCTTGTCCGGGCTACGACCGGTTTTCTCCCTCTCCTCCGGGGAGAGGGTTGGGGTGAGGGGAATATGCGGCTCAGGTGGAGGGTTCCGTTCCCCTTTACAATCCCCGCGGCGTCACAAAGATGTCGCTATGGTTATCATGCGGGAAAACGAATCAGCCATGGCTAAAAAGGTTGAAGACGTTCACAGTATCTTCGATTGGTAGCCCCGGTTAGCGCAGCGCCACCGGGGACAAAATCATAACCCACTCATTACGAATAGCTTTTCCGCGCATCCGAGAAAAACGCCAGCGTCTCCTCCAGACTCTTCGCCTGCTCCTCCAGCGACATGGCCGCCGCAGAGATCTGCTGCACCAGAGACGCATTCTGCTGGGTGGCGCTATCCATCTGATTGACCGCCTCGCTCACCTGACTCACGCCTTTCGTTTGCTCATCCAGCGCCTGCACAATCTCGGCAATCACCTGATGCACACTGGAAACCGAGGTAATGATTTGCTTCATCATCGCCCCCGTCTCATTCACCAGCGTAACCCCTTTACTGACGCGCCCGGACGACTCCTCAATCAGCGCTGAAATCTCTTTGGCCGCACTGGCGCTGCGCTGTGCAAGGCTGCGCACTTCACCGGCCACCACCGCGAAGCCTCTGCCCTGCTCACCGGCGCGGGCCGCTTCAACCGCCGCGTTCAATGCCAGAATATTGGTCTGAAAAGCGATGCTGTCGATGATGCTGTTAATATCGCCAATCTTGCCGGCGCTCTCATCAATCTTGCCGATGATATCCACCACTTGTGCCACCAGCGATTCACCCTGCCCGGCAATTTGCGCCGCGTTCTGCGTCAGTGATGTTGCCTTGTGCGCATTCTCCGCGTTGTTTTTGACGGTCACGGAAATCTGCTCCATGCTCGCCGCCGTCTGTACAATCGCCGCCGCCTGCTCTTCGGTCCGCGAAGCTAAATCGAGGTTGCCTGCCGCGATTTCACTGCTTCCCGCCCGCACGGAATGGCTGGCATCGCTGATGCTGCCCACAATACGCCGGAGCTGGGCTTGCATGGTGTGCAGGGCATAAAAGATGCTGCTGCTATCGCCGTTACGTACCGCAATCTGATGACTCAAATCCCCTTGCGCCACGGACAGCGCAATCTCTGAGGCTTCCGTCGGCTCGCCGCCTACCGGGCGCGCAACCTTGCGGGTAAACACCATCGCTACCACCACGCTGACAATGATAATACTCAGGATCATCAGCAAGATGGCGTTACGCAGGTAGTGCCACGCTTCGGCCATGACGACGCTAACTGGCGTCACAATCGCCAGCTTCCATGGTGTCTGACTGTTACCAATGTCGATGGTGCGCCAGGTCACAAACGCCGGTTCTTTTAGCAGGGCATCGTCGGTGCGCACCACCGCTTCCGCGCCGATTGTCCCCGTCCAGGGTTTACCCGTTGCCGCCTTATCAGGGCTGGAAACCACTTTGTTATCCGCTGAGAGCAACAGCGCGTAACCCGTCCCCTCCCACGGCTTGATGGCGCCAATCATTTTTTGCAGCGTTTCCAGCGAGAAATCCGAAGTCACAGAGCCCTGAAACTTACCGTCGCGGATAATCGGCGCCGCGATGGAGGTCAGCATCACATCCACACCGTTATAGGGGTAGATGTACGGCTCGATAATCACCTCTTTCTGGCGCTGACGCGGCAAAAGGTAGTAGTCGCCGCTGCCCGGTGTTTCATAATCCACCAGGTTGTGTAGCGCCGGGTTACCACTGTTATCACGGTCAACATAGCGGGCGTAGCGGCCAGCCGGATCCTGATCCGCTTTTCCCGCAAACTCCGCGTCTTTGCCGTCAAACGTATTGGCTTCAAAGGCCAGTGACATCGACAAAAAATCAGGGTGCTGATGCAGATAATCGGCCAATAGCTGGTCCAGGCCACGCCGTTCTGTCAGCCCGGCCTGATGTAATGCCCAGGCGCTGTTGCCTAAATCGCGCGCGGCGTTCAGCGCAGAGTCGAGCTGTTGCTGAACACGCAATGATTCAGTGAGCGCAATTTGCTGGAGATGTCTTTTGGCGACCGCTTCTTGCTGGCCCATAGATTGCCAGAGCAACAGGCCAATGGTGACCAGGAACCCGGTGGTGATGGTGACAAAAATAGACGCCAGCATGAGTGTTCTGGCTGTGAGTTTTTTACGTGTGCTCATGTTTCCCCGCTCGGGCAATCGCCCTGTGGCAAATAACCCAATTAACTCATGCTTCATATATCGGTAAAGCCTGCTTAACACTTCACAGAAATTTGCATGAAATTTTTTTTACCCGGAAGGAGGTTCATTGAGGGCGCTGAGGAAATCAGAGGGTCTTTCCCTGATAGATTTGATAACCCAAATCGACAGTGTTGTGGTTGAGCGCGTCATTTTTTAGCTTATTCAATAACATCTGTGCTGCCATTCTGCCGATATCGAAGCGCGGCGTGATCACGCTCGCCAGGCTTGGGATCATCTGTTTCCCCATTTCCAGGCCATGAAAACCGGCGATGGAAATGCGCTCCGGGACGGCAAGGTCGTGCTCGCGGCAGTAAAACAGCGCGCCCATCGCAATATCGTCATTCGTGCAAAAAACACCATCAAGATCCGGGTGGGTTTTAAAGGCTTCGGCCATAAGCTGCGACCCAAGGTAGATAGACGAGCTCGCGCGGGGGTTGATACGGTAAGCCTCCAGTTGATGCTGATTCATGGCATCGCAATAACCGCAAAAGCGCTGCTCATCACGCATATCGTCTTTCGAACCCAGATAGATAATTTTACGCCGCTGACGCTTAGCCAGCATGGTGCTCACCATGTCAAAGGCGGCCTGACGATTATCAAACCCCACTTCCATATCCATTTTGGCGCCCTGCACATCCATCAGTTCAACAATCGGGATTTTGGCGGAGCGCAGAAACTTAACGGTACGAACGGTATGGTGCTTTTCGGAAAGAATAATGCCGTCGATATTGTAGGAGAGCAGATTGATCACCGACTCCTCTTCGGACTCTTTGTTGTAATTATAGTTAGCGATAAGTGTCTGATAATTATGGTCAGATGTCACAGACTCAATGCCCGCGAGAATGTCAGCAAACAACTGATTCTGGAACGAGGGGATCAGCACACCCAGCGTATAGCTTTGCGCATTGAGCAACATGCCGGGCGCACGATTGGGTATGTAGTTGATCTCTTCCATGATCATCGCGATGCGCTCGCCGGTGGCCCTGGATACGGTTTTAGGCGAGCGGATATAGCGGCTGACGGTCATTTTGGTGACCCCCGCCAGCGTGGCGATATCCTGAAGTGAAATTCTGTGATTTCTCATCGTCTCTCCCTCCCCAGGGGAAGCGGTTTATCCACTTCCCCCGGGAATACCGTCATTGCGAAAAATGAAGTTAATGCAGGATGGCGTTAAGCGTCAGCACACCCAGTAAACCCATAAACGAAATTAGCGTTTCCATTACTGTCCATGTACGCAGTGTCTCACCAACGCTGAGATTAAAGTAGCCTTTGAACAGCCAGAATCCAGGATCGTTGACGTGTGACGCAATTACGCTACCCGCACCGGTAGCCAGCACCATCAGCGCCGGATCGGCATGGGTGACATTAATTATCGGCAGCACAACGCCAGCGGTCGTGATGGCCGCCACGGTGGCAGAGCCCAGCGCGATACGCAGCACGGCGGCAACGGTCCAGCACATCAGCAGCGGCGAGAGGGTTGTGCCCGTCATCAATTGTGAGATGTATTTGCCTACTCCGCTATCAACCAGCACCTGTTTGAACGCCCCACCACCCGCAATAATGAAGACAATCATTGCGATAGCACCGATGGAGGCGCCGACCATTTCCATCACTTTTTCGAGATTACGGCCATTGCGCAACCCGAGAGTGAAAATGGCGATCACGATGGCGATAAACAGGGCCACCGCCGGGTTACCGACAAACTCAAAGAAGAGACGCGCGCTATTACCTTTTGGCAGGGTAATTTCACAAACCGCGGCAATTGCCATCAGGATCACGGGCATTACCGCCGCGAAAATACTGTTCCAGAAGCCCGGCATTTCATGATCGGCAAAAATATGCGGGTTGAATAACCCCTCCGGCGGCGCTTTTTCAAAACGCGTCAGCAGTTTCGAAAACAGCGGCCCGGCGACAATCACCGTCGGAATAGTAATGATCATGCCATACAGCAGGGTTGTCCCCAGATTGGCTTCGAAAATGGTGGCGATAGCGGTCGGCCCCGGATGCGGCGGCAGAAAACAGTGGGTAACGGACAGCGCGGTCACCATAGGTACACCGACATAGAGCAGCGGCAGACCAGACGACGCTACCACGGTAAACACCAGCGGCAACAGCAGGACAAAGCCCACTTCGAAAAACATCGCCAGCCCCACGACCAGACCGGTAATCACCAGCGCCCATTGCACCCGCTCTTTACCGAATGTCGCAATCAGCGTCGTGGCAATACGCTGAGCGGCACCGGTGTCAGAAATCAGCTTCCCCAGCATGGCGCCAAAGCCAAGAATCATCGCCAGGCCGCCTAACGTTCCGCCAATTCCCCCCTGAATGGAGTGCAGCACGGCCTGCGCATCCATACCTTCGGCAAATCCCACAACGGCGGCAACCAGCACCAGGGCGATAAACCCATTAACTTTAAAACCAATCATTAAGACCAGCAGCAGCGCTACGCCTGCCGCGATAATCAGTAATGGCATAATCTTGTCTCTTGTTATGTGCCGAACCAGCAGCGCCGCAGCGCTGCATCTTAGTACTAACGAGTCACACAGCGACCAGCATGCCGCCGTCAACGAACAGAAGATGACCGTTAACAAAATCAGAGGCTTTAGAGGAGAGGAACACCGCAGCGCCAATCAGCTCTTCCGGGTTACCCCAACGCGCAGCAGGCGTACGTTTGCAGAGCCAGCCGGTGAAGGCTTCGTCTTCGACCAGCGCTTTGGTCATCTCGGTTTTGAAATAACCCGGAGCAATACCATTCACCTGAATGTTGTGTCGTGCCAGCTCAACGCACATGCCACGGGTCAGCATTTTTACCGCGCCTTTGGACGCGGCGTACGGCGTGATGGTGTCGCGTCCCAGTTCACTCTGCATGGAACAGATGTTGATCACTTTCCCGGCCTGACGCTCAACCATGCGACGGGTGACCGCTTGCGATACCAGGAAAACCGCCGTCTGGTTAACCGCGATCACGTCATTCCACTCTTGTTCCGGGAAGTCATTAAACGGGTGGCGGCGCTGGATACCGGCATTATTGACCAGAACATCAATCGGCCCGGTTTGTTCTTCGATACGTGCAATAGCGGCATCGATTTCTGCTTTTTTGGTCACGTTAAACGGGGCGGCCACAGCGCGGATATCCGCTGCGCGCAGTTTTTCAACAGCGGCATCAGCCCGCTCCTGATTTATATCGTTAACGATGATTTGTGCGCCGTATTTCCCAAGGCCGGTTGCTAATAAGTAGCCAATACCCTGTGCGGAACCGGTAATCAGGACATTCTTGCCCGCCAGTGAAAAAAGGTCGTTCATGGTCTTATTCCTTATCACGATGCATTAAAAAACGAGTTGAACTTTGGCGGCCTGGGTTTTATCGCCCGCGAATTTCAGCGCCTGCTCCAGCTCGGTGAAGGGGTATTCGCCGCTTAATAACGGCAGGGGATCCACCACGCCATTCGCCAGCCAGGAGACAGCGGTATTAAATTCAGTGGTGAAACGGAAGGAGCCTTTCAGGGCAATCTCTTTGGCGATGAGCATCATCATCGGGAAATCCGCTACCGCGCCGCCCATCCCTACCTGAACCATCGCCCCTCTGGCGCGCGTCACTTCCAGGCAAGTGGTAATGGATGTTGGATTCCCCGACACTTCGAAGCTGACATCGAAGTAACCTTTTTCCGCTTTCCACGGCGTCAGATCGGCGCTACGCGGATCGAGGAGCGTGTCGGCCCCCATTTTTTGCGCCAGTTCCAGCGAGCGAGGGCTGATATCCGCGCAGACGATTTCTGCCGCGCCCAGCGTTTTCACCGCGCTGACAATCAGGCAGCCAATCGGACCTACGCCTGAGATAAAGACACGTTTGCCTTGTAAGTCACCGGCCTGATGAGCAGCGTGAATAGCAACCGCCAGCGGTTCGGCAAAGGCCATGATTTTGGCATCGGCATTACTGGAGAAAGGAACGCATTGCGTGGTATCCACCACTTTAAAGCGGGTAAAACCACCATCAACATGTGGAAAATACATGGCGCTGCCAAAGAAGCGCATTTCCGTACACTGATTTTCTTCTTTCGCCAGGCAATATTTACAATGACCACAAGGTTTCGATGGATTTACTGCTACAGTCTGGCCTTCCTGTAATTTTTCTGAATCTGAATGAACAATTTTGCCAATAACTTCATGGCCTAACACCATCGGTGCTTTAACAGAAAAATTACCGACCTTGCCTTCCTGATAATAATGTAAATCGGATCCACAAATCCCCCCACGGGTTATTTGTACCAATGTACCCTTATTATTCCATTCAATTTCCTGGTCGGTAACGTCAACAGTTTGCTTTCCCGCTACAACGCAGGATTGAGTTTTAATCTTCATGTTTCCTCTCTGGTCAGGACGTGGCCTGGTGGGCATTTAAACGGTTTTCCCTGACCTGAATTGTGACAAATGTCACGCTCAAAAATTGTTACACTGCAATGTTACGCATAACGTGACGCGCTTTATAATTCTGCTTTTCATGTGCAGAAAAACATAAACGCATCGCTATTTGCACGGTAATATCCGCGTCATCAAAATGAGACAGGAGTAATTAAATGCGCGGTGAGAGTTATATTTTAATGGGGGTATCGGGAAGCGGAAAAACACTGATTGGAGCCAAAGCCGCCGCCGTACTTGGTGCGAAATTTATTGATGGGGACGATCTCCATCCGGCAAAGAATATCGATAAAATGTCAGCCAGCATTCCCTTAACCGATGAAGACAGATTACCATGGCTGGAACGATTAAATGACGCGTCTTATAGTCTGTATAAAAAGAATGAAACCGGTTTAATTGTTTGTTCGGCATTAAAAAAACGCTACCGCGATATTCTGCGCAAAGGCAGTCCAAATGTGCATTTTCTGTGGCTGGACGGCGATTATGAAACCATTCTGTCGAGGATGGCGAAACGGCAGGGGCACTTTATGCCGGTTGAATTACTGAAAAGTCAGTTTGCCGCGCTGGAACGCCCGGAACGGCAAGAAGATGACGTCATGCGCATAGACATCAACCATGAGGTCGATAACGTGGTGGAGCAGTGCGTGCAGGCAGTTGCTACACTGCGGGCCAAAAAGGGATAACCCACTACAGCGTTATCAATAGTGATAGCGGCAAGCCGCCGCCATAGGAGTGCATCGTTGGTAATGGAATAGACCAGACGATGCTCCCCGGTTATCCGTCGGGACCAAAAACCAGCCAGGTTATATTTTAAGGGCTCAGGTTTTCCTTTTCCCTCAAAAGGGGGCCGACGAATATCTTTGATGAGTTCATTAATCTTTTTGACCATGCGCTTGCCCGTCTCCTGCCAGAAAAAATAATCATTCCATGATTCCACCGACCAAATCAGTTTCACTCAATCATATCCTTCTCAGTTCCGTTGCCAGCCTTGAGACTTTCAATTGAGTTTATGAGTCTTTTGGCGTTTTCCGGTGAGCGCAACAGGTGTGCCGTTTCCTCAAGGGAGTTGTATTCATCAAGCGACATCAACACACCCGCTTAGACCGAAAACCCGGCCGTGCTGAGCTCTTTCTCCGCCCAACGCAAAAATGCCTTTACCTTCTCTTTTTGTTCATTCACGTGGGGCAACACAAAATGGTGCGCCGCGACCGACATTCCATAATCGCTGGCAAATACCGGGACCAGGTGGTGCTGACGCAGGTAATCATCCGCAAGCAGATTGCTTTCAAGAATAATCCCCATACCCATTCTGGCCGCCTCAATACTCATATAGGAACGATCAAAGCTAAAGTAGTAGTTCTTATTGTGATGTGCGACACCGTACCAGGAGAGCCAGGTATTCCAGTTCACCAGCGTACTGTCGGAATGGATAAGCTCATAATCCAGTAAATCTGCGGGTTCAGTGATGGATTTGCCCGCCAGATAATCCTGAGAGGCATAAGGGATCACCTTCTCATTTTTAATAGTGCGTACATGTAATGTTGGCCACTCCGGTAAACCGTGGCGGATATCAATGTCCAGATTGTCCCGTGAAAATTGTAGATTTTCATAGGAGCAGGTCAGACTGATTTTTAAATCCGGGTACTCTTTTCTGAATTTATTTAACCGCTGGATAAGCCATAGCAGGCCAAAACTGGGCGCTGAGTGAATGCGTAAATGTTCGTGATGGATATCGTTTATTACCTGGTCGGTTGCCCGTCCAATAATACTGACTGCCCCGGAGACCTCCTGCAAATATTTCTCACCAATATGAGTTAATAAAACACCTTTGCCGCTACGAATAAATAGCTTCTTGCCAATAAATTGTTCCAGACTGGCAACCTGATGACTTACTGCCGATGCGGTAATATTCATAATATCAGCAGCCTGATTAATACTGCCGGTGTTTGCCACTTCAATAAATGTCTGAATATTTCTTAACGAGGGGATGGGTAAAGGTTTTTTGGTGTTCACTTTTGTCATTTGCTCACTCACTTTGGTGCATTAACGTGGTACCTCATATCGCGACATTCATTACTTCACTGTAAGTAGATCCTGGTTATAACGCCCACCAGGCAACAGTGTAAATGATAGAAAAAGAAATAAATCCGCCGCACAAGCTAAAAGGTTAGATTTACCCTGATGTGGTCATTTTTTGTGACGCACATGGCATTTTCAGCCACCAAAATGGCTACACAGGCTGGATCTGACGATGTTTATTTGCGTTAACTCACGAATCAAATTTTTCTCAACATCAATTGAGTTTTTTTGCATGCCCGCCATTTTGACGCGTTGGTATATTTCGCTCGCAGGTCTGAAAAATAACCGTGACCGCGGAGTCCGGAATGTACCCTTAAACTAAAAAAAACATAAGAGGTAAACCTATGTCCCGTATAGATAACCTTGTCTGTACCGGCGCCAGAAAAACAAACTATCGATTTGTGGTGCTGGCGATCATATTCGCGGTATACGCGATAAATTATGCCGATCGTACAAATATTGGTGCGGTTCTGCCATTTATTATCGAAGAATTCCATATTAATAACTTCGAAGCCGGTGCCATTGCCAGTATGTTTTTCCTTGGCTATGCCGTCAGTCAAATCCCCACCGGTTTCTTTATCGCTAAACGCGGTACCCGTGGTCTGGTGGCGCTGTCCATTTTTGGTTTCTCGGCCTTTACCTGGCTGATGGGGACAGTCAGCTCTGTCTTCGGCTTAAAACTGGTGCGTTTAGGCCTTGGCTTAAGCGAAGGGCCATGCCCGGTCGGCCTCGCATCAACCATCAATAACTGGTTCCCGGCAAAAGAGAAGGCCACGGCAACGGGCGTCTACATCGCCGCAACTATGTTTGCCCCCATCATTGTGCCTCCCCTGGCTGTGTGGATTGCCGTCACCTGGGGCTGGCGATGGGTTTTCTACTCGTTTGCCATTCCCGGCATTGTCATCGCCGTCATCTGGTATCTATTCGTTAAATCCAGGCCCTCTGAGAGCCGCCTGGTATCGGAGAGCGAATTGGCGGTGATTACCGATGGCGCCGGTGCACAGGAAAAGACGCGCGAAAATATCCAGATGCATGCCAAATTCACCACCCTCGATAAACTGATTCGCGTCCGAAAGCTGGAACCGATTGCCACTGTCAAAGGTTTATTCACCTCGAAGAATATTCTGGGTGACTGTCTGGCTTATTTTATGATGGTTAGCGTGTTGTATGGCCTGCTCACCTGGATTCCGCTTTATCTGGTTAAAGAAAAAGGCTTCGATTTTATGCGCATGGGTCTGGTCGCCAGTATGCCGTGTATCGGCGGTTTTGTCGGCGCCATCGGCGGCGGTTATATTTCAGATAAATTACTCGGGCGTCGCCGTAAGCCGACCATGATCTTCACCGCTATTTCCACGGTGATAATGATGATTATCATGTTGAATATTCCGCAAAATACAACGGCGGTCTGCGTGGGGTTATTCTTCGTGGGATTATGCCTGAATATCGGCTGGCCTGCATTTACCGCTTACGGCATGGCCGTATCCGACAGTAAAACGTACCCAATCGCTTCATCCATTATTAATAGCGGCGGGAACTTGGGTGGTTTTGTTTCTCCGATGGTTGCCGGTTTTTTATTAGATACTACGGGAAATTTTAATTCCGTATTCACTTATTTTGGTGCCTGTGCAGCCGTTGGTCTTCTTATTATTTTAACTCTCGACGAAGCGCAATAGTATTTATTACCCAACACCTTATCAATTGTCATGGAGTAAATTATGTTGTTAAAAAACAAAGTCGCCATTATCACTGGCGCGGCCTCCCCTCGTGGTTTAGGTTTTGCCACGGCAAAATTATTCGCAGAGAACGGTGCGAAAGTGGTCATTATTGATTTAAACGAAGAGGCCAGTAAAAGCGCTGCTGCGATGCTCGGTGCGGAACATATTGGCCTTGCCGCAAATGTGGCGAACGAAATCCAGGTTCAGGCAGCCATTGAGCAGGTATTAGCAAAATATGGGCGTATCGATGTACTGGTCAATAATGCAGGTATTACCCAGCCGATTAAATTGATGGATATTAAGCGCGAGAATTACGATGCCGTCCTGGATGTCAGCCTGCGCGGTACGTTAATCATGTCTCAGGCGGTTATCCCGACGCTACGCGCACAAAAATCCGGCAGCATTGTATGTATCTCTTCGGTATCAGCGCAACGCGGCGGGGGTATTTTCGGTGGCCCACATTACAGCGCAGCCAAAGCCGGCGTGTTGGGTTTGACCCGCGCCATGGCCCGAGAGCTTGGCCCGGATAATATCCGCGTCAATGCCATCACTCCTGGACTGATTCAAACCGATATCACCGCAGGCAAGCTCACCGACCAAATGCGCGACAACATTCTTGCCGGGATCCCCATGAACCGTCTTGGTGATGCGGTGGATATCGCCCGCGCCGCACTGTTCCTCGGCAGCGATCTCTCTTCTTACTCAACGGGTATCACGCTGGATGTTAATGGCGGGATGTTAATTCACTAAGGGGCTGCATCATGACAAATCACGATATCCAAAAAGTCGCCGCGGCGGCATGGCGCATTCGCCGCTACGCCCTACGCATGGGCGAGGTGCAGGGCCAGGGTTACATCGGCCAGGCGCTGGGTTATGCCGACGTCCTTGGCACCGCGTTTGCCCACATCATGAATTTCCGTCCGGATGAGCCAGAGTGGGAAGAGCGTGATCGCTTTCTGTTGTCCCACGGTCACTATGCCATCGCCTATTACGCGGCGCTGATTGAAGCGGGGATCATTGCCGAGGAAGAGCTGGAAACCTATGGCTCTGATGACAGCCGCCTGCCGATGTCTGGCATGGCCACCTACACCCCGGCAATGGAAATATCCGGCGGGTCGCTGGGCCAGGGACTGAGCATCGCCGTTGGTATGGCGCTCGGCCTGCGGCAGAAGAAAAACCCGGCGCTGGTGATTAACTCCATGTCAGATGGCGAACTGGATGAAGGTTCGACCTGGGAAGCGGCGATGTCCGCCGCCCACTACGGGCTGACCAACCTGATCAACATTGTCGACGTGAACAAGCAGCAGGCCGATGGCGATTCACGAAAGATTCTTGGTTTTGAGCCGCTGCATGAGAAATGGGCCTCGTTTGGCTGGTACGTCCAGCGCGTGGATGGCAATGACCTGCCAGCCGTCATCAAAGCTTTTGAAAATGCCAAAAGTTACCCGGAAAACCAACCGCGCGTGATCCTCTGCGACACCCTGATGGGTAAAGGTGTGCCGTTCCTGGAAACCCGCGACAAAAACCATTTTATTCGCGTCGATGCCGACGAATGGCAAAAAGCGATTGCCGTGCTGGATGCCAACAAACCGGAAGGAGTGCTGTAATGAGCCAGACCACCACGGGCAAAACCCGCTTAAAAACGTCTGCCATGATTGCGTCGATTGCCGATGAAGGTCAGGCCACGATCCCTGCCCCGTTTGGCACCGCACTATCAAAATTGGCCGCTGAGCGCCCGGATATTGTCGGGATGACCGCCGATCTGTCGAAATACACCGATCTGCATATTTTTGCCCAGGCCTTCCCCGAGCGTTTCTTCCAGATGGGGATGGCAGAGCAACTGTTGATGGGGGCCGCAGGCGGCATGGCGAAAGAGGGCTTTACCCCCTTCGTCACTACCTATGCGGTGTTCGCCACCCGTCGCGCCTATGACTTTATTCACCAGGTGATTGCCGAAGAGCATCTGAATGTGAAAATTTGCGCTGCGCTACCGGGTCTGACGACAGGCTATGGCCCCAGCCACCAGGCCACCGAAGACCTGGCGATCATGCGCGGCGTGCCCGGCCTGACCATTGTTGACCCTTGCGATGCACTGGATACTGACCAGGCGGTACGGGCTATCACTGACCATAACGGTCCGGTCTATATGCGTCTGCTGCGTGGCAAAGTCCCACTGGTGCTGGATAAATACGACTACAAATTCGAACTGGGCAAAGCGAAGCTGCTGGAAGAGGGCAACGACGTGCTGATTATCTCCTCCGGTATCATGACTATGCGCGCATTGGAAGCGGCGGAAAAACTGCGTAATGACAACGTTAGCGTGGCGGTATTACATGTGCCGACCATCAAACCGTTGGATGAGCAGACCATCCTGGCGCAGGCCGCCAAACCGGGCCGCCTGGTCGTGACCGCAGAAAACCATACTTGCGTGGGTGGGTTGAGCGAGGCGGTCGCCGCCCTGCTGATGCGTAAACGCGTAAGCTGCGAATTCGATGTGGTTTCCCTGCCGGATGAGTTTCTTCATGCTGGTGCGCTTCCCACGCTGCACGATCGCTACGGCATCTCCACCACGGCGATGGTCGAAAAAATCAAACTGCGTCTTCAATAACCATCTCGCCGCCGTACTTTTACGGCGGCACGGTTTATCCGGTTCAAATTGCCAGCCGGAGCAGTAGCCGCCACACGACTGCCTCCATTTCAACGCGTCGTGGATGCCGCTGAGTGCAGAATTAGCTCGGTAATTTCAGAAGGTCGGCCAAGCCGTAGCGGAAAACCGTTCCACAGCCCGGCACCGTTACTGACATACAGCGTCATTGGGCCGACCGCGTAACGACCAGAGATATAGCCGTTGTTGAGGGGTTTCACCAGTTGGTCAAGCCCCAACACCATCCCACCGTGAGTGTGACCGGAGAGCTGCAACTTCACCCCCGCGGCGGCGTTATCATCGGCGGTACCTGGCCGGTGGTCGAGCAGGATAACGGTGTCATCGGGGCGAGTGCCTTCCAGCGCACGTTTCAGGTCCGGCCCATCAAAACCGTAATTTTCCGCCACTTTATCCGGCACGCCGGCCAGCACAAACGAGGCGTCACCGCGCACAATACGTACATGCTGGTTGGTCAAAAAGGGAATGCTCAGCGTCTGCCAGGCAGGCACCCAGCTTGCATAGTCGAAATAGTATTCATGATTGCCGGTGATGGCATAGACGCCATCCGCCGCCCGCAGTTGTGTCAGCGGTTCGACGTCTGGCAGGCGATCCTCTACGGAACCGTCTGACATATCGCCGGTAATCGCGATGAGATCCGGCTGCAGGGCGTTGGTTCTGGCAACAATCTGCTGCACCCATTGGCGGGGCAACAGGCGCGTGGCATGAATATCAGCCAGTTGTACCAGCCGGTAGCCATCAAAAGCAGGCGGCAGTCCGGGAATCGTCACGTGGACGGTACGAACGTCAGGCACGCGCGTGGCCTGCCAAACGCCAACCCCTGCCAGCACCACGGACAGGACCAGCAGAGGCAGCGTGATGGGCAAGCCGGGGAGGGTTTTACGGGTCAGCAGCCCGACAAGTAAAGCGAGCGTATCGCGCAGCAGAAGGAAACTGGCGAACAGCACCACGGCGCCGAACAATCCACCAGCCAGCATCACAACCGGGCGCGGCCATTCTGGTGAAAATGAACTCCCCCACAGCCAGCGGCTAAAAAAGCGGAACTCACAAATACCCACCAGGACAAGGAACAGGCCAAAGCGGAGAACAGGAGACAGTGGAAGCCACCAGATAAAACGAGAACCAATATAGAGTGCCGGTAACAACATCCAGATAAAAAACATCGTTATCTCCCTACCTGCGTTTGCATCACAAAGCGCGCGTAAATGAACCCTTTTAAAATTAGCACGTTGTTGTAATGCGCCGGTTGCTGTTTTCTTAGGCGCTGCGGTGGTTGTTTGGGGGGGTTAGTAAGGGGGAAAATAAAAAACGCTCTGATAATCCGCAAGAAACCTTATCAGAGCGTAGGGCGAAATGAACAGAGCCCTCAATGAACCGCGGAGATATCCACTTTTTTCGGTTTTGGCGCGAGCCAGATAATCATTGCGGCCACGACGAAAATCACCGCAATTGCCATAAAGATTTGATTCGTTGCGACCATCACGCTCTGCCCCTGCAATAGCCAGTCAATCGAACCACGCACTTCCCCCATCTGCATCCCACTGTTGGTCATCGCCTGAGTCGCGACCGCGCCTCTGTCTGTCAACCCCGCCAGTTCCGCATGCACGTAGCGGGTCCGGTTTTCCCACGAGGTGTTGACCATCGAGGTGGCAAACGCGCCCGAAAGAGTACGGATAAAATTCATCAGCCCGGCGGCGGAATCCATCTCGCGATCCAGCACGCACCCCAGTGCAATGGCGGTAAGCGGCACGAAGAACAGCGGCATACCAATCCCCTGGAACAGCATTGGCAAACTGATCTGTGAGAAGGTCATGCTCATGTCCGCCTGGCTGCGAAATAGCGTCCACAATCCCAGCCACAGTACCCCGGCAAAGACCAGCGGACGCGGGTCCATTTTGGTTGCCAGGTTGGCGATCAGCGGCGCGAGGAATACCGCCAGCACCCCCATTGTCGCCGTCGAATAGCCTGCAATGGTGGCGGTGTAGCCCATATAAATTTGCAGCCATAGCGGCGTAAGTACGGTAATGCCAAAGAACGCGCCAAACGCCAGCGACAGCGTCACCATGCTGGTTGTGAACCCCCGATGGCGGAAGACTTTCAGATCGACCACCGGGTTACGCTCCGTCAGTTCCCAAATCAGGAACGAGATAAAGCCAATCAGCGCGATAATGGCCAGCACGATAATGTGGGTCGAGGCAAACCAGTCATGGTCTTTACCTTCATCGAGCATGATCTGCAGGGCCGACACCCATACCACCAGCAGAACCAGCCCCACCACGTCGATAGGTGATTTCGCGGTTTGCGTTTCATAGCGTTGCAACATCTTCCAGCACATCAGCCCCGCCACGATGGCGAACGGCGTCTTGCAGATAAAGATGTAGTGCCAGCTAAACTGGTCGCAAATGACACCGCCAAGAATCGGCCCCATGATGGGCGCAACCAGCGTGGTCATACTCCAGATGCCAATGGCCACATGACCTTTGTTTCTGGGGAAGATCCGCATCATCAGCGTCTGAGACAGTGGCATCAGCGGGCCGCCGGAGAAGCCCAGAAAGACGCGGAACAGCACCAGCATATTCATACTGCTCGCCATGCCGCACAGAGTAGAGAAGACGCCAAACATCAGCAGGCAGATAACAAATACCCGCAGTGCGCCAAACCGTGAGGCCAGCCAGCCGGTGAGCGGGACCGAGATTGCCTCCGCTACCGCGTAGGAGGTAATAACGTAAGTGCCCTGGCTGGTCGACGTGCCCAGGCTACCGGCGATGTTCGACACCGAAACGTTGGCGATGGTGGTGTCCAGGATAGCCAGAAAATTGGCCATCGCCAGGCAGAGCGTCCCGAGCACCAACGCCCCGCCTGTCAGCGGCTGCGGGAATGTCTTTTGCGAAGTGTCACTCATTCTGGCGCCTTAATCCTGACGAGCCGTCGCCAGCCCTTCGCTGTCAGACGTGTTCAGTTTTTTGATTTTGCGGGTATCGATAGTGGCAATCATCGACAAACCAACCTGCAGCGGGTGTTTTGCCAGCTCGTTTTTATCCAGCGTGATACGCAGCGGCAGACGCTGAACCACCTTGATCCAGTTACCGGTAGCGTTTTGCGCCGGTATCATGGAAAACGCCGAGCCGGTACCGCCGGACACGCCGCTCACCACGCCGTGATACACCACTTTGTCGCCATAGATATCGGCGGTCACTTCCACCGGCTGGCCAATTTTCACATGGCGTAGCTCCACCTCTTTGAAGTTGGCATCCACGTGAACATCATGCAGCGGCACCACGCTCATCAGCCGTTCGCCGTTCTGTACGCGCTGGCCGACCTGCACCTGACGGCGAGCAATAACGCCATCCACAGGCGCTTTAATGACAGTACGCGCCAGGTCCACCTGCGCCTGTTCAACCTTCGCCTTTGCCAGCATCACTTCCGGGTTGGTTTCGACGGTAGCATTGATGGTCAGCGCGGCATTGGCTTTTTTCGCCCCGATGGTGGACAAGCGGTTAGCTGTGGCCTGCGCCGCAGCCGCTTTGGCGACATTGAGGTTGGACTCAGCCTGCGCCATCGCGTTACGCGCGTTGGTCAGCTCCTCGCCGGAAACCGCCCCGGATTTTGCCAGTGCCTCACGCCGTTTTAAGTCCACCTGTGCTTTAGTGAAATCCGACTGTGCGGCAACAAGCCGGGCCTGTGCCTGGGTTTCATCGGCTTCACGTGCCTTCACTTGTGCGGCAAGGCCTTCGTCGGTCGCCATATAGCTGCTGACCCGGCGGCGCGATTGCCCCAGATTAGCCTCAGCCTGCGCCAGCGCCAGACGGGCGTCGGTGTCGTCCAGTTGCACCAGTACATCCCCCTGCTTCACCGCCTGGGTATCGACGACGTTGACGGTTTGCACAATCCCGGTAACCGACGGCGTAACCTCAGCCACTTCGGCGGCGCTGTAGGCGTTGTCGGTGGAGACATAGCGCGAGCCAACAAAGTAGTACCAGAGGCCATATCCCACAGCGGCAATCACAATTGCCGCCGCCAGCCCTATAAAGCCCTTTTTACGTGATGATGTGGCGCGCGACGCATCAAAGTTGTCGTCAGTCGCCGCGATTTTTGCCTGTGCCATAGAAAAACTTCCTGCCATTCAAATTAGGATTTGGATGCGACAAACCCACCGCCCAGCGCGTGGATCAATGAAACGTCGAGAGAAAATGCCTGAGATTGCAAATTCACCAGCGCGCGCTGGGTATCCAGCATGGCGTCTTCCGTTGTCAGGACATCCAGATAGGTCGCCAGACCGCCGCGATAGCGCTTATCGGCGATGTCATACGCCGCCCGTGCGTTATCAAAGGCGCTTTCGGTCTTCGCCAGACGTTCTTTTAGCGCTTTCGAACGGGTCACCACATTGGCGACATCGTGCAAGGCCAGCGTCAGCGTATTGTTGTAGGTCGCTACCGACTCTTCGTAATTCGCCTCCGCCGACGTTAACTGCCCGGAGAGCCGCCCGCCGGTAAAGATCGGCAGATACAGCGCCGGACCAATGCTGCCCGCATCATTACCTGAACGGGTTAAGTTATTGAGACCAAAGGACTGATAACCAATAAACCCGGTAATACTGATATCGGGATAGTACGCCGCTTTAGCGACATGAATACGTTTGGCGGCTGCCTCCACGCGCCAGCGCGCGGCGCTGATATCCGGGCGGTGGCCGAGGATATTGATGCCGGTACTGGCAGGCAGGTTGAATGATTCATCAAGGTCAATCGCGGGACGCTGAATGGACAAGGCGCGGTCCGGGCCGTCACCGAGCAGGGCGGCAATGGCGTTTTTCTGCAACTGAATAGATTCATCGGCGGCAATCAGCTCCGCTTCTGCCCGCTCTTTCAGCGCCTGCATTTGCCTGACGACTCCGTCGGTTTCCAGGCCGTTGCTGTTACGCTCGGCCATCAACTCCACGGTTTTACTGCGGATTTCCAGCGCATTTTGCGTAGTGTCCCGGTTCAGATACAAGCGAGCCAGTTCCGCATATGCCTGTACCAGCGAGGTCTGAATCAGCAGTTTTGCCGACTGCATTTCCGCTTCTGCAGCCGCGTAATCTGAGGTGGCCGCCGCCACCGCCGCACGGTTTTTCCCCCAGAAATCGAGGCTGAAGCTGAGATTTGCCGTCACCGAACCGTAATCGTTCCAGCCGTGTGGCGGCATATAGGATTGGTAAGCGTAACTGACTTTGTCTTTCGAGGCCGATGCCGCCGCGCCGAGCTGAACGGAGCGTATCGCGCCAATCTGTTCGGCAATACCCGCCGCATTACGCAGGCGGGCTTCCGCCACTTTTAGCGTGGGTGCCGAAGCCAGCGCGTTGGTCATCAGGCTGTCCAGTTGGCTGTCGTGATAGCGCAGCCACCACTGGGTATCGGGCCACTGCCCCTCTTTTGCGGTAGTCAACGACTGCGAAGAGGCCAGCTCCCCGGCGCCTTTTATATGGCCGAGTCGACTGTCCGGCGCGGTGGAACACCCCGCCAGCAGGAGCATTACAGTAAGAAGAGTTAACCGGGTGCCTGGAGGTAACAGAGTGCGGCGTAAATGTAAGTTATTAATTTTCAAGATACATCCTTTTTTGTACCGTACTGTACGGTTTTGTTATAAATTGACATAACTTCACAGTCAAGCGAAACTTGCGGGATGGACGAAGAGAGAAGAGAAGCGTATGCGGGTTAAGAGTGAAACAAAGCGACAAACCATACTGGACGTTGCCACCAAAGCCTTTATTGAGCTCGGTTTTAACAACACATCAATGTCAGAAATTGCCAGCCGTGTCGGTGGGTCAAAATCGACGCTCTATAACTATTTCAGCTCCAAGGAAGAGATCTTCTCGGCCGTCATGGAAACCTCAGCGAAAAGGGAAATCGCCGATGCGTTTGAATCCTTAGATTTCAAACAAGATATTGAAATCACATTAAATAAATTTGGCCGCCAGTATCTCGCCTCCATCATGCGTGGCAACATTCTGGCTATCTGGCGCATGGCCGTCAGCGAGTCGGAGCGCAGCGACATTGGCCAACGCTTTTACACGCAGGGGCCGCAGCGTGGCTGGAAGCTGTTAAGCGATTATCTGGGCAAAAAAATCGAAGAAGGCGTTCTGCGTAAATCCGACAGCGGGGTTTGCGCCATGCATCTAAAAGGATTGATTGAAGCCGAACTGTACCTCAGCGTGGTTCTCGGGGTCGAGGCCGCGCCGGATAGTAAGAAAATCGAAGAAGTGACCGCCCGCGCAGTGACGGTTTTTCTGCTCGCCTATCGGGCCTGATTCAGGGCAAAAAAAAGCGTATGTCGCCATACGCTTTTGTTCCTGTCACTCTGAATATCAGGCACCGTAATAGGCGCTGGAATAGAGTGTTTTCACATCTTGTACCGTTGGCTGATTGGGATTGGTCAGGGTGCACGGATCATCCACCGCGTTGTGACTCATCCGGTCGAGAACCTGCATAAATGCGGCCTCTTTAATTTCAACCTCGCCACATTGCCCAAGGGTTTCTGGAATATTCAGACGCTTATTCAGGTCCTTAATGGCGGTAATCAGGTTGCCAATGCCCAGCGCTTTCTCCAGCTTCTGGTACTTATTGGTATAGATAGAATTATATTGAATGATATACGGCAGCATAATGGCGTTCGCCAGACCATGCGTAATACCAAACTCCCCGCCAATCTTATGCGCCATAGAATGCACCAGCCCCAGAGACGCATTGGTGAACGCAATGCCCGCCAGTGCAGAGGCATTATGCATGTGCATACGCGCATTCAGGTCATTTGGCGACAAATAGGCGATTTCCAGATATTCGAACACCAGGCGAATGGCTTCGACCGCATAGGGATCGGTAAAGGAATTGGCGGCAGTCGAGACATAGGCCTCAAGCGCGTGTGTCATCACATCCATCCCGGTATGCACGGTGACATGCGGCGGCATTTTTGCCGGAATGGTCGGGTCCAGAATGGCGATATCCGGCACCAGATCTGCCGCCACAATCGGGTATTTGATGTGATGAGCCGTATCGGTGATAACCGAGAACGCGGTGATTTCAGAGGCGCTGCCACTGGTGGACGGAATGGCGACAAAACGGGCTTTATTACGCAGTGCGGGCATTGAGCCGACGGGAATAATGTCTTCAAACGTCAGGTGCGGATGCTCGTAGAAACACCACATCACTTTTGCCGCATCCAGCGCGGAACCGCCGCCGAGCGCCACAATCCAGTCAGGTTCAAACGCCAGCATGGCTTTCGCCCCACGCCAGACCGTTTCAACAGAGGGGTTGGGTTCGACATTATCAATGACGGTGCACTCCATCCCGGCTTTCTTTAGCTCGCTGATGGCCCTGTCCAAAAAACCAAAGCGCTTCATTGAACTGCCGCCCGTAACCAGCGCGGCTTTTTTCCCTTTAAGGGTTGCCAGATGTTCTAATGCGTTTTCGCCATAAATAATACTGCGCGGAATAGAGAATGAAAGTGTCATAGAAGACTCCATAAATTTAAGATAAAAGATTGGGTTTTATTTTGCGCGCAGGCAGAAAAAGGAACGGGAAATAAGATGTGCGCAGAGTAAAAGCAAATCTTTGGCAGAACACCGGACGATTGTGGCAGCAATGCCCGAAGGAATTTGTGATGAAAGCAGAGGAATTAGACCGTACCGTCCAGGCGTCTTTTTTCGCGTGCGCAAGAAGAAGATGGGCGTTAAGCAAAGTGCGCTAAAGCGCGGGCAGGCGGTTCAGCGATTGTCTGCCCCGCCTGAAAAAAAGTGGCAATTAAAGCCCCGAATACTCGGGTGAAGGATCCGGCCAGGGTGTTAACAAATCAAAACCGCTGTCGGTAACCGCCACCATATGTTCCCACTGCGCCGAAAGAGAACGGTCTTTGGTGACCACCGTCCAACCGTCGGACAGCACGCTTGTCGCGGCTTTACCGGCGTTGATCATCGGCTCAATGGTAAAAATCATCCCTTTTTTCAGTACCAGCCCTGTCCCCGGGCGACCATAGTGCAGGATCTGCGGTTCTGCGTGATATTCCTGCCCCACGCCGTGACCACAATACTCTTTCACCACTGAAAAACCGGCAGACTCCGCCACCTGCTGAATAGCCGCGCCGATATCGCCAAGCGTCGCGCCGGGGCGTACGGCTTTAATCCCGGCAACCATCGATTCATAGGTGATATGGGTCAGTCTCCTGGCACGCACGGAGGGCTCACCCACAAAATACATGCGACTGGTATCGCCGTACCAACCATCCTTGATGATCGCCACGTCAATATTGATGATGTCACCCTCTTTGAGACGTTTCTCCGACGGAATGCCGTGACACACCACATGGTTGACCGACGTGCAGACGGTGCGGGTATAGCCGTTGTAACCAATGTTCGCCGGGATCACCTTTAATTCGTGGCGAATGAAATCGTGGCACAGTTTGTCGATCTCATCGGTTGTCACACCCGCGCGAACGTGGGGTTTGATCATCTCCAGCACTTTTGCCGCAGCGTGTCCCGCCGCGCGGGCCATTTCAATCTCTTCCTGAGAGTGCAGTTTGATGTTCGTCATCTGGCTTCATGCTCCATTTGCAATGACAGCGGCTCATCGTCAACCAGCTTGTTGATATCCACGCTGCCCTTAAGCTCCGCCCGAACCAGCAGGCGGGTGAGTTCCTGATGCGTCAAATGCGGATACAGCTCTGAAAGCATGCCGATTTTCAGCCAGTGCTCTGCCTGTGCATTGATTGAACGGCTCAGTGCGTTACTGGCAAGACGCAGGTTTTCGTGCATCAGGTCCGAGATTTTAACGATACCCATGGTCAATACTTCACCTTATACGAATCATATATGAAACATATAATACATACTCTAAACCTGAAGGGGAATTTATTAATTCGATTGCTAAAGACGGAAAAACCCGCTTTTCGCTATGCAATTTGCCAAAAGCAGCCTAGATTTTGTGAACAAGGGGATTTTTCCGATTTACCGCTACAGTCGCAAAAGGAAGAGAGCACACATGGCCCTTCACCCGGCAACACAGTTTCTGAATTCGTCACAAACCATTCGGCTACCGGTTTTCAGCGCCGAGCTTGCTTTTATTAAAAACGTTGAAGAAAAGCTGGCTTCGTTAAATTTACCGGTCAGTAACAAAGCGGTGATTCTGGCGATTATTCGCCATCTTGAAGAGGAGAGTGACCCGGAAAAAACAAGGATGTACCGTAGTGCTCTGGAAATGGTTGTCAGTAGAACGCCGGACGATCTTTGAAAAGCGTGACGACAAAACCCTCACTTCGAAAAGTGAAAAACAACAGCTTATCTGCTCAGGTATTTTTATCTGCGATCGTCACGGTTCAGCGGAAGCTGAAAAAGCCATAATAATTCGATAGTTAATGTTTTTTATCACCAATACCTGGCGAAACACTATTCATTTTTAGCAGTTTGCTATTTTTTACGGTTTGCTGATTCCAGCCAGTCCCCTTGTCTGCCGTATGGTCAACAAGTTTGATACTTTCCTGAACCTCTTTAATAGCAGCCAGAATGGCTTCCCGCCGTGATTCCCGCGGTTCCTGTTCGAGATTACGGGCAAGTTGAGCAATGAGTGCCTCGTGGGAAATAGGGGCATCCGCTTCAAGCAGCTCGAGAATGGCATCACCCATAACCAGTTCCACCAGACTCTCTTTGACATTTTTAATCATGCTGACTCCAGAATGCATTTCATGCGAATTCGCGATGACGGCAGCCGCAGATAATTAATCAGCCTCGCGGCTCAGTAATACTCGCAAGATATCAGCATAATGCGCTTCAAGTTCGGGGCGAGTATTTTTTTCAATACATCCAGCAACGGCAATGCAGAGACTATGGCGAGTAATATACCGCCCTTCACGTAACATTTGGATAACAATAGCGCCTAATGTCTGCTCCAGACTAAGCTTCCCATTACCCGAGTCGCCCGCCGTCTCCTGCGGGCCGTCACTGTGTGAGTTATTCATATTTCACCTTACTTATGCATTCAGGAAAATACCTTACGGACAGTAACCATTAACAATGCTAAACAATAAGCATGGCGGGCATTGTGGCATTAGCCGCACATAATTGAAAGGATATCCGATCCTGTTAGCAAAGATAACTGCCCCGGAACAGTGACATTAAAAGCATGATACGTTAAAAAACAGTGTGTCTCACAATGTCAGACGTTTAAGATTTTACTTATCTAATTAATATCAAAGCCAAATAACTTACTGAAACAACAACAATAAAAAAGCCGAAGGTGGTTATTCACCTTCGGGGTGGTTTAATGAATCTGATAGCTGCTGTGGTAAATTCCGCAGTGAGATTGCGGTGAAAAACGCTGGTGCGTTCGCACCTCATCAATCGCCCTTGAATAGCTCATTCGCAGGTTGCGGTCAGTTACATTAACCCGGTTATCATCCAGAGTGTGAATTAGTGTGTCATGCGTTATTTCCGCGCCACACTCAAGTAATTGAACCAACGCCTCACTAATAAGAATTTCTGTGGCTTTGTCGGTCGTTTTTACTGTCATCATCGCCTCCTCATGATTTGAATGTCAGGCTGCGGATATCGTCAATTCGCGCAGCCTGGTACATTTATTTACTGCATTTTACGCAAAACCATTTTTCTGGCTTCCTGATAAATAGCCTTACGCTCTGCAATATTTGTTTTCTCCTCTTCCATCAGAAGAGTCAGGCTTAACCCGCGCGTGGTCACGGGTAGATTGTTTTTAATTAAATATGCTGCTGCGAAGCCTATCGCTTCACGAATCAGTTCATCCCGGGTCAAATTTACATTACCGGATTGTTTAGTCATATAAACGAAAAAGTCTCCTGTTTCTTTTAGAAAGAAAAATTTACATATGTCAGATACAAGCCATCAGGCCTGAATAATTAATGACATTGGATGCGTAAATATCTCGCCACCCGTATTCCATAAAGAGTCGGGGTATCCGGAAAATCATTATGAGCCGGACAAATAAAGGCAAAGCGTCCTCTTCCCTGTGCCAGTTAGCAGGGCAGAGTGTCAGGATATAAATGAAATCCAAACGCGAGTAGCAGCCCGATTAACGTGCCTGAACAAGCCCCGTAAAAGAGTGCCTAGCCTATCCCGGGGCTGTTTTAAAGCCGATTTTTACGGCACGGGTACGTTACTGAAAACTAATTTTCAGTAAGTGAGCTATGGTCATGGCGGGCATTTTTGAGCAGCGAATGCCCCAGCCAGATTTGAGATAATTGGTATTCATTCGTCACCTCCTCAGCGTGTTGCGTTAACATCAGCATTAGTGACTCACGTGATATTGCCTTGTTACTGGCTATATGAGAAAGTACTGCTTCACCGATCGCGATATAACCTAACTCATGTTTATCAATGGTTTTTACCAAACCCACCTCCTTTATTTTCAGCCATAAATAATGTCTTGCATTTTTATTATAGCCAGGCGGTTATTCGCCAAATAATATTCAGGGGATTCTTAACAAGGTAATAGAATGGATGAAAGGCTTGAACAGGCTGTGATCAGGGGGAATTATGTTGCGGGATATAAAGCGAGGAACGGAACAGAGTGAAAGGATTATCACGCAGCGGTGGCTGAACAATGCGAGAAGAATAAACGGAGGGCGGAAGTGAGCGACTCACCTCCAGTACAGGAGACAGAACAGCGTGCGCGTTACATTTCCGCACTATGCCCCATGCAACGCGATGGCGAATCCCTGCTCCCGCCAGTGGGTAAACTGTTCTTGCTGATGACGCGATAACGCTTTACCGGTCCAGACAAAAATGTGCAGGCCTGGAAAAAGCTCCGGACGAAGAGTTTCCAACGGCTCCGCGAGGACGTCAATATTCCAGTCATGCTGAGACAACCGCCAGGCTTCCAGCCACATACGGGTGCGATCATCGTTGCCCCAACCAATAAACAGCGCATCTTTTCCCATCTTCTTACGAGAACGGGTAAGGCACAGGACGGCGTAATCAATTAACACGCCATCTAATAAGCTACACATGGCGCGAGCCGTACTCTGATCGAGCGAAAGCCGTTGGCGTACAGGGACAAAGACATGATCGATAAGAACATCGGCGGTATGTTCCCGTCCCATCGCCATAATCAAGGCACGTAATTTTGCAGGGCGAACCTGCCTTAATACAGACATGACCTCTTCCTGAAGCGACTCCCAGCCATCATGGGAATCTACTTTTTTATCTTCAAGAAGCGCTTTGACTTTACCGACCGGGACGCCGCTTTCAATCCAACGTTTAATTTCCTCAATCCGTTGAATATCTTCTTCGTCAAATTGTCGATGGCCCCCTTCACTACGCTGAGGTTTCAACAATCCATAGCGACGCTGCCACGCACGCAGCGTGACAGGATTTATTCCACATCGTTCAGCGACATCGCCAATACTGTAAAAGGTCATTGCTTCCCTCAATTCAAACCCAATACGTTACACTTCACATTCACTCTTCTGTACAGATTGTACAATTTTCATAACTTGTACAAACCAGAAAGTGCTTATGAGCAAGCATAACCGGAAACGGGCCATGTGCAAAAATGGATTTTATTTCACCGAAGCCAGCGCACGCAGAGAAAAGGCTGGCTTCCCCATACTGCCGAAAACACGTTGCGGCAAGGGAAAGCCAGTTGCTCACAGCAGATGGAATTTAAAGGCCACCTCTTTTTTCCGGCCACGCAATGGCAGGAATAGCCCCGGATGCAGGAGGGGCAAAAAGATAACCCTGGAATTGAGAGATACCCGCAGACTCCAGCCACATCCACTCTTCTGCCTTCTCCACCCCCACGGCCGAAACCATGATTTCCAGAGAAACGCAGCATTTGATGATGGCCTGAATAATGGCCTGCCGGGGGCCGCTTTTATGGACATCTTTGATCAGGTCGCGGTTAATTTTGATCCGCTCAGGCTGAAATTGCGCCAGCAACAGCAGGCCTGCAAATCCGGCGCCAAAGTGATCGATGGCCACCCGAAACCCGGCTGCTTTCAATAACCTAACGGCATTCGTAAACTCATCCAGGCGGGAAATAACTTCATTTTCGGTGAACTCCACAATGACCTGTTCAGGCACCAGACCGTTGGTTTTAATGGCATCTAAAAGAAAACTAACCGCTCCGGGAACATTCACCAGCGTCATTGGCAGCAGGTTCACGGAGAGTGTCTGAGTCCCCAGATTCAGTGCGGCCGCCATCGCAAACGCCACCTGTTTACTTTTGAGATCGGCCTCATAGATTTCATCACGGCTAAGCCCTTCAAACCAGGCTTGCGCCGAGCGGCCCTCAGGGGTACGGATCAGGGCCTCAACTGAAACCACTTGCCGGGCGAAGGGATCGATAATGGGCTGGAAGGCAAAATAACAGCCGGCCTCGCGGTCAGGGGGCAACGTTTGAGAGAATGAATCGTTTTCATCCGTCACAAACTCCCAGGCATCACCCGGTGGAATCTCAAAATAGTTCTCTTTTTCCAGGTCTTCTACAAACGTGCGAAAGAACTGAAGTGCGCGATCTTCATAGGTCAGTTGGTATCTGGAGGTGCCTTTATCAAGCACATGCTGCAGAACTTCCTCTCTGTCATATTCACGTAAATCAAAGAGTTCCATTCCTGACTTACCAAATCGCCGCAAGGGCGCGTAGTCGCGCAACAACTCAACCAGGTTGTAGTGCCGCTTATCGTTACAAATATGCTGATAAATAGCAGAAACACTTTCCTCAGGGCCTTCAAGCAACTGGAAAAAGTGGGTGCCGTTGAAAAGCAAAATCCCGGTGATATCTGCCTCACCATTTTTGAGATTCGCCGCAGCAACCATCTCCTCCAGCACGCTAAAGGAGACGTTATCGCAGATATGGCTGCGGTAAATAAGAGTTGTGAGCATGAGCTATCCAAGAGAAAGCGTTGTAATTACCACAATGACAGAGGCTTACGCAGGGGACCTTGTAAACAACCATGACCAACGGCGGGTATACAACAGGTGAATGTGGAGACGACAGTCCCAACATCCATGTGGTTTTTTATGTCATCGCAGATAAACGCGTCCCAAAAGTGTAGCCTGGAATGGTGAAATGTGCTGATTTTCTCCCGCCTATCTTATTGAAAATAAACATATAGCATTTATTGCTTAAAATCATTGTTAAATTTGTACAATTTTTATGTACAGCTTTTCTATAGTTGTATAGCTTAACGACTTCAATTATTGACAACGGGTTATACAGGAGTGATGTATGCATCAGAACGGCTATCTTCCGGACACAGCGAATGCCATCGCTCGCTATTTCAGCGCTGCGGATCTTCCGTCACAACAAGAGACGTTAGGGCAGATTGTAGTGGACATCCTGCGGGATGGTCGGCATCTGAACCGTAAATCACTTTGTACAAAGTTACTGAGCCGTCTTGAGCAGGCGTCAACGCCAGAAGAGGAACGCCATTATCAGGGGCTTATCAGCCTGCTTTTTGGTAATGATTAAGCCAAATGCAGTAAAAGTATCCTGATAAATCAAGTCACTTCTGAGGGTTAAGGTGTCAGCCTGATTCCTGTCCAGAGATGACTTCATGCCGCGTTTCATTCATGAACAGAGCGGCAAGCAGAGATGCAGTTATGAATAGTAGTGATAATGAACAACTGACAGATGAATTGATCGGAGAGGCGCTACTTTTTCTTCTTAAAGAAAATGGCCCGATAAACACCCTGGCCCTCATTGCCCGGCTGCAAGAAATGGAGAGCCGCGAGCAGGATAGCCAGAGACGGGCGGTGCTTATGCGTCTGATCGAGGAAATCAGCAGTAATAAATTTGCCTCATCCCGTGTTCAGAATGGGAATGAGCAAGACGAGAACATCAGAGACGCCGGAGATAATGTCTATCCATTATTCGGCAATCGCCAACGGCAGGGCCGCAGTAAAAAGCAGTGATAGCTGATGGCCCCATTACGGAAAACTATACTAAGGCGTGAAAATGAACCAGGTGATGATTGAAAAATCAGAGCTTTATAAGAATTTGCCCAACAAGACATTGTCTGATTATTTTCGTAACGCTGGCGATTTATTGGCCGAAGAGGCGATTATTCTCGGGGGCGTGATCCGCAGCATTCTGGCTTACGATGGTCAAGTGACCAACAAAGCCATCATCCTGCGGCTGATTAACCTGATGGAAAATACAGAAGATGTCGTCAGAAAGGACATTCTTCGCAAAACCCTGGAGATCGTGGTCGATCATACGATGGACGATATCTGATCTTCGCAGGACCGGAAGGCACAACGGATCATGACCATCCAAAGACCACTTATTCTTCAGCCAGCGCCTGCGCACACGCCCAGGCGCTGGCCCATGCCCACTGAAAGTTATAGCCGCCCAGCCAGCCGGTAACATCCATCACTTCACCAATAAAATAGAGCCCCGGTACCTTGCGGGCTTCCATCGTGCGTGAAGAGAGTTCGTTGGTATCGACACCGCCGAGCGTCACTTCCGCCGTGCGATAGCCTTCGGTGCCGTTAGGCTGCACGCGCCAGTTCGTCAGCGCGTCGATCAACGTTTCCTGGTCGCGGCTATTGAGCTGCTTAAGCGTGACATCCGGGATCTGCCCCAGTTGTTGCAGACACTCCACCAGCCGTTTCGGCAGTTGCATCGCCAGCGTGTTTTTCAGGCTTTGATTCGGGTGCGCCTGGCGCTGCTCGTTAAGCAGACTGTCGAGATCGCACTCCGGCAGCAGGTTGATAGTGACAAACTCCCCCGCCTGCCAGTAGCTGGAAATTTGCAGCACCGCTGGCCCGGAAAGGCCGCGATGGGTGAAAAGCAGGTTCTCTTTAAATACCGTGCCGTCCTCTGCGGTAATCACAGACGGCACCGAGACGCCGGAAAGCACCTGAAATTGTTCCAGCAAGGGTTTATGCAATGTAAACGGCACCAGTCCGGCACGCGTCGGCAGCACATTCAGGCCAAACTGTTCAGCGAGCTTATAGCCAAACGGCGATGCGCCCAGACCTGGCATAGAAAGCCCGCCGGAAGCGACCACCAGTTTTTTCGCCGCCACCGTGTCACCATTCAATTGCAACGTGTAGCCATCGTCATCACGGGAAACACTCAGGACTTCACTACGCAAACGCAGCGTCACCTTGCCTTTTTCACACTCCGCCACCAGCATGTCGACAATCTGTTCAGCAGAGTCATCACAAAAGAGCTGGCCCAGCGTCTTTTCATGCCAGGCGATCCCGTACTTGCCCACCAGGTCAATAAAGTCCCATTGGGTATAACGGGCAAGGGCAGATTTGCAGAAATGGGGGTTCTGGCTGAGATAAGCCGCAGGCTCGACATAAAGGTTAGTAAAGTTGCAGCGACCGCCGCCGGACATCAGGATCTTGCGGCCAGGTTTCTTGCCATTATCCAGTAATAGCACGCGTAACCCCGCCTGCCCCGCCTGAGCTGCACAAAACATTCCCGCCGCACCGGCACCGATAACAATGGCATCAAACCGTTCCACACTAAAATCCTCTTCATTATGTCGCGGCGGATTGTAAATAGTTCAGGGTGGTCACACCAGCACGAATACGCAGACCAATATCCATTGCATTGAAAAATATAAGAATATGCTTAAAGCAAAGGAGGCGAACCAGAAAGAATGTCAAAAAAAGTCCATTTTTCACTTTGCCGATGCTGCCAAACTCCCTGATAATGCGCCGCGTTCATGTCCTCAAAATGGCGTAACGTCCTATGCTACATTTATTTGCCGGTCTGGATCTCCATACCGGGCTGTTACTTTTGCTTGCTCTGGGTTTTGTTCTGTTCTACGAAGCGATCAATGGCTTCCACGACACGGCGAACGCAGTGGCAACGGTTATCTATACCCGCGCTATGCGCTCACAGTTGGCTGTTGTTATGGCAGCGGTATTTAACTTCTTCGGCGTACTGCTGGGTGGGTTAAGCGTGGCCTATGCGATTGTGCATATGCTACCGACCGATTTGCTGCTTAACGTCAGTTCAGCACATGGCCTTGCGATGGTCTTCTCTATGTTGCTGGCCGCGATCATCTGGAACCTCGGTACCTGGTATCTCGGCTTACCTGCATCCAGCTCCCACACCCTGATTGGCGCGATTATCGGTATTGGTTTAACCAATGCCCTGATGTCCGGCACCTCGGTAGTGGATGCGCTTAACATTCCAAAAGTGCTGAACATTTTTGCCTCCCTGATTGTCTCGCCAATTGTTGGCCTGATTTTCGCGGGCGGGCTGGTGTTCCTGCTGCGTCGGTTCTGGAGTGGCAGTAAAAAGCGCGCGCGTATCCACCTGACGCCAGCAGAGCGTGAAAAGCAAGACGGCAAAAGAAAGCCGCCTTTCTGGACGCGTATCGCGCTGATTCTTTCTGCTATTGGCGTGAGCTTCTCTCACGGCGCGAACGATGGTCAGAAAGGGATTGGTCTGATCATGCTGGTACTGATTGGCGTCGCACCTGCGGGCTTCGTGGTTAACATGAATGCCTCAGGTTATGACATCACCCGTACCCGTGACGCGGTGAACAACGTAGAAGTGTACTTCCAGCAGCATCCGGAACTTCTGCAGAAGGCAACGGGCGTAGCGCAACAACCGCTGACGCCTGCGGAAACAGCGGCAACACCGGCACAGTTCCACTGTCATCCGAGCCGCGCCATTATCGCGCTGGATCGTGCTAAAGAGATGCTGACCGGGATTGAAAGCTACGACAAACTCGGCGTGGAGCAGCGCAGCCAGTTGCGTCGCATCATGCTTTGTCTGTCGGATATCACCGACCAGGTCGCGAAGCAGCCTGACGTCAATGCCGACGACCAACGTCTGCTTAAGAAGCTAAAAAGCGACATGCTGAGCACCATTGAATACGCGCCAATCTGGATTATCATGGCCGTCGCGCTGGCGTTAGGTGTGGGTACGATGATTGGCTGGCGTCGTGTGGCGACCACCATCGGCGAAAAAATCGGTAAGAAAGGCATGACTTACGCGCAGGGCATGTCCGCACAGATGACTGCCGCAGTCTCCATCGGTCTGGCAAGCTATACCGGTATGCCCGTCTCCACCACGCACGTACTCTCGTCCTCAGTAGCAGGGACGATGATCGTCGATGGCGGCGGTCTGCAACGCAAAACCGTCACCAGCATTTTGATGGCCTGGGTCTTTACCCTACCGGCGTCAATCATCCTTTCGGGCGTGCTTTACTGGTTAGCCCTCAAGCTGATTTAACAACGAAACGGGTCAGGAAACTGGCCCGTTTTTTTTTGCTCAGTGCCAAATCATCAGAGCAATCAGGCTCACCAGAATCAGCCCACAGAGCGCGCTGGTTAAGATGAACTGCCCGCGTACTCGCTCACAGCGGCGAATAAACTCTTCATCATGATGGTCGCGATAGCGCTGGCCATAAATGTACCAGACTAAACGCATCTGCTTGCTGGGTTGTCCATGGGAGGTAAAAAAGCCTCCGCCATCAACGTACTGGTAAAGCAAGGGGTCACAACCACGAAGTACCACTAACAATGCGCGCAATGACGAAAAATAACGCGCCATGTTAACCACACAAACGATGCACAAAGCCCAAAACAGCGCGACGGTGCTGATCATATCTCCTCCCCCGGCGAACCGCCCACGGAAACGTGATCCGGGATTACCGCTCCCAGATAATCAACCAAGTCATTCAGTGAAGAGTATTACCAATAGCCGATCGAGATCACAAACTGAAATCCAAACGGCTCATTAAATAGTGTAGGAGATTTGTTTATTTTTTTGCCACAACGTTAATCAATCTTGTGCATCTGGTTGTAAATATTGGTTAAGTGAATCGTGATCCAGGCAGATTGACGATAACTTCACAGAGTTATAAGGTAGAAATATTCCCACACTCTACGTAATTCGGGTTGCAGGAAGGCGGCAAGAGAATGAATCCCCTGAGCATAGAAGACCGTGCGATGGGATAAACGAACGTAGCCAACGCATCTGCGGCGTAAAGTACGAAGAGTATAAAATGAAATGCTTAAGGCCGGGCGCTACCCGTGCAGGTGGTACGCAGGACGCGGGAAACAGTGCTGTGTCAGGGGTGAGTAACCCTATGGTCATCGACAACTTATGGAAGGAGTAACACTATGGCTTACAAACACATTCTCATCGCAGTCGATCTTTCTCCTGAAAGCAAATTGCTGGTCGAAAAAGCAGTATCCATGGCGCGGCCTTATAACGCGAAGGTGTCACTGATTCATGTCGATGTAAATTATTCTGATCTCTACACCGGTCTTATCGACGTTAACCTGGGCGATATGCAAAAACGTATCTCTGATGAGACACACCATGCGCTGACCGAACTGTCTACCAACGCGGGCTATCCGATCACGGAGACCTTAAGCGGTAGCGGTGATTTGGGGCAGGTACTGGTAGATGCCATTAAGAAATACGATATGGATCTGGTGGTTTGCGGGCATCATCAGGACTTCTGGAGCAAACTGATGTCCTCCGCACGTCAGCTCATCAATACTGTCCATGTGGACATGCTGATTGTTCCGCTGAAAGATGAAGACGAAGAATAACCGTCCCTCTTTTCTTGCCTGCTAACGCCCGCTGCTGCGGGCGTTTTATTTTCTGGCGCTGATTTCCCCGCCAAAGGCCGATAAAACCGCCTTGTGCAATTACATGTAGCCCCGGTACCCGCAGCGCCACCAGGGGTCCCGGACGGCGGCTGTCGCCTTGTCCGGGCTACAAAACCCCAGACCGCTAAGCACTAAACTGTTCCCTCTCCCTATGAGAAAGGGCCAGGGTGAGGGCAGCAGACCGCACTGCCCTCACCAATTCACTCCGGCGTCCCGGAATAAATATCAAACCGATGCCCCTTGGTGACCACCGCATTGGTGGTCGCCACATCGGCGAGCGGTGGCGCATAATCCGGGCGCTTCACCACCACACGTTTCGTCGCCAGTTGACGCGCGGGCCCCAGCAGGCCATCCGCGTCCAGATCCGGCCCCACCAACGACTGGAACACCCGCATCTCTTTCTTCACCAGCGCGCTTTTTTGCTTATGCGGAAACATCGGATCGAGATAAACCACCTGCGGACGCGGAGTAATATCCGCCAGCCCGGTCAGGCTGGAGGCATGAATCAACTGCAACCGCTCCTGTAACCAGGCGCCAATTTCCGGGTCCGCGTAGCCACGCACCAGGCCATCATCCAGCAGTGCGGCAACCACCGGGTTGCGCTCTAACATCCGCACCCGGCAGCCGACTGACGCCAGCACAAAGGCATCACGCCCCAGTCCCGCCGTCGCGTCCACCACATCAGGCAGATAATCGCCCTTGATGCCAACGGCCTTCGCCACAGCCTCGCCGCGCCCACCGCCAAATTTACGCCGATGGGCCATCGCCCCACCCACGAAATCGACAAAAATACCGCCGAGCTTCGGCTCATCGCGTTTGCGCAGTTCCAGATGCGACGGTGTAAGCACCAGCGCCATCAGGTTATTTTCGTCATGTTCCAGGCCCCAGCGGGACGCAAGAACAGATAAGGCGCCGTCTCCGGCGCCTGTTTCATCTATCAAACAGATTTTCACTACATAAACCCTAAATAATTCAAGCGGCAGGAAGGCGGCAAGTGCGTGAATCCCAGGAGCTTACAAGAGTAAGTGACTGGGGTGAGCAAACGTCGCCAACGCACATGCAGCTTGAAGTATGACGGGGATTAGCCTTCGATACCATAATGCTCCAGCATCGCATCCAGTTGCGGCTCACGGCCACGGAAACGCTTGAACAGCTCCATCGGCTCTTCGGAACCACCACGGGTCAGAATATTGTCGAGGAACGACTGTCCGGTTTCGCGGTTGAAAATCCCCTCTTCTTCAAAGCGTGAGTAGGCATCTGCCGCCAGCACATCCGCCCACAGGTAGCTGTAATACCCTGCGGCGTAGCCCCCTGCAAAGATATGGCTGAACGCGTGCGGGAAGCGGCCCCATGTCGGGCTTGGCACCACGGCAACCTGTTTTTTAATTTCAAACAGCGTGTCGAGGATTTTGGCCCCCTGCTCCGGGCTAAACTCGGCGTGCAGGCGGAAATCGAACAGGCCGAACTCTAGCTGGCGCAGGATAAACAGCGCCGCCTGGTAGTTTTTCGCGGCCAACATTTTATCCAGCAGATCCTGTGGCAGCGGCTCGCCCGTTTCATAATGACCCGAGATAAATGCCAGCGCTTCCGGCTCCCAGCACCAGTTTTCCATAAACTGGCTCGGCAGTTCGACCGCATCCCATGGCACACCGCTGATACCAGCAACCCCCGGCGTTTCGATACGGGTCAGCATATGATGCAGACCGTGACCAAATTCGTGGAACAGGGTAATCACTTCATCATGGGTGAACAGCGCCGGTTTGCCGCTGACCGGACGGTTGAAGTTACAGGTAAGGTAGGCCACTGGTTTTTGCAGCGAACCGTCTGCCAGGCGCATTTGCCCAACACAGTCATCCATCCACGCGCCGCCGCGTTTGTGCTCACGGGCGTAGAGGTCAAGATAGAAACTACCGCGCAGTTCATTGCTTTCGTCATACAGCTCAAAGAAACGCACATCCGGATGCCAGACATCGACATCATGACGCTCTTTCGCGGTAATACCGTAAATCCGTTTCACCACTTCAAACAGGCCGCTTACCGCTTTGTTTTCCGGGAAGTACGGGCGCAACTGTTCGTCGCTAATGCTGTACAGATGCTGCTTCTGTTTTTCGCTGTAGTAAGCGATATCCCACGGTTGCAGCTCATCCACACCAAACTCTTTTTTGGCGAACGCACGCAGTTGCGCCAGCTCTCTTTCACCCTGCGGACGGGCGCGTTTGGCGAGATCGGTCAGGAAGTCGAGTACCTGCGCCGGGTTTTCCGCCATTTTGGTCGCCAGCGATTTATAGGCATAGCTTTCAAAACCGAGCAGTTGGGCCAACTCGTGACGCAGGGCGAGAATTTCCGCCATCACCGGGCTGTTATCCCATTTGCCAGCGTTCGGCCCCTGGTCAGAGGCGCGAGTGCTGTAAGCGCGATACATCTCTTCGCGCAGCGGCTGGTTATCGCAGTAAGTCATCACCGGCAGATAGCTCGGAATATCCAGCGTCAGCAGGTAACCTTCTTGTTCTTTGGCTTCGGCCTGCGCTTTAGCAGCGGCCAGCGCGCTTTCCGGCATACCCGCCAGCTCCGCTTCGTCGGTCACCAGTTTCGTCCAGCCCATGGTCGCATCGAGCACATTGTTGCTGTACTGATTGCCCAGTTCGGACAGGCGCGCGGCGATTTCGCCGTAGCGTTTTTGTTTCTCTTTTTCGAGGCCAATACCGGACAGTTCGAAATCACGCAGGGCGTTATCGACAGATTTCTTCTGCGCAACGCTCAGGGTGGCGTAGTGATCGCCATTGCGTAAGTCGCGGTAGGCGTTGTACAGACCTTCATGTTGCCCAACCCAAGTGCTGTATTCCGACAGCAGCGGCAGCGTCTGCTCATAGGCTTCACGCAGTTCCGGGCTGTTTTTCACAGAATTCAAATGGCTCACCGGGGAGAACAGACGCCCCAGCACATCGTCCACTTCCGCCAGCGGCTGGCACAGATTTTCCCAGGTGTACGGCGCACCATGGGCTACCACGCTTTCCACCGCGGTACGGCAATCATCCAGCGCTTTCGTCACGGCAGGCACGACGTGTTCAGGCAGGATTTTTGAAAACGGCGGTAATTCGAAACGCGTGAGTAATGGATTGGTCATAAGCGCAGTCCTGTCCTGTTAAAGAGAGTGAGTGAAGCGCACGATCCGGCGCTCTGCATAACGTTGTAGCATGGGGTTAAGTGTAGAGGATTTCAATGGCAGGCGTTGCGCTGAACTGCTTATCGCTGCAATACCCATTTGCACATACGATGTCGTTTCCGCTATGAAATCAAAGTAATAAGAACCGTCGTACAGGGCGTATACTCATCACAACGGCGAAAAGGAGACCGCATGTTGAATTTCATTATGACAATACTGCCGCTACTGGCGCTTATCGGGCTGATACTTGTGTTTCCAAAATGGCGACATCGAAAAAACGACACACAAGCCAATCATGGGTTACGAAAGATATCCATCACCACCAAAACCTTTCGGCCGGGTAAAGGGGGGCAGCTATTACCCACGGATTATTATTTCGATGAAGGGTACTTCTATGAAGTTCAGCTTGATGTGAAAAAATCTGTTCCACTGAGCGCGATAACAAAGATCGAGCGCGACAATATCAAAGTGAATAATCGTTCTTTCTGGATAGTGACTTACATGACTGACGGGCAGATGAAGCAGGCAAGATTCCGCCATAACTACACCCTGTTTAACACCGACTTTGCCGATTTCCTGGAGGCGGTTAAACGCGCTAACCCTGCCGCCAGCGTGCGCGAGCTGACCGCTTTTAGCCTCTGATTACCAATACGGTGCAGGCAACGCCCGCACCGTTGTCAAAACTTACTTCGCTTTATGCGCCAGGGCATAAGCCGCAGGCAGATTCAGGCGCTGCCAGAAGTTCTGATCGGCAGTTTCGCCAGAAAGCGGGTAACCGTCTGGCAGTGCGGTTTTCACCATCAACTCGCGCCGCGCTGTCGCTGACAGGTTTGGCAGCGCCGCCTCCAGCAGCACTTCCGCCCCTTCCGGTACTTTCACCGGCTGCGTTTTCCCTTTTTGCTGCGGCAGGTCGTAGGTCATGGTAAAGCGGTAAAATTCTTTCATCGCCGGATCGCGGTACGGATCGTCTTTCCCCGCCGTTTTCGCACACTCCGCAAGCGACGCACCGCACTCTTTCTCCAGCGCCGTACGCAACTGATCGCGCGCTTCGTTGAACAGCTTGCGGTACGCCGGATCGTTGAGGTAATGCGCCACGTTACGCTGGGCCACCATTCTTGAACCCATCACATCCAGCGGGTAGTGTACGCCCAGCACGATGCGGGAATAGCCATAGCGGGCACCGCGCTCCACCAGCGAATCAAAGCGCTCCGGGATCATCTCCGCCATCAACAGCGCATCGGTGTAACCGGTATTGGTATGGCCGCTTGGGAAGGAACCGCCATCGGCGGAGTACGGTTTGTTGTCTTTCACCACCACATCATCCGGGACCTGGTGAATGGTGTTGCCCTGAATAAGGAACGGACGCTTGTAGTCGAAGTGCTTCTTCGCCGCGCCGGTGCTAACTTCGCTGGCTTTAATTAGAGCAGCCGCTTTGCCCAGTTCTCTCTTGTCATAGGCGTCAAGAAACGCTTTACCCAGACGCGGACCGAGCGCGTCGGACAGGAAGTACAAGTAGCTGATACCTTCTGCATCCGCCAGCGCCTGATGGCGCAGCCCCTGGGTGGCATCGAGATTAATCGTCTCAACGGTTTTCAGGTTGGCATCCAGTACAGGAGCAGGCAGCTTGTTGAACGAGGAGAGCAATTCAATGCCGGCCTGCTGGTTATCTTTTACTTTGAAATCATAGCCGCTGGCTTTCAACCAGGCGGTGTCGGCCTGTTTTGCACTTTGCGACGCTTTTTCCAGGTGCTCACGCTCCACCTTTGCGCCGTCCCCTTTTAGCGCAGCACGCAGCGCGGCCAGAGACTGGTTTTCCAGGCTATCAAACGCCTGGCTTTCCGAGGCCGGCGTGGTGGTATTGGCAATGTCGTGCGCAGTAGAGAGCGGCACATCTTTCGCCATCGCCTGATGAGCAAGCAGCAGTGAGACAGTTAACAGCGTTAAACGGATTTTCATTTTTTATCCTTTTATTCAAACGATTACCTTGCCTGCGCTCGACGCTAGCCCTGTAAGTTGACGCTTTTGTGACAGGGATAAATTTTGAAACGTTTTACGACTGCCTGAAACAACCGCAGGGTTCAACGACATTCCCGCGCAATCTACGGTAAACTGTGGCTAATCTCGTTCATATTCTGGAATTTCTATCTCCATGCTCAGTTATCGCCACAGCTTCCACGCAGGCAACCATGCCGACGTTCTCAAACACACCGTTCAGAGCCTGATCATTGAAGCGCTCAAAGAAAAAGAGAAACCGTTTCTCTATCTCGATACCCACGCGGGCGCGGGCCGCTATCAGCTTTCCGGCGAACATGCCGAACGCACCGGGGAGTATCTGGAAGGGATTGGACGCATCTGGCAACAAGACGATATTCCGGCTGAGCTGGAGCCGTACATGAGCGTGCTGCGCCACTTTAACCGCAACGAGACGCTGCGTTACTACCTAGGCTCGCCGCTGATTGCCCGTCAGTTGTTGCGCGAGCAGGACAGCCTGTTCCTGACAGAGTTGCATCCGAGCGACTATCCATTGCTGCGTCAGGAGTTCCAGAAAGACGAACGTGCCCGCGTTGAGCGTGCCGATGGCTACCAGCAGTTGAAAGCCAAACTGCCGCCAGTTTCCCGTCGCGGCCTGGTGCTGATAGACCCGCCGTATGAAATAAAAACCGATTATCAGGCGGTGGTATCCGGCATTAGCGAGGGCTACAAGCGCTTTGCAACCGGCACCTATGCTCTGTGGTACCCGGTGGTGCTGCGCCAGCAAATCAAACGTATGGTGCATGACCTGGAAGCAACGGGCATTCGTAAAATTCTGCAGATTGAGCTGGCGGTACGCCCGGACAGCGACCAGCGCGGGATGACCGCCTCCGGTATGATCGTGGTTAACCCGCCGTGGAAATTAGAAGCACAGATGAATAACGTGCTGCCGTGGCTGCACAGTAAACTGGTGCCCGCCGGAACAGGCCACACCCTCGTTAACTGGATTGTTCCCGAGTAATCGCAGCAATCGAAGGAACCTTGCTGGCTGCGCGTTACAATCGCGACACTTTCGACCTCGTTCAGGATTAAGAGCCTACCCAGTAGGCGTACATTGTTGCAGCGAGTTTGGACACGGACAGCGCGGAACAACCGGAGCGTACACGCAGTACGTGAGGATTGTGAGCACTGCCCAGGTCCAAAATGGCCAATAAAATAGCCTAATTGGATAGGCTCTAAGGAATTAACCATGAGCAAACATTACGACTATATCGCCATTGGCGGTGGCAGCGGTGGCATTGCCTCGATTAACCGTGCCGCCATGTACGGCCAGAAGTGCGCGCTGATTGAAGCCAAAGAGCTTGGCGGCACCTGTGTGAATGTGGGTTGTGTTCCGAAAAAAGTGATGTGGCACGCGGCGCAAATCCGCGAGGCTATTGATCTGTACGGGCCGGACTACGGCTTCGACACCACCGTCAATCATTTCGACTGGAATAAACTGGTTGCCAGCCGCACGGCCTACATTGACCGTATCCACACCTCGTATGACAACGTGCTGGGTAAAAACAATGTCGATGTGATTCGTGGTTTCGCCCGCTTTATTGACGCGAAGACTGTCGAGGTTAATGGCGAGACGATCACCGCCGATCACATCCTGATCGCAACCGGTGGTCGCCCGAGCCACCCGAAAATTCCGGGTGCAGAATACGGTATCGACTCCGACGGTTTCTTTGCCCTGCCCGCGCTGCCTAAACGCGTGGCGGTGGTCGGTGCCGGCTATATCGCCGTTGAACTGGCCGGGGTGATTAACGGGCTGGGCGCAGAAGCGCATCTGTTCGTGCGTAAGCACTCTCCGCTGCGCAGTTTCGATCCGATGATCAGTGAAACGCTGGTTGAGGTGATGGCCGCCGAAGGCCCGACGCTACATACCCAGGCAGTCCCCAAAGCCGTGGTGAAAAACGCCGACGGCAGCCTGACGCTGGAGCTGGACGATGGACGCAGCCAGACAGTGGATTGCCTGATTTGGGCGATTGGTCGTGAACCGGCGAACGACACCTTCAATCTGGACGTCACCGGGGTGAAAACCGACGAGAAAGGTTTCATCGTGGTGGATAAATTCCAGAATACCTCCGTGCCGGGTATTTACGCTGTCGGCGATAACACGGGTGCGGTTGAGCTGACCCCTGTCGCCGTGGCCGCAGGCCGTCGCCTGTCTGAACGCCTGTTTAATAACAAGCCGGACGAGCATCTGGATTACAGCAATATCCCGACCGTGGTGTTCAGCCATCCGCCGATCGGCACCGTGGGTTTAACCGAACCGCAGGCGCGCGAGCAGTATGGCGATAGCGAAGTCAAAGTGTATAAATCGTCGTTTACCGCGATGTATACCGCCGTGACCTCTCACCGCCAGCCGTGCCGCATGAAGTTAGTCTGCGTTGGCCCGGAAGAGAAAATCGTCGGTATCCACGGCATCGGTTTCGGGATGGATGAAATTCTGCAAGGCTTCGCGGTCGCCCTGAAAATGGGAGCCACCAAGAAGGACTTCGACAATACCGTGGCGATTCACCCAACGGCGGCAGAAGAGTTTGTCACCATGCGGTAAGCCCCTCCCCCGGGTGGCGGCTGACGCCTTACCCGGGCTACGACCGGTTTTCTCCCTCTCCCCCGGGGAGAGGGTTGGGGTGAGGGGAATATGCGGCTCGGGAGGTGGGTTCCGTTCCCCTTTACAATCCCCGCAGCACCGCCTCCGGGAATTTCTCTCCCCCGCCGATCACTCCTGACACTATGCTGTCAGGAGGGGGGTGCCATTATCTCGTTGTCGAAAACACAACGAGGGCAAGAAAATGAGCAACGTTATCAACTGGTTTGAGATTCCGGTTCAGGACCTGCAACGGGCAACCGCGTTTTATGAACATTGCATCGACGCGCAATTTCGTCAGGAGCATGTCGCCGGTATGTCGATGGCGGTCTTTCATTATCAGGAGCCTGCAATCGGCGGGGCGCTGGTAAAATCTGAGGCGTTACAACCTTCCGCAAACGGCACCGTGGTCTATCTCTACACCGCAGATATCGCCGCGTCCCTCAAAAAAGTGGCGGAAAAAGGCGGCACCTGCTGCTTCGGGCCAGAAATTTTACCGGATGATATTGGCACCATCGCACTTATCATTGACAGTGAAGGGAATAAAGTCGGGCTGCATCAACCAGCCTGACAACATTAACCGACCACTGACAGGAAATTTGCCATGAGCCGCCGTGCCGATCGTCTGTTCCAGATAGTCCAGATCCTGCGTACACGCCGTCGGGTCACGGCCGCTCTGCTGGCGGAGAGGCTGGAGGTGTCAGAGCGTACCGTTTATCGGGACATTCGCGATCTGTCGCTGTCCGGTGTGCCCATTCAGGGCGAGGCAGGGAGCGGCTATCGCCTGATGCCGGGGTTTGATATTCCCCCGCTGATGTTCACCGGTATGGAAGTGGAAGCGCTGATTGCCGCGATTGGCATGCTGCAAACCTGGAGCGGCGACACACTGGCTAAAGCGGCGGGTTCGGCACAGGAAAAGCTGCTGGCGGTACTGCCGACAGACCGGCGCATCCTGGCCGAACGAAACCGCATCCTGACCCCGGACTTTGGCAAGTACCCACAGACGCGGCGCTGGTTTGATGTTTTCCATCAGGCCATGCGCCAGCGCGATGAGGTCTGGATCCGTTATGAGAACGAGCAGGGTGAAGGTTCTGAGCGGGCGGTTCATCCGCTGGGCCTGTCGTTCTGGGGAGAAGTATGGGTACTGGTGGCCTGGTGCACGTTGCGTCAGGATTATCGCTGTTTCCGCCTCGATCGCTGCCAGGCCGTGACCTTAACCGGGAAACAGTTTGCCGAACGGCCCGACCGCTCCCTTGAAGATTTTATCCACCAGCAGAAGGCGAGAGCTAAGCGATACAGTGAAAAGCAGTAATAACAGTCGCACCGCCTGACATGACACTCTCAGTCCGCCATCTCCCGAATTCCCGCGCCGGAAAATTACCCGATTTTCCCGGCTCTGATGTTAATCGGCCATATAAAGGTCCGCGTTTGTACCGGGTCGCCCCAGAGGTCGCGTACGTCGTCGTAAAAGCGGGTTAACAGCCCCTCCTGCCCGGCGTCACGTGCACGCTTCACCGCAGACCAGGTGGAGAGATAGCCCATCAAGGCGTCGAGATCCCACTGCAAACGAATCGCCATTTCCGGGACGGGAATTTCCGTAAAGGGGAAGGCGATGTCCGCATAACCGTTATCCACCCGTTGCCTTTCCGGGGGCCAGTAGGGGCCAATTTCGTCATAGTAGAATTGACGAACGCGCGCCCGGAGGGTCTCGTCAGGGTTGAGCACGCCGTAGCTGATAATCGCAATCACCGCATTCGGCGCCGCAACCCGCCGGACTTCCCGGTAAAAGGCCGGTAAATCAAACCAGTGCGCCGCCTGGGCGACGGTAATCAGATTGATATCGCGTAGCGCTTGCGGAAGCTGCTCCGCCGGGCCTTGCAGATATGTAATGCGGGCATGAGGTGTCGCGTTGTCGATTTGCGTCTGGCTGGGATCAATCCCCGTCACCTTATCGAAGGCTGAGGCCAGTAACGTAGTCAACTGGCCCGTACCGCAACCGACATCCAGCGCATGGTGATGTTCCGGCGTTATTGAAAGCAGGTAATCCAGCAAGACTGCGGGATATTCCGGGCGATAGCGGGCGTAATCGGCGCCGCCGCTTGCAAACCAGTTCGGCATGGGGTGTCCTCTGTTTAGTAAAAATACAGTAGTGCGAATGGCTTTTTGCGACAAGGGGAATACACAGCGGGCATTAACGGGAAGGGTAAGTGGCGGATGCCAGAGAGAAGAAAGCCGACTCCGCAGAGTCGGCTATGTTGTCTGTCAGAGCTTGAAGCTGCCGACGACGTTTTCGAGTTGTACGGTTTGTTCTTCCATCGACTGCGCAGCCGCCGCCACCTCTTCGACCAGCGCCGCATTCTGCTGCGTGGCGCTATCGAGCTGGTTAATGGCGATATTGATCTGGGCAATCCCGCGACTTTGTTCATCGCTGGAAGAGCTGATTTCTGAGATCAGCACGCCCACACCTTCAACTTTTTCCATCAGGCCATCCATCGTCGTACCCGCCTGACGAACCAGTCCGCTGCCCTGCTCAATGCTGCTCACCGACTCTTCAATCAATTTCTTGATCTCCTGAGCTGAGCGGGCACTGCGCTGCGCCAGTGAACGAACTTCGCCAGCGACCACGGCGAAACCACGCCCGTGCTCGCCCGCCCTTGCCGCTTCCACCGCGGCGTTAAGCGCCAGGATGTTGGTCTGGAAGGCGATGCCGTCAATCACACTGATGATTTCCACCACTTTCGAGGAGGACTCATTGATGTTATTCATCGTGGAGACGACTTTATTAACCACATTGGCCCCTTGTTTTGCCGCAACGGAGGCCTCTTCCGCCAGCTTGTTCGCCTGCAACGCGTTCTCTGCGTTCAGGCGCACGGTACTGGTCAGCTCTTCCATTGATGCCGCCGTTTCCACAATCGATGCCGATTGATCTTCGGTACGCGAGGAGAGGTTCAGGTTGCCACTGGCAATCTGGCGCGAAGCCGAAGAGATCGCCATCGAGCTACTCCCTACCTGCTGCATCAACTCATTAAGGAACGAAATAAACTTATTGAAGTTGTTGATAATGGCGTTAAATTCCGGGCTCTTACTTTGCGCAAGACGCTGCGTTAAATCCGCACCGCCGCTGGACAGCGCTTCAATATTACGATTGAGCAGCGTCACATTATGGAAAATATTGCGCACGATGATCATCATGATAAGGACGATAAGTATGCCAATAATCGCCTGTACGATGGTCAGCTTGGTCATAATAGCGTCAGACATACTTACCAGGTGGCTGCTCGGAATGTCGACCGCCATAAACCACGGGCTGCCGCTGATTGGCAGAACGAACAGGGAATGCGCCCCGTCTTCACCGTCATAGCTGCCACGCACTTCTGTTGTTTTACCCTGGCCTAACAGGCTAACTAACGGTGCCGCCGCCGGAATGCCCAGATCGCGAACGTTTGACAGGGCCGGTTTATCCTGTACGGAGGAACCGTTACCGACGATTTTGCCGTCCGCCTCAACAATCAGTACGCTGCCGTTTACCGCTTTACCCATGTCGACAGCAAGCTGGTTAAAGAAGCCCAGCGTCACATCGATGGTCGCCACGCCCCACGCTTTGCCGTCTTTCCAGATCGCCATTGCACAGTTAGTTCGCGGCTGAGGGCTGGCTGCGTCCTGATAGGCTTTCGCCCACGCACACTCGCCTTTTGGCGCATTCATACCGTCTTTATACCAGGGCTGCTCCCAGTATTTTGCCGACTCTGGTTGGTTCCAGACGGTGTTGACCTGCAAATTGCCGCCCCCGTCGCGGGCATAGAAGGTACTGAATTTATCCCGAGCCGGATCGCGCTGCCCAGGCAGAGGCCAAATCCCGCCGCCGAAGACGTTTAAATCGCCGTATTGGTTTACCAGGCGCGGCAGTAATTCGTCAATTTGCTCGCTTTGCAGCCCAACAACCAGTTCAGTGATGGAGCGTTGCTGCGCCTTAACGCGGTTCATCTGCTCTTTTATCGCGTTACTTTGTAATTCAACCGTCGCCTGAATATTTTTGGTCTCCGTTTCGATAATCTGCGGAGAAACGAATAGCTTGATAACAATATAGGTAACTATCAATAAGATAACGAAAAAGCTTATAAGCAACAGGCCTATTCGGCCTTGGGTATTTTTCCATGTCATAATGGCAGCACTCGATCTGGTTGAATTAGGGGTTATAACGACATTTATTTGAAATTCTTTAATCTAAATCGTGCTACGGTTTCATATAAAACGAATTTCATATTACAAAATGACGTTTTAAAAAAAACGTTCTGCCGTTCACAATTTTTAAGTGCGATGCCTTGTTTCTATAAAAGATAATATGCCCGTATAAATCATTTCCCGTGAATGAACATACATCGATGATATCAATATCATTTTCATCAATATGCGAACATTCTCATGAAACAGAATAGTACGGGCAGCAATATGCGCGTTCGTACACTTTTCAAGCAGAAGAGATGTTTACGCTCTGGCACAGCAAAGCAACGTCTCTATGCGGTTCTGGCAGGGAGAAACGCAACCATATGTGAGCCAGTCGCATGCTTTTACTGCGCTTTTGCGCGCGATGATACGCCGCCTGCCGGGCTATGGATTTCGGTACCGTTTTAAATGCCAGTGCATGGCGATCATCACATCAAGCAAGATATAAAAGCATTTTTATTGCCGTGAGTAACCTTATATTTCGTCGGGCAATATACTTAAATTAAATATTCGCCATGATATCCGAAACGAATACCATTCCCATCCAGGCATCCACATCTTTAAAAAGATGTCCGCATCAAGCTAATATTTACGGGTCGTCAGATTAAATATTGCCAGGTCAGGCATCGACGGTCAGAAATTCATAGAATAGTTGCCGGGTTGATAACACGTACAAAATAACGGCTGTTTATCGGGATGGGCAATTTTTCAGACACTCGCAATATTCGTTTCATATGCGCTTGCGCGTAAATTGCTGTTCCAGCATCTCACTGCCCCACTGCTCCCCCTGCCACTCTTTTGTCAGCCGGAAACCAAAGGATTCGTAGAGTCGCCGCGCCGCATCAAGCCCGCTAAAAGTCCACAGTTGTACAGCCGCGAAGTTCTGGCTGTCGCAAAAATTCATCGCCTCAGTCAGCAATCGACGGCCCACGCCACCGCCACGGCAATCGTCATCGAGGATAAACCAGCGAAGATGCGCCTCGTTGTCGCCCAGATCCTGCCCATCAATCGCGAGCGACCCCACAATCCGTCCATGATGAATGGCAAGCCAGATACGATTGCACGCAACATCCAGACGCCCGGCGAAGTCAGCCAGCCCGGCCGCCACTTTGCTTTCAAAAAAGTACCCGAAGCCATAATGGCGAGAGTAGTAGCTGGCATGCATTTCGCTGATTCGGCCAATCATGCCGGGACGATAGCCAGCAACAATCTCAATCTCATCTTGTTGTAACGGCGCTTCACCGTTCCGGCAGGCCGCCAGCGCATGTGCATAAGCTGAAAGGCCCTCGGCAACCGCGTGCTGCCGGGAAGGGGTGAGATGCGCCAGCGCCTCGATCACCCGCATACTGCCGTACTGATTAATGCGAGCGACGCTCTCTTTTCCCTGCGCGGTCAGTTGCAGCTCTTTAAAACGCGCATCATCTTTGGACGGAACTTCCTGAATTTCACCTGCGCGGACGAGCTTACCGAGCATACGACTTACGCTGGATTTCTCCAGCCCTAATATCTGTACCAGTTGTGCGGCGGTCATGGCTCCCTGGCTTTCAATCTCCAAAAGGGTATGCACCGCTGAGGGAGAATAGTCTGTGGCGGCAAGGGTGGCATTCATAAACCCGAGTTCACGGACCATAAGACGGGAGGCAATACGGATTTCGTTAATCAGACTGGCGTTTTGCATGCTTATGACCCTTCGCACCAATAGTTGTACAATACAACCATCTAAGGGCATAGCTGTCAATATGAACTGACGTACTCACCCCCGCGAGCGTAAAAAAGCTAAAAATAGCCAAAAAAAGCATAAGCCGTGCTGTGTTTGTTTTTTCACCACTAAAACAAACGAATAGCCCCGGCACGGGCCTGTAAAGCGCCCCGCTCGCCGCTTCGCCTTTACAATCCCCTTCCCGCTAAGCCCTTCACAGGCCGAATTTTTCGGCGCATAGTTGAACAAATGTTCAGCAGAGGAAGAGAGTGGTTGTAATGACAGACCGTCCGTTAATTATCCTGCAAGTAGGTTTTCCTTCAGAGTCTATTCGTGAAGTCCACGGCGATATCCCCTCCTGGTTCTGTCGTGCCATTCAGCACCCTCTTGAGAAAACAGAAGTTATCCGCGTGTTTGAAGGCGAAGCGCTTCCGCCGCCGGATGCCAACCGTGTGGCCGTGATTACCGGTTCATGGGCGATGGTGACGGACCGTCTCCCCTGGAGTGAAGCCGCTGCCGGGTGGGTACGCGAAGCCATGTCGATTGGCATGTCGCTGTTCGGTGTCTGCTACGGCCACCAGTTGATGGCACATGCGTTGGGCGGCGAAGTGGAGTGGCATCCGCAGGGGCGTGAGGTCGGCAGCCAGGCGATTCAACTTCATCCGCATGCCAGTAACGATGTGCTGCTGAGCACCTTGCCGCGTGAATTTCCCGCGCATCTGACTCATATGCAGACCGTCTCTCGCCTGCCGGAAGGGGCGCTGGCGCTGGCATCGTCCGCCCATGACCAGCACCAGATTGTCCGCTACGGACCCAACGCCATGTCGACACAATTCCACCCGGAGTTCACTCCGGAGATCGCCGCTGACATGATTCGCCAGCGCGAAACCGTGCTGACCGAAGAAGGCTTTGACCCGCTGGCACTGCTATCAGGTGTTTTGCCCTCGCCGGAAGCCACAGAATTATTGCGCCGCTTTGTACATCAGGCGTTTAATCGTGAGGCACCGCAGCAGGAAGTGCTGGCGCAGAGTGCATAACCAATAAAGAGGCACCTACGATGCCTCTTTAAATATTTTATTCATAGGTAATAACAAACTCACTTTTAGCCCTTATCGTTCCGGGATTGATACTCCCATTCTTGGTAAAATAATGGGCTTTAAATTTTAGCTTCGTATTTTGAGAAGGCCACCATTTGACTAATACTTCTTTTCCTATTTCGAGAGGCGTGTCATCAAACATGATCTGAACGCCAACATTTTCGTTCCCCGAATTCATATTTTTCAGCACATCGTTACTTGCCACGCCAGGCATTTTATCACCATTAAAGGTGATCTTCGCTTTAGAGACATTATTTATGCAATCTATATTGATGGTAAATTCCTTGTTTGCGCCCTGATAACGCCAAAGTGATCTCATTAAATCGCTACGCCTTACCTCCGGTAGTTTCACAGTACTATCATACGTTTTGACATCACAGGTAGGAACGAGGGGGACAATATCGCCATTGAAGACATAATGAAGATTCCCCATAGTAATGCCCGTTGGCACCAGACCCGTATAATGCCTCATAGTAATTGAGGCTATATTTGTTCCCTGTGGGATAGGGTCATAGGGAGTTGTACTGTTTCTTAATAATCTGACTGAAATGGGTACTGTTGGATAATCGACATATTGCACTGTCGGCCCCGGAAAAAGCTTACAATCGCCATCAACCCAGACACAAACATCCTTAGCGTTATTTCCTTCGATCCATCCTGAATTATTAATATTTACCTGTAAAGTAAACCCTCGAATGGCTAATTCAGGATTGAAGTTGACCCACCAAATTCTAACGCTGTCTTTCATTGCTTCAGTTGGTCTGCCTGTCGCTTTCAAGGAAGCCGTAGGACTCGCTGGAGAAGTGATATTCCCGAGCGTTTTAGGAAATGTTGAAGCGTTCATATACACCGTGGTTTCCGTATTCGTCCACGTAAAATCCGTCCATTCCTCTGCACCGGCATACTGACTGATTGAACCAATGAAAAGGCCGGATATGAGACAACGCATTAAGCTATTTCTTTTAATCACTCTCTCCATCCTTGAAATCACAAATAAAACAATAAAAAACCACCTCCATCAAAATAATATAAAACAGAAAGATGCAGAGAATATTGTTTAAGGAAGTTACGTAGAAGCTCACAATCTGTCAACAATCTACCGTTATTCGAAAATAAAATAAGAATATGCACACATAATTTACTAACATTAATGAGAACACGGGCGTTTTACCATTTACATGGTGAATATTTTGATTAAAACAGATAAATTTAATACAGGGATGATTTGAATTTATGGCTCCTCTGCTCAAACTCCTCAATCAACCATTGCAATACCGACTGATCATCAAATAAACGATACGCTAACAGGATTAAGTCATAAGACGGCGAGCCATTTCGCGATACAGCAGGCAGGTCAGATAACCCACAAATACGTATCTACCCGCCAGCGGTTCTGCACCAGGGCGATAAAGGTGCCGGGCCTGCAGCCAGCATCAATATGGTCCGCGCCGGGGTTGACCGCAGGGGATGGGTTTGTGATTCGGGGGGCAGGTGGTTGAAAAGGCAGGTATGCAGGCAGTGATGATAAACCACAGGGGGCATGGCAATGCCCCCTGAAAAGGAAAAGATTATTGGTAGGTAAAGGTAAATTCACTGTTAGCTTTGATGGACCCACTCTGTACGGTGCCGCCCTTATAGTAATAATAAGCGTTAAATTTCAAATTCTCGCTGTCAGCCGCTGTGCTTAGTACTTCCATATTCTCGCCAACTTTTATCGCATTGTTGTTATGCACAAGTTGAATGCCGATATTATCGTTGCCACTGAGCTTATTCACCAGAACATCTTCGCTGGTAATACCAGGCATCTTATCACCGTTAAATTTTACGCTAACCTTTGGCTTATTTTCACAGGCGAGATTGATATTAAACTCTTTGGTCACCCCGGTGTATCGTCCCGCTCCATGCCTCACTAAATCGGCACGTCTGACTTCCGGCAGTGTCACATTATTATCAAAATTTGTTATATCGCAGGTAGGGATAATAGGGGTAACAACGCCATCAAATCTAAAATATAAAGTAGCTGGAGAGGATGTCCACCCAGAAGGGTAGATGCTCGAATAATGCAATAAGGTGATAGTCGCAATATTTGTACCGGCAGGTATTGGGTCATAAGCAGCCGTACTGTTTCTTAATAACCTCACCGAAACTGGCAACGTCGACTTTGTCACGCTGGTTGAGATAGACATTATAATGCAATTTGCATCCACCCAAACGCATTTACCTACGGCAGCCGTATTTGACATCCAGGATGAATTACTTACTTTAACCTGCAGAGTGAACCCGCGAGCAGTGAGATTAGGGTTTATTGTCACAGACTTGATTTTTACTGAATCCCGGTGATCACTATTTGGCCAACCGTTGGCCAACACCGTCGCGGAAGCACTGGCTGCGGAGGTGATGTTTCCTAATGTTGCAGGAAAGGCAGACGCATTCATATACGCAGTCGCGTTGTCCTGAATAAAACTAAAACCTATAGCAACTTTAGATATTAACCCACACGCCAAAACTGGCACGATCAAAAACCAATGCATTATTTTATTCATAAAGCGCCTTAAAGCATTTAATATTCACCAGAAGAATAGATGCATTTAAATTATAAATTTAATCTATGCACCCCAACATAGCCAGAGCATTATTCGTCAATAATATTATTTTTCGATAAAGTTACCCATCCCGTACGCTAACTGTCAAGTCTTTAAACAGAGTAATTATGAAAATAAGAAATGAATCGTTGTTTTTTAAAAAAACCATTTATTCCCCAGACGTCAATGCATAGCCTTAATACATTCACAACCGAAATGAGAAAATTATAACAATCGACATATACAAACTTTTTATTTCATACATTAATCAATCCGTTCCACCTTTAGTGTGTGAATCAGCTACTGCAATACCGACTGATCATCAAATAAACGATGCGTTAACAGGATTAAGTCATAAGACGGCGAGCCATTTCGCGATACAGCAGGCAGATCAGATAACCCACAAATACGCATCTACCCGCCAGCAGTTCTGTACCAGGGCGATAAAGATGTCGGGCCCGCAGCCAGCATCAATATGGTCCGCGCCGGGGTTGACCTCAGGGGGATGGGTTTGTGATTCGGTGGTCAGGTGGTTGAGGGGCAGGAATTCAGGCAGTTCGGTATGTTACAGTGCGGTAATCGTTACGGCTCGCGCGGCGCGACAGCAGGCAGTGATGATAAACCACAGGGGGCATGGCAATGCTCCCCCTGAAAAGGAAAAGATTATTGGTAGGTAAAGGTAAATTCACTGTTAGCTTTGATGGAGCCGCTCTGTACGGTGCCGCCCTTATAGTAATAATAAGCGTTAAATTTCAAATCTTCGCTGTCAGCCGCTGTGCTTAGTACTTCCATATTCTCGCCAACTTTTATCGCATTGTTGTTATGCACAAGTTGAATGCCTATATTATCGTTGCCACTGAGTTTATTCACCAGAACATCTTCGCTGGTAATACCAGGCATCTTATCACCGTTAAATTTGACGCTAACCTTTGGCTTATTTTCACAGGCGAGATTGATATTAAACTCTTTGGTCACCCCGGTGTATCGCCCTGCGCCATGGTTTACTAAATCCGCACGCCTGACGTCCGGCAGTGTCACGTTATTATCAAAGTTTTTAACATCACAAGTGGGAATGACAGGAGTAATTTCACCACTGGTATAGAAATCAAGATATGCCACTGCCTCCCCGTTTGGCGCACTGACTGAATATTGAGTGAGCGTAACACCCGCGATATACGTACCAGAGGGAATTGCAGTATATACGTTCGAGCTATTACGCTTCAGTCTTACATAAACAGGAACTGTCGGTTCGTTATATCTATTTTGATGTTGAGAGATATTACAATCTGCCGTGTAATAAACGCAACGACCATTAGAATAAGCTGAATTCGTCCATGAGTTATTGATTCCAATTTGAACTGTGAATTCCCTGGAAGAAATACCGGAACCAACTCTTACAGATGAAATCTTCACCTTATCTTGTAACATTGAGGTAGGTATTCCGTTAACCTTTACAGAGGCTCCACCACTGGCACCAGACGTGATGTCCCCTAATGTATTTGGCACCTTCGAATTACTAAGATAAGCTGTAGCTCTATCTGTGAGAAAAACAAAAGCCAGAGCGGTTTCTGAAAAAACAAACCCAAATAAAGCAGTTATAACTAATAACCAGCAATTTCTTTTTTCCATAAACACTCCTTTTAAAAAATACATAAACCCCACAAATAATAAATCATAATAACTTCATGAGATTAATGAGTCACAAACATCATGTAAGTGAAATTTAGCAGTACAGAAATATTAATTTCGCGACAAGTTACTCACCCCAACTGGCATCGTCAAGTACTAATTCCTCACAAAAGACAAAATAGGCATAAAACCATTATTATTTGAGATGCGATAATTATAATGAATATTTTGGATGCAAATAAACAATTCACACATATATTTATTAAGTCAATGGTTTTAGAAGGTGAAAAACAATACCTGCATAATTATTTTCTTTATCAATCAATCATTCCCCCTTTCCATTCTTTTATCAGCCACTGCAATACCGACTCATCATCAAATAAACGATGCGCTAACAGGATGAAGTCATAAGACGGTGCGCCATTTCGCGATACAGCAGGCAGATCAGATAACCCACAAATACGCATCTGCCCGCCAGCAGTTCTGCACCAGGGCGATAAAGGTGTCGGGCCCGCAGCCAGCATCAATATGGTCCGCGCCGGGGTTGACCTCAGGGGGATGGGTTTGTGATTCGGTGGTCAGGTGGTTGAAGAGGCAGGTATGCAGGCAGTTCGGTATGTTACAGTGCGGTAATCGTTACGGCTCGTGCGGCGCCACAGCAGAAAGCGCCGGGGCATGATAATGCCCCAGAAAAGGAACAGGTTATTCGTAGGTAAAGGTGAACTCGGTCTGTGATTTAATGGGGCCGCTCTGTACTGCACCGCCTTTATAATAATAATAGGCGTTAAATTTCAAATTCTCGCTGTCAGCCGCCGCGCTTAGTAATTCAATATTCTCACCAATTTTCATCGCATTGCTTTTATAGAAAAGTTGAATGCCTATATTATCGTTGCCACTGAGCTTATTCACCAGAACATCTTCGCTGGCAATACCGGGCATTTTATCACCGTTAAATTTGACGGTCACCCTGGGCATATTTCCACAGGCGAGATTGATATTAAATTCTTTGGTCACCCCGGTGTATCGTCCCGCGCCCTGCCTCACCAGATCGCTACGCCTGACGTCGGGCATTATCACATTACTATCAAAGTTTGTTATATCGCAGGTGGGGATAATAGGGGTAACAGCACCGTCAAATTTAAAATATAAAGTGGCTACAGGACTCGACCGCCCCGACGGATACGCGCTTGAAAAATGCCATAAAATGACAGTCGCAATATCTGTACCGGCAGGTATTGGGTCATAAGCAGCCGTACTGTTTCTTAATAACCTCACCGATATGGCTTGCGTCGCCCTATTATTTACAGGCGTTGAGGTAGATCCATTGATGCTGCAATTGGCATCCACCCAAACACATTTTCCTACGGCAGCACTGGCCGACATCCATGATGAGTTAGCCACCTTGACCTGAAGAGTGAACCCGCGAGCAGTGAGATCAGGGTTTATTGTCACAGACTTAATTTTTGCTGAATCCTTGGAATTACTATTTGGCCAGCCACTGGCCAACACCGTCGCAGAAGCACTGGCTGCGGAGGTGATGTTTCCTAATGTCGCAGGAAAGGCAGACGCATTCATATACGCAGTCGTTGTTGCATTGTCCGGAACAAAATCAAACCCTATTGCAACCTGCGGCAATAGCCCATATAGCAAAAATGGCACAATCAGGAAGCAACGCATTGTTTTATTCATAAATTGCCTAAAGAGACCTGGCATTCACCACGGAAATTAATAATATTGAATTATTTTTACAATCTATATATGCTCGACATTTAAAGCACACCCTAACAATAATATTGCTTTCTGAGAAAGTTACCTATTCCAGACACTGTCTGTCAAGTATTTTGGCTGGGAAGATATGTAAATAAGAAATGGATTGTTATTTTAAAAAACACATTCGATGAATCAATATTAGAAATAAATACATTCACACAAATAATGCGGAATATTATAATAATTACCTCATGTAAATTTTCAGCCCGATTAATCCATCCGCACCGTCTTTAGCTCCTCAATCAACCACTGCAATGCCGACTGATAATCAAATAAACGATGCGTTAACAGGATTAAGTCATAGGACGGTGCCCCCTCGGGTAATGCCATAATCCGTAGCGGCATCATCGCGGCAAGCTCCTCCGCAATGCGATACGGCACACACATCAGATAACCCGACGCCACCGCCACTCGACCTCCCACCGCGTAACTCTGCACTACCGTCGTGAGAGGGCGATAAAGGTGCTGCGTCAGCAGCCAGCTATCAATATGGTCCGCACCAGAGCTTACCGCCGGGAGATGGATTTGCGCTTCCGTGACCAGGTGTTTGAGGGTCAATTGTTCTGGCAGATCGCTACGCTCCAGCGAGGCAATCGCCACATAATGGTCGGAAATTAGCGGGTGTTTATTAAAATACTGCGGGATGTATTGCAGGTTATCCACGCCGATAAAGGCATCCAATTGCCCGCGCTCCACCCGTTCAAACTTAATGGTTTCGGAGAGAATATCGACGGACAGACGGACATTCGGCGCAGTGTGTTTAAATTTCGCCGTCAGGGCAGGCATGTACATAAACTCGAAGTAATCCACCGCGCCAATATAGAAAGTGTGCGGATCTTTGGCCGGGTTGAAATTGCCTTTCCCCCGCGTGGCCGCCTCCAGTTTGCTCAGGGCATTTTCAATCACCGGGATCATCGACGCCGCATAAGGGGTCGGTTCCATACCATTGCGGGTACGGACAAACATCTCATCATTAAGCTGCTCGCGCAGGCGATTGAGTGCATGGCTGAATGCCGATTGCGTAATATTGGCTTTGCGCGCGGCCCGCGTGACGTTTTTTTCTTTAGCCAGAATCGGCACCAGGCGCAGCAAATTCAGATCCATCATGACTATGCACCTTGTTCATTATTTCATGCAAATAATACATTTTATGCATAACGCTGGAGATTGCTATAGTCATTGCAACGTAAAGTAAGCACGCCTGGTGTTTATAAACTGCACACTTCAACATCTGCTTTTATGGAGACGCTCATGAGAAATGTAACGGTTGCCGCTACTCAAATGGCCTGCACCTGGGAACTGGAAAAAAACGTTGCCAACGCTGAGCGTCTGGTACGTGAAGCGCACAGCAAAGGCGCGCAGGTTATCCTGATTCAGGAGCTATTCGCTGCTCCCTATTTCTGTATTGATCAGAGCCCGGAACACTATGCGCTGGCGCAAGAAGTGGCCACCAGTCCGCTGATCAAACATTTCTCTGCCCTGGCAAAAGAGCTGGAAGTTGTGCTGCCGTTAAGCCTGTTCGAAAAACACAACAACGCGTACTACAACTCGCTGGTGATGATCGATGCCGATGGCACCGTGATGGAAACCTACCGTAAAACGCATATTCCGAACGGCCCGGCTTATCAGGAAAAACAGTTCTTCATCCCAGGCGACACCGGCTTCAAAGTGTGGAATACCCGCTACGCGAAAATCGGCGTGGGCATCTGTTGGGATCAGTGGTTCCCGGAAACCGCACGCTGCCTGGCACTGAACGGCGCGGAAATCATTTTCTACCCAACGGCGATTGGTTCTGAACCCGCTTATCCGGACATCGACAGCCAGCCGCACTGGACGCGTGTTCAGCAGGGTCACGCGGCGGCAAACCTGGTGCCGGTTATCGCCTCTAACCGTATCGGTACCGAAGCGAGCAAATACATCGAAGGTCTGGAAATGACCTTCTACGGCTCATCGTTCATCGCCGATCAGACCGGTGAACTGGTCGCGCAGGCCAACAAAACTGACGAAGCCGTGCTGGTACACACCTTTGACCTGGACGCGATTGCCGCACAGCGCGCATCATGGGGCCTGTTCCGCGACCGTCGCCCGAACATGTACGGCACCATCGCCACCTCTGACGGCAGCGAAAGGAGCAAATAATGTCCGCGCTGACAACTCCACGTCAGGATGGCTTCGCCATGCCTGCAGAATGGGCACCGCATCAGGCAGTGTGGATGTGCTGGCCTTATCGTACTGACAACTGGCGCGCCAACGGTGCGCCAGCGCAAAAGGCGTTCGCCGCCGTGGCTGAGGCTATTTCCCGCAGGACGCCTGTCATTATGGCAGTGCCGCGTGCCGAAATGGAAAAAGCACGCAGCACCATGCCAGCCAGCGTGACGCTGGTTGAGATGGAAAGCGACGATGCCTGGATGCGCGACACCGGCCCAACCGTGGTGCGTAACCCGGCGGGAGAGATTCGCGCCGTAAGCTGGACGTTTAACGCGTGGGGCGGTCTTCTCGGCGGCCTTTATGAAAGCTGGGATAAAGACCAGCAAGTAGCAGGCCAGGTGGCGCAGTATCACCAGATGCCGTGCTACAACACCGGCCTGATTCTGGAAGGCGGCTCCATTCATGTGGATGGTGAAGGTACGCTGATGACCACCGCAGAGTGTCTGCTCAACCCGAACCGCAACCCGCACCTGTCGCAGGCGGAGATTGAGCAGCAGTTGCGTGAGTATCTGGGCGTTGAGACCTTTATCTGGCTGCCAGAAGGGGTATTTAACGACGAGACCGACGGTCACATCGATAACATGTGCTGTTTTGTCCGCCCCGGCGAAGTGGCGTTGCACTGGACCGATGACGAGAACGATCCGCAGTACGCCCGTTCCGTTGCGGCACTCAACGTCCTGGAAAACACCACGGATGCGCGTGGCCGCAAGCTGAAAGTCTGGAAAGTGCCATCACCACAGCCGCTGTATGCCAGCGCAGAAGAGACCTGTGACGTTGAGAAAGGGACGGCGATTGAGCGCACCGAAGGTAATCGCCTGGCGGGCTCCTACGTGAATTATCTGGTCAGCAACGACCATATTATTTACCCGCTGCTGGACCCGGCCACCGATGCGCAGGCCGAAGTGCTGTTCCGTCAGATGTTCCCGGATTTCCTGATTACCGGCATTCCGGCACGTGAAATTCTGCTCGGCGGTGGCAATATTCACTGCATTACGCAGCAGATCCCGCGTTAATTCCGTAGACCCTCACCCCAGCCCTCTCCCTAAAAGGGAGAGGGTGAAAAGCCAGCCCGCAGCCCGCATGATCGATCCCCTCTCCCTGCTCGATCGGTCCTTTACCCCCGCACCATCCGCACATACTCCACCCCTTTTTTGAAGAAGTGTTCGCCTTCGGGACGGAAACCGAATCTGTTGTAGAAGTTGACGGCCCCGATACGCGCATCCAGACACACGTCATGTACGTCGGCTGTCGCCATCTTTTCCAGCACCGACTGCAACAAAAAGCCGCCAAAGCCCTGCCCCTGATACGCTTCCAGCGTGGCGAACTTACGAATCTGGCAAACCGAGGCATCCAGCATAAAGACCGACAGGCAGCTCACCAGTTTACCGTTATGCAGCACGCCAAAATGCAGCGCATCATCGTCACCTTCCACCCGTGATGCATCGCGCGGAAGGTGCGGCCATAAAACCGGATGGCGGATATCAAGGCAGTTGTCGAGGGTCGTCGTCACGAATTCCATTATCGTCTCACGCAAATATGGCGAAAACACAGACGATAACACGCAACGATATCAGCCGATCATTCGATAACCTGATGTACCGTTAATGCAGCGTCTCCCATAACAGCTTTATCAACAGCGTTGCGGCAAGAATCAGAAAAAGACGGCGAATCCACAGGTTTCCGCCGCGTAGGGCAACTCGTACGCCCACCAGCGAACCACAAATAGCGGAAATCCCTAACGGTATCGCAATATCGTAATGAATAAGCCCATTAGGAATTAAAAAGAACAGCGTGGAAAAATTGGTGCCGAAATTCACCACCTTTGCGCAGGCTGTTGCCCGTAAAAAATCAAAATGGAAAAAACGGATAAACAAAAAGAGCAGAAAACTGCCGGTACCCGGACCGATAAAACCGTCATAAAAGCCAATCGCAAAACCTAACAGCACACCCTTCGCCAAATCACCTCGGGTGGGTTCCCGGCTGGTATCACTATGACCAAACTGCGGTTTAAACCAGGTGTACGCCAGCATGATCGCCAGCACCACAATCACTATCGGACGCATCCAGTCGGATGGCATAAAATCCAGCAATCTAATGCCCGTGTACGCGCCGATAACCGCACTTATTGCGGTCGGCAAAATCAATGACCACGGCAATCGCAGGCGCGCGGTGAATTGCTTGATAGACATCAGGTGCCCCATCACGGAGGAGCACTTGTCGATTCCCATTATTTCGGCAGGTGTGAACTGCGGCAGAGTAGAATAAAACGTCGGCATGGTAATCAGCCCGCCCCCGCCCACCGCCGCATTAATAATCCCGGCAATAAACGCCACGGGTATTAATACCAATAACTCACTGCTCATCTGTTTTCCCTGGTATCAGCGCTCAGGCCGCACGCGCGGTGCAGCCTTAAAAGAGTGGAATAGCGTTTTATTTATAATCTGGCGGCAATGGTAAGGTTGCGATGTATACCTGTCCAATATATAAATCTCTATGTATTTATATATCTGGAAATATAAATGGAATTCCGTCACCTTCGCTATTTCCTGGCCGTGGCTGAGGAGCTGCACTTTACCCGTGCCGCAGAAAAGCTCAATATCGGCCAGCCGCCATTATCACAGCAGATTCAGGCCCTTGAAGAAGAGCTGGGCGTTCTGTTATTCAATCGCACCCGACGCAAAGTCGCGTTGACAGAAGCGGGCGAGCATTTCGTGATTAAAGCCAGAGAGATGCTGCGACTCAGCAGCGACCTTCCCGCCGAGCTACGGGCCATCGCGCAGGGTAAAAGCGGCGAGTTACGTATTGGGTTTACCACCACCGGGCTGCTGGTCGATGAACTCAGTGCGCCGCTCAAAGCTTTCCGCCGTCACTATCCCGAGGTTCGGGTCACGCTCAGTGAGATGTACTCACAGCAGCAATTCACCGCTCTGCTCAATGAGGATATCGACGTGGGATACATCCGCGTCACGCCAGGAACCACCCGCGATGGCCTGAATATCCGGGTGCTCAGGCGCGACCAGCTCTGCGTCGTGCTGCCTGATGATCACCCCAAAGCCGCCTGTGAAACCCTGACCATTACTGATGTGAAAGATGAGCCTTTCATCTTTTATCCCGACACGGCCGGCGCATCCGTGCCGGATAAAGTCAGGCGTATGTGCCAGAAATCGGGCTTCACTCCCTATGTCGTCCAGGAGGCGGCGGAAGTGTTGACGCATATTGGACTTGTCGGCGCAGGCGTGGGCGTTTCCGTCTTACCCAGACCCATTGATCAGCTCAAGCCGAAGGGAGTGAAATTTATCCCGCTTGCCGAAGATGACGCAGAGTTATGCATGGCGATCGTCACCCGAGAGAGTGAAAATAACCCGCGAACGCTAAATTTTTTGCGGTTACTGACTGGCGTGAATGCGGGAAAGTTACCAGGCTAAAGGGATTGCCCTGAATATTCATAACCTGTTGCATTTTGAATGTTCTGAATTCTGTCGTTTCGCTTTCGGAGGAGCGGCAATTAAACGATTGAAATTATAAAAATTAATCAATTTCGCTCTTTTTCCACCCGCGCCTAAACGTGATCTAGCGCACGCTTTGCACCCCAAAGATCGAAGCGAATGTCTAAGCTTATAGATATGCCGGGAAACACCCGTAAACTCTTACGACGACCTCCGGAGGCCAGTATTATTATGTTCAACCAGAAACTTCACAGCGCTGAATCCGTAGAATTTGGGATCGCACAAGAACCCCGCTACGAAATCGATCCCTGCGAGTTAAAACTGGCTGAAATGATCGACGCGGAGCCGGAACCGGAAATGATCGAGGGGCTGCCCGCTTCGGACGCCCTGACCCCATCCGATCGTTATCTTGAACTGTTTGAACACGTGCAGTCATCGCGTATTTTTGCCGATAGCAAAACATTCCCGGACTGTGCGCCGAAAATGGATCCGCTCGATATTTTAATCCGCTATCGCAAAATTAAGCGCAAACCCGATTTTGACCTGCGGCTGTTTGTTCAGGCGCACTTCTGGATGCCGGAAACCTATGGCAGTGAATACGTTTCGGACCCGGAAAACTCCCTCAAAGAGCATATCGACCAGCTATGGCCGGTGCTGACGCGTGAGCCGCAGGACCATATCCCGTGGTCATCACTGCTTGCTCTGCCACAGGCCTATATCGTCCCCGGTGGGCGATTTAGCGAGACCTACTATTGGGACTCCTACTTCACTATGCTGGGGCTGGCGGAAAGTGGTCGCCACGACATGCTGAAATGTATGGCGGACAACTTCGCGTGGATGATTGAACGCTACGGTCATATCCCAAACGGTAACCGTACCTACTATCTCAGCCGTTCGCAGCCGCCGGTGTTCGCCCTGATGGTAGAACTGTTTGAAGAGGATGGCGTGCGCGGCGCGCGACGCTACCTGGACCATCTGCTGATGGAGTATGACTTCTGGATGGATGGCGCGGAGTCGCTGCTGCCGAACCAGGCCTATCGCCACGCGGTACGTATGCCTGACGGCTCCCTGCTCAACCGTTACTGGGACGACAGGGACACGCCGCGTGATGAATCCTGGCTGGAGGATGTGGAAACCGCGAAGCACTCCTCTCGCCCGGCTAACGAGGTCTACCGGGATCTCCGTGCGGGTGCGGCTTCCGGCTGGGACTATTCGTCACGCTGGCTGCGAGACGCCAATCGCCTGGCGAGTATTCGCACCACCCAGTTCATCCCCATCGACCTGAACGCCTTCCTGTTCAAACTGGAAAGCGCTATCGCCAATATTGCCGGCTTAAAAGGTGAACGGGAGCAGGAGGCGGAATTCCGTCTTAAAGCCAGCGACAGACGGGCAGCGGTCAATCGCTACTTGTGGGATGAGGAGAAAGGCTGTTATCGCGACTATGACTGGCGTCGTGGCGAAATGGCGCTCTTTTCCGCTGCCAGCCTGGTCCCGCTGTATGTCGGCATGGCTACGCATGAGCAGGCAGATAAACTGGCTGAGGCCACGCGCACGCGCCTGATGACGCCTGGCGGTATTCTGGCGACGGAGTATGAAACCGGCGAACAGTGGGATAAACCCAACGGCTGGGCGCCTTTACAGTGGATGGCGATTCAGGGCTTCAAACTGTACGGCAACGACGCGTTGGGTGACGAAATCGCCCATAACTGGCTGCGCACCGTTAACCATTTCTACCAGCGTCACCACAAGCTGATTGAGAAATACCATATCGCCAGCAGCACGCCGCGCGAAGGGGGTGGGGGTGAATATCCGCTCCAGGATGGCTTTGGCTGGACAAACGGTGTGGTTCGTCGCCTCATCGGGTTATACGGGGAGCCGTAGCTCCCCCGTTGATTCAGTCGATAGCATCATAAATAGCCGACTGAATATCTGCCCATTTCTTCGTGTTATCGTCAGGCGCAGCCTCATAACGCAGTTGCGCCTGTTCCATTTCATAACGCTGACGTCTCACGACGGGTTCCGATGTACAGAACGCCTGCAGGTAGTTCTTACGCAGCGATGTCAGCTTCGTGCCGGAAGCCATCTCATGCCCCATGTTTTCGATAAACCGGCGGCATGGGCGGTTTTCTTCCATCTGTAGCCGATAACGCAGCAACATCTCCAGCACATCCGTGTAATCGTTCGCCATCGCCTGCTCGGTCCACGACAGTTTCCAGCTCATGCCCGTACGGAGAAACAGCGACACGACGCGGGTATCGTTGCGGTCAATTGCGGAACGGAAGTTGCTCTCATCGCGGGGGATGCCCATTTTGGTCAACTCTTCTTTGGGCGTCGCTTTTTCCTTATCCTGAGAGATAGGCACCGTAATCCGCCCCTGCCCTGACGCCGGCACCGATACTGATGAGTCGCTAAACAACCAGAATGCTCCCGCCACGATGACCAGCACCGCAACGCCGACTGCGCCCCACAGTGCTTTGGAAAGCATCTGTTCACGCTCCTCGCGGGTACGCGCGGCGCGTTTTTCCGGCCTTTCAATTCCATCGCGAATTTGCATAGCATCACCTCCCGCCGCCCGATCTTTCTTGCGCGCCTGTTCCCAGAATGTATCTAAATCATCTTCCGCCTCTCGCAACAAGCTTGCGGGATTAACCTGTATGCGCCCGTCTTCCCATGCCCGCTGCACTGGCCCGGCAATCTGCGGGTAATAGTTCTCCAGTAGCATCAACTGGTTCGAGGTTAACGGTTGCCCCGCGACGACAGCGCTGCGTATTTGCCGAATATCGTCCAGAAATGTTTGCAATGTTTTGCGCGGCTCAAGAAACAGACTCAATACCGGTGAATCGTTAAAAAGCCGGGCATAATGCTGGCTAAATTCTTTCTTATCAATTAATAACAGCGCCAGTTCGCTAAATAACATACCACTGAGTACATCGTTGCGATCGCCGACTTTCAACCAGCGCCGAACGCAATCGGCGCCAAATCGCGTTTTCAGGTGGTTACTCAGCCGCAACGCATCCGGCCAGGCATTTGTTACCAGCGATTTGAGCATCAACTCCAGCGCCCGTAACTGTTTTAACCCCTGCTGCTGCCCTTCTTTGTCTGCATTGAGGGTTGTCGCATAGGTCAGCAATGGCTGCTTCGCCCGCAGATGTTCCAGCGTGCGCACGAAACGCAGCGCGACAATAAGCTGGTTCTCTGTAACGTTCTGCCCCTTTTCATAATACGGCACCAGTTGTTGCAAATGGCGTAGCTGTAAGGTGAACTGGGTTAATTCCGCATCATTAAGCCTTAACCGTTTTGCGACAGCGCCCCATCCGCCGAGGCTCAAACGTGCAATATCGAGTTGTTCAAGAAACCAGCGAGGATCCTTCCCTTCGTCAAAATGCACATTAAGCAGCATTAATATTTCTTTCGATGCCTGACGAATAATTCCTGTGCATTGCTCGAATTGTTCCCCCAGGTTCTGCGAGGATGTATGGGTCATTCTTTTCCTTTAAGTACAACCGGTGAAATAATTAACTGGAAAAAAAGAAACGTTAATTTTTCTTTATTTATGGATACTTAAAACATAGACCAGTTAATGATTATTATCAGTGATAGCGGTTTTAACACGAAAAAAACAATGGAGCTATTTTTATGCCGACGCTGGTCACGCCACGGCTCATTTGCACGCCGATAACACCGCAAGACTGGCCTTTTTTCCTCGCATTGCAGCAGGATCAGCAGGTCATGCGTTATGTTGCCGAAGACCGCCCGCAGGAAGCCATCCGCGAGGCATTTGAATCCCGCTTGCCTGTCTGGTCGCCCGGTTGTGAGCACTGGTTATGTCTTGTGGTGCGCGACAGCGCCACGCAAACCCCGCTTGGGGTGACGGGCTACCGCCATCACGAAGCAGACTGCGCCGAAGTCGGGTTTTTGTTTGCCCCCCAGGCGCAGGGAAAAGGTTACGGGCTGGAGTCATTACAGGCGGTTTGCCGCTATGCCTTCACCGAAGGGGGCATTCGTCGCCTTGTCGCGACCGTAACGGCAGGAAACGACGCCTCAAAGCGTTTACTGGAAAAGGCAGGATTTGTGCAGGAAGGTGAACTGCGCGAAGCCTTCTGGCTGGCGGGGCGCTGGCATAACGACTGGCTGTTTGGTCTGCTGCACCATGAATACCGTGAAAGCAGATAATTCACCTGTCATCTTCCTCTCTCTGTGCCAGGCTTAGGCAGTGTTTTGGCAATAAAGAGGAGAGCATATGAAGAAGATTCTGCTGATAACAAGTTTTACAGCATTATTCTCCATGGCGGCATTCGCGCAGGATGCACCAGGTTTAAAGACGGACAAGGCGCCGCCGCCGCCGCATAAAATGGAAGATGGCTATCGCGGTATGGAAGATGCCCGTAGCATGACCATTAAACAGGCGAAAACCATGCATGACGGCGCTTCCGTTTCGCTCAAAGGGAACCTCGTGAAGAAAACGGGGGAGGATCTCTACCAGTTCCGCGACAAAACCGGGCAAATTGACGTGTATATCCCAATGGCCGTTTTCGATGGCAAAAATGTTTCCCCGGACGAACTGGTGGGCATTAGCGGGTCGTTAGATGCTAAACAGAAACCAGCCCGAATCAAAGTCACCCACTTTCAGAAGCAGTAAGTCTCACCGCCCGGTGGCATAACGCCGCCGGGCAAATGGTAATGCATACGTCTGAGACCGATAGCTAAACCACGTTAAACGATGACCTTTACAGGAACATCCCGCCCGAGACTTCCACGCGTTGAGCATTCATCCACGCCAGATCGTCGCTCAGCAGAGCCGCCATCGCGCCGCCAATATCATCCGGTTTACCGACGCGCCCCAGCGCCGTTTGCCCGGCAATATGTTTATTAATTTGCGGATTATCACGGACTTCACCGCCGCGGAAATCGGTCTCAATCGCGCCAGGGGCAATGATATTGACGGAAATCCCGCGCGGGCCCAGCTCTTTAGCCTGATAGCGGGTCAGCACTTCCATTGCCCCTTTCATCGCGCCATAGGTCGCGTATCCTGGCAGCGCAAAACGCGCCAGCCCGCTTGAGACATTGAGGATGCGCCCGCCATCTGCCAGCAATGGCAATAGGCGCTGTGTCAGGAAGAATGGCCCTTTAAAATGAATGTTCATTAATTCATCAAATTGCGCTTCACTGGCCTCAGCAAAGGGAACCGCGATGCCAACACCGGCATTGTTTAATAAATAATCAAATGTATCCCGATTCCAGACGTTTTTTAGCTGATGCTGTACGTCCAGGGCGAAAGCCTCGAAACTTGCAACATCGCCGACATTCAATTGTAAAGCCACCGCTTTCACGCCTTTTCCCTCAATTTCCGCCACAACTTCATCAGCCGCCTGCTGGTTGCTGTTGTAGGTCAGGATGACGGCGGTTCCGCGTTCTGCCAGCTTCAGCGCTGCGTTTTTCCCCAGTCCACGGCTGCCGCCTGTTACTAATGCGATACGTTGTGTCATAAGAAACCTCGTTTTGTTGGGTGTTGACTGTGGAAAAAGCTTATTAGCTGGTGATAAAACAATAAAGGCGCTGAATTACACTTCACTGTTTCATTTACAACAACAATGGATGCGTTCGATGGATAAAATTTATGCAATGCAATTGTTCATCCGCGTGGCAGAACTGGAGAGTTTTTCCCGCGCGGCAGACTCATTAGGCCTCCCTAAAGGCAGCGTTTCGCGGCAGGTTCAGGCGCTGGAAAACCACCTTGGTACACAGTTGCTGCATCGCACAACGCGACGGGTGCAGCTTACCCAGGACGGGATGGTCTATTACGAGCGGGCGAAAGATTTGCTCGCCAATATGGACGAACTTGACGGACTTTTTCTGCACGATCCGTCGAGCATCAGTGGGCGGTTGCGAGTTGATATGCCCGTGGCCGTGGCGAAAAACCTGGTGATTCCACGGCTACCGGCGTTTTTGCAGCAATATCCCGGTATTGAACTGGAGCTAAGCAGCAGCGACCGGCTGGTGGATATTATTCGCGAGGGGTTTGACTGCGTGGTGCGCGTCGGCACGCTGAAAGATTCCGGCCTGATTGCCCGCCCGCTGGGTAAGCTTTCCATTATTAATTGCGCCAGCCCCGACTACCTGGCGCGTTTCGGCTACCCGGAAAGTCTGGACGATCTCTCTTCGCATGCGGTTGTGCATTACGCCCTCAACCTCGGCGCGCGTCCGCAAGGCTTTGAAGTCTGCCTCGATAAGCAGACCACGTGGGTGAAAACCGGCGGCATTTTGACAGTCAACAGTACCGAGACCTACCACGCCGCCTGCCTCGCAGGGCTTGGCATTATCCAGGTGCCGCGCGTCGGCGTGCGGGAAGCGCTACGCGCAGGAAAGCTGGTGGAGATCCTGCCGCAATATCGTGCAGAACCTATGCCGGTATCACTTATTTATCCCCATCGTCGTAATTTGTCGCGCCGCGTGCATCTGTTTATGGAATGGCTGGCCGGAGTGATGAAAGATTACGTTGATTAGACGCAGTCTATAATTTTATTCACTGCGAGTTAAAAAGAAGGAAAATTGCCCTGATGACGCCGGAAAACAGCGAAAAACGTCCGACCCAGGATCTGGATTACGAGCCAGTCAGAAAAATGGATACATCGGGAACATCAACGAAAGACACCCCTCCCAGCGCGGGTGACAACAAGGCGCCCTCACCGCTGGAAACGGTCACCCAGGTGGCGAAAAAAGTGCAGCGCCGTCCAATGATTGCGCACCTGATCCGCGCCACTGAACGCTTCAATGATCGTATGGGAAACCAGTTTGGCGCGGCCATCACCTATTTCTCATTTTTGTCGATGATCCCCATCCTGATGGTCTCCTTTGCCGCTGCCGGGTTTGTGCTGGCCTCACATCCCACGCTATTGCAGGACATTTTCAATAAGATCCTGACCAACGTCAGCGACCCGACGCTGGCGACAACCCTGAAAAGCACCATCAATACCGCCGTGCAGCAGCGTACCACGGTGGGGATTGTCGGGCTGGCGATTGCGCTTTACTCCGGCGTTAACTGGATGGGCAACCTGCGCGAGGCGATACGCGCCCAGTCGCGGGATGTCTGGGAGCGTAACCCACAGGACCAGGAAAAAATCTGGGTGAAGTACTTCCGTGATTTTATTTCGCTGATTGGCCTGCTGGTGGCGCTGATTGTCACACTTTCCATCACCTCGATTGCCGGTTCGGCGCAGCAGATGATTATCTCCGCCCTCTATCTTGATAATATTGAGTGGCTGAAACCTGCATGGCGACTGATTGGTCTGGCGATCTCTATATTCGCCAACTACTTGTTGTTCTTCTGGATTTTCTGGCGGCTACCGCGCCACCGTCCACGGAAAAAGGCGTTGATTCGCGGTACGTTTATTGCGGCGATCGGCTTTGAGGTGATCAAAATTGTGATGACCTACATGCTGCCATCGCTGGTGAAATCTCCTTCTGGCGCCGCCTTTGGTTCTGTACTGGGTTTGATGGCGTTCTTCTACTTCTTTGCCCGGCTGACGCTGTTTTGCGCCGCCTGGATTGCCACTGCGCATTACAAAGACGACCCACGGATGCCAGGCAAAACACACCGCTAAATCCCTAACTGGGCTGAATATTTCAGCCCAATTCATCATTTCAGAATTAATATCCAAGCCGTAACTTTTATTTAACCTAAAACCAGTTTTAAATTCTATTATTGAAATTATGTGAAGCATTTCATAGAAGCGAAATCGCAGGTCTGAAAATTATCCGCTTTTTGCCTGGTTTTTGTACGTTTCCGCACTTTGTTACAGATTGAAATGTCGCTTTTGCTGTGGCTAATATGGTCGTTCGTTCGCCAAAAAATAAGAAAATTTTATGCAAGCCACAGCCACAACCTTAGACAACGAGCAGGAAATCACGCCGGTAAACTCACGCAGTAAAGTCGTTATCGCTTCACTGATTGGCACCGCTATCGAGTTCTTCGATTTCTATATCTATGCCACTGCGGCGGTTATCGTTTTCCCGCATATCTTCTTCCCGCAGGGTGACCCGACCGCCGCAACGTTGCAGTCGCTCGCCACCTTTGCGATTGCTTTCGTCGCGCGTCCAATTGGTTCCGCCGTGTTTGGTCACTTCGGCGACCGCGTAGGGCGTAAAGTCACCCTGGTGGCGTCGTTGCTGACGATGGGGATCTCCACCGTATTAATTGGCCTGCTGCCAGGCTATGAAACCATCGGCGTGATGGCTCCGTTGCTGCTGGCGCTGGCACGTTTTGGCCAGGGTCTGGGGCTGGGTGGTGAATGGGGCGGCGCGGCGCTTCTGGCGACCGAAAACGCACCGCCACGCAAACGCGCGTTGTATGGCTCTTTCCCACAACTGGGCGCGCCGATTGGTTTCTTCTTTGCGAACGGCACCTTCCTGCTGCTCTCCTGGTTACTGACCGACGAGCAGTTTATGAGCTGGGGCTGGCGCGTACCGTTTATCTTCTCCGCCGTGCTGGTGTTGATTGGCCTGTATGTTCGCGTGTCTCTGCATGAAACGCCGGTATTTGCGAAAATCGCCGCCGCGAAAAAACAGGTGAAAATCCCGCTGGGCACCCTGCTGACCAAACATGTCCGTGTGACCGTGCTGGGCACCTTCATCATGTTGGCCACCTACACGCTGTTTTACATCATGACCGTCTATTCCATGACGTTCAGTACCTCGCCTGGCGGGCTGGGTATGCCGCGAAACGAAGTACTGTGGATGCTGATGATGGCGGTTATTGGTTTTGGTGTGATGGTGCCGGTTGCCGGGCTGCTGGCCGATAAATATGGCCGTCGCAAAAGCATGATCGCCATTACAACACTGATCATTCTGTTTGCCCTGTTCGTCTTCCCGCCGCTGTTAGGCTCCGGCAACCCGGCGCTGGTAATGGCTTACCTGCTGATCGGTCTGAGCCTGATGGGGCTGACTTTTGGCCCGATGGGTGCGCTGCTGCCGGAGCTGTTCCCGACCGAAGTGCGCTACACCGGTGCATCGTTCTCGTATAACGTGTCATCAATACTGGGGGCGTCCGTTGCGCCTTATATCGCCACCTGGCTGCAGGCGAACTACGGTCTGATGTATGTGGGGATTTATCTGGCGGCGATGGCAGCCCTGACGCTGACCGCGCTGTTGTTGACTCACGAGACCAAACACCAGTCGCTGTAATGATCATTACCTCTTTCCCGGATGCGGCGTCAACGCCTTATCCGGGCGACGATTTTGCAACGGCATGGTAAAACCTGGCACTCCGCCGACATTCACTCGATCGGTCCCCTCTCCCTTTGAGGGAGAGGGTTAGGGTGAGGGGCAACCACCGCACCAATCTCTTACTTTTTCATCTGTGCCAGAATCGCCCGGCACTGGTTGGCTTCACCTTCCGATGGCGAAATCAATGCCAGCAGTGCAGCCGCAGGGGTCACCAGCGTTGCCAGCGCTGCGGCCACCGCACCACGGGCAATCAGCGGCCCCGGTTTTACCCCCGCCTGCGGATTCTTAAATGTTCCGCGCACATACAAAGGTGAACGCAGCGTAACGATACGCACCCCTTTACTTTCCGGGTTAATGGTCAGGTCCAGTTGCTCCGAGGCGAAACTCGCCGTACCCGTCACATTCACCAGCGCGTTTTCGGTATCAAAAGCGAAGATTTGCGGACGCGCCACGCCATTAACCAGATCGAGATTCGCCGCCGCGCAGTTCACCCGCACCTCATCGTCGCCAAAGATCTTGCCGATAACGTAGTTACCCACATTCAGCCCGGCAATCTCCATCAGATTACGGCTGATAAGCCCGTCATTCATCAACAGCTTAAGGTTACCGTTGCTGGTGCCCAGCAGCGCCGCTACGGAGTTCCCTGTCCCCCGGAAATCCGCATCGCCATTCATCTCACCGAGGGTTTTCTGCATCAGCTCGACATTTGGCATCAGTTGTTTCAGTTTTAACCGTCGCGCCTGGATTTCCGCACGCCCCTGCATCGGCTTTTTATCCCCTTCAAGGCGAATATTGGATGAGATCGTCCCGCCCGCTAAGCCGAATTTCAACGGCTGCAGTTTCAGATCCGCATTCTGTAAAATGATATGGGTTGTGAGGTCGCTTATCGGCAATGTGCTGCCATGCTCAATGCGCTTCCCTTTAAAACGCACGTCGGCATCCATCGTGTTCCATTTGTCGGTTTCAAAGCGATCGTAAGGCAACACCTTCCCGGCAGGCTGGATATTTTTTTCACCCTTCTTCTGCTCTGCCTGTTTCGCTTTATCTCCCCCTTTACCGGAGTCCACGCCGATCAAGGGGCCAAGGTCGGCCAGACGAAGCTGACGAGACTCCAAATCGCCTTCCAGTTTCGGGCGTGGTTTACCGGTGGTATAGGTGAGTGAGCCATGTATGTCGCTTTCGCCGATACGCCCGTTAAAATCGCGATAATCATAGACACTGCTTTTTTCGCTATCTATCTTCGCCACCAGATGACCATCCGTTTCAAACGGCGGGGTATCCGGCAGCAGCACGCCTGTCAGTTCGTAGAGATCCCCCAGGGTATCGCCAGCGAATTTCAACTGGAGGTCGACGCCGCCCATTTTCATCGGGTCGTTAACCTTGCCGACAAAGGCCACACGGGTGTTGCCGGAACGGAAATCTGCCTGTACCGGGAAAGGCGTGTCTTCGCTGCGTAGCGCCAGCATGCCACCGATTTTCCCCGTGCCTGTCAGCGGTTGGCCGTTATAACGCCCCTGGGCTTTCAGCCCGAAAACATAATCTGCCACGCGCGTTTTATCTTTACTGTTGCCCGTGACTTCATTGAAAGGGAGCGGTTTGCCTAACGGATCGACGAGGATCTCGATATCCGCTTTGCTCACCTTGTCGTTAACAGCGATACGCCCTTGATCGAAGAGAATATTATCCAGGCGGAACGACCAGCCGGAAGGCTGCGCATTGGGATCGTTGTTTTCTGCACTGGCGAGCTTAAAGGTCCAGTTGTTGTTCTTTTCAGACAGGCGGATCAGGCGCGCATCCGGCTTTTGCAGTTTGATCCACGGCAGGTAAACGGTTTTCGTTAATAGCGCCAGCGGTGCGAGAGTGGCTTCGACGCGCGGCAGGTGCACCATGGTGACTTCGGGGATCTCAGGTGGGTTACCGAGGACAATATCGTCGGCATGAATGTGCGGCCAGGGTATCCAGCTACGCCAGCCCGTCTCCTCTTTTTGTCGCTCCCACACCACGCCCAAATCACCGCGAATCGCAAAGGGGCGATTAAGTTCGGTAGAGACTTTCTGATTAATGGTCGGTTTGAGACGGTTCCAGTCAAAGGTGGCAATGATAATAATGGCCACCACAATCAATAAAACCAGTGTTCCAGTGACAGCAATAATCGCTTTGCTTGTTTTTGTCATGCGGGCACCCTTTCTTTATTGCCTTGCCTGTCATAAAGATAGCCGAGGCTGGCAGAAAGGGGTGCCCTGCGATCAGAGCTCCAGCAGTACGTTTTCCAGCGTATTCAGTGGAACCGGGCGCGAAAGGAAGTAGCCTTGTGCGGCAAAAGCCGGAGAATTCTGAACATCACGCCACTCGTCGAGGGTTTCAACACCTTCAACAATCACCCCCTGGCAGTAGCGATTCATTAACTGAATGAGCAGCGCGAACAGGTTGCGTCCTTCGGGCGTCTTGCGCAGCATAATAAACAGGTCGCGCGACACTTTGATGTAGTCATAATGCATTTCGCTAAGCGCCGAGAAGTTGGCCATTCCGGTACCAAAATCATCCAGCCACAGCGGTCCCATTTCACTGATCGTGGCGAACGTGGAGTCTTGCGGCAGGCGGATATGTTCCACCAGTTCAAAACGGATCCACGGCACGGTGTCGATGAGGGCTTTTAATGCTTTATTCGAGCGCATGGCTATCAGCGTGGGCCCATCGACATTTACGGATGCCAGCACGCCGTGCTGCTCGAAAAAGTCTTTCTGTTTGGCCAGCAGAGCGATCTGTTCGTGTACCACGTCGACACGATGACGCACCGCGACCTCGGAAAAATAGCGGTCCGGTGGGATGCGCTGATCGGGCTGGCTCGGATGCGTCACAATGGTCAGCACCTCAACCGCCATCAGGCGACCATCAGTTTTGTAAATTGGCTGATAAGTATAAGCACGCTCACACTGCAGCCAAAAACGACGTTCCTGTAGGCTTTCTATGCTCGCCTCGGAGTAGTTCAGCCGCTGGATAACCTGCTTTAACTTCATTTCTTCTTCCTGTTGAAAATGAGTAGCCCCGGAGCTCTCGTCATTGGGTTATCGGCCCCTGAGGTGAGAACTTTACCTTCATGACCCACGCAAAATGAAAAAGCACTTTGCGGAATCAGCAGAGAATACGTTCTGTGTCAAAAAAATAATGGAACGTCGTTTTAATATAGTTGACCACGAAACGCGCACAACGCACACTACCGTTAATTCATCTGATTCAGGTTCCGGACTATGTCAAAGAAAATTGCCGTCATCGGCGAATGCATGATTGAACTGTCACAAAAAGGCGCGGAAGTGAATCGCGGTTTCGGTGGCGACACACTCAATACGTCGGTTTACATCGCTCGTCAGGTAGACGCTGCGGCGTTATCCGTGCATTACGTTACTGCGCTGGGTACCGACAGTTTCAGCCAACAGATGCTGGAATCCTGGCAGGCAGAAAACGTCGATACCACCCTGACTCAGCGCATGGAAAATCGACTGCCCGGCCTGTATTACATCGAGACCGATGACACCGGCGAGCGCACCTTTTACTACTGGCGTAACGAAGCCGCGGCAAAATTTTGGCTGGAAAGCGAGCAGTCTGCCGCCATTTGTGAAGAGCTGGCGACCTTTAATTATTTGTATCTCAGCGGTATCAGCCTGGCGATTTTAAGCCCGGCAAGCCGTACTAAGCTGCTGTCACTGCTGCAGGAATGTCGCGCAAACGGCGGTCAGGTGATTTTCGATAACAACTACCGTCCGCGTTTGTGGGCCAGCAAAGAAGAGACCCGTCAGGTCTATCAGCAAATGCTCGCCTGTACTGACATCGCGTTCCTGACGCTCGATGACGAAGATCTGCTGTGGGGCGCACAGCCGGTGGAAGACGTTATCGCACGCACTCAGCAGGCGGGCGTAAAAGAGGTGGTGATTAAACGCGGTGCGGACTCCTGCCTGGTCGCAATCCAGGGGGAAGCCCTGAAAGAAGTGCCAGCGGTGAAATTGCCAAAAGAGAAAGTGGTGGATACTACCGCAGCGGGTGATTCATTCAGCGCCGGGTATCTGGCCGTGCGCCTGACCGGTGGCGATGCCGAAGCTGCTGCCAGACGCGGCCACTTAACGGCCAGCACGGTAATTCAATACCGTGGCGCGATCATTCCACGCGACGCCATGCCGAACTAAGGATTTTCCCTGCCTCCTGTCCGGGGCAGGTCTTTTTCCCCTCACCCTAACCCTCTCCCCAAAGTGGAGAGGGGACCGATCGTGCTCGCATTTTTGTGGGGATTCCTCAGCCCACAGGGAGAGGGGACTATTTCGTGCGGTCTGAACGTTTGGTAGCCCGGATCAGGCGCTTGCGCCGCCATCCGGGAACACCCACAACGCTTACTGCTGCGGCGGAATATCCGACACATCCTGATGGGCATCATCCACGTTGGCTGGCGCGGCATTCTGCTCACCAGAAGACATCAACTCTTCCCAGCTCGCCTGCAGATCCTTCATGTTGTACTCCGGCTCGCCTTTCGGCTGCAGCAATACCAACGCCATATCCTGCGAAAGCTGCTGACGTAAATCCTGATTCAGCATTTCTTTCGTCAGGCTACTCAGGAAGTTCTGGCGCAATTTTTGGTACTGCTCGGGCGCGATATCCACCACCTGGTTTTGCAGCGAACGCATCCGCTGGCTAATCAGGATGTCGGTATCCGTGCGGGCATAAGTGGCAAACAGCTTCTGAAGCTCAAGATTTTTTTGCGCCACCAGCGCATCAAACTCTTCTTGCGGCAGGCCGCGATCGCGCACTTTCGCCAGCTCGCGGGCCACGATATCCAGATTGCTGTTGAGCCTATCGTTTGGCGAGTCAAGATTGATGGCACACTGCGCACGCTGGAACAACACCCGACAGTCGAAGCTCAGACCAATGTCTTTCACGTTGGTCTTCGCCAGATACTGCTGCACGTGCCAGAACAGCGCCTCGCGGGCTAAATCAGCACGCCAGTAGCGTTGCAAGGCCGCAGATTCACGAATCGGCTGCCAGGCGGTATCCCACATGATGGAAAGACGATCCTGACGCACAGAATCCGTCATGATACTTACTGGCTGACGCGGTAGTGGCGATAAGGTTGGCACCGGGGCCGGTGTTTCGCGCTTGCCTTTAAGATCGCCAAACGCTTTGTTAATCTGCTCGGCAACCGCGCGGCTATCAACGTTACCCACCACAATCAGCGTCATCGCGTCCGGGGTGTACCATTTCTGATGGAAGGCCTGGAGCTGTTTCGCATCCAGCGGTTGTTTGAGCGTTTCAGCCGGATCATGGCCGAGCAATGACGACCCTTTCAGGCGATAGCGCCACCAGTTGTCTTTGGTGTTACCCGGCCAGGTCGCCACCATATCTTCGCTCGCCAGCGCATGGTTAATCGTTTCTGGCGTAATGGTGAGGCGCCCGGTGCTGTCTGACAGCCAGACCAGCGCTTCTTTGAGCAAATCGTTGCGGTTATTCGGCAGGCTCAGATTGAACATCGTGTATTCATACGAGACCAGCGCGGGAGGTAACGGACGCTTCGGGTCGATACCCTGCTGCCACAGTGAACGTACCTGTGCAGGTTGCAGGCTACCGCTTTGGGTCAGCGCAATACGTGGAAGAAAATGGCTAAAGCCGCTCTGTTGCGTACTCTCGGTGAGCGAACCGGTATTAATAGACAGACGTACTTCGATGCGATCGCTGGGGCGTTGTGGTGTGGCCAGGACTTGCCATTGCAAACCATTTGCCAGTGTCCCCTGTTGCCAGGCCGGGTCGGGCTGGAGCGCATCTGCCTGCACATAACCGACAGCTGCCATCATGAGCAAACCGCCTGTTAACAATCGAATTTTTGTGCCCTGCATGAGAACCCCTGATCAACGTTCCTGGTTAAAAAGTCAGCCCCGACATGTCTGGAGGCTAAAGATACTTTAACACTTCGCTGTTAGACCTCACGAATCGCAAAATGTCACACAGCGAAGTGAAAAATCCCGGGCAATTCGTTCTGAATTGTGACGGGCCAGGGGGTAATTATGCGCAGGCACCCGTAGCCCGACAAGGACTACGGGGCTAAGTAGCGAAATTAAGAGGAAATTTCGCCGGTTTTGCTGCTTGATGCACGATTATTCAGCGTATCCGTTAGCTTTTTCTGATCGAGCTCTTTTACCCATTTCGCCACGACCACGGTCGCCACGCCATTACCGACCAGGTTAGTCAGCGCACGCGCTTCTGACATAAAGCGGTCGATACCCAGAATCAGCGCCAGCCCTGCTACCGGTAAATGGCCCACCGCGGAAATGGTTGCCGCCAGTACGATAAAACCGCTCCCGGTCACCCCCGCTGCGCCTTTTGACGAGAGCAACAGGACCACCAGCAAGGTTATCTGATGGAAAATATCCATATGGCTGTTGGTGGCCTGGGCGATAAAGACGGCCGCCATCGTCAGGTAAATAGAGGTTCCGTCGAGGTTAAACGAGTAGCCGGTAGGGATAACCAGCCCCACGACGGACTTGCGACAACCGAGGCGTTCCATCTTCTCAAGCATACGCGGCAGCGCAGACTCGGACGAAGAGGTCCCCAGCACGATCAGCAGTTCTTCGCGGATGTAACGGATAAATTTGAAAATGTTAAAGCCCGTTGCGCGGGCAATCGAACCCAGCACCACCACCACGAACAGAATACAGGTGATATAGAAGCAGATAATGAGCTGCCCCAACTGGATCAGCGTGCCAACACCGTACTTACCGATGGTAAAGGCCATCGCGCCAAACGCACCAATCGGTGCAAGACGCATAATAAAGTTGATGATGCCGAAAATGACCTGCGAGAAACTTTCAATCACGTTGAAAATTAGCTGGCCCTTGTTGCCCAGACGGTGCAGCGCGAAACCAAACAGCACGGCAAACAGCAGCACCTGCAAAATGTTGCCGCTGGCAAACGCGCCAATCACACTGCCCGGGATAACGTCCATGAGGAAGGCGACGATACCCTGCTCTTTGGCCTGTTCTGCATACACCGCAACCGCTTTAGCATCCAGCGTTGAGGGGTCAACATTCATCCCCGCACCGGGCTGCACTACGTTGACGATAATCAGGCCGATAATCAGTGCCAGCGTACTGACCACTTCAAAATAGAGCAACGCCACCGCACCTGTGCGGCCTACCGCCTTCATGCTTTCCATACCGGCGATACCTGTCACTACCGTACAGAAGATGACAGGGGCGATAATCATTTTAATCAGCTTAACGAAGGCATCACCAAGCGGTTTCATTTGCGCGCCCAGTTCCGGGTAGAAATGGCCGAGCAAAATACCGATAGCGATTGCCGTCAGTACCTGGAAATACAGACTTTTAAACAGAGAGGTTTTCATAGGGTGTCCTTGAGGTATAAACCACAGGCTTTTTGGGGATTTCTCGCGCCTGCGGGTTAAAAATAACACCCAGAAAACATGACAGAAATATACTCACATCAAATTTGAAACAATGATGTTAAAAAGTTAGAGCTGACTCGTACAAGCCAGCAACATTTCAACCATTTTCAGCATTGTCTGGCATCGAAAAATAACGCGCTTCAAATGCTTCCGGCGTCATGGCGCGATCAAACAAAAATCCCTGTACGATTTCCACACCCGCATTTTGCAGCCATTCGCGCTGCGCTTCGGTTTCGACCCCTTCGGCGATAATGTGTAAATCCAGGCTTCGCGCCATGTGGATAATCGACGCCACCATGCTGCTGTCGTCGGGCAAGCCTTCAACAAAAATTTTGTCGATTTTAAGTACATCTACCGGCAGTGACTTCATATGGTGTAATTGACGTAACCCGGCATAGCCCATGCCGAAATCGTCCAGCGCAATACGCACCCCCGCATTCCGCAGCGGGCGCAGAATGGTCACCGCCGCCTGTGGGTCATCAATGCGACGGCTCTCAGTCACTTCAAGAATCAAGGTGTTGGGTTTAATTCGATAGCGATTGAGCAGTTCCAGCATGTCCGGCACCATATCGTGGTGCATCAGTTGCAACGCCGAGAGATTCACCGACAGCGGCATCATCAGCCCGCGCTCTTGCCAGGCAGACAACAGACGGCACGACTCTTCCAGTACCCAATAACCCACGGTAACCATTAGCCCGCACGACTCGATACGTTCGATTAACCCTTCCGGCAGCTCCCAACTGCCATCCGGTTGCTCCATACGCAGCAATGTTTCGGCGCTCACCACCGCATTCGTGGCGAGGTCCACCTGCGGCTGAAGCCAGATGGCAAACTTGCGATTTTCAAGCGCGGTCAGGATATTGCTCTCTTCCGTCAGCCGTTTTTGCGCCTCTTCCATCTCTTTTGGATCGAAGAATTGAATCTGATTTTTCCCTTTGCGTCGCGATGTAAACGCCGCTGAAGCCGCACGTCGATAAAGCTGTTCTGCGGTCTGGTCGCCATGGAACATCGCCACACCGATGCTGGCACTCGGGCGCAACTGAATGCCGTGAATGGGCACGCGCTCATTAATAACAGTGAGTACTTGCTGACCTAATGTTATGGCGTGCCATGGCTCTTTCACCCCATGGGCGATAATGGCGAAGTCATAGGCACTGACCTGGGCGAGCACCATCCGCGGTGAAATGACAGATTTCAGCTTCTCCACCAGCGTCAATAGCAGCATCTCGCGCTGTGACTCTTTCAGCACACCCGCCGTATCCTGCAACGTTTCACAGGCGATAAACATCAGCGCGGTAGTCTTCTGCCGTGCCACCACCTGATCCAGCAGCGCCATCAGGAAAGCTTTGTTTGGCAGTTCCGATACCGGGAAGAGGGTCGACTGGGTGTTCAGCTCATCATGCTGACGCAACAGGTTTTGCTGATTACGGTTATAGCTGCGAACCAGGCTGCCAATCTCATCATCCTGATGGTGGCGCGGCAACGCCAGTTGGTGCCCGACCTGGTCCTGCTGCGGTACATCGCTCAGTTCGCGGGCGATTTTGCGCAGCGGATGGACGATCAATCGGTTAATACACCAGGTGATCGCCACCGTCATAATCAACGTCAAAAGTAAGTAAGCAGTTACCAACGTTGAAAGGGTGCTCATCACGAATTTATAGACGCGATAAGAGTCCGCTTCGAGCACCAGATAGGCAATCGGCTGTGGATTGGCGGGGCGCTGCAGGGAGTAAATGGGCAATGAAATCTGGATAGGCAGTTCAAACACCCGTGCGATCATCATAGGCACCGGGCGCTCGGGAATAAATCGCAGGCGCAACGCCTGAAACTGATTGGGCAGCACCACATCCGCGCGGATAACCACCCCGGCAGGCTTAATTTGCTTAAGTACCGATTCCGCTTCCGGGAAATCGGCCTTTAATATGGCTTCGGACAGCGGTTCACGTACCGAACGGGCAATACTTTCCAGTTGCGTAGCCGTGTTGTAGCGATTCTGCTGCACAAAATGAAACAGCAAAATGACGCAAAAAATGAAAATAAACACCATCGCCACGGAAAAAACCGCAGTCATCTGTTTAATCGTTAAAGAACGGCTGACACGCAAAATCACTCTCCAGAGATACACAAGCGCAGGGCAATAAAATACAACTCCGCCGCCAGAGTATACCCTATCGTGACAGTTTGAGATAAAGAGGCGTCAAGATTGCCTCAGCGCCAACGCTATGAGGAAAAAGCGTCAGCAATACACGGAATAATAAGCACAAATTTCATGTGGCGGGCCATATTGCCCGCCACGCTTCCCCCAGGAATTATCCTCATTATCACCAGTCAGCGTATGGCGTCAGCGTCTGCGGCGGCATGTCCATATCGCCCTGCCATCCTGCGGCGGAATAACGGATAAAGAGCATTCCCTGGCTTGGCGTGTAATCTTTCGCCTGCTGAATATTCACGCCAAGGCCAACGGACCAGTTCGCGTTAATACGCCGTTCAACCAACGCCTGGGCGGTATAACCCACGCCGCTCGATGAACTCCCTTCCTCCAGCGCGGTTCTGGCGTCGGTACGATAATCCGCCGGGATCAAATTCAGTAACGGATAGCTTCGTTCCGTTTTCTTACGCGAATGTGACCAGGAGGCAGACCCACCCAACTCCCAGGACCAGTTCTCCGTACGTTGACGCCAGGTCACGGGCACCGAAAATGACAAATATTCTTGCGGGCTATAATAGCCCCCTTGCCCCAGGGTGTAGTGGCTCAGATCTTTGTCGTAGTGCCAAATCATATTATTAAGGCCAATGGTCAGACGGCGGTTATTCTCATTGATAAGCTTGTAGTAATACCCCGCCATCCATCGCACTCGCCAGTTGTCAGCCACATTTTTCCCGGTCAACTGATCGGTGCCTAAAGAGGCCCAGACGCCGTGCGCCTCGCCACGGTCATAGCTCATGCTGGCGGTGGCACCGTTCGCCCGCACGCCGCCCCATGTGGTACCGGGATGATCGCCATTGCCGTTATCTTTCTGCCCGCCAAACGCCAGTAAGGAGCTGGAAATCGGACGACGATGCACATTCAGCGTGTAGCCAATCGCCCCGATATCATTGCTGTAGCTCAGGCCGCCGACGATATCCACCACGTTAAAACCAATCGGCGTGGTGCCAATATCCATATCCCAGGTCTTATTGCGCCAGCCTACCGCAACGCTCACGCCGTTAGCCGTCTGGGTGCGGTCACCGCCCTCACAGGCCACTTCATTACAGGTTCCCCAGTGCGGCGAATATGTCCCGTCATCTTTAAGCGAGAACTTTCCGGCATCCATATTCACCATATCGGTACGAAAGAACATCCTGCCGTCAGCCAGCGGCGCATCGGCCTGCAGCATAGTGGTGTGGGCTTTTAAATCAGAGTAGCCGCCCGTGCCGCTCGACCCCCAGTAGTTATGCTCCAGCGTGACATTCACATCCTGCTGACGATAAAGTTCTGCGGCATCGCTGCGCACGCCGCGTTTCAGCCAGTCATCTTTCTCATTGTTACGGGTTTTATAGGTGAATTCGTCATTGCTGGTGGGACGGGTTGCCGCCACGCCCGATGCAACCATCGCGTCTTTATAGGTTTCCAGCGCCGCCTGCGGTTGCCCCTCCAGCACCTGGAAACGCGCCGCATCACGCAGCACCAGCGCGCTTTCCATCGAAGGCGGTAGCCCCTTCGCTTGCGGCACAATCTCGCTGAAAGTCTGACGGGCGGCATCATTATCGCCCACCGCCGCCTGCACCATTGCCACCCGGCGTTGGGTATTGATCGTCCGTGGCGCAGTCGGGGTGGCGGCCGGTAATTTGGCCAGCATTTCACGCGAAGCCATGCGGTTGCCGTCGGCGGCATAAATTTCTGCCAGCCCCAGTACCGCATCTTCATTGGTCGGCTCGCGATTCAACACGCGCTGATAGGTCGATATCGCCGTGGGATTATCGCCCCGCTGTTGCGCCCAGTCGGCAAGCGTCAAATCAATACGTGTCGACGCAGGCTGCTGTTGAAGAAAAGCGATTGCCTCCGCCTCATGGCCCGCATCGCGCAATTGATTAGCCCGCGCCAGGCGTTGATTGGCTTCCAGCCTGTCGGAGAGTTCCTGAATATTGCTGTTCCACTTGTCGCGCGACAGCGTGTTGAGGTGCGCCAGCGCCGCGCTCTCCTGGTTATTGCCGGAAAGATAGAGGCCGTAAGCGTAAACCTGCTCAGGGTCTGTGGGTTTATTGCGCGCCAGCGCGCGCATCTGCGCGTCGGCTTCAATCTGTTGGCCGGCGGAGCGCAAATCACTGGCCAGACGGTAGGTCACCCACACACTATCCGGGTCCAGCGCCAGACGGCGCTTTTGCAATACGGCGGCCTGCGCCCAGTTGCCCTGATTTTCCAGCCGCTCCGCCTCTTGCGCGAGTCGGTCGTTGGTCAGGCTGCGTTCAATATCGTTAATGCTGCGCCGCTGGCTGGCGCTCAGTGACTGAATAAAGGCATCGGCTTTTTCCGGCGACTGCGCGCGGTAAATATTCGCCAGACCGCGTACCGCGTTGCTGTTGCCGCTATCCATACGCAGTGCCTGGTAATAGAAACGCTCGGCGGCGGCGGTATCCTTGCGGGCCATTGCCGCATCGCCCAGCCCCAGCACCGCGTAGCTGTCGGTATTATCAATCGCACGCGCCTGCTGGTAGAGGCGTTCCGCCTGGGCAGGATTTTTCGCCGCCAGTTGCGCATCGCCTTGTTGGATCAGCAACCAGTAACGGTTCACCTTGAGCAGGCTGTCCCATTTGCCGCGATTATCGCTATTGGGATCGAGGGCGATGGCCCGCTCAAACTGCGCCACCGCCCGGGCACGATCGCCTTTCTGGGAATAGGCCTGCCCCAGCGCTCCGACGGCTTCGCTGTCCTGATGATTTTTGCTTACGGCATCCTGCAATGCGCCAATCGCCGTGCCGCCCTTGCCCGCTTCCACGGCCGCCAGCCCGCTGGCACGCTCCCGAAATGCCGGGTCAGCCAACTGTTTCTGTTGTGCATCAAGCTGCTGGCGCGCCGTCACAACCGTATCCCCTTCACTAAACACGCTCAGGAAACGCTTGAGAGCCGCCACGCTTTTTTCGCTGACGGCCATGCCCTGAATCTGCTGATACCAGAGGTTGGCTGCGGCATCGCGCCCGGTGTTGTTTTTCGCCATTTGCTCAAGAACGGCATAGCCTTCTTCGTTGCGCCCGTCGGCGATCAACAGCCGTGCCAGCGTAATTTGCAAATCGGCATTTCCCGGATTGCTGGCATTAAGGGCTTTCAACTGAGTAATGGCTTCGTTGTGTCGCGCCGGGACTTTCGCCACCTGAATCCAGTATTCCGCCGCCAGATCGCCTGCTGGCGCACTGCCGTTAAACATCTTCTCGTAAGCGGCAACGGCCTCCTGCGGATGCCCCGTGGCCGCCTGTAAACGCGCTTCCTGCAAGGCCTGTCGCCCTTCGGGTGTCGACAGCGCCATCGTGATACGCGACGCTTTGGTCGCGCTGGCGTTTGGTGCGAGAGCGTTCAGCCGCGCCATCTGCTTTTGCGCTCCGGCATTATCACCCTGACGCAGCAGATAGCGCAGACGCGCGGCAATCACGTCCGGGTCGTCGGGGGCCATTAACTCAAGGCGGTATAACGACTGGCGAACCAAATCTTCACGTTTGGTGGTTTCGCCCAGGCGTACCTGTTCAAGCAGTTGTTGTTGCGCGCCCGGTGCCGCCTGCGCGAAAGGCATCACTGAGATGCCGAGCGTGAAAGACAATAAACTTAATGTGAGCTTGCGCATTGCTGGCCCCAGTCAGGTTGTAACTCACCGCGAGGGGTGAAGCGGAAACGATGCTCGTCCCAACCTTGTCCGAAAAGGGTCAGAACATAACTGTAATACGCGTCTTTGCCGGGGAAGCGATCCGCCACCCGCTGACGCTGCGCCGCCTGAGCATCACGATCCTGTAAAAACGGCAGGAGTGCCGCCGAGAAACCCACAGGGCTATTACCCTGTACCTTGCCGGTCGCCACGTTGACTCTTTCTGGCGGCACACCCTGTTTCGCCGTCATGGTTTCCATGGGTTTGAGGCGCGCCAGCATACGCGCCTTTTGCGGGTCGCTGTCATGCATCATGCCTACCCATGCATACACGCGAATCGCATCGTAACCCCCGATAACCGGCTTATCGGCGGTAAGCTGCCAGCCCTTATTTTTCTGATAACTCACCCAGTCAGGGGAGAACCCTTTCGGCGCGCTTTCCATAATTAACCGCAGGTTGGTCTCCCGTAGCGTCGTCCAGGGCGCGCCATAACGGGTAAAGTACTGGGCCAGTTGGGGCGGCAGATAGCCGGGGTTGAAGCGCCAGGTATCGTTATCAGCAAACCCGATCTTGCCGGGAAGCAGCATGGAGCCAAGGCCGGGTACCGTGGTCACCTCTTCTTTGGCAATGCGCGAGAGCAGCGCTTTTCCGATCCCGGTATAGTCCGGCATGTTCCACAGCCGTCCGGCTTCCAGCAGAGACCAGGCAATCCAGATATCCGCATCCGACGCGGAGTTGGTATCCAGTACCGTCCATTCGGTTTCGTTTTTCCGCCCCCACAGCCATGCGGGAAGCCGCGCGCTTAAATCCCCTTCCGCCAGGTTATTTTGCGTCCAGCTCAGCACCGTTTTAAAGGCATCGCGATCGTTCGCCGCAAGGGCAAAGAACAGGGCATAGCTTTGCCCTTCGGAGGTGGTTATCTGGCGGGCATCACTTGGGTCAATGACGCGTCCGCCATCGCTAATATAGTCCTGTTTAAAGCGCTCCCATGCGGGCCAGTTACAGGCGGCGCTTACCTGCGCCGCCGCCAGCATAAGCGCCGCCATGACCATCCAGCGTAGCGCTTTCATCACCGCTTACTCGTGATCCGGGTCGAGACGACGACGGCTAATAATACGCAGCAGACGCCACAGCACCCATGCCAGCAATACCACGCTCACCGCGGCCAGAATCGCCAGCAGTACCGGATGGTTCGCCAGCGCATACCAGATACGTTCGAACCACGGCAGATGCCCCACGTAGTAGATGTCACCCACACGCAGACCGTTCACCCCCGATTCACGAATCACCGACACGGAGCCGAAAATCGAGGCACGTTTACCGCTGTCATTCATCGCATCGTTTAACAACTCGTAGCCGCGCGGGCTATCCGCCAGCAGTGCCACCACGCTGCGCTGATCGTTATAAGGCGACTGGAAGCCGATAATGGCCGCCATCGGGCCGCTGGACGACACCGAGGTCTGCGCATCCGCCTGACGATCAACATCATCAGGCGTCACGCCAGGGAACGGCGTCTGGCGCAGCGGCGTTTTCACCCAGCTTTGCGCCGCGTGAACCAGCAGGTCGATACGCTTGTCGTCTTTCAGTTTTTCCGGGAGCGCGCCGATGATCATGATGTCGGCGTCTTTCCCCTGAATCTGCGTACCGTCATTGGTCAATGTCACGTTAATGGCCGGGAAGCCCGTTTGCGCACCGACGGTAGCCAGCGAGTCCAGCAGCGTGGTCAGTTGCCCCTCCGTCGGAGTTGGCGGCACCACAACAATGGTTTCAGACAGGTCAGCCATTCGGGTGAACGGGAAGCCTGCATTGGCAAACGCGCGCAGATCCGGCATCGCCAGGAAATGGTAGTACTTCGAGAAGTCGATGGTGGAATCGTCGCCAATCACCACACGGTTTTGCACCGGCTGGAAGGTGACGCAGTTGTCGATAGTGCCCCCCGGCATGGGATTCATATACTGGAAGTCAAAGCGCAGTTGGTTCACCGCCCCCAGTTTCAGCGCCGGAATAGAAACATCGGTTTTACCATCCAGCAGCCCCTGTAACACCGGCAGGCGCAGCAGTAGTCGGTTGGTATCCTGATTACTGACCAGACTGAAATATTGCAGGAACTGGTTGTTCAGGCTGATATCCATGCGCGAATTGTCTTTGGTCGGCGGCGCGGTATAACGATAGTTCAGGTGCATATCGATACCGTTGCTGCGCAAGAGATAGAGATCCGGCGGCAGGTTCAACGCGACATTGATCGACGCCGGTTGCAGGCCCGTGGACTGCAACTGCTCTTCATAGGTTTTCAGTTCACCAAAGGTGACCGCGCGGTCAGTGCGTATCCAGTTCGGCGCATCATAGGGTTTACGCGCCAGCAGTGGTTTCACTTCATCAACGGTGACACTGCTGCCACGGAACAACACGTTCCCCTGAGCGATACCTTTTGCCGCCTGTAACAGGTCTTTGTCATCGCGCCCAAATACCACCAGTAATTTCACATAAGGATTGTTCGGGTGGCTCATCATGGTGATGGTTGGGGCGTTCACCGCCGGTGCGTCACGCAGGAAATCCGGACGCTTGTCGTTGGTGGCGAAAATAATCGCATTACGATCCGGCAGACCGTTGTACATGACCGGGAAATTCTGCCCCCGCCAGCCGGTACGCGAACCAAACCAGGAGGCAATGACCGCCGCCGCCTGCTGCTCAGCCAGATCCGGCGCACCGGCGAAGACCATCGGCAGCGTTAACGGACGGGTGTCACGCGGGTCGAAGAACGGGATCGGGAAGTGCGACAGGTCGTTTTGCACGGCCAGCGTCTGGTAAGAAAGTTCCAGCGAGCTACTGCGGCCAATATCCATCCACAGCGTCGTGCTGGCCGGGTTTTCACAGACATCGCGATAGTGACCGACAAACTCCAGCCGCACACGGTTGAAGTCGGTAATGTAAAGCGGGTCGATGGGCACCTGCGCAAAGGTCTTTTTACCCAGTTGTTCTTTGGTGACCGGCAGCACGCCCATCAGTTCGTCATTCAGGTAGACCTTTAGCTGCGACTGGACCGGCAGCAGTGACGGTGATGGGGTATATTCGAGATTGAGCAGCGCTTTCGACACCACTTCATCGCTGCGCGTGCCGAACTCAATGCCATTGTTCGGGTTGACACCGCGCAGCACCATACTGCCTGGCGGCGGCGCAATCTCAGCAAACGTCAGCTTGACCTCGCGCGATGGCGCATTTGAAAGCGTCACGGCCGGCGTCACCTGCCCTGTGGCATGGCTTCCGGTCGGGGGTGCCGGTTGCGTTTGTCCCTCTGTCGGGGTGGTAGGGACCAGCGTTTCCGATTGTGTCGGCGCAGGCGTCGCGACCGGCTGTGTCGCAGGCGCGACGGCAGGCACGGTGGGGGCCGCTTGCGCCGCCGGGTTACCGGGTGCCGCATACGTCATCAGGGAGGGTATAGCGCTCATCCCCACAGCCACTGCACAAATCCAGGAAAGTTTTCTTTTCATCGCGTTTTCATCATTGTTGAGCCAATCACGTCACGGGGTGCTGTATTACCGCTTCACGTTCCGGGCGACGCGGTATAAACGACACAATCCAGGCAACCAGTACGGTTAGCGACCGGAAAATCATTTTCACAGACGGTGGAGCAAATTCCGCGAGATGGCGATAACCACGGAAGCCCAGTTTTAAAATATCCATCAAGCTTTCCAGTGGCTTATCTTCCGGGAAGCTGTCCTGCCACAACGCCCATGTATCCGCACGGGCAAACGTACACTGCACAAAATCGATATGCTGTTTCGTGGTCAGCGGCATTAATTGCAGCCCCACCTCATTGCCGGAAACGCGCACGACCATTGTCGGGAAGACATACTCTTGTTGGCCGCGTTTTAACAGCAGGCTGACTTTCTGCCCTTCCAGTACCTGGGCCTGGCCATTGATTTTGATCCCCAGGCCGCCGTCGGAGAAATCATGCACGGTACAGGAGAACAGATGACCGTCTTCGCGGGCGATAGCCGCAGGCATGGCTATCTCCACGCGGTGCGCGCGACGAACCTGCTTGCTTTCCACCGATACCGCCACCGCGCCACCGAGGATAATCAGGTTGTAGAACACCCATGCGATACTGACGAAGACCGTTAAAATCTCGTTTTGCGGGCCGTAGAAATAACGCCAGATGCCTACCAGCACGCCGACGATGTTCAGCAAAACAAGGAAGATATAGGGCCGGGAGATAACCCAGTCGACATACTCTTCTTCGACCAGTCCCCCTTTTGCGGTGACGTTGAATTTGCCCTTGTGCGGGTTAAAGAGCGCCACCAGAGTCGGCGGTGCGATATACCAGGCCAGCACGGTTTCGTAGATTTCACTCCAGAACGAATGGCGATATTTACCCTGAATTTTGGAGTTGGTCAGGCTGGCGTGGATCATGTGCGGCAAAACAAACAGCGCAATCATGATGGCTGGCGCATAGATGATGTAGGCATGCAGCAGCAGGAACGCCAGCGGCGCGGTGAGAAACACCAGGCGCGGGATCCCGGAGAGGAAGTGCAGCATGGCGTTGACGTAACACAGACGCTGCGCCAGTTTCAGCCCTTTGCCGAGCAGGGGATTATCGAGACGGAAAATCTGAATCATCCCGCGCGCCCAGCGGATACGCTGGCCGATGTGCGCCGACAGACTCTCCGTTGCCAGACCGGCGGCCTGGGGAATACGCATATAGGCAGAAGTATGTCCTCTGCGATGCAGGCGCAGCGAGGTATGGGCATCTTCGGTGACCGTTTCCACCGCGATACCGCCAATCTCATCCAGCGGCCCACGACGAATGACCGCACACGAGCCGCAGAAGAAGGTGGCATCCCACATATCGTTGCCGTCCTGAACCAGCCCGTAGAACAGAGTTCCTTCGTTTGGCGTTTTACGGAAACGGCCAAGGTTGCGCTCGAACGGGTCCGGCGAGAAAAAGTGGTGCGGCGTCTGCATCATCGCCAGATCTTTTTCTTTGATAAACCAGCCCATGGTCATTTGCAGGAAAGAGCGCGTCGGCACGTGGTCGCAGTCAAAAATCGAAACGAAATCGCCTTTGGCATATTTCAGCGCGTTATTGATGTTCCCGGCTTTCGCGTGCTCATGGGTGGTACGGGCGATGTATTCCACGCCCACGGTCTGGGCAAACTGACGAAACTCTTCCCGACCGCCGTCATCAAGGATCCAGATTTTGAGTTTATCTTTCGGCCAGTCGATACCCATCGCCGCATAAATGGTGTTTTTCACCACATTTAAATCTTCGTTATAGGTGGGCACAAAAATATCGACCGACGGCCAGAGAGCCATATCTTTTGGCAGCGGCACCGGCTGGCGATTAAGCGGCCAGGCCACCTGGAAATAGCCGAGAATGAGCACAATCCACGCATAGGTTTCGGCGAACAGCAACACGATACCGCACACCAGGCTGACCGGGTCATCCCAGTTCAGGGTGGAGGTATAGCGCCACCAGATGTAGCGGCAGGAGACCGTTAGCGACAGGACGATCAGCATCAGCGCGGAGAAACGCCCCGGAATACGACGAACCAACAGGGCCACGCCCCATAACAGCAGCAGGAAAATGAGCTGCGACAGTGGGTTAAACGGCTGGGTAATGCAGACGATCGCCAGAATCAGCGAGAAGGTGATGATGATCCCCAGAATGAAACGTCGCGTTCTCCGGCTGAGATGCCCCAGTTCTTTTTGGTTATCCAGGTGGCGGGTCTGGTCAGAAACGCGGGTGGGCAGAGAATCCAGCCAGCGATGGTAACGTTCGCGCAGCTTATGGACGCGTTCAGGTTTCTGCGCCTGCGCTGCCACATGCTGTGGCAAAGTTGCCAGCAGCCAGAGGACCTGCAACAGATAACGTGCCGGGTCAAGCGGACGCGGTTTGTCCGGATTAATGTGTGGAAACAGCGCCTGATGCTGCTCACGCACCCGCTGCCAGCGATCATTTTCCAGCGGCAGAAACAGCCATGCCAGTGCTACCCAGAAACAGCCGCATGCCGCACTGAACCCCGACGCCTTATTCCGGCGATAAAAGCGGTAACGCTCGCTTAAGCGGGTATATACCGGGGGGGTCAGAAACAAGGCGGCCAGACGACTCATTCAGGCACCCTCGCGTGTTGTTCCCCCGGCGTGGCTGCGGGCGAACAGTGCAGCAAACACCAGTTTGCCAGCGTCAGGATCTCTTCCGCCGCCAGTGAATCACTCCGGTATTCTCCCAACGGCTGTTTGGCTGCCAGACATTCCACCATCGCTTCATCACGGTGGATGAGGACGGGCATCAGGTTGCGCTGGCTTTGAAGCCACACCTGATACAGGTCATCCTGCAATTGGCTGCCAATACGTAAATCATTAATCAGAATGTGCGCGCCTGTCGGCAGCCGCTGTTGGTGCAGGCGCACGTGACAGTTGGTATCCGGTTTCACCACCGCCAGCGTTTGGTCGCAATATTCAAGAAACTGGCGCGCCAGCGGCGAGCAGCCGTGCGGTAAGTCAACCAGCACCCATTGGTAGCGCTGCTGTACTTTCAGCGCCTGTAATAGCGTCGTTAGCTGGCCCGGGGGCTGATATAAGAGGTGCTGGTTTTCCCATTCGGCATCCGTCAGGCGGCCAAAGGGCAGGATGTCGATGCTGGAGGTATAACGCAGGCCCGCGTCGCGCCAGTCTTTGCCGTCCAGAAGCGCGCGCGCCCAACCGTCGGCGTGGTCGAAATCAACATTAAATGAGAGGCGCAGGAGGTTATCGGGGCAGGCGTCAATAACAAGTACCGATTCCCCTAAAAGTTGTAATGCCCAGCCAAGCGCCGCGGTAATTGATGTGGTGCCCACACCGCCGCGTACCCCTTGTAACCCCAATACAGCCATCCACGGCTTCCTTATTGTTGACGAGCAAATTCTGCCAGCAGGGGCCAACGTTTAATAGCCGCCGCCAACTGTTCTCGTTGGGAAATATCGGCATAATCTATTTCGGGCAGAGAAAACACCTTACTGAGCGCCAAAAAATCATTTTGAAACGTATAACCCAGCGTCGAATCCATCTGAGTTTTAGGTTCATCGTTATGCATTCAGACACGACCCTTATAATCAGGAAAAGATTGCGTACATTCTTAGTAAGGTATTTGCGACGAAATTCGTTTACATGCTAAATCTGATGTTCTTTAATTTCAATGTTAGGTTTATTTCTCTGCTTTCGCTAGTAAACTGAGATACAGATAAATTACGCGTAGAGGGACACCGTGGACCCCATATTTTCTATTGGCATCCAGTCGCTATGGGACGAATTACGTCACATGCCTGCCGGCGGCGTCTGGTGGATTAACGCCGATCGTGAAGAAGACGCAATTAGCCTTGTTAATCAAACAATTGCATCGCAATCTGAAAACGCGAAAGTCGCGGTTACGGGTATGGGTTATGATTTGCAGAACATCCTCAGATTAGAATCCGATCGCGGCCCAAAAAAAATACAACTTTTTTCCATGCCAAGTCATGAAAAAGGTCTATACTTTTTCTCCCGCGATTTACTTTGTTCTATTGAACCTGAGAATTATTTACTCATTTTGCTGTGTGCAAATAACGCCTGGCAGAATATTTCGGCAGAGAAATTACACCACTGGCTAATACGAATTCATGAGTGGACGAAATATCATAACTGCGCATTGCTGGTAATAAACCCTGCAAACAATAGCGACAGGCAATCATCAGTATTGATAGGTAAATACCGTTCATTGTTCGGTTTGGCTAGTTTGCGTTATACAAGCGGAACGCATCTTTATGATGTGGCCTGGTGGTGTAACGACAGAGGCGTGAGTGCCCAGCAACAACTTATTCTTGAACATCGCGATGGTCACTGGCAATTAGCGAAGCAGGAAGAGGCCTCCGTCCAGCCGCGCAGTGATGAAAAACGAGTGCTCAGTAATGTCGATGTGCTGGAAGGGGCGCCCGCGCTTTCTGAACACTGGACGCTATTTAAAACCAACGAAGGAATGTTTGACGAGGCGCGAACCAGCCAGGCCGCGACCCTTATTTTCGCCCTGAGTCAGAATAACCAAATCGAAACCATTGCCCGCCAGATTCATACTCTGCGCCGCCAGCGCGGTAGCGCACTGAAGATTATCGTTCGTGAAACCAGGGCCAGCCTGCGCGCCACCGATGAACGTTTGCTGTTGCGGTGTGGCGCAAACATGGTCATCCCCTGGAACGCCCCACTCTCCCGCTGCCTGACGCTTATCGAAAGCGTACAGGGGCAACAATTTAAACGTATTGTGCCGGAAGATATCTCTACGCTGCTCTCAATGACACTGCCGCTCAAGCTGCGCGGCTTCCAGCCGTGGACCACGTTCTGCGAAGCGGTAGCCAATATGGTGAATAACACGCTGTTACCGCCAGACGGCAAGGGGGTACTGGTGGCGCTGCGCCCGGTGCCCGGTATTCGCGTAGAACAAGCGCTAACGCTCTGCCGCCCGAACCGTGCCGGGGATATTGTCACCATCGGCGATAATCGCCTGTTGATGTTTTTGTCGTTCTGTCGTGTGAATGATCTCGACACCGCCCTTAACCACATTTTCCCATTACCTACAGCCGACATCTTCTCTAACCGCATGGTGTGGTTCGAAGACAACCAGATTGCGGCCGAGCTGGTGCTGTTGCGGGAAGTCGGGCCGGAAAAATGGGGCAGTCCGCTGGCGGGTACAAGCGATGAGCCGAAAATCATGAATGCCGAGCATGACGGGCAAGTCTGGCGACGTATCCCCCAACCCCTGCGACTGTTAAGTGAAGAGACGGGGAGCGCATCATGATGTCCATCGCCGATATTATTGAACTCGTTATCCTTTGCGCGCTGATTTTCTTCCCGCTGGGCTATCTGGCACGCCACTGGCTGTACCGCATTCGTCTTATTGCAAGAATAATGTTTATTAAACCTCGCTACGTTAAACCGGCCGGCATATTGCGTCGGGAATCGTTCGTCAAGGCAGACCGAAAACATGACTAATCAAACGCTGACGCCTTCCAGACCCTCGACGCTGTGGCAACACTGGCGCGGTTTATCCGGCTGGAATTTCTATTTTTTGGTGAAATTTGGTTTGCTGTGGGCGGGCTACCTTAATTTTCATCCATTGCTGAACCTGGTGTTTATGGCCTTTTTGTTGATGCCATTGCCAGGTCCGGGCCTGCACCGCCTGCGCCACTGGATTGCCCTCCCGATTGGTTTCGGCCTGTTCTGGCATGATACCTGGCTACCGGGTATCGATAGCATTATGAGTCAGGGCTCCCAGGTGGCAGGCTTTAGCGCCGATTACCTGCTCGATCTGGTAACGCGTTTTATTAACTGGCAGATGATTGGCGCGCTGTTCGTGTTGCTGGTCGCCTGGCTGTTCCTGGCGCAGTGGATACGCGTCACGGTATTTGTTGTCGCTATTATGATCTGGCTGAATGTGCTGACGATTGTCGGCCCGGCCTTCACCCTGTGGCCGCAAAGCACCCAACAAAACACCATTGCCACAACGGGCGGTACTGTGGCGCCGACCGTCGCGAATACCGCGGCAACACCCGTGGTGGGCGATATTCCGGCACAAACCGCGCCGCCAACCTCAGAGAACCTGAATGCCTGGCTCGCCAGTTTCTATGCCTCCGAAGAGAAACGCCAGACGCCGTTCCCGACACAGTTGCCGGCAGATGCACAGCCTTTTGATCTGCTGGTTATCAACATTTGTTCGCTCTCCTGGTCAGATATTGATGCCGCAGGTTTGTCATCACACCCATTGTGGTCACATTTCGATATCGTCTTTAAGCAGTTTAATTCGGCCACTGCCTATAGCGGCCCGGCGGCCATTCGTCTGCTACGCGCGAGCTGCGGTCAGACATCGCATAAAAATCTCTACCAGACAGCCGGCGCCCAGTGCTACCTGTTTGATAACCTGGCCAAACTGGGCTTCACCCAACAGTTGATGATGGATCACAACGGCGTGTTTGGTGATTTCCTCAAAGAGATCCGCGACAACGGCGGCGTGCAGGTGCCGTTGATGAATCAGGCAGGCTTGCCGCCGGTTCTGTTGTCGTTTGATGGCTCCCCGGTCTATGACGATACCGCCGTGTTGAACCGCTGGATGGAGAACGAGGCGAACAATAATGGTCAGCGTACCGCAACCTTCTATAACCTGCTGCCACTGCACGACGGTAACCATTTCCCCGGCGTGCGCCAGACGGCGGATTATAAAATTCGCGCCCAGAAATTGTTTGATGAGCTGGATACCTTCTTCACGCAACTGGAGAAATCCGGGCGTAAGGTGATGGTGGTGATGGTGCCGGAACATGGCGCGGCGCTGCAGGGCGATAAGATGCAGGTTTCCGGCCTGCGTGATATTCCAAGCCCATCAATTACCCACGTCCCAACGGCAATCAAATTCTTTGGTATGAAGGCGCCGCATGAAGGGCCTGCGATTGAGATCAATCAACCGAGCAGCTTCCTGGCGATATCAGAACTGGTAACACGCGTGCTGGATGGCAAGATATTCACCGAAGATCGTGTGAACTGGGATCAGTTGACCAGCGGCCTGCCGCAGACAGCGCCGGTTTCAGAAAATGCTAACGCCGTGGTGATTCAGTACCAGAATAAGCCGTATGTTCGGCTGAACGGCGGCGACTGGGTGCCCTATCCGCAGTAGGTTATTTCCCCTCGACCTGGCCCTCTCCCCAAAGAGGAGAGGGGACCGATCGTGCTCGCATTTTTGTGGGGATTCCTCACTCCTCAAGGGAGAGGGTGAGGAGACATCACCAGGAAAAGCGGAAAATTACTGTTGCTGCTGTGCCAGCCAGACCAACATTTTCAGACTGGCAGAATAATAATCATCCTGTGCGTTGATTTGCGGCTCGCCAGACGTTTGACCCATCGTCAAATCACGTACCGCCAGCAAACCGCCATTCATATTGTACGGGGCGGTATCGTTGGTTGTAACGTTCACCCAGGCCGGGGTGCGGCTACGATCATAACCCTGCCACCAGTTGCGCCACGGCGTCAGCAGCGAACTTTGCGGGTTCCACCATGAGATATACAACGGAATACGAATGGCGTCGAAACTCATGCGCGGCGGCCACTCTTTAGCAGGGCTCAGTTTGCCATCCGCCGACAGTGATACCCAGTCGGTAGGCAAATGCGATTGACCCCAGCCCATTTTGCCAAGCAGCGTAGTGCTATCACGGATCAGATCATTCCAGACCACCAGATGGCTACGGTTGGCGAACGCTTTCCATGCCGGGAAGATAAAATAGGACGGGTTCAGGTTCACATAACTGTTGAGATTGAACCCCTTCGCCCCCGGCAGCATCACCCGATAACCCGCATAATTGATCACCGTATGTTTAATCATCGCCTGGGTAATGGCATCCGATGCGGTGGCATAACTATTATCATTCCAGCGCTGACTGGCTTTTAACAACGCCCATGCAATTAACGCATCGCCATCCGTTGCGTCATTCTTATCGGCAATCGGATCCGGCTCGACGGGGTTAAAACGCCAGTAGAACAGACCATTGTCCTTGTTCCTGAGCGTCTTATCTGTCCATCCCCAGATGCGGTCAAACGCCGCTTTATCATTGCTGGCCACCGCCATCAGCATGGCGAAACCCTGGCCTTCCGTGTGAGAGACGTTTTTATTGCCGGTATCAACAATACGGCCATCCGTCATCAGAAAGCGCGCTTTGTACGCTTCCCAGGCCTGTCCCGCCTGTGAAAACGAGGAAAAAAGCACACTCACCATCATCACCATCATGGCGAAAACGCGTTTAAACATACTCAGACTCATTGTGGGTTAGCGTAGCGGAACACAACGTCCGATACGGAGTAAAGCCGTTCGCGGCTAAAAGCGAGATGCGATTGCCCGCCCTGTCCCTGCAGCCAACGGGAATAAAGCCCTTCCAGTATGGCGCAAAATGCGTAACACCAACGCGTCTGGCTGTTCTCATCCCGGGAGACCGGTAACCCCTGATGGCGGAACGATAATCCCTCTTCGCTGGCATCAATATCAATATAGCCCCAATTAAACTCCGCAAGCAGCGCGTTGATGTTGGTTTCGAGTTCGCCGATGGTTTGTGAGGCAGGCAGAGGAAAACGTTCCGCCAGCGATGCCCCCATCTGGCGCAAGAAGGGTTGGCTTTCCGCTTCCCCCACGTTTCTCACCATGCCATCAACCATTACCGACAGCAGGTCAAACCAACCGGCCGGCGTTTGCTGCCGTTGAAAATAAGACAGCAGTAAAGGATTAGCCGTACTCGACGTCATTATTTATCTCCCAACATATAGCGGAACCAGATCCCGGCAGTACTTTCGTTATAGTCGCCAAAGGTGTCGTAACCGACCCTACCGCCGACGGTCATGTTCTTGTTCAGGTTGTAATCAATCCCTGCCCGGAAGGTATAGCCAATCCCGTTTTGCGATTTGCTGCCATACTGCGCTTCTTTGGTAAAGCCCATATCAGCCAGTTGCTGCAACATTCTCTGTGCTTCGGGATCGTTCGGGAAATAATCGCTCTTATCCTGGGTGTAGGACTGATATCCCACCGATCCGCCCAGGCTCAGCTTCCAGTTATCGATTTTTTGCGAGAAATCGACAGGTAACGACACGCTGACATAGTTCTGTGGGCTAAAGTAGCCCCCCTGTCCATAGGTGAAGTAGCTGAGGTTTTTCGAGAAATTCATCCAACTGACGCTTAAGCCCGTCTGCAACTGACGGAAATCATCATGCCACGGACGAAGGTACACGCCGGCGTTGGCGTTGGCGCTGGTGTTGCTCGCCACGTTGTTGCCAATGTAGCTGTAACCACCGCCCCCCACGAAGAAGCCCGCATCACCGTCGTCGTAGCTCAGTTGTACGCTACCGCCGTTTTTCGTCACCTGGCCCCAACTGTCTCCTGAATATTTATCTTTCAGGCCAACATAGGAGAGCAGGCTATCGGTCACTGCGCGGCGTTCGCCGGTCAGAATTAACGTCAGGTAATTGGAAAGCTTCGGCGACCATTTCACTCCGCCCACCAGCGTACTCATGTCCTGACCGAGCGGCGTACTGCCGATATCCACACGGTAGCTATCGCCACTGAGCGCCATATTCAGCTCAACGCCGTTGCCGTTTTGCGAATCCGTTGATGAGTTAATCGGATCGCTGGAACTCGCTTTATAGCTGGAAGTACTGAGCGCTTTCAGACGGCCTAAATCGGTGCCTAACAATCTGTCCAGACGTTCCAGGCCAGTATCAGTAAACGGCGACAATTTGTTCGCATCCGCATACCCGGACAGGTCGGTAAACTTGTCCGTCGCATTGGTATCGGTCGTGGTATTGGCATTGGTGACAGACTGACTGATATTGGTTACCGCATTCGCCAGCGGGTTCGAGCCATAACGGCGCCAGGCATCGCCCGAAGCGGTTCCTGAACTCAAACTGATCGGCGTGGCGGTAAACTCGAAGCGCGACTCACCAAACGGCGAACTTGACCAAGTCAGCGGCGTTTTGGCTTCGGTCAGTTTACTGGTGCCCGACTCACCGTCACGGCCACGGATATCGACCTCGCCCTGCAACCACATCCCTTTCTTCTCATCAAGCTCCTGCATCATGTTATCAACCTGACGCAGCGTGCGGCTTTGCGCGGTCTCGACCGGCAAATCGGTACGGGTTGTGCCCGGTAAACTGCTCCCCGGCTCACGAGCCACTTGCGCGACCTGCCACGGCAGAATAGTGCCGTACAACGCCTGTGGAGAACTCGACTGCGGCGGCGTTTTACTGGTAGTGGTAAACGGATTATCTGCCAACAGTATGCCGCCAATCGTCGGCGTAGCCGCGCTGTTAGACGACTCCAGCCCCACCAGCTTGCCGCGTGCGCTACGTAAGTAGGTCATCGCCTGCTGGTGGTTGCCTTTTGCCTCTTCCAGACGCGCCAGCAACAGCATACGTTCTGGTGAGCTGTCGCTACGCAGACCGCTGGCAAGGGTAGTAGCTTTCTGCACGTTATTCTCGGACAGCGCAACGTCGATAGCCCCCACACGCGCCGCCTGATCCTCGGTATCACGGGTCATCAGGTAGTCGTAGAGTACGCCCGCTTCTTTGTTCATTTTGCCTGTCTGGTACAGACGGCCCATGGCGAACATCAAATCGGTGTTTTGCGGGTCGCTTTGCAGCGCACGGATCAGCTTGTCATACGCCGCGGCGTAGTTGCCCTCTTCACGCAGTTTGTCGGCTTCATTAATCACGTAGCCATTGCGGATACCCGCAAGCTGAGCAGGCGTACTGCGCGCCTGTAGCTCCGGGTTCGACATCAGGGTTTGCGCTTCCTGAGTGAGCCCCGCCTGGTTCAGTACCGCTATCTGATCGGCATAATCCCCGGCGTTGCCTTCTACGCCATCTTTAATACTGTTGCGCACCAGCGATACGGCGGTGGTGATGTCACCCGAACGGGCAAGCATCCGCGCCAGTTTCCCTGCATCGACCGGGCTTTTCGGCGGCTGACTGGCCAGCGCTTTCAGCGTATTGGACGCCGCGGTCATGTTCCCTTGTGAAAGGTAACGTTCTGCCGTTGCCATTTGCAGGTTGTAATTCACACTTTCCGACAGATCGCGCATCTGGCTATTACGGCTGGACGGCGGAATACGCGCCAGCAGAGAGTTGGCCTGCTGCCAGGCCCCGCTTTCGCTGGCATAGAGCGCAGCGGCGTACAGTGAATTGCTGTTAGCACCATCGCGACCCGCCGGGATCATCACCGTGGCCGCTTCACCTTCCTGCCCGGATTTTTGCAGCAGGCGGGCAAGGTCAAGACGCAGCCACGGATCATCCGGCACGCGGGCAACGCCCTGGCGCAGTACCGAAATCGCCTGGTCAGTATTACCGGCCTGGACCAGTTGCTGTGCCTGACGGCGAATCGGATCGCCAGGCGCCCCCGCGACCACACGCGGCTGCAGTTTTTCCTGCAGGCTGGCGGGTAAAGTACGCAGCATCGCCTGCGCTTCTTCCGTTTTATTCTGGTCGCGCAGGACGTAATAGAGGTTTTCCCGTGCCGGGGCGTTCTGCGGCTGCTCGTTGAGAAGTCCCCGCAGGGTCTGTTCGGCCTGCGAAAAGTCTTTGTTCTGCCTCAGCACTGAAGCACGGAACAGTTTTCCTGCCGTGCCACGCTCCCCACTCTCTTGTGCCAGCGGGGCCGAAAGCGCCAGCGCCTGGCTAATATTACCCTCTTTCAATGCCTGCTGAGCCTGGGCGAGCTGGCCGTAAAACGCCGCGTCTGCGGCCTGATTTTTACGCTCATCAGAAGCATCCCCGCCCTGACTGGCTGCCCGATTCAGGTACTGTGCCGCCGCTTTGTAATCACCGCTACGCTGGGCGATGTAGCCCATCCCGGCAAGGGCGTCAGCATCGTTAGGGTTGGTTTGCAGCACCTGCTCAAATTTGTTTTTTGCCGCACTGTTATCACCGCTATTCAGCGCGGTATAGCCCGCGCCTTTCGCCGCGCCGCCGACATTTTTACGGTAATAGTTTTGGACATCAGTATCCTGCGGATGCCGCTGTAGCCAGGTGTCGTAGAAGCGCTCATCGCCTGCCTGCGGCCCCAGCCATAACAGCGCCTGACGCAACCCGTCATCGGCCTCTTTACTGCCGCTGGCCATCGGTTCGAGCAACAAAATGCCGTCGCGGCGCGTCTCTTCACGCCAGGTCAGGATTTTGCCGAGTGCAATGCGCGCAGAGGTATCCTGCGGGTTATGCATCACGAAATTTTTCAGTTGCGACACGGCCTGCGGATAAAGGGTTTTATCTCCCGCCATCGTCTGGTAGTACTCAGGGGCGAGGCTGGGTGGCGGCGTATCGCCGTTAAACATGCTGCGCCAGGTCGCCAGCGCCGCCGGTACGTTACCGCTGCGCGCCTGCTGGCGGGCAAGGCTCAATTGCCCCTGCGGAACCTGCGTCAGTTGTTTGGCATTATCCAGCGCCTGCAACCCCGGATCGTCAGGAGAAACCTGCGCCAGCCGCGAACGCCACTGGGACGAGACTTGCAGATCGCCATTTTGCTGCGCCCATAACGCCATCAGGTACATCGCCTGGGTGTTATTGGCATCCACCATCAACACTTTACGCAGCGACTCCATCGCCAGGTCATCGTGGGATTTCTCATGCCAATAATTCGCCTGGTCAAATAAGGCTTTGAGCGCGGCATCATTCGCGGCGGCATGGGCCAGCCCTGGTATACCGAAAGTGAGCGCGCTGGACAGGCACAGCGTCGTCAAACGGCGGGCGGTTTTTATCATCATTCTTGTCACCCTCTTATTTGCGGTTGTCCAAATCCAGACGTCGTTTCGCGCGATTTCTCAGCAAGACAAAGATCGCCGAGCCAACAATGCAACCAAATAGCAGCCCTAAAATCGCCAGCAGCGCCGAGTGCTGATTTGCATACCAAATCACCCGCATTTGCGTTGGCATCTCGCCACTCGGGAACTGCTCACCCACGCGGAAGCTGCGCACGCCGTTCTCATTGGTGATCACCGCTGCGTCGCCACGGATCCCGGCGTTAATTTTCGCTGAGGCGAGGTCACCGTGCAGACGTGAGAGCTGCTCGTCATTGCTGCCGATAGCCAGTACCACCAGACGATCGTTATTCCACGGTGAACGGAAGCTGACAAAACCGCGCCAGGCTTCGTTGGAGGAGAAGTAGCGGTCGGCTTCCAGCCCGTCTGATGCCCAGTCCCCTGCTATCCAGCGTTTGATACGCTCCCAGGTCGTTGGCTCACGTACGCCCAACGTAGAGTCGTGCATCACAAACGGCGAGGTATTGAGGATCGCGCGGTTAAAGTCATGCTGATCCAGGCCCGTGACCGCCAGCACATCGCGGTCGTTCAGCAGTTCAACACCCGCCCCGCCAGTGGGTACGCCGAGCAACACGCGGTTGCGGCCCAGCGCCGTTCCCGTCGCGTTACCGGAACGTGCCGTCATATCTAAAAGCGTGGCAATCTGCGTTTCAGTCGGTTTTTCCGGCAGCATCAGCACCGTTTCCGAATAATCCGCAAGCCGGGTGAACGGGAAGGACGCGCCCACAAAATAAGAGAGGTTCGGCAACAGCGCGAAGTGACGCGTATGGCTGAGATCAATCCACGAGTCGTCTTCGATACGGCTCTTAATGTTATTGTTCAGCAGCACACTACACGGGGCGCTCGCCTTGGGTTGAATGTTGAAGTACAGCGAGAGCTGGTTGTCGCCATAGATCATGTACGGCTCCAGCGGCATATCAAACTTCTCCTGGCGCGCATCACCGCCAAGCTTATGCCACAACGTTTCCAGCGCCCCCTGCTTATTCACCGGCAGGTTATGCAGGAAGGTATCGTTCATGGTCATGCTGAGCCACGAACGGTCTTCATCAATCCAGCTTTCCGTCGGGAAACGGTAACCAATGTGCAGAGGAATCGTTTCGCCATCCCACAGGAACAGATCCGGTGCCGCACGGAATGCTACGCGCAACGCATCGTGCCACAGCCCCGTGGTGGTCAGGCTCTGATCTTTACGGATCAGTTCTGACAGTTTTACCGGACGATCGGTAGGGATCCAGCGCGGCGCATCGTAAGGTTTACTCGCCGGGATCGTTTGGGTGGTGACATCCACCGACGGCGTCTGCATGGCGAAATTGCCGCGGGTTAAACGCCATGCCGCCGCACGCAGGCTGGCATCATCTTTACCCACCACCAGCAGCAGCTTATAAACCGGGTTTGCCGGGTTATCGACCACTTTGAGTAGCGGCTGCTCGGTAGTCGGTAGCGTCAGGCCACCAATTTGCTCGCCCGGATGACCAATCAGGATGCCGTTCTTTTCCGGCAAGCGGTCATGATAGGCGGCGAACGACACGCCACGGTAGTCTGCCTGGATCCCCATCCACGATGAGATCAGCGCACTGGCGCTTAAGGTATCGCCACTGAGCTTCGCCGGGAAAGCCATGGCGATCGCCGCCGGGGTCATTTGCATGCTGTCAAAGAACGGGCGCGGGAAGTGGCTTAAATCGGCGCCAATGTCCAGTTGCTGCCCTTCCAGCTCGAAACGGGAATCCGCCATGATGGTGACGCGATATTTATCGCTCAGGTCGCGCTGGCACTGCATGGCATCGCCATCGTTGATTTTAAAGCTCAGGTTGTTGCTCGACACCATCAGCGCGGAGGGAATATCCAACTGATAACGCGCGGTGTCGCTGTCGGTCACGGTCAGCGGTACCGTCCCCAGCGGCTGACCATTGAGCATCAACTGCATGGTGGCATTGCGCGCCACCATCGCGGGCGACACTTTCAGGTTCAGTTCAAGGCGCGCCGTGGTAATCACCTGGTCCACGGGCAGGGTAAAGGAGGCGCCCCCCTGGAACTGGCCACCCGTCAGGGAAATCCCTTCCGGGAAACCCATCTGCGCGAGACTGATGCTGTTAACCACCGAAGGAATAAATACCGGTGCGCCCGACGGCGGCACGGGTGGCGTCTCCGCCGGCTCGTTTAATTTCAGTAGCGACTCGATGGAGGTGTCTTCGGCATGCAGCGGCATCATAAAGAGTGCGCCGACCAGCACAGCCAGTGTTGTCAGACGTTTCATGCGTTGCCCTCCTCCTGGGAAGCGGCCTGGTCCTGGCTGGCGCGCAAACGGCGATTTTCGCGACGGTCTTTCCAGGTCAGCCAGAAGAGGTCAAACACACAACGCATAATGGTCCCCAACGAACGGAACGGGTTGTCCTGAGGTTTCGGTGGGTGAATCCATGCATCCGCACGGGAGAGCACCACGCGCACCAGTTCACGACGGCGGGCGAGCGGGATGTCTTCAAACATCAGACGAATCGATTCTTCATCCGTGGCGATGGTTTTTACCGGAATGAGGATCGCGCCGGATTGCAGCAGCAGCTCAATCTCTTCAATCTCATCATCGAGATGGCGATCATCCGGTGCCACAATACGGCAGCCGCCCATCGACAGGTCAGCGGTATGGCTGCGCGACACCACGCCGCTGGCATGGTGGAGCAGTACCGGGATTTCCGCATCAATACGAATGGTTTTGCGCGTCTGTCGGGTTTCGCGCGCAACGGCAATCGCGGCCAACAGAAAGATCAGACTGTACAACCCCCAACCGACGTTTAGGGCGATAACGCGCGGATCCACGCCAAAGTAGTCATGAGCACAGGCGCGAACGATACCGGCAATCACTCCGGCCGCCAGCAGCAGGGCGATAATCAAATGCGGGCGCACCACGCTAAAATCAAAGTACCCCACGTCCAGCAGCGCACCCTTGTCGGTCACGTTGAATTTGCCGCGTTTCGGGAAAAACATCGTCACCACAGTCGGCAATGCAATGTGGAAGGCCAGCACCAGGTCGTAGATCTCCCCCCAGAAGCTATAGCGATGCCGCCCGTTCATGCGCGAGTTGACGTAAATCGCGAGGAACAGATGCGGGAGCGCATAGGCGAAAACCAGGCTCGCTGAGGAGTGAATGATGTTCAGGTTAAACAACAGATAGGCCAGCGGCGCGGTCAAAAACGCAATACGCGGCAGCGCGAACTGGTAGTAAAGCATGGCGCTCAGGTAGCACAGGCGCTGTTGGATAGTCAGGCCGCGACCAAACAGCGGGTTATCCAGACGGAAAATCTGCGTCATCCCACGCGCCCAGCGGGTACGCTGGATAACGTGCAGCACCAGACGTTCAGTCGCCAGACCGGCAGCCAGTGGGATATCCAGGAATGCCGAGCCCCAACCACGGCGCTGCAATTTGAGCGCGGTGTGAGCGTCTTCGGTAACGGTCTCTACGGCAAAACCGCCAATCTCTTCCAGCGCGCTACGGCGAATCACCGCACAGGAGCCGCAAAAAAAGGTGGCGTTCCAGTTGTCGTTGCCCTGCTGAATCGGTCCGTAGAACAGCGACCCTTCGTTAGGGATGTTACGTCCAACGGAGAGGTTACGCTCGAACGGGTCCGGCGAGTAGAAATAGTGCGGTGTCTGCACCAGCGCCAGTTTCGGATCTTTCAGGAAACCACCCACCGTCGCCTGCAGGAAGATGCGTGTCGCAACGTGGTCGCAGTCGAACACGGTAATCAACTCACCCTGCGTCAGCTTCATGGCGTGGTTGAGGTTACCGGCTTTGGCGTGATTGTTGTCGTTACGCGTGATGTACCCGACGCCAACGTCTGCGGCAAAAACAGCAAACTCGCGGCGTTTGCCGTCATCCAGCAGGTAGATATTCATCTTATCGCGAGGATAATCAATGCATTGCGCCGCCAAAACCGTATCACGCACCACATCCAGTGGCTCGTTATAGGTAGGAATATAGACATCCACCGTCGGCCACTGGCTCATATCATCCGGCAGCGGCACAATTTCGCGTTTTAACGGCCAGACCGTCTGCAGATAGCTCAGCAGCAACATGACCCAGACGTAGACCTCCGCCAGAAACAGTCCCATTCCAAGAATGGTTTCAATTTCGGAATTAAAATGCAGGGTTTGCGTCAGGCGGAAATACATATAGCGCGTCGATAAGAGCACCGACATGACCACCATAATGACCGACACGCTGCGTTTTTTGCTAAACCCCATCAAAAACAGCACACCGATGCTGAGCAGACCAAAAATATACTGTTTCTGGCTGTCCATAGGCGTAATGATGACCAGCAGCGCAACAGGTAGCATTGCCAGTACCAGCAAAACATAAAGGAACTTTTTCATAGGTTGCCCTGCGCGAATTAGAAGCCAGACATTTTCGGTTTACTGTGAACCGTGCCGTCTCCGATTTTTACGCCTAAGATTCCGGCGACTCTTTTTGCAATGAGTTCGATATCGAATGCAGCGGCGGATGCAGGACTAAAGTCGAAAACCGACTGCTGCGAGGCATTCGCTTCTATGACGCTTTCATCACGATGAATAACGCCTAAAAGTTGATTACCTAATTTCTGTTCCATAAATGCGGTGACATCCCGGCTGACCTGACGACGGTTGTCGCTCTGGTTGAGCACGAAGTAATGGCCCGCTTTTCGATTGAGGACATCCCCGGTGAGACGGTGATTTTCAACGTGAGGCAACAGGGAAAGAGAGGCGGTATCTGCCTGCATGATGACCAGATGCAGATCGGCCAGGCGCGACATGGCTTTCAGTGCAGCAGAGGGGCCGGGAGGAAAATCGGCCACAATGATCAGGCCCGGATAATTCAGCAACGTGTTGAGGCCACGAATCAGAAAATGTTCGTCATTCGTCAGACGTTCTTCAAATACCAGGCGTTGATCTTCGCTGGCTTCGCCATAAGGCAACACAAAGATATTCCCGCCTGCGGTCAATACGAATTGACTCCAGTCCGAGGACTCGGCTGATTTGGCGACATAACCACGCTCGTCAGACAGCGGCACGCCAAAGTGCAGACGCAGTGCGTTCTGCACGTCAAAATCCAGCGCCAGGACCTTACTGCCAGAACGCGCAAGGGCGTAAGCCAGATTAGCCGTGAGCGTCGTTTTCCCAACACCACCCTTCGGTGAACAAACACAAATCAACGGCATGAAGCGATCCTTTCTAGCAAAGATTGTAAAGGTTGGTTTTTTTCTACGGTGGGTTTTGCTTCTGGCGCTTTCGTTGCAAACAGCCGGGAATAATCAGCAGGCGCTGTCGCAGACGGAGCCGGTGCGGTGGTGGTCGTTGGTACAACCGGATTAGCCGCCGGTTGGGCAGAAGGCGCAACGGGTGCCGCCGATTGCGATGCAAGTTGTCCGGCAACTTCACGGAAAATAGACGGGGCGGTCACCGCCGGTAAGTCTGTGTCGACAGGGGGAAGAACGCTTTCGGTGCTGTTTTCGGTGGTTTCGGTGCTTTCAATACTGTTGATAGTATCGATACTTTCGACGCGCTCATGACGTTCGTCACTCGCGAAGACATCCGGGGCGACAGCCTGCGGTTGCGGCAGCGAAACGTGACCACCCATCGCCAGTTTAGACTCCTCTGTTGCAGGAGCTAGCTGATTCATGATCGCCCAACTTCCATGGTCAGGAGAGAGGTTCTGCGCCGACAGATCCTTGAATTCGTATTTTTGGTTGCGGGTCTTATCCTTAAACCTCTGCAAATCATCATAATGGTTCATAGCTATACTCATGATTTACAAAATAAACTATATACCCACCACCTACATAACCTGAGCGATCAGTTATTGGTAGATTCGTTTTATAATTAGGCTGCTCGCCTGTTGTGTGGGTACGTAGATGCTTTGGCTATTAACAATTCGCCTTATTATCGCGTGATTAAATTACACCAGTGCTAACACGCTGTTTATTTCTAGCAAATATATAAATTTCACCTGTACACATGCTATCTTTTTTTTCCCTAAAAATCATTAAAGTAGTTAATAGCAACTCATTACGTTGAACATCAACCTAAGAATCAACTTAATGTGGATAACTAACACAAAAAACCAAATAATACACGGCATGCAGGGTTTTACACCAGTATGAATAGTGAGCGATTTAATTATTGGTTACCTACTGAAATATATAGAAATACTTATTTCATTTAGAACCGGGATAAAAAACGGCAACTCACGATAACTGTGAGAATTAGCGCAACACGCCTGTTTTTAGTAGGGACCGGATGAGCAAGCTGGTCTGAATGCAGGTAATGCGTTAAAAAATAACAACGCGCTATCCGGCAAGGGAGACGGCATGTTGATTAGTGCACAAGCATTGAATGTAATCATCACCATTGCACGCTGCGGTAGTTTTGCCGCAGCCGCAGAGGAACTGCATAAAGTACCGACGGCGCTTAGCTATACGGTTCACAAGCTGGAAAGTGAATTGGGACTCAAGTTATTCAAACGCCTCGGGAAACAGCTCGAATTAACGGAAGCTGGCCGTTATTTCATTAGTAAAGGCCAGATTATCCTGACTCAACTGGATGATCTCCAGTTTGCCACCCAGCGTATTGCCGCTGGTGTCGAGACTCGTCTCAATATTACCCTTAATAATATTGTCAGCCTGCGACCGGTTTACACCCTACTCTCAGAAAGCGAATTACTTTTTCCACAAACCGAAATTCATATCGCGATTGATGTACATGATGGCGTCTGGGACGCCTTACTGGAAAAACGGGCGGATATCGCCATTGCCGCGCCCAACCAGGTCGCCTTACCCGGTGAAATATGCTGCCTGGAAATTGGCACGGTCGAATGGCTATTCGCCATCGCGCCCGATCACCCTCTTACCGCCATTCATCGTCCGCTGCGTGCCGACGACCTGCGTCCTTATCCTGCGGTGTGCATCCCGGATACCTCGGTAAAACTTGAACCCAAAGTTGCCTGGCAGCTACGGGGACAAAAAGCGGTGGTCGTGCCTGACTATCATGCGAAAATCTCTATGCATCTCAAAGGGCTGGGCATTGGTTTTCTGCCACGCCATATTTGCCAGCCCTATATTGATGATGGCCGACTCGTACATCTGCATGTTGAAGAGAGCAAACAACCGACGCCGCTGTTTCTGGCCTGGCAAAGCCGCCCGCCGCGCCCCTGTTTTAACTGGTGGCTGCAGCAGTTAAAACAGACGGAGGTGCAGAAAGCGTTATTTACGCCGTTAAGCTAAGACGTGCGCTGCCGTGAGGACGCCCGCCAGCATGTCGTGACCAGAAGAGTGCCCGTAGTCGGCGACGCGCGCGATGGCCTGCGGCCCTGTCTCGCTTTCGCCTCTCGCCAGCGTCAGCAGTTGGGCGCTGTAATGATGATTACAGCCCTGCTCCAGCATGGCGCGGCTGATATCGGTCGTACGGTCGAGTAAGGGGAGCAGCGCCGCGTTAAATGCCGCTGCACGCGCAAAGCGCCAGTTATGAAGAACCAGCGACACACCCAGCAGGAAATCATCTCCGGCGGGGGTGAGCCCCTCCCCCCGACCAATAAAGCCCATAAGGCATTCATTGAGATCCCCTTCACCCGTGCGCAGCCAGTGGACCAACGAGGTCTGTGCGCGTATTAACGTCGCGTCCGTACGCAGCGCAAGGCGAATGCCTTTTTCCAGCTGATGGCTGAAAAAGGCGGCGATCTGAGCTGCCAGGCGCGCCAGCATTTGCGCTTCGCCGCAGGGTATTAGCCGCGTGGAAACCGGCATGGCTGAGCCCAGTTCGATACGCGCTTTTGTGCCGTACAGGCAGGTTTCATCACGCCAGCGTAGCCGTTCCCCCACGTTAAAAAAGGGGCGCAGGTCAACGCAGTCAGTCACCATTCCCGCCGGGGCCAGCGGCATATCGCTCGCCTGCACCACCCATAGCCTCCCTTGTGGCGTTTGCACGTTACAGGCGCGCTGAAAAATCGAATGGACCCGAAGCCAGGGAACCATAGGGCGCCATGGGGGTAAAGCGTCGCAGAGTTGTATCGCCGCAATATCTCTTCCTGAGGTCATGATTACGCCTGTCAATAGGTGCGAGGTCACAAATCCGCTATCTTGTTTTGGGTGCTTTTTTTACCCAAATCCGGCGCTTGTACGCCTAAAGCCTCGCCAGTTCACGATTTACGCATTATGGCGTTTTCGCGTACAGAGATGCCTCATATTTTTTGAGGTTCAGGCAGAAAAGCTTTTTGCGCACACGGCGTTATCACTCCGTACACTCCAATGAAAGGCGAATCAACAAAGGAACGTTTATGCGCACGATTAAAGCTCAACCTTTTGACTTTCAGTTCGATCCCGCCACCACCGCCCTCGTGGTGATTGATATGCAGCGCGACTTTGTTGAACGCGGTGGTTTTGGCGAAGCCCTTGGCAATGACGTCTCCCTTGTTCGCCGTGCGATCGAACCCTGTGCCGCATTGCTGAAAAGCGCTCGCGAGGCGGGTCTGCTGGTTATTCATACCCGGGAAGGACACCGTGATGACCTCAGCGACTGCCTGCCCGCAAAACGCACCCGTGGCGGTAAAACCTTTATTGGCGAGCCCGGTCCGATGGGCCGCATTCTGGTGCGAGGCCAGCCGGGCCACGACATCATTCCCGAACTCGCGCCACAGCCCGGCGAGCCGGTGATTGATAAGCCAGGCAAAGGGGCGTTTTACGCCACTGACCTGCATCTCATTCTGCAATCTCACCGCATCGCCTCGCTCATTATCTGCGGCGTCACCACCGAGGTGTGTGTGCAGAGTACCGCCCGTGAAGCCAATGATCGTGGCTATGAGTTGGTGATTCCGGAAGATTGCTGCGCCTCCTACTTTCCGGAATTTCATCAGGCGGCGCTGGCGATGATCAAAGCCCAGGGCGCCATTGTCGGCTGGGTGAGCCATTCAGCGGAGGTCATTGCGGCGCTGCGCCCATGACGCTCCGGCAGACCGATACAACGTAGTAAGCAGCAAAATGAGTACCGTTTTTGCTCAAGGATAAAAGATGACACTGCACTATCAATGTTTCCCGAACCTGTATAAGGACTCCGTTTCCCTTATGCAGATTTCCGCCAAACTCAACGCGCTGGATGGGGTAGAGCAAGCATCTGTCGCCATGGCGACCCCGGCTAATATTGAACGCATGCGTGACGCGGGCATGGACATTGTCATCGACGCGCGCCCTAACGATCTGTTAATTGCGCTGGAAGCCAGCGAAGCCGCTGCGCAAGCGGCGCTGGAACTCGCGGCCTCCTTGCTGCGCCCGTCGGCAGTCGAGCCTGTTTCCGGCGCGACACAGCGTGTACCTGTCAGTATCGCTATGGGTCTGCACGACGCGCTGGAGGCCAATTTTGCCCTGATTTCTGTGCCAGGCCGCTATGCCGCTGCCGAAGCCTTGAAAGCGCTGAGCAACGGTCTGCACGTGATGATATTCAGCGATAACGTTCCGGAAGATCAAGAAGCCGCCATCAAGCGTTATGCCAGTCAGAACCAGTTGTTGGTCATGGGGCCGGATTGCGGTACCGCCATTATCAACGGTCTGCCGCTGGGCTTTGCCAATGTGGTACGACGCGGCGCTATTGGCCTGGTGGCAGCATCCGGGACCGGACTACAAGAGGTCAGTTGCCATATTCACCATCTTGGCGCTGGCGTGTCGCAGGCCATCGGCACGGGCGGGCGCGATCTGCACGAAGCTATCGGCGGTCTGAGCATGATTCAGGGCATCACCCTGTTAGCAGAAGATCCTGAAACACAACTTATTGTTCTTATTTCTAAACCACCAGCACCAGGGATTATGCAAAAAGTACTGGCCTGCGCACGCCAGTGTGAAAAACCCGTCGTCGTCCATTTTCTGGGCGCCGACGAGCACAGTTTGCAATATGAAGGCGTCATACCCGCACTCAGTCTGCGTCACGCAGCGGAGATCGCGGTAGCCACGTTAGAGGGTAAAAAGGCGCCCAAAGAGACCAGCACCAGGGAATCTCTCCTCGCCAAAGCCCGGGACAGCATTGGGGCAATGGCGGCAAAACAAAAAGACATTCGCGGCGTATTCGCCGGTGGCACATTCTGTTACGAAGCACAACTCGCCCTGCTGGCGGCGGGGCTGTCATGTGAATCCAACGCCCCTGTTCGTGGGGCTACGGAGTTACGCAGCCGTCAGCAGGGTACCGGACATAGTCTGGTCGATATGGGGGATGACGAATTCACCCAGGGCCGACCGCATCCCATGATTGACCCCAAACTGCGCAACGCACGCCTGTTGTCGGAAGGTCGCGATCCCACCACGGCCGTCCTGTTGTTTGACATTGTTCTGGGCTACGGCGCCAGCGCAGATCCTTGCGCCACGTTATTGCCTGTGCTGGATACGCTGCGGCAAGAAGCCGCACAAGCGCAGCGACACCTTTTGCTGATTGCGCACGTTTGCGGGACCGAAGACGATCCTCAGGATCGTCAGCAGCAAATTGAATGTTTAGAACAGGCTGGCGTTCTGGTGGCGGACAGCAATATCGAGGCCGCGCGACTGGCGGCTTTTGTAGCCCTTCAACGGAAATAGATTATGACGACGTTATTTCAACAACCGCTCAGCGTGCTCAACCTGGGTCTGGAGAGTTTCGCCAATAATCTGCGAGATGCAGGAGGGGATGTGTTGCATCTGCAATGGCAGCCCGCCGCATTCGGCGACGAAGAGGCTAACTGGATGTTGGCGAAATTAATGGCGGATACCCGCGTGGATGCGGCAAATGACATCGCGTTGCAGCGCTACCTGGATGCGCAACCGGTGCTGATCGGAATCAGTACAGCGCAGGAAGCCATTCCGGCGCTGGCAGCAGAATGCAAAATTTTGCACGCTGGTCCGCCCATCGCCTGGGCAGACATGTGTGGCCCAATGCAAGGGGCGATTGCCGGCGCGATTGTGCTCGAAGGGTGGGCCGACAGCGTTGAGCAGGCCATGCTAATGGCGGCAAATAGCGAGGTCGCGCTGGAACCCTGCCATCACCACCACGCCACCGGGCCAATGGCGGGGATTATCAGTCCTTCCATGCCTGTCTGGATAGTAGAGAACAAAACGCATGGCAACCGGGCCTACTGTAATTTCAACGAAGGGCTCGGGAAAGTGCTGCGCTTTGGGGCCAATCACGAAGAGGTCCTGACCCGCCTGCGCTGGATGGCCGATGTGCTGGCGCCGGTGCTCAAGAAAGCCCTCGCCATGAGCGGCGATATTGAACTTAAGCCAATGATTGCCCAGGCGCTACATATGGGTGATGAATGCCATAACCGCAACGTTGCGGCCAGCGGGTTGTTCTTTCGCCGCCTGGCCTCCCATCTGGCCCGCATTGAAAAGGGCCCGGAAGTGCTGGAGTTTATCGCGGCCAACGATCACTTCTTCCTGAATCTCTCCATGGCGGCTTGCAAATCGATGCTCGATGCCGCCAGCAATGTCCCGCACAGTTCCATGGTCACGGTGATGGCACGCAACGGCGTCAACTTCGGTATCCGTCTTTCCGGGACCGGCGATCGCTGGTTTCAGGCTCCGGCTAACCCGGTTGATGGCCTGTTCTTCCCCGGTTTTGGAGTTAATGATGCGGCGGCGGATCTGGGCGACTCGGCCATTACGGAAACCGCAGGCATTGGCGGTTTTGCCATGGCGGCGTCACCGGCTATCGTGAAATTTGTTGGCGGCACCCCGGCCGATGCGGTGAGACACAGCCAGGCCATGCATGAAATTACCTTAACCACCCAGCCGGCATTTACCCTGCCCGCCCTCAATTTTGTGGGCAGCGGCTGCGGCATTGATGCGCGGCGCGTTGTCGATAGCAATATTCTGCCCATTATCAATACCGGAATCGCCCATAAGCTGGCAGGGGTCGGACAAATTGGCGCGGGTATTACCACCGCACCGCTGGCCTGCTTCATTGCCGGGCTGACGGCTCTGTCGCAAGGGAACGATCGTGTGTAGCGGTAAGGTCGCTGTCGTCGCTGTCGGCGGCAACGCAGCGCTGGCTTAGCCAGCTTTCACTCGCCGAAGCAGAAGCGCTGCTGCAAAGCCGCGAATTTGGCGCAGGCAGCATGGCCCCGAAAATTGAAGCCATGCTGACTTATTTACGCGCTCAGCCGCAGGGGCTGGGCCTGATTACCACGCCGCAGGGCATTTCCCGCGCGCTAAGCGGCAAGGGTGGCACCCGTTTTACCCGCTAACGCTGCACACTTTTCTGAGCAAAAAACCATGATAAGTAATAAGATTTTACTGGCCGTTAATGGCACATTAATGCGTGGCCTTGTGCTTAATCCTAATATGATTGCCGCACGGGCTGAGTTTGTTCGTGAAGACACTACCGCCGCCTGCTACCGCTGCTGGAGCATTAATGATAATCACCCAGGCATGATTCGCACACCCGGAGAGGGCGGGCAGATTGCGCTGGAAATTTGGGCGGTGCCGCCTGCCGGGCTTGGCGAGATCCTGCTAAAAGAACCTGCCGGATTATGTGTCGGTAAGGTCGAGTTGAGTGACGGTAGTGAAGTACTGGGTGTGCTGGCCGAACCCTGGCTGGTAGAAGGACAAAAAGAAATTACCTCTTTGGGAGGCTGGAGAGCTTATACCGGCCACTTTATGACAGCTTGATAACGTCAGGAGTAGGATCATGGCGCAAGGAAATCTCGCTCATCGGCCACAGCTTTGGGTCGCGGGCGATTTAAATGCTTTTTTTGGTCTGTTCACGAATGTGTTATTGAATGTGCTGGTGCTCTCCGGGCTGGCACTGTACGTCGCGCAAATCCCGGCAACAACAGTTTATGGTCGTATCCTGCCTGCTCTGGGCATTGCACTTCCCCTCGGAAATCTCTTCTATGCCTGGCTTGCCTGGAAATTAGCCCAGCGCGAAGGCCGCAATGATGTTACCGCCCTGCCTTATGGCCCCAGCGTGCCGCATATGTTTATCGTGGTCTTTGTGGTGATGCTGCCTACGCTGCTGATTCATAAAGACTGGATGCTGGCGTGGAAGCTGGGTCTTATCTGGGCGATGTTCGTCGGCGTTATTGTCCTGCTCGGCGTTGTCGTTGGCCCGACCATCCGTAAATATACTCCGCGTGCCGCTATGCTGGGGACGCTGGCCGGGATCGCGATTGCTTTTATCGCGATGCGCCCGGCTTATCAGATGTTTGATACCGCATGGATTGGCGTCATCTGCTTCGCCATTATCCTGCTCAACTGGGTCGGGAATGTCCGTCTGCCGTTCGGTTTGCCGGGTGGGCTGGCCGTGGTCATCGTTGGCTGCGTGCTCGGCTGGGGGGCTACGCTGCTGGGTCTGAGCGACATCATGAACCCGGCTGCCGTAAAAGAAGCAACCGGCAATTTTGCGCTCCATCTGCCTTCCCTTACCGGCGATGTGTTCAGCGTGCCGTCGGAGCTGGTCTGGCCGCTGCTGGTGACGGCTATCCCGCTGGGTATCTTCAACTTTACTGAAATCCTCAATAACGTGGAGTCCGCCGCCGTAGGTGGCGACAGTTATAACCTGCGTGCGGTGCTGGCGGCAGATGGCGTGGGGGCGATTGTCGGTGCGCTGCTGGGCTCGCCGTTCCCGCCTGCGGTCTATATCGGCCACCCCGGCTGGAAAGCGATGGGCGGGCGTATCGGTTATTCGCTGGCGACCGGTATTGCGATGGCGATTGTCTGTTTCCTGGGGCTTACCGCACTGCTGCTGTCGATCATTCCGCTGGTCGCGATAGTGCCGATTCTGCTGTTTATCGGGCTGGTGATTGGCGCACAGGCGTTCCAGGTGTCGCCGAAACGTCATGCGCCCGCCATTATTCTGGCGCTGGTGCCGAATATCGCGGAGTGGGCGAAAACGCAGGTCGATGGCGCACTGAATGCGGCGGGAGCGAACACGGTGAATCTGCCTGCTGAGGTGATGACCAATATGGCCAATAACGGCGTGCTCTATAACGGTATGGCCACCACCGGTGGGGGTGCCGTGCTGGCAGGGCTGATGATGGGGGCGATTGCCGCGTTTATCATTGACCGTCGTTTTAACTGGGCCGCGGTCTATGCCGCTGCCGCCACGGTACTTTCCTTCTTTGGTTTTATTCATGGACACCAGATGGCGGTTAACGCCTCGCCAACGGTGACTTTCGCCTATGCGGTGGTGACGGTGATGCTAACCTTCCTCGCCTGGCGTCAGGTGCGCGAGCAGGGCAAGCTGGACTGGTCGCCGATTGATAACGACAGTGAGCCGATGAGCTAAAACCCGCAGTCCCCGGTGGCGCTGCGCTTACCGGGGCTACGAACGGTAACCCGGATAAGCAATTCGCGCATTCGGAAAGGCATAAAAAAACCGGAGCACATGGCTCCGGTTTTTTATTTCAGCGCGTTAGGCCTGTGGTTTCTCGCCGTTTTCATCCTGATCGACCGCGAAGCAGGCAACCAGTTGACCGCCGTAGTCTTTGAGCTGCGGCTGCAACTGGGTGCAGGGACCGAAGCGGCGGCGGCAGCGGGCGTTAAACGCACAACCCGGCGGCGGACTCAGCGGGCTCGGCAGCTCGCCGGTCAACTTGATGCGCTCGCGGCGATCGTCCGGGTTCAGGCGCGGCGTCGCAGAGAGCAGCGCCTGGGTGTACGGATGACGCGGATTAGAGAAGATCTGGTCCTTGGTACCCTTCTCGACGCAGCGGCCCAGATACATCACCATCACTTCATCGGCAATGTGTTCCACCACGGACAGGTCGTGGGAGATAAACACATAGGACAACCCCAAATCCTGCTGCAAGTCCATCATCAGGTTCAGCACCTGCGCGCGAACAGAAACGTCCAGCGCGGAGACCGGTTCGTCGGCGATCACCACGTCCGGGTCCAGCATCAGACCACGGGCAATAGCGATACGCTGACGCTGACCGCCGGAGAACATGTGCGGGTAACGGTCGTAATGCTCGGTTTTCAGGCCGACTTTCGCCATCATCGCCAGCGCTTTCTCACGACGCTCCGCCTTGCTCAGGGAGGAGTTAATCAGCAGCGGTTCTTCCAGAATCTGTCCCACTTTCTTGCGCGGGTTCAGCGAACCGTATGGATTCTGGAACACGATCTGGATTTTCTGGCGACGCAGCTTCTGCGCATGCGGATCGTGTTTAAGCAGATCCTGCCCCTGGTAGTACAGCTCACCACCGGTCGGGGTTTCGATCATTGTCAGCAGACGGCCCAGCGTGGATTTACCACAACCGGATTCACCAACCACAGCCAGCGTTTTGCCACGTTCCAGGGTGAACGATACGCCGTCCAGCGCTTTTACCAGGCGTTCCGGGGCAAACAGCCCCTTCTTCACCGGGTAGTGTTTTTTCAGGTCGATAGCCTGCAACAGCGGTTGCGTGGCGGCCTCGTGCGTACTCATAGTGTGGGCCTCCCGGCATCATCGAGTGGGTAGTGACATTTCGACTGGCGCCCACCGTCAACGGTGTTCAGCGCAGGCTCTTCGGCGCGGCATCGGTCCGTTGCGTAGGGGCAACGCGGGTTCAGCAGACAGCCATTCGGACGGTCATACTTACCGGGTACGACGCCTGGCAGCGACGCCAGACGCGCTTTATCCTGCGCAAATTCCGGCAATGCCCGCAGCAGTGCCTGGGTATACGGATGACGCGGTGCGCGGAAGATATCTTTCGCCGCCCCGGTTTCCACCACCTGGCCTGCATACATCACGATGATTTTGTGTGCCGCTTCGGCCACCAGCGCCAGGTCATGGGTGATCAGGATCAGCGCCATGTTCTCTTTTTGCTGTAGCTCCAGCAGCAGCTCAATAATCTGCGCCTGAATAGTCACGTCCAGCGCAGTCGTTGGCTCATCGGCAATTAGCAGTTTCGGCTGACACGCGATCGCCATCGCAATCATGACACGCTGACTCATCCCACCGGAGAGCTGATGAGGATAAACGTCCAGCCTTGATGCCGGATCGGGAATACCGACCTGGTTGAGCAGATCAATTGCGCGCTGGCGGCGGGTGTGCTTGTTGCCCCCCTGATGCACTTTGATCGCTTCCATAATCTGGAAACCGACGGTGTAGCAGGGGTTCAGGCTGGTCATCGGATCCTGGAAGATCATCGCTACTTCGGACCCCACCAGACTGCGGCGCTCTTTTTCCGAAATGCGTTTCAAATCCTGACCGTTAAACTCCAGATTTTCCGCCATTACGCGGCCTGGGAAGTCAATCAACCCCATGATCGCCAGCGAACTGACCGATTTACCAGAGCCAGACTCCCCCACGATGCCAACCACTTCACCCTGATTCACACTGTAGCTTACGCGGTCTACTGCGCGAAACTCGCTGCCTTCGTCGCCGAAATGCACCGATAATTTATTAACATTTAATAACGCCATCTCGAACCTCTTACTGCTTCAGTTTGGGGTCGAGCGCATCACGCAGGCCGTCACCCATCAGGTTAAATGCCAGCACCGTCAGCAGGATCGCCAGACCAGGGAAGGTCACGACCCACCAGGCACTTTGCGCGAACTGCAACACGTCGGAGAGCATAGTGCCCCACTCCGGTGTTGGCGGCTGCGCGCCCATGCCAAGGAAGCCGAGGGCGGCCATGTCGAGAATGGCGTTCGAGAAACCGAGCGACGCCTGAACAATCAGCGGCGCAAGGCAGTTAGGGAAAATATTGACGAACATCTGACGCATCGCGCCAGCCCCCGCTACGCGGGAAGCCGTCACGTAATCGCGGTTAACTTCCACCAGCACCGCGGCACGGGTAAGACGTACATAGTGCGGCAAGGCGACGAAAGTGAGCGCTAACGATGCGTTGACTATCGAAGGACCAAATATCGCCACCAGGACCAGCGCCAGCAGCAGGCTCGGCAGGGCCAGCATGATGTCGACAACACGCATGATGATGCTATCGATAACGCCGCCAAAGTAGCCCGCCACCAGGCCGAGGATAATCCCCATGATCAATGACAGCACCACTACCAGACAGCCGACCAGCAGCGACAGACGCGCGCCAAACATCAGACGCGACAGGGTATCGCGACCTACGTCATCGGTACCCAGAATATGCGACCATGTGCCGCCATCCTGCCAGACCGGTGGCGCCAGCAGCGCATCGCGGAACTGATCCGCCGGGTTATGCGGCGCCAGCACGTTCGCGAAGATAGCGATAAGCAGCATCACGATCACGTAAACCAGACCAACAACCGCGCCTTTATTACGCTTGAAATAGTGCCAGAACTCCTGCAGCGGGGTCATCGGGACCGGTGCAGAGATAACTTTATTTTCAGTAACTTGTGACATGATGGCCCCTTACTTCTTGTGACGAATACGCGGGTTCACCACGCCGTAGAGCAGGTCGACCAACAGGTTGACGAGAATGATCATCGTCGCGACCAGCAATACCCCACCCTGCACAACCGGATAATCGCGGCGTTGCAGCGCGTCAATCAACCAGCGGCCCAGGCCCGGCCAGGAGAAAATGGTTTCCGTCAGGATCGCGCCTGCCAGCAATGTCCCGACCTGCAGACCGATAACGGTCACCACCGGCAGCATCGCATTACGCAGCGCATGGACGATGATAACGCGCATACGGGTTAACCCTTTGGCGCGCGCGGTACGGATATAGTCTTCGCCCAGCACTTCCAGCATCGAGGAGCGGGTCATACGGACGATAACCGCCAGCGGGATTGTCCCCAGCACGATGGCAGGCAGAATCATGTGCGCCAGGGCATCGATAAAGTTACCCTGCTCGCCCCAGATAGCCGTGTCGATCAGCACAAAACCGGTAAGCGGGTTACTGTCATCAAGGAACACCATGTCACTGACGCGCCCGGATACCGGCGTCAGGTTCCAGTGTACCGACACCAGCATGATCAGCATCATGCCCCACCAGAAGATAGGCATGGAGTAACCGGTCAGCGCGAGGCTCACGGCGGTATGATCAAAAATGGAACCACGCTTCACAGCGGCCATTACGCCCACCGGGATACCGACAGCCACCGCGAAAATCATGGCGCAGACGCCGAGTTCCAGCGTCGCTTTAAAACGCGGTACGAACTCGTCCCACACCGGAAGACGGCTCTTAAGAGAGATCCCTAAATCACCATGCAACACGCCCCACACATAGTTGACGTATTGCTGCCACAGCGGCTTGTTGAGACCAAGCTCTGCCAGCAACTGGGCATGACGCTCAGGAGAGATACCACGCTCACCTGCCATGATCATCACCGGGTCACCGGGAATCATATGAACGAAGGCAAAGGTGAGAAGGGTGATACCGATAAACGTCGGGATAACTAGCCCCAGACGTCGGAGGATGAACTGCAACATAACCCGGATTCTCTGTAGTGACGCATGCACCTGGCGGTAGTGCGTCTGTATTGCTCACAAATGTTTGGATAAACGGGAAAATCCCACTCTATCCAGGCCTTTTCCCGGAGGAATAAGGAACAAAAACCCTCCCCCCGGAAAGGGAGGAGGGACTCAGGCATCGTGCCTATTATTCAACTGACACGTTTTCGAAGTGGTGTTTGCCCAGCGGATCAACCACGTAGCCTTTGACTTCTTTACGCACCGGCTCATACACGGTGGAGTGCGCGACGATCAGTGCCGGAGCCTGGTCATGCATCACTACCTGAGCCTGTTTGTACAGTTCAATACGCTTGTTGTGGTCGTCAGTTGCGCGAGCCGGCTGAATCAAGTCTTCAAACGGCTTGTAGCACCAGCGAGAGTAGTTGGAACCGTCTTTCGCCGCAGCGCAGCTAAACAGGGTTGCGAAGAAGTTATCCGGATCCCCATTGTCGCCGGTCCAGCCCATCATTACAGCCTGGTGCTCACCCGCTTTGGCGCGTTTCAGGTACTCGCCCCACTCGTAGGTGACGATCTTGGCCTGAACACCGATTTTCGCCCAGTCAGCCTGAATCATCTCAGCCATACGGCGAGCGTTCGGGTTGTACGGACGCTGTACCGGCATCGCCCACAGCTCAACGGTGAAGCCCTGCTCGTGGCCGGATTCTTTCAGCAACTGTTTCGCTTTCTCAACGTCGTAAGTGTAATCCTTAACGTCGTCGTTATAGCCCCACATTGTCGGCGGAATCAGGTTTTTCGCGGCTACGCCAGCACCCTGGTAAACGGCTTTGATGATCGCTTCTTTATTTACCGCGTAAGTCAGCGCCTGACGCACTTTCACGTCATCAAACGGTTTCTTCTCGGTGTTGAAAGACATGTAACCGACGTTCAGGCCAGCCTGCTCCATCAGGTTAATGTTTTTGTCTTGTTTCATACGAGCGATGTCAGCCGGGTTCGGGTACGGCATAACCTGGCACTCGTTTTTCTGCAGTTTGGCATAACGTACGGAAGCGTCAGGCGTGATGGAGAAGACCAGACGGTCAATCTGCGGCTTGGTGCCCCAGTAACCTTCAAACGCTTTGTACAGAATACGGGAATCTTTCTGGTACTGTTGCAGTTGGAACGGACCGGTACCGATCGGATCCAGGTCAACTTTGTCCGGCGTACCGGCTTTCAGCATGTTGTCGGCGTATTCTTTGGACAGAATAGACGCGAAGTCCATTGCCAGGTCAGCCAGGAACGGAGATTCCGGACGGGTCAGCACGAATTGAACGGTGTTGTCGTCGACTTTCTTCACTTCGCTAATCAGGTCTGGCAGGCCCATACCTTCAAAATATTCGTAGCTGCCGCCAGAGACTTTATGGTACGGGTTCTGGGCGTTTTTCTGACGATCAAAGGAGAATACGACGTCGTCCGCGTTGAATTCACGCGTCGGTTTGAAATCTTTGTTGTCCTGCCACTTCACGCCTTTACGCAGGTGGAAAGTGTAGGTTTTGCCATCGGCGCTGATATCCCACTTCTCAGCAAGACCCGGAATGACCTCAGTAGTACCGGTTTTGAACTCAACCAGACGGTTATAAATCGGCACAGAGCTGGCATCGTAAGTAGTACCAGAAGTGAAAAGCTGTGGGTTAAAGCCTTCAGGCGAGCCTTCTGAACAATAAACCAGGGTTTTTGCCTGCACGCTGGCCGCCACAGTCATAGCCACCAGGCTAAGACCAAGCTTCAGCATCCCTGACTTCTTCAAGGAAATACTCATTATTCTGCTCCAATGTGATATGTGTTGTTACCCTTGCGCTGGGTTATCCGACAGGCCGTTATTAGATTTTTGCCTGGACTTATCGGAAGCTATGAGAGACGGGAAATCCTTTCACGAGATTGACTGAGTTGCAGTGCAGATTCTCCATGAAATGCCCCTCATGCCCTACAATCTGTCAATAGAATGTCAAAACGTCAATACAGGTAACGGGGATTTACATCGTTGATGAGAATCAACAAACAAAGTTAAAAAAAACTTCAAGCTGCTATTTTCAGCAGGTAAATTTGTGCTATGCCGTTATGGGCAGAATAATAAGCTTGAGAATCATCTCAGGTTGGTGTTTAACGTTTGAGCAGATTATGAAAAATTTCTTGCGGAATGATGAATATCTGAGCGATTAATACCGCGAACGTTAAAACGCACAGCGTAAAATGCTAACTCTATCCATAAGCAACGCGAAAAAAGATCGAACTATATATAAAAAAATACAATGGATTATGTCACAAAACCGTGACGCGGCAGGGTGAAATAAGGTGATGGAACGGTAACAGAAGCGGATGATTTTCTCCTAACCTTCTCGCCAGGGAGCCAGAAGATAGGTTCCGTGGGTGCCAGCATAAAATGGTGGATATCTGCCACCCTCCAAGACACCAGGCAAGCAGGCCGCATTGGTTTTCCCCCTCTCCCTTGAGGGCTGAGGAATCCCCACAAAAATGCGAGCACGAACGATCCCCTCTCCTCTTTGGGGAGAGGGCCAGGGTGAGGGGGAGATGCGGTTCAATATCACCACCCCGGCGGCGCTTTGCTTGCCAGGGCTACAAAACCACAGATGCAAAAAAGCCTGCTCAACGAGCAGGCTTTTCGAATTTGGTCGGTGATAGAGATTACTCGCCACTGCGTGGCTCGCCCTGCGGGCCGTTGCTGACGCAACGTTCTCTCGCTTCGCTCGGGTCGAACCTCCCTGCCCCCGGAGGTTCTCATCCTCATTGAAACAGATGCAAAAAAGCCTGCTCGTTGAGCAGGCTTTTCGAATTTGGTCGGTGATAGAGGATTCGAACCTCCGACCCCTTCGTCCCGAACGAAGTGCGCTACCAGGCTGCGCCAATCACCGAATGCGGGGCGCATCTTACTGCCACACACCCCGACCGTCAATCCCTTAATGTAAAAAAGCCAACTGACTGGCGAGAAAGCCGCCAGCGCCTCAATTTACCTTGTTAGCAGGCACATGGCACCAGTTGTTATTTTCATTAATCCCGCCGTTTGGCGAGGTATATCCCAGGCAGCCCATGATGGTGTCGTACAGTTCAACATGGCGGCGCGGTACCTTGATCTCCGCCTGCTGTTTGAGCTGTGCAAACATCTTCGCCTTGTCCGGGTTTTGCAGATATTTGTCCGACATCCATACCATCATCGGTACGCGGAACTGCTCCGGCGGCGCCATCTTACGCGGCGTACCGTGCAGATGTTCCTTCTCATTAATCGACTCACCGTGGTCCGCCGCATAGAAGATAATCGCTTTCTTATCGCGCAGCTTGTCGATTACGTTGTCGATAAAATAGTCCACATAGGTGACGGAGTTATCGTACGAATTGATCAACTCTTCTTTGCTGCATTTATCGTCCACCCCCACACACTCCGGCGTCCATTGTGCGAAGCTACGGGGATAGCGCTGGGTATAATTGAAGTGCGAACCTTTGGTATGCAGAATAATCAGATGCTTACCCTGCTTGTTGTTATTTAGCGATTGCTGCAACTCATCAATTAACAGCATATCGTCAACGCTCTTGCCCCGATTACGCGGCTCCGCGCCAATCTGTTCACGATAGGCAATGTTGTCTGCCATTGTGTTGCTGTAAAACCACATCTCGCTTTGCATCGCATACAGGTCGGAAGAGAAGCCCATCTGTTTTAGCACGGAAAAGACGTTTTGCTCTTTTAACGTGCGCTGGGGATTATCCTCAGCCCCACCTTCACGTACGAACATACACCGCAGCGACAACTTGGTGGCGGTATCACACGAGTAGCCACGGAAAGCGACCAGGTTTTTCTCCTGCGCCAGCTTTGGCGTGGTGTTACGCGAGTAACCGAGTAAGCCCATGTGATCCCAGCGCGTCGTTTCACCAATGATAAACACGACATAGGTGTCATTGATGTCGTCCGGCGCGACATAACTGAATTTCGCCGCCGGGTTGATCAAGGAACGATGATCCGACGACTCGTCTACCTGCGCCCAGGCGTACAGCCCGAGCGCTGAAAGCCAGTTGGAAGGGAGATAAGAGTTCGCTACCACGCCGCCATAGCTCGGCATGTCCACGCCCGATGTCCGTTCTTCTTCCTTCTGCTGCAAATCCAGAAGGCGAATGGGCCCCCATACCAGCAGCGCGGCCAGGACTACCAGGGTCACGCTCTGCACACGGTGGCCGCGCGTACGCAACTGGCGCAACAGGGTGTAGCGACAGCGGTTATTCCAGATAGACAACAGCGGCATAACACTGACAATCGCCACCCAGGCAATGAGCTGCCAGCCCACCACCTCTTTGGAGAGATCGATGTCTGTGGTCATCACCGAAGCGATAATGCCATAGCCAATAACCACATTCAGGAAGGTCATGTAATAGCTGGCTGCTGCTGAAAACAGCACCACCAGCGATGCCAGTACACGCCAGGCCCGGCGCCCGAACAATGAGAGCACACGTAATAAAAAGAAAGTCACCAGGACAGTGGCAACCAGTTCAACAACCGCAGAGAGTCCTTTCCAGACGGTGAACGCTTGCGCATAACCATCAAACCGACGGTAGAAAACTGCGCTATTCATAAACAAGCCAATATACAACGCCAGCAGAAAACTCAATTTCTGCTGAGTCATTGCTTTTAAATAACTCATGCAAGCAACCCTGGAAAAAGGGAAAACAAAGCCGCTCAGCGCTTGTAGCAGCACCGATCGGGCATTAAACGCAAGGGAAGTTAATTGAGGAACTTCTTAAGCGCGGATAAGTAGACCACAAGGAAAGGAAAAAGTGTCTGTCCGGAGTGTGATCCGGTCATACATTTACAAAATTATATAACCGGAAACACACTATCTGACACCTGAATAGTATTCAGGCAGTGATTACGTTCAGCTTAACGTCAATATTGCCGCGGGTCGCATTGGAATAAGGGCACACTATATGGGCTTTTTTCACCAATTCCTGTGCTGCCTGATGATCCATTCCTGGCAGGTGAATATCCAGTTGCGCTTCAATACCAAACCCGGTCGGCAAAGGGCCAATGCCCACGGTGCCTTCAATATAAGCCTCTTGCGGTAGGCGCTGTTTTTCTACCGACGCGACATGTTTTAACGCTCCGAGAAAACAGGCCGAATACCCGGCGGCGAAAAGTTGTTCCGGGTTCGTCACCTCCCCACCGGCTCCCCCCATCTCTTTTGGCACGCCCAGTTTCACATCCAGAACGCCATCGGAAGAGATGGCTCTGCCGTCACGGCCTCCGGTGGCTTTCGCCTTCGCCCGATACACCACTTTTTCTAACGACATGTGCAACTCCTTCTGTTGGAAGACCTGCCATTAAGAATAGTCGTTGTCAGGGGAGCCTCAGAAAAGCCCGCACGTAAGGGTAATAAAAAACCGCCGACAGTTTATGGCGGCGGTTTTTTGTAAAGCAGAGGAAGAATCAGGCATGTGCTGGTTTATACACGCTGCGCTGCGGCTGACGGATGGTCGTGGAAAGTGCCAGGGAGACAATCAGGAGCGCGAAGATGACGCAGAAAGTGACATAGAAACCGCCAAACAGCGAAGCGATAATCGAACCACAAATACTGCCAATACCAAAACCTAAGTAAATCACACCGTAGTTTTTCGCGAGGTTATTCAGACCAAAGAACTCGCTGACCAGCGACGGGAACACGGTAATGGTGCCGCCGAAATTGAAAGCTACGCAGGCTATCGCCGCGAAAAAGGAAACCGCATTCAGTGGCGCAAACAGCAGGGCTGCCATGCCAACCAGTGAAATCACCTGGCCAATGGTAATAACGCGGATGCGGGCGATTTTATCGGACAGAATGCCCAGCACCAGGCGACCGGTGAGGTTCGCAATAGAGATAACGGTGACCGCATTGGCGGCGGTTGCCACATCAAGATGCACCATGCCCTGCGCAATATCTTTCGCTACGCCAATCACATACAGGCCACTCATGCAGGCGGTCAGGAACATTACGGCTAACATCCAGTATTGCGGTTTACGCATGGACTGCGCCAGCGTGAAGTCGTTTTCCACCACACCATTGACCGCACCCACTTTTTGTTGCGGAGCGTCAGTCATCAGCATCGCGCCGCAGACAATCATCACCAGCACCATCGCCCCCCAGATCATGAAGGTCTGTTCCAGGCCAACGGTGGCCAACAGGTGGCTGTCGATAAATTTAAAACCCAGGCTGCCCAGGCCATAAGCCCCGATGGCGAAGGCGGAAATCAGCCCTTTACGTTCCGGGAACCATTTCACGCAGTTGGAGAGGGTGAGCAGGTAACCGGCGCCATCCGCCAGCCCCACAAGCACACCCGCACTTAGCCACAGCATCGTCAGGTTGTTGGAGTGGGCGGTCAGGAAAAAGCCGATACCCAACAGCACGCCAGACGCTATGGTCACCCGTTTTACGCCAAAACGTTCCTGCAGTTTCCCGGCGATGGAGGAAGATAACGCCAGCCCCAGGCTTAACAAACCAAATGAAAACGCAACCTGGCTTACCGGCTCGCCCAGCTTGTCTGCCAACGCGCTATTAAACAGGCTCCAGGTATAAACAGATCCCAACGCAAATTGTGTGATGATGGTGCCAGCCAGCGTCAGCCAGCGTGTGCGATTCAAGGATGATGTATTCATGGCAGTTGTCCTGCAGAGAAAATTAAGGGAATTCACTGCGGACAACAATAACGAAGCGCATTTCATGCCAGGGCTAAAAAGGCATGAAATGCAGTAAGCGGGGAATGAAATGCATATATGCAGGAATGAATGACATTTCGAAACACAGACTCACCTTATTTTCTCAGGTGAGTTAGTACATACTATCGATACAGAGCGCGTGTTTATTGTTTCTTAATTGTGATCACTTTGTATTAAATGATCTTTAAAAACGGGCGCTGACGCCCATGCTGTAGAGATAATTCGGCCCGGTGAGCGAGTTTTCCGACTGCGACATTGAGGCATAAGCGGCGAAATGTTGATTAAGCAGCATATCGGCACCGACAGACACATCCAGCCAGTTGCCGTACTGGTTCGCCGCGGTCAGGCGACTCAGCCCGGATTGTGATTTCCAGACGTTTTCCCCGAACTGTTGGTTGTAACTAATTTGCGCCCATGGACGAAAGTCACCAATATGGCTATCCACGCGCCATCCCAGGGAACTGACGGTCGCGTGCCAGAGCGGATCGCTGTATTGCGACGTGGTCGCGCTGTCGCCATATTCATTGTACATTGACGTCGTAGAGCCATCGTAATGCCAGACGGCCACCGGCCCGGTCATCACATTGCCTGTGAGTGGAATATTCAGGCCAATACTCATAGTGCTGACGGCATCCATCGGCGTTTTATCGGGCAGATTAAAGGCAACGCCAGGCCCACTCTGCGCCGAGCGAATGCGTTCTTCCAGGATATCGTTATAACGTGGCTGGTGATCGCTATCCCATGTATAGCGTTGCGGCATATTATTTTGCGAATCGATCGCGATATATTCTTGTTGCCAGGCAAATGCAGCATGGCTAAAAAGCAGACAAGCAGGCACTACCGCTATCAAACGGCCACTGTTTTTAATTTTCATCAATGCGACTCCACAAAAGAGCCAAAACGGCGTATTTGTTATCGTTTTTGTTGGGCAAAAGGCGAGGGTAGATATCCCTTACCTAACTATTGTCTTTTTAGCAGTCGCGTCAAGTCTGCAACTTACATAATTTTGATCAACATCAGCAACGGAGAAGGATATGCAGCGTTGTGGTTGGGTGACTCAAGACCCCCTTTATCTTGCTTATCACGATAAAGAATGGGGCGTACCGCAAACAGACGGTAAAAAATTGTTTGAGATGATTTGCCTTGAAGGACAACAGGCAGGTTTATCATGGATTACGGTACTCAAAAAACGCGAAAATTACCGTAATGCCTTTCATCAGTTCGATCCTGAAAAAGTGGCTGCGATGGGGCCAGAGGATGTCGAACGCCTGATGCTGGATGCCGGAATTATTCGCCATCGCGGCAAAATTGAGGCGATTATCGGCAATGCCCGCGCCTTGCTTGCCATGGAACAAAATGGCGAGCCTTTCGCCCCGTTTGTCTGGTCGTTTGTTGAAAACGAGCCGCAGGTTACCCAGGCCGCCACACTCGGCGACATTCCCACCTCAACGCCCGCGTCAGACGCCCTGTCAAAGGCGCTAAAAAAACGCGGCTTCAAATTTGTCGGCACCACCATCTGCTACTCCTTTATGCAAGCTTGCGGTCTGGTTAATGACCATATTACGGACTGTTTCTGTCACCCCGGAGGTCGGCATGATCCGAGAGTGGCACAGTAAAGATTTGTCTCCTCTGTTGAGCCTGTGGCTTGAAAGCACCACCTATGCGCACCCGTTTATTGCGGCAACCTACTGGCAAGACAGCGAGATGCTGGTGCGGGAAGTTTATCTCCCGTCGGCCCGCACCTGGGTCTGGGAGGAAGAAGGCAAGCTGTACGGCTTTATAAGCGTAATGGACTCACAGTATATCGGGGCGTTGTTCGTCTGCCCGAAGGCGCTGCGCAAAGGGATCGGCACCGCACTGCTTGATCACGTCAAGCAGCGCTTTAATGCCTTAAGCCTGGAGGTGTACCAGAAAAACGAGCGGGCGGTGAATTTCTATCACGCGCAGGGCTTTCGCATAGAGGACAGCGCCTGGCAGGAAGAGACGCAGCACCCGACCTGGATTATGAACTGGCAGGCGGATCAAACGCCGTCAGCGTAAGCGCCGGACCGCTGTATTTTTCCATCCATACCAGTGCGGTATTCCCCGCACAGCCATTCCCCAGCTTTGAGCTGGGGAGATCTTTTGTCAGCACGTTAACCGCGCCGTTTTTACAGATCCCCCCTTCGGCACGCTCAAGATCCGGCCAGGCGCCCTGGTGAATACAGATCACTCCGGGCTTGATCCCTTCGCTGACCACGGCGCCTGCCAGCACCTGTCCGCGTTGGTTCCAGACACGCACCAGATCGCCATCAGCGATGCCGCGCGCTTTCGCATCGCTCGGATGCAACGTCACCGGTTCGCGCCCCGCCACCGCATACTGCTCGCGAAGTGATGAATAGTTAAGCTGGCTGTGCAGACGATGCGCCGGGTGAGCAGAAAGAAGCTGCAACTGCTCTGGTCGGGCATTACCGTGCCATTCATCCGGCTCAAGCCACATCGGATGCGGCGGGCAGTCGGCATAACCAAAACCGGCAATGCGCGCCGAGTAAATTTCGATTTTACCACTGTCGGTTTTAAGCGGATGCGCCTGCGGGTCACGCCGGAAATCAGCGAAGCGTACAAAGCGGGCATTCTCTTCGCTTTCTGGCATTTCAATCAGGGCATTCGCTTCCCAGAACTCGGCAAACGGCGGCAGGGTAACGCCCTGCGGGGCACCACGCTGCGCAGCGATGTTGTAGAAGGTTTCCAGCCATTCGAGGTCGCTTTTACCTTCGGTAAAGCGCTCACGTCCGCCCGCTTCCCAACGCTCGCTGAGATCGGCGAACACCTCGAAATCGTCACGCGCTTCATCGCGCGGGGGCACCACGCGCTTCATCGGCACCAGATGCTGGTTGCTGTAGTCGCCCGTCATGGTCATATCGTTACGTTCAAACGATGTGGTGGCAGGCAGGACAATATCCGCGTGTTTTGCCGCCGCCGTCCAGAAACACTCGGAAATGACGACCAGTTCCGGCTTCTGCCAGGCGCGAATCAGCCGGTTCGTGTCCTGATGGTGGGTAAAGTTGGCGCCACCCGCCCACCAGATAAATTTAATATCCGGGAAGTGTCGGTCCATACCATTGTGCTGGTAGAAGGCTCCCGGTTTTTCCAGCGCTTCAATAATGCGCGCCACGGGAATTTTTTCGACCGCCTCAATGCCGCCTTTAACGCACCCCTGCATGGAGGCCAGTACTGCCGCCCGGCGCGTAGGGTTACCGCCGTTGGCAAAATGATACGACAGGCCAAAACCGCCGCCGGGGATCCCAATCTGGCCCAGCATCGCCGCCAGGGTCACCAGCATCCAGTGTTTCTGCTCGCCAAACTGCTGGCGCTGCATTCCCCAGCCGGACATCAACATTGTGGTGTTTTCGTGGAAAAGTTTTGCCAGTTCACGAATTTTCGCCGCCGGAATACCGCAAATATCCGCCGCCCACTCTGCCGTTTTCGCCACGCCGTCGCTTTTCCCGGTCAGGTAATCTGCAAAGACGCTATAGCCTTGCGTGCAGCGCGCCAGGAATGCCTCATCCTGCCAGCCGTTTTCTACCAGCGTATGGGCGATACCGAGCATCATCGCCACATCGGTCCCCATGTGCGGCGCTAACCATTCCATACTGTCGCCAAAGAAATCGACGGTCTCCGATCGCATCGGATCGATGCAGATCAGCCGTTTGCCGCTTTTGCGTAAGGCATCGAAATAGCCGATACCCTGCTCATCCGAGGCATTCCAGGCAATTTTCAGCGTATTCAGCGGGTTGGCGCTCCACAGCACCACCACATCGCTATGTTCCAGCACCAGAGGCCAGCTAGTTTGCTGCTGATACACCTCGTTGCCGCCGACCACGTACGGCATGATCGCCTGCGCAGCACCGGTGGAGTAGTCCCCCAGATGGCCGGTATAGCCACCAGCAAGGCTCATATAACGCTGCAACAGGGTCGCCGCTTTGTGCAACACACCGTTTGAGCGCCAGCCATACGATCCGGCGAAAATGGATGCCGGGCCATGTTCGTCGCGAATGCGTTTGTGCTGCTGGTGGATGAGGGCAAGCGCATCATCCCAGGAGACACGGACGAATTCATCCTCGCCGCGAACGCCCTGCGGGCTGTCCGGAGATGCCAGAAAGCCTTTACGGACCATAGGAAAGCGGACACGAGTTTTACTGTGGACCTGGTCGCGCACCACCGTTTGCAGCGAGTTAGGGTGGTTCGTGGGAAGCGCCCCGCGTGATGACAGCACCGTTTCGCCGTCGGTTTCGACCAACATCGGCCCCCAGTGGGCTGCCGTAAGAACTGTTTTAACTGCAGAGTTTGCCAAAGCGCGCTCCTGATGCATGCAGGTGGCGACAGCGTCGTTTCGCTGTCTTATGAAATAATGGATGTCGCGCTCTATCATCCACACGCGCGGCAAATTGGCAAAGAATTAAACGGCATGATGGCCACGCAGAAGGCGATAAGCGGGATGTTCCCCCTTGCCAGTGCGGATTTTCGCGCTATCGTGTGGTCTCACAACTACCGCGAGGGAAGCATTTATGGCGAAAACGACGCGCCCGACCATCAGCGATGTCGCGAAAGCGGCAAAAACGGGCAAAACCAGCATTTCACGCTATCTGAATGGTGAAAAACATCTCCTGTCGGATGCCTTGCTGGCGCGAATTGAACATGCCATTGCCGAACTCGATTATCGCCCCAGCCTGATGGCGCGCAACCTCAAGCACGGGCGCACTCGCCTGATTGGCCTCATTATTGCCGATATCACGAACCCCTATTCCGTAGATGTGCTGAGCGGAATCGAAGCGGCCTGCCGGGAAAAAGGCTTCACCCCGCTGGTCTGTAATACCAACAACGAAGTCGATCAGGAGCTGCACTACCTGGACCTGCTGCGTAGCTATCAGGTAGAAGGCATCGTGGTGAACGCGGTGGGGATGCGCGAAGAGGGGCTAAACCGCCTGCAGCAATCCTCCCTGCCCATGGTGTTGATTGACCGTAAGATCCCCGATTTCGCCTGTGACGTCGTGGGGTTAGATAACACCCAGGCTGCCACCACCGCCACGGAACACCTGATTGAACAAGGCTTTGAAGCCTTGCTGTTCCTCAGCGAACCGCTGGGCACGGTGAATACGCGGCGGGAACGCCTGGATGCCTTTCGAACCACGCTCGCCCGCTACCCCGGCGTGGTGGCAGAAAACGCCGAAACGCCGCTACACGAAGCCAGCCAGATCGATAACGCCCTGCGCCAGTTCCACTCTCGCCACCGTGGGATGCGCAAAGCGGTGATCTCTGCCAATGGCGCATTGACGCTGCAAGTTGCCCGCTCGCTGAAACGCATTGGTCTGCACTGGGGCAGCGATATCGGCCTGCTCGGCTTTGATGAGCTGGAATGGGCTGAGCTGGCAGGGGTCGGTATCACTACCCTCAAACAACCGACCTGGCAAATTGGTTATGCCGCGGTAGAACAAGTGGTTGAGCGTATCGAAGGCAACAGTGATACCGTCCGCGAGCGGGTCTTTTCCGGGGAGCTCATCGTGCGCGGTTCAACTGCACGATAATTAACCTTCGTGATGACGATCATAAATTCGATGCACTGTGCTTTTCTTTGGAACCGGTTCCATCTAGCGTTACAGACAAGCAAATTGTCTTTAACTCCTGGGAAGCCGGAAGATGAAAAGAAAAATCATCGTTGTCACCGCCGCCTATGGCAGCGAACAAATTAAGGCGATGGGCGGCCAGCAGGCCGTCCTGCCGCTGATTGCCAACGCAGGCGCAGACGGCGTGGAAATACGCCGCGAACTGTTAAGCGATCAGGAATTGAACAGCCTCTCTACCCTGGCCGCCACCATTGAAGGCCACCGTTTACTGGCCTGTTACTCCGCGCCATACGCGCTGTGCCTGCAAGATGGTTCGCTGAACCCGCACTTGCCTGCCCTGTTTGAAGAAGCGCGCACGCTCAAGGCACTGTGGCTCAAGGTCTCCCTTGGCCATTATCAGCGTAAAGACGTGCTGGAAACCCTACGCGGCTGGCTTGCAGAGAGCGGCATGGCGCTGGTGGTAGAAAACGATCAGACCGAATGCGGACAACTGGCGCCGATGCAGCGCTTTAAAGCTGCCTGCAATGTACTGGCGCTGCCGGTGACGCTCACCTTCGATACCGGCAACTGGGTATGGGTCGGCGAGTCGCCGGAAGCGGCAGCGCATCTTCTGGCCCCCGCAGTGAGCTATATTCATGTGAAGGCTGCCATTCCACACCATGAGAATTATCGCGCCGTCGCACCCGATAAAGCCGATGAACGCTGGCTTGCCCTGTTAAACCAGCTACCGCCCGATGCCCCACGTGGGATTGAATTTCCACTTGAAGGCGACGACCTGACCGCCGTCACCCGTCACTACGTCGAATTGTTACGTGAGGAGTAACGCCATGCATAACTCGCTTGATGTCATCACGATTGGCGAAGCCATGGCCATGTTTGTCGCCACCGAAACCGGCGATCTTGCCGATGCAGAACATTTTGTGAAGCGCGTTGCGGGCGCGGAGCTGAACGTGGCGACGGGCCTGGCGCGGCTGGGAATGAATGTCTGCTGGATCAGCCGCGTAGGCGATGACAGTTTTGGACGTTTTGTTCTTAACTCGCTGAAAAAAGAGAATATTGACACCCGCGGCGTCACCGTTGATGGACGCTTCGCAACGGGCTATCAGCTAAAATCGAAAGCCGAAAATGGAACCGATCCCATTGTGGAGTATTTCCGTAAAGGATCGGCGGCAAGCCATCTTTCAACGGATGATTTTCACGCCGCAGCCTTCAACGAAGCGCGCCACCTGCATTTGAGTGGCGTGGCGGCAGCGCTCTCTTCGACATCCTATGAACTGCTGGAACATGCGGCAGCGGCCATGAAAGCTCAGGGCAAGACCATCTCTTTCGACCCGAATCTGCGCCCCGTGCTGTGGAAAAGCGAAGCAGAGATGGTAGAGAAACTGAACCGCCTCGCTTTCCAGGCCGACTGGGTGTTACCGGGGCTGAAAGAGGGCGTGATCCTGACCGGACAGCAATCGCCAGAAGGCATCGCTGATTTTTACCTGCAACGCGGCGTTAAAGCCGTAGTGATTAAAACCGGCCCGGATGGCGCCTGGTATAAAACAGCCAGCGGCGAGCAAGGCGCGGTCGCTCCCGTGAAAGTGGATAACGTGGTCGATACCGTCGGCGCCGGGGATGGTTTCGCCGTCGGTGTGATTAGCGCCCTGCTGGAAGGCAAGACGCTGCAACAGGCCGTTCAGCGCGGCAACAAGATTGGCTCGCTTGCCATCCAGGTGCCTGGGGATAGCGAGGGGCTGCCCACACGTGAAGGGCTGGGTGAATGATTCCCCTCACCCCTGCCCTCTCCCGCAGGGAGAGGGAGAAAAATATCGCAGCGGACTTATCCCCTCTCCCTTGAGGGAGAGGGTTAGGGTGAGGGGGTAAACCCATCACTAAAAGTAACAAAGCCACCCTGGACCCTACAAACAGGCGGCGCAAACCTCAACCATAGAGGCAACATTATGAAAAGCTCGACAAATGCAGCAAAACGCTGGCTTTACATCATGCCGATTGTTTTCATCACTTACAGTCTGGCCTACCTCGACCGGGCGAACTTTAGCTTCGCCTCCGCCGCCGGGATCAACGACGACTTAGGTATTACCAAAGGGGTCTCTTCCCTGCTTGGCGCACTGTTCTTTCTGGGCTATTTCTTCTTCCAGATCCCCGGTGCGATTTATGCGGAACGCCGCAGTGTTCGCAAACTGATTTTTGTCTGCCTGATCCTGTGGGGCGGCTGCGCGTCACTGACCGGGATGGTCACCAATATCCCGATGCTCGCCGCCATTCGTTTTATTCTCGGCGTAGTAGAAGCCGCAGTCATGCCCGCCATGCTGATTTATATCAGCAGTTGGTTTACCAAATCGGAACGTTCACGTGCCAACACCTTCCTTATTCTCGGTAACCCGGTCACCGTGTTGTGGATGTCTGTGGTCTCTGGTTACTTGATTCAGGCGCTCGGCTGGCGCGAAATGTTCATCATTGAAGGGGTTCCTGCCATCATCTGGGCTTTTGCCTGGTGGATGCTGGTCCGCGACAAACCCACTCAGGTTGGCTGGCTGTCAGAGGACGAAAAATCTGCCCTGCAAACACAGTTGGATCAGGAACAGCAAGGCATCAAAGCTGTGCGTAATTACGGCGAAGCTTTCCGCTCCCGTAACGTTATCCTGCTGTGTATGCAATATTTTGCCTGGAGTATTGGTGTTTACGGTTTCGTACTGTGGCTGCCGTCCATCATTCGTAACGGCGGGGCCAATCTCGGTATGGTCGAAGTGGGCTGGCTCTCCTCCGTTCCGTACCTGGCTGCGACCATAGCGATGATTCTGGCCTCCTGGGCATCGGATAAGCTGCAAAACCGTAAGCTGTTCGTCTGGCCACTGTTGCTGATTGGCGGCTTCGCGTTTATTGGCTCCTGGGCAGTTGGAGCAAACCATTTCTGGGCCTCTTACACCCTACTGGTGATCGCCGGTGCTGCCATGTACGCCCCCTACGGCCCGTTCTTTGCGATCATCCCCGAAATGCTGCCGCGTAACGTTGCGGGCGGTGCCATGGCGCTTATCAACAGCATGGGCGCGCTCGGCTCATTCTTCGGTTCCTGGTTCGTTGGCTACCTCAATGGCGCAACGGGCAGCCCGGCAGCCTCGTACATTTTTATGGGGGTGGCACTTTTTGCATCTGTATGGCTTACTTTAATTGTGAAGCCTGCTAACGATAAAACAATTCCAGCGGGCGCTCGTCACGCCTGAATCTTAACGAGGGAGAAGCCATGAAGCCGTCCATCATCCTGTATAAAGCATTGCCTGATGACCTGAAACGCCGTCTGGAAGAACATTTCACCGTCACGCAGGTAGCTAACCTGCGCCCGGAAACGGTGGAGCAACATGCCGACGCGTTCGCCAGTGCCGAAGGCCTGCTGGGTTCCAGTGAAAAGGTGGACGCCGCATTGCTGGCAAAGATGCCGAAACTGCGCGCCGCATCGACCATTTCAGTGGGTTACGACACCTTTGATGTGGACGCGCTGAATGCAAAAAATATTCTGCTGATGCACACCCCGACCGTGCTGACCGAAACTGTGGCCGATACCATCATGGCGCTGGTGCTGAGTTCCGCACGTCGGGTGGTGGAAGTGGCGGAGCGAGTGAAGAAAGGCGAATGGACCAGGGGCATTGGTCCGGACTGGTTTGGCGTTGATGTCCACCACAAAACGCTTGGCATCGTGGGGATGGGGCGCATTGGCCTGGCGCTGGCGCAACGTGCGCACTTTGGTTTCGGTATGCCGATTCTCTATAACGCACGCCGCCAGCATCAGGAAGCGGAAAGCCGTTTCCAGGCCCGCTACTGCGATCTGGATACGCTGCTTAAAGAGTCTGACTATGTGGTTCTCGTCCTGCCGTACACCCAGGAAACACATCATCTGATCAACGCAGAGAAATTCGCCATCATGAAATCATCGGCGATTTTCGTCAACGCGGGTCGCGGTTCGGTTGTCGATGAGAAAGCCCTCATTGAGGCGCTGAAAAAAGGCGAGATTCATGCAGCCGGTCTGGATGTGTTTGAGAAGGAACCTTTACCTGTGGACTCCCCTCTGCTGACGTTACCCAACGTAGTGGCACTGCCGCATATTGGTTCTGCCACTCACGAAACACGCTACGGTATGGCCGCCTGCGCGGTGGATAACCTCATTGATGCGCTGAATGGCAACGTCGAGAAAAACTGCGTTAACCCGCAGGTTTTAAAATAAGCTTTCTCCGGCAGAAACAAAAAAGAGGCGATTATCTCGCCTCTTTTTTATTATGGGTTCCACGCTTACTGCGTCGCATTCACCGTGGCAGTCCAGGCTTGCATAAACGCCTGATGCTGAGCCGCCAGCGGCCCAATCAGTGAATTATACTGGCTGGCCTGCTGTGAGGTCGGGAACTGGATGCCATTGGCAACAAAGCTCACCTGCGTACCCTGCTGAGCAATAAAATCACCCACCTGCACCAGTTGCTGCGTGAAAGTCTGTGCCGCCGGGATCAGCGGTTGCAGCGCGTTAGCCGGAGCAGTGACCACTTTCGAATACACCTGCTCGAAGACCGGTTTCAAGTCATCCGCCTGTTTCAGCCCCGCGTGAGCTGTATCAGCCTGCACTTTCGCATTCTGCAATTGTTGACTCAGCACGCCGAGAGAACCATTGGCCTGACGCAGCGGTTCACGCTGAGTCATATAATCCTGCGGTACGCGAATCGCGTTCACGCTATCCACCACCGGACGCAGACCGGAATCCATCGCCTGGTTCACCTGCTGAGAATAACCATACAGAATGGCGTAATCAGAGACGAACGGTCCAAACTGTTTTTTCTGGTCGGCCGTCAGCGCGGGAAGACGTTCACTGCTACGCATCGCCGTATTTTGCAGGAAATCGATAAAAGCCTTGCGCTGATCGCCTTCTTTATCAAAACACCCACTCAGGCCAACTACCATTAACAACGCCGCAAGAGGCGCAAACCAGCGAGAGCAGGACTTACCTGTCGCCATTTTAATACTCCTTTCACCCAAAAATGCGCACAACGAAACACGCGTGCCTGACGGCTTACAAGGATAGTCCAGGTCGGCGTCTCAGGATACCCTTTTCCATGCTTTCTTATGCACGTCGGGACACGCTCAGGTCAAACCTCGCGCCGTTTCGTCATGCAATTTTTTGCTAACGATTTACAAAAAAATACGTATTTATTCCTGGGCTTGCGTAATCAAGCAATTAACGTTTAGCGAAACGTTTGAATATGCATTTCAAAAGCATTAAAAGCCCTTTTATCCACGATATATCCTGGTCACGCCCTCCCGCCCGCGTTTTTAACGACTATTCTTATTAGTGCTGTATCACTATCCGCTGTGTGTTTTTAGAGGAGTTCTCAATGGAATATAAAGATCCGATGTTTGAGCTGCTGAGCAGTCTGGAACAGATTGTCTTTAAAAAAGATGTAGCGCAAGCGGTTACCCTGACCCAAAAGCCTAATTCTTTTAATGAGTTTGAACAATTACGACGTGGCACTGGGTTAAAGATTGATGATTTTGCACGCGCAATGGGTGTTAGCGTAGCAATGGTTCAGGAATGGGAATCAAAACGAGTTCGTCCTTCCGCGACCGAAATGAAACTGATGCGCCTGATCCATTCAAATCCGATGCTCAGTAAACAGTTAATGGAATAAATCTGGCTGTAAAACCCCCGCCATGACGGGGGTCAATACCCTCTTACTTCCTTTCACAGTGCCATCTTTCTTCTCGCCACTCAATCTGGTGCGTTAAGTTTAGCGCCTGCAGAAATGCCTCATCATGTGAAACCACCACTATTGCGCCCGGAAATGCCGACAATGCCAACTCAATCGCCTGCGTCGAAGCCAAATCCAGGTGGTTCGTGGGTTCATCAAGCAAAAGCAGTTGTGTCGCCTCACGACGCCAGAGTACACAGGCCAGCGCCGCTTTCAGGCGTTCTCCACCGCTTAAAGCCGCCAGCGGAAGCGTCACTTTCTCTGCCCCAAGTTGCAGTTGCGCCAGTCGGGTTCGCAGTATGCCTTCGTCGAGTGGCGTCTCACTGGCGTGAAGGTGTGCCAGCACCGGGAGGGAAAGATCCAGTTGCGACAGATGCTGGTCGAGGTACGCCGTCGCGACCGATACCTGACACGTGCCTGATAGCGGCTTTTCTTCTCCGAGCATGACGCGCAACAGAGTCGATTTTCCACAACCGTTTGGCCCGCGTAGCGCTACACGCATCGGCCCGTCCATTCGCCAGCTCAGGGGAGATGAATTGCCATAAGGCAAGATGAGGTTGTCCATCACCAGCACCTGTTTACCCTCAGCCACCTGGCTGCCCGGCAGGGTAAACAAGACTGGCGCATCGTCTTCAACTCGCTCGCGGGCCTGTGCAACTGCGGCATTCAGCGCCTCGTTCTGCTCACGGTGCTGCCGACGCAACGTGCCTGTCCGCTCCTTTGCGGCTCCTTTGTATTTCACCCGCTCGAACGAGGCAATGTTGAGTGTATCGACAGTTCGCAGAGTCTGGGCTGAACGCCGCTGGCTGGCATCATGCTCCTTTTGCTGGCGGTTACGTACCCGACGACGCTCGGTAGCCGCATGCTCAAGCGCCGCGTGGGCTGCCTGCTGCTCGGCTTCGCGTTGACGCTGATAATCACCATAATGGCCGCCATAGCTGCGTAATCCGGCGGGAGATAATTCAAGGATGCGCGGCATCAAGGCCAGCAGTTCACGATCGTGGCTCGCCACCAGCGTTCCGCCCTGCCGACGGGCAAGCCGCGTATAAAGCCATTCTCGTCCTTGTCTGTCGAGATGGTTGGTCGGTTCATCAAGCAGCAGGTAATCGGCGTCTGCCATCAATGCCGCGCACAGCAGGGCACGAACCCGCTCGCCGCCGCTCAGCGCTGCGGCAGGTCGCTCGGGGGTGAACGGAGGCAGACTGGCATCCATAAAGGCCGCAGTCAGGCGCTCCTCAAGATCCCAAAAGCCTTCCATACGTTCGAGATCTTCTGGCAGGTAATCACCCGATTCGATACGCCGACGTGCAGCAAACACCGCGTCATAACCCAGCAATTCGGCAAGCGTAGTCGACGGGGAAACCGCGTGTTGTTGAGCGACGTAAGCCACAGTACCAAAACGTTCGATATGTCCGGATGCGGGGAGGTCAAGCCCCGCCAGCAGGCGCAATAAGCGGGTTTTACCACAACCATTGCGCCCGACCAGGCCACACAACGCGGGTTCGAGCGAAAGAGAAATTGGGCTAAAAAGTGTCACGCCTGTCGCAAACTGACAGGTGACCTGATGCAAAATAAATAAGGGGGATTGGGCGCACTGAGCCATAAGCACTCCTGAGTGAAATCAATACATCCCCTGCTCGCCATAAGCGCGAAGCAAGGATTCGAAGTCAGCAGGTGTGTTTATCCATTTTCAGTGGGCCTCAGTGAGACGAGGGATTCGTCGGGGCAAAGGATAGCCGCAGACCGGACAGGATTTCAAGGTTAAATTTTAGGCTCTTATTCGAGATCGCTTTGAAGAATAAAGATTCAGATAATAAAAAACCCGCCCGCAGGCAGGTTTTTATTTATCGACCACGCCATTACTGCAGCAGGGAAATATCCGCGACCTGCAGGAACAACTCGCGCAGTTTGGACAGCAGCGTCAGACGGTTCAGACGAACGTCTTTATCTTCCGCATTCACCATCACGTTTTCGAAGAACTCATCAACCGGCTCACGCAGGGATGCCAGTTCGACCAGCGCTTCCTGGTAACGGCCTGCGGCAAAGTACGGCTGCAGCTTGTCGCGCAGAACGACCAGATTGCCCGCCAGTTTGATCTCTGCCGCTTCTTTCAGCACGGAAGCATGCACGATGTCGTTCAGCGTCTCGTCTGATTTCGCCAGAATATTAGAGACACGCTTGTTGGCCGCAGCCAGCGCAGAGGCCTCTTCCAGCGTGCGGAAGTGAGATACCGCTTTCATGCGCGCATCGAAATCCGCCGGACGGGTCGGACGACGCGCCAGTACCGCCTGGATGGTGTCGACGGTATAGCCTTCGTCCTGATACCAGGCGCGGAAACGGCCCAGCATAAAGTCGATAACGTCGTCGACCACTTTGGCATTCGTCAGCTTGTCGCCATACAGACGCACCGCTTCTTCGGTCAGCGTTTGCAGATCCAGGTTGAGGTTCTTCTCAACGATGATACGCAGCACGCCCAGCGCGGCACGACGCAGCGCAAACGGGTCCTTGTCCCCTTTCGGGTGCTGACCGATACCAAAGATACCCGCCAGGGTGTCCATCTTATCGGCAATCGCCAGCGCACAGGCAATCGGGTTAGACGGCAGGTCATCGCCCGCAAAGCGCGGCTGATACTGCTCATTCAGCGCAACCGCAACATCTTCCGCTTCGCCGTCATGGCGCGCGTAGTGCATGCCCATCACACCCTGGGTGTCGGTGAACTCAAAGACCATATTGGTCATCAGGTCGCACTTAGACAGCAGGCCCGCGCGGGTCGCGTGATTCACATCAGCGCCAATCTGCTCAGCAATCCAGCCCGCCAGCGCCTGAATACGATCGGTCTTGTCGCGCAGCGTACCCAGTTGTTGCTGGAACAGCACGGTTTGCAGGCGCGGCAGATGGTCTTCCAGACGTTTTTTACGGTCGGTATTGAAGAAGAACTCGGCATCCGCCAGACGCGGACGAACCACCTTCTCGTTACCGGAGATGATTTGTACCGGATCTTTGGACTCAATGTTGGCCACAAAGATAAAGTTCGGCAGCAGCTTGCCTGCATTGTCATAAACCGGGAAGTACTTCTGGTCACCCTTCATGGTGTACACCAGCGCTTCGGCAGGCACCGCGAGGAATTTCTCTTCGAATTTCGCCGTCAGCACCACCGGCCATTCCACCAGCGAGGTCACTTCTTCGAGCAGGCTGTCGCTCAGGTCAGCGTTGCCGCCAATCTTACGCGCCGCTTCTTCTGCGTCTGCTTTAATTTTGGCTTTACGCGCTTCGTAATCAGCCACAACTTTGCCGCGCTCCAGCAGGATTTCAGGATACTGGTCGGCATTGTCGATGGTGAACTCCGGCTCGCCCATAAAGCGGTGACCGCGAATCACGCGATCGGACTGGACGCCCAGAATCGTTGCCGGGATGACGTCGTCGCCCAGCAGCAGGGTCACGGTATGAACCGGACGCACGAAGTGGACGTCAGACGCGCCCCAGCGCATCAGTTTCGGAATTGGCAGCTTCGCCAGCGAGGTGGCGATCATATTCGGCAGCAGCGCCTCGGTGCTCTCGCCTTTCACGTGCGCACGATACAGCAGCCATTCACCTTTGTCGGTGGTCAGACGTTCGGCCTGGTCAACGGTGATACCGCAGCCGCGCGCCCAGCCTTCAGCCGCTTTGCTCGGTTGACCGCTGGCGTCAAACGCCTGAGCAATCGCCGGGCCGCGTTTCTCAACTTCACGGTCAGGTTGAGAAGCCGCCAGATTCGCGACTTTCAGCGCCAGACGGCGCGGTGCGGCAAACCATTCGATTTTACCGTGCGCCAGGCCAGCGTTATCCAGCTCAGCGGTCACGTTCGCAGCAAAAGATTCAGCCAGGCTGCGCAGGGCTTTTGGTGGCAGCTCTTCGGTGCCAATTTCCACCAGGAAAGTTTTCTCAGACATGGCCGCCTCTTATTTATTCTTGTTGCACATCGGGAAGCCAAGGGCTTCACGGGAAGCGTAATAGGCTTCTGCTACCGCTTTGGTCAGCGTGCGAATGCGCAGAATGTAGCGCTGACGCTCGGTGACGGAGATGGCTTTACGCGCATCCAGCAGGTTGAAGCTGTGAGCGGCTTTCAGAATACGTTCGTACGCGGGCAGCGGCAGCGGATTTTCCAGCGCCAGAAGCTGCTGGGCTTCTTTCTCGTACTGCTCGAAGCAGGAGAACAGGAAGTCGACGTCGGCGTATTCGAAGTTGTAGGTGGACTGTTCCACTTCGTTCTGATGGAACACGTCGCCGTAGGTGGTTTTACCCAGCGGGCCATCGCTCCAGACCAGGTCGTAAACACTGTCTACGCCCTGAATGTACATCGCCAGACGTTCTAAGCCGTACGTAATCTCACCGGTAACCGGCTTACATTCCAGACCGCCGACCTGCTGGAAGTAAGTGAACTGGGTCACTTCCATACCGTTCAGCCACACTTCCCAACCCAGACCCCAGGCACCCAGCGTCGGGTTTTCCCAGTTGTCTTCCACGAAACGGATGTCGTGGATGGTCGGATCCATACCCAGCTCTTTCAGAGACCCGAGGTACAGCTCCTGGATATTGTCCGGAGACGGTTTAATCACGACCTGGAACTGATAGTAGTGCTGTAAACGGTTCGGGTTTTCGCCATAGCGGCCATCGGTTGGACGACGGGAAGGCTGCACGTAGGCAGTCGCCATCGGTTCTGGCCCCAATGCACGCAGGCAGGTCATTGGGTGAGATGTGCCCGCGCCGACTTCCATGTCCAGAGGTTGAACAATGGTGCAGCCCTGACGAGCCCAGTAATCCTGTAAGGTCAGGATCAGGCCCTGGAAGGTCCTGGTATCAAACTTTTGCATATGATTTCGTGCTGGATACGTGTGGATTTAAAGGAAGGGGCCAGTATACCCGCTGACCGGAAGATATACAGTACGAAACGGGTCTGTTTATGGAAAATTGAAGAACTAGCGCATCGAGAGATGCAAAAACTGGCCTTCCGGGTCAAAAGAGCAGACAAAACCCTCCTTCCGGGGGGTAACACCACGCATTTCATAGCTACTCTGAAACTGTTCGAAGCTGGTAACCGCGATGGCTTGCGAGTCGGTATTATAGCGATGCGCCGCAGATTGCTTGCAGAGCTGTTCCATTTCGAGGGAGTGCGCCGGGCTCACTTTCGCTTTTTGCGCGCGTTGCGCAGGCGTTTCTGGTGGCGCGCTGCATCCTGCCACCAGCAAGACTAACAGGGCTGACGCCATATTTTTGATCATCATTTTTTTACCGTCAGGCTAAGCTGCTGTTATTTTTAGAAGTCAGGAGTGCTAAGCAGTGAATTTTGCAAAACTGCCGTAACATCACAAGTATGGGCAGGAAAACTCAGAATTATCCAGAAAGAAAGTGCGTTAAATCGTAAGTCAGAGGGTATTTAACGGGAAAATTGAGGAACAGATGTCGTCGAAAATTTACTGGATTGATAATCTGCGAGGGATCGCCTGTTTGATGGTCGTGATGATCCATACCACCGCCTGGTACGTGACTAACGCGGCCAGCGTGAGCACTCTCGACTGGGGTGTCGCCAATCTCCTCAATTCTGCTTCTCGCGTCAGCGTGCCGCTCTTTTTTATGATCTCAGGTTATCTCTTTTTTGGCGAACGCAGCGCCCAGCCGCGCCATTTTTTGCGTATCGGTTTATGCCTGCTGTTCTACAGCACGATCGCCTTTCTCTACATCGTCTTATTTACCTCAATTAACAGTGAGTTATCACTACGAAACCTGCTACAAAAACCGGTGTTTTATCATCTGTGGTTTTTCTTTGCGATTATCGTTATCTATCTCGTCTCGCCGCTTATTCAGGTAAAACAGGTGAGCGGGAAGATGCTGCTGGCGCTGATGGTCGTCATTGGCATTGTCGCCAATCCCAATACGGTGGCGCAAAAAATAGGCCATTTCGAATGGCTGCCCATCAATCTGTATATCAATGGCGACACGTTCTATTACGTGTTGTACGGCATGCTGGGCCGTGCGTTAGGGATGAAGGATACGCAGAAAAAGTCACTCACGCTGCTGAGCGCGACTGTTTTTGTCGTCGCCGCATTCGCTATTTCTCGCGGCACCCTGCATGAACTGAAATGGCGGGGTAATTTCGCCGACACCTGGTATGTCTATTGTGGCCCGCTGGTGTTTATCTGCGCCATGTCGCTGTTCACCCTCGTCAAAAACACCCTTAGCGCGCGGGCGCTGCCGGGGCTGGCGATCATCTCCCGCCACTCGCTGGGAATCTATGGTTTTCATGCCCTTATCATTCATGCGCTACGCACCCGTGGCGCTGAAATTCAGGTCTGGCCCGTGCTCGATATCCTGTGGATTTTTACCGCAACGCTGCTCATCAGCCTGGGCTTGTCGATGCTGTTGCAGCGTATTGATACGCGGCGCTATGTGAGCTAAACGAGCAGCCCGGCCAGCAACGCCGGGCGATTGAACTTATTCCTCCGCCTCAGCGGGTACGACTTCCGGCTCGGTTTGATCCCAGCCATCACGGACATTTTTTTGCACGGCGACAATGCCAAACAGACTAAGAAAGAAGGCCAGTCCGTAAAACCCTTTCTCACTGAGCAGCAGTGTCGCATTCCACAATCCGACAAGCAGCAAGCCGATAGAAAGAATAAACGTTATCAGGCACATAAAGTAATACATCTGCGTGGTGGGAATACCTTCGTAGCGGTCTCTGACCGTTTTTTGATAGGACGCTGCGGCAAAAAGTCCAAGAAGCAGCACCGCAAAATAATAACCCCGCTCATTCAGTTGCATCTCGGCATTCCACAGACCTACCAGATAAGATGCGACGCCCCCCATCAGGGCAACCCACGACACGATATTGAACGCGGGAGAAACATGTACTGCGTTTTTTTCCATAAATAACACCCTCCGTTTTTGGTAACCCATAGTAAAGGCACGGGGGCGAAGCGGGAGAGGGAGAGCAGTTTTTCAGAAAACACCAATAGTGACGTTACCCGGCGGCGCGCTGACGCGCGCGGTGCAACTGGCGGGGTGAAGAAAACCCGGCGGCCATCGCAGCCTGCTCCGTACCCCGCCCCTGCAATAGCCACTGTTCGGCCACCGCCAGACGTAGTTGTTCCAGATAATCACGCACGCTGATGCCCAGATGTTGCTGAAACAGACGTGTTAAATGCCGTGGACTCACGTGCGCCTGCTCAGCAATATCCGCCAGTTGCCAGGGTTTTTGCGGCTCGGCGGTAAGCACATCCTGCGCGCGGTGAACCGCCGGGTGGAGATGATTGCGATAGCGCAGCCACGGTGAGAGCTGTGGGTCATCGCCGGAACGACGGAACCAGACCACCATCTCGCGAGCCACCGCCAGCGCCGTTTCCGGCCCGCACAGTCGGTGAATAATGTGCAGCGTCAGGTCAATACCGGAGGTGATCCCCGCACTGGTCCAGATCCCTCTGTCTTCAATAAAAATCCGGTTCTCTTTGACCAGCGCGGCGGGTGCCGCCGCCCTCAGACGAGCAATCACATCGTGGTGCGTGGTGCACTGAATCCCCGTCATCAGCCCTGCTTTTGCCGCTAATAGCGAGCCGGAACAGACACACATCAGCAGCACCTTCTGGCTGTGGATCAGCGGTTGCATACGCATCAGCCAGTGGCGGACGGTATCAGCCTGGGGCGTGGCAAAATAGCGTGCGGACTGATGAACGCCGGGCAATACCAGCAGGCTACCTTCCGGCAGGCTGTCCGGCAGCGGCGCAATATTGCCCATCGTCAGGCCGATAGAGGTCGGCACCTCTGCGTCCGGTCCAATGTAATGCAAGCGAAAGGCCTCTCCCGCCAGGGAGAAGGTTTCTGCCGGGCCGGTCATATCCAGCGCCAGCACGCCCGGCAACATCACGAACCAGACATCGGTGGTCATAGGGATCCCAGAGTTTCACTGACAGTTTTCACGGTGGCGAAACGGCCTTCGAGCACCGTTTCTGTACGATGACGCAGCGCGTCGCAGTCCAGCGTAATCCCTTTATGCGTCATCGGAAAGGTTAACGTCGCTTCACTGACAAAGGTCACTCTGTAGCCAAGATCTGACGCCACGCGGGCCGTCGTTTCGCAGCACTGTTCGGTGCGCATCCCGCAAATAATGACATGATTAATATCCTGTTTACGCAGCCAGTGATCCAGCCCGGTATCGGTAAAGGCATTGTGCACATGCTTGTAGAAAGTCACCGCAGGCTGATGTTGCAAAAAGGCCATTGGCGCGACATAACCACTTTCCAGCGCGAACGGCCCGCCGTCAGCGACATGAAAAATGTCTACCACCGGCACATCCCGCGCAATACAGCCGACAATCAGGTTCAACATGGCGTCGCGAAAAGCGGGAAAATTGTCCTCCTGCCAGCTATCGCGATGCAGGAAAGAGTTCTGAGTATCAATATTGATAAGGGCGGTACGTGACATTTTGGGACTCCTTACGCAGTGGGTGTAGGGCTATTCTGGCAAGGAACGGGCAAGGTGCTAAGACCAAAAAAGGACATCATCAGGTGGATTACAGACGAACATCCTCCCCGCGCAAACGGGGAGGACACAGACGTTACGACATCAGCGGTAAAAGCTGCTGATAAATACGACGGAAGGTTTCGCGGCGCGGTTGATACAACGCATGACGTGCGGCATCCGGCTGGTGCTGCTGTTCAATCGGCAGTTGTGGCAACAGGCGGGTCACCGGGACATCCGGGTTGGCGGCAATTTGCGCCAGACGTGCCGCGCCTAAAGCCGGGCCGACATCGCCCCCCGTGCGGTAATCAAGCTGCTGGCCGCTGATGTCCGCCAGCATCTGTCGCCAGTAGCTGCTACGCGCCCCACCGCCGATAAGCGTGATGCTTTGCGGCTTCACGCCGCAGGCGTGCACCACATCCATCCCGTCTGCCAGCGCATAGCCCACCCCTTCGAGCACCGATTTCGCCAGCTCATTCGGCCCGTGCTGATGGGTCAGGCCAAAGAACACGCCTTTGGCTTCCGGGTTGTTATGCGGCGTACGCTCGCCGGAAAGATAGGGTAAGAACCAGAGATCGCCCGCGCTGTCATCCGCCTGTTCCGCTGCGGCAATTAGCGCCTGTACAGAATCCAGCCGGGTCAGCTTCGCGGCCCAGTCCAGGCAGGAAGCGGCGCTCAGCATGACCGACATCAGATGCCAGCGTCCCGGTAGCGCATGGCAGAAACTGTGCACCGCGCTTTCGGGATTACTGAGGAAACCTTCGCTGACCGCAAAATAGACGCCGGACGTTCCCAGGGAGAGCATCGCCTGCCCGGCGTCCGCCATGCCAACGCCGACGGCACCCGCCGCGTTATCGCCGCCACCTGCGACGACGGCAACCTGTGCCATGCCCCAGCGCGCTGCCACCTCCGGCAGCAAGGTGCCTGTGATGTCGCTGCCTTCGAACAAGGCTGGCATATGGTCGCGGGTCAGCGCGCAGGCGGCGAGCATCTCGTCGCTCCAGTCGCGCTTTGCCACATCCAGCCACATCGTTCCTGCGGAGTCCGACATATCGCTGGCGTACTGTCCGGTCATTTGCCAGCGCAGATAATCTTTCGGCAGCAGGACTTTCGCCACGCGGGCAAACACGTCAGGTTCGTGGCGCTTCACCCATAGTAATTTTGGCGCGGTGAACCCCGGCATCATCAGGTTGCCGGTTATCGCCCGTGCGTTTTTTACCTGCGCTTCCAGCAGCGCACACTCTTCGGCGCAGCGCCCGTCATTCCACAAAATAGCCGGACGAAGTACCTGATTTTCGTTATCAAGCAGCGTGGCGCCGTGCATCTGCCCGGCCAGGCCAATGGCCTTCACCTGCTGTAATGAATGCTGTTCGCCGAGGGCGCGAATCGCCCGGTCCGTGGCCTGCCACCAGTGCAACGGGTCCTGCTCCGACCACAAAGGGCGCGGGCGCGACACCGTTAACTTTTCCGTTTGTGAGGCCAGTACGGTGCCCTGCTCACTGAGCAAAATTGCTTTTACCCCTGATGTGCCAAGATCAACCCCGATATACATAGATGGCTCCTTAAAAAAACCTGCCCGGTAACGCAACGCGTTCCGGGCCTGGTCGGTGTGCAGGCCCGAATGCAGGCCAGCGCCGGTTACTTGTCGAACAGGTAATGGTTTACCAGATTTTCCAACAGTTCCTGATGCCCGCTCTGATGGCGCGGCGCCAGGTTTTGCTGTTCAGCGTACTTCGCCAGTTCAGCAAGCGTTAGCTGGCCCTGCAGAATTTGCTGGCCAAGTTCACCATTCCAGCCGGCATAGCGTTTCGCGACGCGTTTATCCAGCTCACCGTCTTCACTCATCCGCGCGGCCACTTTCAGCGCCAGCGCCATGGTGTCCATTGCGCCAATGTGGCCATAGAACAGATCGTATTTGTCGGTGCTCTGACGACGCACTTTGGCGTCAAAGTTCAGGCCGCCAGTGGTAAAGCCGCCCGCTTTGATGATTTCATACATCACCAGCGCGTTCTCTTCCACGCTGTTCGGGAACTGGTCAGTATCCCAACCCAGTTGCGCGTCGCCGCGGTTAGCATCGACCGAACCGAAGATACCCAGCGCGATGGCAGAGGCAATTTCATGGTGGAAAGAGTGGCCGGCCAGCGTGGCGTGGTTCGCCTCGATGTTCACTTTAATCTCTTTTTCCAGACCGAACTGTTTGAGGAAGCCGTACACCGTTGCCACATCATAATCATATTGATGTTTGGTCGGTTCCTGCGGTTTTGGCTCAATCAGCAGCGTGCCACGGAAGCCGATTTTATGTTTGTGTTCGACAACCATCTGCATGAAGCGGCCAATCTGCTCACGCTCCTGACGCAGATCGGTATTGAGCAAGGTTTCATAGCCTTCACGACCGCCCCACAGCACGTAGTTTTCGCCGCCCAACTGATGAGTTGCGTTCATCGCGGTGACGACCTGGGTCGCAGCCCAGCTAAATACTTCGGGATCCGGGTTAGTGGCAGCCCCTGCGCCATAGCGCGGGTTAGTAAAGCAGTTAGCGGTACCCCAGAGCAGTTTCACGCCGCTCTGCTGCTGTTTTTGCGCCAGCACATCCACCATGTGGGCAAAGTTATTCAGGTACTCTTTCAGCGAAGCCCCTTCCGGCGAGACATCGACATCGTGGAAGCAGTAGTAAGGCACATTCAGTTTGTGGAAGAACTCAAACGCTACATCCGCTTTGCGCTCCGCCAGCGCCAGCGCGTCGCCCGGCTGTTGCCACGGTCTGTCGAATGATCCCACACCAAACATATCCGCACCGTTCCAGCAGAAGGTATGCCAGTAGCAGGCGGCAAAGCGCAGGTGATCTTCCATTCGCTTACCCAGCACTAACTCGTCCGGGTTGTAATGACGAAACGCTAAAGGGTTGGTTGTTTTCGGGCCTTCATAACGAACACGTTCGAGCTGGTCGAAATAAGCATGCATAATGAGCTCCATAATCAGGTGTCGGCAAAGATTCATTTTCCAGGTAATACTGGATTCTCTCCTCGCCTTGCTCAATTACGTTATTTCACACTGACATTAAGAGAATACGCAAATGTGCGCCACCTCGCAAAATAAGCCATAACCAGGCCGTTTGCTTAATTGTTGCCGCCTGCAAAACCGTTTCCGCTTATTTTAAAATCAGATCACCGTCAAACTTCCACAAATAAACCAAAAAACATAACGCCGGGATAAAAACCAGGAATTGCCAGCCACCGTTTACGCGTTAAAAATTTGCAACGTTCATCGCAGTGCATGTTTCTTTTATCTCGCTTCGTCACCCTACAAAAAGGTATTACTATTATGAAGATAAAGAACCTTTGCCTTACTTTGTGTGCTTCTTTGCTGCTCGCCAGCATGGCGGGTCACGCAAAAGAAGTAAAAATCGGTATGGCGATTGATGACTTACGCCTCGAACGTTGGCAGAAAGACCGTGATATTTTCGTGAAAAAAGCCGAATCGCTGGGTGCTACGGTTTTTGTCCAGTCGGCTAACGGTAATGAAGAAACCCAGATGTCGCAAATCGAAAATATGATCAACCGCGGCGTTGATGTTCTGGTTATTATTCCCTACAACGGTCAGGTATTAAGTAATGTTGTAAAAGAGGCCAAACAAGAAGGGATTAAAGTGTTGGCTTATGACCGTATGATCAATAATGCCGACATTGATTTTTATATTTCCTTCGATAATGAAAAGGTTGGTGAATTGCAGGCGCAAAGCCTGGTCAGCAAAGTGCCTCAGGGCAATTACTTTTTGATGGGCGGTTCGCCCGTTGATAATAACGCTAAGTTGTTCCGCGCAGGCCAAATGAAAGTATTAAAACCGTACATTGATAGCGGCAAGATTAAAATTGTCGGCGATCAGTGGGTCGACGGCTGGCTGCCTGAAAATGCGCTGAAAATCATGGAAAACGCCCTCACGGCGAACAACAACAAAATCGACGCGGTCGTGGCGTCTAACGATGCGACCGCAGGCGGCGCAATTCAGGCGCTGAGCGCTCAAGGCCTGGCAGGCAAAGTCGTCATTTCAGGCCAGGATGCCGACCTCGCCGGGATTAAACGCCTGATCAACGGCAGCCAGACCATGACGGTCTATAAGCCCATCACCCAACTGGCTAACACGGCCGCAGAAATCGCCGTTGAGCTCGGTAATGGCAAACAGCCAAAAGCGGACTCCACCCTCAATAACGGTCTGAAAGACGTCCCCGCCCGTCTGCTGACGCCGATTGAAGTCACCAAAGACAACATCGACGCCACGGTTATCAAAGACGGGTTCCATCAGAAAGATCAGCTCTAAGCCTCGCGGCGTGTCTCCCGACAGGAGGCACGCCGGAACATGTCTTCAGGCACTGTGAATACCTCGAATTACGTGGAGCAGTTATGCCTTATTTACTTGAAATGAAGAACATCACCAAGGCCTTTGGCGCGGTCAAGGCCGTTGATAACGTGAGTCTGCGGCTCAATGCAGGCGAGGTGTTATCCCTTTGCGGTGAAAACGGCTCCGGCAAATCCACGCTGATGAAAGTACTGTGCGGCATCTATCCCTGGGGCAGCTATGACGGCGAAATTGTTTTTGCTGGCGAAACCCTACAGGCCGGGCATATCCGTGATACCGAGCGTAAAGGCATTGCGATAATCCATCAGGAACTGGCGCTGGTTAAACACCTGACGGTGCTGGAAAACATCTTTCTTGGCACCGAAATCACCCATCACGGCGTGATGGACTACGACACCATGACGCTGCGCTGCGAAAAGCTGCTCGCCCAGGTCAGTCTGACGATTTCCCCCAATACCCGTGTCGGCGATCTCGGGCTTGGGCAACAGCAACTGGTAGAAATCGCCAAAGCGCTGAATAAACAGGTCCGTCTGCTTATTCTCGATGAACCGACCGCCTCACTCACCGAGCAGGAAACAGCCGTCTTACTGGATATCATTCGCGATCTGCAAAACCACGGTATCGCCTGTATTTATATCTCGCACAAACTCAACGAGGTGAAGGCGATTTCTGACATCATCTGCGTGATCCGCGATGGTCAGCATATCGGCACACGCGATGCCACCGGGATGAGCGAAGACGACATCATCACCATGATGGTGGGCCGCGAACTCACCGCCCTCTACCCCAACGAACCGCACACCACCGGCGATGAGATCTTACGTGTTGAGCATTTAACCGCCTGGCATCCGGTCAATAAACACATCAAGCGAGTCAATGACGTCTCTTTCTCCCTTAAACGTGGCGAAATTTTGGGTATTGCCGGGCTGGTGGGCGCCGGGCGAACCGAAGCGGTACAGTGCCTGTTTGGCGTCTGGCCGGGACGTTGGGAAGGCAATATTTTCCTTGATGGCAAACAGGTGCACATCCATAACTGCCAGCAGGCGATTGCCAGTGGTATCGCGATGGTGCCAGAAGACCGCAAAAAAGATGGCATCGTCCCCGTGATGGCCGTCGGTAAAAACATCACCCTCGCGGCGCTGGACCAGTTTTCCGGCACGCTGAGTAGTCTGGACGATGCAGCAGAGCAGCATTGCATTTTGCAGTCACTGCAACGTCTAAAAGTGAAAACCTCCTCCCCCGACCTGGCGATTGGTCGCCTGAGCGGTGGGAATCAGCAAAAAGCCATTCTTGCCCGCTGCCTGCTGCTCAACCCGCGCATTCTGATCCTCGACGAACCGACGCGCGGGATTGATATCGGCGCGAAATACGAAATTTATAAATTAATCAATCAACTGGTACAGCAGGGGATTGCCGTTATTGTCATCTCTTCCGAATTGCCCGAAGTGCTGGGGCTCAGCGATCGGGTACTGGTGATGCATGAAGGCAAGCTAAAAGCCGACCTAATTAATCATCAACTGACCCAGGAGCAGGTCATGGAAGCGGCGCTGAGGAGCGAACATCATGTCGAAAAGCAACCCGTCTGAAATGAAACTATCCGCCCCGGTACCGGGTGCCTTCAAAGGATTGAAGTCTCTGAATTTCCAGGTCTTTGTCATGATTGCGGCCATCGCTGTGATCATGCTGTTCTTTACCTGGATGACCGACGGCGCTTACCTGAGCGCGCGTAACGTCTCAAACCTGCTGCGCCAGACGGCCATTACTGGCATCCTGGCCGTTGGCATGGTGTTCGTCATTATCTCGGCGGAAATCGACCTCTCCGTGGGCTCGATGATGGGTCTGCTGGGCGGCGCGGCGGCGATTTTCGACGTCTGGCTGGGCTGGCCTTTACCGCTGACCATTATGGTCACGCTGGTACTGGGTTTACTGTTGGGTGCCTGGAACGGCTGGTGGGTCGCCTACCGTAAGGTGCCGTCGTTTATCGTCACCCTTGCGGGGATGCTGGCGTTTCGCGGCGTGCTGATTGGCATCACCAATGGCACAACCGTCTCACCCACCAGCGCTGCCATGTCGCAAATCGGGCAAAGTTATCTGCCTGATGGTGTCGGTTTCGGCGTGGGTGCGCTGGGGCTTGTCGCCTTCATTCTGTGGCAGTGGCGTGGACGACTTCGCCGCCAGGCGATGGGGCTGACCACCACCGCATCCACCTCTGTCGTGGGTCGCCAGTCGCTCATCGCCGTGCTGGTGCTCGGTGCCATTTGGCTGCTCAATGATTATCGCGGTGTTCCGACGCCGGTATTGCTGCTCGTCTTCCTGCTGCTGGCGGGGATGTTTATGGCTACGCGTACCGCGTTTGGTCGTCGTATCTACGCTATCGGTGGTAACCTGGAGGCCGCACGCCTGTCCGGGATCAACGTGGAACGCACCAAGCTGGCGGTGTTCGCCATCAACGGCTTGATGGTAGCGATTGCCGGGCTGATTCTCAGCTCACGTCTGGGGGCGGGTTCACCCTCGGCGGGCAACATTGCTGAACTGGACGCTATCGCCGCCTGCGTTATCGGCGGCACCAGCCTCGCGGGCGGGATTGGTAGCGTGGCGGGCGCGGTGATGGGGGCATTTATCATGGCGTCACTGGATAACGGCATGAGCATGATGGATGTGCCCACGTTCTGGCAGTACATCGTGAAAGGAGCCATTTTGCTGTTGGCGGTATGGATGGACTCCGCCACCAAACGTCGGGCGTGAAACCAGGAGCGATCACACTGCCGGAAGATTTTTCTCCGGCAGTGTGCCGAATATGATAATCAGAATTAATGATTAACCAGCGACGGAACCGATATGTTCGAGAAACGCCACCGCATTACGTTGTTATTCAATGCCAACAAAGCCTATGACCGCCAGGTGGTTGAAGGGGTTGGTGAATATTTGCAGGCGTCACAATCTGAGTGGGATATCTTCATCGAGGAAGATTTCCGTACCCGCATCGAAAACATCAAAGAGTGGCTCGGCGATGGCGTCATTGCCGACTATGACGATCCTGAAATTGAGCGCCTGCTGGCCGATGTCGACGTGCCGATTGTCGGCGTCGGCGGCTCCTATCACGCACCGGAAAACTACCCGCCGGTGCACTACATCGCCACCGATAACTTTGCCCTGGTCGAGCAGGCCTTTTTGCATCTCAAAGAGAAAGGGGTGCACCGTTTTGCGTTCTATGGTCTGCCCACCTCCAGCGGTAAACGTTGGGCCGTTGAGCGAGAGCATGCGTTTTGTCAGTTGGTCGCACAGGAGAAATACCGCGGGGTGGTCTATCAGGGGCTGACTACCGCGCCTGAGAACTGGCAGCACGCCCAAAATCGGCTGGCGGACTGGCTACAAACGCTGCCACCGCAGACGGGCATTATTGCCGTTACCGATGCCCGCGCCCGTCACGTGCTCCAGGTGTGCGACCATCTGCATATTCCGGTGCCGGAGAAACTCTGCGTGATTGGCATCGACAACGAAGAGCTGACTCGCTACCTGTCACGCGTGGCGCTCTCGTCGGTTGCGCAGGGAACCCGGCAGATGGGCTATCAGGCAGCGAAACTGCTGCATCGCCTGCTGGACAACGAGCCGATGCCACTGCAGCGTCTGCTGGTTCCACCGGTACGTGTGGTGGCGCGACGCTCAACGGATTACCGCTCCCTGAATGACCCGGCGGTCATTCAGGCGATGCATTACATCCGTAATCACGCCTGTAAGGGCATCAAAGTAGAGCAAGTGCTGGATGCCGTCGGGATTTCACGTTCGAATCTGGAAAAGCGCTTTAAAGAGGAAGTGGGCGAAACCATCCATGCGGTGATCCATGCGGAAAAACTGGAAAAAGCACGCAGCCTGCTGGTTTCCACCTCCCTTTCCATCAACGAAATTTCGCAGATGTGTGGCTATCCGTCACTGCAATATTTCTATTCGGTATTTCGCAAAGAGTACGACAGCACGCCGAAGGATTACCGTGAACGCTACGGTGAGACACTGATTTAACGCGGCATTCAGGAACAGAGTATTCAGAAAAGAAAAACGCCTTCCGGGTGGAAGGCGTTATGCGATGACATGTAACTATTACATGTGCGAGGCGATGAGCTGCTGGTTGTCCTGATACATGGCAAACAGATAATTGTTATAACTCGCGCCCTTCGTTGAGTAGCCCTTCAGCTTATGAATCATGTTGCTGGCTGTCACTTCCTGGTCCGCTTTACGCAACTGCGCACGGGACTTACGGAAAGAAGCATAAGCCGGGTGAGTGTTCAGATTCACCACATAAGCATCCACGGACTCTTTCACCGATTCAAAGTGCGAATAACCTTTCACTTTGCCTGGACCGTTTTTACAACTGCCTTTCCCGCATTTCATGCCGAACAGGTTGTTGTTGGTACGCGCCAGTTTTGAAGTACCCCAGCCGCTTTCCGCCGCCGCCATGGTCGCGACCATGCTGTCCGGGATGATATCCACGCGTTCCATCAACGCATTCCACGGAATACGGCGGGTATTGCCAGACCAGCTCACCTTGTAGCGTTTGGCGATATCCTTCAAGCGTGTACGGTCCGCCGTCGACCATTGTTGGCTATATTGACGTGACATCAGCCAGTTACGGTCAGCGGTAATCGCTGCATTTTGACTGGTAATATAAGGCATGACCGTCCGGAGAAACGCTTTCTTTCTTGGTGCTCCGGAAGGGTATTTTCGCAAGTCAGGAAGTGAACTGCTATTTACACTATTGCGAGAATACTCTTGTTTACTGCTTGCCTGTTTTGTACCGGTCGTCTTTGAGATTGGGGCTTTGTGACTCGCTGTTTTGCTGTGCGTCTGCGCAAGCACCTCACCTGAAAATGCGATGGTGAGTAACATGAGTATCGTGGCCCCTAGTCGTCGCAAGGGAGTCGATATCATTAAGTCTCCTGGTCGGATATAAACATTCCAACACCTTATTTTTTACACAATTTTGAGAGCTGAATCTCAAATCATATCAAAAATAGCGCTTCAGGGCACGTACAGAAATAATCCAATTCCGAAAGCCTGTCATCTCAAACCTGCTACGTCACGAAAACAACAGCATAGATTTGTGGCGGTTATCGCAAATTCTGCGCAAAATTTGCGCACGATCACTCACCCGGCGCTCTCCACCCTGGCGATTGCGCTCACGGGATGAGTTGCCCGCGCCGGGCTAATGACACAATGGTAAAAACGGATGCCTCGGGAAGGATCAGATGAAATACAGTGCCCTTTTTCTCCTGCTTATACCGGCCTTCGCCAGCGCTAACTGGTCGGCTCCCGGTCTCTCTGCCTTTTCCGATGATGGTACCGGAGTCTGGCGTAGCAACAGCACATTACAGAAAGGGTCATACCCGCTGACGCTGCATCTTGATCAGCAATGCTGGCAGCCTGCCGCCGACATCAAACTCAACCAGATGCTCTCCCTTAAACCCTGCACAGGCGATGCCCCCCAGTGGCGCGTTTTTCGTGAAGGGAATTATCAGATTCAACTCGATACCCGCTCCGGCACGCCAACGCTAATGCTGTCGGTAAAAAGCGAAGCCGTCACCCAGGCCGTTAATGTCGTGCGCCAGTGCCCCACCTGGGACGGTAAAGCCCTGACGCTGGACGTCAGCAAGACATTCCCGGAAGGGAGCATGGTGCGCGATTTCTACAGCCAGAAAACAGCGATGGTGCAAAACGGAAAGATAACGCTGCAACCGGCTAACGGTAGCGGCGGCCTGCTGCTGCTCGAACGCGCTGAAACCACCGCCCCTGCCCCCTTTAGCTGGCAAAACGCGACGGTCTATTTCGTGCTGACTGACCGCTTCGTCAACGGCGATCCGTCGAATGACAACAGCTACGGACGCCACAAAGACGGGATGCAGGAGATTGGCACCTTTCACGGTGGGGATCTGAAGGGGCTTACCAGCAAACTCGACTACCTGCAGCAGCTTGGCGTCAATGCCCTGTGGATCAGCTCACCGCTTGAGCAAATCCACGGCTGGGTAGGCGGTGGAACAAAAGGCGATTTTCCGCATTACGCCTACCATGGCTACTACACGCAGGACTGGACCCGTCTGGACGCCAACATGGGCAGCGAAGCGGATTTACGTACTCTGGTCGATGAAGCCCATAAGCGCGGTATCCGTATCCTTTTTGACGTGGTGATGAACCACACCGGCTACGCGACGCTGGCAGATATGCAGGAATTTCAGTTCGGCGCGCTCTATGTTCAGGGTGAAGAGCGCAAAAAAGTGCTCGGCGAGCGCTGGACAGACTGGCGGCCAGGCCCGGGGCAAAGCTGGCATAGCTTTAACGACTTTATCAATTTCAGCGACAAAGCGGCCTGGGAGAACTGGTGGGGCAAAAAGTGGATCCGCACCGATATTGGCGACTACGACAACCCCGGCTTCGATGACCTGACCATGTCGCTGGCCTTTCTGCCGGATCTGAAAACCGAATCCACCACGCCGTCAGGATTACCGAACTTTTATCGTCATAAACCCGATACCGCCGCACGAGAGATCCCTGGCTACACGCCGCGAGATTACCTGACCCACTGGCTAAGTCAGTGGGTGCGTGATTACGGCATTGACGGTTTCAGGGTCGATACCGCCAAGCATGTCGAACTCGCGGCCTGGCAGCAGTTGAAAACCCAGGCCACCGACGCGCTGGCCGAATGGAAAAAAGCGAACCCGCAGAAAAAACTCGACGACGCGCCGTTCTGGATGACCGGAGAATCCTGGGGGCACGGTGTCATGCGCAGCGATTATTACAACCATGGCTTCGACGCGATGATCAATTTTGATTACCAGGAACAGGCCGCGGGTGCGGTGAAATGCCTGGCGAATATGGATCTCGTCTGGCAGCAGATGGCAGAAAAGCTGCAGGGCTTTAATGCGCTGAGTTATCTCTCTTCCCATGACACGCGTCTGTTCCGCGACGGCGATCAGGAAGCGGCAGAGTTGCTGATGCTGGCGCCAGGGGCAGTACAGATTTTTTATGGCGATGAAACCAGCCGGCCTTTCGGGCCGACCGGCTCCGACCCGCTACAGGGGACACGTTCGGACATGAACTGGCAGGACATCAACGGCAAGGCGGCGCCAACCCTGCAACACTGGCAAACGCTGGGGCAATTCCGCGCGCGTCACCCGGCACTGGGGGCGGGTAAGCAGACAACGCTTAGCCTGCCACAAGGATACGGCTTCGTGCGCGAGCACAACGGCGACAAAGTGATGGTGGTCTGGGCGGGGAATCGCTAATTCTCTTCCTGCGTAGCGTTTACGCCGCCTTCCAGTATATTCCCCGGCGGCGCTGCGCTGACCGGGACGACAAACTCATCGGCATCACAATATAAAAACCCACCAAAACATAAATTCACAAAATAAAACGTCACCACACCCCATCTCATCCGATTTGCACAGCAGGGTATGTAGCGCTATGGTTAGCCATTTTTAAAATCGGCCCGACAGAACATCAGCTATGACATTTTCACTTTTCGGCGACAAATTTACCCGTCACGCTGGCATCACCCGCCTGATGGAAGACCTTAACGATGGCCTGCGCACACCGGGCGCCATCATGCTCGGCGGCGGTAACCCGGCGCAAATTCCGGCGATGACCGACTACTTCCATAATCTGCTGGCAGAAATGGTCGAAAACGGCAAAGCCACTGATGCGCTGTGTAATTACGATGGCCCACAAGGGAAGACCGAACTGCTGACGGCGCTGGCAAGCATGCTGCGCGATGAACTGGGCTGGGACATTGAACCACAAAATATTGCACTGACAAACGGCAGCCAAAGCGCGTTTTTCTACTTATTCAATCTGTTTGCTGGTCGCCGTGCCGACGGAACCACCAGTAAGGTGCTGTTTCCATTAGCGCCTGAGTACATCGGCTACGCCGATTCCGGGCTGGAAGAAGATCTATTTGTCTCCGCACGCCCGAATATCGAACTGCTGCCGGACGGCCAGTTCAAATACCATGTCGATTTCGAACACCTGCACATCGGTGAAGAGACCGGGATGATCTGCGTATCGCGCCCGACCAACCCAACCGGTAACGTCATTACCGATGAAGAGCTGATCAAACTGGATGCGCTGGCCAATCAACACGGCATTCCGCTGGTTATTGATAACGCCTATGGCGTCCCCTTCCCGGGCATTATTTTTAGCGAAGCGCGGCCTTTATGGAATCCGAATATTATCCTCTGCATGAGCCTGTCGAAGCTGGGTCTGCCGGGAAGCCGTTGCGGTATTATCATCGCCAACGACAAGGTGATATCCGCCATCCGTAATATGAACGGCATTATCAGTCTCGCACCGGGCGGTATTGGCCCGGCCATGATGTGCGAAATGATTAAGCGCAACGATCTGCTGCGCCTGTCGGAAACCGTGATTAAGCCGTTTTACTACCAGCGTGTGCAGGAAACGATCGCGATTATTCGCCGCTATCTGCCGGAAGAGCGCTGCCTGATCCACAAGCCCGAAGGGGCCATCTTCCTCTGGTTGTGGTTTAAAGACCTGCCGATCACGACCGAGCTGCTGTACCAGCGTCTGAAAAAGCGCGGCGTGTTAATGGTCCCCGGCGACTATTTCTTTCCTGGGCTGGATAAGCCATGGCCGCATACGCACCAGTGTATGCGCATGAACTATGTGCCAGACCCGGAAAAAATCGAAGCCGGCGTGAAAATCCTCGCCGAGGAAATTGAAATCGCCTGGCGTGAGCACGCGTAATCAGCAATCCGGCCCTCTTGATGAGGGCCTCCTCTTCGCATCTCTTAACCAGAAACGTCAATACGTTACGCTAAATGACTGTTGAGGCGGCTTTGTCGCAGCCTGATGGGATCGATGCATGCTAATGCGCTGGTCGGGCAGGCTTCCACACAGGCAGGTCCGGTTTCACGGTGCAGACACAGATCGCATTTTTGCGCCTGTACCTGGTCATTTTCCATCGTCACCTGCATGGCGCCGAACGGGCAGGCCAGCATGCAACTCTTACAACCGATGCACAGCGTCTGCTCCACATACACCGCGCCATTGACCCGGCTGATGGCCCCCACCGGGCAAACATTGGCGCATGGGGCGTCTTCACAGTGACGACAGGTGACCGCCGTGGAAAAAGAGCCGGTTTTTACCACGCGAATCCGTGCGCTGAAGGTTTGCGGGGAGATCGCCGCGCAGTCCTGATCCTGCTGGTGTGAGACCACACAGGCGACTTCACAGGTACGACAGCCGATACATTTGGTCGAATCCGCAAGTATAAAACGGTTCATTCTCCACACCCCTGATACAGAAAAATTCCGTTCAGAGTGCCAGAGAATGAACCGTCTTCGCTTTGATCCCGATGGGGAAAGCGGGTAAATCGTTCATTTGCCTGATCACATCTGGCCTTCTGCCTACACGCGCAGCGTAAATCCCAGCTCGTTAGAGATAGCCTGCGCCGTATCACGCAGCGGTTTGAGCAGGTTTTTCTCGCCAATCTGTTTCAGGCGTGATGTAGAAAGCGAAATAGAGATGGCGTATGGCACGCGGTGGTGAATATCAAACACCGGGACAGCAATGCAGGAGACGCCCAGCTCATTCTCTTCACGATCCATCGCCATACTGGTTTCGCGGATCTGCGCCAGCTCATCGTACATCGCGGGCAGGCCGGTAATGGTATTACGCGTCAACGGTTGAATCTGTTCCTGATGCGTCTCCCAGTACTCTTTCACATAATCGGGCTGACCGAAGGCCATATAGATTTTACCCATCGCCGAGCAGTACAGCGGCATATGCTGACCAATATAGGCGCGCGTACGCAGCATGCCCGTCGTCGGTTCCAGTTTGTAAATCAGAATGGCGTGATCGTCTTCGCGGCTGGAGAAATTGATGGTTTCCCCGGTCGCCAGGTTCAGCGCTTCCAGATGCGGCGCGGCAACATGGATAATATTCAGCGACGTGAGCGCCTTTTGTCCGACAGCGATAAATTTTGTGGTTAAGCGATAACTCCCGGCAGCGGGCGCGGGGGTCACGTAGCCACAGGATTGCAGCCCTTGCAGCAATCGGTGCACGGTACTTTTATTCAGCCCCGCCAGTTCGGACAAATGCGCCAGCGGACAACCGTTCGGGTAATTGCTCAGTATCTCTATCAACATCAAACCGCGAAACAAGCTCTGGCTTCCTGCCGGCCTCTCTTTCTCCTGCGTGTTTTCACTCTCTTTGGTGTTCATCGCTTTCGCCTCCTTTTTGTGGCGACCTGATGGTAGCGCAAAGTGTGTTTCACTTCACGATCTGAACAGAAAATTTGTAATTTATTGATTTTATTACATTTCAAAAATATATCCAGCAATTGCTTTGTCAAATTATGATCGCTATATTTGAAATCAGATTTCGCATAGTGAAATTTACAGGTCGCACAACGTTCTCATTCCCTCGGTGGGAGGTCATCTTAAATGGCAGAAGCAGCAGTGTTATCTCCTTTGTTATCCATGCGCCATATCGTTAAGCGCTTTGGGGGAAATGTGGCGGTCAACAACGTCAGCCTGGATATCTATCCGGGCAAGGTTGTGGCACTGCTGGGGGAGAACGGTGCGGGCAAATCCACGCTGATCAAAGTGCTGGCCGGTGTCTATTCCCGCGACGGTGGCGAAATCCTGTTTCGCGGTGAGCCAGTGGATTCTGCCGCCGCGCTGCGCCGGGGCAACGAGCAGCCTATTGCCTTTATCCATCAGGACTTAGGTCTGGTGGAGTGGATGACTGTCGCGGAAAACATGGCGCTGGTGATGGGTTTTCCCCGTCGCTTTGGGCTGATTGACTGGGCGGCAACACGCCGTCAGGCGCAAAAAGCGCTGGAAGATATCGGCATTCAGCTTGATCCGGATGACCGCGTGTTCGACCTCTCCCGCACTGAAAAATCGCTGCTGGCAATAGCCCGTGCGGTAGCGGTAGATGCCTCGGTGCTGGTGCTTGATGAGCCGACGGCCTCCCTTCCCGCGGACGATGTTCGCCACCTGTTTCGGGTAATGAACATCCTGCGGGAAAAACAGGTCGGCATGATTTATATCACCCATCGTCTGGATGAGGTGATGGAGATGGCCGATTCCGTCTGCGCCATGCGCGATGGTTGCTATGCAGGTGGTGGTGACATCGACCACTACACCCTGCGTGGTCTGGTCGAACTGATTGTTGGCGAAAGTCTGCGTGACGACCAGCGCCAGGCGTTACCCGACGGTGATGCGCCGGTGCTGTTAAAGATGGACAACGTCAAAGTGGGTGATACCGGCCCCGTCTCTTTCGAGCTTCGTGCCGGTGAGATGGTGGCGCTCGCCGGTCTGCGCGGCGCCGGACAGGAAGAGATTGGACGTTTGCTGTTTGCCTGCCGTACGCAGGAAAGCGGGCAAATCACATTAAATGGCGTGCCGTTTACGGCGACAACACCAGGGGAGGCGATGTCTGCGGGCGTCTCTTTTGTCGCAGGCGATCGCCTTCATGAAAGTCTGATTCCGGGCATGATGGTGCGTGAAAACTTGTTTATGAACCCGTGTAAACACGGTCACGCCCCGCTGTCCCGCTATAACGAAAAAAGCGAAGCGCCGATGAGCTGGGAGAAAATCCGCCAGTTCGATGTCCGGCCAGCGCAGATCAACATTGAAATCAGCGCGTTGTCCGGCGGCAACCAACAAAAAGTCGTGATGGCGCGCTGGCTTTCACTCAATGCTCCACTGCTCATTCTGGAAGACCCGTCCGCGGGCGTTGATGTCGGCGCGCGTGCGGAAATCTATGACCTGCTCAATCAGGCGCTGCAAAACGGCGTCGCCATTCTGGTCATCTCCAATGACCTGGAAGAGGTGGCGCATATCTGCAACCGGGCGCTGGTATTTAACCGTGGGCAAATTGTCGGCGAGCTTCTCAACCAGGATGTCACCTTCGCCAGATTGCTCGAACTGGCGTCAGGCAGCGGCACACTACATTAAGTCGGAGTGCGTTAGTTATGGCTAAAACATCAATGAAATCGACGGCCCTGGAATCACGCGTATCGCTTCATGAACACGGTGCCGCCGCCTGGCTTGGACAATTAACCACCCGTTACGGCCTGCCCGTGATCTGCGTGGTACTGGTTATCGTTTTTTCGCTGACGACGCCCTCATTCGCTTCACTGCTGACCTTACAGGCCATTCTCGACAGTAAATCGAAAATCGCCCTGCTGGCGCTGGCGGCGACCATCCCGATGATTGTCGGGAAAATTGATCTTAACGTCGGCTTTGGCATCGTGCTCTGGCACATCCTCGCCATCACGTTGCAGGTGGAATATGGCTTTTCCTGGCCGGTGGCCGTGGCCATCGTGCTGGCGCTCTCCGCGCTGTATGGCCTGCTGAACGGCATTCTGGTGGCGCTGGCCGACATCGATAGCTTCGTGGCTACGCTCGGCTCCGGCACCGTGCTCTACGCCATCGCGCTCTGGCACTCCGGCGGACGGCAGATTGTCGGCGACTTACCGGACGCCTTTATTGCCCTGCACCATTCAGACCTGTTTGGCATTCCGGTGGTGGCTTTTTATGTCCTGTTTGCCGCCGTGGTGCTGTGGATCATCACCGAACACACCCCGATTGGTCGCTGCATGTATGCGGTGGGCGGTAACCCGGTCGCGGCTGCGCTCAACGGCATCGCCGTTAACCGTTACACCATCGGCGCCTTTATCGCCTCCAGCACCTTAACCGGGTTTACCGGGGTGATCATTGCCGCCGAGCAGGGCGTGGGCCAGGCCAGCGTCGGCATGGACTATCTGCTGCCTGCCCTTGTGGGGGCGTTCCTTGGCAGTACCACTATTCGTCCGGGGCGCGTGAACGTCTGGGGCACGGTGGTCGGGATTGCGGTACTGGCGATTGGTATCGCCGGGATTCAGCAGTTTGGCGGCGCATTCTGGGTCGAACCGCTGTTTAACGGTGCGACGCTACTGTTGTCGATTACCCTGGCCGGTTATGCACAGCGCCGCCGGGCATTAAATAAAAAACTGGTGCAGCGTGCTCAAACGACCGCACCGGGCTCCTCTGTTACCCAATGACTCTCGCGTAAGGAACTGAAAATGTATAACAAAATAGTTCAATGCTGTCTGGCTGCCGGGTTGATGATGGCAAGCGGTTTCGCCCTGGCCGATGACAGCTATGTTCAGCAGGCGCAGGCGGCGATTGCCAAAGCGACCGCGCCCGTCACCGTGTGGGATGGCCCAACGCAGGGCCCGGCGTTACAGCCGAACAAAAAGATTATCTTCATCGCGTCTGACATGAAAAACGGCGGCGTGCTGGGCGTTAAAGAGGGGCTTGAAGAAGCGGCAAAAATCGCGGGCTGGCAACTCGACGTGCTGGACGGTGCGGGTTCGGTAAAAGACCAACTGGCGGCGCTGAACCAGGCGATTGCCCGCAAACCGGACGGTATCGTGATTGGTGGCTGGAACCCGAACGTCGCCAAAATCCCGCTCAAAAAAGCGGTGAAAGAGGGCATTGTACTGACCGCATGGCACGCTGTTCCGGCGCCGGGTCCGGTTCCGGCTTACAACATTTTCTACAACGTGACCTCCGACTCTAACGAAGTGTCACGCATGGCGGCACTCTACGCCGTCGCGAAATCCAACGGCACGGCAAAGGTGCTGATTTTCACCGACTCGCTCTACCAAATCGCTCTGGATAAAGCCAACGCGATGAAGAAAGTGATTGAGCAATGCAGCGGCTGCCAGGTGGTTGAATTTATCGATACCCCGCTTGCCGACACCTCTAACCGCATGCCGGGCATGACCTACAGCCTGATGCAAAAATATGGTGATAAGTTCGAATACTCTTTGGCCATCAACGACCTGTACTTCGACTTTATGGCCCCGGCCCTGCAAACCGCGGGTAAAGGCACGGATGGCAAGCCGCCGTACAACATTTCGGCTGGCGACGGTTCCGTTACTGCCTACCAGCGCGTACGCGATGGCAAAGCGCAAGTCGCGACCGTGCCAGAGCCGCTGAAACTGCACGGCTGGCAGTTACTGGATGAGTTCAACCGCGCCTTCGCCGGTAAACAACCTTCTGGCTATGTTACCCCGGCGCACCTGGTCACCAAAGAAAACATCAGCGCCGACGGCGGCCAGAACAATGAGTTCGACCCGGGTAACCAGTATCGCGATCACTACAAAGCCATCTGGGGAGTGAAGTGAGATGTTAGCCGTCGCGGGCAGTTTTGAACGCCTGTGTTCTCCGGCAATCTGGGCGGAAGGCCCGGTGTGGCTGGCAGAACAGCAGAGCGTGATTTTCAGCGATGTAAAGGGCAACAAGATGTACCGCTGGAGTGCGCAAAACGGCGTCAGCGTGTTTCGCGCTGAGTCCCACTTTGCCAACGGCAACGCGCTGGATAACGAAGGGCGTTTGTTAACCTGCGAACATGGCCGTCGCGGTATCAGCCGGACAGATAAGCAGGGGAATCACACCCTGCTGGTGGACAAAATCGACGGGCTGCGTTTCAACTCGCCCAACGATATCGCAGTGCGCCAGGACGGGTCGATTTGGTTTACCGACCCACCCTACGGCATCGTCGGCGACGAAGAGGGTTATCGCGCGGCAAGTCAGGTCATCGGCTGCTACGTCTATCGTTTTGATGAAGCGAACAAGCGGGCGACGATCGCCATCAGCGATACTCAGCGCCCTAACGGGCTGGCCTTTTCGCCGGATGATAAATGGCTCTACGTGGCGGATATGTCGATTATTGATTTTCCGACGCAGGGCCGCCGGGAAATTCGCGCCTACCGTCTCGACGGCGATAGTGCGGTATTTTCTCACGTGGTCACCCAGGTTGCTCCGGGTATTCCGGATGGCTTTTGCGTTGACCCGGCGGGGAATATTTTCTGTAGTTGCGAGACCGGCGTTTTGATTTTCTCGCCGCAGGGGACGCTGCTGGAAACGATTCCCGTCCCTGAGCGCGTCTCTAATTGCACGTTTGGTGGGCCTGACGGAAATACGCTGTTTATTACCGCGACCACATCGCTTTACCGGGTGACCATCGCCCCCTCCCGTATTCAGGGATAAACAGGATTAATACCGAAGCGCACCGGCCCTGCCGGCGCGTTTTCACAACCCAACATAGTTTAGTGGAATGCAATTCCACTATGTAAAACAAAGATGTGATGGAGAAAGCGTATGTTATTGAGTTTTTCTGATCTTAAAAATGAGTTTAACCGTGTCCTGCTGGCACGCGGTGTGGCGGCAGAAACCGCCGATGCCTGTGCGGAGATGTTTGCCCGCACCACCGAGTCAGGGGTCTATTCACACGGCGTAAACCGTTTCCCGCGCTTTATCCAGCAACTGGAAAATGGCGACATCATTCCGGATGCGCTGCCAAAACGCATCACGTCGCTGGGGGCGATTGAACAGTGGGATGCCCAGCGTTCTATCGGCAACCTGACCGCGAAAAAGATGATGGACCGCGCGATTGAACTGGCTTCCGACCACGGTATCGGCCTGGTGGCGGTACGTAACGCTAACCACTGGATGCGCGGCGGCAGCTACGGCTGGCAGGCAGCGGAGAAAGGCTACATCGGTATTTGCTGGACCAACTCCATCGCCGTTATGCCGCCGTGGGGTGCGAAAGAGTGCCGTATCGGGACTAACCCGCTGATCGTTGCCATTCCGTCCACGCCGATCACCATGGTAGATATGTCCATGTCGATGTTCTCCTACGGCATGCTGGAAGTGAACCGCCTGGCGGGCCGCCAGTTGCCGGTTGAGGGTGGCTTTGACGACGAAGGTAAGCTGACCAAAGACCCGGCGCCGATTGAGAAAAACCGCCGCATTCTGCCGATGGGCTACTGGAAAGGTTCTGGCCTCTCTATCGTACTGGATATGATTGCCACCCTGCTGTCCGATGGTTCTTCCGTGGCCGCCGTCACCGAAGACAACAGCGACGAGTTCAACATTTCGCAGGTCTTTATCGCCATCGAAGTGGACAAACTGATCGACGGTGCCACCCGTGATGCCAAGCTGCAACGCATCATGGATTACATCACGACCGCTGAACGTGCCGATGAAAATGTCCCTGTGCGTCTGCCGGGCCATGAATTTACGCGTCTGCTGGAAGAAAACCGCCGCAACGGTATCACCGTTGACGACAGCGTGTGGGCGAAAATCAAGTCGCTGTAAGGATTATCATCATGATTTATGGACATATTTCTCAACCCAACGCCTGCCGGTATCCGGCAGCGATTGAAAAGGCACTGGAATTCCTGCGCACCACGGATTTCAGCAAGCTGGAGCCGGGCGTGGTGGAAATTGAGGGGCGCACGATTTACGCGCAGATCCTCGACCTGACCACTCGCCCTCACGATGAGCTGCGCCCGGAAGTGCATCGCCGTTATCTGGATATTCAGTATTTATATTCCGGCGAAGAACAAATCGGTGTCGCCATTGATACCGGTAATAACGTGGTGAGCGAAGAATTACTTGAGCAGCGCGATATTATTTTCTATCACGACAGTGAAAACGAATCGTTGATTGAAATGGTGCCAGGGAATTACGCCATATTTTTCCCGCAGGATGTCCATCGTCCTGCCTGTAATAAACACAGAGAAACAGCGATCAGAAAAATAGTCGTTAAAGTTGCGGTTTCCGCATTGAATTAATCCGTTATTTATTTATCGATACCTGATAAATAAAAGGAGCGAAACATGAAAACGAATGACGCCGGTTATATTATCGGCGCATACCCCTGTGCGCCTTCGTTTCACCAAAAAAGCGAACAGGAAGAGAAGGAATTCTGGCGTTTACTCGCGGATACGCCGCACATTCGCGGTCTGGAGCAGCCGTGCCACGAAAACCTGCACGCTTATGGCGATGAATGGCTGTTCCGGCACACGCCGGGCGAATGGCAGATTGTGGTCACCGCGATCCCGGAGACCATGCGTCGTCGCAGCGGCGGCAATCTGGCCTTCGGTCTGGCCTCCAGCGATGAAGAACAACGTCGGGCATGCGTCGAGTTCCATCGTCATTTGCTTAACAAAATCAATGGAGTAAACCAGCGCTTCGCCAATAAAGTGATATCGCTGGAACTGCAGGCTGCCCCGCTGGGCGGTAACGCTGATGTGACACAGGCAACCGATGCGTTTGCCCGCTCCATCAAAGAAATCGCAAGTTGGGACTGGTCATGCTCGCTCGTACTGGAACACTGCGACGCCATGAACAAACCCGCACCGCGCAAAGGTTTCCTGCCGCTGGAAAACGTGCTGGATACCCTCGCCGGTTACAACATTGATGTATGCATTAACTGGGCGCGTTCCGCAATTGAAGGGCGTAATACCACCCTGCCGCTGGAACATACTCAGGCGGTGAAAGCCGCAGGAAAACTGGGGGCGCTGATGTTCTCCGGCACCGCCACCGAAGGGCCGTATGGTGAATGGACTGACCTGCATACGCCTTTCGCCCCTTTCTGCCCGGAAAGCCTGCTCACGGTAGAAAGTGCTAAAGAATTATTTAATGTGGCTGACACAGCAAAATTACAGTTTGCCGGTATTAAGTTACTGGAAATTGATGCTAATGCTGATGCGAATCATCGCATAGCCATATTACGCGATGGCATTACCGCGTTAAACAAAGCCAGACAATAAATATAAAGCGTCAATTTAATCGCAAGGCCTGTTACTTTTAACGAGAGATTAATATGAACACTTCCTCTTACGCTACATCTGCGGATATTCCGCGCCAACGCTGGTTAAGAATTATTCCCCCTATTCTTATCGCGTGTATTATTTCTTATATGGACCGCGTGAATATCGCATTCGCAATGCCTGGCGGGATGGACAAGGATTTAGGCATTACCGCCACCATGGCAGGTTTGGCTGGCGGTATTTTCTTCCTCGGTTACCTCTTCTTGCAGGTACCGGGCGGTAAAATCGCCGTGCACGGCAGCGGTAAAAAATTCATCGGCTGGTCACTGGTCGCCTGGGCGGTCATCTCTGTGCTTACCGGTATTGTCACCAACCAATATCAACTGTTAGCACTGCGTTTCCTGCTCGGTGTGGCGGAAGGCGGCATGCTGCCTGTGGTACTCACCATGATCAGCAACTGGTTCCCGGATGCCGAACGTGGTCGCGCAAATGCCATCGTCATTATGTTCGTCCCGATTGCCGGGATCATCACCGCCCCGCTCTCCGGCTGGATCATTACCGCACTCGACTGGCGCTGGCTGTTCATCATCGAAGGTCTGCTGTCACTGGTTGTTCTGGTGCTGTGGGCGCTGACCGTGTATGACCGTCCGCAGGAAGCCCGTTGGATTAGCGAAGCCGAGAAGAAATATCTGGTGGAAACCCTGGCCGCTGAGCAGCGTGCCATTGCGGGTAAAACCGTGGTCAATGCCTCGCTGGGCGCGGTGTTGTCTGACCGTACCATGTGGCAGTTAATTGCCCTGAACTTCTTCTATCAAACCGGGATTTACGGCTACACCCTGTGGCTGCCCACCATCCTCAAAGAGTTGACCCACACCAGCATGGGCCAGGTCGGAATGCTTGCCATTCTGCCTTACGTTGGCGCTATCGCCGGGATGTTCCTGTTCTCTTCTCTGTCCGACCGTACCGGTAAACGCAAGCTGTTCGTCTCCCTGCCGCTGATTGGCTTCGCCACCTGCATGTTCCTCTCCGTCACCCTGAAAGAGAGCATCTGGCTGTCGTATGCCGCACTGGTTGGCTGTGGCTTCTTCCTGCAGTCCGCTGCCGGGGTGTTCTGGACCATTCCTGCTCGTCTGTTCAGCGCGGAAATGGCCGGTGGCGCACGCGGCGTGATTAACGCCCTGGGTAACCTGGGTGGCTTCTGCGGTCCGTATGCCGTGGGTGTGCTGATCACCATGTACAGCAAAGATGCGGGCGTCTACTGCCTGGCGGTGTCTCTGGCGATTGCCGCGCTGATGGCGCTGCTGCTGCCGGCGAAGTGTGATGCCAACAGCTCAAGCGTGGGCGCGACGAATACGGCCAAACGTGCGGTCTGATGCCCTCACCCCATCCCTCTCCCACAGGGAGAGGGTGAAAAAACAGGACAAAAAGATGAGTGAAAAAGAGACCTTCTGGCTGGGTATCGATTGTGGCGGTACTTATCTGAAAGCAGGACTGTACAACAGCCAGGGTAAAGAATTTGCTATTGAACGCCAGTCCGTCCGCACTCTTAGCCCGTATCCGGGCTGGGCGGAGCGCGACATGGCGGAACTGTGGCAGCACTGCGCGGCGACCATCTCCCGCCTGTTGCGACGTACCGGCATTGGCGGTGAAAACATTAAGGGCGTGGGCATCTCCGCTCAGGGTAAAGGACTGTTTTTACTTGATAAGAATGACAAGCCGCTGGGCACCGCGATCCTCTCTTCCGACCGCCGCGCCATGGAAATCGTCAAGCGCTGGCAGCAGGACGGCATTCCGCAAAAGCTTTACCCGTTAACGCGCCAGACCCTGTGGACCGGGCACCCGGCCTCGCTGCTGCGCTGGGTAAAAGAAAACGAGCCGCAACGTTACGCACAGATTGGCTGCGTGATGATGGGCCACGACTACCTGCGCTGGTGTCTGACTGGCGTAAAGGGGTGTGAAGAGAGCAATATCTCTGAATCCAACCTCTACCATATGACCACCGGGCAGTATGACCCCTGCCTGACACAATGGCTGGGCATTAGCGAGATAGACCCCGCGTTGCCGCCGATTGTGGGTTCTGCAGAAATCAGCGGGGAAATCACCGCTCAGGCAGCCGCCATTACCGGTCTCGCAGCGGGAACACCCGTTGTGGGCGGTCTGTTTGATGTGGTTTCCACCGCGATCTGCGCCGGTCTGAAAGACGAATACACGCTCAATGCCGTGATGGGCACCTGGGCTGTCACCAGCGGTATTGCCGAAGGCCTGCGCGACAACGAAGCGCATCCCTATGTGTATGGCCGCTACGTCAATGACGGGCAATACATCGTGCACGAAGCCAGCCCCACCTCGTCCGGCAACCTGGAATGGCTGACCGCGCAGTGGGGCGATATCAGCTTTTCTGAGATCAATCAGCTCGTCGACAGCCTGCCGAAAGCCGCCAGCGATGTCTTCTTCTTACCTTTCCTGTATGGCAGTAATGCCGGGCTGGATATGACCAGCGGCTTTTATGGCATGCAGGCGCTACATACCCGCGCGCACTTGTTGCAGGCGGTCTACGAAGGGGTGGTGTTCAGCCATATGACGCACCTCAACCGCATGCGCGAGCGCTTTACCGACGTGCGCGCCCTGCGCGTCACCGGCGGCCCGGCCCATTCCAGAGTCTGGATGCAGATGCTCGCTGATGTCAGCGGCCTGCCCGTTGAGTTGCCGCAGGTGGAAGAGACCGGCTGCTTTGGCGCGGCCATCGCCGCACTGGTCGGCACCGGCGTCTATCAGAATTTTAGCGATGCCCAGCAGACGCTCAACTACGAGATGCACACCCTGACGCCGGACATGAACGCCCATGCGGCCTACCAGCGCAAATATCACCGTTACCAGATTTTAATTGAAGCACTTCAGGGCTTTCATGCCCGTATTAAGGAGCACTCTTTATGAGCCGACCACTACTGCAACTGGCGCTCGACCACACCAGCCTTGTCGCCGCCCAGCGCGACGTTGCGTTGCTAAAAGATCACGTCGATATCGTGGAAGCGGGCACCATCCTCTGCCTCAGTGAAGGGTTAAATGCCGTGCGCGCCTTACGCGCCCAGTGCCCGGAGAAAATCATCGTTGCCGACTGGAAGGTGGCCGATGCCGGTGAAACTCTGGCCCAGCAGGCGTTGGACGCAGGTGCAAACTGGATGACTATTATCTGTGCCGCACCGCTGGCTACCATCGAAAAAGGCCATGCCGTTGCCGCCGCACGCGGGGGAGAAATTCAGATTGAGTTGTTTGGTAACTGGACCTTCGACGATGCCCGCGACTGGTACAACACCGGGGTGCGTCAGGCCATTTACCACCGTGGTCGTGACGCGCAGGCGAGCGGCCAGCAGTGGGGTGAAGCGGACCTGGCACGCATGAAAGCGCTGTCCGATATTGGCCTCGAACTCTCCATTACCGGCGGCATCACCCCTGCCGATTTGCCGTTATTTAAAGAGATCAATGTGAAGGCGTTCATTGCCGGACGCGCGCTGTCTGGTGCGGCGAATCCGCAACAGGTCGCCGAAGAATTCCACGCCCGCATCCACGACATCTGGGGAGCGTAAACATGCGCAACCATCCGTTAGGTATTTATGAAAAAGCGTTACCGAAAGACTTATCCTGGCCGGAGCGTCTGGTTCTGGCTAAAAGCTGCGGATTCGACTTCGTGGAAATGTCCGTCGACGAAACCGACGAGCGCCTCTCGCGACTCGAATGGACCACCGCCCAGCGCGCCTCGTTAGTGGAAGCGATGCTGGAAACCAATGTGTCGATTCCGTCAATGTGCCTTTCCGCCCATCGTCGCTTCCCGTTCGGCAGCCGCGATGAAACCGTGCGCGAACGTGCCCGCGACATCATGACCAAAGCCATCAAACTGGCGCGCGACTTAGGTATCCGCACCATTCAGCTTGCGGGCTACGACGTCTATTACGAAGAGCATGACGCGGGCACCCAGCAGCGTTTCGCCGAAGGGCTGGCATGGGCCGTGGAGCAGGCCGCAGGCGCACAGGTCATGCTGGCGGTGGAGATCATGGATACCGCGTTTATGAACTCTATTACCAAATGGAAAAAATGGGACGAGATGCTCGCTTCACCGTGGTTCACCGTCTACCCGGACGTGGGCAACCTCAGCGCCTGGGGTAACGACGTACCGGCAGAGCTGGCGCTCGGTATCGACCGTATCGCAGCTATTCACCTGAAAGACACGCAGCCCGTCACCGAAACCAGCCCAGGTCAGTTCCGTGATGTGCCGTTTGGCGAAGGCTGTGTGGATTTCGTCAATGTGTTCAGCACGTTGCAGAACCTGAATTATCGCGGCGCATTTCTGATTGAGATGTGGACCGAAAAAGCCAAAGAGCCAGTGCTGGAGATCATCCAGGCCCGTCGCTGGATTGAAGCCCGTATGCAGGAAGGAGGATTCGTATGTTAGAGCAACTGAAAGCCGAGGTGCTGGCGGCAAACCTGGCGCTACCCGCACACGGGCTTGTCACCTTTACCTGGGGAAACGTCAGCGCCGTCGATGAAACCCGCAAACTGATGGTAATTAAACCGTCCGGCGTGGAGTACGACGTGATGAAAGCCGAGGATATGGTGGTGGTGGATATCGCCACTGGCAACGTGGTCGACGGCAGTAAAAAGCCCTCTTCTGATACGCCAACGCACCTGGCGCTGTATCGTCGTTTCCCGGAGATTGGCGGCATTGTGCATACCCACTCCCGCCACGCGACGATCTGGTCGCAGGCGGGTCTGGATCTGCCCGCCTGGGGCACTACGCACGCGGACTACTTCTACGGCACCATTCCCTGCACGCGCCTGATGACCACCGAGGAAATCAACGGCGAGTACGAATACGAAACCGGCGAAGTGATCATCAAGACCTTTGAAGCGCGCGACCTGAACCCGATGCAGGTTCCGGCCGTGCTGGTGCACTCCCACGGCCCGTTCGCCTGGGGCAAAAACGCGGCGGATGCGGTGCACAACGCGGTGGTGCTGGAAGAGTGCGCCTATATGGGCCTGTTCTCCCGTCAACTGGCGCCGCAGTTGCCGGATATGCAGTCTGAATTGTTGGATAAGCACTATCTGCGTAAGCACGGCGCGAACGCCTACTACGGGCAGTAAGTTTTCTGCGGTCTGGGCCCCTCACCCTAACCCTCTCCCCAGAGGAGAGGGAACCGATCGAGCCCGGTTGCACCTTAGCACCGGTTTGCTGGGCCGGGGTGAGGGCTCCGGTTTCTCCCTCTCCCTGTGGGAGAGGGCCGGGGTGAGGGCATCAGACCGCACCACATCAAAACATTCACCCCGAATTAATATGCTCCTTACAATACCGCCGCTTCCATGCGGCGGGCGTCAGCCCGGTGTGTTTGCGAAAAATCTGCCGGAAATAGCCCACATCATGAAACCCACACTGCCCCGCCACCTCTTTTAACGATAACGAGTCGCTGATCAGTAATTTTTCCGCCGCCCGTACTCGCTGGCGATGAATGGCTTCGGTCAGCGTCAGACGAAAGGCGCGCCGGTACACCCGCCCCAGGTAGTCGGCGTTGCAGTGCAGCTCTTTTGCCAGCGTCGAGGCCGAAATCGGCAGATGAAATTGCGTACCAATCATTTGCCGGGCTTTCCAGGCAAGCGCCATTCCTGGATTATCCACGGCACGCTCGCTGAGCGCAGAGGCTGATATTTGTTGCAGAATCAGCAGTAAAATACATTCCATTGCCACGCTGCGATGGACATTTTCCTGCTCATGTAAAAACTGGCGAAATAATGCCGTCATATATTGCGGATCATTTAATGCTGTATGTTGCGGCAACATAAGCACACTGTTTTGTCCTGTTTTTTCCACCGCAGCCGTTAATTCAAAATGCAGCCAGTAGAATTTAAGATCTGCCGGAAATTCCCCCACACCAACATGTCGTCGTTGCGGCCAGAGTAAAAGTGTTTCGCCGGCATTAACCGTAAAGAGTTTCTCTTCTTCGCGGATCGTTAATGTCCCCTTTTCGACGAAAATCACCTCCCAGGAATGCAAAGTCCGTGACGGATGGCTTCCCACACCGCGCGAGATAAATAAGCCGCCATTTTGCACACGAAGCGGAAATATTATGGATAATTCAAGCATAAATATGTCAATTCTCGCTACAGAAGAGCCATTACACTGCATCTTGTTTTTGATTATTAACGAAATATAAGCCCCGCGCCGGATCAAAATCACACTTTGCGCATCAGGTCGGAATCATCATCTTTTTGTACTTTTCCCTTCCCTTGTTGTGTGGTCAATTCAATGCAAAATAAATAACGTACTTTGCAAACTACACAACAAAATCTGCAAATAAGCGGGTTACTTTTGGAATATCCGTGAGGCGTTTTCCATGACTTCAACATTAATTTCCAATACCGATTCAGCGCAAAAAGCGCTGGACGATAAATTATCCGTACGTGAAAAAATAGGCTATGGGTTGGGTGACGCAGGCGGAACGGTAATTACCTGCTTAATCATGAATTTCCTGACCTTTTTTTATACCGATATTTTTGGCTTAACCCCGGCGCTGGTCGGCACACTGTTTATGGCATTACGTGTATTCGATGCCATATCCGACCCGGTAATGGGGATCATTGCTGACCGCACCCAAAGTCGCTGGGGCCGTTTTCGCCCCTGGCAGCTATGGATTGCCCTGCCTATCGGCATTATCGGTGTGCTGACCTTCACCGTCCCCGATGCCAGCATGAACGTGAAAATTGCCTGGGCGTTTGGCACTTATCTTCTGCTTTCTGTGGGTTATACCGCCATCAACGTGCCCTACTGCGCGCTGATCAATACGATGACCACGCGTCATAGCGAAGTGATCTCCTGCCAGTCCTGCCGTTTTGTGCTCTGTGGCGTGGCGGGTTTTCTGGTCTCAGTTGGCCTGCCGTGGCTGGTCTCCTCCTTGGGTAAAGGGAATGCCGCGCAGGGTTATCAGCTCGGTGTCGGCGTGCTGTGCGCCATCGCCGTAGTGATGTTCCTGTGCTGTTTCTTCTGGGTGCGCGAACGGGTGCCGCTGTCGACGATGGGTAAATTCACCCTGCGTGAACATCTGGCGGGGCTGCGTAAAAACGACCAGTTGTTACTGATGCTGCTGATGTCTTTCCTGCTGATCAATGTGTTTAACATTCGCGGCGGCGGCTACATGTACTTCATCACCTATGTACTGCAAGGCAGCACCGGTTATACCTCGCTATTTTTCACCATGGTGACCTTTGCCTCGATTCTTGGCTCGGTGCTGGTTAACCCGCTGTCAAAACGCTTCGACACGGTGAAATTCTACTACTACACCAACCTCGTGCTGGCCGCGCTATCGGTGATGATGTGGCTCCTGCCTACCGGACCGGCCTGGCAGACCCTGTGGCTGGCGGTCATTCTGGGTAATGGCGTGATCCTCGGCTTTACCCTGCCGCTGCACTTCTCACTGATGGCCTTCGCCGATGATTACGGCGAGTGGAAGACCGGCGTGCGTTCGTCCGGTATGAACTTCGCCTTCAACCTCTTCTGCATCAAGCTCGCGTGGGCGTCCAGCGCCGTCATCATCAGCCTGGTGTTCGTTTTCGTCGCCTATCAGCCCGGCGCAGGAAATCAGACACCCGCTTCGTTACAAGGCATCACCGCAATGGAGACGCTGCTGCCTGCCCTGTTCCACCTGCTGCTGGCGTTCGCTATCCGCGCCTGCAAGCTCAACAATCCCATGATGGCGCGTATTGCCACCGATCTGCGCCAGCGTCATGTTCAGTCTTAAGGAGTCTGTAATGGAAGTCGATCTGCACAAACTGAAAGTCAGCGATGCGTTTCTCGGCCAGTATCAACAACTGGTGCGCGAGGTTGTTATTCCCTACCAGTGGGATGCGCTGAATGACCGTATCGCCGAAGCCGACCCCAGCCATGCGATTGAAAACTTTCGTATCGCCGCCGGACTGCAAGAGGGGGAGTTTTACGGCATGGTCTTTCAGGACAGCGACGTCGCCAAGTGGCTGGAAGCGGTGGCCTGGTCACTGTGCCAGAAGCCGGATGCGGAACTGGAGAAGACCGCCGATGAGGTGATCGAGCTGGTCGCCGCAGCCCAGTGTGACGATGGTTACCTCAACACCTATTTCACGGTCAAAGCGCCGCAGGACCGTTGGACCAACCTGGCCGAATGCCATGAGCTCTATTGCGCCGGGCATATGATTGAGGCGGGGGTGGCTTATTTTCAGGGCACCGGGAAACGCCGTCTGCTGGAGGTGGTCTGCCGCCTGGCGGATCATATCGATTCGGTCTTCGGCCCCGGTGAACAACAGTTGCACGGCTACCCGGGGCATCCGGAGATCGAACTGGCGCTGATGCGTTTGTACGAAGTTACTCAGCAGCCCCGCTATCTGGCGCTGGTGAATTACTTTGTTGAGCAGCGTGGCACGCAGCCGCATTTCTACGATGTCGAATATGAAAAGCGCGGGCGGACCTCTTACTGGCATACCTACGGCCCGGCGTGGATGGTCAAAGACAAAGCCTACAGTCAGGCACACCAGCCGTTAGCCGAACAGCAAACGGCTATCGGCCACGCGGTACGCTTCGTCTACCTGATGACCGGCGTGGCCCACCTGGCGCGCTTAAGCCAGGACGAAGGGAAGCGTCAGGATTGCCTGCGGCTATGGAACAATATGGCGCAGCGCCAGCTTTACATCACCGGCGGCATCGGCTCGCAGAGCAGCGGCGAGGCGTTCAGCAGCGATTACGATCTACCCAACGACACGGTGTATGCCGAAAGCTGTGCCTCCATTGGGCTGATGATGTTCGCCCGCAGAATGCTGGAGATGGAGGCCGACAGCCAGTACGCCGATGTGATGGAGCGTGCGCTCTACAATACGGTGCTCGGCGGCATGGCACTGGACGGGAAACACTTCTTCTACGTTAACCCGCTGGAAGTGCACCCGAAGTCACTGAAATTCAACCATATCTATGACCATGTGAAACCGGTTCGTCAGCGCTGGTTTGGCTGTGCCTGCTGCCCGCCGAATATCGCCCGCGTGCTCACCTCGCTCGGCCATTATCTCTACACTCCGCGCGAAGATGCGCTTTACATCAACCTCTACGTTGGCAATAGCGTGGAGATCCCGGTGGGCGGCCAGGCGCTGCGGCTGCGGGTCAGCGGCAACTATCCGTGGCAGGAGCAGGTCACTATTACCATCGAGTCACCGCAGGCGGTTGACCACACGCTGGCGCTGCGTCTGCCGGACTGGTGCGCCGATCCGCACATCACGCTGAACGGCGCGGAGATGGCCAGCGATATCCGTAAAGGCTATTTGCATATTCAGCGCCGCTGGCAGGAGGGCGATACCCTGACGCTCACCCTGCCAATGCCGGTACGCCGGGTTTATGGCAATCCGCTGCTGCGTCATGTGGCGGGTAAAGTGGCGATTCAGCGCGGGCCGCTGGTTTACTGCCTGGAGCAGGCGGACAACGGGGAAGAGCTGCATAATCTGTGGCTCTCACCACAGGCGACATTCAGCGTTTTTGAGGGTAAGGGGATTTTCGCCCATAAAATGCTGATTCAGGCGCAGGGCTATAAGCAAACAGCGGCTGACGCGGGGCAGCAGGCTCTGTGGCGTTATGACAAAACGCCAGGCGAACGTCAGGCGCAGACGCTGACCTTTATTCCGTGGTTTTCCTGGGCAAATCGCGGCGAAGGGGAGATGCGGATTTGGGTTAACGAGGAAAGGTAACCGGATGCCGTAATCGCCGGAATGTCCCGGATGTCGGCGTAACGCCTTATCCGGGTTACCGTTCACCGTCTTACTTGAGCAGACGCACCCGGCAGGCTTTGCCTTTGATTTTGCCCTGCTGGAGTTGCTTCCAGGCCTGTTTTGCCACGGACTGACGCACGGCAACATAGGCATGCATCGGGTGCATATCAATCTTGCCGATATCCGCGCCATCCAGGCCAATATCACCGGTCAGTGCGCCCAGAATATCACCGGGGCGCATTTTGGCTTTCTTACCGCCATCGATGCACAGGGTCGCCATCTCCGCTTCCAGCGGCTTGATGTTGTTGCTGATAACCGGGGATTGCCAGTCGAGCGAAATAGCCAGCATTTCACCGAGAATAGCCGCACGCTGCGCTTCTTCCGGTGCGCACAGGCTAAGCGCCATACCGCTCTGCCCGGCACGCGCGGTACGGCCAATGCGGTGTACGTGCACTTCCGGGTCCCAGGACAGCTCGTAGTTGATGACCATTTCCAGCGCTTTGATATCCAGCCCGCGCGCGGCGACGTCGGTAGCCACCAGAACACGGCTACTGCCGTTGGCAAAGCGCACCAGCGTCTGGTCGCGGTCACGCTGTTCCATATCACCATGCAGCGCCAGCGCGCTCTGATTACGCTCATTCAGCGCATCGCACACTTCCTGGCAATCTTTTTTGGTGTTGCAGAACACCACACAGGAAGCTGGCTGATGCTTGCTTAACAGACTCAGCAGCAGCGGAATTTTTTCCCGGCGCGAGACTTCATAGAAATGCTGTTCCACCGCCGGTAAGGCTTCGACCGAGTCGATTTCAATGGTTTGCGGATCGCGCTGGAAACGGGTGCTGATGGCCGCAATGGCCGCAGGCCAGGTGGCGGAAAAGAGCAGCGTCTGACGACGTTCCGGCGCATGACGCAGGATGGCGTCAATGGCGTCGCTAAAGCCCATATCGAGCATGCGATCGGCTTCATCCAGGACCAGCGTTTTCAGGGCGTCCAGGGTGACGGTGGCTTTTTCCAGATGATCCAGCAGACGACCCGGCGTGGCGACGATGATATGCGGCGCATGCTGGAGCGAATCGCGCTGTGCACCAAAGGGCACACCGCCGCACAAGGTCAGAATTTTAATGTTGGGCAGATAACGCGCCAGACGACGAAGCTCTTTGGCGACCTGGTCGGCCAGCTCACGCGTTGGGCATAGCACCAGAGATTGGGTCACAAACTGGCTGGCATCGATGTGCTGCAGCAATCCTAAGCCAAAAGCGGCGGTTTTGCCGCTGCCGGTCTGCGCCTGTACGCGCACGTCTTTCCCTTCAAGGATCGCCGGCAATGCCGCCGCCTGGACCGGGGTCATGGAGTGATAACCCAGCTCATCAAGGTTGGCGAGGAGTTCAGCGGGCAAAGCATTTAAGGTTGAAAAGGCGGTCACGGTGTTATCTCTGAGTAGTTGCAGGCCGCTATGCTAGCAGACTCTGTGTGTCCGGTCATTGCGGCTACATATGTTTGCCTTTAGCTCGCTTTAAAAGGGTCTTTCTGGTCGTCCTTGCTGTCATCGCGCTTACGAGGGATTTCCCCCTGTTTGTTTGGCGCGTCTTTAACATCTTTGGTGTGTTGGTCATCGGACTGGTGATGTGTGGCCATATTTTCCTCCCGTGTTGTTTTATCGAGTATAGACAATCGGGATCGGGGACCGGAGGAATGGCGAATATTCCCTGTCATTCAGTCTGTTCCCCACCCGGTCGTAACCCCGGATGGCGGCGCAAACGCCTTATCCGGGCTACACCCGGTTTTCTCCCTCTCCCCCGGGGAGAGGGTTGGGGTGAGGGGAATATGCGGCTCAGGTGGAGGGTTCCGTTCCCTTTATGTTTATGGCGAAATGGACCTCCTGAACACGTGAACGGGTAAAGGGGAACACCGCGTTCCCCTTTACAATCCCCGTAGCCCCGATAAGCGCAGCGCCACCGGGGGTTCAGGCTATTTCGTAAACAGCGCTTTATCGCGCAGCACGTGGTCATTGCCGCGACGGCGGGTAAAACCGATGCGGTCGAAGTATTCCAGGATCTGAATCGCCAGCTTACGCCCGACGTTAAGGGTGTCGCGGAAATCCGCTGCGCTGGTCGAACCGTGAATCGGATCGCGGTCGCGGATCATACTGGCGAAAGCGACAATCCGATCGTTGCGGTAATAACGATCTTTGACGATCGCCGTTATCAGCCCTTGTTGTGCCGCCTGGCGCAATACGCTGCGCATCGCCTGCTCATCCGCGCCCGTCTCACGCGCTAAATCACGTACCCACCAGGGTTCGTCGCCGAACAACGGCTCGGCACGCTGCCAGATGGCGGCCTGCTCGTCGGTAAAGCCCGCTTTATGATCCGGCAGATGCAGCCAGCCGTGGTGGCTGTGGATCTCGCCGCTGTCGCGCATCTGCTCAATCAGCGTCAGCACCAGCGCTTCATCTTCCATCGGCAGGGCCATACGCCGTAAACGCTCGCGTCCAGGACCGGGTTCATCCGCATGCTGATCGTGATATTGGGCAAGCGTCGCCAGCAATTTACGCTGCCAGCCTGCGGCCACGGGCGCACTGAGCAGGTTGTCTCCCGCACGAATAAACCCAGGTTCGTTCACCAACGCCTCAAGCCCGGCATCGTTCAACTGCCGCGCCCAGGCAAAGGCCGGAAGGTTCACCGCCCCGCGTTGCAGATGCACGGCCAGCGCCTGCGCATCGCTTTCTGTTGCCGCCAGTGCGCCAAGCCACTGCTGATACTCTGGTTTGCGCTTGCCGCGACGCGGTGGGTGCAACGCCACCACGCGCGCGCCTGCCAGCGTTTCACGCGCGGAAATGTCCCGCAGCACCAGTCTGTCGTTATCTGCCAGCCATAACGGCGTATCGAGCACCAGCTCCGCCAGGTTGTTATCCAGCAATGATACGCGCCCGGTGATATGACTCGCAGCGTGGTGAATATGCAGCGGTTGCCACTGGGTCAACGGCGTATGGGTTTGCAGCGCCACAATGACACGCTCCGAAGGTTCGGGCGGCGTGACGGAAAGCAGCCAGTCCCCACGGGTCAGGGCCTCTTTTTCCGCATCACCGGCGATATTCAGGGCGATGCGTTGCCCGGCATACGCCCGCTCGGTCGGCTGATTTTGGGCATGCAATCCGCGCACGCGCATCGGCTTATTCACCCCGGTGAGCCACAGCGTATCGCCCACGCGCACTTCACCCGACAGCGCGGTTCCGGTCACCACCAGCCCCGCCCCTTTCACCGTAAACGCCCGGTCGAGTGCCAGGCGAAAACGTTGATACTGCGGATGCGCACGCGCAGGCAGTTGCAGCAGGTGCGCGCGCAGTTCGTCAATGCCACGCGCTTCGGTTGCCGCCGTCACAAACAGCGCCGCCTCTTTCCAGCCAAAGTCGTTTAACGTCGCCAGTACCTCGTGGCGGACGGCATCAATACGCGCCTCATCCACGCGATCGGCTTTGGTCAGCGCAACAGTCAGCGCCGGGTTACCGGTGAGTTGCAAAATAGCCAGATGCTCGCGGGTTTGCGCCATCACGCCATCGTCGCAGGCCACCACCAGCAGCGCATGGTCGATACCGCCCACACCTGCGAGCATATTGGACAGAAACTTCTCGTGGCCCGGCACATCAATAAAGCCTGGCACACTGCCATCCGGCTGCGGCCAGTAGGCATAGCCAAGATCGATGGTCATACCGCGCGCTTTCTCTTCCGGCAAACGGTCAGCATTCACGCCGGTAATGGCCTGTAGTAATGTCGTTTTGCCGTGGTCGACGTGCCCGGCGGTGGCAATAATCATTTCAACAACATCTCCAGAAATCGGGGTTCATTCTCAAGACAGCGTAAATCCAGCCATAAGCGGCCATCAGAGATCCGCCCCAGCACCGGCTCTGGCAGGTTACGCCAGGATGCCGCAAGCGCTTCCAGGCGACGCCCGCTGCCGTCACGCGGGGTAAAAGTCAGCGCGGCGCTGGGCAGCCTGTCCACCGGCAGGGAACCGCTGCCGATTTGCGATAAACAAGCTTCCACACGCAGGTCGAACGCATCGTAATGGTCGGCAAGTACCCCGGCAAGGCGCAACGCTTGCTGGCGAATCTCGTCTGGTTTTCGCGTCAGCAAACGCAGGGTGGGTAAATTGTCCCGCAGCTTTTCCGGGTGCAGATACAGACGCAGCGTCGCTTCCAGTGCTGCCAGCGTCATTTTATCTGCCCGCAGCGCACGCTTGAGCGGGTGGCGCTGCAACTGCGCGATCAGCGCTTTTTTTCCCACAATGATGCCCGCCTGCGGGCCGCCAAGCAGTTTATCGCCGGAAAAACTCACCAGACTCACGCCTGCGGCAATCAGTTCCTGCGGCATCGGCTCTTTTGGCAAACCATAGAGACTTAAATCCACCAGCGAGCCGCTGCCTAAATCCGCAATCACCGGCACATTTAACTCATCACCGAGCGTCACCAGCTCCGCTTCGTCTACCGTTTTGGTAAAGCCTTCAATGTGATAGTTGCTGGTATGAACCTTCATCAGCAGCGCGGTATTGTCGTTGACCGCCTCACGATAATCTTTCGCATGGGTGCGATTGGTGGTGCCGACTTCATGCAGAAAGCAGCCCGCCTGGCGCATGACATCCGGAATGCGAAACGCGCCGCCGATCTCCACCAGCTCGCCACGGGAGACCACCACTTCTTTACCACTGGCCGTTGCCGCCAGCATCAGAAGAACCGCCGCTGCATTGTTATTGACGATGCAGGCATCCTCCGCGCCCGTCAGGCGGCAGAGGATATCGGCGAGCGCCTGGTCGCGGTGGCCGCGCCCGGCGTCATCCAGCGAATACTCCAGCGTCACGGGTGAACGCATCACCTGCGCGACGGCGTCGATCGCCGCTTGCGCCTGCAACGCGCGCCCAAGATTGGTGTGTAACACGGTGCCCGTCAGGTTGATAACCGGGCGCAGCGCGCTGGCATTTTCATCCCACAAGCGCTGGTACGTTGCCTGTGCCCAGTCATTACACCAGACGGGCAGTGCCTGGCGCTGGCGGATGTCATCACGGGCTTCGTCCTGCAACTGACGCAGCGTCTGCGCCACACGGTTGTGCCCAAATTCGGTCAGTAACAGAGTGAACGCCTCATCACGTAACAGGCGATCGGTTGAGGGGATCTGGCTGTAAAGCGAGTGATTTTCCGTTGTCATGAAATGGCCTGGCTGAGGGTTGCCCCCTCCCGATGGGAGAGGGATTCGACATGAGGGGGATTGTACAGCGACTTGGTTCAGCCTGACATAACGGGCGTCAATCCTTTGGCGGTTCTGTGCGCGCAAAGCTTTCACGCTGAAAGAGATTTTCCACCATTTTAACCAATTGCGGACGATCGACACACCAGCCAGGGGAGACACGGCGGAAATTGAGATAGCTAATGGCGCAGGCAATGGCGATAGTGGCGAGGTTCATCTCATCAACGCGTAATGCCCCTTCGTTGATATAGCTCTCCAGGGTGTCGAGGCCGCGATTGATTTTTTCGCGCTGGCGTGAGAGCTCCGTTTCCGATTGCTGGGCCACCGGACGCGCCTGCTCACGCACGGAAACCAGCGCCGCATCCATGATACCGTCCGCCAGCGCTTCAATCTGACGAATTTTCAGCGCGGCTTTGGGATCGGCAGGCAGCATGGCCGGAGCGATACCCAACAGGTCGATATATTCGGCAATGATCGGCGAGTCGTACCACACTTCACCGTCATCGGTTACCAGGGCCGGTACTTTTCCCAACGGGTTGTAATGCGCCACGCCGTTAATAGCGTTGTAGGGTTGTTCATTCACAAATTCGAAGGTGATGCCCTTCTCAAGCAGGATGACCGATATTTTTCGTACAAAAGGGCTGGTATAGCTGCCGATAAGTTTCATTGCCTTCTCCTCTTCGCCAACAAAACAGTAAGTATGTACTACCCGACCAAAGCGCGCGCTGACCATTTCATAAATGTGAAAACTGCTCTGACTATAGTGCGTTACGTCTTGCCTTCGCAGCCACGCGAAAAGTGAAAGGGAATTACAGTGGCTCAGGCCAGGAAAAACCACAGTTTGCGACCGATCACACTCGGAAAACTCCTGGCAAAAATATCTTGTGATTTAGATCACAAACAAACAACAAACTCACCGCTAACAATTGTGATTAACATCACATTAACAGGCACATGGCGGTGAAATTTTAGCCTTTGTTCTTTTTTTACACATAATTTTTGTGACGAAGATCACTTCATTGGATGGTGTACCCCCTGCATTAACGTGATCTTTATCACACAAATTAGCACCATCTGGACAGTTCATCGATTCGGTGCGAGATTTCGCAGCACAGATCATGGGTCCGGCTACCTCTGCCGCCACGTTAACAACAAAACCTCGGGCTTCCGGCCTGTGAGATAGCAAACATAAGAAGGGGTGTTTTATGTCATCCGATATCAAGATCAGAGTGCAAAGCTTTGGTCGCTTCCTCAGCAACATGGTAATGCCCAATATCGGCGCGTTTATCGCGTGGGGTATTATTACCGCATTGTTTATTCCTACAGGATGGTTACCAAACGAAACGCTGGCGAAACTCGTCGGCCCAATGATTACTTTCCTGCTGCCGCTGCTGATCGGTTTTACCGGTGGTCGTCTGGTGGGTGGCGATCGTGGTGGTGTGGTAGGTGCAATCACCACCATGGGTGTTATCGTCGGTGCTGATATGCCGATGTTCCTTGGTGCAATGGTTGCCGGTCCTCTGGGCGGCCTGTGCATCAAGAAATTTGACGCCGCTGTTGACGGTAAGATCAAATCCGGTTTCGAAATGCTGGTGAATAACTTCTCCGCTGGCATCATCGGTATGATTCTGGCACTGCTGGCGTTTAAAGGCATCGGCCCTGCGGTTGAAGTTCTGTCCAAAGGCCTGGCTGCTGGCGTTAACTTCATGGTGGCGCACGACATGCTGCCGCTGGCGTCTATCTTTGTTGAACCGGCGAAAATCCTGTTCCTCAACAACGCCATCAACCACGGTATCTTCTCGCCGCTGGGTATTCAGCAGTCTCATGACCTCGGCAAGTCTATCTTCTTCCTGATCGAAGCCAACCCGGGTCCGGGGATGGGCGTTCTGCTGGCGTACATGTTCTTTGGTCGTGGTAGTGCTCGTCAGTCTGCTGGCGGCGCGGCTATCATCCACTTCCTGGGCGGTATCCACGAAATTTACTTCCCGTACGTGCTGATGAACCCACGTCTGCTGCTGGCGGTAATCCTCGGCGGTATGACTGGCGTGTTCACGCTGAGCGTGCTGAACGGCGGCCTGGTTTCTCCGGCTTCTCCGGGTTCCATCCTGGCCGTACTGGCAATGACGCCGAAAGGCACTTACTTCGCGAACCTCGTGGCTATCTTTGCTGCGCTGATCGTCTCCTTCGTTATCTCCGCGATTCTGCTGAAAACCAGCAAAGTGAAAGAAGAAGATGACGATATCGAAGCGGCTACCCGTCGTGTACAGGACATGAAAGCACAGTCTAAAGGCGCTACCCCGCTGGCCGCTGGCGACGTGACCAACGACCTGAGCCACGTTCGTAAAATCATCGTTGCGTGTGATGCCGGTATGGGCTCCAGCGCAATGGGTGCCGGTGTGCTGCGTAAGAAAGTTCAGGATGCCGGTCTGACCAACATCTCTGTGACCAACAGCGCTATCAACAGCCTGCCGTCTGACGTTGACCTGGTGATTACGCACCGTGACCTGACCGAGCGCGCTATGCGTCAGGCTCCTCAGGCACAGCACATTTCGCTGACCAACTTCCTGGACAGCGGCCTGTACACCAACCTGACTGAACGCCTGGTTGCCGCACAGCGCCACGTGGACAACAGCGTAAAGGTTCAGACCAGCTTGCAGGATAGTTTTGATGCTGGCGACAGCAACCTGTTCAAGCTGGGCGCAGACAATGTGTTCCTGGGTCGTACAGCCAGTAACAAAGAAGAAGCTATCCGTTTTGCCGGCGAACAACTGGTGAAAGGCGGTTATGTTCAGCCGGAATACGTTGAAGCGATGCTGGAACGCGAAAAACTGACCCCGACTTACCTGGGTGAGTCCATCGCGGTACCGCACGGCACCGTTGAAGCGAAAGATCGTGTGCTGAAAACCGGCGTAGTATTCTGCCAGTACCCGCAAGGCGTGCGCTTCGGTGAAGAAGAGGATGACATCGCCCGTCTGGTTATCGGTATCGCTGCGCGCAATAACGAGCACATTCAGGTGATTACCAGCCTGACCAACGCACTGGATGATGAAACCGTTATCGAGCGTCTGGCAAATACCAACAGCGTTGAAGAAGTGTTGGCGCTGCTGAAAGCGTAACCCTGGTCCCGGATAAGCGAAGCGCATCCGGGAGACACCTCCCCTCTCCCTCAGGGAGAGGGTTAGGGTGAGGATAATTTCATGTGGTTCCTCACCCCAGCCCTCTCGGGTAAAAACATTGATTAAGGTTAATTCTATGAAAGCATTACATTTTGGCGCAGGTAATATCGGACGTGGCTTCATCGGCAAACTGCTGGCTGACGCGGGGATTACGCTGACATTCGCCGATGTTAATCAGGTGGTTCTCGACGCCCTTAATGCCCGTCATAGCTATCAGGTTCACGTTGTTGGTGAAAAAGAGCAGGTAGACACCGTTTCCGGCGTCAATGCGGTGAGCAGCATCGGCGACGATGTGGTTGATCTGATTGCCTCTGTTGATCTGGTGACAACCGCCGTTGGTCCAGTGGTTCTGGAGCGTATCGCCCCGGCCATCGCCAAAGGCCTGGCAAAACGTAAGGCGCAGGGCGTAGAAGCCCCGCTGAATATCATCGCCTGTGAGAACATGGTGCGCGGCACCTCTCAGTTAAAAGGCCATGTGTTCAATGCGCTGGCAGCAGAAGATAAAGCGTGGGTTGAAGCCCATGTCGGCTTCGTTGATTCCGCAGTGGACCGCATTGTTCCGCCTTCTGAATCTGCAACTAACGATCCGCTGGAAGTGACCGTAGAAACCTTTAGCGAGTGGATTGTTGATAAAACCCAATTTGTTGGCGACCTGCCAAACATTCCAGGCATGGAATTAACCGACAATCTGATGGCGTTTGTTGAGCGCAAGCTCTTCACGTTGAACACCGGGCATGCTATAACCGCGTACCTTGGACAACAGACCGGTCATCAGACCATTCGTGACGCCATTCTGGATGACAGCATCCGTGCAGTGGTGAAAGGCGCAATGGAAGAGAGTGGCGCGGTTCTGATCAAGCGCTACGGCTTCGATGCTGCCAAACACGCCGCGTATATCGAAAAAATCCTTGGTCGTTTTGAGAACCCATACCTGAAAGATGATGTTGAGCGCGTAGGCCGTCAGCCGCTGCGTAAACTGAGCGCAGGCGATCGTCTGATCAAACCGCTGCTCGGCACGCTGGAATATGGTTTACCGCACGCGAACCTGGTAAAAGGTATCGCCGCTGCCATGCATTACCGCAGTGAACAGGATCCGCAGGCGCAGGAATTAGCGACCTTAATTGAAGAAAAAGGCCCACAGGCCGCGCTGGTGCAGATCTCCGGTCTGGACGCAGCAAGCGACGTGGTAGCCGAAGCTGTTAACGCATACAACGCAAAGGCATGATGCCGAGTTTGGCGCGGGACATCCCGCGCCTGTTAACAAGATTGTCAGATATGCAGGCAATAATGGAACTAACACAGGCTTTCGAAAACCGTGTGCTCGAGCGTCTGAATGCTGGCAAAACCGTACGAAGCTTTCTGATTGCCGCCGTCGAGTTATTGACCGAGGCGGTGAATATCCTGGTGCTTCAGGTCTTCCGCAAAGACGACTATGCAGTGAAATATGCTGTAGAGCCGTTGCTTGACGGAGATGGACCGCTGGGCAATTTGTCCGTGCGCTTAAAACTGATTTATGGGCTTGGCGTAATCAGTCGGCATGAGTATGAAGATGCGGAATTGTTGATGGCGTTACGTGAAGAACTGAATCACGACGGCACTGAATACGCCTTCACGGATGATGAAATCCTGGGGCCGTTTGGCGAACTGCACTGCGTGGCGGCGCTGCCTGCAACACCGCCCTTTGATACCAGCGACCCCGACCTGTTTGCTATGCAAAAACAGCGTTACCAGCAGGTCGTTCGTTCAACCATGGTGCTTTCCCTGACGGAGTTGATTTCCCGAATCAGCCTGAAAAAAGCATTCCAGAAATAAGCTTACTCTGTCTCTTCTTCATGAACACATGCAGGCCGATAAAGATGGCGATAATATTCCAGCCTTTCACGGTACATATCGACCTTATCTGTGGGAATATCATCAGGAACACGGTCTTTCTTATGCTGATGCGCCAGGTACTCACGGAACGCCTGGCTTGAAGCCATAAAATCGATCGCTTTATCGATGATTTGTGGGGTGTAGTCACCTAATTTAGCCATTTTCTCCTCTCCTTTTTGCCCAACCGTAAAACAAAGATGGACCTGCATGCGGGATACTTTTAGTGTTTCCGTGCTTTTCTGGGGTTGTTCGCCGCAATGCGGTATCCTTATATTTTAATCTGCAGAAATACATTCCTATGAAAGAAGTTGAAAAGAACGAAATTAAACGCCTGAGTGACCGTCTGGACGCTATCCGTCACCAGCAGGCCGGTTTGCCGCTGGTGGAATCCGCCGAAAAATATGCGGAGCTGGAGAAAGAAAAAGCGACTATCGAAACTGAAATTGAACGTCTGTGTGGCCAGTACAGCCAGAAACTCAGTAAAGAAGCACAAAAGCTGGTAAGCATGCCGTTCAAGCGCGCCATCACCAAAAAAGAGCAGGCCGATCTGGGCAAGCTGAAAAAAAGCGTGCGGGGTATTATTGTTGTGCACCCGATGACCGCGCTGGGCCGCGAAATGGGCCTCAAAGAGATGACAGGCTTCTCGAAAACCGATTTCTGATCCCGCTTCCCCTTCTTCACCGAAGGGGAGCCCTTTTTCTGCGTAAAAATCCATCCCACCAGGCGTAATCGGCGCAGGAAGTTTAAGCCTGGACTGCGCGGAAAAACCGGAGCGTACACGGAGCACGTGAGGATTCTGCGCTTCGCTTATCCCTACGGGACAGCCTGAGGGCGTTCAAAACGCTCTGCGTTTTGTTTGAGCACTACCCAGGTTCAAACGGGCAAGCAAGAGAGTCTGATGAAATGGATTTCAAGTGGCCCTACCACTTTACGCATTTATGCGCGTCACTTCACACCCCGCAAAATCACATAAAATTAACATTGCCATTACAAACCAGCCAATTAACCTTGTGCTAATGGCATTGTGCTGCCGCTAACTGGCAGTACCACTTTCCCCCGAATTTGACTGACACGGAGCAGACCATGACCGCGATTGCTGAACGGCTTTCTGAGGATGTTGCCCGGCGAATCAGAACGCTTATTCGTGAAAAAGGGCTTGAGGCGGGCATGCGTTTGCCCTCTGAGCGCCAGCTCGCCCTGCAACTTGGCGTGTCGCGCAACTCTCTGCGCGAAGCCATCGCAAAACTCATCAGCGAAGGCGTTTTGCTGAGTCGCCACGGCGGCGGCACGTTCGTGCGCTGGCAGCATGAGGCATGGTCGGAACAGAACATTGTGCAGCCGTTAAAAACGCTGCTTGAAGATGACCCGGATTACAGCTTCGATATCCTTGAAGCGCGCCATGCCATTGAAGGCAGCACCGCCTGGCATGCGGCCTTACGCGCCACACCCATCGAGAAAGAAAAAATTCGTCTGTGCTTTGAGGCCACCCTGGCCGAGGACCCGGATCTTGCGTCACAAGCGGACGTCCGCTTTCACCTGGCAATTGCCGAAGCGTCGCACAATATCGTACTGCTGCAAACCATGCGCGGCTTTTTCGACCTGCTGCAAAGCTCGGTGAAACAGAGCCGCCAGCGCATGTACCAGGTTCCCCCGGTCTTTACGCAGCTCACCGTGCAGCACCGTGAAATTATGGACGCCATTTTTGCCGGAGATGCCGATGGCGCCCGCGAAGCGATGATGGCGCACCTTGGTTTTGTTCACACCACGATTCGTCAGTTTGATGAAGACCAGGCGCGCAGCGCGCGCATCACTCGCCTGCCCAATGAACGGCATCCGCATTCTTTTGGAGACCCAGCATGATCATTTCCGCCGCCAGCGACTACCGCGCTGCCGCCCAACGCATACTGCCCCCCTTCCTGTTCCACTACATTGACGGTGGTGCCTATGCAGAATACACGCTGCGTCGGAACGTGGAGGATTTGGGTCAGGTTGCTCTACGCCAGCGGGTGCTGAAAAACATGTCAGCGCTGAGCACGGAGACCACCCTCTTTGGCGAGAAACTGTCTATGCCAGTTGCGCTCGCCCCGGTGGGATTATGCGGCATGTACGCGCGGCGGGGGGAAGTCCAGGCGGCAGGCGCGGCGGATGCGAAAGGCATACCGTTTACCTTATCGACCGTATCTGTTTGTCCGATTGAAGAGGTAGCACCGACCATTAAGCGCCCGATGTGGTTTCAGTTGTATGTTCTGCGCGACCGTGGATTTATGCACAACGCCCTGGAGCGCGCCAAAGCGGCGGGGTGTTCCACGCTGGTCTTTACTGTCGATATGCCCACACCCGGGGCGCGATACCGCGATGCCCATTCCGGCATGAGTGGACAAAACGCCGCATTGCGCCGCTACTGGCAGGCAGTGACGCATCCACAATGGGCGTGGGATGTGGGTCTGCATGGCAGACCGCACGATTTAGGCAATATCTCGACCTACCTGGGTAAACCCACCGGGCTTGAAGATTATATCGGCTGGCTGGCCAACAATTTCGATCCCTCTATATCCTGGAAAGACCTTGAATGGATCCGCGAGTTTTGGGATGGCCCGATGGTGATCAAGGGGATCCTCGATCCCGAAGATGCGCGGGACGCGGTGCGCTTTGGCGCAGACGGGATTGTGGTGTCGAACCACGGCGGGCGTCAGCTTGATGGCGTGCTCTCTTCCGCGCGAGCATTGCCCGCCATTGCCGATGCGGTGAAAGGCGATATCGCAATTCTGGCGGACAGCGGTATTCGCAACGGGCTGGACGTGGTGCGGATGATTGCGCTGGGCGCAGATACGGTGCTGCTGGGCCGCGCTTATCTATACGCGCTGGCGACACATGGCCGCGCCGGGGTGACAAACCTGCTGAATCTGATCGAAAAAGAGATGCGGGTGGCGATGACCCTGACCGGCGCGAAATCCATCAGCGAAATCAGCAAAGACTCGCTGGTGCAGGAGCTGAATAAGATCCCGGCGGCGCTGGCACCGTTGTCGCAGGGGGATGCGGCTTAAATAAGAGCTGCCTGATGCCCTCACCCCGGCCCTCTCCCACGGGGAGAGGGAGAAAAAAGCACCCAGTCTCACACCGGGCAGAGGGAAAGTTCCCTCTGCCACAGGGAGAGGGTTAGGGTGAGGGCAAAATTCTGCTATGCTCCCCCCGCTATCAAGGGGGCAGCATGTTAAATATCGTTTTATTCGAGCCAGAAATACCACCGAATACCGGGAACATCATCCGCTTATGCGCTAACACCGGCTTTCGCCTGCACATTATCGAGCCCATGGGATTTACCTGGGATGATAAGCGCCTGCGCCGTGCCGGGCTGGATTACCATGAGTTTGCCGCCGTGAAGCGTCACCACGATTATGCCGCGTTTGTTGAGGCCGAAAAGCCGGAACGTCTGTTTGCTCTCACCACCAAAGGAACGCCAGCACACAGCGCGGTGAGTTATCAGGACGGCGATTATCTGATGTTTGGCCCGGAAACGCGCGGATTACCGATGTCGATTCTGGACGCGCTACCTTCAGGACAAAAAATCCGTATTCCGATGATGCCGGACAGCCGCAGCATGAACCTGTCTAACGCGGTGTCGGTAGTGGTGTATGAAGCCTGGCGCCAGTTAGGATATGCTGGCGCGGTATTGCGAAGCTGAGTCAGCGCTCTCCCGGGGGCGGCGCGTAGCATCGCCTCCGGGCACTCAATCAAATCCCGTCGCCGTACTCAAACCCGTGGTTAATCCCATTAAAATGCTGATCCATATCCATCGCGGGTTTGTCTGATTCCGGTTTGCCGACAATGCGCGCCGGAACGCCTGCAGCGGTGGTGTGCGGCGGTACAGGTTGCAACACCACGGAGCCTGCGCCGATTTTCGCACCGCGGCCAACTTCGATATTGCCGAGGATTTTCGCCCCGGCGCCAATCATTACCCCTTCACGGATTTTCGGGTGACGGTCGCCGCTGGTTTTGCCTGTCCCGCCCAGCGTCACCGACTGCAGAATCGACACATCATCTTCAATCACCGCGGTTTCACCCACCACAATGCCTGTAGCATGGTCGAGCATGATGCCACGCCCGATTTTAGCCGCCGGGTGGATATCAACCTGGAACGATACGGAGACCTGATTTTGCAGGAAAATGGCCAACGCGCGGCGTCCCTGGTTCCACAGCCAGTGGCCGATGCGGTACGCCTGTAGCGCGTGAAAACCTTTCAGATACAAAAGCGGCGTAGAGTATTTATCCACCGCCGGATCGCGGGTGCGCACCGCCTGAATGTCGCAGGCCGCTGAGGCGATCATCTCTGGGTCAGCCGCATAGGCTTCCTCGACCACTTCACGAATGGCGATGGCAGGCATAATCGGTGATGCCAGCTTATTTGCCAGCATATAGCTTAGCGCGCTGCCCAGGTTTTCATGCTTGAGTAACGTTGCGTGGTAAAAACTGGCCAGCATTGGCTCACAGTCCGCCAGCGCCCGGGCTTCGGCTTTAATATTATTCCAGACGATATCCAGTTCTTCACACGGCATTGCTTACTCCAGACGTAATAAGTTCAGCCAGTCACTGCTTAACTGGCTGAGGACATAAACACAAAATCATTCTTACTGTGTCGCGACGACGAGGCTGGAAACCCCAGACGCTTACATAAGTAAATGACTGAGGTACGCAGCCGAAGCCAACAACCAGGCAGCATGAAGGATGACGTATGTGCTAAATACTACTGCGCTCGTCCTTGCGCGCACGACCTAATAAGGTCAATGCTGCCTCGCGCGCATTTTTTCCGCAATACAATACCTGATAAATTTCCTCGGTTATTGGCATTTCGACACCAAACCGATGCGCCAGAGCGCGAACTTCTTTGGTATTGCGGTAGCCCTCGACGACCTGACCAATCTGGTCCTGCGCCGTTTGCACGTCCATCCCCTGCCCCAGCGCCATACCGAAACGACGGTTGCGCGACTGATTATCGGTACAGGTCAGCACCAAATCCCCTAAACCCGCCATGCCCATAAAGGTGGCAGGATCGGCACCCAGCGCCGCGCCCAGACGTGACATTTCGGTCAAACCACGGGTGATAAGCGCTGTTCGGGCGTTAGCGCCAAAACCGATGCCGTCCGACATGCCTGCGCCAATCGCAATGACGTTTTTCACCGCGCCGCCAAGCTGCACGCCAATGAAATCCGGATTGCTGTAGACGCGGAAGCTTTTACCACAGTGCAGCAATTGCTGGAGATCATCGGCAAAGACCGGGTCAGTCGACGCCAGAGAAATCGCCGTTGGCAACCCTGCCGCCAGCTCCTTCGCAAAGGTCGGCCCGGAGATAACCGCCAGAGGAATCTCATCGCCCAGCACTTCACGCGCCACGTCCTGCAACAGGCGCCCCGTCTCAGCTTCCAGACCTTTGGTGGCCCAGACAATGCGCGCATCGCTGCGCATCAGCGGTTTAATCTGCTGTAAAACAGTGCCAAACACGTGGCTTGGCACAACCACGAGAATGTTACGGCTGGCCGCCAGAGCACAAGCGAGATCGCTTTCCAGCGCAAGCGTATCAGGAAAAGGGACATCGGGAAGGAAAGCGGCGTTACAACGGTCATGCTGTAAGGTCGCAATATGTTTCGGGTCATGGCCCCAAAGAACAACCTGGTGGCCATTTCTTGCCAGTGTGATGGCAAGAGCGGTGCCGTAAGAGCCGGCACCGATCACAGTCATTTCAGCATTGCGTGCGTTCATCAGGCATCCTGATGTTGTTCAGCACCTTCGCCAGCCTGCTGCTGCAGATAGTTCATGAACAGCGCATCAAAGTTCACCGGCGCAAGGTTCAGTTGCGGGAAAGTACCGCGGGAAACCAGGCTGGTGATGCACTCACGCGCGTAAGGGAACAGAATGTTCGGGCAATACGCACCGAGGCAATGCGCCAGTTGGTTACCATCGATACCGTCAATGGAGAAGATACCGCCTTGCTGTACTTCGCACAGGAAGCCCGTTTCTTCACCCAGGGAAGCGGTAACGGTAACACGCAGTACCACTTCATAAACACCTTCAGCCAACTGAGTGGATGCAGTATCCAGATCCAGTTTCACTTCCGGCTGCCAGTCTTTCTGAAACACATGCGGAGCATTCGGTGCTTCGAAAGAGATATCTTTAGTGTAGATGCGTTGAATCTGGAAAGTCATTTCCGTGTTGTTTTGTTCAGACATGTCTAAAACCCTTAAGTGTTGTCCTTAATACGCTTTATTCTTCAGGCTGCCTCTGTTTGTCGGCCTTGACGCAACGTGAATCACTTCTTCTATGCATTAACGCAACAGGGGATCGAGCCCACCGCGCGCGTCCAGCGCATATAAATCATCACAGCCGCCAATGTGCTGTGCATCAATAAAAATCTGCGGTACCGTCGTACGGCCACTACGCTTAATCATCTCTTCGCGTTTCACCGCGTCGCCATCGATCGGCAGTTCTTCAAAAGAAACACCTTTGCTGCTCAGTAGCGCTTTTGCGCGATGGCAAAACGGGCAGGTTGCTTTGGTGTAGATCTCAATATTGGCCATGACTTTGCTCCAGTTGTTTCACCCAATGGATTTCATATTGCAGGAAGGCGGCAAAATTATGAATCCCAGGAGCTTACCTTAGTAAGTGACCAGGTTGAATAATTGCAGCCAACGCCCCTGCGGCATGAAAGACGACGGGTAAATTACTTACCGCGTACCAGCGGAAGATTCTCACCGCTCCAGCCTGCGATGCCTTCTTTGAGCACGAAAACTTGCTCGAAACCGGCTTTGATCAGTGCGTTTGCAGGTTCCTGAGCCTGCATCCCGGAGCCGTCCACGACGATAACCGGTTTGCTTTTGTGTTTCTCAAGCTCACCTACATTATTGGCCTTGATTTCGGTTGGCAGCAAATTCACTGAGCCTGCGATGTGACCTTTTCGGAAATCATCGCGCTGGCGCAAGTCCACGATAACAGCATCTTCTTTGTTGATCAGACGCGTCGCTTCACCACGAGTGATCACTTTCACTTTCGATGCGAGGCCTTTGAACGTCATGAACAGCACCGCCCCCAGTAATACAACCCAGGCGAGGCAAAGTACGGGGTGGCGACTAACAAATTGCATAATTTCTTGCATGGGGGGTAACAGCTCCCGAATCAGTGAGTAAAAACCAGGAAAGGAGTATACCTGTGCGGTGTAGCAAATACAGCCAGCGAGCGTAATGGAATGCATTTTCTGCGGACTGTTACGAAAAAAATTCATCAACGCCGTGAAATCCTCACCTCCTGCGGCGGTATTCTTTGATCTTCTGCGGCTATTTTATCGATTCAGCTGTAGTAAAATTACGCAAATTTTTCGTCTTTGAGCATGAGGTTGTCGCAATGTCGGTTTCTAAAAAACCTATGGTACTGGTGATCCTGGATGGCTATGGCTACCGTGAAGAGCAGCAGGATAACGCAATTTACAGCGCAAAAACTCCCGTTATGGACGCATTGTGGGCCAAACGTCCACATACTCTGATTGACGCTTCTGGTCTGGAAGTCGGCCTGCCGGATCGCCAGATGGGTAACTCCGAAGTGGGTCACGTCAACCTGGGTGCTGGCCGCATCGTGTATCAGGATTTGACCCGTCTGGATGTTGAAATCAAAGAGCGTACCTTCTTCACCAACCCGGTACTGGCGGGCGCGGTGGATAAAGCCGTTGCTGCGGGCAAAGCCGTTCATATCATGGGTCTGCTGTCTGCCGGTGGCGTTCACAGCCATGAAGATCACATCCTGGCCATGGTAGAGCTGGCCGCTGAGCGCGGTGCGGAAAAAATCTACCTGCATGCATTCCTGGATGGTCGCGATACGCCGCCGCGTAGCGCTGACTCCTCACTGAAACGTTTTGAAGACAAGTTTGCCGCCCTGGGCAAAGGCCGGGTGGCATCTATCATTGGCCGTTACTACGCCATGGACCGCGATAACCGCTGGGACCGCGTTGAACAAGCCTATGACCTGATGACGCTGGCAAAAGGTGAATTCCAGTTCGCGACCGCGGTTGAAGGCCTTGCTGCTGCCTATGCTCGTGACGAAAACGACGAATTCGTGAAAGCCACCGTGATCCGCGCCGAAGGCCAGCCTGATGCGGCAATGGAAGACGGCGACGCGCTGATTTTCATGAACTTCCGCGCAGACCGCGCGCGTGAAATCACCCGTGCATTTGTTAACAGCGATTTCGACGGTTTCGCCCGTAAGAAAGTAGTGAACCTCGATTTTGTCATGCTGACCGAATATGCCGCAGACATCAAAACCGCCGTTGCATACCCGCCTGCCTCCCTGGCGAACACCTTCGGCGAATGGATGGCGAAGAAAGACAAAACGCAGTTGCGTATCTCTGAAACGGAAAAATATGCTCACGTGACGTTCTTCTTCAACGGCGGCGTTGAAGAGCCGTTCCCGGGCGAAGATCGTATTCTGATTAACTCTCCGAAAGTGGCGACCTACGATCTGCAGCCGGAAATGAGCTCCGCAGAGCTGACAGAAAAACTGGTTGGCGCTATCACCAGCGGTAAGTACGACACCATCATCTGTAACTACCCGAACGGCGACATGGTCGGCCATACCGGTGTGATGGAAGCGGCAATCAAGGCAGTTGAAGCGCTGGACCACTGTGTTGAGCAGGTAACCAAAGCGGTGGAATCCGTTGGCGGTCAGTTGCTGATCACCGCTGACCACGGTAACGCTGAGCAGATGCGTGACCCGGCAACCGGCCAGGCGCACACTGCCCATACCAACCTGCCAGTCCCGCTGATTTACGTTGGCGATAAAGCGCTGAAAGCGGTCGAAGGTGGCAAACTTTCCGATATCGCACCGACCATGCTGACCCTGATGGGCATGGAAATCCCGAAAGAGATGACTGGTAAGCCGCTGTTCATCGTGGAATAATCGCTCCCCATGAGGGGAAAGGCGATTTTTTCTGTCACATTGGCCGCAGTCAGGCCTTTGCTTTGCGCCAGCGCTTTTAGCGCTGGCGCATTGTTGTGCGCCTTTTCTGCCCACGCGGATGACCGCGACCAGTTAAAATCCATTCAGGCGGATATCGCCGCAAAAGAACGCGACGTACGCCAGCAGCAACAGCAGCGTTCCGGCCTGCTTGCGCAACTCAAAGAGCAAGAAGTCGCCATCTCCGCAGCCACACGTCAGTTGCGCGAAACGCAGAACACCCTCGCCCAGCTCAATAAGCAAATCGATGCCATGAACGCATCTATCGCCAAACTGGAAAAACAGAAGGCGACACAAGAGCATAACCTGGCAGCCCAGTTGGATGCCGCGTTCCGCCAGGGTCAACATACTGGGGTTCAGTTGATTCTCAGCGGGGAAGAAACCCAACGCGGGCAACGTCTGCAGGCCTACTTCGGCTATCTCAACCAGGCCCGGCAGGAGACCATCGCGCAACTCAAGCAAACGCGCGAAGAGGTTGCCACGCAAAAAGCGGAGCTGGAAGAGAAGCAGAGTCAGCAGCAAACGCTGATGTACGAACAAAAAGCACAGCAGGCGAAGCTCGAACAAGCGCGCAACGAGCGTAAGAAAACGCTCGCCGGGCTGGAGTCATCTATTCAGGAAGGGCAGCAGCAGTTAGGCGAACTGCGGGCGAACGAATCCCGTTTGCGCGATCGTCTGGCCCGTGCCGAAGCCGCAGCCAAAGCCCGCGCCGAGCGTGAAGCTCGCGAAGCGCAGGCCGTGCGTGAAAAACAGCAGGATGCATCCCGTAAAGGCACCACCTACAAACCGACCGAAGGCGAACGTTCACTGATGTCCCGTACAGGTGGGCTGGGCGCGCCATCCGGCCAGGCTTACTGGCCTGTTCGCGGTCCGTTGCTACATCGTTATGGCGAACAACTGCAGGGTGAGCTACGTTGGAAAGGGATTGTTATCGGTGCGTCTGAGGGTAGCGAAGTCAAAGCCGTGGCCGACGGGCGGGTGATCCTCGCCGACTGGCTGCAGGGGTATGGCCTGGTGGTCGTGGTTGAACACGGCAAAGGCGATATGAGTTTGTACGGCTACAACCAGAGCGCGCTGGTGAGCGTAGGCGCGCAAGTCCGCGCCGGTCAGCCGATAGCCCTTGTCGGGAGCAGTGGCGGTCAGGGTAGACCTTCACTTTATTTCGAAATTCGCCGCCAGGGTCAGGCGGTCAATCCACAGCCGTGGTTGGGAAGATAAGTTTTGCTTCAATTTCGTCGCGTTGTTGTTGTCGCTGCCAGCATGCTGGCTTTTTCTGTGTCAGCGTTTGCCGGCAAACTCGCCATTGTTATTGATGATTTCGGTTATCGTCCACAGACCGAAAATCAGGTTATTGCCATGCCTGCGGCGGTCACCGTTGCCGTGCTGCCAAACGCGCCACACGCAAAAGAGATGGCCACCAAAGCCCATAATGCCGGGCATGAGGTGCTGATCCATCTGCCCATGGCGCCGCTCAGCAAACAGCCACTGGAAAAAGATACCCTGCGCCCGGATATGAGCAGCGCTGAGATTGAGCGCATCATCAGCGATGCGGTCAGCAAAGTGCCGTATGCCACCGGGTTAAACAACCATATGGGCAGTGCCATGACCTCCAGCCTGTTTGGCATGCAGAAGGTAATGCAGGTTCTGGGTCATTACGATCTCTACTTTCTGGACAGCATGACCATCGGCAACAGCCAGGCGATGCGCGCCGCAAGCGGTACGGGCGTGAAGGTCATCAAACGTAAAGTGTTTCTTGATGATACGCAAAACGAGAGCGATATTCGCTTTCAGTTTAATCGTGCCGTCGATCAGGCGCGTCGTAGCGGTTCAGCCATCGCTATCGGCCACCCGCACCCAACCACAGTACGTGTGCTGCAACAGATGCTTTACAACCTGCCTGCGGATATCACCCTGGTTCGCGCGGGAAGCCTGCTGAATGAACCGCAAACGGATACCTCAACGCCGGGCCAGGTGCCGCCACGCAATCAGCCACCGCGTAACCCGTTCCGGGGCGTGAAGTTGTGCAAAGCGCCGCATAAACCGCAGCCCGTTTATGCCAGCTATTTCTTTACGGTCGTGAAGGACAGCATCAGTGAGAGTACGCTGGTGAAATATGTCACGAATGAGTGGCAAGGCTGGGGTAAAAAACACCCCTAAACCGTACGGGTGTTTTTCTTTTCTTCTGCCACAGCGTTTTTTTCATCGTTGTGGCCATTGTGGGCATACCAGGCTTTGAAATATTTAAGAAAGCTGTACAAGGTGGCATATAAACCTGTCACCGCGCCCACTTTGCCGTTACGCCATGCGCCGCTAAATAAATACCATTTAAAGAACGCACCGATGGCGCTAATAATTCCACGGCCAATGGAGGGGCAGACTTTCTGATATTTCACCAGTCGCGTGGTGTAACTATTAAGTTTACTGAATACTTCATGCAGCGAATAAAACGTATCGTGACGCACATGTCCTGGTATTTTTGTCGATGCCGAATAACCTTCCACCTGATCATCAACTGCACGATTGTTAAAACGCGCCGTGCGGCGGTTATATAAACGCACGGGGAAATCAGGGGAGGAGACAGGATATATCGTGCGGGTTTGCTCACCCAGCACATACCAGTAACGCGGCAAACGCCATGCCTGGTCAGCACCTGGCTCATCACCTGCTTTTAGCTGCAAAATAAAGTTTACCGTCTGTTCATCAAGGATTTCATCGCTATCCATACAGAGCACCCAGTCATGCGCAGCCAGGCTGGTTGCGTGATTCATCTGCGCGCCATGCATCGCATAGGGATGATAATGAACATGAAGATCATATTCCCGACAAATATCCAGCGTCTCGTCTGTACTACCGGAATCCAGAACCACAAAATCATCCGCGATTTTAAGCAGTGGCGGGAGAACGTCCCGTAATAAGCGAGCGGAATTGCAGGTTAACAGACACACCGAAAGTTTGAACATAATTAGCCGCACTGAAAAGGTTAAACGGATCGTCAACGAACTCTACTTTCTAATGTAGAACACTGTTACGGAAATTGTGCCTTTAGTGCGATGTAAGGTTGAAAACAGGAAAAGGATAAGAGAAAGACGCCCGCAGGCGTCTTTATTTTTAGTTCCAGCTAAGGATTACCTTACCTGACTGACCAGAACGCATAGCATCAAAACCTTTCTGGAAGTCATCAATGCCGAAACGGTGGGTGATAATAGGCGACAAATCCAGTCCGGACTGGATTAATGCCGCCATTTTGTACCAGGTTTCAAACATTTCACGGCCATAGATACCTTTAATAAAGAGGCCCTTGAAGATCACTTTATTCCAGTCGATAGCCATATCAGACGGCGGAATGCCCAGCATCGCAATACGACCGCCGTGGTTCATGGTATCAAGCATGGTACGGAAGGCTGGCGGCGCGCCGGACATTTCCAGACCGACATCAAAACCTTCGGTCATTCCCAGCTCTGCCATCACATCGGAGAGGTTCTCTTTCGCTACGTTGACCGCACGGGTAACACCCATTTTACGCGCCAGATCCAGACGGTATTCATTCACGTCAGTGATAACCACATGGCGCGCGCCAACGTGTTTTGCCACCGCTGCCGCCATAATACCAATCGGGCCAGCGCCGGAAACCAGCACATCTTCCCCAACCAGGTCGAAGGAGAGCGCGGTGTGGACCGCGTTGCCGAACGGATCGAAAATAGAGGCCAGGTCGTCGGAAATGTTGTCCGGGATTTTGAAAGCGTTAAAGGCAGGAATAACCAGGTATTCTGCAAAACAACCCGGACGATTGACGCCAACACCCACGGTGTTGCGGCATAAGTGCGTGCGGCCAGCACGGCAGTTACGGCAATGGCCGCAGGTAATGTGGCCTTCACCGGAAACGCGGTCGCCGATGTTAAAGCCTTTCACTTCCTGGCCGATGCCAACCACTTCACCCACGTACTCGTGCCCAACCACCATCGGTACCGGGATCGTTTTTTGCGACCATTCGTCCCAGTTATAGATATGCACATCGGTCCCGCAAATAGCCGTTTTGCGAATTTTAATCAGCAGGTCGTTATGTCCGACTTCCGGGGCCGGAACATCGTTCATCCAGATGCCTTCTTCCGCTTTCAGCTTAGATAGCGCTTTCATCTTACGTCCTCAGGCGATGACGCCCAGTTGTTTACCGATGCGGGTAAAGGCAGCCACCGCACGTTCGATTTGCTCAGGGGTATGAGCAGCAGACATTTGGGTACGAATACGCGCCTGGCCTTTTGGCACAACCGGGAAGAAGAAGCCCGTCACGTAAATCCCCTCTTTTTGCAGCTCGCGGGCAAAGTTCTGCGCCACTACCGCATCACCGAGCATTACCGGAATGATGGCGTGATCGGCGCCCGCCAGGGTAAAGCCTGCGGCACTCATCTTTTCACGGAACAGACGCGCGTTAGACCACAGACGGTCACGCAGCTCGCTTCCCGCTTCAACCATCTCCAGCACCTTAATGGAGGCAGCGACGATCGCCGGGGCCAGAGAGTTGGAGAACAGATACGGGCGTGAGCGCTGACGCAGCCACTCAACGACCTCTTTACGCGCAGCGGTATAACCGCCAGACGCGCCGCCGAGCGCTTTACCCAGCGTACCGGTGATAATGTCCACACGGCCCATGACGTCGCAGTACTCGTGCGAGCCACGACCGTTATCGCCGACAAACCCCACCGCGTGGGAGTCATCAACCATTACCAGCGCATCGTACTTATCTGCCAGGTCGCAGACACCTTTCAGGTTGGCAATCACGCCGTCCATCGAGAAGACGCCGTCGGTGGCAATCAGCACATGGCGGGCACCGGCTTCGCGGGCCTCTTTCAGACGCGCTTCCAGCTCCTGCATATCGTTGTTAGCGTAGCGGAAACGCTTCGCTTTACACAGACGAACGCCGTCGATGATCGAGGCATGGTTCAGGGCATCAGAGATAATGGCGTCTTCTGCGCCCAGCAGGGTTTCGAACAGACCGCCATTGGCATCGAAGCAGGAGGAATAGAGGATCGCATCTTCCATACCGAGGAACTCAGCGAGTTTCTTTTCAAGCTCTTTGTGGCTGTCCTGCGTACCGCAAATAAAACGTACTGAGGCCATGCCGAAGCCGTGGCTGTCCATCCCCGCTTTCGCGGCGGCAATCAATTCAGGATGGTTGGCCAGACCGAGGTAGTTGTTGGCGCAGAAGTTAATGACGTGGCTTCCATTCGCCACGGTGATATCAGCTTGCTGGGCCGACGTGATAATGCGTTCTTCTTTAAACAACCCTTCCGCACGTGCGGTCTCCAGGTCGCTCGTTAACTGCTTGTAAAAATCCCCACGCATCGCAATTCTCCAGACTGGGCAAATTTCGGCACATATTACCCAAAGCTATACGTTGATACGAGATGACGCATCACCTGTTGCGCATTTTGTAGCATAAATCACGTGTAAGATTATGGCCTGTCCGTGAATGGCTGTCGGGCTGGCAATGAGATGGTATGATAAGAATCATTAGTGTCTGAGATAGTCTCGGAGCTCCACAATTCAAAGGTCATAGTTATGATTATCGTTACCGGCGGCGCGGGTTTTATCGGCAGCAATATCGTTAAAGCCCTGAATGATAAAGGCATCACCGACATTCTGGTGGTGGACAATCTGAAAGACGGCACCAAGTTTGTGAACCTGGTGGATCTGGATATTGCCGACTACATGGACAAAGAAGACTTCCTTATCCAGATTATGGCGGGTGAAGAATTCGGCGATATCGAGGCTATTTTCCACGAAGGCGCCTGCTCCTCTACCACTGAGTGGGACGGTAAGTACATGATGGATAATAACTATCAGTACTCCAAAGAGGTTCTGCACTACTGTCTGGAACGTGAAATTCCGTTCCTGTACGCCTCTTCTGCGGCGACCTACGGCGGGCGCACCAGCGACTTTATCGAATCACGTGAATATGAAAAACCGCTGAATGTCTACGGTTACTCTAAATTCCTGTTCGATGAGTATGTGCGCCAGATCCTGACGGAAGCCAACTCTCCGGTTGTCGGTTTCCGCTATTTCAACGTTTATGGGCCGCGCGAAGGGCACAAAGGCAGCATGGCGAGCGTAGCGTTCCACCTCAACACCCAGTTGAATAATGGCGAAAGCCCGAAACTGTTTGAAGGCAGCGACAGCTTCAAACGCGACTTCGTCTATGTAGGCGACGTGGCTGCCGTCAACCTGTGGTTCTGGGAAAATGGCGTATCCGGTATTTTCAACCTCGGGACCGGCCGTGCGGAATCTTTCCAGGCCGTGGCCGATGCCACGCTGGCGTTCCACAAAAAAGGCAGCATCGAATACATTCCGTTCCCGGATAAACTGAAAGGCCGCTATCAGGCATTCACCCAGGCTGACTTAACCAACCTGCGTGCCGCGGGCTATGACAAGCCATTCAAAACCGTTGCCGAAGGCGTAACGGAATATATGGCCTGGCTGAACCGCGATAACGGCACCCATTCATAAAATCATTAAAGCGGTATCAAGACGGCAACTGAGTGAGTCCCCAGGAGCATAGAATAACGATGTGACTGGGGTGAACAAAGGCAGCCAACGCAGAGACAGCTTGAAGGATGAAGTGAATGAAAATATTGGTGATCGGCCCGTCCTGGGTGGGCGACATGATGATGTCGCAAAGTCTCTATCGCACGCTCAAAGCGCGCTACCCCCAGGCGATTATCGACGTGATGGCACCCGCATGGTGCCGTCCGCTGTTATCGCGGATGCCGGAAGTCAACGAGGCGATTCCGATGCCGCTGGGCCACGGCGCGCTGGAACTTGGCGAGCGCCGTAAGCTGGGTCACAGCCTGCGGGAAAAACGCTATGACCGGGCATACGTCCTGCCAAACTCCTTTAAATCGGCGCTGGTGCCGTTCTTTGCCAACGTGCCTCACCGTACCGGCTGGCGCGGCGAAATGCGCTACGGCTTACTGAACGATGTGCGTGTTTTGGACAAGCAGGCCTGGCCGCTAATGGTCGAACGCTATGTTGCATTGGCCTACGATAAAGGCGTGATGGCATCGGCGAAAGATTTGCCGCAACCGCTGTTGTGGCCGCAGTTACAGGTGACTGAAAGCGAAAAAGGCCAGACCTGTGCTGCCTTTAGCCTCTCAGCAGAACGTCCGCTGATCGGTTTTTGCCCCGGCGCTGAGTTTGGTCCGGCCAAGCGCTGGCCACACTATCACTATGCGGAACTGGCAAAACAGCTAATTGATGAAGGCTTCCAAATTGTGCTGTTTGGTTCGGCGAAAGATCATGAAGCAGGCAATCAGATTCTCGCGACGCTAAGCGTTGAACAGCAGGCCTGGTGCCGTAATCTGGCCGGAGAAACCCAACTGGAACAGGCGGTCATTCTGCTCGCGTCCTGTAAAGCGGTCGTCAGCAATGACTCTGGCCTGATGCATGTTGCCGCAGCACTCAATCGCCCGCTGGTCGCACTTTATGGGCCAAGCAGCCCGGATTTCACGCCACCGCTGTCGCACAAAGCGCGGGTGATTCGCCTGATTACCGGCTACCACAAAGTACGCAAAGGCGATGCCGCCGAAGGCTATCATCAGAGCCTGATCGACATTACCCCGCAGCAGGTATTGAGCGAGCTAAACACGCTGTTGCTGAATGAAGAAGGATAACGCATGCGGGTTCTTATCGTTAAAACCTCTTCAATGGGTGATGTACTGCATACCCTGCCTGCGTTAACTGACGCGGTGCGGGCCATTCCAGGTATTCGCTTTGACTGGGTGGTAGAAGAAAACTTTGCGCAAATCCCGTCGTGGCATGATGCGGTCGACAGGGTTATTCCCGTGGCGATTCGCCGCTGGCGTAAAGCGTGGTTTTCTGCGCCTGTAAAAGCAGAGCGTCGCGCATTTCGTCACGCCGTGCAGGCCGAATATTACGACGTTATCATCGATGCTCAAGGGCTGGTAAAAAGCGCCGCGCTGGTGACACGCCTGGCCCACGGCATCAAACATGGGATGGACTGGCAAACCGCGCGTGAACCGCTGGCGAGCCTGTTCTATAACCGCCGTCACCACATTGCAAAGCAGCAGCATGCGGTGGAACGCACCCGTGAACTGTTCGCCAAAAGCCTGGGATACGACAAACCGCAAACTCAGGGTGATTACGCCATTGCCCGCCATTTTCCCAATAGCAGCGGCCTGAAAGCGCCGTATGCTGTCTTTTTACATGCCACAACGCGTGATGATAAACACTGGCCTGAGAGCCACTGGCGCGAGCTGATTGGCCTGCTGGCTAACAGCGGTCTGCGTATTAAGCTCCCCTGGGGCGCGCCGCATGAAGAGGCACGAGCAAAACGCCTTGCCGAGGGCTATGATTTCGTTGATGTCCTGCCACGCATGAGCCTGGAGAATGTCGCTCAGGTACTGGCCGGGGCAAAGTTTGTGGTTTCCGTCGATACCGGTCTGAGTCATTTAACGGCGGCACTGGATCGCCCGAATTTGACGCTATACGGGCCAACAGACCCAGGGTTGATCGGCGGTTACGGTAAAAACCAGCGCGAGATGACTAGCGCAACACGAAGTATGGACACAATCACGGCAGATCGTATTTTTGAAATTCTAAAAAACGATCACTATATCGACTCCCTTTAGAAAAATACGCATGCTTATTCCTCTTTTATCACCACCTGCATCTGTGCATAAGATTGTCGTGGTCTGCTGGCCCGGTATCACATCAGACATCACAGTAAATCCTGCACCTAAGGAATATTGCTCAAATCCAGGAATACATAATGAAACCGCATAAGCAGAAAAAATTTGCGACCCTACGCGCATGGAACCGGAAACGTAACTATTTCATGAAAGCATTGCGCATGCGAATGGCGAAATGGATATGGGATGAACCGGTCAGAAGACCCTTTGATTTGCGGGCGATCAGTAAAGTACTGCTTCTGCGCAACGACGGTAAGATTGGCGATATGATTGTCTCAACATCGCTGATCAGAGAACTTAAGACCAACGGCTATACGGTTGATATTCTGGCAACGCGCAGTAATGTTGTGGTGATTGAGCACAATCCGCACATCCGAAAAATACACTTCGATGATAACCCAAACATCACGACTGAACTGGCGGCTGAGGATTACGATCTGGTGATCGATATGGGTGATAAGATATCGCCCGCCAGTTTCCATTTTTTAAAGAAAATTAAAGCGAAAAACGTTCTCGGTTTTAATAAAGAACAATATAACCTCTACAATAAAACCATCGCCTTTCTGGGTTATCAGGAACATATCACTCATCGCTATGCCTTGCTCATGGATGAGCTAAATTTTAGCCACTCCAGTACAGCTTACGAACTGTTCTATCCGGATGCTATCAATACCGAAACAACGGCTTTCCTACAAACCTTGCCTAATGCAAAAAATATTATCGTTAACCCTTTTGCTGCCGATGCTAAAAGAGAAATGTCTGTCACACAGGTGCGGCAACTTTTTTCTGAACTACGTCAAAAACACCCTGATTATAATATAGTCTACTTTGATCCTAATAAGCGATTTGATATCGAGTTACCCGATGGGGTTTACAAAAATCCACACCCGACTTTATACAGCGCAATGGCTCTGATTGCCCATGCTGATCTGATCATATCGCCGGATACCGCTATCGTACATATTGCTGCGACCTATAATAAACCGCTTGTTGCATTATATGGTAACGAGATGCATGGTAAATATCATAACAATGATATTTGGGGTCCGGGATATGATGCAGCCGTTCAGATCATGACTAAGGACAAATATCACCCCATTTCAACCATTAAAGTCAGTGACATTATCGATGCCGTTGGACATATGCTTCATAAGCATACGACGAATAGTCATGCATAATTAAGGGGGGATGGTTCCCCCTCATACTATCGTTGCTTGTTAAAAGAAATAGCGCATAACGTTAGCGAAATCAGGAAAAGCATAGCCGTCTGAGCATTAATCAATACGGAATCCGCCAGACCGCAGACAAACATAACGGATAGTGGGAGCGCCGCTGACGTAAATACTCTTTTGGTTATCGCAACTCGCAGATAGGAAAGATAAATCAAAGCAAAAAATAGCAACCCCAAAACACCCTGCAAGGTTAATATTTCAAGGAATTCATTGTGCATGTTGTATCTGACATTGGTATATCCCTCCAGATTACCTGGATGGTGTTCCTTAATATATGACTGCGCAAATGTCGTCCTTTGATATGGCGTACTGAAAAGAAAATGATGGCTGGCAAAGTGAATGCCACTGTCCCAAATTGCTACCCTTGCCCCCAACGATGTTGAGCTATTTGTTTGATAATCTTCAATATTTTTTATCCCTTCGGCCCAGCGCTGGTTTGTAACACCAATAATGAAGAGAGCTAAAACAAAGCTAGCAATAATAATTGTCCGACCCTTTACATACCTTTTTAAATCGCCATTCATTAAGAGATACAGTACTGTCACGACAATAAATGCCAGAACGGAAATCCGGGTTTCACAAAGTATTAATAACGCGAAAATGATCGCGGCATAAAACAGGTCAAAGAGATGCTCTAAGGCTTGTGATGTTTTCCTCGATAGCGCTAAATAAGAAGCATAAGCCATCAGAATCATATACGATGAACTGCTTGCTGCATCCGCTGTTAATTTTATCCGCTCATGAGTCACATAAAAATATTCGTAGCAGCCAACACCGGCAGTTATAACAATAGCCACAAAAAGAATGACTTTACAAATTGTAATGGTTTTTGCTGTAATGAACTTAGATAAAACCAATGCAGCACCGATCATAAACGCTGACAAAATAAAGCGTTTACCACTGAGATCATAATTCCTTAGATTATTAAGGTCATACTCACTAAAATTTGAGGTATCTGACTTAGAATAAACAAACCAGCAATATCGAATGACACCAGTTATCAGTAAGGCCAAAATCAAGGGAAATACTGGCGTAACGACTGCAAACAGTTCACGGCGTTTAAAATACGCATAGCAAACAATGAAAAAAGAGACATAACCTAACGTATAAAATATTTTTTGAGAAAAACCAATAGTAAAAAGGGTAGTAGATAATGACAGTACCAGCATGATAAAAAACAGATTAGTACTTAATTCTGGGTAATTCTTTCTTATTGATACATTCTTCATAATGTACCTTGCTTACGTTGCTGCAATATATTTTTGAAATTCGTCATATAGGCATCTTCATAAAAATCATGGATACTGTCTTTCACAATCTCCTGATCCGGCAGTGTTTTACAAAAATCAGGCGCATCAAGGATACTCACTAACTCATCGACATTGTACGTCTCATAGAGTTGCCCATTGATGCCGTCTTTAATGATATCCGAAGGACCACTGACACAATCAGAAGATACACAATAAATACCACGAGCAATGGCCTCTAACAGAACCAGTGGCAATCCTTCCATTGAGGAGGTCAGCACCAGGCAGGTAACCTCTTTAATATTTTTCTCAATGTAATCCCAACTGTTGTCCTGCCAGCCATGCCAGGTAATGTGCTGTGCAATTCCCAGGCTGTCGGCATAGGCCAGGCATCGAGCATAATCCTCACCGTCCCCCAGAATATCGAGAGACCAGGTGGTTGTTAATTTGCTCGCAGCATCAAGCAGGTCTTTAAGATTCTTTTGCCCGGTGAAATGGATGCGGCCGAGGTATAACATCTTCAAACTCTCGGGCCGCTTAATCACAGTCGCCACCTTTCTGACGGGGTTAAATACCACGTCGATAGACTCTGGCGCCGCCCCTAATGCGACCAGTTGATTTGCAATGTCCCTACTGATGGCGAAATGGTGGTCAGCACGCATCAGGTAACGAGGCCGATATCTGCCATTGGGCGGCAAATGCATCCAGGTGGATAAAACTGTCTTTACACGAGAAAGCGTAATTGCGCGCCTGGCAATGAGACATGGAATGGTGTTCATCGCAATGACATGATCTGGTTTATGTTTCGCAATAAATAACGCCAGCATGACAGCATGCATCAAGCGTGTAATTTTTGGGTTACGAGTGATCCTTTTGCTTTGTCCCCAAACAATACCTTCACGCCAGGACGAAGCGGAAAATTCGCAATCGCTATCAAGAAGAAAAAGACCTGCCGAATACTCAGGATCGGCATTTAATTGCAATATGACCTGCCGAGTAACATTTTCCATACCTCCTCTTCCTGCCAGCATTTCAGCGATAAAGAGGATTTTTTTCTTTTCGATCATGAGTATTCTTCTGAGTAATTACTATCATCATAAACATGGTGACTTAACGTAAATCAGTCAAATCCCATGAGTGTCCCACAACGCGGCAGTGGGGCATAAGTCTTATATTTTTGATGTTTTCTGCTGATAATAGTCCGCCAGAGTCATTCCCTGAACGCGCGGCTGCAGCCATGTAAAGAAGGACTCAAGGTCATCGTACAGACGCTCAATATCCTGTTCATTCTTAAACGTCGGGCTCCCGCCCGGCATATATTCAGACGAGTGCAGCATGTACTCAACGTAGTCGTTGCCCTGCGCCAGCGTCTGCTCCACAACCCGCTGCATCGTCTCAACATTGCCGCCCATCGGGCGTAGCCAATGGACAGAAGGCGAACGCAATTTACCGCGCAGTTTGTCGTAGCCCTGTTTGATACTGTTCATCAGCGCCGAGTGCTTGAACTGAATGCTCATTGGCACCTCAAGCAGCGGCGAATTGCCGGGCTTACTGATGTCGTTTTCATCAAGAAAATAGGCCTGCAACGGGAACTGGCGATAATCCGTGCCCCCGGTTCCCTGGGGTGCCCCTTTCGCGGTTTTCCAGTTCACTTTTGGTGTGACGGAACAGTCCACCTCGTAGCCATATTCGATCAGCAGACGCGCATAACGTTCATCAAAGGCCCAGCGACCGGCACGATGGCTGCGCATTTTGGTCTGGAAGGTGTCCTGCAGGAGTTTGGTCATAAAATCGACCTTTTCCCGCATCAGTGCGTCGGAATATTCAATGAGGTAGGGTTTGTAGCGCCAGTCGTTATCGGTCAGCGGCGTCTCTGGCGGGCTATTCCAGGCATGTAAATGCATGCCGATTTCTGCCGTCCCCCGGGCAATCACGTCCTGGCCAAACTCAATAAAAAACGGGTCGATGGCCATTTCGTAGTTAGTCAGATAGACCGGTTTAAAACCATACTTTTCGCACACAGCCTGAAAACGCGGCAAATATTTCGCATTTTCCGTAGTGATACTGTCATTTTTTTGCCAGAGGTTGTCACCCTCTGTATCGATCGTGATAAGAAATGCCGGTTTCTGCACGTCTTTGTCCTCAGGCTTAGTTATCCGGTCATGGTAGAGCAATACAACGCTTCTCTCAATGCATCTGATAACCTAGAATCAGAGGCTTGTGATCGGATTAAGAAGACCGTATGACGCCCGAAACCCGCCCTTTCGACAGCAAAATGCCTGCGCGCATTTTAGTGATAAAGCTACGCCATCATGGCGATATGCTGCTGATTACACCCGTGATTCAGACACTTCGCCAGCGCTATCCTGACGCTAAAATCGACGTTTTGCTGTATGAAGAGACACGGGATATGCTCGCCGCCAACACCGATATCCATCACATTTACGGCATTGACCGAAAATGGAAAAAACAGGGGCAGCGGCACCTGATCGCGATGGAATGGGGGCTTCTGCGCACTTTACGCAAGCAACATTACGGCCTGGTACTGAACCTGGCCGACCAATGGCGCAGCGCTATCGTCACCCGCTTTACCGGCGCCCCACAGCGCATCGGCTTTGATTTCCCGAAACGCCGTCACCCCATTTGGCGTTTTTGCCATACCGTTCTGGCTTCTACGCAGGCTCATAACAGCCTGCATACGGTCCAGCAAAATCTCTCCATTCTGGCGCCGCTGGGCATAGAGGTACAAAATGCCCCGGCCAAAATGGGCTATAGCGAGGCGGACTGGCAGACCTGCAAAGCATTGTTACCAGAAGGGTTAACCGGGGACTATATCGTCGTGCAACCCACCTCACGCTGGTTCTTTAAATGCTGGCGAGAGGATCGGATGAGTGCGGTGATTAACGCGCTCTCGGCTGACGGATACACCGTTGTGCTCACCTCTGGCCCGGACGCCAAAGAAAAACAGATGGTCGATACCATTATCGCAGGCTGCCCGGATGCACGCCTGGTCTCGCTGGCCGGTAAACTGACGCTGCGCCAGCTCGGTGCGCTGATTGACCACGCCCGCCTGTTTATTGGCGTCGATTCCGTACCGATGCACATGGCCGCCGCGCTGAATACGCCGCTGGTTGCCTTGTTTGGCCCCTCTAAACTGACCTTCTGGCGTCCCTGGCAGGCTCAGGGCGAAGTCATTTGGGCTGGCGATTACGGCCCGCTTCCCGATCCGGATGCGATTGATACCCGCACTGATGAACGCTACCTGGATTTAATTCCTGAGGAAGAGGTTATCGCCGCGGCAAGAAGGGTTTTAGCATGAGTAAATTTCGCCTGGCGCTGGTCAGACAGAAATACCGCCCTGATGGCGGCGCGGAACGTTTTGTCTCCCGCGCGCTGGAAGCGCTCGATAGTAGCAATCTCGAACTGAATGTCATCACCCGCGAGTGGCAGGGGCCGGTAAAACCGGACTGGCACATTCATATCTGTAACCCCAGAAAATGGGGACGCATCAGCCGCGAACGCGGGTTCGCCAACGCCGCCAGAGCGCTTTGGGAAAGCAAACAGTTCGATCTTGTGCAAAGCCATGAGCGCATCCCAGGGTGCGACCTGTATCGCGCTGGTGATGGCGTGCACCGCCGCTGGCTGGAGCAACGCGCGCGAATTCTCCCCGGCTGGAAACAAGCCTTGTTGTTCGCTGACCGCTATCACCGCTATGTGATGAATGCCGAACGCGAGATGTACCAGCATGACCATCTGCGTGGCGTCATTTGCAACGCTGAGATGATAAAGCAGGAGATCATTGCGGATTTCGGCCTGCCGGCAGAAAAAATCCACGTGATTTACAACGCTATCGATAATCAGCGTTTCATACCGCCGGATGAAGAGACGTTTGCAGCCCTGCGACAAGCGCGCGGGATCCCACTACAGGCAACCTGCCTGGTCTATGTCGGCTCGGGCTTTGAACGTAAGGGACTGGATGCGGCCATTCGCGCTATTGCCCCCACGGATCGCCACCTTTTCGTCGTTGGCAAAGATAAAGACCAGCGTCGCTACGAATCTCTGGCGGCATCGCTCAACTGCGCCAGTCGGGTGCATTTCTTTGGCATGCAAACAGAGACGCTACCGTTCTATCAAATGGCGGATGGTCTGCTGCTGCCAACCCTTTACGATCCGTTCCCCAATGTGATTCTGGAAGCAATGGCCTGCGGTTTACCGGTCATCACCACGACTGGCTGCGGCGGCCAGGAATTCATAGTGCAGGGGCAGAATGGCTACGTATGCGATGCGCTGGATATTCCCGCATTGCAGGACGCCGTTATGGCGCTCCCCGCACGCGCGTTAGGCTCCAGCGAAGGCCAGCATGCCCGGGAGCGTATTTTGTCCTGCACCGCCGGGCGTCTGTCGACGCAACTACTTGCCCTTTACCAGAAGCTGGTGAAATGACCATGCGCATACTGTTTATCATTGATGGATTACCGGGCGGCGGCGCCGAGAAAGTCGTTTTGACGCTCGCAGAGACTTTTTTACGCCAGGGCGATGAGGTATCACTCTTTTCCCTGCGCGACGTCTGCGAATACCCTCTGCCTGACGGGCTGGATTACCGGGTTATCGCCGATAAATGTCGTAAGCCCTGGCGTAAGCTGACGGAGATTTCACGTCGTGCGCGCCAGCTTGACGATGCGGTCGTTGATGCCGAACGGTCTGGTCGTTTCGACCTTGTGTTATCAAACCTGCATAAAACCGATCGTATTGTGTCGCGCAGTAAAACGCTGCGCTCGCATAACCTCTGGTTCTGTCTGCATGGCGTGTTTTCAACCTCTTATCTTGGCCACCGGACAGGCTTTAACCGCTGGCTGAAACAGCAGAAAATTAAACGCGTTTACCAGGGGCGTAATATCGTTAGCGTCTCCAGCGCCGTCGGGCAGGACCTGGTCGAACAATTCACCATTCAGCCTGCACAACTGAAAACCATCTATAACCCTTTTGATATTGCCGCGATCCGCGCAAGCGCCGAGGCTCCCTTTGAGATGGCCGGGCAGGATTACATTATCCACGTCGGGCGCCTGCATCCCGGAAAACGTCAGGACCGCCTGATTGAAGCCTATGCGCTGAGTCACATCACCGCGCCGTTAGTGATGCTCGGCCAGGGCAAACCAGAGCAAGAAGAGCGTTTGCGCGCCTTGGCTGAAAAGCTGGGTGTGGCGGACCGCGTGCTGTTTAAAGGTTTTCAGAGCAACCCACATTCATGGATGAAGCAGGCACGGATGCTGGTACTCAGCTCCGATAGCGAAGGCCTGGGCAATGTGGTCATAGAAGCGCTGATTCTGGGCACTCCCGTTGCCAGTACCCGTTGTCCGGGCGGCATCCCGGAGATCCTGACGGGCCCGCTGGCGCAAGGGCTTGCAGACCTCAATAGCCCTGCGCTGGCTCAGGCGATGCAAAGCATTTACACTAACCCGCCGATTATTGAGCAGGCTGCGCTGGAAAAATTCAGCGTGGAGACAATCTGTCAGCAATATCGCCAGTTGGGCAAAGAGTAACAGGCACCTTACCGATACCGGATCTTTTATGAGTCAAAACCCTTTACTGAGCATCGTGGTCGCGGTGTATAACGGCGGGAAATTTCTCGCACAGTTTTTTGAATGCATTGAACAACAGCAGCTTGAAAGCTATGAACTGATCCTGGTAAACGATGGTTCGACCGATGACAGCCTGGCCGTTATCGATGCCTGGCGCGACAGAATGCAAAACGTTACGCTAATTCAGCAGGAAAACCAGGGCGTTTCCGTCGCGCGAAATTCCGGCCTTGCCATTGCGAAAGGTAAATACCTGACCTTCCCGGATATTGACGACAAGCTCTACCCTGGGATGTTCCGCACGCTGCTGGACATGGCTGAAAAAGGCAATCTTGATGTTGCCACCTGTAATGGCCGCTATGTTTACGAAAAGAACCGTGAAAGCCACCCTATTTTCCCACCTGAGCGCTTATCTTCCACACCGGTATTGCCGGGCCACGTCTGGCTGAAAACCGCGCTCGACTCGCGCAAATTTCTGCACGTCACCTGGCTGAATATCTATCGCCGGGAATTTATTACCCGGCACAATTTTCATTTCGAACCGGGGCTGCGTCATCAGGATATTCCCTGGACCACGGAAGTGCTGCTGGCTGCAGAACGCGTGCAGTACACCAGTGAATCCTTTTATGACTACTACATTCATTCGGAATCGGTGTCGCACAAGCCGGACAATGACGATACGCTGATGCGCTCAGCGCGCCATTACATGAAAATTCTTGAGATGCTGGACGCCATCAATAAGCGTTACCCGGATAAGGCGCGTAACATCTCCGCCTGTCGCTGGCAAATCGCCAAAGAGGGACTTGGCATTATTCATACGTTCGATGAAATGAAAGATGAAGCGAAAAAACGTATTATCATCAGTGAGTTTTTCGATCGTGGAATCTGGCGGCTGATTTGGACCAATGCCAGCTCATTGCGTTTACGCTGGCGTCTGGGGCGCCGTTATTTTCGGATTAAAAAATACCGCGATGTCGCATAGCGTGTGCCGCGTCCCCGCTATAGCCCTGGCGCAGTATCAATGCGCCAAAGAGATAGCTTTAAGCGGGCTAAATGCTTAGAATTTGCCCGCCGAAACTCAAAAAACGGATAATCGCTTGGAATTGTTGTATACCATCCTGCTCTACTTAATTCAGCCTCTGGTGTGGCTGCGGCTTCTGCTTCGCAGCCGCAAGGCCCCGGCTTACCGTAAACGCTGGGCTGAACGCTATGGTTTTTGCCGTAATAAAGTGAAGCCGGACGGTATTTTGCTGCATTCCGTCTCCGTTGGCGAAACGCTGGCGGCCATTCCGCTGGTACGTGCATTACGCCACCGCTATCCCATGCTGCCCATTACCGTCACCACCATGACACCGACGGGCTCAGAGCGGGTGATGTCTGCCTTTGGCAAAGATGTTCATCATGTCTATCTCCCTTACGATCTGCCCGGCGCGATGGGCCGTTTTCTTGATACGGTCCGCCCAAAGCTGGTGATCGTTATGGAAACCGAACTGTGGCCCAATATGATTGCCGCGCTGAACCGTCGCAAAATTCCGTTGGTGATCGCCAATGCGCGCCTGTCGGACCGTTCGGCCAAAGGCTACGGCAAACTGGGGCGATTTATGCGTCGTCTGCTCAGCAGAATCACCTTAATTGCCGCGCAAACCCAGGAAGATGGCGATCGTTTTCTGCAATTGGGCCTGAAACGGGGCCAGCTTGCCGTTACCGGCAGCCTGAAATTTGATATCTCCGTCACCCCGGAATTAGCCGCCAAAGCCATAACATTGCGGCGTCAGTGGGCACCTCGCCGTAAAGTATGGATTGCTACCAGCACCCACGACGGCGAAGAGGCAATTATCCTGCAGGCACATCGCAAGTTGCTGGAGACGTTCCCTGATTTACTGCTGATCCTGGTGCCGCGTCACCCGGAGCGCTTTCCTGACGCCCGCGAAATGGTGCGCAAAGGCGGCTTTAGTTTCATCATGAGAAGCTCGGGTGAAATTCCTTCCGGCAGTACTCAGGTCGTTATTGGCGATACCATGGGTGAGCTGATGCTGCTTTACGGTATTGCTGATATGGCCTTTGTTGGCGGCAGCCTGGTCGAGCGCGGCGGTCATAACCCGCTGGAGCCGGCGGCACATGCCATTCCTGTGCTGATGGGCCCGCACACCTTCAACTTCAAAGATATCTGCGCGCGTCTGCAAGCCGCTGATGGCCTGATTACCGTCACCGATGCCGACTCGCTGGTCAAAGAGGTCTCGACCTTGCTGACCGACGAAGATTACCGTCTGTGGTGTGGTCGCCACGCCGTTGAAGTCCTGCATCAGAACCAGGGCGCGCTGACGCGTCTGCTGCAACTCCTGCAACCGTATTTGCCTCAGCGGAGCCATTAATGTCTCAACGCCTGTCGGTGGTCATGATCGCCAAAAACGCGGCAGACCTGCTGCCAGATTGCTTAGCGTCAGTCGCATGGGCCGATGAAATTATCCTGCTCGATTCCGGCAGCCAGGATGCAACGTCAGAGGTCGCGCGCGCGGCAGGAGTAAAGGTTTTCACTGATACCAACTGGCAGGGCTATGGTATTCAGCGCCAGAAGGCGCAACGCTTTGCCAGCGGTGACTATGTCCTGATGATTGACACCGATGAACGGGTCACACCGGAACTGGCGCAATCTATTCGCGCGATACTTGATGCCCCACAGCCGGATGCGGTTTACAGCATCGCCCGCCGTAACTTTTTCCTGGGACGTTTTATGCGTCACAGTGGCTGGTACCCTGACCGGGTGATACGGCTCTACCCACGCGAGCGCTACCAGTACAACGCCAGTCTCGTACATGAGTCACTGGACACCCAGGGCGCAAAAGTTATCGAACTGAAAGGCGACCTGCTGCATCTAACCTGCCGTGATTTCGCCAGCTTTCAGCGCAAACAGCTCAATTACGCCACAGCCTGGGCGCAAGAACGTCATCAGAAGGGCAAGAAGGCATCGCTGGCGGGTATTTTCACCCATACGCTGGGGGCATTCCTGAAAACGCTGCTGCTGCGCGGTGGCGTGCTGGATGGCAAACAAGGCTGGCTGCTCGCGGTGGTCAATGCGCAGTATACTTTCAACAAATACACCGAACTGTGGGCGCTAAACCACGGTTACAGCGAGAAAGCCTAAGCGATGAGCACAAAAGCAATTTATCCCGGTACGTTTGATCCCATCACTAACGGGCATATTGATATCGTGACCCGCGCCGCCACCATGTTCGATGAAGTGGTGATGGCGATTGCCGCCAGCCCAAGCAAAAAACCAATGTTTACGCTCGATGAGCGCGTGGCGCTGGCTCAGGAAGCAACCAAACAGATTCCGAACGTCACGGTGATGGGCTTTAGCGATCTGATGGCCAATTTTGCGCGCGCCCAGCAGGCGAACATTCTGATTCGTGGGCTGCGTGCGGTGGCGGATTTTGAATATGAGATGCAACTGGCGCATATGAATCGCCATCTGATGCCTGACCTGGAAAGCGTATTTCTGATGCCATCAAAAGAGTGGTCGTTTATTTCCTCCACCCTTGTAAAAGAGGTGGCGCGCCATGCCGGTGATGTCACTCATTTCCTGCCAGCGAATGTCCACCAGGCGCTGCTGAAAAAGCTGTAGGGCGTTCTTCCCGGAGGCGGCGCTTAACGCGCCTTGTCCGGGCTACCAGTCTGCAACCTATAGCCCGGTTAAGCGCAGCGCGAGCCGGGATAAACGCAACCACCTCACTTTACTTCTGGCACTGGCGGCAATAAAAGGTCGCCCGCTGCGCATGTTTTGACGCGATAATCGGCGTACCACACGCCCGGCACGGCTCTCCTTTACGTCCATAGACCTGCAATTCCTGCGCAAAATATCCGGGCTTACCGTCGCTTTGCAGAAAATCTTTCAGCGTGGTACCGCCCTGCTCAATCGAACGCAGCAGCACGGCTTTAATCACCCGCACCAGCAGCTCACACTCCTCGCGCGACAGTGACGAGGCCAGTCTGTCAGGATGGATCCCGGCGGCAAACAGCGACTCGCTGGCGTAGATATTGCCTACCCCCACCACCAGCTTGTTATCCATCAGCCAGGGTTTGATGGCGATTTTCTTCTTCGCGCATTTCTGTTGCAGGTAATCGACGTTAAACGCCTCGCTTAACGGTTCCGGCCCCAGATGCGCCAGCACATTGTGACCTTCCAGCTCTTTCGTCCACAACCAGGCGCCAAAGCGTCGTGGATCGGTGTAACGCAACACTTTACCATTGCTCATCACCAGATCGACATGGTCGTGTTTTTCCGCCGGGAGGTCTTCGGTGAGGATACGCAGGCTGCCGGACATCCCCAGATGGATGATTATCCAGCCGTCCGATAACTCCAGCAGCAGGTATTTGGCACGGCGCTGCACGCTGAGAACCGGTTTGTCGCTCAGGCTATGAATTTCATCCGAGACAGGCCACCGGAGGCGCCCGTTACGGACGACAGCATGAAGAATTTTGGCGCCGACCAGATGCGGTTCAATACCGCGGCGGCTGGTTTCTACCTCGGGTAACTCTGGCATGTTTATTTCTCCTTATTTCCCCAATGTAATTTGAGTCACAGGAAGGCGGCAAGAAGTGAATCCCGGGCGCTTACCTGAGTAGGGGACCAGGATGAGCGTACACAGCTAACGTATCTGCGGCTCAAACTACGAAGGGCAAAATGCAAAAAACCCCGCCGAAGCGAGGTTTTCGTACAAAGAAAGCGCAAATTATTTAATTTTTGCTTCTTTGTAAAGAACGTGCTGACGGACAACTGGATCGAATTTTTTCAGTTCCAGTTTTTCCGGCTTAGTACGTTTGTTCTTCGTGGTGGTATAGAAGTGACCAGTACCAGCAGAAGAAACCAGCTTGATTTTCTCACGAATACCTTTAGCCATGATTTATTTCCTCTAAGTACTTAGTACTTTTCGCCACGGGCACGCAGTTCAGACAGAACTGTATCGATGCCTTTCTTATCGATTACACGCATACCTTTAGCAGATACGCGCAGGGTGACAAAACGCTTCTCGCTCTCAACCCAGAAACGGTGAGAGTGCAGGTTCGGCAGGAAACGGCGTTTAGTCGCGTTCAGTGCGTGGGAACGGTTGTTACCGGTCACCGGACGCTTGCCAGTAACTTGGCAGACTCGGGACATGTCTATTCTCCAAAAATCAAATTAGCTCGAGCTTCGTATGGGGTATTGGCGCCTCGTCAGGCTTTCACAGCCTGGTCTGACGGTTCTAAGCGAACTCGTGTAGCCAGGCCCAATTGCCAAACCCGAGATTCTCAAAGGTGGCGTAGTATACGCTGAGTCGGCGATGTGCTCAAGTCCCGAACAGACAAAGATCCCGATGGATCGCCCAAAGAGGTCTAAATCCAGCCCCGTTCTGCGAACGAAACGTACTCTCCACGGCCTATCACCAGATGATCGAGCACACGAATATCCATAAACTGACAGCACTTCACCACCCTTTCGGTGATGATTCTATCCGCTTTACTGGGTTCAGCGCTACCCGAAGGATGATTATGCGCAAGGATCACGGCGGCGGCATTCACTTTAATCGCCTCGCGGACAATTTCGCGCGGATGCACTTCCACCTGATTAATGGTGCCGGAAAAAAGACGGCAATGCTTCAACACCCGATTTTGGTTGTCGAGAAAGATCGCCATGAAGATCTCGCGCTCTTCGCCCGTCAACTGGCTTTGCAGAAATTCCCGGGTCAGCTCCGGGCTTAACAATGATGTTTCTTCCAGTAGCCGAACGCTGTAGTAGCGCCGCGCCAGCTCGGCAATGCCTTTTAGTTGCGCGTATTTCGCCACCCCAATGCCATTAACGTTGGCAAAATCTTTATAGTCCGCCGAGAGCAGCCCGTAGAGTGAGCCGAAGTGCTGCAGCAAATCACGGGAAAGCGTCATCACTGATTTCCCCTGTGTGCCAGTGCGTAAAAACAGCGCCAGTAGCTCGACATCCGTCAGCGACTCAATGCCCGCACTCATCATTTTTTCTCTGGGCAATGGGGGTAAATAAACTATATCCATGTCGAATCCTCCCTTTTACGCACCATGCTGCCACAAGCGAAAAGGGCCATCGACACGGGATCGCCACACTTGCGTAATACCTCGCAAAGAGCACGACGGGCAAAAGCACGACAGCACCAGGATTGTGATAAAATGCCCGCCTTCTGGTGAAATCCAACAGGAAAGAGTCATGATGAGTCTGGCGGGTAAAAAAATCGTTCTCGGCATAAGCGGCGGCATCGCGGCTTATAAAGCGCCTGAACTGGTGCGTCGTCTGCGCGATCGCGGCGCCGATGTGCGCGTTGCGATGACCGAAGCAGCGAAAGCCTTTATTACGCCGCTGAGCCTGCAGGCGGTTTCCGGCTACCCGGTTTCCGACAGTCTGCTCGACCCGGCCGCCGAAGCCGCAATGGGCCATATTGAGCTTGGCAAATGGGCCGACCTGGTCATTCTCGCCCCCGCCACCGCCGATTTAATCGCGCGCGTCGCCGCCGGTATGGCTAATGACCTGGTGTCGACGATTTGCCTTGCCACGCCTTCTCCGGTTGCGGTTGTGCCTGCCATGAACCAGCAGATGTATCGCGCCGCCGCCACTCAGCATAATTTAGAGGTGCTGGCCTCGCGCGGCCTGTTATTGTGGGGCCCGGACAGCGGCAGCCAGGCCTGCGGCGACATTGGGCCGGGCCGGATGCTGGATCCGCTAACCATCGTTGATCTCGCCGCCGCATATTTCTCGCCTGTCAACGATCTGCAACATCTGAACATCATGATTACCGCCGGTCCGACCCGCGAGCCGCTGGACCCGGTGCGTTATATTACAAACCACAGCTCCGGCAAGATGGGCTTTGCCATCGCTGCGGCGGCTGCCCGTCGTGGCGCTAACGTGACGCTGGTGTCAGGCCCGGTGTCGTTGGCAACGCCAGCATGGGTCAAACGGATTGACGTGACCACCGCTCTGGAGATGGAGGCCGCGGTACAGGGTCTCGCTCAGCAGCAACACATTTTTATTGGCTGTGCCGCCGTCGCGGATTATCGCGCCGCCGCCATTGCCGACGAAAAAATCAAAAAGCAAGGCGATGAATTAACAATAAAAATGGTCAAAAACCCGGATATCGTCGCCGGTGTCGCCGCATTGACCGAGCATCGCCCCTATGTCGTTGGGTTTGCCGCCGAAACAAATAATGTGGAAGAATATGCCCGGCAAAAACGTGCCCGCAAAAACCTCGACCTGATCTGCGCTAACGACGTTTCGCAATCAAATCAAGGGTTTAATAGCGACAATAACGCTTTGCATCTTTTCTGGCAGGATGGCGATAAACATTTACCGCTAAAGAGCAAGGAACAGTTAGGCCACTTATTACTGGACGAGATCGTTACCCGTTATGATGAAAAAAATCGACGTTAAGATTCTGGACCCGCGTGTAGGCAAGCAATTCCCACTGCCGACCTACGCCACCGCCGGTTCTGCCGGCCTTGATCTGCGTGCCTGTCTCGACGACGCCGTAGAGCTGGCACCGGGCGCGACCACCCTGCTGCCGACCGGCCTGGCGATTCATATTGCCGATCCGTCGCTTGCCGCAGTGATTCTGCCGCGCTCTGGCCTCGGCCATAAGCATGGTATTGTGCTGGGTAACCTGGTGGGACTTATTGACTCTGACTATCAGGGGCAATTGATGGTGTCCGTCTGGAACCGTGGCCAGGACAGCTTTACCATTGAACCCGGTGAGCGCATCGCGCAAATGGTGTTTGTCCCGGTCGTTCAGGCTGAATTTAATCTGGTTGAAGAGTTTGACGCCACAGATCGTGGTGAAGGTGGCTTCGGTCACTCCGGGCGTAAATAAGCAGCCCATTTAACGCATCCTGCGGCGAAATAACGCCATAACATTTCCGCAAACATCGGTTTGCGGCCGCCGCGTGGATGTTCGCCTGATAAGCGCTTATTTCAGGGGTATTTTGCAACATGGCAGAAAAACAAACCGCGAAAAGGAATCGTCGCGAAGAAATACTTCAGTCTCTGGCACTGATGCTTGAATCCAGCGATGGAAGTCAACGCATCACGACGGCAAAACTGGCGGCGTCTGTTGGCGTCTCCGAGGCCGCTTTGTACCGTCATTTCCCTAGCAAGACACGCATGTTCGATAGCCTCATTGAGTTTATCGAAGATAGCCTGATTACCCGTATCAACCTGATCATGAAAGATGAAAAGGACACCACAGCGCGCCTGCGTCTGATTGTGCAACTGATTCTGGGGTTTGGTGAGCGTAATCCAGGGCTGACCCGCATTCTTACCGGTCATGCGCTGATGTTTGAACAGGATCGCTTACAAGGGCGTATCAATCAGCTTTTCGAGCGTATCGAATCCCAGATTCGCCAGGTGCTGCGCGAAAAGAAGATGCGTGAAGGCGAAGGCTACGTCACTGACGAAACGCTGCTGGCAAGTCAGTTGCTGTCGTTTTGTGAGGGGATGTTGTCGCGCTATGTGCGTAGCGAGTTCAAATACAGTCCGACCGATGAGTTTGAAGCACGCTGGCCCTTGCTGGCCGCGCAGTTGCAATAAGCGATAAGTTATCCCGGATGGCGGTTAACCGCCTTATCCGGGCAACTCTTTCGATCTATCCCAGGTACGCCGGGAATACTATTAAATCCCGTACTCTTCCCGATATGCCTTCACCGCGGCCAGATGGTCAGCCATTTCCGGCTTCTCTTCCAGATAAGCAATCAGCTCTTTCAGGGTGATAATTGAAATCACTTTGCAGCCGTAGTCGCGCTCCACTTCCTGGATCGCGGAAATATCCGCGCGTCCACGCTCCTGACGATCAAGGGAGATCAGCACGCCTGCCAGCGTCGCGCCGTTCGCCTGGATTATCTCCATGGATTCGCGAATTGCCGTACCGGCAGTGATCACATCATCCACCAGCATGACGCGGCCCTGCAATGCGCTGCCGACCAGCGTGCCGCCTTCACCGTGATCTTTGGCCTCTTTGCGGTTAAAGCAATACGGCACGTCACGCTCGTGGTGCTCAGCCAGCGCGACTGCTGTGGTGGTCGCGATAGGGATACCTTTGTAGGCCGGGCCAAACAACAGGTCGAAATCAATTTTCGAATCCACCAGCGCGGCGGCGTAAAAACGGCCCAGCAACGCCAGGTCGCGCCCGGTATTAAACAGGCCGGCGTTAAAGAAATAGGGGCTCTTACGCCCGGATTTCAGGGTGAACTCGCCAAACTTGAGTACCTGTTTGTTAAGCGCAAACTCAATAAACTCACGCTGATACTGTTTCATGGATTCGCTCCTCATCTAAGAATCTATCCCATCAGGCTATCTTACTTGCCAGTTTTAACCCGGGCAGTGCTCGAATCCTCATGTACGTCGTGTACGTTCCGGATTTTCCGCGCTGTCCGCGTTCAAACGGTCTTCGCCGATTACGCTGGCTGGGAAAGGATTTCACTTTTCTATGGACAAAAAAAAGGCGACTTCTCAGTCGCCTTAAAAACTAGTTTGCCAACACCGCTTTCTGCGTCGCAATAATCGATTCGATTCCCCCTCGGGCCAACGCCAGCAAGGTCAGGAGTTCTTCGTGGGTGAACGGTTCGCCCTCGGCGGTGCCCTGAACTTCAATGATGCGCCCATCTTCGGTCATCACTACGTTCATATCGGTTTCCGCTGCGGAGTCTTCCACGTATTCCAGATCACAAACCGCTTCGCCATTGACGATGCCGACTGAAACCGCCGCCACCAGCCCTTTCATCGGGTTCGCTTTCAGTTTGCCTGCGCTTACCAACGCGTTCAGCGCATCGGCCAGCGCAACGCATGCTCCGGTGATGGAGGCAGTACGGGTACCGCCATCGGCCTGAATCACGTCGCAGTCCAGGGTGATGGTGTATTCACCCAGCGCCGTTAAGTCTACCGCCGCACGCAGCGCACGGGCGATAAGACGCTGAATTTCCATGGTCCGCCCGCCCTGTTTGCCCTTCGCCGCTTCGCGCGCGTTACGGGTGTGGGTGGAACGCGGCAGCATGCCATATTCGGCGGTGATCCAGCCCTGGCCCTGGCCTTTGAGGAAACGCGGCACACCCTCTTCAAGGGTGGCGGTGCACAGCACTTTGGTATCACCAAATTCAACCAGCACGGAGCCTTCTGCGTGTTTTGTGTAATTACGGGTCAGGGTGACGGGACGCACCTCGGTGGTGCTACGGCCTGATGGACGCATGATGATTTCTCCGGCTGTTACGAATGTGGCTGCGCATTATACTGGCTTACCAAGGTTATTCCTATCCTGATAAGCCCATGAAAGCTATAATCCCCGCATCTCTCCTTAAAAAACGGGAACGTCTATGATCCGCAGTATGACCGCCTACGCCCGGCGTGAAATCAAGGGTAGCTGGGGCTCTGCCTCATGGGAACTGCGCTCGGTAAACCAGCGTTATCTTGAAACTTACTTCCGTCTGCCGGAACAATTTCGTAGCCTGGAACCTGTGGTTCGCGAGCGCATCCGTACGCGTCTGACTCGCGGGAAAATCGAATGTAATCTGCGTTTTGAACCTGACGCCAGCGCCCAAAGCGAACTGATTCTCAACGAGAAACTGGCAAAACAGCTGGTGAACGCCGCCAACTGGGTCAAAATGCAGAGCGATGAAGGCGAAATCAACCCGGTGGATATTCTGCGTTGGCCGGGCGTTATGGCCGCTCAGGAACAGGATCTGGACGCGATTGCCGCTGAAATTCTGTCTGCCCTTGATGGCGCGCTGGACGATTTTATCGTCGCCCGCGAGACCGAAGGCCAGGCGCTGAAAGCCTTAATTGAGCAGCGTCTGGAAGGCGTCAGCACTGAAGTGAAAAACGTGCGTGCACAGATGCCGGAAATCCTGCAATGGCAGCGCGACCGCCTGGTAGCAAAACTGGAAGAAGCGCAGGTCCAGTTGGAAAATAACCGACTGGAACAAGAGCTGGTGCTGATGGCACAGCGTATCGACGTTGCCGAAGAGCTTGACCGTCTGGAAGCGCACGTTAAAGAAACCTACAACATCCTCAAGAAGAAAGAGGCTGTGGGCCGCCGTCTCGACTTTATGATGCAGGAGTTCAACCGTGAGTCGAACACCCTGGCGTCTAAATCTATCAATGCCGATGTCACCAATTCAGCCATTGAGCTGAAAGTGTTGATTGAGCAGATGCGCGAGCAGATTCAGAACATCGAATAATCCTGCGCCCGCGCCCTGAAAGCCCGCAACGCTGCGGGCTTTTTTATTTTCTGCTCTCCGCTCCCGGCCATCGCTTTACAGGTTCGTACCGCCCCCGGTATTGTGACTTTCAGGTTTCCACCTGTCCGGACTTTTTATGTCTTCACCCTCGCGACCGCTTCATGTTCGTACGCTAACGGCCATACTGATGCTCTGTGCCGCAGGGGCACAGGCAGGAGATACGCGCACCGTCACCCAACCCGTCACACCGCCGCCTTGTCAGATCCTTTATGCCAGCGGAACAGACGATGCAACGCAGGCAATCCAGACGGCGCTCAATACCTGCGCTCGCGGAAAAACAGTGCATCTGGCCGCAGCAGAAAACACGGATACCTTCTACAGTGGCCCACTCAGCCTGCCATCGGGGGTTAGCCTTGCGATTGATAAAGGAGCAACGCTGAGTGCTGTTGCCGACCCGACCCGCTTCGACACAGGCAAACAGACCTGCGGCACGCTGGATGATTCAGGGAAGGGCTGTAAACCGTTTATCTGGATTAAGGACGCGGTTGGCAGCGGGATTTATGGACAGGGGACAATTGATGGCCAGGGTGGCACGGTCATGGCCGGGCGAAACCAGACATGGTGGCAACTGGCAAAAGAGGCGCAAAAAAGCGACAGCAAGCAGAATGCGCCTCGCTTAATCCAGATTAATAGCTCCTCAGATATCACGCTGTATCAGATAACCCTCAAAAACGCGCCGAATTTCCACGTAGTGGGCAACCGCAGCAACGGGCTGACCCTGTGGGGGATCACTATCGACACCCCCGCTTTCGCACGTAATACGGATGGTTTTGATCCTATGGGCTCGACAAACGTGACGCTCACCCACAGCGTGATCGACACCGGGGACGATAATGTCGCCATTAAAGCCGGGAATGCCAGCGCATCCCATATCTCCATTGTGGATAACCGCTTTGGCTCCGGGCACGGCATGTCCATTGGTAGCGAGGTCAATAAAGGTGTGAGTGATGTGGACGTCAACCAGCTCACCCTGAACAGCACAACTAACGGGCTGCGCATTAAAAGCGACCGTTCGCGCGGTGGTCTGGTCACCGGAGTCACCTATCGCAATATCTGCATGGAAAACGTGAAAAACCCGATTGTTCTGGACACGCGCTACGAACCTAAAGAAGGGCATCTGCTCCCCATCTTTCGCGATATCACGTTTGATCATGTGAAAGTGCTTACGGCAGGTATGCTGACATTTCAGGGAGACAGCGACAGCAATCCGATTGTAACCACCCTGAAAAATGTGACGCTTGCCAGGGGTTCGGAAATGCACAAAAAATACGCCATTATCCAGGGCACAATCGCGCCAGGCCCCACGGGATCATGCCCTTGAGATAAATACGTGGGAACATCGCAAAGCGAAATATGGCCGTCATAGCGAAAGACCTCATCGCTGCTGCAAAAGTGACGGCGCTAAAAGCCAGCAATTCCGTGCTCACCCAGCCAGGCCACCAGCGTCTTGACCACCGGCTCCTGAATAAAAGTCATGATGTGGCGGGCTTTCCGGGCACCGATGCCCGGCAGGCGCTGCCACGCCTGGTCGCCTCGGTCCTGCATCTGCTGCCAGTGGGTATCCCCGGCGGCCCGAATTGCCGACGTCGTTAACGGCAGACCAAGGGCATAAACCCAGCGCACAAAGGGCCGCTCCCGGGCAAGTTCGAAGCGATGCCAAAGCTGCCGTCCGCGAGCAGGTGTTATCCCGGCTGTTTCCTGTAGCTGCGTTTCGGTTAACGCCAGCCAGGAAAAGAGATGTTCAAACCGATGCGCCTGATGCAATACACGCCAACCCGCCTCCCCCAGCCCCTCAATATCCAGCGCCTGCTTTGAACTCAGCCACGTCAGCCGGGCCAGAAATTGCTCCTGACATTCTGGCGAGGCATAAAAACAGGTGAGCGGCGTGAAAACCGGGGCAGGCGGCTGCGGTTTAACGCGAACTTGCCCGCGCCAGACCACATCATCAATGCGTGGGATCCCTTGCCCTGCCAGGCTTACCACTACCCGATCGCCAGGCGCAATATCCAGTTCCTGCCAACGCCGCACGGAACCAACATTGACCCGCTGCACACGTTTATCGTCCAGTTGTACCGGCTCCAGATGAGCAACGACGGCAATTTTCCCGGTACGCCCGACGGTAAAGCGGATATTTTTCACCTCGGCGACCTGTTCGACTGGCGGATATTTCCATGCCGCGACCCAGACACCCTGCCCCGGGAGCCACTGTTTTCCTTGCGGCTCTTGAGCACTTCGTACCACCACGCCATCTGTCACAAAGGGCAGCGCGGTAGTGAACCAGCGCTCGCGAAGGACCGCAACCTCATTGATATTGCTGACGGGCACACTGTAGCGTTCCACCCAGTCAAACCCTGCCTGCGTTAATAATTGCAGGCGATGCGCTAACGCTTGCGGCCCGTCCGGCCAGCTCCAGACAAAGACGGCAATGTCGCTTAACACATCCGACCCGCCTCGTCTCATCATGGCGCCCGCCACTTTGGCCCGGGCGTTCATGCCACCCATCTGTTTTTGAATATGACCATCGCGCTTTAAAAACAGCTCGCCTTGTAAGACGCTGTTTGCCAGTGCGCCGGTAACAGTTTGCGGCAGTGCGGGAATACGGCGGGCATTCTCCGTCCAGTCTTCGCCTGCCAGTCCATTCCCCCGGCTGATGACCCGCTCCAGTTTGCCGTGGCGATAGACCAGTGTGACCGCCACGCCGTCCACTTTCGGCTGTGCCCAAAGCGCTGCTTTACCCGCCATCCATTTACGCAGCGCGTCTTTATTACGCAGTTTATCAACCCCCGTATGGGCAATCGGGTGCCTTACCGTACCGCCCGCTACGGCTGGCGCATCACGGACCATCTCCTGCCCAAAACAGCGCCGCCAGTTCGCAAGCTGGGCATTGAGATTGTCGTAAACATCGTCGCTCACGGCGCTCGCGCCCTGCAACCAGTAATCCTCATTCCACTGCGCAATCTGTTTTTCCAGTTGTGCAATCTCTTGTTCTGCTCGCGCTGGCGCCCACACCGGGCAGGCCGCGTTACTGCATACGCTCCAGACCACCGCGCCGATCATCATAAATATCCTTATCCACATTTCGCCGTCTCCTTAGCTGAATGCAGCGGGTATATCGCGACGGAAATAGGTTTTCGAGACAGTAAAACAGAGTTTGCGAGGTGGGTTCCGGCGTTTTTCACCGTTTGCAGAAAAAGGGTGGCAAATCAGGGAAAAGGCGCGCAAAACACCATTATCCACAGTAAAAAGTGTGACGAGGGCTACGTCACGTTGCGCCGTTGTGTATAATAGGCACGTATGTAAGTTTCCTTTCGCAATTCACATACAAAAGACTCTCATGGCTCAAGGCACGCTTTATATTGTTTCCGCCCCCAGTGGCGCGGGTAAATCAAGCCTCATTCAGGCTTTATTAAAAACCCAACCGTTGTATGACACCCAGGTTTCTGTTTCACACACCACGCGCGCGCCGCGTCCGGGTGAAGTGCACGGTGAACACTATTTCTTCGTTAATCATGCCGAATTTAAAGCGATGATTGATGATGACGCCTTCCTTGAACACGCCGAGGTATTTGGCAATTATTACGGCACATCGCGCGCTACGATTGAGCAAGTTCTTAAAACCGGCGTAGATGTATTCCTGGATATTGACTGGCAGGGCGCGCAGCAAATCCGCATGAGAATGCCGCAGGCGCGCAGCATCTTTATTTTGCCGCCGTCGAAAATCGAGCTGGACAGACGTCTGCGTGGTCGCGGTCAGGACAGCGAAGATGTTATCGCAAAGCGCATGGCGCAAGCAGTTGCGGAAATGAGCCATTACGCAGAGTATGATTACCTTATTGTGAACGATGATTTCGATACCGCCCTGGGCGACCTCAAAACCATCATTCGCGCCGAACGTCTGCGTATGGGCCGCCAGATGCAGCGACATGACGCTTTAATCAGCAAACTGTTGGCAGACTGAACTCACATTCAGTATCATGCCCAGTCCATCACCATCTGTGGAGCATTTTAAATATGGCACGCGTAACTGTTCAGGACGCTGTAGAGAAAATTGGTAACCGTTTTGACCTGGTACTGGTCGCCGCGCGTCGCGCTCGTCAGATGCAGGTAGGCGGAAAGGATCCGCTGGTACCGGAAGAAAACGATAAAACCACCGTTATCGCGCTGCGCGAAATCGAAGAAGGTCTGATCAACAACCAGATCCTCGACGTACGTGAGCGCCAGGAACAGCAAGAGCAGGAAGCCGCTGAATTACAAGCCGTTACCGCTATTGCTGAAGGTCGTCGTTAATCAATAAGCGGGTCGCCCTTGTATCTGTTTGAAAGTCTGAATCAACTGATTCAAAACTACCTGCCGGAAGACCAGATCAAGCGTCTTCGGCAGGCGTATCTCGTTGCACGTGACGCTCACGAGGGCCAGACACGTTCAAGTGGTGAACCCTATATCACGCACCCGGTTGCCGTAGCCTGTATCCTGGCCGAGATGAAACTCGACTACGAAACGCTGATGGCCGCGCTGCTGCATGACGTGATTGAAGACACCCCCGCAACCTACCAGGACATGGAACAGCTATTTGGCAAAAGCGTTGCCGAACTGGTAGAAGGGGTGTCAAAGCTTGATAAGCTCAAGTTCCGCGATAAGAAAGAGGCGCAGGCCGAAAACTTTCGCAAGATGATTATGGCAATGGTGCAGGATATCCGCGTCATTCTCATCAAACTCGCCGACCGTACCCACAACATGCGCACGCTGGGCTCTCTTCGCCCGGATAAACGTCGCCGCATCGCCCGTGAAACTCTCGAAATTTACAGCCCGCTGGCGCACCGTTTAGGTATTCATCACATCAAAACCGAGCTTGAAGAGCTGGGCTTTGAAGCGTTGTATCCGAACCGTTATCGCGTCATTAAAGAAGTGGTAAAAGCTGCGCGCGGTAACCGTAAAGAGATGATTCAGAAGATCCTTTCTGAAATTGAAGGGCGTCTGCAGGAAGCGGGAATTCCGTGTCGCGTCAGCGGTCGCGAAAAACACCTGTACTCCATCTACTGCAAGATGGTGCTCAAAGAGCAGCGTTTTCACTCGATTATGGATATCTACGCCTTCCGCGTTATCGTCCATGATTCCGACACCTGCTATCGCGTGCTGGGCCAGATGCACAGCCTCTACAAACCGCGTCCGGGTCGCGTTAAAGACTATATCGCCATTCCAAAAGCGAACGGCTATCAGTCTCTGCACACCTCGATGATCGGTCCTCACGGCGTCCCGGTTGAAGTGCAAATTCGCACCGAAGACATGGACCAGATGGCGGAAATGGGGGTCGCGGCGCACTGGGCCTATAAAGAGCACGGCGAAACCAGCACCACCGCGCAAATCCGCGCCCAGCGCTGGATGCAAAGCCTGCTCGAGCTGCAACAGAGCGCAGGCAGCTCGTTTGAATTTATTGAGAGCGTTAAATCTGATCTCTTCCCGGATGAGATTTATGTTTTCACCCCGGAAGGCCGCATTGTGGAACTGCCAGCAGGCGCGACCCCGGTCGACTTCGCCTATGCGGTTCACACCGACATCGGCCATGCCTGTGTGGGCGCACGTGTCGACAGGCAGCCGTATCCTCTGTCGCAGTCGCTTTCGAGCGGGCAAACCGTAGAAATCATTACCGCGCCGGGCGCTCGTCCGAACGCGGCATGGCTTAACTTTGTCGTGAGCTCAAAAGCGCGCGCCAAAATTCGCCAGTTGCTGAAAAACCTCAAGCGTGATGATTCGGTGAGCCTTGGCCGCCGTCTGCTCAACCACGCACTGGGTGGAAGCCGTAAGCTGGCGGAAATTCCGCAAGAACATATTCAGCGCGAACTGGACCGCATGAAGCTCGCCTCGCTTGACGATCTGCTGGCGGAAATCGGCCTCGGCAACGCCATGAGCGTGGTAGTGGCGAAGAACCTGCAGCAGGGCGAAGCGACGGCGACAGCGCAAAGCACCGGTACCACCACGAGTGTCAGTGCAAGTGGCGGACATTTGCCGATCAAAGGTGCGGATGGTGTGCTGATCACCTTCGCGAAGTGCTGTCGTCCGATTCCCGGCGACCCGATTGTAGCGCATGTTAGCCCCGGCAAGGGGCTGGTCATCCACCATGAATCTTGCCGTAACATCCGTGGCTACCAGAAAGAGCCAGAGAAGTTTATGGCCGTTGAGTGGGACAAGGACACCGCGCAGGAATTTATCACCGAAATCAAGGTGGATATGTTCAACCATCAGGGCGCACTGGCGAATCTGACCGCGGCAATCAACACCGCGTCTTCCAATATTCAAAGCCTGAATACGGAAGAAAAAGACGGCCGCGTTTACAGTGCCTTTATCCGTCTGACGTCTCGCGATCGTGTCCATCTGGCGAACATCATGCGCAAAATCCGCGTCATGCCGGATGTGATTAAAGTCACTCGTAACCGAAACTAGTATGTCCTACACCAAAGCATTCGAATTGCATCGAGGCAGCAAGCGAATGAAACCCCAGGCGCGAACAGAAGTACGTAACTGGGGCGAGAGAGTGCAGCTAACGCTGAGGCAATTTGAAGGATGAAGTGTATATGAATGCACAACGTTATGCGCGAATCCGCGAGATGCTAGCCAGACGTCAACCGGACCTGACCGTCTGCATGGAGCAGGTCCACAAACCGCATAACGTTTCTGCCATTATCCGCACCGCAGACGCCGTTGGCGTACATGAAGTTCACGCCGTCTGGCCGAGTCGTCGCATGCATACCATGTTGTCATCCGCTGCGGGCAGCAACAGTTGGGTGGAAGTGAAAACGCACCCGACCATCGGTGATGCCGTTTCCCAACTGAAAGCAGCGGGCATGCAGATCCTGGCGACACACCTCTCAGACAAAGCCGTAGATTTTCGCGAGATCGACTACACCCGTCCCACCTGTATTTTGATGGGGCAGGAGAAAACCGGGATCAGCCAGGAAGCATTAGATCTGGCGGATCAGGACATTATCATCCCGATGATCGGTATGGTGCAGTCGCTGAACGTCTCCGTCGCCTCGGCGCTTATCCTCTACGAAGCCCAGCGCCAACGGCAAAATGCTGGCATGTACCTGCGCGAAAACAGCATGCTGCCGGATGAAGAACAACAGCGTCGGCTGTTTGAAGGTGGTTACCCGGTACTGGCGCGCGTGGCAAAACGCAAAGGTCTGCCTTATCCCCGCGTCAACGAGCATGGCGAAGTGGACGCCGACGACGCCTGGTGGGCCACCATGCAGGCTGCGAGATAACGCCTATGCAAGGTCGCCTGTTGGATGCCGTTCCCCTCAATACCCTTACCGGCGTTGGTGCGGCGCAGGCCAGCAAACTTGCAAAAATCGGCCTGCACACGGTGCAGGATTTACTGCTGCACCTGCCTCTACGCTACGAAGATCGCACCCAACTCTACCCCATTGCCGACCTGCTGCCGGGCATTTATGCCACGGTGGAAGGCGAAGTGCTGAACTGCAACATTACCTTTGGCGGACGTCGGATGATGACCTGCCAGATAAGCGACGGTTCCGGCATTCTGACTATGCGTTTTTTCAACTTCAACGCGGCGATGAAAAACAGCCTCGCGACCGGGCGTCGCGTGCTGGCCTACGGTGAAGCAAAACGCGGGAAGTTCGGCGCAGAGATGATCCACCCGGAATACCGTGTTCAGGGCGATCTCAGTACCCCGGAATTACAGGAAACCTTAACGCCTGTTTATCCGACGACCGAGGGGATAAAACAGGCGACGTTGCGCAAGCTCACCGACCAGGCGCTGGACCTGCTTGCCACTTGCGCGATTGCTGAACTGCTACCGCCAGAGCTGGCACAGGGGCTGATGACACTGCCGGAAGCCTTGCGCACTCTGCATCGTCCGCCGCCGACACTGCAGCTTGCTGAGCTGGAAACCGGGCAACACCCGGCGCAAAGACGTTTAATTCTCGAAGAGTTACTGGCACACAATCTCAGTATGCTGGCGTTGCGTGCCGGGGCGCAGCGTTATCACGCAAAGCCGCTGAATCCTCAGGATAGGCTGAAAAATGCCCTGCTGGCCTCGCTGCCGTTCAAACCTACCGGCGCGCAGGCGCGCGTGGTGGCAGAAATTGAACGCGATATGGCGCTCGATGTGCCGATGATGCGCCTTGTACAGGGCGACGTGGGTTCCGGGAAAACGCTGGTGGCGGCGCTGGCGGCATTGCGGGCGATTGCCAACGGCAATCAGGTGGCCCTGATGGCGCCGACCGAGCTGCTGGCTGAACAACACGCCAACAATTTCCGCAACTGGTTCGCGCCGCTCGGCGTGGAAGTGGGCTGGCTGGCGGGTAAGCAGAAAGGCAAAGCACGCCAGGCGCAGCAAGAGGCCATTGCCAGCGGCCAGGTACAAATGATCGTCGGCACGCACGCCATCTTCCAGGAACAGGTGCAGTTTAACGGCCTTGCGCTGGTGATCATCGACGAACAGCATCGGTTTGGCGTACATCAGCGCCTGGCGCTGTGGGAGAAAGGCCAGCAACAGGGCTTCCATCCCCACCAGTTGATCATGACTGCAACACCCATTCCGCGCACCCTGGCGATGACCGCCTATGCCGATCTCGACACCTCGGTTATCGACGAACTCCCACCGGGCCGAACGCCTGTGACCACCGTTGCCATTCCGGATACCCGACGCAGCGATATTATCGATCGCGTACGCAACGCCTGTACCGGGGAAGGTCGCCAGGCCTACTGGGTCTGTACGTTGATTGAAGAGTCCGATCTGCTGGAAGCCCAGGCAGCGGAAGCCACGTGGGAAGAGTTAAAGCTGTCCCTGCCGGAGCTAAATATCGGCCTGGTCCACGGACGCATGAAGCCTGCGGAAAAACAGGCGGTGATGCAGGCCTTCAAACAGGGCGAGATGCATCTTCTGGTGGCGACCACCGTGATCGAAGTGGGCGTGGACGTGCCCAACGCCAGCCTGATGATTATCGAAAACCCGGAGCGTCTGGGTCTTGCGCAACTCCACCAGCTACGCGGCCGTGTCGGACGCGGCGCGGTAGCCTCACACTGCGTGCTGCTCTACAAATCACCGCTGTCGAAAACCGCGCAAAAACGCCTGCAGGTACTGCGCGACAGTAACGACGGCTTTGTGATTGCGCAAAAAGATCTGGAGATTCGCGGCCCCGGCGAACTGCTCGGCACCCGTCAGACCGGGAATGCCGAGTTCAAAGTGGCTGATTTGCTGCGCGACCAGGCGATGATCCCGGAAGTGCAGCGCATTGCCCGTCATATTCACGAACGCTATCCCCGGCAGGCCGAAGCCCTTATCGAGCGCTGGATGCCGGAAACAGAGCGCTATTCAAACGCCTGATTACTGTTTGTGATAGACGTTATCAAAACTGACGTTCATGCCGCCGCAATAGCCGCTATCACGAACGATTAAGTTGCCATTAACCAGTTGTGCCGCCCCGCTGCAAGTGTATTCCTCTTTCGGGTTTCCCCAGTGCAGCGCATTCCCTTGTGGCGTTATTGTCTCATCGAGATCGCCGGTATGGACAATGTCATATCCTTGCGAATCTTTTCCGCCATACCAGGTCGCCTGTCCCTCGATGTTAATCTGCCCTTTCCCCACAGACGTAATATGAATTTCATTGTCACCCAATTCGGCATGCCATTTACCGGTCCATTCGGCGAGCGTCGCGTTGTGAATCGGCTGCTTTTCTAAGGACTTAGTGGGCATCCAGCCGACAAATTCATGCTTTTTCCCTGAGTACCAGACGCAGCTCCAGCCCGGCACTTCTTGCGCTACCAGTACCGTGTCACCCGCCACCAGATACGGTTTTGTTGCGCACACTTCACCCTGCCCCGGGCAGCCGTCATCATCGCGGTAAAAATGCACGTTGGCATTGGCATCGGTTTTCACTTTCGCCTGGTTGAAGACGCCTGGCCAGGTGGGGAAACTGCCATTACGACAGGTATGCAGATCGTATTCGTCAGCGAGACATCCGGCGGAGAAAAAGGCCAGGGCGAGCAGTATTTTTCCTTTCATATCAATCCCTAATTTTTAATTATCATGCGCGATTGCCGATGATTTTAGCATTGCGCAAATTCTGCGGAACGATAAAAGCGCGAACCACCTAAAATCGGGGGGCCTTAGAACCCAACTTGCCACTCTCAACATTCTTTATAAAAGTACGTTTTATTGTTTAGCAACCGTTTGCTTTTACCAAACAGTCCGATAGAATCTCCGCTTTTCCATCAGGGGATTGTTTGCGATGTCTGTCAACACCATCGAGTCCGAAAATGCGCAAACGGTTGCGCATACCCAGCCCAGTGAGCTGATCTACCGCCTTGAAGACCGCCCACCGCTGGCGCAAACCATTTTTGCCGCGCTACAGCACCTGCTGGCGATGTTTGTTGGTGTTATCACGCCAGGCCTGCTGATTTGCCAGGCGCTGGGTTTACCGGCTCAGGATACGCAGCACATCATCAGCATGTCGCTGTTCGCCTCCGGCGTCGCATCCATCATCCAGATTAAAGCCTGGGGCCCGGTCGGGTCCGGCCTGCTGTCTATTCAGGGCACCAGCTTTAACTTCGTTGCGCCATTAATTATGGGCGGAACCGCACTGAAAACCGGCGGCGCCGATGTGCCGACGATGATGGCCGCCTTGTTCGGCTCCCTGATGTTGGCAAGCTGTACCGAGATGGTCATCTCCCGCATTCTGCCGTTTGCCCGCCGCATCATTACCCCGCTGGTCTCCGGTGTGGTGGTGATGATCATCGGCCTGTCGCTGATTCAGGTCGGCCTGACGTCTGTGGGCGGTGGCTTCGGCGCGATGGCAAACCATACCTTTGGCGCGCCGAAGAACCTGCTGCTGGCAGGTATCGTTCTTGCCATCATCATTCTGCTGAACCGCCAGCGTAACCCGTACCTGCGTATCGCCTCCCTGGTCATTGCGATGGCGGTCGGCTACCTCGTCGCCATGATGATGGGTATGCTCCCGGCTTACAACGCGCCGGGCAGCACCTTTATGATCCCTACGCCGCTGTATTATGGCCTGAGCATCGACTGGAACCTGCTGCTGCCGCTGATGCTGGTATTTATGATCACCTCGCTGGAAACCATCGGTGATATCACCGCAACCTCTGACGTTTCTGAGCAGCCGGTTTCCGGCCCGGCTTATATGAATCGCCTGAAAGGCGGCGTACTGGCAAACGGTCTGAACTCCTTTGTTTCTGCGGTGTTCAATACCTTCCCGAACTCCTGTTTCGGGCAGAACAACGGCGTGATTCAGCTCACCGGCGTCGCCAGCCGTTATGTGGGTTTCTTCGTTGCCGTCATGCTGATGGTGATGGGTCTGTTCCCGGCCGTTGCCGCCTTCGTTCAGCAACTGCCTGAGCCGGTGCTCGGCGGTGCAACGCTGGTGATGTTTGGTACCATTGCCGCATCTGGCGTACGTATCGTTTCCCGCGAGCCGCTGAACCGCCGCGCAATCATGATCATCGCCCTGTCGCTGGCCGTTGGCCTGGGCGTCTCCCAGCAGCCAATGATTCTGCAATTCGCCCCTGACTGGCTGAAAAACCTGCTCTCTTCCGGCATCGCTGCCGGTGGCATCACCGCTATCGTACTGAACCTGGTTTTCCCTACCGATAAGCAGTAATCCCAACAGAGGCAGCGGATGTTTTCCGTTGCCTCTGTAACGCTCTTTCACCATTCGTGCCTTGAGGAATGCGCATAAATCGTGCATAACTCCTGTACAGGCTTACGAGGGTGGAAGATCATGAAATTTATTGGAAAGCTGCTAATTTTCGTCATTATCGTCCTTCTGCTGGCGATGGTGGCCGGTTATTTCCTGCTGCAGACCCGCTGGGGTGCAACGCAGGTTACTAACTGGGTAAACGAAAAGAGTCAATATCACCTCACCGTTGAGGCCATTGACCACCAGCTTTCCTCGCCTTCCCATGTGCTGTTACGCAACGTCAATTTTGGCCGTAAAGGGCAGCCCGCTACTCTGGTCGCCAAAACCGTTGATATCGGCCTGAGTAGCCGCCAGTTCACCGACCCTCTCCACACCGACACCATTTTGCTGCAGGACGGCACGCTGAATCTTTCCCCGGCCACCGCGCCACTCCCCTTCCAGGCTGACCGTCTGCAACTGAGCAATATGGCCTTTAACAGCCCGGCGACCGGTTGGGATCTGAGTGCGCAACGCGTCACCGGCGGCGTAAGCCCCTGGCAGCCTGTCGAGGGCAATGTGCTCGGCACGCAGGCGCAAATTCAAATGAGCGCAGGTTCGATGACGCTTAACGGCGTGCCCGCCAGCAATGTGTTGATTCAGGGCAGCATTGATAAAGGCACGGTCACATTAACCACCATCGGTGCGGATATGGCGCGGGGTTCGCTGACCGGGAATGCACGACGCGACGCGGATGGCGGCTGGGTGGTGGATAACCTGCGGCTGACTGATATTCGCCTGCAGAGCGACAAATCACTGAAAGATTTCTTTGCACCGCTCACGACTCTGCCGTCGTTGCAAATCGGGCGGCTGGATGTGACCGATGCCCGTCTGCAGGGGCCAGAATGGGCAATTGCCGATCTGGACCTGACGCTGCGTAACCTGACGCTAACCAAAGGCGACTGGCATACGGATGACGGCCAGTTGTCGATGAATGCCAATGAGTTTATCTACGGTTCGCTGCATTTGTTCGACCCGATTATAAACGCGGAATTTACCCCGGCGGGCATCGCGATGCAGCAGTTCACCACCCGCTGGGAAAACGGAATGGTGCGCACATCCGGCTACTGGACGCGCAGCGGAAAAGCGCTGGTGCTGAACGATGCGGCCATCGTCGGGCTGGAATATACGCTGCCTGCCAACTGGAAGCAGTTGTGGATGGACACCCTGCCCGACTGGCTGAATAGCGTCACGCTGACCAGGTTCAGCGCCAGTCGCAACCTGGTGATTGATATCGACCCGGCTTTCCCGTGGCAGTTGACGTCACTGGATGGCTACGGCACCAACGTGCAACTGGCGCGCGACCACAAGTGGGGCGTGTGGAATGGCGATGTGAAGATAAATGCCGCCGCCGCGACCTTTAACCGGGTGGATGTGCGCAGGCCGTCGCTGGCGTTAAGCGCCAACGGCAGTTCGGTGAACATTACCGAGCTGAGCGCCTTTGTCGAGAAAGGGATGCTGGAAGCCACTGCCGTGGTCGGTCAAACGCCGGACCGCACCGTGCGGGTGAGCCTGAACGGGCGTGGCGTGCCGATGAATGTATTGCAGCAGTGGGGATGGCCCACGTTGCCGATCGGTGGCGACGGTAATCTGCAGTTGAGCGCCACGGGCCGTATTCAGGCCGATGCGCCGTTAAAACCAACGGTTGATGGTGAACTTTCCGCCGTGAATGCCCAGCAACAACAGGTGAAACAGACGATGCGCGGCGGCGTGGTGTCAGGTGGTGAAGCGGCTGCGCCCGCGCCGGCACCTGTGCCAGCGCCGGCTGAGACACAGCCCACGCCATAACCCTTTTCCCCGGTGGCGCTTCGCTTACCGGGGCTACCGTTGAGGAGGGACGCGTTGTTTACGCCGCCATCCGGGAAGCTGGCAACCGTGCCGCCAATGCCCCCTCACCCCTGCCCTCTCCCTCAAAGGGAGAGGGAGAAAGGCAAGCCGCATCCGGGAAAATCACGTCACATTCAAACGCCCATACTCATGGCATAACAACCACTTCACGGGTACATCCTCGTCGATGGTTGGGAAACGCCCGCCGGGCTCGAGGAAATGGTTATCGCGCTTATCGTCATTCACCATCGAAATCTCCCAACCGAGCACAAACGCTTTCTCGGCCCAGAAACGGTGATACAGACGCGGCGGCAGACACACCCCCTGCCCCGGTTTTAACACCAGCGTCTCACCGGGCTTAAACGTACGCCGCCGCCCGTCCACACGCACCTCCACCGAACGCCGCTCGTCAAACAGCGCCTCATCCGTCGCCCAGCCGAACTGCATACACAAATCGCCACCGCCCCGGTTCAGAATGTCTTCCATTTTATGGCGATGAAAATGCCACGGCGTCTGCTGCTCCTGCTGGATTTGCAGCATCTTTTCGGCATACGGCTTCGGGTAGGCGGCTGAATTCAGCGCACCATTACGCAACGTCAGCAGCGTCAGGCCGGTTTTGCTAAAATCGCCGCGGCCAAAATCGGTGATATCCCAGCCCAGTTGCAGATCCAGCACCTCACTCCATTCATCCAGCGGCTGTTTTCGCCAGGCATCGACGGTGAAAAAGGCAAACTCCGGCAGGCACACCCGGAACGTCTCGGCGATGGCGTGCGCTTTATCAATGGCATAGTTAATCTGTGAACGTTTCATTCTGTTCTCCCGGTTCGAATGGCAAGCCAGGCAGCGCCGCGCATTCCGCTGCTGTCGCCGTGATGGGCTTTCACGATAGGGGTAGAGAAATGATCGGTAAAAACGAAAGGGGCAACGTCGGCTTCAAGATTCGCGATAAGCGGCTCTGCATTCGATAACCCACCGCCAATCACAATCACGCCAGGGTCGAGAAGATTCACCACCGTTGCCAGGGTGCGGGCAAGCTGTTGGCGAAACCGCGCCACCTGCCGCACGGCGTTGGGTTCACCCTGCTGCGCCAGCGCCACAATCGCATCACCTGTAAGATGTTGCCCACTGAACAACCGGTAGCGCTCGCTCAACCCCGTCCCGGAGACAAACGACTCCACGCAGTTATCCTTACCGCAATAACAACGCACCGGCGGGCCATCGTGCTGCTCGCGGTATCCCGGCAGGGTAATGTGACCACACTCGGCGGCATTTCCCCACGCGCCAACAAATGGCTGGCGGTGAATGGCTATCCCGCCGCCGCAGCCGGTACCGAGCGTGATACCAAACACCACTTCATGCCGCTGCCCCGCACCGTCACAGGCTTCCGACAAGGCGAAACAGTTGCCGTCGTTCGCCATCACCACTGTCTGCCCCAGTAACTGCTGGAGATCCGCCTGCAACGCGCGGCCATTAATGACCTGAATATTGGAATTTTTAATCAGCCCGCTCAGCGGCGAGACGCTCCCCGGCAGGGCAATCCCCGTCATCATCGGTTGCTGCATGTCATGGCGAATCTGGTCAATAAAGGCGACCACCGACTCAACGAACTGCGGATAGCTCGCTTTTTGCGTCGGGCAGCGGTAACGCGCCTTTTCCTGCCCTTGTGCATCCATCACCACTGCCGCGATTTTGGTGCCGCCGATGTCCAGCCCCAGGTAGTACATATCCCTTTCCTTATTGCGAAAGAGGCGGGCGAACCCGCCTCCATGGCTTTAGTAGAGTGACGCTTTCCCGGTTGATCCAAACAGCTTCATTTTGTAGCGGATCACCTCCCGAGCGGCGTTGATCGCGTCCGGGTAGATCACGTTCGGATCCCACCAGGTTTCGCGGGCGAGGATCTCACGCACTTTCTGGAAGTAGGCGTATTTCATGTCGCTGGAGATGTTGATTTTGCCCACTCCCAGGGTCACGGACTCGGCGATTTCCGCATCCGGGTTCGCCGAACCGCCATGCAGCACCAGAGGAATATCCAGACGCCCGGCAATGTCGCGCAGAATGTTCATTTGCAACTTCGGCTGCATGCCTTTCGGGTAGATACCATGCGCCGTACCGATCGCCACCGCCAGAGTGTCTGCCCCGGTGCGGGCAATAAAATCCTCTGCCTGTGCCGGGTCGGTATAGGTGACTTCCGACACACCGCCTTCCACGGACGTGCCCGTCTGCCCGATGGTGCCCAGTTCCCCTTCCACCGAAACGCCCACCGCATGCGCCAGGCGCACCACTTCTTTGGTCAGCGCCACGTTCTCCTCATAGGGCAGTAGCGAGCCGTCAATCATCACCGAGGTGAATCCACACTGGATCGCCCGCAGCACATGTTCGACCGACGCGCCGTGATCCAGATGCAGGGTGAACGGCACCGGGCTGCGCATGGTGATATCGCGGACATAGCCGAAAAAGCTATCCCCGACAAAATCGTGTTCGCTGGGGTGGATGGAGATAATCGCAGGCGTGTTGGTGGCTTCCGCTTCTTCCACCACCGCGCGGATGAAGCAGCTATCCGCCACGTTGAACGCACCAATGGCGAAACCGTGTTGGCGGGTGGGTTTCAGTAACTCTTTCATCGAAATTAACATGTTAATTCTCCAGTTTCGGGGTGTAGCAAGCCCTGCCGGTGCGTCGTTGCAGAGGCATAGAAGGCGTAACAGAAAAAAGAATCAGGCTTTGCCGATAGCGCCGCTGGCCTGTAGATACGGGATAATGGCTTCTTCGCTGGCCTGCTCCATGGCGATCAGCACATCCACCAGTTCGCGGGAACTGTCATGACACAGGGTATGCAGCAGCGCGGCCTTTCCAGCTTCGAACACCGCCGCGCCGACATTGATCTTGGCGACGCCAAAGGATGGGCAACGCTGCATCTGGTCAAACGGAGTGCCGCTGCCGCCGTGCAATGCCAGCGGGACCGTCGATTTGCGGGCAACCTCTTCCAGGCGCTGAAAATCGATAGCTGGCGTGATGCCGGGGGCGTACATGCCGTGCGCGGTGCCAACGGAAACCGCCAGCAGATCAATCCCGGTCTGCGCAATAAACGGTTCAACGTCGGCGGCCTGCGTCATGAGATCCGCATTGGTGGCGTGGTCATAGCGCGGCGCATCGGCCAGATGGCCCAACTCCCCTTCCACACACAGCCCGGCGCTGGCGGCCAGCTCAACAACCGCGCGGGTCTGGCGGATGTTCTCTTCCAGCGGGAAGGCAGAGGCGTCAATCATCAGGCCGCTAAACCCGGCGCGAAACGCCTGACGAATGCGCACCGGATCTTTCCCGTGGTCAAGGGCCAGCGTGACCGGCACCGTGGCCTCGTCGGCCAGCGCTTTCACCACCGCCACGGCAACCGGTGGCGGGAAATGCGCCAGATGTCCCTGATACAGGTTCAGGATAATCGGCGCGCGATGTTTCTCGGCAACCCGCACCGCCGCGCGGGCGCTTTCGAGGTTCATACAGTTGATGGCCAGAAGCGCATAGTGTTCACGCCAGGCTTTGGTCACCATACTTTTCATGTCGGCAAACATACGGTCTCCGTTTATTCCAGGGTGAAGGTGATCTCTTCGTCTTTCAGTTTCTTATCGCTAAGCTCGTCAAACTCTTCGTCACGTTCGGTCACTGGTTTCTTCCACAGCGAGAGCATCACGCCGCAGATAACCGTGCCTATCCCCAACGCCAGGCAGAACAGCAGCGGATGGGTAAACAGCGGAACCACAAACATGCCACCGTGTGGAACCGGGCTTTCCACGCCCCACACCATGATCAGGCCACCCGCAATCGCCGAGGCCACCACACAGGAGCCGACCACGCGCAGCAGGTCACGCGCCGCAATCGGGATAACCCCTTCGGTAATCATGCAGATCCCCATCGGGAAGGCGGCTTTCAGCGCTTCACGTTCGGCGCGGGTGTATTTGTGGCGCGTCAGCAGGAAAGAGAGGGTGATACCGAACGGCGGAATAATGGAGCCGACAAATTTCACCGCTTCCGGCCCGTATACACCGCTGACCAGCAGACCATCGGCAAACAGCGACATGGTTTTGTTCACCGGGCCGCCGAAGTCAAACGTTGCCATCGCGCCAAGGATCGCCCCCATCAGGAAGCGAGAACCGCCCTGCATCGACTCCAGCATGTGGATCAGCGCTTCCTGCAGCCAGGCGATGGGTTTGCCAATCAGGGTCATCATCAACAGGCCGCCGATAATGGTGCTCAGGACGGGCAGTACCATGATGGGCATCAGCCCCTGCATGGATTTCGGCAGACGGATGTAGTGTTTAAGCAACAGGACGGTGTAGCCCACCAGGAACCCACCCAGCATCCCGCCGATAAACCCGGTATGAATTTGCCCACAGACAAAGCCGACAATCAGGCCCGGTGCGAATCCGGGACGGTCAGCAATGGAGTAGGCAATGGCGGCGCTGATCAGGGGGACAATCAACCCCATTCCCCAGCCGCCAATCTGATTGAGCATCCAGGGGATGGTGCCCGTTTTTTCTCCAACGTTTGTGCCGCCGAGTACCTGGCCGAGGGCAATACAGATGCCCGCCGCCACAATTAACGGAATCATCCACGAGATGCCCGTCAAAAGATGTCTTTTTATTTCCTGCGAAACAGGAACTTTATTTTCACTCATGTGACCTCCAGATAAGGATCACGCATTAGCTAATGATTTCTCGACCTTTTCAAGAAACTGAACGGGTGATTTAATGACAATTTCGGTTTTAACTCGCACGATGCGCTTATTAATGAAACGTTCTTCTCCTTTTATTTTGACATCGACCGCAAGAATAACGACGTCGGCTGCGGAAATATCTTCCGCCAATAACTCATTTTCAGTACCGATAGTGCCCTGAGTTTCAACTTTAATATTATGCCCAAGCGCTTTTGCGCCTTTAATTAACTTCTCGCGGGCAATATACGTATGTGCAATACCTGCTGTACAGGCAGCGACACAAACAATATTCATAAGATGCTCCACTTTTTATTTAGCAAACATCGGATTCGGCATATTGACTAAACAAGTCAATAATCTTTTGTGGACTACGTTCGACCAGTAATTGCTCAATGATCTCTTCATCCGCCAGTGCACCCGCCACCTGAGAAAGCAGGCGAATATGCGTCGTATTTTGATCTTCAAGCCGTACAGCAAATAAAATAATGCAGCGCACATTACTGCCATCCAGGGTTTCCCAGGGAATATCCTGCCGTGTGCGTCCAATCGCCAGAGTGGTATTGACCACCGCTGAAGATTTACCATGGGGTATCGCGATATGATTTTCGAAGCCGGTCGACCCTTCTGATTCACGTTGCCAGACATCCTGAATAAACGTTTCCCGGCAGCTAATAGCGCCATCTTTTTGCAACAGGTCGGTTAATTCCTCAATCGCCTCCGTTTTATTCGTAGCTTTCATATCTAAAATAACGCGATTCGTATTCAGGATTTTTGTTATGTCCATTAAACATACCTCATGGATTCAGATATTAATGTTCGACGACCAGAGACGTCGCACGATGCAATTTTTCCGTAATAACCGTTTCCGTCACACGCTTAATATCGGCATCATTAAAAAAGGCGGTGACGTATACCACCGGCAGAGCAATGGCCGGCAGATTGATCGTCGAGACAACCAGTTCAATATCGTCCGTCAGTACGGACGGCAGGCTTCCCGCAGAGACCACGCCAACGATGGTCCAGTCCGGGAAGGCGCGTAGAATGCGGCTTTTCAACAGATGTGAGGTTCCGATACCCGTCGAGCAGACCAGCAATACGCGCTTGCGGGCGATCTGTCGCTCCATCGCAGCCTGAAAATGGACGGTCAGATAACCGATTTCATCCTCCGACACCGCCTGTTCCCCCCAGCCGCTGAACACCCGATTCACCGCGCACTGGGTCAAGCGCCAGACGTCCTGCAATTCGCCTTTGATATCATCAAGCAGCGGGTTACGAATGCGAATCTGGTAATTCAGGCGGTTAATCAATGGTTTAATATGAATCAACAGCCCGTCATAGAGCGCGACATCCTGGCTAAAGTCGCTATCGACCATATCGGCGAAGGTCGCGATGAGCCGGTGAGTAATCAGCCGGGCTTCGTCGCTGGAGTGCATATGGCCAATCACGCTGACGTCGTTATGCTCTTCAATCACCACGCCGGACGAGATAATGTACTGATAAATAAACCAGACTTCGTCTTCCGGCAACGGGTGGGCGATGCGCTGTTCAATCCGCTGGATCATACGACTGGCAACGGCAAAGATGTTTTCATCAAAGGTACTGGCGTTGTCGTCTTTTTTTGGCAGCGCATTGCCGCGGGTAATGCGGTACATCATGATTAAAATATGGGTGAAAATATTGACGTAATAGGGTTCACCCAAAGACCAGCAAAGATCGTTTTCCATCTCCTGCAATAATGACTGAACGAATAAAACATCTTCTTCACCAAAGTAATGGACCAGCGCGTTATAACTGCCCGGATCGAGGCGGGAATAGATTACGCTTCCCGGTTCGTTATGGTTAATAACACCATTGATCAGCGAAGCCATTGCCTGACGCACGCTACTTTCGCTGCCTTCGATATGCGTTCCGCTCTGGCTGCGAATTAACGTCAATCCCAGCGGGGCAATCCAGGACTCAATCACTTTTAGATCATTCACAATTGAGGCGCTACTGATAAAATAGCGTTCCGATAATTTGCTGATGGACGTTTCATGTGGCGTTTCGCTTAATAATTGCGACGCTATTTTCACGCGCCGGGAATTGTTCATCATGCCGTCTGCGTCATCACCTTCAGTGCCAAGCAACTGATCGAGGTGCAACAGGTCAGTGACATTGTCTGCGCTGAGCATGACCCCGGCACCGGCACGCTTATTAATGCCGATATTCCATTCTGCCAGCCACGGTTCAAGGATGCGTAAATCCCGCTGAATAGTTTTTTCCGATACATTTAAGTATTCAGCGATTTTCAACAATGTAATAAATTCCCTTCGCGGAAGAAGGAATTTCAATAATCTGTTTTGTCGCGAGGTAATCATTTGCATCATTTACCCTTACACAGATTAAAAATAATGATGAAGCTCTAAAAAAGATAAGCTCCGCTTGCAATCCGTGATGATAAATATAAAAGGGCATTGAAATAACGACAATACTAAATCGTGTCCTGCCTTCCGGACAAAAAATAAGACAACAAGCGGGATCTCAGAGATATTTACAGCGCAGATCACACTTTTCGCGCTAATTAACGTGATAGCGCTCGCAAATATGGAGGAATAAAAAATTTTAAATAAGGTGATTTTTTTCGGGATGTCTGGAAAGACGTGGCGGGGTACGGGAGAAATGCCAGTGATTGTGCTGCTCCCGCCCCGGATGCGGTGTAAACGCCTTCTCCGGGCTATGACCGGTTTTCTCCCTCTCCCTCAGGGAGAGGGTTGGGGTGAGGGGAATATGCGGCTGTGGCGGCGGGTTCCGTTCACCGTATATTTATGGCGACATGCCACGTCCGAAAATGTGAACGGGTAAAGGGGAACACTGCGTTCCCCTTTACAATCCCCGCAGCCCCGCAAAGAAATCGGTGCTTCGCACTGCGTTCGCCTCCCGCCCCGCTGCCTGCGGTCGGTTTGACTCTACGGTTTGTGCGTGGTATGCACGAATTTAGCTACCGAATTGCGCTTGTTGTTTACTATGACGGCGATTGTGCCGTAAGAGAAAATTTTAGTAACCACATGAATAAGTTAGCATTTAACTTAAACGTATGGAAAAGCGGACAGCAGACCGAGAAAAAAGTGTGATGGGGGATGTGGTAAATGGTTGAAAGTGGCTATAATGCGCCCCGCCTCCATGTAGCAATCGAGGCGCGGAAGATCGTCGTCTCCGGTGAGGCGGCTGGACTTCAAATCCAGATGGGGCCGCCAGCGGTCCCGGGCAGGTTCGACTCCTGTGATCTTCCGCCAAAGTTCCTCATATATATCCCCCCATACGTTAATTTTAAAGAAAAGACGGTAACTCATTTTCTTTTAAACTTAGCGCATGATTTATCATCAGAATCACAATCAAAATGTATAAATAAAGCATTTGAGTTGATAGCTACATCAGAAAAATAGCGATGTGAATCGTTCTTTTGATTCTATTAAAGGTGTGATCTCGAATAACCCGGATGCGGCGCAACGCCTTATCTGGGCTACCGTTCGTAGCCCCGGTAAGCGCAGCGCCACCGGGGTTTTGGTGCCCACAAATACGCTAAAATCATGTTCTATTTTTTTGAACGTTATCGGCAAATAGTTTAGATTTTCATCACCCGATGGTCGGTCTATTATCTATCACATCAGGGCAACGCGCCCTATCCCGAACAAATAATTTAAGGAATACGACCATGAAATCCATCAAAACTTTCGTTGCAGTTGCCGCTCTTTCCGTAATGTCTTTCGGTGCTTTCGCACAAAGCGTAACCGCAAGCTCCTCCACCATCGACGGTGCAGAAGCCAAAATCGCCGCTCAGGCACAGCAGGAAGGGGCTTCTTACAAAATTACCGAAGCGACCGTGAACAACGTTGTTCACATGACCGCTGAACTGAGTAAATAAGACCGGATGGTCGCAGAGGGAACTGCCGGACAGGTCGCCGCAAGGCGGCCAGGTTCGCCCTCAAAGAAAACCCTTCAGGCCCCTTCGGGGGCTTTTTTGCGTTTGTGGTTCGGTAAATATTGCTCTGGTGGATCCCCGGATGGCGGCGCAGGTATCTTGTCGGCCAATAGGTGTTATGCCTATATCAGTTGTTCACCTAATGAACCGCAGGCTGTGTTTCTGGCATACTTGATAGATTCGGCTCGCGATTCGGAGGTGGCATGACAAATGGAGAATTAACCCAATCGCCCGCAGGTGAATTCTTAATGTTCGCCAGCGGCGACGGGAAAGTGCGTATTGAATGTCGCTTCGAGAACGATACTCTTTGGCTTTCTCAGGCAATGATTTGCGACCTGTATGGCAAAGCCAAATCCACTATCAGTGGGCATATAAAGAATATCTTCGAAGACGCAGAGCTGGACGAAGATTCAGTTGTTCGGTTTTACCGAACAACTGCCGTCGATGGAAAAACATACAATGTTCAATTCTTTAGTTTGCCGCTAATTCTCGCCATCGGCTACCGCGTCCGTTCCATACGAGGCACGCAGTTCCGCCAGTGGGCAACACAAACGCTTCAGGAATACCTTGTTAAAGGTTTCGTGATGGATGATGAGCGTTTGAAAAATCCACCCGTGGGTTCTTCAGCTGTTCCCGATTATTTCGATGAGATGCTCGAACGCATCCGCGATATCCGTGCCAGTGAACGTAGGGTTTATTTACGGGTTCGTGAGATCTTTGCCCTTGCCGCTGACTATCAACCTTCGCTCAAAGAAACCACGCTTTTTTTTCAAACCATCCAGAACAAACTGCATTTTGCCTGCACCGGCCATACTGCGGCGGAGCTCATCAACCAACGCGCTGACGCCAGTAAACAGCATATGGGGTTGACCAGTTACAAAAGTGAAGAAGTGCGCAAAAGCGATGTCACGGTAGCCAAAAATTATCTCAATCCTGAAGAGATCGGCGAACTCAATCGCGTGGTCAATATGTGGCTGGACTTTGCCGAAGACCAGGCCCGCCGACGCAAACAGGTTTTCCTGCATGACTGGCAGATAAAATTGGATCAGTTTCTGCAATTTAATGACCGTGAGGTGTTAAAGGATGCGGGTTCAGTGAGTAAGAAGGCCGCTGACGAAAAAGCACAGGCTGAATATGTTCAATTTGCCGAGCAGCAACGTCGCCTGAAGGAAGCTGAGGGTGAAAAAGATATCGCGGGATTGGTCAAATGGGAAACAAAGGCCGGGAAATAGCATTTAACCCGGCAAGTATCGCGCCGCCGGGATCCTTCCCGGATGCGGCGTAAAAACCTTATTCGGGCTACGCCTGCTTTTTACGACTGCGATCCGGCAACGCTCAATATGTGGACATCTTACGACGTAAGTAGAGTAACCTTATTAACTCTGGTTGGGTGACAACAGGCACCCATCGTTTACGTGTTAAAAGGTCGCCTCAAGATGAAAACTATTGCCGCCCTCGTGACATCTTTATTATTTACACTCTCTTTCTCGTCATTCGCCGCTGAGAAAAAGTCTGCCGAAACCTGTAAGACACAGGCAATTTCAGAAGCAAAAAAACTCCTGGCCTTCTATAGTGATAATGATGACAGGGCGGGAATTGATGGCCATATCACCCCGCTGGCAAAAATCCAAAACCCGGAAAACAAATCACAATATTTCGATGTATTGCAGGTATGGGGAAATATCTATAAAGGCAAATATAGGATGCGGTTTATTTTCCTTAATGATTGCACGCTGATGGGTGAAGAAATCATCGAATACGCTAATCCATAATATAGACTGCGCATCTGCGAGTAAAAGAACAACACGTAGCGCAGCAATCACCGCGCTGCGGGTTCGCTTCCCGGATGCGGCGCAAGCACCTTATCCGGGCTACGCCTGCTGTGAACGTCTTTAATCCCTTTGAGCCACTGCTAACCACTTTTCCAACAGAACAACTACAGCGACATCTTTGTAACCTGTTAACGCAGAGCGTGCAGCAAGGAGGTTGAGTCCCCGCTGAAATCGGTGAGACGAAGCACCGATTTCAGCGGGGCCGCGGGGATTGTAAAGGGGAACGCGGTGTTCCCCTTTACCCGTTCACGTGTCCGAAGGTGACATTTCGCCATGAACATAAGGTGAACGGAACCCGCCTCCCGAGCCGCATTTTCCCCCTCATCCTGGCCCTCTTCCACAAGGGAGAGGAAGAAAACCAGTCATAGCTCCGGTAAGCAAACACGCTAAAAGCATGTTCTATTTTTTTGAACGTTATCGGCAAATAGTTTAGATTTTCATCACCCGATGGTCGGTCTATTATCTATCACATCAGGGTAACACGCCCTATCCAGAACAAATAACTTAAGGAATACGACCATGAAATCCATCAAAACTTTCGTTGCAGTTGCTGCTCTTTCCGTAATGTCTTTCGGTGCTTTCGCACAAAGCGTAACCGCAAGCTCCTCCACCATCGACGGTGCAGAAGCCAAAATCGCCGCCCAGGCACACCAGGCCGGTGCGTCTTACAAAATTACCGAAGCGACTGTGAACAATGTTGTTCACATGACCGCTGAACTGAGCAAATAAGACCGAATGGTCGCAGAGGGAACTGCCGGACAGGTCGCCGCAAGGTGGCCGGTTTCGCCCTCAACCAGACAACCCTTCTGGCCCCTTCGGGGGCTTTTTTGCGTTTTCGTTTTACCATCCCGGATGGCAAGATAGCTCTTTGGAATACCTCAATAAATCATCACTTTCCCACCCTACCTTATTTCGTAGTTTTTGTAATTTCACAAATTTAAAAACCATAAAAAAAACATCAAACAGCATTATAATTTGCAAATAACTACCCGTATCACCTGCTTCCAGTCAAAAAAACTCGTATTTAACAACGAACTGACTTAGCGGAAATTTTCCCCCTAAAGAAAACAAGGAGATGCCGATAACGGATACCAGGGAAGATTTTGTGAGCCAGGTAATGATTAGCCTAAAAACGAATGTCTCAGCACTAAATGTCCAAAAGCAGTCCGTCAAAAGCGCATCCGCACTGGAAACAGCTATTCGTCGTCTTTCTTCGGGGATGCGCATTAACAGCGCCAGCGACAATGCCGCCGGACAGGCTATCTCCAACCGCTTAACCAGCCAGCAAAACGGGCTTGAGCAAGCGCAGCGTAATGCAGGTGATGGCTTATCGATGATTGATACGGCGGAAAGCGCGCTGGACGAGGTGAACAGCCGCTTACAGCGCATTCGCGAATTAACAGTCCAGGGGCTGAACGGCACTTACTCGCAAACGGATTCCGACGCGATTCAGGCTGAAATTAACCTCAACCTGAAAGCCATCGACCAAATTAATAGCTCCTCGCAATTTAACGGTATCTCGCTTTTGAACGGCAGCGCCGGGAAGATCGGTTTTCAGGTGGGCGCGAACGACAACCAAAAAGTCGATCTTGATTTATCCGCGCCAGGCTTTAGCGTCGATGAAATTGGATTAAAAGACCTGGTAATTAGCGGCATCAGCAATAATGTCGTCGATACCAATGGCTACAACAGCACGGCCTACAATATTTCCCTGAATAGCAGTGCGGTTACAGTCAGTTATGCAGCGTCAGGGTTAACGTCTCCACAGCTCGTCAGAAGCACGGCCAACGGTCAGTATTATATTCAAGGCACAGATACCAACGGTAACGCGGCTTTTCTACCAGCCCTCTATCACGCTGACTGGTATACCCAAGCCGGGAACGGTACGGTCTCGATTTCGGCAACCAGCGCGACCAAACTCTACAGCGATGCTGGTCAAATACCCTCCCGCACTATTACCACACTCAATGCGCTCGATACCAACGGTGCGACCCTAAGCGGCGCTACGCTGGCCCAATCAAACGGTCAGTATTACATCGAGCAGGATGATTTTTATTATCCCGCCACGCTGAGTTTTGGCACATCCGGCGCGGTAACCGCCACCATAACCAGCAACAGCGGATTACTGGATACCCAACTGCCTACCCTGCCGATCAATGTCATGACCACACCGGCTATTGATAGCAGTACCACGACCACCACCTTTACTGATGCCAGTGGTAATACTGTTGCGGGCAGGTTAGTGAAATCGGGTAGCCAGTACATGATGGAAGTCAGCGATGGTAGCGGAAGTTACAAGTATTACCCGGCAACGCTGAGCACGACGACAGACGGTACGACAACGTCATTAAGCGTAACGGCCACCAGCAGCGCCAGTCAGAATGGATTTACCGCAGTGACCAGCGTTAGCGGGACGTCGCACGTTACCCTGGACCCTGCGCATGTTGAAGTGAATTATACCGATTCTGATGGCAATGTTTTCAATGACGTGCTCCGTCTGGATAGTGACGGCAACTATTATATGAACCTACCCGCCAGCACGACATATGGCGCAAAGACCGCTACGCTGGCCGTGCAAAACGATCTCACCAACACCTTTTATCTGAAAACACTTAACGGTATCGGTGCAGTGCAGATCTATTACACGGCAGCCATGGGTTCCAGTACGGATGCATCGAGTAATTACACCACCCTGAATATCCGGGAAGTAGGGCCTGAAATTCGCTTACGTAATCCGCAGAACCCGCTGGCCGCCATCGATAACGCCATTAGCAAGGTAGATACGCGCCGCACCGAGCTGGGTGCCATCGCCAACCGATTGACATCCGTGCAAAATGCGCAGGGTAATGCCGCAGCCAACACAGCGGCGACCCGTTCCAGGATTGAAGATGCCGATTACGCCAGTGAGGTTTCCGCAATGACGAGAGCGCAAATTTTGCAGCAGTCCAGCATGCAGGTACTGATCAAGGCGAATATGACACCAGAGATTGTGTTGTCACTGCTTAAGCAATGACTTATCCGCGCCATGAAAAAGCATATAAGGTCATTTTTAAAAGGAATGGCTTTGTCTTTCTTCCTCCCTAACTTTCTCACTTTCCGCTTTAATCTCCATCAATAGAAAAAAATATATTCCTACAGCGGATTGGGTTAAGTCTAAAAATAAGCACCAAATTTCTTACCCAGGCAATTCCTCCATTATTCAAAACCTCGCTATAGATCACGTTTCCCCGCCCTAACTCGGTTCAGCCTGTTGAACCACATGTATTCTCCCTTACACAGGATGGATAAACTTTTACTCAATCAATAGAGGAGCCGTTATGGGCGGTAAAGGGTGTAATTCACTTATTCGGGCTGAGAAAATACTGACCTACATTGCCTATGTTGGCGCGGCAAGTTTTATGGAGCTGCTACGGGAATTTCAGTATCCGAAGAGCAGCCTGCTGAATTTATTAAATGTCATGGTTGATTGTGGATTTCTAACGAAAAGCGATCGCAATCAATATTCCCTTGGCATTAAAAATTATGAGCTTGGCTGTCAGGCATTACACCGCAAAAATATTTTTGAGGTGACCAAACGCCCGATGCAGGAACTCTCGCAAAAAAGCGGCCTGGTCTGTCATTTAGGGGCCATTGAAGACTGCTACGCCATTTACCTCGATAAAGTGGAAAGTCCCGGTTCCGTACCCACGAAAAAAAGCTGGATTGGTAAGAAATTAGAATTACACATCACGGCGCTCGGCAAAGCGTTACTCGCCTGGAAGCCCCGTGAAGAGATGGATTATTTTCTGGATGCGTTAGCGCTCACCAAACATACCGAAAATACCTTTACAGATAAGAAGTTATTTCGGGAAGAGTTGCAAAAAACGCGTCTACGCGGATGGGCCATAGACAATGAAGAATCAACCTATGGCGCTGTATGTCTGAGTATGCCGGTATTCAATATGTATAACCGGGTTAATTATGCGATCTCACTGTCGGGCGATCCGGTGGTGTATTCAGGAAATAAGATCGATGGTTATCTCGAATTGCTCCGCCAGTGCGCCGGGCAAATATCATATGGGCTGGGATACCGGAGTGAAAGTGAAAACCTAAGAAAAGGAAACTGATGTAATGAAAAAGTTCAGGGGAATTATTCCGCCGGTCTCCAGCACCTTTGATAACGACGGAAATATCGATAAAACCGCCATGAAAGCGGTCGCAGATTTCCTGATTGAGAAAGGGGTCGACGGACTGTTTTATCTGGGGACCGGCGGGGAATTCAGCCAGATGAACACCAGCCAACGGATGGCGCTCGCTGAAGCGGCGGTCGCCACAGCGGATAAACGCGTTCCTGTGCTGATTGGCGTGGGCTCTCCCTCCACCGACGAAGCGGTAAAACTGGCGCAGCACGCTGAGGTTTGTGGCGCGGATGGCATTGTTGCCATCAACCCCTATTACTGGAAAGTCGCCCCGCGCAACCTCGACGATTATTACCACCGCATCGCGCAAAGCGTAAGGCTGCCGGTGATCATCTATAACTTCCCCGACCTGACCGGCCAGGACTTAACGCCGGAGACCGTCAAACGCCTGGTTTTGCAAAACGACAACATCGTTGGCATTAAAGATACCATCGACAGCGTCGGTCACCTGCGCACAATGATTAACACTGTTAAAGCAGTGCGCCCGGATTTCTCCGTTTTCTGCGGCTATGACGACCACTTACTCAACACGTTGCTGCTGGGCGGTGATGGGTCGATTACCGCCAGCGCCAACTTCGCGCCGGAGTTATCCATCGGCATCTATCGTGCCTGGCAGGAAAACGACCTCGCCACGGCCGCCACGCTCAATAAAAAATTGCTCCAGTTGCCGTCGATTTATGCGCTGGAAACCCCGTTTGTCTCGCTCATCAAATATGCCATGCAGTGCGTGGGGCTCCCGGTGAACACGTATTGCCTGCCGCCGATTCTGGAAGCGTCGGCGGAAGGAAAAGAAAAAGTGAAGGCGATCCTGGCCTCTCAGGGAATTTTAAAACAATAAGGGGAACACCATGTCTGTTCGCGAAATATTTGATAACGACAACCGGGAGATTTACCGCGTCAGGACGCATGCCGCTGGCCCGCAAGGCGAGCTGCCTCTGACCCCGGATATGCTGATCAACCGACCCAGCGGCGATATTTTTGGTATGACGATGAATGCCGGGATGGGCTGGTCGCCAGACGAGCTTAACCGTGATGGCATTCTGCTACTGAGCACGCTGGGCGGGCTTCGCGGGCCAGACGGGAAACCTGTCGCGCTGGCGCTTCACCAGGGCCACTACGAGCTGGATATCCAGATGAAAGCGGCGGCAGACGTTATCAAACATAATAACGCCCTGCCTTACGCGGTCTATGTCTCCGACCCGTGCGATGGCCGCACGCAGGGCACGACCGGGATGTTCGACTCGCTGCCCTACCGCAACGACGCCTCAATGGTGATGCGCCGCCTGATTCGCTCCCTGCCGGATGCCAAAGCGGTGATTGGCGTGGCGACCTGTGACAAAGGGCTGCCCGCCACCATGATGGCGCTCGCCTCTCAGCATGACAAAGCCACGGTGCTGATCCCTGGCGGCGCGACGCTGCCTGCGTTGCACGGCGAAGATAACGGCAAAGTGCAGACCATTGGCGCGCGTTTTGCCAATGGCGAATTGTCATTGCAGGGCGCTCGTCGGGCGGGATGCCAGGCCTGCGCATCATCCGGCGGCGGCTGTCAGTTCCTGGGCACGGCGGGCACCTCGCAGGTGGTGGCCGAAGGGTTAGGGCTGGCAATCCCCCACTCCGCTCTGGCGCCATCAGGCGAACCGGTGTGGCAGGAAATCGCCCGCGCTTCCGCCCGTGCAGCGCTGCAACTGACCCGGAAAGGCATCACTACAAAGGATATTCTCACCGATAAAGCCTTTGAAAACGCCATGATGGTTCACGCGGCCTTTGGCGGTTCCACCAACCTGCTGCTGCACATCCCGGCGATTGCTCATCAGGCGGGTTGTCATATCCCAACCGTGGAAGACTGGATCCGCATTAACAAGCAGGTGCCGCGCTTAGTGAGCGTGCTGCCGAACGGCCCGGTCTATCACCCGACGGTGAATGCCTTTATGGCAGGCGGCGTGCCGGAAGTGATGCTGCATCTGCGCAGCCTGGGTTTACTGCATGAAGATGTCATGACCGTCACCGGCAACACGCTCAAGGAAAACCTCGACTGGTGGGAGCAGTCTGAACGTCGGCAGATTTTCAAAGAGCTGTTATTTAAGCAAGAACAGGTTGCAGCGGACGATGTGATTATGTCGCCGCAACAGGCCGCTAAACGTGGGCTGACGTCTACTATTACTTTCCCGGTGGGCAATATCGCACCGGAAGGATCGGTGATTAAGTCCACGGCTATTGATGCGTCGGTGATTAATGAAGAGGGCGTCTATTACCATAAAGGCGCGGCGAAAGTGTACCTCTCGGAAAAAGCCGCCATTTACGATATCAAACACGACAAAATTAAAGCGGGCGATATTCTGGTGATTATTGGCGCAGGCCCCTCCGGTACGGGAATGGAGGAGACCTATCAGGTCACCAGCGCGCTGAAACATTTGTCATACGGTAAACATGTCTCGTTAATTACCGATGCCCGTTTCTCCGGCGTCTCAACCGGGGCCTGTATTGGTCACGTCGGGCCAGAAGCTCTGGCGGGTGGGCCGATTGGTAAGCTACGTACCGGAGATATTATTGAAATTAAAATCGACTGCAAACAACTTCATGGGGAGGTGAATTTCTTAGGAACCGATGTCGATACTATTTTGCCATCGTGTGAGGAAGCAGCCGCAATATTAAATGCCCGCAATACGCATCCGGATTTAATACCTGACCCGGAATTACCGGATGATACACGTCTCTGGGCAATGCTGCAGGCCGTGAGCGGCGGGACATGGCGCGGCTGTATTTATGACGTTAATAAAATTAGTGAAGCGCTACAGGACTATATTAATAAGCCCTGAGTTAAGACAGACCCATTATTAAATTATTTATTATTCGGCTGCCTGATTTAGGCAGTCTGGTAGATCATATCTGTATCCTGGAAAGAGAGGACGTTATGCCACTATTTATCGTCGTGGCAGGTATTGCTGTACTCCTGCTTTTAACTATAAGAATAAAATTAAACACCTTTGTTTCGTTAATTATCGTCTCAATCGGGGTCGCCATCGCCAGTGGAATGAACCTGAATAAAGTTGTCACCTCTGTCGAATCTGGCCTTGGCGGTACGCTGGGCCATATTGGGTTGATATTTGGTTTCGGTGTGATGCTTGGGCGTCTGTTGTCTGACGCGGGTGGCGCACAGCGTATCGCGCTGACCATGCTGAAATATTTCGGTGCGAAGAAACTCGACTGGGCGGTGGTCTGTTCGGCGTTTATCGTCGGGATTGCGCTCTTTTTCGAAGTCGGCCTGATTCTGCTGGTGCCGATTATCTTCGCCATCGCCCGGGAAGCGAAAATATCACCGATGTATATGTGCGTACCGATGCTCTCCGGTTTGCTGGTTGCTCATGGCTTTCTGCCGCCGCACCCAGGCCCTACCGTGATCGCCCGTGAATATGGCGCAGATGTCGGGATGGTGCTGATTTACGGCATTATCGTGGGTATTCCGACCTTTATTCTCTGCGGTCCGCTGCAGAATAAAGTGTGCCAGCGTTTAATTCCGGATGCCTTTAAAAAAGAGGGCAATATTGCCTCTCTCGGCGCGACGAAAAGTTTTAGCGAGAGCGAAATGCCAGGCTTTGGCATCAGCTTTTTAACCGCCATGCTGCCAGTGATTTTGATGGCGCTGGTGACCATTATGCAAATGGCCCGCCCGAAAGACGCAGGCGATCCTGGCACGCTCTATAACATCTTTCTGTTTTTGGGGAACTCCACTATCGCCATGCTGATTTCGCTGTTGTTCGCGATTTACACCATGGGTGTGGGGCGTGGAAAAACCATTTCGGAACTGATGGATTCTTGTAGCAAAGCGATTGCCGGGATTGCTGGTCTGCTGTTGATTATCGGCGGCGGCGGCGCGTTTAAGCAGGTGCTGATTGACTCCGGTGTGGGTCAGTACATTTCCACGCTGGTGTCGGGGATGGATATCAACCCGATTCTGATGGCCTGGGGTGTGGCGGCGTTCCTGCGAATCTGCCTGGGTTCAGCCACGGTGGCGGCGATCTCCACGGCCGGGCTGGTCATTCCGCTACTGGCGGCGCACCCTCATACCAATCTGGCGCTGATTACGCTGGCAACGGGGGCGGGCTCCTGCATCTGTTCGCACGTGAATGATGCCAGTTTCTGGATGATTAAGGATTTCTTCGGCCTGACCACCAAAGAGACATTGTTGTCCTGGACGCTGATGTCGACCCTGCTCTCCATCTGCGGCCTGCTGTTTATCTTGCTGGCGAGTATGGTGATGTAGGTCTTCCCCCTTCATCCCAACCCTCAGAGAGAACAAAGTGTTGCCCGGATAAGCGTCAGCGTATCCGGGCATTTATATTCCTTTTTTATATTTCATTGCATGACAACCCAAATAATACAGCTTAAAAATATTCATGTGATATATAAAACAAACCCTATAATCAGCTCTTAAAATATTTAAAAAACAAATAAAACAACCTCTAAAAATTCATTAAAAAAATACCATGGCGCTAAATAAAAGCAGCGTGTGACAGCGCTCAATAAATTAGTATGGAACACAAACTAAATAAGCAAAAACACTTTACACGAACCTTATTCCTGGCAATAAATACGCAAAAAAGGACATCGAAGTCAGTTAATACTTACGATTAAGTATGGAAAGCAAACTAAAGGGTATTCATTATGACGCCTGTGGTTCCCAATACCTTACGCCAGATGAACGCGACGCTGGTGCTCAATATCATTCGTGAGCAGGGCCCATTATCACGCGCGCAAATCGCTAAAATCAGTGGACTGACCAAAGCGACCGTTTCAGAAATTATTAACGATTTACTGCTGGAGAAAATCATTTTTGAAGGCGGCGTCAGCGAACAAACCGGGCAGGGAAGAAAAGGCATTCTGATTAATTTTGATCCGCACGCCAGGCTGGGGATTGGCATCGATCTGGGCGGAACAAAAATTACCTTTTCGCTGTTTAATCTCGATGCCACGATTTTGTATGAAAAACGCGAAGCGACTTACCAGACCGGCGATCGTAATGCTTTCATTGACCTTTTATCCAACAGCATCGCCAGTTTTATCGTGGAAAGTGGCGTTGAACATCGCCGTATTGGCGTCATTGGTCTTGCGACGCCCGGCATTATCGATATCAGTAATGGCGTCGTGCTGGAGGGCTCGCCCAATCTGCCTGACTGGTCCAGTCTTCCCCTGGCGGATGAGCTAACAAAGCGGCTTTCTCTGCCGGTCATCCTGGAGAATGACATTCGTGCCGCGCTGGTGGGCGAGATGTGGTGCGGTAAATGTCGCAACAGCAACAGCGCCGCGCTGATTGGCATCGGGACTGGCTTAGGATCCGCGCTGCTGATGGACGGTAAAATCATTCGTGGTGCCAATAACGCAGCGGGCGAGATTGGTTACATGATTTTTAACCGCGGCCAGCTCTATAAAAACTGGCGCAATAAGGGGTGCTTTGAAAGCTACTGCTCAGGCTCTGGTATCAGCGACAGGTTTAAAGAACTGACAAACCAGACGCTTTCGCTGGAAAAGATAATGTCATACGTACACAAGGGCGACCCACTGGCCTGCGCACTGCTCGATGAGATGGCCGATTATTTAGCCATGGGGATTATTAATCTCGTGGCGATGGCAAACCTGCAAAAAGTGGTATTAACCGGCGGCGTCACCCACGTGGCGGACTATTTCTTACCCCGTGTGCAGGCCACTCTCGACAGACAGCTTTTCACCAATACCCACGTCACCGTGGAATTATCAGAATTACGCGAAAAAGCACCGCTTTATGGCATCGCCATTCTGGCGCTTTCCGCTATTTATCCCGCAATTCAATTTATGCCAGACGCACAAATTAATTAGTGCCAGTCACCTGACGACAAGGAGAACATAATGGCAGGAATCCATTTGCATCCGCACGATATTCTGGACGAAGGAATGGAGAACATTCTGCAACGCATAGACGGCATGCAGAATGTCGAGCATTTATTTGTCGAATTAAATACCATTTTTGAACGTAATCCTTACCCCGTGGGCGTATTACCGCATAACCCGGTACACGAATCGGTAATGGGCAACGGCATGTTGCACGTCAATATTGATAATCCCGATACGCGTCTGCAGCAGAAAATAGACCCCGGCGTGCTGGCGGGCAACGACCCTTTGCGCCGGGTTCAACAGGCGACAGAAGGCACTCGCTATAAAGTGATTCCCTGGGTAAACATCCTGAACGGGGATTTTAGTGGTGATATCGCTAACAACCAGGTCGTTGATTATCGTGGCCGGGTCATCAAGTACTGGCTATGCCCCAATGCGCCGGATGTGGCCGATTACTGGCAAAAAACGTTCAGCCGCATCAAGAGCCTTTACGGTTACGACACCTTCCTGATTGACCGTATCCGCTTTCCTGACTGGGCCGGAAAAGAGGTCAATCCCGCCGGGCTTTTTACCTGTTTCTGCCCGCATTGCCAGCAGGCCATGAAAGCGCAGGGCCTCGCGCCAGAGGTGGTCAAAGACGAGCTGGATAAAATCGCTGCCGCCCTTGCCGAAGGGGACTTCGCTTATCCCGTCGAGGCGTTTCGCGATAACCCCATCATTGCCCGTTGGGTTGCGTTTCGCCAACAAAGCGTTACCGGGCTGGTCGAACGTAACCTGAAAAACGCGAAAGAGAACATTGGCGATATCCATTTCTGGCTCGACCTGTGGCCACCGGCCTACAGTTGGATCCTCGGGCAGGATTATCGCGCGCTGACGCGTCTTTCCGGCACGCTGAAACACTTCCCTTACCACAAACTCGGGGGCGGTGCGGACGTACAGGGGCTGGTCAATTTCTTTGCCTGCGATGAAGCCGCACATGAACCCGCTTTTGAGGCGTTTAAAAAGTTGTTCAACCTGCCTTACGCGCTCAGCTACAAGGATTTTCAAGCCTCCGGCTTCCCGATCAGTTTCGTCAAAGAGCAAAACGACCGGGTACGCCAGCTCTCACAGGAAGGTACTTTTATTTTCAGCGGCATCCAGATGTGGAATCTGCCGCCAGAGCAGTTGCTGGAAGCGGTACGCGCCGCAGAAGCCAGCGCCTGCGATGACCTGCTCTATTACTGCTACGGATGGGCAGATCAGGCGTTGTTTGACGCCATCGGAGAACATGAACTACGCAAGGAAGCTCAATAATGACGAATGCGCAAAAATGGAAAGTCTTTTTCCTGCTCTTTATGACCATGTTTTTGCTGGGCGGGATTCAGAACACTAAGGGGTTGATTCTTGAACAGGTACAGCACAGCATTGATCTCAATATGGGCCAGGTGGGGACGTTAATTACCCTGTTTCAGATTGGCTTTCTGATTTCCAGCCTGCTGACCGGCTACCTGACCGACAAAAAAGGTCTGAAAATCATGATGCTGGTCGGCTCGCTGCTAATGATTGCCGGCCTGATGGGCACCAGTCTTGCCTATACCGTGGCGCTGTTCTTTGGTTTCTATCTGGTGATTGGTCTGGGCATTGGCTCGATGATGGTCTCCATCGTGACCGTCATTCCGACCTTCTATAAAGACAAAGCCGGGATGATGTTCAATATTTCCAACGCCATGTTTGGCGTCGGGATGATTGTCACCCCGCTGATCCTGCATCAGTTGTTCGCCAACAGTGTCTCCTGGCGCGCCTTCTATGTTGGCATCGCCGTTATCGTCGCCGTGCTGGTGCTGGTTCTGAGCACGTTGAAGCTGGAGAGCAATGCCCAGTCCAGCATGAAGCTGAGCGACTTTATCGAGCTGCTGACCCAGAAACGCATCATGGTCGTGATCGCCTTCCTGCTGTTCTATGTGGCAGCCGAAGCGGCGTTCCTGAACTTCTTCCCGATCTTCTACGCCGCACTCGATATCGCAGACCTGGACGCCGCCGGTAAGGCCGCGAAAGCCGCTTATGTTATTTCCTCGTTTGCCGGGCTGTTTACCATTGGCCGCGTGATTGGCGGTTTTATCACCCTGAAACTGGGCGAGCGCCGGACGCTGATTTGGTTCTCGATTCTGTCGCTGGTTTCCATCATCGTCAGCCGCATGCTGGTAGTGGAGTTCGTCTACCTGTTCATGCTGTTCGGCTTTGCCATGTCCGTGCTGTTCCCGACGGCGGCAGCCATTGCTACGCGCCTTACCCGCAAAAGCGGTTCGGTGATGGGGCTGATTTATGTCGCCTCTGGCTTCGGCGGCGCGCTGGCCGGGTCGGTCATAGGCCAGGTCTCCGACAGTTACGGTATCTCGACGGGCTTTAACTTCATCATCGCTTTCGTCGCCGTGTTCTTTGTCCTTGCAATGCTAATAAAAGAAAAAGCGCAGTAAACGTTGTACTTTTGGCAGCAGTTTGCCCCTGGCTCTCCCGTGCAACTGCTGCCCTTTTTTAAAACCTACAGCGGCGCAATGACCGCTGCGGCTGACCGGTTATTTAGAGACATCGGTCCCGAAGTAGGTATTGGAAATCTTCTGGTAGGTCCCGTCAGCTTTAATGCCGTCCAGGGCTTTATTGATCGCCTTTTGCAGCTCCCCTTCATTCTTACGAATCAGGACACCCACCTGTTCTGCATCATTTTGCGACGCCACAATTTTCACTGGTGCATCCGGCTTGTGTTTCTTGAAGTCGAGGAATGAGAGGTTGTCGTTGATGGTGGCATCCGCACGCCCCTGGGCGACTAACGATACCGACTGGTCAAAGCCATCGGTCCCCACCACTTCCGCGCCGTATTTACGCGCCAGTTGCGCATAGTTACTGGTCAGCGTATGGGCAGATTTCTTGCCTTTGAGGTCATCGAAACTCTTGATCACCGTGTTATTGCTATTAACAATCAGCACCGCTTTGGAGGAAATATAGGGTTCGGAGAAATCAAATTTCGCCTTACGTTCCGGGGTAATCGACACCTGATTGATGACCGCGTCGTAGCGTTTAGCGTCCAGCCCTGCAATCAGGCCATCCCATTTGCCTTCGACAAATTCCGCCTTCACGCCAACACGTTTAGCGATTTCGCGACCAATTTCCACATCAAACCCCACCAGTTTCCCGGAGGCATCATGGTAGGTGAACGGCGGGTAGGTGCCTTCAGTGCCGATTTTTAACACCCCGGCAGATTTGATAGTGGCCAGATCGTCTGCCGCGAAAGCTGCATGGGAAACGCTCAGTTGAATGGCGGTTGCCAGCAATGCAGTGACTAATACTTTCATCATTAGCTCCTTAAAGAGTTGCCGTGTTGTTGTTTTAAATTTCCCAGGAATCGGGAAGGGTGTCGGTCAGGGTGGAAATAAACAGTTGTGTTCGCGTCTTTTTCGCCTGGGTGAATATGGCTTTCGAGGTGCCGCTCTCCACAATGTGCCCGGACTCCAGGAAGACAACCTGGTTGGCGATATTCGCCGCCAGCCGTAAATCATGTGTCGCCATCAACATGGTTGTCCCCTCCTGGGCGAGCTGGCGCAGGACGGCAACGACTTCCAGCGACAATTCAGGATCGATCGCCGACGTCGGTTCGTCGCAGAGCAAAACTTTCGGCGACGGAGCCAGCGCTCGGGCAATCGCCACGCGCTGCTGCTGGCCGCCAGAGAGCATGGCAGGCCAGGCGTCGCGTTTATGTAGCATGCCCACTTTAGTGAGTAACTCTTCCGCCCGTGCTTTAGCTTTGGCAACGGGCCATTTCTGCACCACCACCAACCCGCGCATGATGTTTTCCAGCGCGGTTAAGTGTGGAAATAACTGAAAGTTCTGGAAGACCATGCCGGTCTGCTGGCATATGCGCCGGATGTCTTTTTTCTTCGGTTTGGCGTGTCCGTTAAATGAAATATCTTCGCTGCCAATTTTCACCGTTCCGGCCTGCGGAATTTCCAGCAAATTGACACAGCGTAATAATGTACTTTTTCCACTACCGGAGGGACCAATTAATGCCGTAACGCTGCCCTCCGGAAGCGTAAGAGAAATATCGTGCAGTACTTTCTGCGAACCAAAACTTTTCTCAATTCCGGATAGCGTTATCATTATTATTTTCCTTAACCACGGTATTTCTTTCTAATCGGGTTTCCAGGTGCGACTGTAAATACGATAAGACGGAACTGATCAACAGATAGAGGAGCGCTGCTTCGCTATAAAGAATAAGCGGCTGGTAGGTGACGGCAGCAATACGTTGCGCAGCGAGAAACATCTCCGGAACCGTAATCACCGATGCAAGCGAAGTGTCTTTTACCAGCGAAATAAAGGTGTTTGATAATGGCGGAACCGCCACGCGCGCCGCCTGTGGCAAAATGATGTGCCGCAGCGACTGGCTCCAGCTCATGCTGATGGAGTGTGCCGCTTCCCACTGGCCTTTTGGCACCGAGAGCAAGGTCGCCCGGATCACTTCCGAGGTATAGGCGCCAATATTCAGCGTAAAGCCAATCACCGCCGATGGAAACGCATCGAGCGTGATACCCGCATTCGGTAATGCATAGAAAATAAGGAACAGTTGCACCAGTAAGGGGGTGCCGCGAATAATCCAGACATAAAAGCGCACCAGGCTTTTCAGCGGTGCAGGTCCATATAAACGAATTAACGCCACAACGAACCCCAGAATTAATCCAAGGACGAAGGTAATCAATGTTAATGGAATAGTAAATGTCAGCCCGGCATACAGCATTGGCCAAAATGAATCTATTGCTAACGATAACCAATCAGGCACACTTCACCTTCCCTGAAAATGATTATTTCAGTTGTTATAAATTAGATGACATCGATATATTTTATAAGGCGAGTCTACCACGGGGTTATTGCGGATGTATCGAGATATACCAGGAATGGATAGTTACTTTTAACAATTGCTATTTATGGAAATGCTTTTGTGTTTTAGGCATAAAGGATTTTAGTATCAACAATCCAGAGGGAGTCTATTTCTAAGACTCACCTCAGATATCATTGAATCGTCCAGTCAGACAAACGAATTCCAGGGACCCGCTCAAATTCGCGGGTATTGTTGGTATCCAGCATATATTTCAGCATTAAAAATCTTCCCTGTTTTGCTCCCCTGGCTGCGATTACTTTTAAAGAGTGTCGTTTTTTCCATACGATCCTCCACTGGTGAAAATTTACACGATAAGCTCAAATAATGAACGGGATATGTCAATGGGATATACGTCATTGCCCCACACCTTTCCTTCCTGATGCGGGGCAACACTTATACATTAAATCTGCGCCAGGCCACCATCAACAAACAGCTCGATACCGTTGATGTAGCTCGCATCATCCGAGGCGAGGAACGTGATGGCGCTGGCAACCTCAGAAGGCTGGCCAATACGGCCTGACGGTACCTGTTCGGAGAGCCAGGATTTGGTGCCTTCCGCCTGCTCACCACCGCCAAACAGCTCATTCAGTCCGGCGGTATCGGTCAGGCCAGGGCTTACGGCATTGACGCGAATACGGCGCGGTTTAAGATCCAGAATCCAGCTACGGGCGAAGTTACGTACCGCCGCTTTGGTGGCCGAATAAACACTGAATGCCGGCGTACCTTTCACGCTGGTGGTCGAGGCCGTCAACACAATGGAGGCGCCATCTTTGAGCAGCGGTAGCGCTTTTTGCACGGTGAAAAGCACGCCTTTTACGTTGGTGTTAAAGGTCTGCTCGTAATGCTGTTCGGTAATTTCACCAAGGGGCGCAAAGTCGCCGCCGCCCGCATTCGCCACCAGCACATCAATCTGACCATGCTGTTGCTGAATCACATCATAGAGATGGTCGATATCGGCCAGTTGTCCCATATCGCCACGCACGCCGACCACGCTGCCGCTGATGGCTTGTACCGCCTTGTCCAGTGCTTCCTGGCGACGCCCGGTGATGTAAACATGCGCCCCTTCTGCTGCGAAGGCTTTTGCTGTTGCCATGCCGATGCCGCTGGTACCGCCAGTCACTACCACCACTTTGTTGCTGTATCTGTTCATTTTAAGCTCCGGTTTATTCCGTTGGGTTAGTGATGATGAAGATACCAGTGGAACGATAGTGCAAAAAGATAGCAATTATGCTACCTATCGTTCTATTAAAGGAACGATGAGGCAACAATGCGTACCGATCTGAATGACTATCGCTATTTTGCCGAGGTGGTGCGCCACGGGGGTTTTGCCGCAGCAGGCAGGGCACTACACGAACCAAAATCAAAACTCAGCCGCCGGATTGCCGAGCTGGAATCTCGCCTCGGCGTACGGCTGATTGAACGAACCAGCCGCCGTTTTCGCGTCACCGAAGTGGGCGAGGCGTTTTATCAGCGCTGCCGGGCCATGTTGCAAGAGGCTGAGCAGGCAGAGGCGTTGATTATCAATGCCCATGCCGAGCCGCATGGCCTGGTGCGTTTTAGCTGCCCGACCGGGATGGTGGAGGTGGTTTCCGACACGCTGATGGCCTATATGCACCGCTACCCGAAGGTCCGGCTGCAAATCCTTGCTCTCGACAGGCCCGTGGATTTGATTAATGAACGTATTGATGTGGCCCTGCGTGTGCGCACGCAGCTTAATAGCGATGCGGAACTCATCATGCGCACGCTGGGTACTTCGCACCGCATTCTGGTAGCCAGCCCTTCGCTGGCGCGGCGTGCGGGGGAGGATATCGCCACGCTGAATACCCTGCCCACGCTCAGCACTAACGATGGCGACGCCGAAGTGGAATGGCCGCTGGAAAACCGTGATAAGCAAAGCATGATGTTTCGTCACGAGCCGATGATGAGTTGTAGTGATTTTGCGGCGGTGCGTACGGCGGCAAGTCAGGGGCTCGGCGTGGCGTTTTTGCCGGAGCACTTTTGCCATCGCGCACTAGAGAAGGGGGAGCTGGTGCAGGTATTCCCGCAGTGGCGCAGCGTGCCAGGGATAGTTCACCTGGTATTCACTACGCGCAAAGGGTTGCCGCCTGCGGTCAGGGCCCTGATTGACAGTCTCGCCGCCTATTTTGCGACGTTGACGAGGTTGTAGTGCTCATCCGGGGCATCCCCGGCGGCGCTGCGCTTGCCGGGGCTACGGGCGCACCGCATCCGGGATATTCCCTTTCACACCGTGAGCAGCGACGAACGGATAATGCTGCCAGGCATCATCTCCTGCAAACCGGCAGCCAGCTCATCGCCTGCGGCGTGCAAGGCATCAATCGGCATCTCCGGCAGGCTTTCCAGGATAAACCACATCTGGCTGTCGGTCGCACTCAGGCGGGTACGCACCCCCTGCCGCCAGTTCCAGCGGCGGCACGTCACCCCGAGATCGTCACGCCACACCACTTCACCGGGCTCCGGCGACTCTTCCGCCAGTTGCCCGTCTTTCATCATGTCAAAACGCTCTGTTCCTTCGGCGATAACCAGCCTCGGTGCGCCCACATACGCGGCAAGATTCTCGCCGCCCACCGGAATCGCATAGCGCAAACTGATGGCGTTATAGAGATCCACCACCGGATCAATCGCCGCCATCGAACCGTCACGCAACACCCGTTTTCGCAGCGCGTCGGCAGAACATGGCGTGCGTTTTGGCTTCGCACCGAAGCGTTTAAACACCTCGCTCCACGCATCCAGATGCGCCTGCGCCCAATCAGGGCCACCCGCCACCACCTCTGCACAGGCACGCGCCAGCGCCGCTTCTCCCACCTGAGGATGCCTTAACGGTGCGGCCTCCACCAGCATGCTAAGCGCACGAAACTGTGGTGCAATACGGGCGATACCGGTGTCGATTGACGGCTGAACAGAAAGCATTGGATAATCCTTTTAGTGACTAATTTATCCCATAGTAGTGACCGATGACCAAAAAAGTCAATATACCGACCGACTCAGGTGCCGACCTCCAGACCGTTAGCCAGGCCGTGGCGGTGCGAATTAAAGCGTTTCGCCAGCAACAAAAACTATCGCTGGACGAATTGTCCCGCCGGGCAGGTGTCAGCAAAGGCATGCTGGTCGAGATCGAAAAATGTCTGGCCAACCCCAGCATCGCGATGCTGTGTAAAATCGCCGCGGCGATGGGCGTTTCCGTGGCGGATATTGTCGATGTGGCCAGTAAACCCGCCGTCCACCTGATTGACGCCGGGGATATCCCGGTACTCTGGCACGGGGATAAAGGCGGTTCGGCCCGCTTACTGGCAGGCACCAGTGGGCCCGACATGCTGGAAATGTGGCGCTGGCATCTGTTTCCCGGCGAACGTTTTAGCTCACCGGGCCATCCGACTGGCACCTTTGAACTGCTGCATGTGGAGCAAGGCACATTGACCGTCACCGTCGATGAAACCGTCCTGGCCGTCACGCAGGGCAGCTCCGCCGTGGCCCGGACCGATGCGCCCCATGCCTATGCCAACGACAGTGATGAAGAAGTGTGGTTTACCATGACGGTCAGTGAACGCCATTCATGAGTTAGTCTTTTAACCCCATTTTGCCGCCCGCAATCCGATTCCATCGCTCCGGCTCGCCGTTACTCTGTAGCCGCACAGCCGGGCTCCCCCCTGAGACACTCATGAATGTCTCTCATAAGTCCTTTTCGATTTCCCCGACTAATCAATCCCGGCGGCACTGCGTAAACTTAATCCTGTGGCTTTTACCTTTCAGGAGAAGAAAATGAAAATTATCCGTAGTGGTTCTGTCCCTTCCGCACCCGGCCCGGAGGCCTATTTTACCGGCCGCGTGCGCCTCGACGCCCCGTTCCAGACCGATGCCCCGGCGCGCGTTGGCGGCGCGACTGTCACCTTTGAACCGGGTGCGCGCACGGCATGGCATACCCATCCGCTTGGCCAGACGCTGATCGTCACCCATGGCAAAGGCTGGATCCAGTGTGAAGGGGAACCCATTGAGGAGATGAACCAGGGCGATATCGTCTGGATCCCGCAGGATGTGAAGCACTGGCATGGCGCAACGCCAGACAATGCGATGACCCATATCGCTATCGCCGAATCACAAAACGGCAGCCCGGTTACCTGGCTGGAACAGGTATCGGATGAACAATATCGTCGCTAGCTTCGGCGTAGCGCCGCTGTAAATCTTGCTTAAACGCGTCGCGCAGGGAAGCGGGCGAATGGATGCTGACATCCGGTAGCCAGTAGCGCAGCCAGCGAAACAGCGTGTGCGGGTCGCGAATGTCACATGAAATCGTCATGCCGCCATCGTCGTGCCGTTCCACCAGGCGTTGAGCAGGAAAAAGCGGGCGTCGGCTGACGAACTTCGCCGCATGAGCCGAAATCCGTAACTGCACCTCTGTCTTTTTGCCAAAGCGAATACCCGAGCCTGCTTCCAGCTCTTCCAGCACCAGTGGATCGGCCGTGAAGCGGTTTGCCCCTGGCGCAAACTGGGAAATCAGCGCCAGTTCGAAGGCCTTGAGCGTGCCCGCATCCACCGCCGCCAGGTACCACAAACCATAATGGTTTATCAGGCGATACGGCTGAACGCAGCGGTTTTTCTCACGATAGCGGTACGTGACTTCCTGCCGGGCGGCGATAGCCTGATTGAGCTGGCCTATCAGGTCATCCATGGTGTAATTTTCCCTGCTACTGACGCCATGAAAAGCGATGTTATCCCGGTTTTTCATGCTGTTACGTAGCGACTGTCCGTCCCGACGAGGGAAAAGATGCGCAACGCCCGCGAAATCAGCAAATTCCGCCAGGTGCCCGGTATGGAGTGTCGGCAGCAGATGCGTGCTCAGGCGATAGCGGCCAGGCGAGACCTGATCCAGCAAGTGGGCAAGCCGCGCCAGGTCCCGGTACGCGGTGCGCGCCGTAATGCCAAATTTTGTACATAACCATGCTTTATCGATGGTGTTTCCCTGATAAAGGACCGAGAAAATTTCGCACAGTCGCTCAATCAGCACATCGTGTTTCTTTGCGTGACTTTCCTTCATTGTTCCCTGTCCCGAACGACAAGTCAGAAGGTGCTTACGCGGCGGCAATCACCTGCCGGACTTGTACGGTAATACGTGGCGTTCATCAAAAGGGTTAACGGCAGGGGCGACAAAAACTCCAACCGAACGACGGGAAAAATTGTCTCAGGTCATGCAAAACTACAATTTTTAGGTGGGAAAAGCGCACCGGATGGCGCATAACCATCCGGTTTTGCGCCTTACTGACCGGCGTTATTCAGTGCCGCGATATCCTCACTGGAAAGGGCCAGCGACACCGCCGTCACGAAGCTCTCCACATGGGCGATTTTTGTGGCGCTGGCGATAGGCGCAGTCACACCAGGCTGAGCGATAAGCCAGGCTAGCGCTACCTCAGCGGGTTTCACATTATGTTTCACCGCCACCTTGTCCACCGCATCCAGAATGGCAAAGCCACGTGCATTCAGGTACTTGTTGATGCCCTGCCCGCGCTGACTCTGGCTGAGATCGTTTTCGCTGCGGTATTTGCCCGACAGAAAACCCGACGCCAGGCTGTAGTAGGTCACCACACCGATATTTTCCCGAACCGTTAACTCCTGCAGTTTTCCTTCAAAACTGTCACGGTCATACAGGTTATATTCCGGTTGCAGTACCTGATAGCGCGGCAAGCCGTTGTCATCCGCCACCTTCAGAGAAGCCTGTAACTGTTCCGCATTGAGGTTTGACGCCCCGACCGCACGGATTTTCCCGGCTTTAAGCAGCTTTTGATATGCTCCCAGGGTTTCGTCATACGGCGTTTCGCTGTCCGGCCAGTGGGAGAAATACAAGTCGATGTAGTCGGTTTGCAGACGGCGCAATGAGTCCTCGACCGCCTGTTCAATCCAGCGTGCGGAAAGGCCTTTTTTGCCTGGAGCGCCCAAATCAGCGCCGACTTTCGTAAAAAGAGTCACTTTGTCACGCACGCCAGGATGGGCGGCAAACCACTTACCAATGATGGTTTCCGATTCGCCGCCTTTGTTACCCGGCGCCCACGCAGAGTAAACGTCCGCGGTGTCGATTGCCGTGAAGCCTCGCTCCAGCAACGCGTCCAGCAAACTAAAACTCTGCTTCTCATCCACGGTCCAGCCAAATACGTTACCGCCAAAAACCAGCCGGGGGATCTGTAAACCCGTGGTACCTAATGAACGTAAAGCCATTCGTACATACCTTTTAGATGACGGACTGAACCCGGCACTCCTCGCGTCGCCAGCCCGGACAACATTAGGCGCTGATATACGCCTTTTCGCCGCATTCCTCACTGAACGCGATCCCTGATTTTTTGTATGGCTTCAACAATAGTCGCCTATCACCACATCAGGGGTTAGCAAAACGTGGCTTTTTGAAAGCTGAATATTGTCTGACGATAGACGCACAGGGCATACCCCACCACGCAGGGCCGACGGAGTGTGTGCAAATGCAGGATGAACAAATCAGGGCTGTGGGTGAAACGCCGGGTGGGTATGCAGCAACGCAGTAATCGCGCGCAGAGGCTCGCGTAACACGCTGTGCAACTGGCGAATCGCCGGGGAGAACTGCTTGCGGTGCGGGCAAATCAGGTTGAGGGGCGCCGCTTCGCCAGGGTGCTGCGGTAAGAGTACTTCCAGCCTGCCCGCCTGAACATCCGCGCTGATATCAATCCACGATTTGTAGATGATACCCATCCCTTCCAGCGCCCAGCGGCGGGCAACATCCGCATCGTCGCATAGCATGCGGCTTTTAACGATAAGCTGGCGGCGCATACCGTCTTCCGGGAAGCTCCATTTGTCATAGACGTGGCTGTTCATGGTAAACAGCAGGCAGTGATGATTGACGATGTCGTCCAGGATTTGCGGTCTGCCGTGTTGTTGCAGATAAGCCGGTGAAGCGGCCAGTACGCGGCGGTTATCTTCTGCCAGCGGTAGTGCGACATAGCTACTGTTATCCAGCACGCCATAGCGAATCGCAATATCCACCGGGTCGCGAAAGACATCGCTGATTTCATCGGAGAGCGACAGGCGCAGCGAGATTTTGGGGTACTGCTGGCAAAACCGGGTGATAAGCGGCAAGAGCACGTTGCGGCCAATATCAGACGGTACGGCCACACGCAGTTCGCCCTGAATGTCGTTGTCACTGCTGTGCAGACTTTCCGCCCCCGCATGCACCACGGCTAACATCTCCTGAGCGAAGGGCAGATATTTTTCGCCCTCTGTGGTCAACCGCAGACTGCGGGTCGAGCGCGCAAACAGGCGCTTGTCGAGGTCGCGCTCCAGACGGTGCACGGCGGCGCTGACCTGCCCCGGCAACAGCCCCGCCTCTCGCGCCGCACTGGAGAAACTGCCCAGCGCAGCAGAGCGAACAAATAAGGTGACATCTTCAAGGCGAATCATGCTTTCTCCTGCCGGGCTTACGGTCAGCCCTCTTTTTGCCAGAAAAAACCACAGGCGCAAAGCGCCATGACATTATTTTCACTCCCGGAGGGAAAGTGCTGCACAGCGGAGGTGATTTATCTCGTCACTGTTTGTGTTTATTCTCGACCTACCAGACGGGGCGGCAAGTCCCGTATTTATTTCATTTTCCTGCCGGAGAAAGACGATGACTTTAGATGATGCTGTGCTTGCCCGCCATACCGTTAAAGCCTTTGAAGGGGGTAAGACGCTGCCACAGGAGCAGATTGAGACGCTGCTTAATGTACTACAAAACAGCCCCTCTTCGGTGAACTCCCAGCCGTGGCATTTTGTGGTGGCATCGACGACCGAAGGCCGCGCCGCGATTGCAAAATCCACCACCGGCGCTTTCATTTACAACGAACCTAAAGTGCTGAATGCCTCGCACGTTATTGCACTTTGCATGCGTACAGATCTGGATGATCAGCATCTGCAAAAGGTGCTGGCGCAGGAGAGCGCAGATGGCCGTTTCGTCGCCGAAGGCGCGCAGGCAGGCCAGGATAAGGGCCGTCGCTCTTATGTGGATATGCACCGCTATGAATCCCGTGATATTCCGCAGTGGATGGAGAAACAGGTTTATCTGGCGCTGGGCGGCCTGCTGCTGGGCGCGGCGATGTTAGGTATCGACGCAACGCCGATGGAAGGTTTTGATCAACGTGCGCTGGACCTCTCGCTGGGTCTGCGTGAAAAAGGATTGACCAGCGTGGTGCTGGTGTCGCTCGGTTACCGCAGCGAAAGTGATTTCAACGCCGCATTGCCGAAATCCCGCCTGCCGCGTGAAGAGATTTTTACCTTTATTTGATGGTGAATGCTGTACGCGTGCAGTTTGCGGCATTTCCCCCTCACCCTAACCCTCTCCCGCAAGGGAGAGGGGACCGTACTGCGTGCGCGATGCATACGGGACACTCCCCGGCGGCGCCTGGCATTTTACAGCCAAACATCATAACTGCAGATATTTGAGCCTTATCACATTCCCCACGATTTCTTTCATTCTGAATTTGTTCAAATTACGTTACCAATTCCGGTTTATTTTGTTAACAATTGACCTGTTTTTGCGATTTAATTGATCATAACCATGCTTTATGCATGGGTTTGTTATTCTCACCTCGATTATTCTAATTTTTTATACAATCTTCGTTGGATGATCCCCACCATTATTCCCCGCATAGTTGCCCGCGTCAGCAGGTCACTTTTTATTCCATCACGTCACCTGCCATTATTATATTACCGCTGGAAACGATGACATGAATCCATCAATAGAGCAGATTACCCTCAAGAAAATATCGTGGCGAATAGTGCCATTTGTGATGTTTGCTTATTTTATTGCATTTTTCGACCGTATTAATATCGGCTTTGCTGCGCTCACCATGAACCAGGACCTGGGATTCTCTTCCACGGTATTTGGGGTGGGTGCGGGCATGTTTTTTATTGGCTATTTTTTAACTGATGTTCCATCGAACGTTATTTTACAAAAAGTCGGTCCGCGTATTTGGTTAGCACGAATTATGGTGAGCTGGGGCATTATTGCCGCTTGCATGATGTTTGTGCAAACCGTTACTGGTTTTTATATTCTGCGTTTCTTATTAGGTGTCGCAGAAGCGGGCTTTTTCTCTGGCATTATTCTTTATTTAAGCACCTGGTTCCCGATTAAACGCAGGGCGCAGGTTATTGCGTTATTTATGGCAGCTGCGCCGATCTCCTCCATGCTCGGTTCCCCACTGGCGGGCATCATTCTCAGTATGCACGGCGCGTTTGGCATGAAAGGCTGGCAGCTGATGTTCATGCTGGATTCCGTGGCAGCCATTCTGCTCGGCATCTTCACCTTCTTCTACTTGAGTGACCGTCCGGAGAAAAACCGCTGGCTGTCTAAAGATGAAACTCAGTGGTTGATCGACACTCTGGCAGAAGAGAACAAAGGCAAAGCCGGGCAAGCGAAAACCAGCATCTGGAAGGGGCTGACCGATGTACGCGTCCTGACGCTGGCAGTGGTCTATTTCGGTACTTCCGCGGGGCTTTATTCTCTCAACATCTGGTCGCCGCAGTTTATTAAATCCTTCGGCCTGACCACGATGCAGATTGGCTTTATCAACGCCATTCCGGCTGCGCTTTCTATCGTCGCGATGATTCTTTGGGCCAGACATTCTGACAAAACCAAAGAGCGCACCTGGCACGTTGTGGGCGCTTGCCTGTTCGCCTGTCTGGGCTTCATCCTGGCCGGTACTGTGCACAGCCTGCCCCTGGCGGTTGTCGCGCTGGTGATGGCAAATGTAGGTATCTCGTCGTGCAAACCGCCGCTGTGGAGCATTCCGTCACTGTTCCTCAATGGCCCGGCAGCCGCAGCAGGCCTCGCCGCCATCAACTCAATTGGCAACCTCGGTGGCTTTGCTGGCCCGGCAGTCATTGGCTGGCTGAAAGAGACCACGGGCGACTTCTCCCTCGCACTCTACTGCGTTGCAGCCATGCTGGTGGTTTCCGCCGTACTGACCCTTTCTATTGAAATTAGCCGTAAACGCAAGGCAATGAAAAGCTCATTGGCTTAACGAAAAATGGAGCAAATTGTGAACACTTCAGATGCAATGTCGTCTTTAACTGATGTGATGACCCGCTTTACCGGGTATGTCGGTAAACGTCTGCCAACAGACGTCATGAAAAAACTCGAAGCTTTACGTGCAGAAGAAGATGCACCGCTGGCTGTCGCGGTTTATGACTCAATGTTTGAAAACCAGAAACGGGCGGATGAGTTGGACCGCCCATGCTGCCAGGACACCGGGGTGATTCAGTACTTTATCACCTGCGGCGCAAAATTCCCGTACTTAAGCGGCCTGCAGGATGCGCTGCGTACCGCCACGCTGGAAGCCACCAAAAAAGCCCCACTGCGCCATAACGCGGTTGAAACTTTTATCGAGAAAAACACGGGCACCAACACCGGTTCTCGTGTGCCGTGGCTGGACTGGGACATCATCCCGGATGACGACAGTTGCACCATCGAGGTGTACATGGCGGGCGGCGGTTGCTCCCTGCCGGGCGCAGCAAAAGTTCTGATGCCAGGCCAGGGTTATGAAGGCGTGAATCAGTTCGTGTTCGACGTGATCACCTCATACGGCGTTAATGCCTGCCCGCCGCTGCTGGTTGGTGTAGGGGTCTCCACCTCCGTTGAAACGGCGGCACGATTATCGAAAAAAGCGATTCTGCGTCCGGTGGATTCCGCTCACCCGAACGCTGATGCGGCGAAAATGGAAGTCTTGCTGGAAGAAGGTCTGAACAAAGTCGGTCTGGGTCCACAAGGGCTGGGCGGTAAAGCGACCGTGATGGGGGTCAATATCGAATCCTCCGCACGTCATCCATCCACTATCGGCGTTGCCGTGTCGACCGGGTGCTGGGCACACCGTCGTGGCGCGATCCGTTTCGCAGCTGACCTGTCTTACGAAATTCTTTCCCATGAAGGCGCCGTATTATGAAAAAAGTACTGACAACCCCTATCAAAGACGAAGACTTACTGGCACTTAAGCCGGGCGACATCGTCTATCTGACCGGTACGCTGGTGACTTGTCGTGACGTGGCGCATCGTCGTCTGATTGAACTGAAGCGTGAGCTGCCGGTAGATCTGAAAGGTCTGGCTATTTTCCATGCGGGTCCGATCGTCGTCGAAAAAGGCGAAAATGAGTTCGAAATGATCTCCATTGGGCCGACAACTAGCATGCGAATGGAGAAGTTCGAGAAAGAGTTTATCGAGCAGACCGGTGTGAAGCTGATTGTTGGTAAAGGAGGTATGGGGCCGAACACCGAAGAAGGTTGCCGTACCCACAAAGCCGTGCATGCAGTCTTCCCCGGCGGATGCGCCGTACTGGCGGCCACCTGCGTGGAAAAAATTGAAGATGCCCAATGGCGCGATCTCGGTATGCCAGAGACCCTATGGGTCAATAAGGTGAAAGAGTTCGGTCCGCTGATTATTTCCATCGACTGCGAAGGCAACAACTTATTTGAAGAGAATAAGAAGGTCTTCAATGCGAGGAAAATGCCGATTATCGAAGAGATTAATCAGCAGATTAAGTTTATTAAATAACTCGCCGTCCAGGCACAGGTATTATCATGAAGTTATTAAGTTTTGTTAATCCGAAATCCGGTGTAAAAACATGGGGCTGTATTGAAGGCGAAATGATTTACGATTTGGGAAAACGCCTGTCAGCGTATTATCCCGATTTAAAATCCGTTATTGCCGCCAAAGCAGTAGACGAATTGTCCAGAGTAAAACCGGAGCAGGCAGATTTTCACGCCAGCGAGATCCGTTTTCTTCCAGTCATCGAAAACCCTAACAAAATTTTCTGTGTGGGCATGAACTACATGGAAAAGCGGATCGAGTTTGAACAAACTATCGATGCGCCAACCCTGTTTGTTCGCTTCCCGGACACCCTCTCCGCCCACGGCGAAGTGGTCTGTAAACCGGATAGCAGCAATGAGTTCGACTATGAAGGCGAGCTGGCGGTGATCATCGGCAAACCGACCGACAACGTAAGTCGCGAAGAAGCGTTAGATCATATTGCGGGTTACAGCTGTTTCATGGATGGGTCGGTGCGCGACATGCAATATACCTGGTTTACGTCTGGCAAAAATTGGCGCAAGACCGGCGCATTCGGTCCGTGGCTGGTCACCAGCGACGAAATCCGCGACCCGCAGGATCTGGCGATCAGCACATGGCTGAACGGCAACCGTGTTCAGCACGACACCACGCAGAATATGGTCAGGTCGGTTGCCGCCCTGGTGGAATACATCTCCCGCTTTAGCCCGCTGGAGGCTGGCGATGTGATTATCACCGGTTCACCGGGTGGCGTTGGTAAAAAACGCACACCGCCGCTATTCATGAAAGAAGGCGACGTGATTGAAGTGGAAATCGGCAAGATTGGTCGTCTCGTTAACCGCGTGACCGCCCTGTCAAACGCCATGGCACACTGATTGCGATGAAATAAACCCGGCAGTGCATACTTGCCGGGTTTTTCGTTAATATAAACTGGTTATCGTCTTTAATTCATCCATGACGATCTGCATCATATTATCCCGGGTTTCATCCCGCGCCCCTTTTACCCACACGGCAGACATTGGTAATTTATTGCGAATATTTTCGTAACCTCGACCAATGGGGATAAATTTAATATTTAGCGCCGCCATTCGCATGACCCATTTTGGCATAATCGCCGCACCTAATTCCGCCGCGACCATATTAATGATGGTCTGTTTTTCATCAGCAATCTGGATAAGCTGGGGTTTAAACCCGGCGTGCTCAAACAGGCTCAGGGTTAAGTCATAGCTATGCGGCCTGACACGCTTTTCCGGTACAATCAATGAGATATCGCGTAAATCCTCAACATTAATTTCCGTTTTCTGCGCCAGAGGATGATTTTGCGAAATCGCCAGTACCACATCTTCATAAAACAAAAACTGGCTCTGAAATTCACTGTCCATCGCCCCCATCGGGCGAATAAAAATAAGATCCAGGCGTCCGGTTTTTAACTTTGGTAGCAAGCGAGAGGATTTATCTTCCAGAAAATGGATTTCCACGCCCGGCCACTTTTCACGAAAGTGATGCAGCACATGGGGAATGAGACTTATTGCCGCGCTGTCGATGGCGCCTACACGTAATGTACCGGCATTTTGCCTTGCAAGCGTCTGAAAGCGTTTTTGCACGTCATCCGCCCGGGTAACCAGTTCCCGCGCTTCTGGCAGAAAAAGCGCGCCGTGTGCCGTCAACGAAACATTACGCGTGGAGCGCGTGAGTAGCCGCGTGCCAAGGTTCTCTTCGAGAAGTTTAATATAACGACCCAGCGCCGATGGCAGCATATCCAGCTTCTGTGCCGCGTGGCCAAAATGTAATTCGTCGGCAACAGCAATAAAACAGCGAAGCTGATGGAGTTCCACAAACATTCCTCACAGGTAAATTACTTTTTTTTCTTATACTATTAATAATTCGAGTTGCAGGAAGGCGGCAACATAGTGAATCTCCAGGAGCCTACTCCAGTAAGTGACCGGGGTGAGCGAGATAAGCCAACGCACATGCAACTTGCAGTATGACGAATATATAATAATATTTCGGCCTGCATTCGCGCCAGCGTATAAGTTAAAATGTGTGACACTGCTAAATAACAATTGGCTTCTGCAAGTCTAATTATCTACAGGCTCGCTTCCCAACCATTAACATATCAAAAAGCGAGCTTCCTCAGCGAGGTTTAATTTTATTATTTGCAAAACAGCATTGAATGGTATTCTCACTGAAAACGATGTCTAAGGCAGACAATAATGAAAAAAGCACATAATGAAGTCAGTAAGTTTCTGAGCTACGTTCTGCGCCATCAACCTGAAGCCATTGGTCTGGAACTGGATAGTGAAGGGTGGGCGAACATTGATGCACTGATCGCAGGCGCGGCAGGCCAGGGGCAATCACTGGACAAACAACTCATTGAGGCCGTCGTGGACGGCAGTGATAAAAAGCGCTTCGCCCTCTCCGAAGACGGGCTGCGTATTCGTGCCGTTCAGGGGCACTCGACGGCGAAAGTCGATATCGCCTTTACTGAAAAAAAACCACCGGACATCTTGTACCACGGCACCGCCAGCCGTTTTCTTTCCGCCATTCTTGCAGAAGGATTAACCGCACAGTCGCGACAATATGTTCATCTCTCCGCCGATCGGGAGGTGGCCATCCAGGTCGGACAGCGTTACGGTACGCCGGTGGTGCTGGAAATTAACGCATTAGCCATGTTTGAACAGGGTTATCCGTTCTATCAGGCGGAGAATGGCGTCTGGCTGACCCGGCAGGTTGCGGTGGAATTTATCAGCCCGTGATCCCGGCGTAAAAAAGCCTCCGGGCGGAGGCTCTCTTTAAACGTTAACGCTTGATCATCTCAGGAATAATTAAGTCCCCGCGCACCACACAAGAGCCCAGCGCGCTTTGGGTTTTTTCGTTGAGCCACGCGACAATCCGCGCCGCCATCGAGTCTATGGAGTACTCAATCGCCGGGATTTTTGGAACCCCCGGCAGATGCAGTGACCCCGCCAGGCTAAAGACCATGATGTCGCCCGGTACGGATTTATTGAACGCCTGCAACTGCGGGATCACCCGCTGTGCTTCCTGCTCATCGGCAACCAAAAGGGCGTTGAAATTCAAGGTAGTAGCATTGTTGAGCAATACCTGCAGCGCCACAGATGACGAGGTGTCATCCATAAAGACCAGATTGCGATTAAACGGCAGGAAATTGTTTTCCAGCGCATGCTTATAACCGAGCAGTACCTGGTCCGCCGGGCCGCTGGTATCGGGGTGGATGAGGGCAATCTGGCGTCTTCCCTGGCTTATCAGGAAATTACAGGCCGTTTCCGCCGCGAACGCGTGGTCGAACTGGATACTGTTTGGCGTTTCTGACTCCGCACAATCCACCAGAATAACATTCTCGTCGTTGATATTCAGCGGGAAACGGGCGCCGATAATCAACACATCGTCGCACAACCCACAGGTAAGTTCTTCCAGCGCGCTCAGCACCCCCGCTTTGCTGTTGGCAAAGCGCAGCAGCAAATGTTTCTGACTTTGGCTGAGGTGTTTTTCCAACGCGTAAAGATATGCGGTGGTCTGGTTGATATTGTCCTGGGCGCAAATCACACCGATGCAGCCTGTCGACTGGCTGAGTAAGGACTGTGCGATAACATTGGGCCGATAATTCAGCTCATCGACCGCTTTCAGTACTGCAAGGCGGCTGGCTTCCTTAACGCCGCGCGAACCACTCAACACCCGTGAGACTGTGGCTTTGGACACCCCAGCTAAACGTGATACATCGTTGATTGTAGACATCTTTCTCCCCTGACAGACGACTAATTTACGCCTGAAAATACCAAGTACAGCAATGGTTCATAATATAACCATTCGCAGTATATCCTTTTCTTTTTTTCATGGAAACCGATTTTCCATTTGGACTCTATTGCTATCAGAATCCATCCAAATTCCGTGACCTTAATCCAGAAAAAAGCGCTTATATCATTGAGACTTTGATACCCATCACACTTCTTTTGCGACGAGATGGAAACCGGTTTCCGTATGATATCCAATCATCCCCGCAATAACTTTTTACATTCGAGGAAGGTCAAGATGTTCAGGATTATGTTGTGTTGCTCCGCCGGTATGTCTACCAGCCTGTTAGTCAGGAAAATGGTTGAAGAGGCGCAGCAACGGAATTTGCCGGTCGAGATCGATGCGTACGGTGTGGCTGAATTTGATATGCAGTTTCCACGATACCAGGTCGTGCTTCTCGGACCGCAAGTGAAATATATGTTAAATACGCTGTCAGAAAAGGCCGCCGCCGCCGGTATCCCCGTGCAGCCCATCAATCCGATGGACTACGGGATGCAGCGTGGCGATAAAGTACTGGACTATGCACTGTCGCTGATTGAAGCGGCGCACTAAAAGGTGAACCCATGAGTTCGTTATATCAGTCTATGATTGGCGTCATTGAGCAGTCCATTACCCCGCTTGCGGGCAAACTCGGACAGCAGAAATACGTTATCGCTATCCGCGATGGCTTTACCGCCGCGCTGCCGTTCATGATCATCGGCTCGTTTATGCTGGTGTTTATTTTCCCGCCGTTCTCCCCGGAAACGACCAACGGTTTTGCCCGCGCCTGGTTGGATTTTTCTACCGAATATCGCGCACAGCTAATGTTGCCTTTCAACCTGAGCATGGGGGTCATGACCTTCTTCATTTCTGTCGGTATCGGTGCGAGCCTGGGCCGTCAGTTTAATCTTGACCCGGTGATGACCGGCCTGCTGGCGTTTATGGCGTTCCTGCTGGTAGCGGCCCCCTATCATGAAGGACAGATTTCCACTCAGTACCTCTCCGGCCAGGGGATCTTCACCGCACTGCTGACGTCGATTTACTCCGCTCGCGTTTATGCCTGGCTCAAGCAGCACAACATCACTATTCGCCTGCCGAAAGAGGTGCCGACCGGTGTTGCCCGCTCGTTTGAAATCCTGATCCCGGTTCTGGTGATTATCGGTACGCTGCATCCGCTGAACCTGTTTATTGAAGCGCAAACCGGCATGATCCTGCCGCAGGCGATTATGCACCTGCTGGAACCGCTGGTCTCCGCATCAGACTCACTGCCGGCCATTCTGCTCTCTGTGCTGCTGTGCCAGATCTTCTGGTTTGCCGGTATCCACGGTTCGCTTATCGTCACCGGCATCATGAACCCCTTCTGGATGGCAAACCTCTCCGCCAACCAGGCTGCTCTGGCCGCAGGCGCTGCATTGCCGCACGTTTACCTGCAAGGTTTCTGGGACCACTACCTGCTGATCGGCGGCGTGGGTTCAACCTTACCGCTGGCCTTTTTGCTGCTGCGTAGCCGCGTTGCGCACCTGCGGACTATCGGCAAAATGGGTGTTGTGCCAAGCTTCTTCAACATCAATGAACCGATTCTGTTCGGCGCGCCGATCATCATGAACCCGATGCTGTTTATCCCGTTCGTCTGTGTCCCTCTGGTAAACGCCATTCTGGCGTATGCGGCAACCCGCATGGGCTTACTGGCGCAGGTCGTCTCACTGACGCCATGGACAACACCGGCACCGATTGGCGCATCCTGGGCTGCCAACTGGGCATTCAGTCCGGTGGTGATGTGCGTGATTTGTATGGTGATGTCCGCACTGATGTACCTGCCGTTCCTGCGTGCTTACGAGCGTTCATTGATGAAGACCGAAGAGCAAAAAGCGCAGAACAGCGCACCGATGGCGGAAACCGTCGGCAGTAACTGAACAAGGAGAGAAAAATGAAATATGCATTTCCCGAAAACTTTTGGTGGGGCAGCGCCAGTTCCGCGCAACAAACCGAAGGGGAAAGCTTACAGGGCGGGAAGAGCGCCACAACATGGGATGCCTGGTACGCCAGCCAACCCTGGCGCTTTCATCAGCAGGTGGGCCCACAGGATACGTCCACCTTTTACCAGCACTGGCGCGAAGACATCGCCCTGTTAAAACAACTGAACCACAACAGTTTTCGTACCTCAATAAGCTGGAGCCGACTGATTCCTGACGGTACCGGTGAGGTGAATACCCAGGCTGTTGCGTTTTACAGCACCATGCTTAACGAACTGGTGGAACAGGGCATCGAACCGTTTATCACTCTGTTCCACTTCGACATGCCGATGGTGATGCAGGAGAAAGGCGGCTGGGAAAATCGCGAAGTGGTTGAGGCATTCACCCGCTACGCGCAGATCTGTTTCGACCTGTTTGGTCATCAGGTGAAGCACTGGTTTACCTTCAACGAACCCATTGTGCCGGTTGAAGGGGGTTATCTGTATGACTTCCATTACCCGAACGTGGTGGATTTCAAACGGGCAGCCACAGTGGCATACAACACGGTACTGGCTCATGCCAGCGCGGTGCGGGCGTTTCGCGCCGGGCGTCACCCTGGTGAGATCGGCATTGTGCTCAACCTGACGCCGTCGTATCCGCGTTCACAGCACCCGGCGGATGTGAAAGCCTCACACCATGCGGATCTGCTGTTTAACCGCAGCTTCCTCGATCCGGTACTGCGGGGTGAATACCCGGCGGACCTGGTGGCTTTGCTGAAGGAGTATGATCAGCTTCCTGAGTGCCATCTGGGCGATAAGGAGCTGATTGCCGACGGGAAAATAGACTTACTGGGCATTAACTATTATCAGCCGCGGCGGGTGAAATGCCGGGACAGCGCCGTTAACCCAGAGTCACCGTTTATGCCGGAATGGCTGTTTGATTATTACGAGATGCCGGGGCGAAAAATGAACCCTTATCGCGGCTGGGAAATTTATGAGCCGGGTATTTACGATATTTTGGTTAATCTTCGTGATAATTATGGCAACCCCCGCTGCTTTATTTCTGAAAATGGAATGGGTGTCGAGAATGAACAGCGCTTTATTGAAAACGGGCAAATAAACGATCAGTACCGGATTGCATTTATTGCCGATCACCTCAAATGGCTGCATAAAGGAATTAGCGAAGGCTGTAATTGCCTTGGTTATCATATGTGGACTTTTATTGATAACTGGTCATGGTGTAACGCGTATAAAAATCGCTACGGTTTTGTTCAGCTCGATTTAGAAACCCAGAAACGTACCGTTAAGAAAAGCGGAGAATGGTTTGCCGCCACCGCGAAGAATAATGGTTTTGATGAAGAGTAAATAAATATGGTCGCATTAGAAGAAGCGGTAATGGAAATTATCGTTAACGCGGGTCAGTCACGCAGTCTGTGCTTTGAAGCATTGCGTGCCGCAAGAGCGGGCAACTTTGAGGAAGCCCAAACACTGCTGCGTGAAGCCGATGGTTATTCACGTCAGGCCCATCAAATGCAAACCAAATTAATTGAACAGGATGCCGGCGAAGCCCGGCAACCCATGACATTAATTATGGTACATGCCCAGGATCATTTAATGACGTCGTTACTGGCGCGTGAATTATCAGAGGAGATTATTCAGCTTTATCAGCGTTAAAAGCTCATAGTTTATGGAAGATATAACTCTGTACCTGAATTATAAAATATAAATCAGCTTGTTTTGATACTGGCATGTTGTTCTGTCAAATCAGGACAGGATGGTTATTGTTTAAAAACAACCAACGAGACCCTAAATAATTCGAGTTTCAGGAATACGGCAGGCGAAAGAATCCCGATGAGCTTACTGATGTAAGTGATTCGGGTGAATGCGCGTAGCTAATGCCCATGCAACTTGAAATATAAAGGGTATAAATTGAGATAACTATGAAATTAAACAATAAACTTCCAGTGGCACTGGCGGTTGCGGCTGCGCTTTGCTCTGGTTCGGTGATAGCACAAGAATTTACGCAAGAACAAATCGACGCCATCGTGGCAAAAGCGGTGGATAAAGCATTAGCCGAGCGGCAGGCAAAAATGGATGCCGCCATTGATAAAAAAGCGGATGTCATTACCGAGCCGCAAAGCACTGCGCAAACGCCTGACTTAGCCATTCCTTATGGCGTGAAATTTAGCGGTTACGCCCGTTATGGCGCCCATTACCAGAGCGGCGATCAGAAATATGTTGGCGTAGACGGTTCATATAATGGCTCGTCTGCGATTGGCCGTCTGGGTAACGAAGGCAACGGTGGCGAGTTCCAGCTTTCCAAAGCGTTTAAGAGTTCGCATGGAGCAATCTGGGACGTCAACGTGATGTTCGATCACTGGGGCGACGAAGTTAACCTGAAAAAAGCCTACGCCGGTGTGACCAACCTGCTGGAATCCAACCCGAACGCCTATTTCTGGGCAGGTCGTGACTTCCACCAGCGTCCACAACAGGGCATCAACGACTACTTCTGGATGAACCACGATGGCCAGGGTGCCGGGGTGAAAAACTTCGATATCGGTGGCGTACAGTTTGACGTGGCCACTGTAGCTGCCGTGCAGTCCTGTAACCCGGAAGTGGAAGACAACGGGGATAACCCGTCACGCATTACCTGTACCGGCGGCTCCGGCACCGGTGACAAAGGCAACTACGCCGTCACCTCAAAAATCCACGGCATGAAAGTCGGCCCGCTGGATCTGGAAGTTTACGCAAACTACGGTTTTGACTCGAAGGCCGTTGAAAGCGACGCCCGCCTGAAAGCCTGGCAGGGTGGCGTGGTGTTAAGCCATACCAACGACAGCGGTGTGAACAAAGTTATCGCCCGTTATTCTGATAACGCAGATAACAGCGTTTATAACAAAACGGATGATTTAAAGACTATTTATGCCAGCTTCGAAGGGCTGCACAAGTTTAGTCGCCAGATGCAGGTGGAATATCTCCTCGCCTTCCACGATTACGACAACAGCGCAGACAAGTCTGACAACCGTAAGAACTACAACGCCATTGTGCGCCCGATGTACTGGTGGAACGACGTTCATTCTACCTGGCTTGAGCTGGGCTGGCAGAAAGTGGCTTACGACAAAGGCGGTGATAACAACGGCTGGAAAGCGACCCTGTCGCAGAATATCTCCATCGATATGGGGCCAGAGTTCCGTCCGATGCTGCGCTTCTACGTGACCGGTGGCGAAGTTGACAACAAGCGTACCGCGCGTGTTAACGGTACGGATGACACCACGCTGGACTCCTTCAACGTCGGTGCAATGTGGGAAGCCTGGTTCTAATGTAAATCCACGGGCGGCAGGGATGCTGCCTCCGGTTATCCATCACGCCTGTGTTATGATGCAAAATTCATCAATAAGAAAGCAGCATGGCAGGACTGGGTAGAAAATGGGTTTCACAAAAAAAGGGATGCTTTATGTACTGATTGCCGCCATTTTATGGGGCAGTTCCGGGGTTTGCGCTCAGTACATCATGGAGAAAAGTCACATCGCAGCCCCCTGGTTGACGATGGTTCGCCTGCTGTCCGGCGGCGCGGTGTTATTAATTCTGTCGTTTTTCCATGGCGATAAAATTTTCGCGATCGTGAAAAACCGCAAAGACACGCTGAGCCTGCTGTTCTTTTCGCTGTTTGGCGCGCTTATCGTTCAGCTCACCTTCCTGGTGACCATCGAGAAATCGAATGCCGCCACCGCTACGGTACTGCAATTTCTCTCGCCAACAATCATCGTGACGTGGTTTGCCCTGGCACGAAAAGCGAAGCCGACGCTCGCTGTTACGGCGGCGATTGCAACCTCTCTGATTGGCACCCTCTTGCTGGTGACCCACGGGAATATGACATCGCTGTCGATTTCCACCGAAGCGCTGGTATGGGGCATCGCGTCGGCGTTTTCCGCCGCGCTCTATTCCACCTATCCGTCGAAGCTTATCGCCCGCTACGGCACACTGCCGATTGTCGGCTGGAGTATGTTTCTCGCCGGATTAATGCTGACGCCGTTCTATGGCAATAAAGGTGGCGATTTCGTTATCGATGGCAATCTGGTGATGGCGTTTATGTATCTGGTGATGGTGGGTACCGCGCTGACCTTTAGCCTGTATCTGAAAGGGGCGCAGATGATTGGCGGCTCACGCGCCAGTATTCTGAGCTGTGCGGAACCGCTGAGTAGCGCGCTGCTCTCGGTTGCCCTGTTGGGTATCGCTTTTACGCTGCCGGACTGGCTGGGTACGCTGATGATTGTGTCGTCGGTGCTGCTGATTTCGCTGGATTCCCGCAAACGCATGCAGGCTGCAGCCTGACATTCCCCCGGTGGCGCTGACGCTTACCGGGGCTACGGTTAGCGCAGCGATAACCCGGATAAGGGTGAGAGGAAAATCACTTCACCTTCACTTTTCCTGCCACCAGCAGCGCGGTAAGCAGCATCAACGCTCCGGACAGCACCAGCGGTGAAAGCAGGCCCAGGTTGTCCAGCGCATAGCCGCCAACCGCCGCGCCGCAGGTATTTGCCAGTTGAATAACTGCCACCTGAATCGACCCCGCCTTTTCCGCCTGATCGGCAAGCGAGCGGGTGATCCACGTCGACCAACCCACCGGCACCAGGGCGAACGATAATCCCCAGACGATGGCAATCCCCGCAGCAACCACTTTATTGCTGCCCCACAAAATCAGCACCAGCGCGCTCACCGCAAGGATCAGCGGCGCACAGGCCAGCGCCAGTTTTACCGAGCGCTTTAAGATATGTGATGAAAGCGAAGTACCCACAAAGCTGGCAACACCAAAGCTCAATAACACCAGCGTCAGGCCATCAACATCAAAGCCGGCGAGGGTCATAAAGATCGGACGAATATAAGTGAAAAACGAGAACTGCCCGGCGAAAGCCATAAAAATCGCCAGCATCCCGGCCAGGACGCCAGGGCGCTTCAACAAACCAAACATATTCTGATGATGTTCCGTCTGTCCCGGCATCGACGGCAGCGCCATCCACACCCAGCCAATACAGACGAACCCCATTAGCGCTGCACCGTTAAACACATGCCGCCAGCCAATGATCCCGCCGAGAAAACTACCCAACGGTGCCGCAATCACCAACGCAATGGAGACCGCACCGAAGATGACCGACAGCGCCTTCGGAATGGTGCGGGCAGGCACCAGTCGCATAGTCAGGGAGGCGGACATCGCCCAAAAACCGCCCAGCGCTAACCCAAGGCACGCACGCCCGAGCAACAGCAAGGTAAAATTATTGGCAAACGAGACCAGCAGACACGAGAGCGTCAGCAGCACGGAAAAGGCAATAACCACCAGACGGCGATCCGTTTTGCCGATGATATGGGTGATAAACAGGCTGGCGAACATGGCGACAAATGCCGTTACCGTCACCGATTGTCCGGCAACACCTTCCGACACGCCCAAATCCTGCGCCATGGGCGTCAACAGACTCACCGGCAGAAACTCCACGGTGATCAGGCACGCCACACAGAAGGCGACGGCAAATACCGCCGACCAGTTTGGGCGACTTACGCCGCCTGTTGCAGGCTGCGTCCGCTGCATTTCCATCATTTTTACACCCGGCTTCATGTTTTATTGAGAAAGCCGTGTAGTGTAACAAACAATAGTGTGATTCATTTAACATTTACGCAACTATTTACAGCGTCGGACAGTAAGATCAGTGTAACCAGTGCACCCCTTCCTCAGGGACAAACAAAGTGTTGTAGCGCATCTGGAAGGCATTAAGCTCAGCAACATCCGGCTCGAGTTCGCGTAAAAAGCCCAGCGCGAGACGGACTTGCGCATCGGTAATGGGCGCGGCCAGCCGGGCCTTTTGCAGAATGCGATGCCAGGATTGCAGATGCTGTTCACTGCCATCGACAATAAAAACCTGCCAGATAAAGAGCATCTGGGCGGCATTTTGCAGATGTGCTTCATCCGGGCGAGCCAGATACTGAATAAACTCCGCCCCTGCGCTTTTCCCCATCTGATCAATCATGGTTTCCACCGGCACCGGCGTGATTGCCAGCCGCTCACTCAACCGGCGGATCGCGCGACGTGAGTCAGACGTTAATACCCTGAAACCAATAATAAAAACCACAACCAGTGTCGTCAGTGTTAACCAAATCATGAAAGCTCCCGCCACATCTCAGGAGGCACATCATAAAGTCAAAATGCACAAAATGGACAGTCGAAGCGTGAGCTTACTGGTTTTTCGTAGTGCACGGGATCACGCAGATGGCTGATTTTATTGATGAGAATACACAACGAAGCCCGGCGAACCGGGCTCAGGTAAGGCCATCAGGCAATGCCCGTGGTGACGCTAAAATGGCGGGTTTGCTGTGGCGCAAGGCTGAGTAAACTGCCGCTACGCTTCGCAGCAAGAAACCCCTCGGGGCGACAGGTTGCCGGAAGGGCAAATGCCGCGACCTGCTGATCGCCGTTGTAAAGGATCCAGCGCGTGACGTAATTAAACTGCTCACTGGAAAAACGCGTCACAAAGGTGGTGCCATCCGGTGCATGCATAGAAAATTCAGGCTTATCCGTGTAGCGGTCAAGCCTGTCGGCAAAGAAGACGATTTCCGGATCGTAGAATTCCGGCTCCGTCAGCGCATTGACCGTCGCTTCGCCCTGCTGTACGCGGCGATTGAATTCCAGCCACTGCTCCGTCGGTTTCACATGCGCCGGGATGGATTCGCGCAGCGTTAACGCTTCATCCGGAATGTTCTGGCTAAATGTCGCCTGCGGAACATAGGCGTAATTCATATGGCACATGTACTGCAGCGGCATCGGCACCGACGCCAGATTGGTAACATCCATGGCGATATCAAACAGCGCGCTCGCTTTATGCAGCGTGACCGACGGTTGTGCAAAGTAGTGATCGCCAAAACCCATCACATACTCATAGCGCCCGCCCAGACGCAGCGCGTCGCCGTCAAGCTCCAGCCACGCCTCATCCATCGTGGCGCAGGCCATTTCGCCGTGCAGCGCGTGAGTATCTTCCGCTGACGGACAGCCGTTCGCCAGCAGCCCGGAATGAAAAGCAAAACAGCCGTATGTTTCAACAATCACATTCGCCGGTTTGGGCTGGCTGAACATGTTACGCATCGTCAGGTCGTGCCCGTCGAAGGTCGCATCCCAGATCATCTGTCCAAGCCAGGGCAGTACGACCAGGTGCCCACGGGCGTTCTCCAGCCGTACAGCCTCCACGTCGCTCGGGTAGCGGAACGCGGTGACGGTAAAATCGCTGTTTTCCAGTAAGGTGCGCGGCTGTTGGGTGAACAGCTCACGCCACAGAGTCAATCGTGTTGCCATCGTCCTTCTCCTCAGGAAGCGGTCGCTTCGGTCAGTTCGCGACGCACTCGACTTTCGCGCCAGAAATAGACGCCAACGTAGACAAAGCACAGCATGGAAACGAGGAACGACAGTTGCAGTGAATGGAGCATATCTGCCACATAGCCCTGAATCGCCGGGACCACCGCCGCGCCAACAATCGCCATCACAATTACCGCGCCTGCCATCTCCGTATGTTCGTTATCCACGGTATCCAGCGTGCCGGCATAGATGGTCGCCCAGCACGGTCCAAACAGGATGCTGACTGCCACCGCCACGTACACCGCGCTAAAGCTGGGGGCCAGCGCCACGTATGCCAGGAACAGGGCGCCAATCACGGAATAGAGGATCAGCACTTTGGCCGGGTTAAACCGCGTCATCAGAATGTTGGCGACGAACTTGCCAATAAAGAAGCAGGCGAAGCTATAGACCATAAAGTTTGACGCATCGCGTTCGTTGATATCGCCCAGTTCCAGTGCCAGACGAATGGTGAACGACCACACCGCCACCTGCATGCCGACATACAAGAATTGCGCGACAATACCACGACGAAAACGGGCATTCTGTGCCAGATAACGCAGCGTTTCCATGGCGGTTGGACGTTTATGGGTCTCCGTTTGCGCCACTTTGCATTTCGGGAAGCGGGTGAACATAAACAGCGCCATGACAACCACCAGCACCATAATCATGTATTTATAGGGCTCAAGGGTGTTTTCGAGCATCAACACTTTAAAATTATGAATCTGCTCGGGTGTCATCCCGGTCATCTGCTTTTGCAGACTCTCACCTTCGGAGAAAACCAGGTACTTACCGAGCAAAATGCCCGCCGCCGCGCCAATCGGGTAGAAGGTCTGGCTGATGTTCAGGCGCAGAGTCGCATGTGATTTTGGCCCCAGCATCGAACTGTACGTATTGGCCGCGGTTTCAAGAAAACTCAGCCCAATGGCGATGGCAAATATCGCCGCCAGGAACATGGTATAGGTCGCCATATGCGAGGCCGGGAAGAACAGCGAACAGCCGACGATATAAAGGGTCAGCCCGATTAATATCGCAATTTTATAGCTGCTCTTTTTAATAACCAGAGAAGCCGGGAGCGCAATTAAGAAATAGCCGCCATAAAACGCACTCTGCACTAACGCAGAGGCAAAGTTACTTAATGAGAACACGCTTTTAAATTGCGTTATGAGAATATCATTTAACGCAGCGGCGCATCCCCACAACGGGAATAAACAGGATAACAAAATAAACTGGAACAAAGGGGTTTTATTCAAATACCCGTCGGGCATCTGAACGATATTTTTTTCGTTCATAGTGCTACCTTTCAATGTGCAGGGTTTATCACTGTCTTATTCCGAACAGCAGGCGGCAATGCGCCTGCTACAGAATAAACTCAGCGGTTATTATTCATGTAAAGCCAGGTACTCATTAAATTGTTCAATGCTGGGGTAAGACGATTGTGTGCCTTTGCCGGTCACACTAAAAGCAGCGAATAGCGCGGCTTTTTTCATCGCCGCTTCGACATCGCCGCCCTGGACATAGTAGTGGGCAAAACAGCCGATAAAGGCATCGCCAGCGCCACTGGTATCAATGGCGTTGACCTTGTGCGCCGGAACGTGAACTTCGCGCTCGCGGGTCATCCATAGCGCACCCTTTTCACCCATGGTCACGATAATATTATTCAGGCCATTATCAATCAGGCTCCGCGCCGCCGTACGAATATTATCGTAGGTGTCGACCGGCATGCCGGTCAGAATTTCAAGCTCGGTCTCATTGGGAATAAAGAAATCACATTTACAGGCGTAGGTCATATCCAGTTCACGCAGTGCGGGGGCAGGATTTAATAACACTTTAATACCATGCTTTTTACCAAATTCGATGGCGTGATATACCGTTTCTAATTGTACCTCCAGTTGCAGGACAATTAACTGGCATTTTTTCAAATCTTCGGCAGCACGATCGATATCTTCCGGAGAGAGAAATTTGTTTGCGCCTTTAATAATTAAAATACTGTTGCTGGAGTTGGGATTGACAAAAATCGGCGCGACGCCGCTGCTGGTACAGGGGACTTTTTCCACATAGGTGGTGTTAATTCCCCAGGACTCCAGATTACGGATGGTATTGTCCGCAAAGATATCATCACCCACTTTGGTCAATATCATCACTTTCGAATTCATTTTAGCGGCGGCCACCGCCTGATTCGCGCCTTTACCACCGCACCCGATTTTGAAGGCAGGGGCTTCAAGGGTTTCTCCCTCTTTCGGCATCTGGTTGGTATAGGTGATGAGATCCACCATGTTGGAGCCGATGACTGCGATATCCATTTTGCTACCTCTCAGAAACAATCACATAACAATGATATTTTAGTAACATTAACATGTTATTTTAGTATCATTTGTGACCATGATCGCGATTAGAGAATCACATTTATTACCCTCCAACACCGCAAAATCCCTGACATACCGCGCCACATCACTTTTATTTGCCGGGTAACAGGATTATAGTGTTGATATCATTACGTGTTCCTGATTGATAGAAAATGTTACTTTAGAAACACAGCAGAGCAAAGCAGAGCGGAGAAAGAGAGTGGAAACGAAGCAAAAAGAACGTATCCGACGTCTGGTGGAGTTACTGAAAAAGACCGACCGGATCCACTTAAAAGATGCCGCGCGTATGCTGGAAGTGTCTGTCATGACCATTCGCAGGGACTTTAGTCAGGATGACGAACCGCTGCCGTTAGCGCTGTTGGGGGGCTATATCGTGATGGTGAACAAACCATCCGCCCCCATCGCCGCACCGCAACCTACCCTACGTCCCCACCATCGTGATGATTTACCTGTCGCCATCCTTGCCGCCGGACTGGTGAGCGAGAACGATTTGGTCTTTTTTGATAATGGGCCGGAAATGCCGCTGGTTATCAGCATGATCCCGGATGACATTACCTTTACGGGCATCTGCTATTCCCATCAGGTATTTGTCGCACTTACCGCCAAGCCTAACGCAACGGCTATGCTCTGCGGTGGCACCTGGCGCGCCAAAAGCGATGCCTTTTACGATCCGAATAATCCCTCGCTGTTAGATTCATTAAACCCGCGAAAAGTGTTTATTTCCGCCAGCGGCGTGCACGAACACCACGGCGTAACCTGGTTTAACCTGGATGATTTGCCCATGAAGCGAAAGGCGATGGAGCACGGCATGCGCAAAATTCTGCTGGCACGCCATGCCCTGTTTGATGAGGTCGCACCGGCGAGCATTGCGCCGCTGTCCGGGTTTGATGTGTTAATTAGCGACCGTCCATTACCGGCGGATTACCCGACCCATTGCCGTAACGGATTTGTGAAAGTGATTACACCAGACTCAGAAAACGATCAGGCCCGCTAAGCGAGCCTGGTGTCGCCTTACTCGAAGAACACGGCCAGTTTGTTGAACATCCCTGGTGAAGACTGGTTACGCACGACCTGCACTACGTCTTCCAGCTTCTCAATCTGGCTAATCATCTGCTCCAGACGCTGATCGTCATTCACCAATAGCCAGATGCGACTCTGCTCGCTCTCTTTGATTGGCAAACAGAGTATGCCTTCCACGTTAAACGCGCGGCGGGCAAACAGGCCGCAGACGTGGGTCATCACACCCGGATGGTTACGCACGGTGAGTTCGAGAATTACGTTGTCAGAAACTGTCTGTTGCATGGCTTATTCCCCCACCATCTCAGTATTTGCCGCACCTGGCGGCACCATCGGATACACTTTTTCTTCGGCGTCGATGCGCACGTGAATGAGCGCCGGACCAGGGCGAGCAATGATCTCCTGCAGCGCGGCATGCGGGTCAGCCTCGTTGTTGAGATCACAGGTTTGCAGGCCAAAACCGGCGGCAATCTGCATAAAATTAATCATTCCCGGATACGTCGCCGCGAACACGCCCTGCTTGTAAAACAGACTCTGCTGTTGATGCACCAGACCTAACGCTTCGTTGTTCATCAGAATGATTTTCACATCCAGATTATTTTCTGCGGCGGTGGCCATCTCCTGAATGTTCATCATCAGGCTACCGTCCCCGGAGAAGCAAATCACTTTGCGTTGCGGGTTCGCCAGCGCAGCACCTACCGCCGCAGGCAGACCGAAGCCCATAGTGCCCAGCCCGCCGGAGGTCAGCCACTGACGTGGTCGATTGAGCGGATAGGCCTGTGCGGTCCACATCTGATGCTGGCCCACGTCGGTGGAGATGATCGCCTCGTCATCGACGCAGGCGGCAACGGCATTGATCAGGCCGTAATGGGTCAGCGGGTCACCGCCCTGCGGAATGGCAGACGGGAATTCCTGCTGTAATTGCGCCACCAGACCACGCCACTCCTCACGCGGCTGCGCGTCAATTTGCGGCAGCAATTGTGCCAGCACTTCACCCACATCGCCCTGAATGGCAACGTGTGGCTGTTTGATTTTACCCAGTTCGGCGCGGTCGATATCCACATGAATGATTTTCGCATTCGGACAGAACTGCTCGGTTTTACCAATCGCCCGGTCATCAAAACGCGCACCAAGAACAACCAGCAAATCAGACTCTTGCAGAATAAAGTTGGTACTACGCGCGCCGTGCATTCCTAACATCCCCAGCGACAGCGGATGCGCTTTTGGCAACATGCCCAGCGCCATCAAGGTCATGGTGGTCGGCAGATTCGCTTTTTCCGCCAGAGCGCGCACCTGTTCCGGCGCGTTAATCACCCCGCCGCCCAGGTACAGCACCGGACGCTGTGCGGCATTAATCATCGCCGCCGCTTCCTGCACGCTTTTCGCGTCAAACGTCGGAGCTGGCGCTCTGCCGCCCGGCTCCGGCAACTCACTCAGCTCGATGGTCGCGGTCTGAACATCTTTAGGAATATCTATCCACACCGGGCCGGGACGGCCGGATTGCGCAATGCGAAACGCGTCGCTCATCACCTGTGGAAGTTCGGCGATATCCCGAACCAGGTAATTGTGCTTAGTGATGGGGATAGAGATGCCGTAAGTGTCGACCTCCTGGAACGCATCGGTGCCGATCATGGAGGCAGGCACCTGGCCGGTGATACATACCAGCGGGATGGAATCGAGACGCGCATCGGCGATGGCGGTCACCAGGTTGGTGGCGCCTGGCCCGCTACAGGCCATACAGACGGCGGGTTTGCCTTCGGTACGGGCCATGCCCTGGGCGATAAACCCGGCGCCTTGCTCGTGGCGCGCCAGGACGTGGCGAATTTGCGTGCTCTGACTTAATGCGTCATACAGTGGGAGAACGGTCCCGCCAGGAATACCCGCTACCGTGGTAATGCCCTGACGTTCCAGTAAATGAACGATCAATTGTGCGCCGGTAAAGCGTGTCGTTTGTGTTGTGCCCGAACTTGCCATGCTCCAGTCCTTTTCTTCTGGGCCGACTTTCCGGGAGGCTTTGAACGAAAAACCCCGCCGGTTTGCGCCGGCGGGGTTTTGGAATCGTGTGTTGTTCCAGTCCCTACGGCGCATTGCCGACGACCACCACCACACGCACGACGACCACCGCGGCGTTATGCGCGGTTTTTAGTAGGTTCATCGTCATAGTGGAAGCGTTCATTGGGGACTCGTGTTTGAATAATTAACAGGATTTATACAAACACAGGAATGGCGTTTGGACAACCGGTTTTTACACCGCAGCGGTAATATGTGTCATTAATCACATTTTAATGGTCAGGCGATAAAAATAAAAAACCCCGCCGGAGCGAGGTTTTTAGCAGGTTTTTGCGGTTGGTAGCCGCAAGCACACTGTGTTACGTCAACAGTGAAACTATACGATCAATTAATCCTGCGCGCAAATTATGCACACACTACGAGCAGTTTGAGTATGAAACAGGATGCAAATTTCGTCCAGAAATCACTGTATATATTTACAGTATGAATTTATAATGATCTTGCCGACCACGGTGTATGAGGGGACCGCTATGATACGGGCGCACATAAAGTCCTGGCTGAAACGGGTGGTGCCGTCAGTGCCTTAACCCCTTGAGAGCACACTGTGTTACGCCAACAAAACGGCTGGTTACAGGCAGCGGAAAGGTACGCCAGCCGGTCGTGCTCCTTGCCAAAGGAGAAACGTATGGGCGAAATGGATATGGTTATCCTTATCCTGAAACTCATAGTTGCCTTGCTGCAACTGCTTGAAGCTGTCCTGAAATTACTGCGGTAATTCAGGTTCAAGTCGTACCTAAGAGGGGCGGGCAACCGCCCCTCTTTAATAAACGCGGGCTGTCTTCGTCACCGCACAGAATAGTCGCTCCGATCAATGCTTTCATGGTACGTTTTTACGCCGCCCACTGACACTGCATACTCATGACTGTTACTGTTTTTTGTATTCTGCTGTTTGCCGCACTTCTACATGCGAGCTGGAACGCGATTGTTAAAGCGGGCAGCGACAAACTCTATTCCGCCATCTGCGTCAGCGGCTCTGCGGCTTTAATCGCCCTGGTCATGCTGCCCTTCTCACCGCAGCCGTCGCTTGCCAGCGTGCCTTATCTCGCCGTTTCCTGCCTGCTACAGGTTGTCTATACGGTGCTGGTCGCTAAAACGTATCAAGTTTCCGATATGAGTCAGACCTACCCGTTGATGCGCGGTACCGCGCCACTTCTGGTGGCCTTGATCAGCGTACTGTTCCTCGGGGATACATTATCCACCTTTGCCTGGCTCGGTATCGCGGTCATTTGTCTGTCCATTCTTGGCATGGCTTGTAACGGGCGACACAGCTCAACGCGTGGGATCTGGCTTGCGCTGCTGAACTCCTGTTTTATCGCCGGGTACACGCTGGTGGACGGTACAGGTGTACGCCTTGCGGGTAGCGCGTTCGGTTACACCCTCTGGACCTTTTTCATGAACGGTTTTTGCCTGTTGGCCTGGGCGATGATCGCTCGCCGCCGTGAAGTCTCTCACTATCTGGTGAATAACTGGAAAAAAGGGCTGCCTGGCGGCATTGGTACCATGGGCTCGTACGGCCTGGCGCTATGGGCGATGACGCAGGCACCGCTGGCGGTGGTCGCCGCACTGCGTGAAACCTCCATTCTCTTTGGCGCGCTGCTCGCCTTTTTAATGCTCAAAGAAAAGGTTGCCGGATTACGCATCGTTGCCGCCTGTGGCATCGCTGCGGGGGCTATTTTGCTGCGCCTGTCCTGATCACGCTGGCAACAAATGTTGCCGATAGTTGTTTACAAATCCTGCCTGGCGGCGGTCACTCTTTCTGACCCCGCATCTTGTTGTGTCACATTACTGTGGTAGATTCCTCTCGCATTTTACGGTTATGGCAGCACCATATTCTTTATTTATCTATTTTTAAAACGTATTCAGCGAAATGAAAAGACAGCGTAATGTCAGTTTACTCTTGATGCTGGTCCTGTTGGTGGCCGTGGGGCAGATGGCGCAAACCATTTATATTCCCGCGATTGCCGGTATGGCGCAGGATCTCAGTGCCCGTGAAGGGGCGGTGCAGAATGTCATGGCCGCCTATCTGCTCACCTATGGCGTATCACAACTCTTTTACGGCCCGTTAGCCGACCGTTTTGGCCGCCGTCCGGCGATCCTCTGCGGCTTAACAGTGTTTATGCTGGCAACACTGGTCGCTGTCACGACCCACAGCCTGACCGTGCTGATAGTCGCCAGCGCCTTTCAGGGCATGGGGACCGGCGTCGGCGGCGTCATGGCACGTACCCTGCCGCGCGATCTCTATTCCGGCACCGAATTACGCCACGCTAACAGTTTGCTGAATATGGGCATTCTGGTAAGCCCGCTGCTTGCGCCGTTGATTGGCGGCTTGCTGACTACCCTCTGGGGCTGGCGCGCCTGTTTTGCTTTCCTGCTGGTGCTCTGTGCTGGCGTCACATACAGCATGGCGCGCTGGATGCCGGAAACGCGCCCGACCGGTACCGTAAAAATGGGCCTGATTGCCCGTTATAAAACCCTGTTGGGTAACGGCATGTTTAACTGCTATTTGCTGATGCTAATTGGCGGGCTGGCGGGTATCGCGGTGTTTGAGGCCTGCTCAGGCGTGCTGATGGGCGCTACGCTTGGGCTTTCGAGTATGGCGGTCAGTATCCTGTTTATTCTGCCCATTCCGGCCGCCTTTTTCGGTGCCTGGTTCGCCGGGCGGCAAAATGCGCGCTTCTCCACACTGATGTGGCAGGCGATCGCCAGTTGTCTGCTGGCAGGCGTAATGATGTGGATCCCCGGCTGGTTTGGCGTGATGACGGTCTGGACGCTGCTGGTTCCCGCCGCACTGTTCTTCTTCGGGGCGGGCATGCTCTTTCCACTGGCGACCAGTGGTGCAATGGAGCCGTTCCCCTTTCTGGCGGGCACGGCGGGGGCGCTGGTGGGCGGCATGCAGAATATGGGTTCAGGCGCCCTTGCGTGGTTTTCCGCTCAACTTCCCCAGACCAGCCAGTTTAGCCTTGGGATGCTGATGACGCTGGCAGGGCTTTTGATTGTGCTGAGCTGGCTGCCGCTGGCGCTGCGCCAGAAGCGCCATGAACATGAACAGGCGGCTTCCCTTCCCGGCGATCCGGCTTCGCATCAGCCTTCTCACAGTCCGGTGAAATAATTGCTTTCAGCAACGGTTCGGTTGTCGGACGCCACGCCCCCTCTTCGCCATCATAAAATTGCGTGTCCGCATTGAGGGCGAAGGGGATCTGCGCCTTATTCAGTTCGCAGGCCATAAACGCGGCGAACGCCAGTTGCGACTCACCTGGCGGGCTTTTAATGGTTTCCCCCACCGACCAGCCGCCAACCCAGGTTGCGTGACCGGTTTTTTGCTGCCAGTGCACCGCGGTGTTAATGCGTGCTCTGATTGCCGCTTTCTCAGCCGCCGTACCCGATGTCCACGGGTACTTGCCATTATTTTTCAATGGCCCCCACGGGAAGATATGCCACTCTGCCAGCAGGTAGTTCTGGCTACGCCCTGGCAATTTCAACGACATTAAATCCTCAGGCGCGGCCCGCAGACGCGGCGCAATAAAGATCATGCGCTGCGGATCGATGTCGTGGATGGTCTTGATGATATTTTCATACGCACGGTTAAGCGCTGACAGATCGTGATTGAGCTTATCCGAAGGCTCATAAATCAGGTCGAAACCCAGCATTGGATGTTCGGTGCCAAAGTAGTTCGCCATCGTTGACCACCAGGCGACCAGTTGGGCTTCGTTTTTTGCGACCGGCTCAGCCTTAAAGGTATCTGCCTGGTAGGAGATTATCGGGATCACACCGTATTTTTCGCAGGCCTCCACCAGCTTACGCAGGTGAATGAGGCGGGCTTCGGTTAACGGATCGGCCACCCGGATACGTACGTGGCGAATCCCCTCCGCATAGAAATCACGGACGATAAGCGGATCGAACTCGCGGATACCGCGCTCGGTTCGCGCCCAGTCGACATCCATCCCCACGCCCAGTTCCTGAGCGTAGCGTGTCGCCGTAAGCGGCGTATCAGCAGCAAACGCAGGCATGCCCGCCAGAAGAAGAGCAATCGCTAACAGTGGTTTTAACACAATTGACCTTGCCAAAATCGGTGGTGATTACATGTATTTAGCATGATTTATCGCCGAATACGTAGCGTATAAACGTAATAAATTCGCAGTTATGCGACAGAATATGAAGATTATGCCCGGATATACCGTCGTAAACGTTGTCGATGCTGGCGCTTATAAAAAAAATCGACCACTGTAGAGCATACACCTTTCGTTTATTGTGCAGAAATTAACATGAATCCTGACCAAATACAGACACTCATCGCGACGTTCCCACAGTTACAAGCCTTGATAGATTTACAGGAAACGACCTGGTTTAACCCGGCCACGACCTCTCTTGAGCAGGGGCTGCCTTATGTCGGCCTCACGCAGGCGGACGTTGAGGACGCCCATGCACGTCTCAGCCGTTTCGCGCCCTATCTGGCAAAGGCCTTCCCTGAAACGGCAGCTTCTGGCGGCATCATTGAATCTGAACTGGTTGCCATTCCGTCGATGCAAAAGCGGCTGGAAAAGGTTTACGGACAACGTATCAGTGGTGAAATGCTGCTGAAAAAAGACAGCCATCTGCCGGTCTCGGGCTCCATCAAAGCCCGTGGCGGCATTTATGAAGTGCTGGCCCACGCGGAAAAACTGGCGCTCGAAGCCGGTTTGCTGAGTATCGACGATGACTACAGCGTGCTGCTCTCCCCTGAATTCAAACAGTTCTTTAGCCAGTACAGCATTGCCGTTGGCTCGACCGGTAACCTGGGGCTGTCGATTGGCATTATGAGCGCCCGTATCGGCTTTAAGGTCACGGTACATATGTCTGCCGACGCCCGAGCCTGGAAAAAAGCCAAACTACGCAGCCACGGCGTAATTGTCGTCGAATATGAGGAAGATTACGGCGTGGCGGTGGAGCAGGGGCGCAAGGCAGCACAGTCCGACCCAAACTGTTTCTTTATTGATGATGAAAACTCGCGCACGCTTTTTCTGGGCTATGCAGTTGCCGGGCAGCGTCTGAAAACGCAGCTTAAAGAGCAAGGCCGGGTGGTGGATGCCGAAAGCCCGCTGTTTGTCTATCTGCCGTGCGGTGTGGGCGGCGGTCCTGGCGGTGTGGCCTTCGGCCTGAAACTGGCGTTCGGTGATAACGTGCACTGCTTTTTTGCTGAGCCGACCCATTCCCCCTGCATGCTGTTGGGGGTGTATACCGGGCTGCACGATGCTATTTCCGTTCAGGATTTAGGTATTGATAATGTCACTGCGGCAGACGGCCTGGCGGTAGGCAGAGCGTCCGGGTTTGTGGGCCGCGCCATGCAACGACTGCTGGATGGCTTTTATACGCTCGACGATCAAACGATGTATGACCTGCTCGGTATGCTGGCGCAGGAAGAAAATATCCGCCTTGAGCCCTCCGCACTGGCAGGAATGGCGGGGCCACAGCGCGTTTGCGCGAGCACGAAATATCAAAGTTTACAGGGACTTACGGCGCAACAGTTAGACAACGCCACCCACATCGTCTGGGTGACCGGAGGGGGCATGGTGCCAGAAGAAGAGATGACGCAGTATCTGGCAAAAGCCCGGCAGCTCTGACGCTTACAGAGAACTCAGGATATGGCGGATATGCGTTAGCCCGAACAGCAGCGAAAGAGAGAGCACAGCCAGCGCAATCAGCAACTTATCGCGGATCGCGCCAGGCTTTGCGAAATCGCTGCTTTCTACATCCATCAGGGTGCGTTTGCGCGTATAACGCCACAGCATACCGCCGACCAACAGCAGCACCACCAGCGAGATCCAGAAGGTGATCCCCGAGTGCTGCCAGTTGTGCTTCACCGCAAAGGCAAGCAGGGCAATATAGCCAAAAAAGGTACGCAGCCAGGCAAGCGAAGTGCGCTCCGGCTGTAGCCCTGGATCTGCCGCGCGGCGCGCCTTGCGGTTATCTGCCATACAGCACCAGTCCCATCACCACGGTAGCCACCGTCAACAGAACGGCGCTTATCACCAGCAGGCTTCGCGTATAGGGCAGGTCTTCTTTCAGACGCATCGCTTTTTCATTGCGTAGCCAGCGCATATAGCCGTAAACCGCCAGCGCGCCAGCAAACAGACAGAGCAGCAGCGCCAGCACCTGACGAATCAGCGGCGTGGCAAACTCCGGCGCCAGTTGATCAAGCCCGACCCCTGCAGCCAGAAAGCCCAGCGCGGTGCGTATCCACGCCAGGAAAGTGCGCTCATTGGCCAGTGAAAAGCGGTAATCCGGCGCTTCACCGAGGTGGGAAATTTTCATGAAGGCTCCTTGTCATGCTCACGCTGGCATCAGCATAGCGTAAATCGACAAGGACAAAAAACCGGCATCGGGTGATGCCGGTCGGGAAGATTAGTGTAGTTCTGGCCAATACTCTTTATTGGCTTCAATCAGGTCATCCAGAATCGCTTTCGCAACCGAGGCGCTCGGTACGGTTTTGGACAGCGTGATCGCCTGCCATAATTTCTGATACGAGCGCTGCTCCCAGGCATCCACCACCAGTTTTTCCACCGCCACTTGCTGACTCATCAACCCTTTCTGGAAGTGTGGAATATCCCCCACGGTGAGTGGCTCTGGGCCGTTATGACCGACCAGGCAGGGGATTTCCACCATCGCGTCAGCATAAAAGTTATGAATTGCGCCGTTATTCGCCACAATCAACAACATGCGCTCCTGGGTATTGAACGCAATCGCGGTCGCCAGATCGACGATATACGACGCATGTTCATCGATTTCCAGCTCCCCGGCGGAGGATTTACCGGCTTCAATAATCGCCCGGCAAGCGCTGAAAACATGCTTCTCACGATGATCCATTACTTCATTGGCACGGGTGCGTTCTGGATTGGAGTGCGCCACCACGTAATCCGGAAAGAGATAATATTTCAGGTAAGTGTTTGGCATGGTATCAGGATCGAGCGCCTGCACGTCTTTTGCTTTAGCAAAGGTATCATTCCAACTGGCTTCTGTATGGGCGTTGTCAGATGGCGGCACATAACCGTTTTTCGCCACATATTCCCGCAACTTTGGCATCAAATCATTACCGTTTAGATCTTCAATCGACGTCCACCAGCCAAAGTGATTCAGACCATAGTAACGCACACGCATCTCTTTGCGGTTTTTCAGTCCGACAATCTGAGCCATACGTCCTTCAATGCCGATCGGCATATCGCAAATGTTGAGAATTTTGGCGTTCGGGCGCAGACGGCGAGTCGCTTCCGCGACAATAGCCGCCGGGTTGGAGTAGTTCAGCATCCAGGCATTCGGAGAATACTGCTCCATATAGTCCACCAGTTCCAGCACACCGCCGATAGAGCGCATACCGTAGGAAATTCCACCCGGTCCGCAGGTTTCCTGGCCCAGCACGCCATGGCGCAGCGGAATTTTCTCGTCTTTTTCGCGCATCGGGTATTTACCCACGCGGATATGCGCCATCACAAAATCGACATCGGTAAAGGCCGCTTTCGGATCGGTGGTGTAACTAAAGGCAATCTCCGGCGCCTGTTCTTTGAGGATGATTTTGCACGCCTCCGCGATGGTCTCCTGACGTGCGCCATCGTTGTCATAGAATTTCAGAGCGCGCAGCGGGAAGCGATCACGGTTAGCTAATAACATCAGGACAATACCGGGAGTAAAAGTACTACCGCCGCCTGCAATGACAACTGAGAATTTTTTCATGATACAGCCTCCGTCATGGTGGTTTGTTCGTTCGTTAAAGGGGTTTTCATCAGCGATTCAAGCTGGTCGCGCACCTGGGGAACATGCAGACCGACAATCACCTGAATGCCGTTGCCGCGTCGCACCACACCGTGTGCGCCCAGGGCTTTAAAGACTTCATCGCTTTGGGTTTGCGCCATATCAACCAGCGCGATGCGTAAGCGGGTGGCGCAGTTGTTGATGCTTTCGATGTTTGCCGCGCCGCCAAGAGCCTGTAAGAATCCGGCGGCTTGACCAATCTGTTGGCTGGCTGCGGCCGGTGCGGTGGTTTGCCCGCGCGCCGCTTTATAATCAGCCTTGCTGTAGAGTTTGATTTCGCTCTCTTCCCGGCCAGGGGTTTTGAGGTTCAGTCGTTCAATCAGCGTTTTGAAAACCACGAAATAGAGACCGGTAAAGCAGACGCCAATACCAATCTGGGTGAAGACCATCGAGGCGTGGTTGTGGAACATCGGAATCCAGTTCTGGGGCAGGAACTGGTCAAGCAGTCCGCCGCCCATATTGCCCACAACGCCAAAAACATACATCGTTGTCGCCATTGAGGCCGCCAGCACGGCATGAATGGCAAACAGCAGCGGCGAGATAAACAGGAAAGTGAATTCAAGTGGTTCAGTAATGCCCACCAGCACGGCGGTAAGCGTGGCCGGAATCAGCAGGCCCGCGACCTTAACGCGGTTTTCCGCTGACGCCGTATACCAGATTGCCAGCGCAATCCCGACTGAGCCGAACACTTTGGAGTTGCCGTGCAGCGCAAATCCGCCTTCCGGGAACAGCGTTTTCAGCGGCAAGGTGCTCTGGCTGAATTCTTGCAGGTGCTGCGCCCAGTAGACCTGGATACCGCCTTCTACCGCCGCCGGGCCAAAGATGAACGGACCGTAGACAAAGTGGTGTAATCCGGTGGGGATCAAAATACGTTCCAGGAAGGTGTAAACCCACACGCCCAACGCGCCAGCGGAGCGTAAGAAAGCCTGCAGGGATTCGATGCCCATCTGTACTTTTGGCCAGCCCATCAGGGTGAGCCAGGCGCAGGGGAGCATCACGAAAAACGCGAGGATAACGACAAACGAGGTGCCCTGGAAAATCCCCAGGAAAACCGGAAGCGGCTTATCGAAAAAGCGGTTGTGAATAGCGGTAACGATGCCTGAAATGATAATAGCCCCGATGATGCTGGTATCGAGCGTTTTGATACCCGCGATCATCGCCAGCCCGCTTCCGGCTACGGGTTCTGCTGAGAAGTTAACGCCAAAGAAATGCCCCCAGGTCATCCCCATCGCGTTGATGAAGTAATTCCAGGTCAGGAAACTAATCAACACTGCGAGACAGGCTCTGCCCTGCGCCTGTTTCGCCAGGCCAATCGGTAAACCGACAGCAAAAATCAGCGGCATATTGCGAAATACTGCCCAGCCGCCCTCTTCAATGATGTGAACAATTTGAGCGAACAGATTATCAGGGGCGGTTAAGGCCTCGCCGACAAACAGCGGGTTGCTAAGCATGATAGCGATTCCCACCACGATCCCGGCAAACGGAAACAGTAATACCGGGGTAAACATGGCACCGCCAAAACGTTGTATTTGACTGAGCATTTTTAAATCCTCACGTAACAACCTGTAGGGAGTAGAGGCCTTTATGGTTTTTTGCTGGCCTGGAGTGAGCATAAAAATTTATTCATACGCGAACATGGCGTGCCGCTGCGATTCGTGATCACATTCATGGTTTTAATTTGACCTCTCAGGTCTACTTTCGCTTGTAAATATGGATGTGTCATAACCGCATCCCCGGCCTGATAAGGGCAGAGAGGTCTACTGGTGATCTATAAATCCATCGCCGACAGGTTACGGCTGCGGCTGAACTCGTCGGACTACAATATCGGCAGCCCGCTTCCGGGAGAAAAAGCGCTGGCGCAAGAATTTGGCGTGGCGCGAATGACAATTCGCAAGGCGTTAGATCTGCTGGTGGGCTGGGGGCTGGTTGAACGCCGCCATGGCAGCGGGACATTTGTTACACGCAAGGATGTGCACCATGAAACCACCAATCTGACCGGGCTGGTGGAGGTACTGCGCCAGCAGGGTAAAGAAGTACAGAGTAAGGTTCTGCAGTTCGAGGTGATGCCCGCGCCACCAGCCATTGCCAGCCTGCTGCGGATTCAGGTGGATGAGCGGATCTACTTTTCACGCCGGATGCGTTACGTGGAAGGGAAACCCCTGATGCTGGAGGATAGCTTTATGCCCGTGAAGCTGTTTCGCAATCTGTCACTGGCGCATCTCGAGGGGTCGAAATTTGATTACATTGAGAAGGAGTGTGGGATAACCATCAGCGGTAATTATGAGAGTCTGACTCCCGTGCTGGCAGATAAATCGTTGGGAGGATATCTGAATGTTCCGGAACAGACGCCGCTGCTGAGAATCACTTCCCTTTCCTACAGTGACAGCGGCGAGTTCCTGAATTATTCCGTTATGTTCCGTAACACACGTGATTACCAGGTGGACTACCATCTGCGGCGTATCCACCCGGAAAAGTGCTAACTGACACCCCAGAACAGTACGGCCAGCAATTGCGGCGTGATGATACGTAAGAACATCACCAGTGGATAAACCGTAGCATACGAGAGCGCGGCGGCGCCGCTGGTGGCATGCAGGCCGTTGGCAAAAGCCAGCGCCGGGGGATCGGTCATCGAACCGGCCAGCATGCCGCACAGGGTCAGATAGTTCATCTTCGCAAACAACCGCGCCAGAATCCCGACGGTCAGCAAAGGAATAGCAGTAATAAAAATCCCGTAGCACATCCAGTTAAACCCATCGCCGTGGGTCAGCGTCGCGATAAAATCACTACCGGATTTCAGTCCAACCACCGCGAGAAACAGCACGATACCCAGCTCACGCAGAGCAAGGTTGGCACTGGGCGGCATGAACCAGTAGAGCTTACCCACGCTGCCGATACGCCCAAGGATCAGCGCCATGATAAGCGGCCCGCCCGCGAGCCCCAGTTTTAATGCCACCGGGAAGCCGGGAACAAAGACGGGAATCGACCCCAACAACACCCCCAGTCCAATACCGATAAAGACAGGCAGCATCTGGACTTGCTGGAGTTTGTGCTGCGCGTTCCCCACCTCAGAAGCCACCGCATCAATTGCCGCCTGACGCCCGACAAGGTTGAGAATGTCACCGAATTGCAGGCTGGAATCACTGCTGGCTACCAGTTCGACCCCGGCGCGGTTAAGACGGGAAATCACCACGTCATAGCGCTCTTTGAAATGCAGATCGCGAATGCGTTTCCCAAGGACTTTTTCGTTGGTGACGACCACACGCTCAACGCGCAGGTCGGTCCCCCGCGTTGAGAGCGAGGTGTCCACCTCCTGGCCCATCACCAGTTGCGCGCTATGCAGGTCTTTCGGCAGACCAACCAGGTGCAACAGGTCGCCAACCTGAATAATGGTGCCCGGCGAAGGTACCATCAGCAATTCATCGCGTTTCAGGCGCGAACAGATGATTTTATCGCTGTTCAGCATCGGCACATCCTGAATCGCCATATTGTTCAGGTTCGGGTTTTCCACGCGAATATTGATGGTCTTGATCAACGAGTTACCCGAGCTAACGCCCGCATCATGCAGTTGCGCTTCCTGCTCAACGTTGATGCGAAAACCGACGCGAATCAGCCACATGGTCAGTAAAATGCCGCAGATGCCAAACGGGTAGGCCATCGCATAGCTCATCCCCATCTGATCGAGAACGTTAGACGGTGTTCCCAGATCATGCAGGATCTGCTGCCCGGCCCCAAGTGCCGGGGTGTTGGTGACCGCACCAGAGAAAATCCCCAGAATGACTGGCAGCGGAATATTGAAGAGTTTGTGCAAAATAGCGGTGACCAGGCCGCCAAGTATCACAATCAGAATGGCAAACAGGTTCAGGCGTAGCCCGGAAACGCGCAGCGAGGCAAAAAAGCCCGGCCCGACCTGAATACCGATGGTATAGACGAAGAGGATAAGGCCGAACTCCTGCACGAAATGCAGCATCGGGCTGCTCAGGGTAATCCCAGCCTGATCAACAAAATGGCCGACGATAATACCGCCGAAAAGCACGCCACCAATCCCAAAACCCACGCCGCGTATTTTTACATTGCCGATCCACAAACCGACGACCGCGACCAGCGCCAGCATGCTTACGGTTAACGCTATATCACTCATGATGGCTCCCTGTGAATAACATTGTAATTATCAAGGATTCTCTCAGAGCTATAGCAGGATGTATGGGCTTTGGCGCACAAAAAAGCCCCGCCGAAACGGCAGCAAAGTAAACGCAAAACGGCCACCCTGAGGTGACCGTTTTGGTGTTTGCGCCCTCTCGATGTGAAAGAGCGCAGGCGCCCGGTTTGGGCACCTGCCATAACAGGTATTAGCTGTTTAGCGCAGGACGTTCGCTAATGGCGATCCGTTGTGGCGCAATGGCTTCCGGCACGTTACGGGTCAGATCAATATGGAGTAAGCCGTTAGCGAAGGTCGCGCCAGAGACTTCCATATTTTCTGCCAGTGTAAAGCTCAGGGTAAAAGGTTGGATAACCAGCCCCTGGTGCAACCATTTAGGCTCATTGGCCGGTTTTTCCGGCGAACCTTTGATCACTAACCGGGTACCTTCCAGTTGAATATCCAGCTCTTGCTGGTTGAATCCGGCCAGAGCCAGCGTAATGCGGTAATGGTTGTCATCGCCCTTTTCAATGTTATAGGGCGGGAATGTCTGTTGCTCAGTGGTGCTTTGCAGCGCGTTAGCCAGTTTGTCAAAACCGATCCACTGACGCAGCAGCGGGGATAAATCGTAGTTACGCATGATATTTCTCCTTCTAAGAAGCGAGTAAGTTCCTGCAAGCCGATGGCTCGCATATGCTCCCTGACGGCAAGCATTCAGTTCAGGTAATTAGTTAATCTCAATGCGACGTGGTTTCTTTGCTTCCGGAATCACGCGTTCAAGATCAACGTACAGCAGGCCATTCACCAGATTTGCGCCTTTAACATAAATGTTTTCGGCAAGCTGGAATTTGCGCTCGAAGTTACGTTCGGCGATGCCCTGGTAGAGGTAGGTACGTTCTTTCTGTTCGGTCGCGTGCGCGCCTTTCACGATAAGCAGGTTGTCCTGCGCGGTGATGTCCAGTTCGCTTTCCGCGAACCCCGCTACCGCGATCGCGATGCGATAATGGTTTTCGTCAACTAATTCAACGTTGTACGGAGGATAGCCGCCGTTGCTTTGGTTTTGATTGTTTTCCAGCAGGTTGAACAGACGGTCGAAACCAATAGCTGAACGATAAAGCGGAGAAAGATCGAAGTTACGCATAAATAAAGCTCCTGAAATCAGCGAGATTGTCGTTTGCCTTCCACAATGGACAGGCTGCGGTAGCCCAACACCCTTCCGGCGTGTCTTCCGGCTACATTCTTAAAATAGGGGTGACGCTGATGTTTTCAAGGGTCTTTTTCTGACTTTTTTTTGCAGTTTCTCGCGCTTTGCATAGACTGGGATCACAGCACAAAAGGTGAAAGTGCGAATGTCGCCACAGAGCGCAGCATGGAGGCTGTTTATTTCGGCGCAGGACAGATATAACGCCAGCAGCAGTCTTCATACTGCCTATAACGATGATTAATGAATGATGAAAAATACTCTGTTTATTTCGACGCTGCTTAGTGGAATGGTGTTACTCAGTGGTTGCTCCAGCGTGATGTCGCATACCGGGGGCAAGGAAGGCCTGTATCCGGGTATGAAAGCAAGCTCCACGATGTTGTCCGACGATGACACCAATATCGGTATGAAATCCCTGGTGGTTCTGGATATGCCTTTTACCGCGGTCATGGATACGATACTGTTGCCGTGGGATATGTTCCGCACCGACAGCTCCGTTAAATCTCGCGTTGAGAAAAGCGAAAAGGCCACCATGGCGACGGACAACGCGATTCCACCCGCCCCCATGGCTAAGCAGTAATTACATACCCGTTTCCGTCATCCAGATCTGGCGGAAACCCGCAATCTCTTCCATCCAGGCGATAGACCGACCGTCCGGCGAGAACACGACGGCGTCGGCAGACGGCGGATTGCCGTGATCGGTTGTCAAAAAGGTGATGTTGCCGCAAGCGGCATCGCACAGCGCGATACGATTATCCAGCACAAAGCCCAACGCCGCCCCCGAAGGATGCCAGTTAAAGGCAGACTGAATGCCCGTTTCCGTGTGGGTTAGCTGCTGCGGTTCGCCCCCCTGTGACGAGATCAGCCAAAGCTGGACAATACCCGCATCATCACGCATTAAAAATGCAATCGCAGTGCCCTGCGGGTTACTGCGCACCCAATGGCGCGGTACGTTAACCAGCCCAGGAAAGGCACGTTGATGGGTAAAGGTCAGGCGCCGTTGCAAAACCCCGGCGGGTGGAGCAGGCAGGCTTGTCGGCGTACCCTGCAGCGGTGTATCGCCTGGTTGTTTCCATCCCTGCGCCGCTTTCGGCAGATCAACGATAAACAGCTCCGGCACTTTCTCGCCTGTTAATGACAGCGTATCGCCAATAAAGGCCAGCTTATCGTTACCCACCCAACCTTCTTCATACGCACGGTTGATCTCATCGCTGCCGGGAGCAGGCGCTGGGGTGGTACGGCTTACCAACACGCACCAGTGGCTTCCCGCATACTCGCGTGGATGTGTGAGTGGGGGGTGTACCGGGCCAAAAGGTACGGCGACACCGACGTTACGCAAATCCTGCGCCGGGTCCAGCTCATGCATAACATGATCGTTATAGGTAAAACTGACGTTCTCACCGTTGGGGCTAAAGACATGCACATGGCTACCGCCGCGCAGCGCGCCCGGCGTAAAGGGGGCGGTGATGTCCATCGCGTCCAGATTGGCGGTTTTGCCGTTGGCGTGGATGACGCCGCGACGATGGTGAAAATCATAATGCCAGTCAGCATCCGGGTTTTCCGGGCCGTGGATAAAAACGTATTTCTCTTCATGAGGATGAACGGTCACTACGCCAACGTGTGCCCCCTCTTTCGCCTGATAGATAACCTCAACGGCGCCCGTATGGATATTGACGCGTTCAATGGTTTCACCGGTAAAAGACGCTCCGGAGGGGCGTACATCAAACACCAGCCACTGACTGTCCGGTGTCCAGGTGTGAATATTGGTGAGTTGATGGTTGCGCGGCGCGCGAGTGATTTGCTTCATGCGGATACCCTGATGCCCTATTTGGCATCAGGGTAGCGCAAGGCGGGGAGATTAACCTACCCGTTTTACGTCGCCGACCAGCAGGATGTAGGAGAGTGCGCCAATCAGCGCCACCACGGAGATATACACCAGCGCCGGGGCAAAACCGTAGCTCTGTGCCAGATAACCAATCACCAGCGGCACGGTGATACCACCCAGACCGCCGACAAAGTTAAAGACGCCACCCGTCAGCCCGATAAGACGCATCGGCGCAAGGGAGGAGACCAGCGACCAGGTGATAGAGGCGAAGCCGTTGCCAAAGAACGCGATGGCCATCAGCGTCATGATCCACACAGGGTCATTGGTGTAGTTCGCGCCCATAATGCAGGTGGAGATCAGCAGGCCGCAGATAATGGGCGTTTTACGCGCCGCGCCAAGGGAGAAGCCTTTGCGCACAAGCCTGTCCGCCAGCCAGCCAGAGAGCAGCACGCCAAAGAACGCGGCGAGGAACGGTACCGTGGTCATAAACCCGGCTTTCAGCGCGGTGATACCTTTTTCCTGGGTCAAATAGTTCGGAAACCAGGTCAGGAAGAACCACAGCGTAGAGGTGACGGCGAACTGTCCCAGGTAAACACCGACCAGTTTACGGTGGAACACCAGTTTCCAGTCGGCTTTGGTGAGCGGCTGGCGCGCCTCTTTGGTCACAGGCGCATCGCCATCTACCAGACCACCGCCTTCACGAATGTATTCCAGCTCTTCATGGGTGACGCTTCTAGTCAGACGCGGCGGCTGATAGACCTTAAACCAGATTAGCGACCAGATGATGCCAATCCCGCCGGTAACGATAAATACCCAGTGCCAGCTCAACAGTTCCTGAATCCAGATAAGCAGCGGGGTAAGAAATGCTAGGCCGACAAACTGACCGGAGGTATAAAAGCCCACGGCGGAAGCGCGTTCGTGTTCCGGGAACCAGCTTGTCACCATGCGGTTGTTGGTCGGAAAGGCGGGCGCTTCAAAAATCCCGGTGATGGCGCGCAGACCAATCAGCGACATTAATCCTGTCGCAAAGCCCTGGAACAGGGTCGCCACCGACCAGCCAAAGATGGCGATAAAATAGGTGAGGCGAGAGCCGACCCGGTCGAGGAACCAACCGCCGGGGATCTGACACAAGGTATAAAGCCAGGCAAAGGCAGAAAAGACATAGCCCATTTCCGCTTTGGTAATACCGAACTCTTGCTGAATATGCGCGGAGGCCACCGCGAGGTTGGCCCTGTCGACATAACAAATAACAACCGTAATAAAGATCATCACCAGCGTCAGATAACGCCGACGACCGACTTTTGCAGCAGTAACTGAAATATCCATCGCAATCTGTCTCCAGATTTTGGGCATAGCGAGGCCGCTCACCATGCCCGGTAATTTACAGAGGGTGTTTGAATTTATTTATTAATTAAAATGCTACACGTAATGCGCTAATTAATTCGTGCTGGGGACAAAAACGCATTAGCGTTTTTGAACAGCGCTTGCGCTGGCCCCAAAGGGGCGAGGCGACAAGCCGAGTAACGCGGCAAGCTTTCGCATCCCCAGGAGCATACAAAAGTATGTGACCGGGGTAAGAAAACGCAGCCAACGCGCCACCAGTGCAAAGTATGAAGCGCATTTACCATTCGGCGACGGTGCCGTCTTCATTCCGCCAAACCGGATTACGCCAGTCCGGCGCATTCTGACTTAACGCAATGACTTTCTCTTCATCAATATCCACACCCAGCCCTGGTTTCATCAATGGTTTAAAGAAACCACCTTCCATATTGAAATCTTCTTTATTTTTCACGAAGTCGAGCAATTCAGCGCCTTTATTGTAGTGAATGCCCATACTCTGCTCCTGGAATACCGCATTGTGGGAAACGAAATCCACGTGCAGACAGGCCGCCAGCGCCACCGGGCCGAGTGGGCAGTGCGGTGCCAGAGCCACATCATAGGCTTCGGCCATTCCGGCAATTTTATAGCACTCGGTAATCCCGCCAGCGTGGGATAAATCCGGCTGCAATATAGAAATACCACCGCCTTCCAGCACGCGTTTAAATTCAAAACGCGAGAACATACGTTCGCCTGCGGCAATCGGAATATGCGTTTGCGCCGCCAGTCGCGGATAATATTCCGCCTGCTCCGCCAGCACCGGTTCTTCAATAAATAACGGGCGATACTGCTCGAGTTCTTTAATTAATACTTTTGCCATTGGCGCACTGACACGACCATGGAAATCGAGACCGAATTCAATTTGATTGCCAAAGGCTTCACGAATTTGCGCCACGGTATTCACGGCGGCATCTACCGCGCGGGAATTATCAATCACGCCCATCTCTTCGCAACCGTTCAGCTTAAAGGTATCGAAACCGATATTGCGCAGGGTTTTAATGCCGTCGATCACTTCCGCCGGACGGTCACCGCCAACCCAGCTATACGCTTTGATTTTGTCACGCACCAGGCCGCCCATCAGTTGCCAGACCGGCGCGTTATGGACTTTGCCTTTGATATCCCACAGCGCCTGGTCAATACCGGCAATCGCGCTCATCAGAATCGGACCGCCGCGGTAAAAACCGGCGCGGTACATCACCTGCCATAAGTCATTGATGCGCGCCGGGTCCTGGCCAATCAGATAATCACTCAGTTCATGAACTGCCGCTTCTACCGTGCGGGCACGACCTTCTATGACCGGCTCTCCCCAGCCAACCACCCCTTCGTCGGTCTCGATTTTCAGGAACATCCAGCGCGGGGGTAAACGGTAAGTGGTGAGTTTCGTTATTTTCATTTCACTGCCTCTCGATACGCGTTAACAAATGCGGTTGCCTGCTGCACGGTGCGTTCCACGGGCTGCCCGGCACGATACAAATCGCTGCCCAGCCCTGCCCCCACGCAGCCAGCTTTAATCCATTGCGCCAGGTTGTCTGGCGTCACCCCACCCACGGCAAAGACCGGTACGTCCGATGGCAAGACCGCTTTCAAGGCTTTGATATAGTCCGGGCCAAAGGCCGAAGAGGGGAAAATTTTCAGCGCCTGCGCACCCGCATCAAGCGCGGTAAAAGCTTCGCTGGCAGTCGCACAGCCCGGGCAGACCGTCATGCCGTAGCTCACCGCGCGGCGAATAACTTCGGGCTGAATATTGGGAGTGACAATCAGTTTGCAGCCCATCTCAGCCAGTTGGTCAACCTGCTCCGGCTTAAGGACGGTACCCGCGCCGATCAGCGCCTTGTCGCCATACGCCGCGACGATGGCCGGAATACTTTTTTCCCATTGCGGCGAGTTGAGCGGGATCTCTACCGCATCGAATCCCGCGTCAATGACCGCGCCGACATGCGCCAGCGCTTCATCGGGGGTAACGCCACGTAATATTGCGATGAGCGGAAGGTTAGTTTGCCACTGCATGAGCGATGCTCCTTATTCCTGTCTGAAATGCGGTGTCGCCAGAAATGACCACAGCTTTGCGGCCAATCGCCTCCAGCGCCTGTTGATAGCGGCCGGACAGTGCCTTTCCCGCAACGATGGTGACCTGATGATCGATAACGTACTCAGCCATGCTGGCGACTTCGGCGCCAATCAGCAGGCCCGATAAAAACTCGCTAACCTGTTCGCGCGGCAGATTGCCCAGCACATGAGCAGCACGGACCTCGAACAGTTGCGGCAGAATGGCGGGGGTAGCGAGGCCGCGTTCAAGCCCGGATGTAAAAGCCGCCGATGACGGTTCTTGCTCGGGCAAGCCCGCCCCCACCAGCGAATGGCGCAGCAATAGATGGTGCAATTCACCGGTCATCACGGTGCGAAAATCATGGATTTGCTGTGCATCTGCGCGCACCCATTTGCAGTGGGTGCCCGGCATGACATAAACAGAAGAGGGAGAAAGTTCGCGAGCGCCCAGCAATTGCGTCTCTTCGCCACGCATCACGTTGTGGTTATCGTCACGAGAAACGCACAGGCCGGGAATAATCCAGACATTGTCGCCAACGGCAGTCAACTGCTCGCCAATGGCGGAGAAAAAGGCGGGAACGGGTAAGTATGGCGCCACTTTCCAGCCGACATTGCTGCCCACCATGCCTGCCATCACGACGGGCGTTTTTTCATCGCGCCAGCCGTGGGTAATATCTGCTAACACCGCTTGTGGGGATTTGCCATTCAGGCGCGTAACACCGGCTTCTGATTGCCTGCTCTCCAGGCATTCCGCCCCCTGATAAAGCCAGGCGCGTAAGTTGGTCGACCCCCAGTCAATTGCGATGTAGCGAGATGTCATGTGATTTCCTTAAGCCTTCGGGTAGAGCTGGCAATCATGGTGAGCGCCGCCTGCTCTGCTGCATCGCCGTCCTGATGCCGTATCGCATCGAACAGCGCCTTATGTTCCTGGAGCGTTTTTGGCATGTTGGCTTCATCGCCCATCCAGGTTCGTTCAAATACCGCTCTTTGAAGCGAGCTAATCGCCACGGTCAGTTGCTGTAACACCGGGTTATGTACCGACTCCAGCACCGCTTCGTGATAACGAATATCCGCCTCATTGAAGGCATCGCGATTCTGGTTGTTCGCAATCATGTCGTTGAGCGCCGCCTCTATTTGCGCCAGATCGCTTGAGGTAGCGCGCTCCGCCGCCCAGCGGGCAATGGCAGGCTCTACCAGATTTCGCACCTCGCTCATCGCGCTGATGAGCCGCGGGTCATAGTCGTTTTCCAGCACCCACTGCAGTACTTCGGTATCGAGGTAATTCCACTGATTACGCGGTGCTACAAACGCACCGCGATAGCGTTTTATCTCGATGAGCCTCTTCGCCATTAAGGAGCGAAAGACTTCGCGAATGATGTTGCGCGAGGTTTCAAACTCCTCGCAGAGTTCTGCTTCTGACGGAAGCGCTGAGCCGGGGACATATTTCCCGCTCACAATCTGGTGCCCTAACGTGATGACGATACGGTCGGTTTTGGTGAGAGTCATGGCATGCCCTTATTCACTGTGTATGCATGCCTACTTTACCTCGACCGGCGATTTTCACCTCATCCTTGCAGTACAAACAGAGCGTACTTTTCTTTTGCTGGAGCTGAATGTAGTACAATCATTTATTGTTGTACTACAATTTAGATCGCAAAATGAACGACAGATCACAAAATTAACCCCCTTCACTTCACCGTAACTTCACCCGAGCCGCTTATCGTCCTTATCAACATGAGGAGGGGATATGCAGCATTTTGATGTGGCGATTATTGGTCTGGGGCCTGCGGGAGCAGCGCTGGCGCGGCAGTTAGCAGGCGGGATGAGCGTGCTGGCGTTAGATAAAAAACAGCAGCAGGGTACGGGCGGATTTATGAAGCCGTGTGGCGGATTGCTGGCCCCGGACGCGCAACGTTCGTTTATCCGTGCCGGGATTACGCTGCCAGTGCAGGTGATGGCCGATCCGCAAATTTTCAGCGTACAAACGCTGGATATGCAAACGGGGATAACGCGTAACTATCAACGCAGTTACGTTAATATCGACCGACACGCCTTTGATTTATGGATGAAATCATTAATCCCCGCTTCGGTCACCGTTCACCACGACGCCTTGTGCAAGAAGGTCTGCCGACAGGATAACCGCTGGCATTTGACGTATGCGGTTGACGGTAAAACCCATGAAGCAACGGCAGATTACCTGGTGGGCGGCGATGGTGCGAACTCGATGGTGCGGCGATTGCTATATCCCGATCATGAGATCCGCAAGTACGTCTCGCTGCAGCAGTGGTTCAAAGACCGTCACCCGTCGCCGTTCTATTCCTGCGTGTTTGATAATGAGACAACCGATTGTTATTCATGGAGTATCTGCAAAGACGGTTATTTCATTTTCGGTGGGGCTTTTTCCATGAAGGATGGCAGGGAGAATTTTAGCCGCCTCAAGCAGTGCCTTGAACCGTTCGATTTCCGCTTTGGCGACGCGGTGAAAACAGAGAAATGCACAGTGCTGTGCCCGTCCCGCTGGGCGGATTTTGTCTGCGGAAAAGAGAATGCGTTTCTGATTGGCGAAGCGGCAGGGTTTATCAGCGCCAGTTCGCTGGAAGGCATAAGCTATGCACTGGATAGCGCGGAAATCCTGGCAGGGGTGTTGCGCGAAGAAACAAAAAACCTCAACGCGGCATACTGGAAGAAAACGCGTCGATTACGCATGAAGTTGCTGGGAAAAATCATCAAAAACCGCTGCCTGACGACGCCCTGGATACGCAGTCTGATCATGAAAAGTGGGATTGGTCATATCCCGGTGCAGCAGCAGACGCCTACGCAGGCAAGGGCATAATCGCCCCTGCCTGGCGGCAGATTAATTCAGTACAAACTTCTCAATGGCATACGCTACGCCATCTTCAAGGTTGGATTTGGTGACAAAGTTGGCCACTTCTTTCACCGACGGAATGGCGTTCCCCATTGCCACACCTACACCCGCATACTCGATCATGGCGATGTCGTTTTCCTGATCGCCAAGGGTCATGATCTCTTCGGGTTTGATGCCCAGAACGTCGGCCAGGGATTTCACCCCAGTCCCTTTATTGACGCGCTTATCGAGCATTTCGAGGAAGTACGGCGCGCTTTTCAGCACGGTGTATTTCTCTTTCACTTCTGCCGGGATACGGGCAATGGCTTTATCGAGGATTTCCGGCTCATCAATCATCATCACCTTGAGGAACTGGGTGTTCGGATCCATGTTTTCCGGCTCGCAGAAGACCAGCGGAATAGTGGCGACGTAGGATTCGTGAACCGTGTAGTAGCTGATATCGCGGTTGGCGGTGTAGAGCGTATTGCGGTCAAGCGCATGAAAGTGCGAACCAACGTCACGAGACAGTTTTTCCAGATAGCGGTAATCGTCATAGCTCAGCGCCGTTTGCGTCACCGTGCTGCCGTCATGGGCGTTTTGCACCAGCGCGCCGTTATAAGTGATGCAGTAATCACCTTCCCGTTCCATGTGCAGCTCTTTGACGTAGGCATGAACCCCGGCGTAAGGGCGGCCTGTCGTCAGCACCACTTTCACTCCACGTTCGCGTGCAGCCGCAATGGCGTTTTTAACCGCTGGCGAGATGGTGTGGTCCGGCAACAACAGCGTTCCGTCCATGTCGATTGCAATAAGTTTGATAGCCATGAGTTCCCCGGGATAAATGAGTGCTGCCTCATGCTAACGCGATTTAGCCTACAAAAATAGAGCTACATTGCGCAACAAAAGCACCCCTTTTACACCTATCCCAGGGAGCGACGGCTTACTCGCGGGTGAGAACTATTTTGCCAAACGCACCACGGTCAAGGTGTTCAAGCGCCCTTTCAAGCTCGTTAAAGTGGTAACGGTACTCAATAACAGGTTTCAGTCCGTTGACATCAACAGCGCGCACCAGATCTTCCAGCGCACGACGGTGACCGACACCAATCCCCTGAACCACAGGCGATTTCAGCAACAGCTCGCTGGCAGAGAGCGATATTTCATTTCCGGCCAGCACACCAATGACCGAGATTCGCCCATGAACCGCTACGGCTCGCAGGGAATGCTTCAGATTTTCCCCGCCCACGGTTTCAATAATATGGTCAATACCGCGATCGTCGGTCAGCGTAAGAATCGCCTCTGCCCAGTCGCCTTTTAGCCGGTTAACCCCCTGATAAGCCCCCAACTTTTTGGCCTGCGCCAGTTTTTCATCACTGCCGGACGTGACAAACACGTGCGCACCATGCGCTTTAGCGATTTGCAGCGCGAATATCGCCACACCGCCCGTCCCCTGCACCAACACCGACTGACCGGCCCGTAAATTTCCCCGCTCCACCAGCGCGAACCAGGCCGTTAACCCTGCACAAGGCAAGGTGCTGGCCTCTGCGTCATCCAGAGTTTCCGGGGCGGCAACCAGCCAGTTTTCATTCATAATCATGTACTCAGCCAGCATGCCCTGGAAGTAACCGCCAAGGGTTCGGTAGGGCAAATGGCGTGCGTCCGCTTTTGGCTTGCCGTCGATCCACTCCGGGAAGAAGCTGGAGATGACGCGTGCCCCGGATTTGAAACGTGTGACACCCTCGCCCGTACTGTCCACGACGCCCGCCATGTCAGAAGCCGGCGTAAAGGGGAAGGAGCGCGAAATTGGCATGTTGCCTTCAATGACCATTTTATCGCGATAGTTGAGCGCAACGGCATTCACCCGTACACGGACTTCACCGGGGCCAGGTTGCGGAAGAGGTACCTCGGTAAGTCTGAGGTTTTCGCGCCCGAGGGCGTCCATTGACCAGCGTTGTATCGTCTCTGTCATCGTATTTCTCCTGCCATCAAATAAGTTTCAGTATCGACAGTCTATCGTTGACTCAATGTCGCCAGTGGCGATATGTTTTCTCTTTATTGATGCCATAATGGATACAATTGATGAGCGATACGCTAAAGGACATTCCGGTTTTCGTGGCGGCCGTTGAAGCGGGCAGTTTTGCTCAGGCCGCTGTCCGTCTGCATTTATCGCGCTCGGCAGTGGGAAAAAGTATCGCCCGGCTTGAACAACGGCTGGGGGTGCGTCTGTTTCAGCGCACCACCCGCAGCCAGCGGCTGACCGATAACGGCGCGCTTTTTTATGAGCGTTGCCTGCGCGCACTGGAGGAGATCCGTAGTGCAGAATCGCTACTGGAAACAGGGAAGCAACAGGTGAGTGGCCGCCTGCGCGTAGCGATGCCGGTGCTCTTTGGTCGTCAGTGCGTCGCTCCGCTGCTGATCACGCTGGCGCAAGAGCATCCGGGGCTTGAGCTGGAAATGTCATTCAGCGACAGGGTGGTGGATCTCGTGGAGGAAGGATTCGATATGGCAGTGCGTAACGGCACACTGGCAGACAGCACCGTGCTGGCCGCCAGAAAGCTGGGAGAGCACCAAATGGTTCTGTGCGCCGCGCCGGATTATCTGAGGGAAAAAGGCCATCCTGAAACCGTTGCCGATTTACGTCAGCATACGGCCATTAACTATCTGCAGGCAGGCAGAATTTTACCCTGGCAGCTTGCGGACAACGAAGGAAAACCGCAAACCCTTGTTCTGCGATCATCACTCAATATGGATGATTTACAGGCGATCTGCGACGCAGCAATTGCCGGACACGGTATTGCATGGTTGCCCTGCTGGATGGCAAGCAAAGAGATTCAAAATGGAAAACTCGCCCTGCTTTTCAGGCAGGCGCCGAATGTGCGCTTTGACGTTCATGCAGTCTGGCAGAAGACGCCGCACCTGCCGCTGAGGGTGAGAATTGCCATAGACACACTGGTGAACCGCTTACCGGCGGCGATGTCGCTGGATTTTCCGGATCCTATAAAAAAGCCGCGCTAATAGCGCGGCTCAGATATAGCTGTATAACGATAATTAGATATCAATATTCGCCGCTTTCAGGGCGTTCTCTTCGATAAAGGCACGGCGCGGTTCAACGGCATCACCCATCAGGGTGGTGAACAACTGGTCAGCGGCAATCGCATCTTTAACGGTCACGCGCAGCATGCGGCGGCTTTCCGGATCCATGGTGGTTTCCCACAGCTGATCCGGGTTCATCTCGCCCAGACCTTTATAACGCTGGATAGCAAGACCACGACGGGACTCTTTAACCAGCCAGTCCAGCGCCTGCTCAAAGCTGGCGATCGGCTGCTTACGCTCACCGCGTTCGATAAACGCATCGTCTTCGATCAGACCACGCAGTTTTTCACCGAGCGTGCAGAGACGGCGATATTCGCCCCCGGCGATAAATTCATTATCCAGCGGATAATCCGTATCGACACCGTGGGTACGCACGCGAATAATCGGCTCGAAATGGTTCAGTTCCGCATTTTCGCGAATATCGAACTTCCAGGTGCTACCGTGCTGCTCTTTCTCGTTCAGCTCGGTGACCAGCGCATTCACCCAGCGGGTGACGGCCTGCTCGTTGCCCAGATCGGCTTCGGCCAGCGTCGGCTGATACACCAACTCTTTCAGCAGCGCGCGCGGGAAGCGACGTTCCATACGGCCAATCATCTTCTGCGCGGCATTGTATTCAGAGACCAGTTTTTCCAGCGCTTCACCGGCCAGAGCGGGTGCGCCTTCGGTCGTGTGCAGAGTTGCACCGTCCAGAGCGATAGCGATTTGATACTGATCCATCGCCTCATCGTCTTTAATGTACTGTTCCTGTTTGCCTTTTTTCACTTTGTACAGCGGTGGCTGGGCAATATAGACATGGCCACGCTCAATGATTTCCGGCATCTGACGATAGAAGAAGGTCAACAGCAGCGTACGGATGTGCGAGCCGTCGACGTCCGCATCGGTCATGATAATGATGCTGTGATAACGCAATTTGTCCGGGTTGTACTCGTCGCGACCGATACCGCAGCCGAGCGCGGTGATGAGCGTCGCCACTTCCTGAGAAGAGAGCATCTTGTCGAAGCGTGCCTTCTCAACGTTAAGGATTTTACCTTTCAGCGGCAGAATCGCCTGGTTCTTACGGTTACGCCCCTGCTTCGCAGAGCCGCCCGCGGAGTCCCCTTCCACCAGGTACAGTTCAGACAGCGCCGGGTCGCGTTCCTGACAGTCCGCCAGTTTGCCCGGCAGGCCCGCTAAGTCGAGTGCGCCTTTACGACGGGTCATTTCACGGGCTTTACGCGCCGCTTCACGGGCACGCGCCGCATCAATAATTTTGCCGACCACGATTTTCGCATCGGACGGATTTTCCAGCAGGTATTCAGCCAGCAGTTCGTTCATCTGCTGTTCAACCGCCGATTTCACCTCAGAAGAGACCAGTTTGTCTTTGGTCTGCGAGGAGAATTTCGGGTCCGGCACCTTCACGGAAACGACCGCAATCAGGCCTTCACGGGCATCGTCACCGGTGGCGCTGACTTTTGCTTTTTTGCTGTAGCCTTCTTTATCCATGTAGGCGTTCAGGGTACGGGTCATCGCCGCACGGAAGCCTGCAAGGTGGGTACCGCCATCGCGCTGCGGAATGTTGTTGGTAAAGCAGTAGATGTTTTCCTGGAAACCATCGTTCCACTGCAGCGCTACTTCGACGCCGATACCGTCTTTTTCGGTGGAGAAATAGAAGACATTCGGGTGGATTGGCGTTTTGTTCTTGTTGAGATACTCAACAAATGCCTTGATACCGCCTTCATAGTGGAAATGGTCTTCTTTGCCGTCGCGCTTGTCTTTCAGGCGGATGGATACGCCAGAGTTCAGGAAGGACAGCTCGCGCAGACGTTTCGCCAGAATTTCATACTCAAATTCGGTGACGTTGGTGAAGGTTTCATAGCTCGGCCAGAAACGCACCATGGTACCGGTTTTTTCTGTATCACCGGTCACGGCCAGCGGCGCCTGCGGCACACCGTGTTCGTAGATCTGACGGTGAACTTTATTATCACGCTGGATAACCAGCTCCAGTTTCTGCGACAGGGCGTTTACAACCGAAACGCCTACGCCGTGCAGACCACCGGACACTTTATAGGAGTTATCATCGAACTTACCGCCCGCGTGCAGCACGGTCATGATGACTTCGGCTGCTGAGACACCCTCTTCCGGGTGAATACCGGTTGGGATCCCACGACCATCATCCTGTACGGAGACGGAGTTATCGCTGTGGATCGTGACAACGATGTCTTTACAGTAACCTGCGAGCGCTTCGTCGATAGCGTTATCTACCACCTCGAATACCATGTGGTGCAGACCGGTGCCGTCATCCGTATCGCCGATATACATACCCGGGCGCTTACGCACCGCATCCAGCCCTTTCAGGACTTTGATACTGGAGGAGTCATAAGAATTCGACATCAACGTTTCTCGCTCATTTTGTCTTGGGTTAATCCGTTATTTTACCCTTTTCCACGGTGAACATCTTCGAATTTTTGTCCGACATGTCCAGTACGTGTTCAGCGCTGATGGCGCTGACGAAAACTTGTGATTGCGTGGCTTTTAAGCGGCTGGCAAGCAGTCCGCGACGCGCATCATCCAGCTCCGAGGCAAAATCATCTATCAGGTACAAACAGCGGCGACCGCTCTCGCGGGTTAAAAACTCCCCCTGCGCAAGACGTAGCGCACACATCAGGAGTTTTAGCTGCCCACGGGAAAGCGTATCTTCCACCGGCGCGCCGTCGGCACGTATACGGAAATCCGCTTTGTGCGGGCCGTGTGCGGTGTAAGTCAGCAGGCGATCGCGTTCGAAGTTCTTCTCCAGCACCTCGGCATAATCCGTCTCTTTCTCCCAGCCGCGCTGGAAAGAAAAGGTCAGAGAGAACTCCGGTAAAAATTGTTTGCAGGTGTCGGCCATATCTTCGGCGATACCGGCACTGTATTCGGCACGCCACAGGCTGATTTGTTCCGCCAGCGGAATCAGTTCTTTATCCCACGGGCGCAACTGGCCGTAGTGGCTTACCTGCCGTAGCGCGGCATTACGCTGTTTGAGCAGCCGCTTAAGGTTGCTCCAGGCGGTAAAGAAACCGGCTTCGTTGTGGAAGCATCCCCAATCAAGGAACGCTCTTCTGTATTTGGGGCCGCCGTTGAGTAATGTAAACCCCTCAGGCGTAATCAACTGCATTGGCATCAGCAGCGCCAGTTCCGCCACCTTGTGGCCATCCGTTCCGTCGATACGCACGGTGCTGTCGCCTTGTTTGTCTTTCGTCAGACCAATGGCGATTTCCCGCTCCGCCTCCTGCAAACGCCCGTGCAGAATAAATGACTCCTGCTCATGGCGAATGACGCGGCCAATTTGCAAACTGCGAAACGCCCGGCCATGACCAAGCGTATAGATAGCTTCCAGCACGCTGGTTTTGCCGCTGCCGTTCGCGCCAACCAGGAAGTTAAAGCCGGGAGATAAGGCGAGATCCGCATTTTCAATATTGCGGAAGTCTTTGATTAGGAGTCGGGATAGCGACATATCAGCTCATAACCAGGGCGTTATCGGCGCAGTTAGTCTGGTTACGGCCAGCGCGCAGCAACCGGAGCGTACTAAGGTACGTGAAGATTGCGAGCACTGCCCGGAGCCAGAATAACAAGCAAGATAGCCCGATATTTTTTACAGCCTCATAGGCATAACAACGTAAGCTGCGGATTGCGAAGCCGCATCCTCAATCTGCACGCTCGAAACGGAATCCGTCAGCATAATACGCACATTTTCGCACTTCAGCGCATTAAGTACGTCCAGCACATAACTAACGTTAAAACCAATCTCCATTTCGCTACCGGAGTAGGTCACATCCAGTATCTCTTCCGCTTCTTCCTGTTCCGGGTTGTTAGCGGTGATTTTCAACTGATTTTCGCTGACATACAGACGCACGCCGCGGAATTTCTCGTTCGAGAGAATAGCGGCACGGGCAAAAGCCTGCTTAAGAATGTCGCATCCCGCATCCAGATGTTTGTCCGGGTTTTTCGGTAATACGCGGCGATAATCCGGGAAACGACCGTCAACCAGCTTCGATGTGAAGATAAAATCACCAACATGCGCACGGATGTTGTTGCTGCCGATCTGCACGGTCAGCGGGTTGTCTCCGCCGTCGAGCATACGCATCAACTCAATCACCCCTTTACGCGGCACGATCACCGAATGGTTTGGCAAACTCACACCGACAGGCATAGAGCAGACCGCCAGGCGGTGGCCGTCCGTTGCCACGGTACGCAGCTCTTCACCTTCGGTCTCAAACAGCATGCCGTTTAAGTAGTAACGCACATCCTGATGCGCCATTGAGAACTGGGTGGCTTCAATCAGACGTTTCATCGTGGCCTGCGGCAGAGTGAACTCCACCTCGCTTTGCCAGTCATCCAGATTCGGGAAATCGGCGGCAGGTAGCGTGGAAAGGGAGAAGCGGCTGCGACCAGAACGCACCAGCATACGCTCGCCTTCGAGCTGGACGGCGATTTCCGCGCCTTCCGGCAAACCACGGCAGATATCAAAGAATTTCCGCGCCGGGACGGTAGTCGCGCCGGGCTCATGCGGCTGGACGAGCGCAACACGGGCCACCATTTCCATTTCAAGATCGGTACCGGTCAGCGAAAGCGTACCGTCTGCAACCTGAAGCAGCAGATTACCGAGAATGGGCAACGTCGGGCGACCGCCCAGCGGGCCGCTAACTTGTTGCAGCGGCTTTAAAAGGTGTTCACGTTCAACGGTAAATTTCATAGCGTCACGACGATAATGTTCTGATTAAATTGGAAAAATCTTCTTTGATATCGTGGCTCTCTTCACGCAACTGCTCAATCTTGCGGCAGGCGTGTAGCACGGTAGTATGGTCACGGCCACCAAACGCATCGCCAATTTCCGGCAGACTGTGGTTGGTGAGCTCTTTCGCCAGCGCCATCGCCATCTGGCGCGGACGCGCGACTGAACGGGAGCGACGCTTCGACAGCAGGTCCGCGACCTTAATCTTGTAATACTCTGCCACCGTCTTCTGAATATTGTCGATGGTGACCAGTTTTTCCTGCAGCGCCAGCAAATCACGCAGCGCTTCACGCACGAAATCAATAGTAATCGCCCGGCCCGTAAAGTTGGCATTGGCAATAACGCGGTTCAGTGCCCCTTCCAGTTCACGCACGTTAGAGCGTAAACGCTTGGCAATAAAGAAGGCCACTTCACCCGGCAGACGAATGTCATTCTCGTCGGCCTTTTTCATCAGGATCGCAACGCGGGTTTCCAGTTCAGGCGGCTCGATCGCGACCGTAAGCCCCCAACCGAAGCGGGATTTCAGACGATCTTCAACGCCATTGATCTCTTTAGGATAACGATCCGACGTCAGGATGATCTGTTGATTCCCTTCCAGCAGCGCGTTAAACGTGTGGAAAAACTCTTCCTGCGATCGTTCTTTATTGGCAAAGAACTGGATGTCATCGATAAGCAATGCGTCAACGGATCGGTAGTAGCGTTTAAACTCTTCGATCGCATTGTTTTGCAGGGCTTTTACCATGTCCTGGACAAAACGCTCGGAGTGCATATACACCACTTTGGCATTGGGTTTACGCGCCATGATGCCATTACCCACCGCGTGCAACAGGTGAGTTTTACCCAAACCCGTTCCACCATAAAGGAATAGTGGATTGTAGGCGCCGCCTGGGTTATCCGCCACTTGACGCGCCGCCGCGCGCGCAAGCTGGTTCGACTTACCTTCGACGAAGTTATCAAAGGTGTGTTTAAGGTTAACGTTGGAGCGGTAGGTCGGTTCCGCCGGTGCGGGAACGTTGTCCCAGCCAGGGCGCACTGCCGGCGCAGCGCGCTGCGGCTGAACGTGAGTCGTCTGTACTGGCGCGGCGATATGAGCAGGTTCTCTGTGGACCTGCGTGACGGGCTTCGTACCGACCTCAAAGCGCAGTTGCGGGGCGTCCGCACCGCAGAAATCGTTCAGCAGCCCATTGATATTATTGAGATACTTGTCTCTTACCCAATCGAGCACAAAACGGTTTGGCGCATACAAAGCCAGCGTGTTATCGCTCAGTTCCGCCTGCAACGGGCGGATCCACATGCTGAATTCTGTGGCTGGTAACTCATCCTGCAATCGGGCAAGACACTGCTGCCAAAGCGAAAGTGACACGGCGGACTCCACTCGAACAAAAATCGATAAATAAAAGGCAGAAACATTAATGATTGTTGACACACGTCGATCAGACCCAACGAGGGTGACGTGCGAACCGCTATCTGCGGTTTTACACGCTTCCTTCTGGCTGCATCATTGCACCGTTGAGGAAAGTGTACTTTGCCCTGTTCACGATCCACGGATCGCGATCGGGACCGCGGATCATAGCCTAAACTGCGTCAGAGATCTTCTGTTTATCACAGATTCTTCACGATTTATCCACAGGGGGATTCGGAATCGGGTAAGTGTAATCGATCCCAGGTGCAGTGCGGGACGATTTAGGCCGCATATTGGAAAATTTAATGAGTAATGCCAATTTCCTGCTTAATCGATCTAATGAAGATCCAGGCGGATCCTTGCGCTTTGCCCGCCAGGCCGTATAATCCACCACCCGGCGTGCTTTGCTCGTTTTTAGTCGTCGAGCACTGCTTATTTTTTACGCGAAACTGTGCAAAAATAAGCGTGTTATAAGGAAAGAGAATTGACTCCGGAGTGTACAATTATTACAATCCGGCCTCTTTAATCACCCATGGCTTCGGCGTCCGTCGTACGATATTCGTTCGGGTATCCAAAAAAGCCATTGAATTTATTCAAGTTTAGGTAGAAATCGCCATGAAACGCACTTTTCAACCGTCCGTACTGAAGCGCAACCGTTCTCACGGCTTCCGTGCTCGTATGGCTACTAAAAATGGTCGCCAGGTTCTGGCTCGTCGTCGCGCTAAAGGCCGCGCACGTCTGACCGTTTCCAAGTAATAAAGCTAACCCTGAGTGGTTAAGCTCGCATTTCCCAGGGAGTTACGTTTGTTAACTCCCAGTCATTTCACTTTCGTCTTCCAGCAGCCACAACGGGCTGGCACGCCGCAAATCACCATCCTCGGCCGCCTGAATTCGCTGGGGCATCCCCGTATCGGTCTTACCGTCGCTAAGAAAAACGTCAAACGCGCACATGAACGCAATCGGATTAAACGTCTGACGCGTGAAAGTTTTCGTTTGCGTCAACATGAACTTCCCGCAATGGATTTCGTGGTAGTGGCGAAAAAGGGGGTTGCTGACCTCGATAACCGTGCTCTTTCGGAAGCGTTGGAAAAATTATGGCGCCGCCATTGTCGCCTGGCACTCGGCTCCTGATAGGCCTGATTCGGGTCTATCAAATCCTGATTAGTCCGCTACTCGGGCCGCGTTGCCGTTTCAACCCGTCATGCTCTCGCTATGGAATTGAGGCATTGCGCAGGTTTGGAGTGATAAAAGGCAGTTGGTTGACAGTGAAACGCGTATTAAAATGCCACCCTTTACACCCGGGTGGAGACGACCCCGTCCCGCCAGGACCCTTTAATACCAGAGAACACTAACGATGGATTCGCAACGCAATCTTTTTGTCATCGCTTTGTTGTTCGTGTCTTTCATGATCTGGCAAGCCTGGGAGCAGGATAAAAATCCTCAGCCTCAGCAGCAGACCACGCAGACTACGACCACCGCAGCGGGTAGCGCAGCCGACCAGGGCGTACCAGCCAGTGGCCAGGGGAAACTGATTACGGTTAAAACCGACGTGCTGGAATTGACTATCAACACTCGTGGTGGTGATGTCGAGCAGGCACAGCTTTTGGGTTATCCGAAAGAGCTGGGTTCCAGCGAGCCGTTCCAGTTACTGGAAACGACCCCGCAGTTTATCTATCAGGCGCAGAGCGGTCTGACCGGTCGCGACGGCCCGGATAATCCGGCGAACGGCCCACGTCCTCTGTACAACAGCGAAAAAGATGCGTTTGTGCTGGCTGATGGCCAGAACGAACTGGCCATTCCGCTGACCTATACCGATGCTGCTGGTAACACCTTCACCAAAACCTTCACCCTGAAACGCGGTGAATATGCGGTGAACGTAGGTTACAACGTGCAGAACGCCGGCGAGAAACCGCTGGAAGTGGCTACCTTTGGTCAGTTGAAACAGTCCATCAATCTGCCGTCGCACCGCGACACCGGCAGCAGCAACTTTGCATTGCATACTTTCCGCGGCGCTGCGTACTCCACGCCGGACGCGAAGTATGAAAAATACAAATTTGACACCATCGCCGATAACGAAAACCTGAACGTCAGCGCAAAAGGCGGTTGGGTCTCCATGCTGCAGCAGTATTTCGCTACCGCATGGGTTCCGCGTAACGAAGGCACCAATAACTTCTACACGGCGAACCTGGGCAACGGTATTGCCGCTATCGGTTATAAATCTGAACCGGTTCTGGTTCAGCCGGGTCAAACCAGTACGCTGGGCAGCACCCTGTGGGTCGGCCCGGAAATTCAGGATAAAATGGCTGCCGTTGCGCCGCACCTGGATCTGACAGTGGATTACGGCTGGCTGTGGTTTATCTCTCAGCCGCTGTTCAAACTGCTGAAATGGATCCACAGCTTCCTGGGTAACTGGGGCTTCTCCATCATCGCAATTACCTTTATCGTTCGTGGCATCATGTACCCGCTGACTAAAGCGCAGTACACCTCCATGGCGAAAATGCGTATGCTGCAGCCGAAGATTGCGGCAATGCGTGAGCGTCTGGGCGATGACAAGCAGCGTCAGAGCCAGGAAATGATGGCGCTGTACAAAGCAGAGAAAGTTAACCCGCTGGGTGGTTGCTTCCCGCTGGTTATCCAGATGCCAATCTTCCTTGCGCTGTATTACATGCTGATGGGTTCCGTTGAACTGCGCCATGCGCCGTTCGCCCTGTGGATCCATGACCTGTCTGCACAAGACCCGTACTACATCCTGCCGATCCTGATGGGCGTGACGATGTTCTTCATTCAGAAGATGTCTCCGACCACCGTGGCCGACCCGATGCAGCAGAAGATCATGACCTTTATGCCGGTCATCTTCACGGTGTTCTTCCTGTGGTTCCCGTCAGGTCTGGTGCTGTACTATATCGTCAGCAACCTGGTGACCATTATTCAGCAGCAGTTGATTTACCGTGGTCTGGAGAAACGTGGGCTGCATAGCCGCGAGAAGAAAAGCTCCTGATTCGGTGAAGGCCGGGTAAGCGTAGCGCCACCTGGTAATCAGAATAGTAATGACAGGGCGGTCTCATGACCGCCCTTTTTATTGGGATTCAATGAGACATATCATGAGCCATAACGACACGATCGTCGCCCAGGCTACCCCACCGGGACGCGGTGGCGTTGGTATCCTGCGTATTTCCGGCCTCAACGCGCGTGATGTCGCGCAAGCCGTGCTGGGTAAGCTGCCAAAACCGCGCTACGCCGACTATCTGCCGTTTAGGGATGCCGACGGTACCGCGTTAGATCAGGGCATTGCGCTGTGGTTTCCAGGCCCGAATTCATTCACTGGCGAAGACGTGCTGGAACTGCAGGGCCACGGCGGCCCGGTGATCCTCGATCTGCTGCTCAAACGTATTCTGACACTTCCGGGCGTACGCATTGCGAAACCGGGAGAGTTCTCCGAACGAGCCTTCCTCAATGACAAGCTCGATTTAGCCCAGGCGGAAGCCATTGCCGATCTGATTGACGCCAGTTCAGAACAGGCGGCACGCTCGGCGCTGAACTCGCTGCAGGGGGCGTTTTCCGCACGCATTAATCACCTTGTGGAAGCACTCACTCACCTGCGTATCTACGTGGAAGCGGCCATTGATTTCCCGGATGAGGAAATCGACTTCCTGTCTGACGGCAAAATTGAAGCTCAGCTTAACAGCGTGATGGGCGATCTGGATGCCGTGCGCGCCGAAGCGCGCCAGGGCAGCCTGCTACGCGAAGGGATGAAGGTAGTGATTGCTGGCCGTCCAAACGCCGGGAAATCGAGCCTGCTGAACGCACTGGCAGGCCGTGAGGCGGCGATCGTGACCGACATCGCCGGCACTACCCGCGACGTGCTGCGTGAGCATATCCACATTGATGGTATGCCGCTGCACATCATCGACACCGCCGGGCTGCGCGATGCCAGCGACGAAGTTGAGCGTATCGGCATTGAACGTGCCTGGCAGGAGATTGAACAGGCAGACCGCGTACTGTTTATGGTGGATGGCACTACCACCAGCGCCGTTGACCCGGCGGATATCTGGCCGGACTTTATTGCACGTCTGCCCGCCAAATTGCCCATTACCGTGGTGCGTAACAAAGCGGATGTGACCGGTGAAACGCCGGGCATCAGCGATGTAAATGGTCACTCACTTATCCGCCTGTCGGCACGTACTGGCGAAGGCGTGGATGAGTTGCGTAATCATCTCAAGCAGAGCATGGGCTTTGATACCAATATGGAAGGCGGCTTCCTGGCACGTCGTCGCCATCTGCAGGCGCTCTCAGACGCCGCCAGTCACCTTGAACAGGGTAAAGCGCAGCTACTGGGTGCCTGGGCAGGTGAACTGCTGGCAGAAGAGCTGAGACTGGCACAGCAGGCATTGAGTGAGATCACCGGTGAGTTTACCTCCGACGATCTGCTGGGCCGTATTTTCTCCAGCTTCTGTATCGGTAAATGAGCCAGACGGCCGATGCCCTGTCCGCCATCTACGAAGCGACCAGTGAACGCACGCTGGTCGCCTGGCAGAAGGCGCCTGATTGCGGCGAGATCATGCAACAAGCTTATTACGACCCGCACAAACTGGCGCTGGCGAGCGGGATTCAACCCTCCCTACCCACTGCCATCGCCTCGCTGCGCCAGCAGCTTGCGATACGGGTGAGCGATGATGCGCTGGCCGATGTCATGCCTGCCGACGGCCTGCACTTTACCTTTCTCCCGATCACGCTGCCGCTTTATAGCGCCGCAGAGCCGCCTGAGAATATGGCCTCTTTACTGACGCTCTGGCAGCGCTGGCGGCAACATACCGTTCACATAAATGAGCTGCGGCTGGTTGCGCTACCGGGTCAGATTTTGCTGGCTGGTATTCCTGATGAAAAAAGCCAACAGGCACGCCAGCAATTTTGCGAAGCGCTACTGGCCTCCCCCTGGCGCAATCATCTGATTGACCGCCATGCGCATACCCCACTACCACCGCCATTCTGGCACACAACGCTATTACGTTATCAGGCACAATACCTGCCCCCATCATTACGGCACTTTTACCTCGCAAATCGCCAGCAACGCTACGGCAGCGTAGAAGGCACTTTGAAACTGGCTCAGGTGAATTACAACTGGACACGCGTGCTGCCGATTGAATGAATTGTGCAGGAAATATGTAGATGGGCACATATTGACTAAATTTATTGTAAATGTGGCCTGATTGGCCTTTTCATCAGCGTTTTTCCGCATTAAAACCTATGCGGTATGCGCGATAATGTTGATTATCGTTTCCTGCATCAGACCATTATCACGGAGGGAAAATGGCAACGCATTTTGCACGAGGGATCCTCTCAGAGGGATGTTTAGTTTCAACGCGGCTCTCCCAGGCCTGTCATAACAGCGCCCGGCAACTTCCTGAACACCAGCAGTCGCGTTATCTGGCTTCACGGGCACTGCTCGCTGAAATGATGTTTATGCTTTATGGCATCAGCGAACTCCCGGACATCATAATTGAATCCAGCGGACGCCCGAAATTTTCCGATCCTGGCCTGCCACATTTCTCTCTGGCATACGCCGGAAATATGGTTGGCGTGGCGATCACTACCGAAGGCGAGTGTGGTCTGGACATGGAGTTACAGCGCGCCACCCGCAGTTTTCACAGTCCCCATGCACAAAAATCCTGGCAGTTCAGCAGCAACGAACAGCTCTGGATCAACAACCAGAACGATCCCAACGAAGCACAGGCGCAGCTCTCAACCCTGAGACAAAGCGTGCTTAAGCTTCTCAATCAAATGCAGGATTCCCCCGGCATGTTGCAACTGCTACCTGGCGCCGGACGACTGCGCGTTCCCCAACTGGCTCAGGTCGAAGTTTTATGTGATGCTGAGGATGTCTTGATCTGGTCGGTTGCGGTGACGCCGGCCATCGAGAGCCTCAAGATCTGGGAGTTTGACAGCAAAAATGGGTGGCGCTTTCTGCCAGACGTGCAGACACGCGCGAACGATCCCCTCTCCCGCCTGATGCGCTTCACCAGTTTGCCAGCAGAAAAAGCCCTTATTATTAACTGACCCGATCGCAAGGAGTCATTATGTCTGCATCACTTAACGTTGTGACGTTACTGGGTAGTTTGCGTAAAGGATCGTTTAACGCGATGGTTGCGCGGACGCTACCCAAACTGGCCCCGGCGGGCATGGCAGTCTTACCTTTGCCGTCCATCGGTGACATTCCGCTGTATGACGCCGATTTGCAGCAGGAAGAGGGTTTTCCCGCCCGTATCGAAGAGATTGCACAACAGATTCGCGAAGCGGATGGTGTGGTCATTGTGACCCCGGAATATAACTATTCCGTACCCGGTGGGCTGAAAAACGCCATTGACTGGCTCTCACGTCTTCCTGAACAGCCGCTGTCCGGTAAACCGGTGCTTATCCAGACCAGTTCAATGGGCGCGATTGGCGGCGCGCGTTGCCAGTATCACCTGCGGCAAATCCTGGTCTTCCTTGATGCCATGGTAATGAACAAACCAGAATTTATGGGCGGCGTGATTCAAAGCAAAGTCGATCAGCAAACGGGAGAAGTGGTGGATCAAAGCACGCTCGATCATCTGACCGGGCAGTTGACGGCCTTTGGCGACTATATTCAGCGGGTAAAAGCGTAAGCGAAGTGCGGGCTGATACCCTCACCCAGGCCCTCTCCCACGGGGAGAGGGAGCAAACACTAAAGCCCTTTTCTTCGAAAAGGGCTTACTGCTTATTTGGCGTCGATAAAGACGATTTTCAGCACGAAGAGCACCGCAACCACAACCACACAAGGGCTGAGGTCACGCAGGCGCCCAGTGAACAGCTTCATCACACAGTAAGAGATAAAGCCCAGCGCGATCCCTTCGGTAATTGAGAAGCTGAACGGCATCATCACGGCAGTAATAAACGCCGGAACCGCTTCGGTCAGATCATCCCACTTCACGCGAGAAAGGCTGGATGTCATCAGAACGCCAACATAAATCAGCGCGCCCGCAGCAGCGTAAGCAGGAACCATTCCGGCCAGCGGCGACAGGAAGATAACCAGCAGGAACAGGATGCCGACGACAACAGCAGTCAGACCTGTGCGGCCACCAACAGAGACACCGGATGAGGATTCGATATACGCGGTCACCGAAGAGGTACCGATGAACGAACCCGCCACGGAAGAGATACTGTCGACATACAGCGCCTGCTTCATGCGCGGGAATTTACCGTTCTCATCAACCAGACCCGCTTTGTCGGTCACACCAAGCAGGGTACCGGAGGAGTCAAAGAGGTTAACCAGCATAAAGGAGAAGATAACGCCTGCCAGGCCAATGTTGAACGACCCGGCCAGATCAACATTACCCACTACGCTCGCCACGCTCGGCGGCGCGGAAATAATCCCGTGATACTGCACATCGCCCATCATCCAGCCCAGCAGAGTGGTCACGACGATAGAAATCAGTACCGCAGCATGAATATTGCGGGAAGCCAGAACAGCAATAATAAAGAAGCCCAGAACACCCAGCAGGACGCTGTGAGACGTCAGGTTACCAATGGCCACCAGCGTATCTTTGTTCGGCACAATCACACCGGCGTTTTTCAGGCCCATCATACCGATAAACAGACCAATACCGCTGGTGATGCCCACACGCAGGCTCACCGGGATATTGGCAATCATCCAGTAACGAACGCGGAAAATAGTCAGCAACAGCAGACCTACCGCACCCCAGAAAATCGCGCCCATCCCAATTTGCCAGGAGAGCCCCATCGCGCCCACCACCACGAACGCGAAGAAGGCGTTCAGGCCCATCGCGGGTGCCAGTGCAACCGGCAGGTTAGCAAACAGACCCATCAGGATACTGCCGAACGCGGCAATCAGACAGGTGGTGACGAAGACCGCACTGGTGTCCATCCCGGCGACACCCAAAATCTGCGGGTTAACAAAAACGATGTAGACCATCGTCAAAAACGTGGTGAAACCGGCGATCACTTCGGTGCGTGCCGACGTGCCATGTTCACGCAGTTTAAACACGCGCTCAAGCAACCCTTGGCTCGACGCCTGGGTAGTGTGTTGTTGGCTCATTATCAATTTCCGAACAAGGAGGGAAAATTCGTCGCTATCCTATACCAAAATGAGACAATGTTGACGGTTATCACACACTTTTTTTCATTGAATTTGCTTATACGGCAACGATTGCGTGGGGTAATCTGCCTTAAGTAAACGATAAACTTGCAATATACAGGAAACGGCATGTCCCAAATTGAAGCAGTATTTTTCGACTGTGACGGCACCCTGGTAGACAGTGAAGTCATCTGTTCGCGCGCATATGTGCATATGTTTAAAGAATTTGGCATCACGCTCGATCTTGAAGAGGTGTTCAAACGTTTCAAAGGCATGAAACTCTACGAGATAATCGAGGTGACAGGCGAAGAACACGGCGTGACGCTGGACAAAACCAAACTGGAGCCAGTATTTCGCAGCGAAGTGGCGCGGCTGTTTGATTCCGAGCTGGAAATCATTCCGGGGGCGAAAGAGCTGCTTGATGCAGTCACCGTGCCTGTCTGTGTGGTCTCTAACGGCCCGGTAAGCAAAATGGAGCATTCACTTGGCAAAACCGGTCTTCTGCACCATTTCCCGAATCTGCTGTTCAGCGGCTACGATATTCAACGCTGGAAGCCCGACCCGGAACTGATGTTCCATGCGGCAAAAGCGCTGAATGTGAATACAACGCGCTGCATTCTGATTGATGATTCGGTGGCGGGCGCACAGTCGGGTATTGCTGCAGGCATGGAAGTCTTTTATTTCTGTGCCGATCCGCATAACAAACCGATCGACCATCCGCAGGTGACCACGTTCACCGAGCTGTCGCAGCTCCCGGCATTGTGGAAAGCGCGCGGCTGGAACATTACGCGCTAACGGTAAACGCCTCTCCCTAACAGGAGAGGCGTAATGCATTACTTAAACAGTTTCTGGACAAACTCGGCATACGCCGGACGCCAGACATCCATTTCGTGGTTCAGACCCGGGTACATCTTGTAGTCGAATTTAATGCCTTGCTTCTCAAGATCGCTTTTCAGACCGGCAATGTCTTTGCCCGTGACGGAATCTTTTTCACCGACCACCACCGTGAAGTTATGCAGTTGCTTGTTGATCTCCTGAGGCTTGTTAAGCTGAGCGGTAACACCCGCATCCGGAACGGTTGTGGTCGTTACGCCACTCAAGGTTGCCAGCCAGCCAAAGCTATCAAGATGGTTCATCCCTGAGACCAGCGCCTGATAACCGCCCTGCGATAACCCGGCCAGCGCGCGCCCGCTTGCATCTTTGCGCACGTTAAACCGCGCATCGACCATCGGGATGATGTCATGCATCAGTTCGCGATCGGCCGCTTTAGCATTCAGCGGATAGAAAGTTTTGCGACGCTCTTTCGGCGGATAGTTTTCCGCAATCGCCTGCGTGATGTCGGTTTCCGTATCCGGCACGACCACCAGCATTGGTTTGATTTTCCCTTCGGCCAGCAGGTTGTCCATGATCTGCGGCAGGCGCCCCTGATCGATAGCCGAAAGACCGGTATCACCAAAACCATGATAGAAATAGAGGACTGGCAGCGGCTCGCCTTTGCCGTTATAGCCTGGCGGTGTCCAGATATAGACGCGACGCTCTGAGCTCAACGCTTTCGAGTGATAAGTCACCGTCAAGAGATCGCCATGCGGTACGGCGCGATCGTCGAGAATACTTCCCGGAACCAGGATCAGGCTGGTGTTAACCTGACGCTGCGGTTTCTGAAAACGGCTTCCCGTGTCTACCGAACGGAAACCATCCACATCAAAGTAATATTCGTACAGATTCGGCGCCAGAGATTCGCTTTTCCAGGACCAGACGCCGCTCTCATCTTTGCTCATATCATGGGAGACAAAGCTGTCCGGGGTGGAACCGGTAACCACCGACACCCGTTTTGCTGCTGGCGCAAACAGGCGAAAGGTAATGCTTTTATCGGCATTCACCTGAGTCACATACTGGCTGACCGGCACCGACAAATCCGGGGTTGCCGGAAAAGGGGCCGCAATGGCGGGAATAGCCGCGCTGCCAAGCAGTGCGGTGATGGCGAGTGTCAGACAGGCGATGTTTCTTTTCATATCAAATCCCTCGTATTTTTTTGTCGTTCATGCAGAGTTATTAAGCGGGCATTACCACCAGACCTCAGCCTGAACGCCTGCGGCAAACTGGTTATTTTTCTCATCAGCGAAGCTGAAATTATCCAGTTCGTTATCCAGCGCATGGATGTAGGTACCATAAAAACGAATTTCCGGGCGGGATGTCAGCATACTGGTGTTGACCTTAAGCGTATGGTAAAGCGTGGTTTTATACCCTGCCTCTTTGAACTTCGCGCCGTATTGATTTTTGTTCTGCTGGTTGAAATACGCCAGTTCTACGCCCGTCTGGTTGTATTTGTCCCAGATATACGCCGGACGTACCACCGCACGATAGCTGGTGAAGTCACTGTGAGCGCCAGTCTCATAGCTATAGACATCTTCGCCTCGTGAATAGACCAGCGCATTGGCCACGATCACATCGTCACGCAAATAGGTTTCGCCCTGCGAGACCAGACGAATCGCCGTACCGTTGGTGTGATCGCCATAGTAACGACCATTGAACGCGATGTACGGGCTGGAACCGCTGTAACGGGCAAAGCTGCTTGCCAGTGAGTTATTGGCCATCAGGAAGCTAAATTCGTTATAACCGCCGTTTTTAAATTTCTGCGTTAACGCCGTGCCAAACATCCAGGTGTCTTTCCATTTGTAATACCCGTTGTCGTTCACGTTCTCTTTCTGCGTATCCGTCGAGTTCGCCATCGCGTAACGACCATTGACCATCAGTTCTGCTTTATCCCACAACGGAATGGCTTTATAGCGGACATCAACGGTGTTGGTGTTGAGTTTCTGTGAGTGACTCAGTGAGCGGTCGTATTGATCAATGTCTTCACGCAGCAGCGCGATATCAAGCTTACCGCTGCCAAGCTTCATGTTTTCAATCCCAACGCCGCCGGAGGCATCAGTACGCTGCGTTTTCCAGTCGAGCATCTGTACTTCATATTTGGGAAGCTGGTGCTTACCCACCCACATATCCGCTTCCGGGGCGAACGGCAGGAAACCGGTGGTGGTCAGGTAGATATCAGAGAACTGCAGGTAGTTTTCATTGGTGCTGTTGTCGCCAAACCAGCCAGCAGAATAGGACTGCCCAACGTTACCATCGAGCATGACGACAGCTTTCGCGCTCTTACCATTTTCGTTATAGACACGCTGGGAGAACTGCAAATCAAACCAACTGGTGTATTCGTTGCCAAAACGCCCCAACGAGCCGATAGCCCAGGATTTGGGCGATCCGTTCGTGGTGGTCGCCCATCCCGAGCGAAAATAACCGTTGTAACTAAAGCCAATTTCGTCTTTGACGAACTTACTGAGATCTTTCATCGACATGGATGAAACATCTTCAGTTTTAGACGGCTGAGCACCCGGCGCTGGCGCTGTCTGAACCAGCACAGCAGCAGGGGCCGGTGTCGTTTTCGCTGTACTTGCCGTCGCAGATGCGGGCGCAGGCGCAGAAGCGGTCTGTGCAAAGTAAACCGCCTGCTTATTCTTCTCTTCGTCCTTGTAGCGCTGTAATTCCTTTTTTGTTTCGCTGAGATCTTTCTCCAGCGCCGCAAGGCGCTGTTCGATGGTCATATTTCCGGTTGCGGCCATCGCAGGGGTAACTGAGTATAAAAATGATGATGCCAGAATTAAGGGTATTGTTTTTTTCATGGTTTCCATCCAACCATTTTTTGGATAAAAAAAAACCTGAACCCACCCGAGATGAATCGGGTGTGAGTTCAGGTTTTGCCTGTCGAAAGCAGTAACAATCCTGTACTGGACACATCTTTGCGGCTGGCTGTTTTTTTACTCAGCCCTAAAAACAAAAAACCTGGCACCTCCAGAAGGGAGATGTCAGGTTTAGCCCGCAAAGCGGTAGCAATCCAGTTTCAGCCCACAACATAGCGATTTTTAACCCACCGGCAATGCGCAAAATAATAAACTGTGATTAACCACGGGTTTTTAGTTCACCATTTCAGCAGCGGTACATTTTTATGGGCCAGATTCCGGTACCGGGCCTGATACAGAAACGTCATTAATTTATTCCAGAATCAGAACGGTGGGTTTTCAGGAGAAAGAAATGGGAAGGCCTGTGGGGGTTATAAATAAACAGTGCTTTGCATCTGACACTCTCCTGCAAATCAGCAAAAAAACGCCAGCAGATATGTCGCTGGCGTTTTTATTTGCTGAGCGCGGAAATCACTCTTTCGGGTCTTTTCCGGCGAGCAGTTTATCCAGTTCATCACCGCCAACATGACGGAAATCCTGGCCTTTAACAAAATAGAAAATGTATTCGCAAATATTCTGGCAACGGTCGCCGATACGCTCAATGGAACGGGCGCAGAACAGCGCGGTTAACACGCTTGGAATGGTGCGCGGATCTTCCATCATGTAGGTCATCAGTTGGCGCACGATACCTTCATATTCCTGATCCACTTTCTTGTCTTCACGGTAGATACGTACCGCTTCGTCAATATCCATACGCGCGAAAGCATCCAGTACGTCGTGCAGCATCTGCACGGTATGGCGCCCCAGAGATTCCAGGCTTACCAGCAGCGGCTGGTGCTGCGAGGAGAATTTCTCCAGCGCTGTGCGGCAGATTTTATCGGCAACATCGCCAATACGTTCCAGCTCAGCGATCGTTTTGATAATCGCCATCACCAGACGCAGGTCGCTGGCGGTCGGCTGGCGCTTGGCAATAATACGCACACAGGCTTCGTCGATAGCGACTTCCATCATGTTCACCTGCTTATCACCCTCAACAACGCGCTGAGCCAGCTCGCTGTCCTGGTTATGCATCGCAGTGATCGCGTCAGAAAGTTGTTGCTCTACCATCCCACCCATGGTCATCACCTGAGTGCGGATACTTTCCAGCTCGGCGTTAAACTGGCCGGAAATATGTTTGTTAAGATTGAGGTTGTCCATGGTGTCTCCTGATGCCCAACTATTTTTGGGCTATAACAAGGCGGCAACTGAGCGAATCCCCGGGGCGCATCATATGGCACGACCGGGGTGAACAAAGGCAGCCAACACAGTTAGAGCCTGAAAGCAGTATGGCAAATCAACCGTAGCGGCCAGTAATATAATCTTCGGTTTGCTTTTTCTTCGGCTTGGTGAACAGATCATCCGTGTTGCTGAACTCAATCAATTCGCCGAGATACATAAACGCCGTGTGATCGGAACAACGCGCAGCCTGCTGCATGTTGTGGGTCACGATGACGACGGTGTAATCCTGCTTCAACTCGGTGATCAATTCTTCGATACGACCAGTCGAAATGGGGTCGAGCGCCGAGCAAGGTTCATCCAGCAGTAAGACTTCCGGACGGATCGCAATCCCACGGGCGATACACAGACGCTGCTGCTGACCACCGGAAAGAGAGTACCCGCTCTGGTGCAATTTATCCTTGGTTTCATTCCATAATGCGGCCTTGGTCAAGGCCCACTGCACACGTTCGTCCATATCGGCACGAGACAGCTTTTCAAACAGACGCACACCGAAGGCGATGTTGTCGTAAATCGACATCGGGAACGGCGTTGGCTTCTGGAAAACCATCCCAACCTTTGCGCGCAGCAGGGCGATATCCTGGGTATTGGTGAGGATGTTATCCCCATCCAGCAGGATTTCGCCTTCTGCGCGTTGCTCCGGGTACAGTTCAAACATTTTATTGAATGTACGCAGCAGCGTGGACTTACCGCAGCCTGACGGCCCGATAAACGCCGTTACCTGGTTTTTAGCAATGTCCAGGCTGATGTTTTTCAGGGCATGGAATTTGCCGTAATAGAAGTTCAAATCGCGAACCTGAATTTTGCCCGGCGTTGTATCAACCATACTCATTTATCTCTTTCCTCACTCGGCACCGCGTTTCACCGCGCCGCAAAAATTAGTGTTTCTTCGCCGCGAAAATGACACGCGCCAGAATGTTCAGTAGCAGCACACACAGCGTAATAATCAGAACACCGGCCCAGGCCAGTTGCTGCCATTCAGCAAACGGGCTCATCGCAAACTTAAAGATGGTGACCGGCAAGTTTGCAATCGGCCTCATCATGTCCGTGCTCCAGAACTGGTTCGACAACGCGGTAAACAGCAGCGGTGCGGTTTCACCCGCGATACGCGCAACCGCCAGCAGCACGCCGGTCATGATCCCGGAGACAGAAGCTTTCACGGTAATAGCGGAAATCATCTTCCACTTCGGCGTCCCCAGCGCGTATGCCGCTTCACGCAGGCTATCCGGCACCAGTTTCAGCATGTTCTCTGTGGTACGAATCACGATGGGCACCTGCAGCAGCGCCAGCGCAATCACGCCTGCCCAGCCAGAGAAGTGTTGCATCTGCGCCACCACAATGGTGTAAACGAACAGGCCAACAACAATAGACGGTGCGGAAAGCAGAATATCGTTAATAAAACGGATAATTTCGGCCAGAATCGATTTACGCCCGTACTCAGCCAGGTAGATCCCGGCCATGATACCCAGCGGCGTACCGACAGCGGTCGCCCAGAAGATGAGCAGCGCACTTCCCGCCAGCGCATTCGCCAGACCGCCACCCGCCGTGTTCGGCGGCGGCGTCATTTCGGTAAAGAGCGCCAGAGACATCCCATCAAAACCACGACTAATGGTCGACAGGAGGATCCAGACCAGCCAGAACAGACCAAACGCCATGGTCGCCATCGAGAGCGTCAGGGCGATACGGTTTTTGGTACGGCGCTTAGCCTGCATCTTGCGACGGGATTCAGCCAGCTCTGCGGTGGTTTGCATTTCAAGCGTAGCCATTAGCGGGCCCCCTCATTTTTCGCCAGACGCATGATCATGAACTTAGAAATCGCCAGCACAATAAAGGTAATGACGAAGAGGATCAGACCCAGCTCCATCAAGGCTGCAACGTGCAGACCGGATTCCGCTTCGGCGAATTCGTTCGCCAGCGCGGAGGTAATACTGTTACCCGGCATATAGAGTGATGCGCTGTCGAGCTGGTAGGTGTTACCGATGATAAAGGTCACCGCCATGGTTTCGCCCAGCGCACGACCCAACCCCAACATAATGCCGCCGATAACACCATTTTTGGTGAACGGCAGAACAATACGCCAGATAACTTCCCAGGTGGTGCAGCCGATGCCGTAGGCCGACTCTTTCATCATCACCGGGGTTTGCTCGAATACATCGCGCATAACGGCGGCAATGTACGGAATGATCATAATGGCGAGGATAACCCCCGCGGCCAGGATACCAATACCAAATGCCGGGCCAGAGAAGAGGGCGCCAACAAACGGGATAGCGGACATAACGTTGCCGACCGGTTCCTGGAAATATTTGGCAAACAGCGGGGCGAAAATAAACAGACCCCACATGCCGTAAACGATACTGGGAATCGCCGCCAGCAGTTCAATCGCGATCCCAAGAGGACGTTTCAGCCAGCCAGGCGCCAGCTCCGTCAGGAAGAGGGCGATACCAAAACTTACCGGGACAGCGATCAGTAGCGCGATAAAAGACGTTACCAGCGTGCCGTAAATCGGAACCAGAGCACCAAAGGTCTCATTCGGCGCATCCCACTCTTTGTTCCATAAGAAGGAAAAACCAAATTTCTGGATACTCGGCCAGGAGGAGAAAATCAGAGACACGATAATGCCGCCGAGCAGCAATAGCACAATCAGCGCAGCCAGTTTTACCAGCGCGCTGAAAATCATGTCACCTTTTTTACCCGGGGGGCTAAAAGCCGGCTTGGTTGCAGCCATAAATCACTCTTTAAGTTTGGGCCAGGAAGCGCGCATTTTATCGTGCTTCCTGGCTAACGTAATGCCATACCCTAACTAATTCGAGTTGCAGCCAACACCAACACTGCTACGGCTCGAAGTATGGCGGGTATTAGTACAGCGCTTTACCGCTGCTGTCTTTCACGTTGGTTTTCCATGCAGCGCGAATCTGTGCAACAACGCTCTCAGGCAGGGTAGCGTAGTCCAGGTCATTAGCCTGTTTGCCACCGTTTTTGTATGCCCAGTCGAAGAATTTCAGCACTTCTGCGCCCTGCTCAGGATTTTTCTGCTCTTTGTGAACCAGGATGAAGGTGGTGGACGTAATCGGCCACACATCGGCACCTTTCTGGTTGGTCAGGTCCTGCGCGAAGGATTTGCTCCAGTCGATGTTTTTCGTCGCATTGGAGAAGTTTGCTTCGGTCGGGCTAACCGGTTTGCCATCAGCAGACAGCAGCTTGGTGTAGGTCAGGTTATTCTGCTTAGCGTAAGCATATTCAACATAACCAATGGAGCCCGGCAGACGCTGTACGAATGCAGCAATACCGTCGTTACCTTTACCGCCCAGACCGGTCGGCCAGTTAACAGTAGAGCCAGCGCCTACAGACGATTTCCACTCTTCGTTAACTTTCGCCAGGTAGCTGGTAAATACGAAAGATGTACCAGAACCATCAGCGCGACGTACGACAGCGATATTCTGAGAAGGCAGTTTTTTGCCCGGGTTCAGCTTAGCAATTGCCGCATCATCCCATTTTTTGATTTTGCCCAGGTAGATATCGCCCAGCGTTTTGCCATCCAGCACCAGCTCGCCAGATTTGAAACCTTCCAGGTTAACAGCCAGGACAACACCACCGATTACGGTCGGGAACTGGAACAGGCCTTCCTGAGCCAGTTTGTCGTCAGCCAGCGGAGCATCAGAAGCGCCGAAGTCAACGGTGTTTGCAGTGATCTGTTTTACGCCACCAGAAGAACCGATACCCTGGTAGTTAACCTTATTACCCGTTTCTTTCTGGTAAGTATCGGCCCATTTGGCATACACCGGCGCTGGGAAAGTTGCACCCGCACCAGTCAGGCTTGCAGCGGCGTTAACTGCAAATGCACTCAGTGAAAAGGTCGCGGCGACAACAGTTGCGACAGTGGTACGCATAACGTTCATAATGTCTCCTGCAAGGATCGTAAATCGTTGTTTAAGTGGCTACGACGAGCAAAATAGGACACTTTGATGACAGTTATATGCAATGATTGTTACTGTTTGATGACAATGACGGCTTTCACATAGATTAACCCTATCTTGTATGATTTATCAGCAAGATAACGTTATTAATGACAGTGAGATGTCAGCAAGATTTTAGTTTTATGACACTAAAAAAGTAGTTGATGCCAACCAGATGTCCCAGCAAAAAGCGACAAAAAGTAGCCTTAGATCAATTCATTTTCACCTGGGTTGCGTCAATGCCTGACGTCGATACTGGGCTATTCTGAGTGACGCACGCCACTGTATTAGTTTCGTCAGTTCTGGCCCGTTCATGACCTGCCGCGTCAGCCATAAGAGAAGCAAACTCCCGGCCCAACACCCGACACTTAGCCATGAGAAAGAGGTGAACAACAGCCATCCTGCCACCAATAGATTACAAACACATAACGCCAACCAGACGGCTAAAAATAATCTCAGGGATAATGTTCTTCCTTTCTCTGCTCCTGATAACGCCACCACAAGCAGAATGAAGATAACAAGACCTGCAATAACGCCCCAACCGCCGGTAACGGTTCTGAACGCAATGGCAAGACCGGCAAAGCTCAACAGCAACGTATAAAACAACACCAATATGCTGGCGAAATATGTCGTCCCACGGATGTAGTAAGCCTTCGGCATTTCCTGAAAGGCCTCCGCCAGCGCTTTTAATTGCGCCAGTTTACGGCCCGATATCCCCATTTCTACCTTGTCGCAGTAGTCGATGAGCGCCAAAAATTTAAGCCCGATAATGCGTTTCAACAGATTCATCATCATCCTGAAAAAAAAGAGGCTGCCACCAGGCAACCTCTTTTATGCGTTATGACGTGGTTACGCCTTTATTCCACAGTGACTGATTTTGCCAGATTACGCGGCTGATCCACGTCGGTGCCTTTAATCAGCGCCACGTGATAGGCCAGCAATTGCAACGGAACAGTGTAGAAGATAGGAGCGATAACTTCATCAACGTGCGGCATATCAATGATATGCATAGTGTCGCTGCCTACAAACCCGGCATCCTGGTCGGCAAAGACATACAGTACACCGCCGCGCGCGCGAACCTCTTCAATGTTGGATTTCAATTTTTCCAACAGTTCATTGTTCGGCGCAATAACGATAACCGGCATATCATCGTCAATCAGGGCCAGTGGGCCGTGTTTCAGTTCACCGGCGGCATAGGCCTCTGCATGGATATAGGAAATCTCTTTGAGCTTAAGCGCGCCTTCCAGGGCAATCGGGTATTGATCGCCACGCCCCAGGAACAACGCGTGATGCTTGTCAGAGAAGTCCTCGGCCAGTTGTGCGATACGTTTATCCTGAGACAGCATCTGTTCAATGCGGCTCGGCAGCGTCTGCAGGCCATGGACAATGCTATGTTCGATTGAGGCATCCAACCCTTTCAGACGGCTCAGTTTCGCCACCAGCATCAACAGTACCGTTAGCTGAGTCGTGAAGGCTTTGGTGGACGCCACGCCAATTTCCGTACCCGCATTCGTCATGATGGCCAGATCGGATTCACGTACCAGCGAGGAGCCAGGAACGTTACAGATAGCCAGCGAGCCCAGATAGCCCAGCTCTTTAGACAAACGCAGCCCCGCCAGGGTATCTGCCGTTTCGCCAGACTGAGAGAGCGTAATCATCAGACTATTGCGACGCACGGCAGATTTGCGGTAACGGAATTCGGAGGCGATTTCCACATCACAGGGTACACCGGCCAGCGATTCAAACCAGTAACGAGAAACCATGCCGGAGTTGTATGAGGTACCGCAGGCAATGATCTGAATATGCTCAACCTTGCTCAGCAGATCATTCGCATGGGAGCCCAGCTCGCTTAAATCCACTTCGCCGTGGCTGATACGCCCGGTCAGGGTGTTTTTAATTGCATTCGGCTGCTCATAGATCTCTTTCTGCATATAGTGACGGTAAGCGCCTTTGTCGCCTGCGTCATATTGCAGATTGGATTCAATCTCCTGGCGCTTAACCAGCTCGCCCGTTTTATCAAATACCGTCACGCTGCGACGTGTTACCTCAGCGATATCCCCCTCTTCAAGGAAGATAAAGCGACGGGTTACCGGCAACAGAGCCAGTTGATCGGACGCGATAAAGTTTTCACCCATGCCCAGACCGATAACCATCGGGCTACCAGAACGAGCTGCCAGCAGTGTACTCGGATCGCGGGAATCCATGATAACCGTGCCGTACGCGCCACGCAGTTGCGGGATAGTACGCAGCACAGCATCACGCAGCGTACCGCCTTTCGCCAGCTCCCAGTGCACTAAGTGAGCAATCACTTCTGTATCGGTCTCAGACACAAAAGTGTAGCCACGCGCTTTCAGTTCTTCGCGCAGCGGTTCGTGGTTTTCGATAATGCCGTTGTGTACTACGACGATGTGTTCAGACACATGCGGGTGTGCGTTGCCTTCTGAAGGTTCCCCGTGGGTCGCCCAACGGGTGTGAGCAATACCGGTACCACCGTGTAACGGATGCTCTTCCGCAGCCTGAGCCAGCATCTGTACTTTTCCGAGACGACGCAGACGGGTCATATGACCTTCTGCATCAACCACTGCCAGACCGGCAGAGTCATAACCACGGTATTCCAGACGACGTAAGCCTTCCAGAAGGATTTCAGCAATATCACGCTGCGCAACTGCGCCAACAATTCCACACATAGTTAGATTTCCTGATTATGGCATTGTGCCATGCGTTGTCGCTGACCTGTTTGCCCTTTACGGGCGCCCCGAGCCTTGTAGAGAGTGGGGTTATTTTTATGGTACTGCTTGTCGGGCGGGGGATTATGTTATCCCCTCATCCCTTGTTACCGGATTACTCCGGCATGAAAATTACTTTTTCTTCACCGGACGCTGCCAGCCTTTTTTATGGACCTGCGGCACACGGGTTAAGACCAGTTCGTTATCGGCGACATTGCGAGTAACCGTCGTACCTGCCGCAATGGTTGCCCCTTTACCCACGCTCACCGGCGCCACCAGTTGGGTATCGGATCCAACAAACACATCATCACCAATAATGGTCTTGTGTTTATTGGCGCCATCGTAGTTGCAGGTTATGGTTCCCGCGCCGATATTGACGTTGTCGCCAATTTCCGCGTCGCCAAGGTAAGTCAGATGACCCGCTTTCGAGCCTTTACCCAGACGCGCTTTTTTCATCTCAACGAAGTTGCCTACGTGCGCGCCTTCCTGCAACTCAGCCCCCGGACGCAGGCGGGCAAACGGGCCAATCGTACAGGCGGCTTCAAGCGTGGCATCTTCCAGCACGCTATAAGGACTGATTTCACAGTCATCGCCAATGACGCTATTTTTGATGACACAGCCTGCGCCAATTTTCACGCGGTTGCCGAGTTTGACGTCACCTTCAATAATCACGTTAGCATCAATCTCAACATCCCGCCCATGCGTCAGCGTTCCACGCAGATCGAAGCGGGCCGGGTCGCGCAGCATCACGCCTGCGAGAAGTAATTTTTCAGCCTGTTCAGTTTGATATACACGTTCGAGGCGGGAGAGCTGGAGGCGGTTGTTCACGCCTTCCACTTCGCTCAGGCGCTGCGGATGGACGGCAGCGATTTCATGGCCTTCCTGATAAGCAAGAGCAATAATATCGGTGATGTAATATTCACCCTGCGCATTATTATTGGTGAGCTGACTCAGCCAGCGTTTCATATCGCCGCCGTTAGCTATCAAAATACCGGTATTGATTTCCTGAATCTGGCGCTGCTGCTCAGTCGCATCTTTATGTTCAACAATGCCGGTTACTTTACCGTTCTCACGCGTGATACGGCCGTATCCACTTGGATCATCCAGCTTCACGGTGAGCAGACCAATGCCACCCTGCGGCTTCGCTTCACGCAGACGGGTAAGGGTATCGATCGATATCAGCGGCACATCGCCATACAGCATCAGGATATCTTCGTCGTCGGCGAAGAATGGCGCAGCCTGCTGCATTGCATGCCCGGTGCCCAGTTGTTCAGCCTGTAACACCCAGTTAAGTTTTTCGTCAGGCAGCGTTTGTTTTAACAGATCGCCGCCGTGCCCATAGACAAGGTGTACATGATCGGCGCCTAGATTATTCGCCACATCAATGACATGCTGAACCATCGCTTTCCCTGCAAGGGTATGCAGCACTTTCGGAAGATCGGAATACATGCGTGTGCCTTTGCCAGCGGCAAGGATCACCACACTCATTTTCGTGTTCAACATACGCGTCCTGACTTTAATTTGAGTGGAAGTTTTACTGTTTCACCTTGAAAATTCTACATTTTTTTCAACGCAAAATGGCAAGAAAGTAAAATGCACAACCTGCCTTACCAGATCGTAATTTAGGGCATTTTTTTGGCTTTTACATGGTACTTTATATTCAAAAATGGTGCTTCCTGCATGGGTATCAGGAGCAGGACAATGTTTTTGCTATTTTTTTTAGCCATGAATAAAGTCCTGAGCAAAACATTCATGTGTCCAATAAAAGTACAGAATTTGCCCATAAAAAAAGCCAGCCTGATAATCAGACTGGCTTTTTGACTTTAAGCCGGTGTTACATCGCTTTTTTGGTCAACTCGATAACGCGCAGTTTCGCAATAGCTTTCGCCAGTTCGGCAGACGCCTGAGCGTAATCCACGTCGCCGTGCGAGCTCTTAATGTGCTCTTCGGCTTTACGTTTCGATTCCAGCGCTCGCGCTTCGTCGAGATCCTGGCCACGAATAGCGGTATCAGCCAGTACGGTCACGTTGCCAGGCTGCACTTCAAGAATGCCGCCGGACAGATAGATAAACTCTTCATGACCGTGCTGTTTCACGATGCGGATCATACCAGGCTTAATGGCGGTGAGCAGCGGCGCGTGACCAGGGTAAATCCCCAGCTCACCTTCGCTACCCGTTACCTGGATTTTCTCGACCAGACCAGAGAACATTTGTTGCTCTGCACTGACGACGTCCAGGTGGTAAGTCATTGCCATATCACCCTCCGATTAAGGCGTTAAAGTTTTTTGGCTTTTTCCACGGCTTCGTCAATGGAACCGACCATGTAGAACGCCTGCTCCGGCAGGTGATCGTATTCGCCTTCCATGATGCCTTTAAAGCCACGGATGGTGTCTTTCAGGGAGACGTATTTACCCGGAGAACCGGTAAATACTTCTGCCACGAAGAACGGCTGGGACAGGAAGCGCTGGATCTTACGCGCACGTGCTACCACCAGTTTGTCTTCTTCTGACAGCTCATCCATACCCAGGATGGCGATGATGTCTTTCAGTTCCTGGTAACGTTGCAGGATAGACTGTACGCCACGCGCAGTGTCGTAGTGCTCCTGACCAACAACCAGAGGATCCAGCTGACGGCTGGTGGAGTCCAGCGGGTCAACGGCCGGGTAAATACCCAGAGACGCGATCTGACGGCTCAGTACCACGGTTGCATCTAAGTGAGCAAAGGTGGTGGCTGGTGACGGGTCAGTCAAGTCATCCGCAGGTACGTATACCGCCTGTACGGAGGTGATAGAACCGGTTTTGGTGGAGGTGATACGTTCTTGCAGAACACCCATCTCTTCCGCCAGAGTCGGCTGATAACCTACCGCTGAAGGCATACGACCCAACAGTGCAGATACTTCTGTACCGGCCAGGGTGTAACGATAGATGTTGTCGACGAACAACAGTACGTCACGACCTTCGTCACGGAATTTCTCTGCCATGGTCAGACCGGTCAGCGCAACGCGCAGACGGTTTCCCGGCGGCTCGTTCATCTGGCCATACACCAGGGATACTTTGTCGATAACGTTGGAGTCGGTCATTTCGTGGTAGAAGTCGTTACCCTCACGAGTACGTTCACCTACGCCCGCAAATACGGAGTAACCGGAGTGCTCGATCGCGATGTTACGGATCAGCTCCATCATGTTTACGGTTTTACCTACACCCGCACCACCGAACAGACCTACTTTACCGCCCTTAGCGAACGGACACATCAGGTCGATTACTTTGATACCGGTTTCCAGCAGTTCCTGAGAGTTTGACAACTCTTCGTAGGAAGGTGCTGCGCGGTGGATCGCCCAACGCTCTTCTTCACCGATGTCGCCTTTCATGTCTACTGGTTCGCCCAGTACGTTCATGATACGACCCAGTGTTGCTTTACCTACCGGGACTTCGATCGGGTGAGCCAGGTCTGTTACTTCCAGACCACGACGCAGACCATCAGAAGAACCCATTGCGATGGTACGTACAACGCCACCGCCGAGCTGCTGCTGAACTTCCAGCACCAGACGCTCTTCACCATTCTTTACCTCAAGTGCATCGTACACTCGTGGTACGGCATCCTGAGGGAACTCGACGTCCACCACGGCGCCGATTACCTGGATAATTTTTCCAGTAGCCATCTTGAATCCTCTACGAAATTCGTAAACCTGGTTAAACCGCGGCGGCCCCCGAGACGATCTCGGTGAGTTCCTGAGTAATGCTGGCCTGACGAGCTTTGTTGTAAACCAACTGCAGCTCTTTAATCAGGCTGCCGCCATTATCGGTCGCGGCTTTCATCGCCACCATACGTGCGGCCTGCTCGCTGGCCAGGTTTTCAACAACACCCTGATAAACCTGAGATTCCACATAACGACGCAGGAGAGTATCCAGCAGCGCCTTCGGATCAGGTTCATACAGATAATCCCAGGATTTACGCTTCAACTCTTCATCTTCTTCTGCCGGTAATGGCAGCAGTTGAGTGATGGTTGGAACCTGAGACATGGTGTTGATAAATTTGTTGCTGACAATATAAAGCTTATCCAGACGACCTTCGTCGTATGCCTGCAACATCACTTTAACCGAGCCGATCAGTTCGGACAGAGATGGGTTATCACCCATACCGGTCACCTGGGCGACAACGTTGCCACCAACGGAATTAAAGAAAGACACGCCTTTCGAGCCGATCATCGCGAGGTCGCTCTGAACGCCTTTATCGGACCATGCTTTCATATCCGCCAGTACTTTCTTGAACAGGTTAATGTTCAAGCCGCCACACAGACCACGGTCGGTCGACACCACCAGGTAGCCCACGCGCTTAACGTCGCGTTCTTCCAGGTAAGGGTGCTTATATTCCAGATTACCGTTCGCAAGGTGACCAATCACTTTGCGCATGGTATCTGCATAAGGACGGCTGGCCGCCATGCGATCCTGCGATTTACGCATTTTGGAAGCGGCGACCATTTCCATCGCTTTAGTGATCTTTTGCGTGTTCTGGACGCTTGCGATCTTACTACGTATCTCTTTTGCGCCGGCCATGAGCTTCTCCTCAATGCCTTGCGGCCTGCCCTAAGGCAGGCCACCAGACGTTACCAGGACTGGGTTGCTTTGAAGGAATCGAGGATGCCTTTCAGCTTGCCTTCGATTTCGTCGTTATAGCCACCGGACTGGTTGATCTCTTGCATCAACGGAGCGTGGTCACGGTCAACGTAAGCCAGCAGAGCGGCTTCGAAGCTACCGATTTTCGCCAGCTCTACATCCGCCAGATAACCACGTTCTGCTGCGAACAGAACCAGAGACTGCTGCGCAACGGACATCGGCGCATACTGTTTCTGTTTCAGCAGCTCGGTCACTTTCTGACCGTGGTCAAGCTGTTTACGGGTTGCATCGTCAAGGTCAGATGCAAACTGGGAGAACGCTGCCAGTTCACGATACTGCGCCAGCGCGGTACGGATACCACCGGACAGTTTCTTCATGATCTTGGTCTGCGCTGCGCCACCAACACGGGATACGGAGATACCCGGGTTAACCGCAGGACGAATACCGGCGTTAAACAGGTTGGTTTCCAGGAAGATCTGACCATCGGTAATCGAAATTACGTTGGTCGGAACGAACGCGGAAACGTCACCCGCCTGCGTTTCGATAATAGGCAGAGCGGTCAGAGAGCCGGTTTTCCCAGTCACTTCACCTTTGGTGAAGGCTTCAACGTATTCGGCGTTAACACGCGCAGCACGCTCCAGCAGACGAGAGTGGAGGTAGAATACGTCGCCCGGGAATGCTTCACGTCCTGGCGGACGACGGAGCAGCAGGGAAATCTGACGGTAAGCAACGGCCTGTTTAGACAGGTCATCATAAATGATCAGCGCATCTTCACCGCGGTCACGGAAGTATTCACCCATTGCGCAGCCTGCATACGGAGCCAGGTATTGCAGTGCGGCAGATTCAGATGCGGTTGCAACCACAACGATGGTGTTAGCCAGCGCGCCGTGTTCTTCCAGTTTACGTACCACGTTAGAAATGGTGGACGCTTTCTGGCCGATGGCCACGTAGACGCACTTGATGCCGGAATCACGCTGGTTGATGATGGCGTCGATGGCCAGAGCGGTTTTACCGGTCTGACGGTCACCGATGATCAATTCACGCTGACCACGACCGATTGGGATCATGGCGTCAACGGATTTATAACCAGTCTGTACCGGCTGATCGACGGATTGACGTTCGATAACGCCCGGTGCGATAGCTTCAACAGCGGAGAAGCCGTCGTGCTCCAGCGGACCTTTACCATCAATCGGTGCACCCAGAGTGTTCACAACGCGGCCCAGCAGACCACGACCAACCGGAACTTCCAGGATACGACCCGTACATTTAACCTTCATGCCTTCGGCGAGGTCAGCATACGGACCCATCACAACTGCACCCACGGAGTCGCGCTCCAGGTTCAGTGCGATAGCGTAACGGTTACCCGGCAGGGAAATCATCTCACCCTGCATACAATCGGCCAGGCCGTGGATGCGGATAACACCGTCACTTACAGAAACAATAGTACCTTCGTTGTGAGCTTCACTCACAACACTGAACTGAGCAATGCGCTGCTTGATCAGTTCGCTGATTTCGGTGGAATTCAGTTGCATGCTCCAGTCCCCTTAAGACTGCAAGACGTCTGCGAGGCGTTCAAGACGGCCGCGTACGCTACCATCAATGACCATATCACCCGCACGGATGATAACACCTGCCATTACAGACTTATCGATTTTGCAATTCAGCTTAACTTTGCGTGACAGACGTTTTTCCATCGCGGCGCTGATTTTCGAAAGCTGTTCTTCACTCAGTGCGGTCGCAGAGGTCACTTCGACTTCTGCGATAGCCTCGCTGGCTGCACGCAATTGAACAAACTGCTCAAGAACATCAGGAAGCACTTTAAGACGACCATTTTCAGCCATCACCCGAATCAGGTTCTGACCGTTGTCGTCAAGTTGCTCCCCACAGACTGCGATAAACGACTCGGCAAGCGTTTCCGGCGCAATAGCACCGGAGAGAAGCTCTGCCATATGTTCGTTTTTCGTCACCTCGGCCGCGAACGCCAGCATATCCTGCCAGCGATCAACACCCTGGTGTTCGACAGCAAAGTCAAAAGCTGCTTTGGCGTAGGGGCGAGCTACCGTTACAAATTCAGACATCGGCCCCTCCCTCCTTACAGTTCAGCGACCAGTTTATTCACGATGTCGCTGTTAGCAGCTTCATCCACGGAACGCTCGATGATCTTCTCGGCGCCGGCAACAGCCAGCAGAGCCACTTGTTTACGCAGCTCTTCGCGAGCACGTTTACGCTCGGCGTCAATTTCCGCCTGAGCCTGCGCCACGATTTTGTTACGTTCCTGCTCGGCTTCTGCTTTCGCTTCGTCCAGGATCTGAGCGCGACGTTTGTTCGCCTGCTCAATGATGACCTGAGCTTCTGCTTTCGCTTTTTTCAGCTGGTCGGTCGCATTGGCCTGTGCAAGGTCCAAATCCTTCTTAGCTCGTTCCGCAGAAGCCAAACCGTCAGCGATTTCTTTCTGACGTTTTTCAATGGCTGCCATTAATGGCGGCCATACATACTTCATGCAGAACAGAACGAACAGGACAAACGCGATGGCCTGGCCGAGGATTGTTGCGTTTAGATTCACAGCACAATGCCTCTTATCTGGTTAACGTTCTAAATACTTGCTGTAAAAAGCAACCCTTACTACGCGACAGCAAACATCACGTACAGACCCAGACCTACAGCGATCATCGGGATTGCGTCCACCAGACCCATAACGATAAAGAACTGAGTACGCAGAAGAGGAATCAGATCAGGTTGACGCGCTGCGCCTTCCAGGAATTTACCCCCGAGGATGCCGATACCGATCGCAGCACCGATTGCCGCCAGACCCATCATAATAGCGGCAGCCATGTACAGCAGATCCATATTCAGGTTTTCCATGACAGTCTCCAGATTGTTTCAGTTAAAACGTAGTAGTGTTGTTAAAAATCAATGCTCTTCAGACGCCATCGACAGATAGACGATCGTCAGAACCATGAAAATGAAGGCTTGCAGCGTAATAATCAGGATGTGGAAAATGGCCCATGGCACATTCAGGATCCACTGTGACCACCACGGCAACAGACCAGCAATCAGAATGAAAATCAACTCACCGGCATACATGTTGCCGAACAGTCGCAGACCGAGAGAAACCGGTTTGGACAGCAGGCTAACACCTTCCAGGATAAGGTTGACCGGGATAAACACCGGGTGGTTGAACGGCTGGAGTGTCAGCTCTTTAGCAAAACCACCCAGGCCTTTCATTTTGATGCTGTAGAACAGAATCAGGATAAATACGCCCAACGCCATCGACAGGGTGATGTTCACGTCCGCAGACGGCACCACGCGCAGCGCAGGCAGACCCAGTACATGCTCAGCAATGTACGGCAGCAGGTCGATAGGCAGCAAATCCATCAGGTTCATCAGGAATACCCAGACGAAAATCGTCAGGGCCAGTGGCGCGATAAGCTTGCTTTTGCCGTGGTACATGTCTTTCACGCTACCGTGGACAAAACCAATAACCAGCTCAATCGCGGTCTGGAATTTCCCCGGGACGCCGCTGGTGGCCTTTTTGGCTACGCTACGGAACATCACCAGGAACAACAGACCCAGAACCACCGAGAAAAACATGGAGTCAATGTTGAGAGTCCAGAAGGTGGCCGGGGGGTTATGCGGATCCACCAGCGAAAGCGTACGAAGGTCAATCTGAAGGTTATTCAGATGGTGGCCTATGTACTCCTGCGGTGTTGAGATTTCTCCTGCAGACATGATGCCTCTTACCCTTTGTTGTTAATTACAGCGGGTGCCAGTATCTGAACAACCAGCACCGAAACCCACGTGACTATCAGCGGTAAAAACACCGCCTTTAAAACTGCCAGCGCCACCACCAGCAACACGAATGTTGCTAACACCTTGAACACTTCGCCGAAGGCGAAGGACCAGGCCACTCGGCCTCTGGCTGGTGTATGCGCCTGATGACGCCAGGCAAAAATCATAAACAACATATTCGGCAGAAAGACTGCCATACCGCCGCACACGGCGGAAGTGCCCCAGAAGGGGTCTTTGAGGCTAAACAGCAATCCGCTTGCTATTACCGCCAGAAACTGAATAAGCAGAAGCCTGCGAGCAACATTTCGACCCAAGAGCGACACAGACATCACTTTTAACTCCTGCTCACTTCGAGGTAGGCCGCGTGTCGTATAAAACGTTCTTTAAGGCCCGGAGTCAAGCATCAAAAAGCGGTCAAATTATACGGTGCGGCCTCGTGATTTCAAACAATAAGTAGCGAAAAGGTGAATAAATGTTTAAATAATTTTCCCGAGGGCTATTTTTCAACTTTTAGCGAAACTGTGAACCATCAGACACAATGTTGAATAACGCGAAATACCTGTTGCTAAAGCGTGCACCAGATCACAAATTAAACATTTATGCGCTCGCCAAAATATTGCCATCGGGAATTTGCGCCTTTTCATCTTTTTGATATTACAGATGATTATTGACAACTCTTTTTAAAACAGCTCGGTATACAATAAAAACCTTTCATTGACATTTATAATAATCATTTAACATTCATCAATACGTGCGAACGTCGATTTTTAGCAGGCTGATATTTTCGCTGTTGACTATTTTCATGGTTAAGCAAAATTACGGCGTTAAAACTTAGAAAAAACGAAGTGAAATATGCGTTAAATGTAACCGAACGTATCACTGTTTTTTACGCCGTTTTTTAACATTCAGAAAACAGCACGAATTCTACATTTTTTGATAAAAATTAAATTTTGTTTGCCTTAATGACCACGAGATGTCGGTCACCCTCAAGGTGAGGCACGTCTAATTTGACGATAGATTCTACTGAAAACTGAGCAGGCAGCGTGTCAATTTCATCATTTGGAATCAACCCCTTAAGGGCATAGAACTTGCCTTGTGTTCCAGGCAGATGCTGACACCAGTTCACCATGTCATTCAATGATGCGAATGCCCGGCTGATGACGCCATCAAAAGGCGGCTCGGCCGGAAAATCTTCGACGCGGCTCTGTACGGGAGTGATGTTCGGCAAATGAAGCTCATGCTGAACCTGGCGCAGAAAACGGACGCGTTTACCCAGGCTATCCAGCAGGGTGAAGTGTGCATCAGGAAGAACAATAGATAACGGGATTCCCGGCAGGCCTGGCCCCGTTCCTACATCGATAAACCGCTCCCCCAGCAAGTGCGGCGCAACCACGATGCTATCGAGGATATGGCGAATCAGCATCTCGTTCGGGTCACGTACGGAAGTCAGATTGTAGGCTTTGTTCCATTTGTGGAGCATTTCGACATAGGCTACCAGCTGGTTTTTCTGGTGATCGGTGAGCGAAATACCTGCTTCATCGAGCAGACGAGAAAGTTTATTGAGCACGGTGATTACCTGTCTGAAAAATATACCCGGTGGCGTTAACGCTTACCGGGCTTTAATTCTGTTGTGCTGACAGGCAACGCACTCTCTGCCAGCACATGTTGCGTGAAGAGTATCAGGCGCTACGGCGCAGCATACCCTGTTTTTTCAACCAGACCAGCAGAATGGAGATCGCGGCAGGTGTGATCCCGGAAATACGCGATGCCTGTCCGATGGAGGCCGGTTTGTGATCGTTTAGTTTCGCGATCACTTCATTCGACAGACCGCTGACCTGACGGTAATCCAGCGATGCAGGTAACAGCGTATTCTCGTTACGCTGCTGTTTTTCAATTTCATCCTGCTGACGCGCGATATAACCCTCGTACTTCACCTGAATCTCAACCTGCTCAGCCGCCTGTTCGTCGCTCAGACCTGGAACGAACGGTGCCAGTTGTACCAGTTGGTCGTAAGTCATTTCCGGGCGACGCAACAGATCTTCACCGCTGGCTTCACGAGACAGCGGTGCCGTCAGGTTTTTATTCACTTCCGGCGCAGCTTCCGAGGTTGGGTTCACCCAGATAGATTTCAGACGCTGACGTTCACGTTCGATATTTTCGAGTTTCTCGTTGTAGCGCGCCCAGCGTTCGTCGTCCACGAGGCCAAGCTCACGGCCGATTTCGGTCAGACGCAGATCGGCGTTATCTTCACGCAGCATCAGGCGATATTCGGCACGGGAGGTGAACATGCGGTACGGTTCTTTGGTACCCAGAGTGCAAAGATCGTCGACCAGTACGCCCAGATAAGCCTGAGAACGTGCCGGCGCCCAGCCCTCTTTCTCGGCAGAGAAGCGTGCTGCGTTCAGACCAGCCAACAGCCCCTGGGCCGCTGCCTCTTCGTAGCCAGTGGTGCCGTTGATTTGGCCGGCAAAGAACAGCCCATGGATATATTTACTCTCCAGGGTCGGTTTCAGGTCACGCGGGTCGAAGAAATCGTACTCAATGGCATAGCCAGGGCGAACGATTTTGGCGTTTTCCATCCCCTGCATCGAGCGGACGATTTTCATCTGTACATCGAACGGCAGGCTGGTGGAGATACCGTTCGGGTAAATTTCGTTAGAGGTCAGCCCTTCCGGCTCCAGGAAGATCTGGTGCTGGTTACGATCGGCAAAGCGCATCACTTTGTCTTCGATCGACGGGCAGTAGCGTGGCCCGATCCCTTCGATCACGCCAGCATACATCGGGCTGCGATCGAGGTTATTGCGAATAACCTCATGGGTTTTCTCGTTGGTGTGGGTGATGTAGCACGGCACCTGACGCGGGTGTTGCGCGGCATTGCCCATAAACGAGAAGACCGGCATCGGATTATCGCCGTGCTGCTGCGCCAGGACGCTAAAATCAATGGTACGAGCGTCAATGCGCGGCGGCGTACCGGTTTTCAGGCGGCTTACGCGCAGCGGTAGTTCACGCAGACGACGAGAAAGGGGAATGGACGGCGGATCGCCTGCACGGCCACCGCTGTAGTTATCCAGCCCGATGTGAATCTTGCCGTCAAGGAATGTCCCGACGGTCAAAACGACCGCTTTAGCGCGGAATTTCAGGCCCATCTGGGTGACTGCACCCACCACTCGATCGTTTTCCACAATCAGATCTTCTACCGCCTGCTGGAAGATCATCAAATTTGGCTGGTTTTCCAGCGCGGTACGCACAGCCTGACGGTAAAGTACGCGATCTGCCTGTGCTCGGGTCGCACGGACTGCCGGGCCTTTACTGCCGTTTAGTATCCTAAACTGGATACCCGCCTGATCGATCGCTTTTGCCATCAGACCGCCGAGTGCATCCACTTCTTTTACCAGGTGTCCTTTCCCAATACCGCCAATGGCCGGGTTGCAACTCATTTGCCCCAGCGTGTCGATATTGTGTGTCAAAAGCAGAGTCTGTTGACCCATACGCGCTGCGGCCATCGCGGCCTCAGTGCCTGCATGACCCCCGCCAATGATGATGACGTCAAAAGGATCCGGATAAAACATGGTGTATTGCCTCGCGTAAAGCGGTTAGAAAGTGGATTGATGCCTGGGCCGTGGATTCTACTTAACTTTAGCTCAGTGAGAAAGCATCAGGATCCCGGGTATTAAAAAGAAGATCTTTATATAGAGAGATCTGTTTTACTGTGATCTCTTATTAGGATCGGCCTGTCTTGTGGATAACCCGGATCCTGATATGAAGATCAGGATGTTAGCCTGGATCATTAGCTGTGAATGATCGGTGATCCTGGTCAGTATAAGCTGGGATCAGAATGGGTAGTTATACACAACGCAAAAACTAAGCGACGGTTATACTTTGGATAACTACCGGTTGATCAACGCTTTTAAGCATAGTTATCCACACTCGATCGCGCGATCTTTAATCGATATTGAGTAAATTAATCCAGGATCCGAGCCAAATTTCAGCCGGATCTTCAGGAATGTCATGATCAAGGATGTTGATCTTCGCTGTTTCACCTAGCTGTTTTGCCCCACAGGCTTTCAATGAAACCTCGAGTTTTTCAATCGCACCGCAAAAGGTGTCGTATTCGCGGCTGCCGATACCAATCGCGCCAAAGCGTACGGCAGAAAGGTCAGGTTTTTGTTCATTAAGATCGTCATAAAACGGCTGGATGTTATCCGGTAGATCGCCTGCGCCATGGGTAGAACTTACCACCAGCCAGGTTCCTGACTGCGGCAGATCTTCCAGTAACGGGCCGTGCAGGGTTTCGGTTGTAAAGCCTGCTTCTTCCAGTTTTTCCGCCAGGTGTTCCGCTACATATTCTGCGCCACCCAGGGTACTGCCACTAATAAGCGTAATATCTGCCATCAGGTCCACTCCGGTTATGAGCTGCGTATTGTACGCTGTGAATGGGCTGGGATCTACCTGTGGACAATATGGGTATTAACGGTGGGGTAAAACGCCCTGTTACGGGCGGATCGTACGCATGATGGGGTTTTGCAAAGAGATCAGCGTTTCAGTGGACTGGATTTCATCAATTGTTTGGATCTTGTTGATAAGCACCTGTTGCAGAGCATCGATCGAGCGGCACATGACTTTAATAAAAATGCTGTAGTGGCCGGTGGTGTAGTAGGCTTCTGTCACCTCTTCCAGGCTTTCCAGGCGCGCCAGCGCGGAGGGGTAGTCTTTTGCGCTTTTAAGGATAATGCCGATAAAGCAGCAGACGTCATAACCTAATTGTTTGGGGCTGACGTCAATTCGCGCGCCGGTAATAATCCCCGCCTGCTTCATTTTCTCTACGCGAACGTGAATTGTCCCCGGGCTTACACCGAATTGCTTGGCAAGCTCAGCGTAAGCAGTACGCGCATTCGCCATTAAGGCGTCAAGGATGCCTCGGTCCAGATTGTCGATCTGATAATTTTCCATAGGTTTTTCTTATGATGAATAAACATTCTTCCTATTTTAGCGGCTCATTTTAACGAATCAAAACCCTCTCCGGCTTTTTTGTTGTTGATTATTGAATAAAGGCGAGATTTTGTTGCTTAATCGTTTGCAACAGAACAAAGGAGTTAAAAAATGAAATCCGCTTACATCAGCAAACAACGTCAGATCGTATTCGTGAAGTCGCATTTTTCCCGCCAGCTTGAAGAAAAACTGGGGCTAATTGAAGTTCAGGCACCGATTCTAAGCCGTGTAGGAGATGGGACTCAGGATAACCTGTCGGGCTGTGAAAAAGCGGTACAGGTAAAAGTCAAAAACCTGCCGGATGCGCAATTTGAAGTTGTCCACTCGCTGGCCAAATGGAAACGTCAGACGCTGGGACAACATGATTTCAGCGCTGGCGAAGGGCTGTACACGCACATGAAAGCCCTGCGTCCGGATGAAGACCGCCTCTCCCCAATCCATTCTGTTTATGTTGATCAATGGGACTGGGAGCGCGTACTGGGTGATGGCGAACGCCACACCGGCACGCTGAGATCGACGGTTGAAGCCATCTATGCCGGAATCAAAGCAACCGAAGCGGCAGTGAGCAAAGAGTTTGGCCTGACGCCCTTCCTGCCAGCGCAGATCCACTTCGTGCACAGCGAAGAGCTACTGAGCCGTTATCCGGGGCTGGACGCAAAAGGGCGTGAACGCGCAATAGCCAAAGATCTGGGCGCAGTCTTTCTGATGGGGATTGGCGGGAAACTCAGCGATGGTCAGCGACACGATGTCCGTGCACCGGATTACGACGACTGGAGTACGCCCGGTGAGACAGGTTTGCACGGCCTGAACGGTGATATTCTGGTATGGAACCCGGTACTGGAAGATGCGATTGAACTCTCTTCTATGGGGATCCGCGTAGATGCTGATGCACTGAAACGTCAGCTTAACATCACGGGTGATGAAGATCGTCTGCGTCTCGACTGGCACCAGGCGTTGTTGCGCGGTGAGATGCCGCAAACGATCGGTGGTGGTATTGGCCAGTCTCGTTTGACGATGCTGCTACTGCAACTGCCGCACATCGGCCAGGTTCAGTGTGGCGTATGGCCAGCACAGGTTCGCGAGACCGTCGACGCGTTGCTGTAATTAGCGGCGCCAGCGCCTGAGCAGACGGCTTCTCATCCCGGTATCAAAGCGCCAGATATGATCGAAGATGCGCATGATGCCGGGTTTTCCGTGTGCTGACATCGCAACGGCGTGAAAACGGTGCTGGTGTACAGCCTGTAGTTCCTTGACCTTGCCTATCACATCGTCCGGCAGGCGCTGGGCGATAAAGTCAGAGATGACCACCGCGTCGGCGTCATACCACTCCCCGCCCTGCATGCGTTCAATAATGGCGCGAAAGCAGCTTGCTAAATCCGTACCGCCGCGAAAACGCTGGCTCAGAAAGCGGATAGCGTGCTCCAGCCCTTGCTGGCAGGTCAGCTCATAACGCACGACCTCGCTGGAAAACAGCATAATAAAGCAGCGTCGTTTGTCTGCCAGCGCCACGCGCATCAGCGCCAGGCAGAAGGCTTTTGCACACTGTTCATTGAACCCGCCCATCGAACCGGATGTGTCCACACACACAATGAACGGCCCGCGCGGCTGTTCATCGAAATCCTGATGAATAACCGGGCGCTCAACCTCTCTTTCCCGCCAGGCATCGCCATGCAGGCGGTAGGTCAGCAGTTGTTTCTCTACCAGCCGACGGTAGAACTCATATTCCAGCTCGGTAATACCCAGCGTCGCCAGTTCCGGCGGCAACAGACGCAGGATATCGTCACTTTGATGCAGCCCGTCAACCTGCTCCGGCACGGTAGAGGGTTCGCGCACCAGCATACGGAAGGTTTCCATGGGGGCATCTTTGCGCGGAACGGATTTTGCCTCACGGGATCGCCCAAGTTGTTCCGCCAGTTGCTTGAGTTCCGGCTGCTCGGTCAGGAAGTCACCGTATTGCACGATAAGTCGGTAATCGCCGCGCTTAATTTGCCCGGCGCTCATATCCCATAACCGCCCGGCGGCATTTTCGTTTTCAATCAGTACCGGTTCAAGCTGGCCGCTTAGGGTCATGCGTTCCTGTACTTCACTGAGTAACTGCTCGCGTTCCTCTTCCAGGAGTTGCTGATTAAACGCGGTTGTCTGTACCACCAGACTTAACCGCCAGCGCTGTAAGAAAAGCGTTTGTAACGCCGGGGTAAAGGTCGGGTTGTCCTTCACCATGGTGTTTGCCTGCGCGGAAAACGGCGAGCGAAGCTTATCCAGAAGCGTCAGAATTTGCGGCAACTGAACGACGAACTGTGAAGTGGAAAGCAACTGGCTCTGCTGATAGCAGAGCACTTCTTCGGCAAGTTCTGGCGGCACCTGTGTCTCTTTCAGGTGATTTTTCAGCGCTTCGCGCCAGCGGGGGACATCTTCGGTAATGACGTGCTTGAGTTTGGGGAATTTTTCAAAGAAAACAGCCAACTGGGGGGAGGCCAGTAAGGCGACGATAAGCTCTTCAACTATCGTCTCCTCACTGATAGCCAGCAGGGCATTTAGTGCATCCAGCGTCAGCATTGAAGCGCCTGTTGTATCTGCGCGCGAACGTCCTGCAGGCTGGCTTCAATGCGACCCAACCAGTCGCCAGGAATGAACAGGCATTTTTGCTGTTCGCTAAAACGGGTGTGCTGCTGATGCCAGAGCGTGTCGAGCGCTTCCAGTTGCTGCTTTATTTCTTCCGGCACATGGGTTGCCGTTCCACCTGGTAAAGCAAGACGGGAACCCTGCAGGCTGATATCGCGGATCAACAGATGCAAACTGGTGTCGACTTCAAGGTTAAGGATCTGCGCGAAGCCAATGCCGTTAAGTTTGCCACGGATCTCCCCGCCTTTTGCCAGCCACTGGGCCAGCGCGGCGCGTTCGATAGTCACATGAATGACCTGCATGTCATGTAATTTTAACGGTTGCTGGAGCAACAATGTCAGCGTGCTGTCTTGCAGATCTTCCGGCAAATCGTAATGCGGACGACGGCTGAACATGCCGCCCTGGCGCGAAACTTTGAGGGCCGTTTTGTCGCTGTGCTGCTGCTGGAGCTGGATGTTGCGCTGCGCAATCGCGCCCAGTTGCGTCAGCATGGATTGCTGCTGCCATGCGTGCCCGGTCATCAATATTTCCAACTGATTTTGCATCAGACGCATGCTTTCAGCGTCATGCCACAGGCAGTCTTTCAGCAAGATCAAATCCACAGGGGCCACCGCATCGCGTCCGCTGAAAAAGGCGCTGGCCTGAAGCAGGCGAATGGCCTTTTTCCAGCGACGGTCAGAGACATAAGGCGCAGTAGGTAAGTTATCAAGCTGCTGGCGTAGCATGAAAATCAGCTCAAAAACGGCGTCGGGTAGCTTCACCTGCACGATTTCCTGCTGCCAGCGCGCATAATCCTCATCGCTGATTTGCAGATCAACTGGCACCGGATTATCGCTTTCATCCTGCTGGCTGATGAGCATTGAGCGGAAGTTACTCTTATCCTGCACTTTATCGAGCCACAGGCGAATCAACATGCGGTCATAGAGTGCTTCGAGGCTGCTGTCAGCCTCGGGCAGTTCGTTAGATGCCGCCACCAGCAAACGCATGGGGATTTTCTCTTCCAGCGCGCCGTTGCGAAAGCGACGTTCGTTAATGGCGGTTAATAGCGTATTCAGGATCGCCGGGCCGGCTTTCCAGATTTCGTCCAGAAACACAATCTCCGCTTCCGGCAGATAGCCATGTGTTAAACGTTCATAACGCCCTTCATCTTTCAGCGCCTGAATAGAAAGAGGACCAAACACCTCTTCGGGTGTGGAGAAGCGGGTCATCAGATATTCAAAAGCGCGGGCATTTTTAAAGGCGAATTTCAGGCGGCGGGCGATCAGGCTTTTGGCGATACCCGGCGGGCCGAGCAGAAAGACGCTTTCACCACTTAACGCGGCCAGCAGGCACAGGCGAATAGCGTGGCTACGCTCAAAAAGACCTTTTTCCAGCGCGCTACTTAAGCGGGAAATTCTTTCTGCTAATAAATGTGAGTGAGCCATAATTGATTTGCATCCTTTCGCCGCGATTCCGGCTTGCAACTGCGAGTATAGACGTTTCGATAAAGGCTTGTAATAGACTGAACAACGGCATCATTTTCTTTGCGCCAGGTTAATACGGTCGCAATTAGGGGGTACGATTTCATAAATAATCGTGCATACTGTGCGCTTTTTGTGGGCCAAGGGACTAAGCACACATTTGTCATTCAAACAAAAGATTAGTCTATGAGCACTGATAATAAGCAATCGTTGCCCGCGATAACACTCGCGGCTATTGGGGTTGTCTACGGTGATATCGGCACCAGCCCGCTTTATACACTTCGTGAATGTTTGTCAGGTCAATTTGGTTTTGGGGTTGAACGCGACGCCGTCTTCGGCTTTTTGTCGCTCATCTTCTGGCTGCTGATACTGGTCGTCTCGGTTAAATACCTAACTTTTGTCATGCGTGCAGATAACGCGGGTGAAGGTGGGATCTTAACGCTGATGTCGCTGGCAGGACGCAATACCTCCGCCAGAATGACCTCCGTGCTTGTTATCATGGGGCTTATTGGCGGCAGTTTCTTCTATGGTGAAGTGGTCATTACTCCCGCCATCTCAGTGATGTCGGCTATAGAAGGGCTCGAAATCGTTGCACCATCGCTGGATACGTGGATTGTTCCGTTGTCCATTTTGGTGCTCACGCTGCTGTTTATGATCCAAAAGCACGGCACAGGGCTGGTGGGCAAACTCTTTGCTCCCATCATGCTGGCCTGGTTTTTGATTCTGGCGGTGCTGGGTGCGCGCGGTATTATCAGCAACCCTGAGGTGCTGCAGGCGCTTAACCCGGCCTGGGCGGTCAATTTCTTCCTTCAATACAAAGCCGTCTCGTTTGTTGCGCTGGGCGCGGTGGTACTTTCTATCACCGGGGTAGAGGCGTTGTATGCGGATATGGGCCATTTCGGTAAGCTGCCCATTCGCCTTGCGTGGTTTATCGTGGTGTTGCCATCACTGGCGCTGAATTACTTTGGTCAGGGGGCGTTGCTGCTGAAAACCCCGGAAGCGATCAAAAACCCGTTCTTCCTGCTGGCTCCAGAATGGGCTCTGATTCCGATGTTGATCATCGCAACGCTGGCGACGGTCATTGCGTCTCAGGCGGTTATCTCGGGCGTGTTCTCTCTGACACGCCAGGCAGTGCGTCTGGGTTATCTCTCGCCAATGCGCATTATCCATACCTCGGAGATGGAATCCGGGCAGATCTACATTCCCTTTATTAACTGGCTGCTCTACTTCGCGGTTGTTATCGTGATCGTGAGTTTTGAACACTCCAGTAACCTGGCGGCGGCTTATGGTATTGCGGTGACCGGTACAATGGTGCTGACGTCGATTCTTTCTATGACCGTGGCGCGCAAGAACTGGCACTGGAACAAAATGGTTGTCGGTCTGTTGCTTACCATGTTCCTGTGTATAGATGTGCCGCTTTTCTCGGCTAACCTCGATAAGTTGCTGTCCGGTGGCTGGTTACCGCTGAGTTTAGGTCTGGTCATGTTCATCGTGATGACCACATGGAAGAGCGAGCGTTTCCGCCTGCTGCGGCGCATGCATGAGCACGGCAACTCACTGGAAGCGATGATTGCCTCGCTGGAAAAATCGCCGCCGGTGCGAGTTCCGGGTACGGCGGTATATATGTCCCGCGCGCTGAATGTGATTCCGTTTGCTATGTTGCATAACCTGAAACATAACAAAGTACTGCATGAACGTGTGATCCTGCTGACGCTACGTACAGAAGATGCGCCCTATGTGCACAATGTGCGTCGTGTGCAGATTGAGCAACTCTCGCCGACGTTCTGGCGTGTGGTAGCCAGCTATGGCTGGCGTGAAACGCCAAATGTGGAAGAGGTATTCCACCGCTGCGGTCTGGAAGGGCTCAGTTGCCGCATGATGGAGACATCCTTCTTTATGTCGCATGAGTCGCTGATTGTGGGTAAACGGCCCTGGTATCTACGGCTGCGTGGCAAGTTATACCTCCTGTTGCAACGCAATGCGCTGCGTGCGCCGGACCAGTTTGAAATCCCACCCAACCGGGTTATTGAACTCGGTACGCAGGTTGAAATTTAACGCCTTTTAAACCCCCTCTTTGTGAGGGGTTTTTGCTATTTATCTCCCGCAATTTTATTTAAGTAAGATAACTTGTGTTTTCTTTCTGCAACGCGCGCGAAACGTTTCGATTTCGATCACAATTCTGTAATGCCATGGTGGTTTTCTGAACATTCTCAGGTCTACACTGAGATCAGCGAAACGTTTCGCTAATGGAGCATAAAATGAAAAAAGGTACTGTTCTCAACGCTGAAATCTCGTCGGTCATCTCCCGTCTTGGGCATACCGATACGCTGGTGGTTTGTGATGCAGGCTTGCCTGTGCCGAAAAGCACCGCGCGTATTGATATGGCATTAACCCAGGGGGTTCCATCCTTTATGCAGGTACTGGAGGTGGTCACCGCCGAGATGCAGGTTGAAGCAGCTATCCTCGCGTCGGAAATCGAACAGCAGAATCCACAGCTCCACGAAACGTTGCTCAATCACATTGAGCAGCTGCAGCAACACCAGGGGAATACCATAGAAGTTCGTTATGTTTCACACGAACAATTTAAAAAACACACCGCGGACAGTCAGGCGGTGATTCGCAGCGGGGAATGTTCCCCGTATGCGAATATCATTCTCTGTGCTGGCGTCACCTTCTGAGGCCATCATGGACGCATTACTGCAACTCAAAGGGATCGATAAAGCGTTCCCGGGCGTGAAAGCCCTGTCTGGCGCCGCGTTAAATGTTTATCCCGGCCGCGTCATGGCGCTGGTCGGCGAAAATGGCGCGGGCAAATCCACGATGATGAAAGTCCTGACCGGCATCTATACCCGTGATGCCGGTTCATTGCTGTGGCTGGGTAAAGAGACCACCTTTACCGGGCCGAAATCTTCGCAAGAAGCCGGCATCGGCATTATTCACCAGGAACTCAACCTGATCCCCCAGCTCACCATTGCCGAAAATATCTTTATCGGCCGTGAATTCGTTAACCGCTTTGGCAAAATCGACTGGAAAAAGATGTATGCCGAAGCTGATAAGCTGCTGCTTAAACTGAATCTCCGTTTTAAAAGCGACAGGCTGGTGGGTGAGCTTTCCATTGGCGATCAACAGATGGTCGAGATTGCGAAGGTCCTGAGTTATGAGTCGCAGGTCATCATTATGGATGAACCGACCGATGCCCTGACCGATACCGAAACTGAATCCCTTTTCCGCGTCATTCGCGAATTGAAAGCGCAAGGGCGCGGGATTGTCTATATCTCTCACCGTATGAAAGAGATCTTCGAGATTTGCGATGATGTGACCGTGTTCCGCGACGGCCAGTTTATCGCCGAGCGTGAAGTTGCAACGCTGACCGAAGATACGCTTATCGAAATGATGGTTGGACGCAAACTGGAAGATCAATACCCGCGCCTCGATAAAGCGCCGGGCGATATCCGTCTGAAAGTAGATAACCTGTGCGGTCCAGGCGTGAACAATGTGAGTTTTACCCTGCGCAAAGGGGAGATTCTGGGCGTGGCGGGCCTGATGGGCGCCGGGCGTACCGAACTGATGAAAGTGCTTTATGGCGCGCTGCCGCGCATCAGCGGAAGCGTCACGCTGGATGGCCATGAAGTTGTTACCCGCTCACCGCAGGATGGCCTGGCGAACGGTATCGTCTACATCTCCGAAGACCGCAAGCGTGATGGTTTAGTGCTGGGTATGTCGGTTAAAGAGAATATGTCGCTGACGGCGCTAGGTTATTTCAGCCGTCCGGGTGGCAATTTAAAACATAAAGAAGAGCAGCAGGCGGTGAGTGATTTCATTCGTCTGTTCAATGTCAAAACACCATCAATGGAACAGGCTATTGGCCTGCTTTCTGGTGGTAACCAGCAGAAAGTGGCTATCGCACGCGGTTTGATGACGCGCCCGAAAGTGCTGATCCTCGATGAGCCGACCCGCGGCGTTGACGTTGGGGCGAAAAAAGAGATTTATCAGCTCATTAACCAGTTCAAGGCCGACGGCCTGAGTATCATTCTGGTGTCATCGGAGATGCCAGAAGTCTTAGGTATGAGTGATCGCATCATGGTGATGCATGAAGGGCATCTCGGCGGTGAATTCACGCGCGAGCAGGCCACTCAGGAAGTATTGATGGCTGCCGCAGTGGGCAAGCTTAATCGTGTGAATCAGGAGTAAAAAAGATGACTACCCAGGCTGTTTCTGGTCGCCGCTATTTCACCAAAGCGTGGTTGATGGAACAAAAATCGCTGATCGCCTTGCTGGTGCTGATTGCCATTGTGTCGACCATGAGTCCGAACTTTTTTACCGTCAATAACCTGTTGAATATCCTGCAGCAAACCTCTGTGAACGCCATTATGGCGGTTGGCATGACGCTGGTTATTTTAACTTCCGGGATCGATCTGTCCGTTGGTTCTCTGCTGGCGTTGACCGGTGCGGTTGCCGCGTCGCTCGTCGGTATGGAAGTAAATGCGCTGGTAGCTGTCGCCGCCGCTCTGGCGCTGGGGGCTGCTATTGGCGCGGTAACCGGGACTATCGTGGCGAAAGGGCGAGTTCAGGCATTTATCGCAACCCTGGTCATGATGCTCTTACTGCGCGGTGTGACGCTGGTGTACACCAACGGGAGTCCGATCAACACCGGTTTTACGGACAATGCAGATGTCTTTGGCTGGTTTGGTATTGGTCGCCCGCTGGGGATCCCGACACCAGTATGGCTCATGGCAATTGTCTTTATCGCCACCTGGTACTTACTGCATCACACCCGTCTGGGACGCTATATCTATGCGCTCGGGGGAAATGAAGCCGCAACACGCTTGTCCGGTATTAGCGTCGATAAAGTCAAAGTGATTGTCTACTCTTTGTGTGGGCTTTTGGCGTCACTGGCGGGCATCATTGAAGTTGCGCGCCTCTCCTCAGGGCAACCGACTGCAGGTACCGGCTATGAGCTGGATGCTATCGCTGCGGTGGTGTTGGGCGGTACCAGTCTTGCAGGCGGTAAAGGGCGCATCGTTGGGACATTGATCGGCGCATTGATTCTCGGCTTCCTGAATAATGGATTGAATTTGTTAAGTGTTTCCTCCTATTACCAGATGATCGTTAAAGCAGTGGTGATTCTGCTGGCGGTCTTGGTAGACAACAAAAAGCAGTAATTACCTACACTACAGGACATCATGATATGAACATGAAAAAACTGGCTACTCTGGTTTCTGCTGTTGCACTGAGCGCCACCGTAAGCGCGAACGCGATGGCGAAAGACACGATTGCATTGGTTATTTCCACGCTGAACAACCCGTTCTTCGTTAGCCTTAAAGATGGCGCGCAAAAAGAAGCGGACAAACTGGGTTACGATCTGGTTGTGCTGGATTCACAAAATAACCCGGCAAAAGAGCTGGCTAACGTTCAGGACTTAACGGTACGCGGTACCAAACTGCTGCTTATCAACCCGACTGATTCCGACGCTGTAGGTAACGCCGTGAAGATGGCGAATCAGGCAAATATTCCGGTTATCACCCTTGACCGTGCTGCTGCGAAAGGCGAAGTGGTAAGCCACATCGCTTCGGATAACGTGCTGGGCGGTAAAATTGCTGGCGATTACATTGCCAAGAAAGCCGGTGAAGGCGCGAAAGTTATCGAATTGCAGGGTATTGCAGGGACATCTGCTGCCCGTGAGCGTGGCGAAGGCTTCCAGCAGGCTGTTGCCGCCCATAAATTTAACGTCCTGGCGAGCCAGCCGGCTGACTTTGACCGTACAAAAGGCCTGAACGTTATGCAGAACCTGCTGACGGCGCACCCGGATGTACAGGCGGTGTTTGCACAGAACGATGAAATGGCGCTGGGTGCGATGCGCGCCCTGCAAACTGCCGGTAAAACAGATGTGATGGTGGTTGGGTTTGACGGTACGCCTGATGGCGTAAAAGCCGTAAATGACGGCAAAATGGCGGCGACGATTGCTCAGCTTCCGGAAATGATTGGCGCGAAAGGCGTAGACACCGCAGCACAGGTGCTGAAAGGTGAAAAAGTCCACGCGAAGATCCCGGTAGACCTGAAACTGGTTATCAAACAATAAAAATCGTCAGGCTATCTCACCAGGATAGCCTGAAAAAAAGCATCAAGAAAAGCAGAGCTCGCGCCACCCGCTGGCGGGTGGCGCATTTTAATGGACAAGCTCATCATGAAAACCACAGGCAAACTTGTTGTCCTCGGTAGTATTAATGCCGATCACATTCTTAACCTTGAATCATTCCCAACCCCCGGGGAGACCGTTACCGGCACGCAATATCAGATTGCATTCGGCGGTAAAGGTGCAAACCAGGCGGTGGCTGCCGGGCGCAGCGGTGCGGATATAGCCTTCATTGCCTGCACGGGTGATGACGACACCGGTGAACGTGTCCGCCAGCAACTAATTAGCGACAACATTGATGTGGCGCCTGTTAGCGTGATTGCTAATGAATCGACCGGCGTGGCGCTGATTTTTGTTAATGGCGAAGGTGAGAATGTCATCGGTATTCATGCGGGCGCGAACGCGGCGCTCTCCCCGGCACTTGTTGATGCACAGCAGGAGCGTATTGCCCAGGCTTCCGCGCTGTTAATGCAACTGGAATCCCCGGTAGAAAGCGTTTTGGCCGCAGCGCGTATTGCCCATGCGAACCAGACCATTGTGGCGCTCAACCCCGCTCCGGCACGTGAGCTTTCTGATGAGTTGCTGGCGCTGGTGGACATCATCACACCGAATGAAACCGAAGCCGAAAAACTGACGGGTATTAATGTTGCCAGCGATGAAGATGCGGCGCGCGCGGCGCAGGTACTACACGCCAAAAGCATTGATACGGTCATCATTACGCTGGGAAGCCGTGGTGTCTGGGCTAGCGTGAAAGGCGACGGTCGTCGTGTTCCGGGTTTTAAAGTGAAAGCCATTGATACCATTGCAGCCGGGGATACCTTTAATGGTGCTCTGATGACCGCACTGCTGGAAGATCTCGCGCTGGATGATGCTATTCGTTTTGCTCATGCGGCGGCGGCCATTGCTGTCACTCGCAAAGGCGCGCAACCGTCTGTTCCGTGGCGCAAAGAAATTGACGATTTCCTGGCTGAGCAGGGGTGATGATTGGCTACGATGAAGGATGTGGCCCGGATGGCGGGCGTATCGACGTCAACCGTTTCGCATGTCATCAATAAAGATCGCTTTGTCAGTGAAGCCATCCGCGAAAAGGTGGAGTCCGCGATCAAGGCGCTCAACTATGCGCCGTCTGCGCTGGCGCGCAGCCTGAAAATCAATCAAACCCGCACTATCGGGATGTTGATTACCGCCAGTACCAACCCTTTCTACTCTGAACTGGTACGTGGCGTGGAACGTAGCTGCTTTGAGCGCGGTTATAGCCTGGTGTTATGCAACACCGAAGGGGATGAGCAGCGCATGAACAGCAATCTGGAAACGCTGATGCAAAAGCGTGTCGATGGTCTGCTGCTTTTATGTACGGAAACGCATCAGCCTTCCCGGGAAATTCTGCAGCGTTACCCCTCGGTGCCCACGGTGATGATGGACTGGGCTCCGTTTGATGGGGACAGTGACCTTATTCAGGATAATTCTCTGCTCGGCGGCGACATGGCGACGCAGTACCTGATCAATAAAGGCCATACCCATATTGCCTGTATTGCTGGCCCGCTAGATAAAACGCCTGCCCGCCTGCGCCTCGAAGGTTATCGTGATGCGATGGCCCGCGCGGGTCTGACCATCCATGACGGTGATGAAATTATTGGCAACTTTGAGTTCAGCGGCGGCTTTGAAGCAATGCAGATGCTGCTGGCACTGGAAGCGCGCCCGCAGGCGGTATTTATTTGTAATGATGCGATGGCTGTCGGGGCTTACCTGGCACTGTATCAGGCCGGGCTGCGTGTGCCGCAGGATATTGCCATTGTCGGTTATGACGACATTGAACTGGCGCAGTATATGACGCCACCGCTCACCACCATTCATCAGCCGAAAGATGAACTGGGGGAGCTGGCGATCGATGTGCTGATTCACCGTATCTCTGACCCTACGCAACAACAACAGCGGCTACAGCTTACGCCGGTGTTGATGGAGCGTGGCTCAGCGTAGTTTTAATGCTTTTCTTTTATCAGGTTACGACCATCTTTCGGCTTTAACAGCATAAAGGTCAGGGCGGATACCAGGGTGATGGCGCCCATCGTCACAAAGGTATAGTGAAACTGCTCCACGGTATTCGCGCTGTCAAACCCTTCGTAAAACCGCAAAACTGCCGCACTGACGGCGACACCAAGGCTAATGGAGAGCTGTTGCGTTACGGCAAGCACACTATTCCCGCTACTGGCGTTTTCGTCAGTCAGGTCGGCAAGCGTAATGGTATTCATGGCGGTGAATTGTGTGGACATGGCCATCCCCAGGATGAACAGCGGTAATATCAGCAGCCACACTTCCATTGACGGTGATTGCAGAGAAAATTGCGCAATCATCAAACCGATAAACAGGGTAATGGCTACCAGGGTTTTCCTGTAACCCAGGCGGCGCAATACCTGGGTGACCATAGATTTTGCCAGAATGGACCCCATAGCCGTCGGCGCCATCATGCATCCGGCAATCAGTGCAGGATAGCCAAACCCAACCTGTAGCATCAGCGGCATCAAAAATGGCACACAGCCCGTCCCCAGTCGCGAAGCAATATTACCGATAATGCCCACAGAGAAGGTGCGTGTCTTAAACAGATTGAGCGAGATGAGCGGCGTGGGGTGACGGCGCGCGTGGCGAATATAAAGAAGAAATAACAGCACGCCGCTCAGTATCACGGCCGATGCCAGCCAGCTTGCGACAATTTTCTCGCCAAACAGCTCCATGCCACTGGAAAACAGGACCAGGCTCAGGCCAAAGAGGAAAAAGCCGCCGCTATCGAAGCCTTTACGCGGTGTGGTGAAGTTCGGCATATATTTACGTGCATATAAAATCCCGGCTATGCCAATCGGAATATTAATAAGGAAGATCCAGTGCCAGCTTGCCCAGGTCACCAGCACGCCACCCAATACCGGGCCGAGAATGGGACCTACCAGGCCTGGCATAGTGACAAAGTTAAGTACCGGTAGAAGCTCACTGCGCGGATAGGCGCGCAGCAGCGCCAGACGTGCAACTGGCATCATCATTGCGCCGCCTATTCCCTGAATCACGCGAAAGCAGACCAGCGCCCCGAGCGACGTCGAGAGTGCGCAGGCCAGTGAACCCAGCGTAAAGAGGGTGACGGCCAGCATGAAGACACGCCGGGTGCCAAAACGGTCTGCCAGCCAGCCGCTTGCCGGAATCAACATGGCGACCGTCAGGGTATAACTGATAATGGCGGACTGCATCGCAAGAGGAGAACGATCAAGGCTTTGTGCGATAGCGGGTAGTGCGGTGTTCAGAATGGTGGCGTCCAGCGCCTGCATAAAGAAGGCCATGGCCGCAATCCACGGCAATCCGGCCATACTGCGAGCTTTCTTTTCAGTCATTCTTTGTCCTGTTATTTTGCCGTTGGCGCGTTTGGCGTCTTCAACAGAGTCTGGCAGGCCTGAAAGGCACTATCCCCATCACTTTCCTGAATCGCATCAACAATAGCCTGATGCAGATCGAGCTTTATGGCCTGGTCCTGAGTGATGGAAGTAAAGTAGGTATGGTATATAGAATGGAACAGCGTAGCGAAAGAGATAAGAAAAGGATTAGCACTCATCGTATAAATATGTTCGTGCCAGGACATATCAACTTCAATCCAGCGATCACGGTTAAAGTGCTTTTTCAGATACACCATCTCTTCCATTAATGTATTGAGGTGTGCTTTTTGTTCCGCGCTGCCTAATTGTGCTGCCAACTGGCAAGCTTGTGGTTCGAGACTGTTACGCATAATAAGGAAGTGCTGGATGACTTCATGAAAGTTATCCTCGCTCATCCACCAGACCAGTAATTCTTTATCAAGGAAATTCCAGTTCTCTTTGGGCATAACCCGGGTCCCGATGCGCGGGCGAGGAAGCACCATACCTTTCGCCGTTAATGTCTTTACCGCCTCCCTGACCGCCGTGCGGCTTACACCGAACTGTTCACCCAACTCTATCTCGCCAGGCAAAATGCAGCCCGGGGCGTATTCGCCTCTCAGAATTTGTTGTGCCAGTTTCTCCGCCAGCACCCATGAGAGGTTTTTTTGCGCGGCAAGCTGTTGTGCGTTCAAAGACATTTATCGCTTCCTTTTATTCTTATTCACTCTTTAGTATGCCACCGGGGCTATTCCTGTGGTGGCAAAAACAGCAAAACAGGCCTTTTACGGTGGTTTTTACCGCGTCTTGTTGAAAAAAGAGACGGTTAAAAACTTTTTTGAAATTTATGCTTGTCACTTCACAAGAACTCCCTATAATGCGCCTCCACTGACACGGAACAACGGCAAACAAGCCGCCGGGTCAGCGGGGTTCTCCTGAGAGCCCCGGCAGAGAAAAGCGAAAATAAACGCTTGACTCTGAAAGAGGAAAGCGTAATATACGCCACCTCGCAACGGTGAGCGAAAGCCGCGTTGCACTGCTC
>NZ_JBEPNI010000005.1:0-622209 GCF_040546205.1 Citrobacter sp. UYEF32 | reverse complement strand
CGCCATCCCTGGCGGCCTGACCTTGCCATCGGGTCTTCGTCTCACCGATTTCAGCGGGGACTCAACCCCCTCGCTGCACGCTCTGCGCCAGGGGGTTACAAAGTTGTCGCTGTGGTTGTCATGCGGGAAAACGAGCGAGTAGCCCCGGTAAGCGGCAGCGCCACCGGGGAGTTTCTTGCAGGAAGAGGTTAGTGACCAACCAGCAGAGCGGAAAGACGTGCCTGCACATCGAGGCAACCGGCCAGCACCAGATTGCCATTGATCAGCCCGTTGTCGGCGAGAAACGCATTACTGGTACCGCCTGCTTCAACGATAAGCAACAGTCCCGCCAGCGCATCCCAGCTATTCATATGCTCCTCATAATAGGCGTGCACCTGCCCGGTGGCGACGTGGGCCAGCATCAGCGCCCCGGCGCCAAACCGGCGATACTCCATACCTGCATTGATCACACGGGCAATCGTGCGGGTGTAGTTTTCCACCGGCGCGCGGCTCGAGCGCCCCATCCCAATAATCACCGTATCCGGATCCGGCTCGCGCAACGTCAAACGCTGTTCGTTAAGAAACGCTCCCTTGCCACGGCGGGCAACGAAAAACTCATCACGATCCGGGGCATAGACAATCCCCAGTTCAATCACGTTATGGCGAACATAAGCCAGCGAAATACACCAGTAATCCATCCCCTGAATATAATTGGTGGTCCCGTCGATAGGGTCGAGCACCCAGGTACCTTGCTCACCCCCTTGCAGACCACTCTCTTCTCCGAGGAAACCATCCTGTGGGCAGTGGCTGTTGAGCCAGCTTTTGACCTCCTTTTCGACAAACAGATCCGCATGAGATACAAAATCCTGGCGAGCCTTTTTATCGACCTGTAACCCCGCGTTACGTAATGCCTGCGCCTGTGCGCCCAACTGGCGAATCAATGCACATAATGACTGTTGCTGTTCTTCCGTCATGGCCTGCTCTTATTGAGATAATGGCGACGTGCGCCGATGAATTAATTGCACATCCACCCATGTCGTGCGCGAAGGCTGTTGCGGATCGTCGGCCCGTTCCAGCAGGCGGGTTAAAGCCTGGCGGGAAATTTCCGCAACATCCTGATGCAGGGTGGTCAGTTGATAACTGTATTGCGCCGTTTGTGGCGTATTGTCAAAACCAATGAGCTGAAAATCGTCCGGGGCGTGTCTGCCACGCTGGCGCATCCCGTCAAGAAAACCGCAGGCGAGCTGCGCATTGGCACAGAAGATGCCCTCAAGATTCGCATCTGCGCTTAAAGCCGCCTGAACACCCCCGTCGTACCCCTCCGTAGGGGCGATGAGCGCCTGCAGATCGCGCGTGGTATCCACACCGAGTGCCTGCAACGCCTGATAAAACGCATCGCCACGCATCCGCCCGGCCCAGGTGGAGTGAGACGTATTGAGCCAGCCGAAACGTCGGCAGCCATTGCCGACCAGTTGCCCGGCGGCGAGCGTCGCGCCGCAGACATTGTCGGAACAGACATAATCCACAAACGGGATATCCGGCTGACGGTTGATGCCCACCACCGGGATCTGTTGCGAAACGCACTCGTTGACCAGTGATTCCGGTGGTTGCCCGGAGGTGACGATGACCCCGGAGACGCGAAACTGGGCAAAGCGGCGCAGCGTGCGGGCCAGATCCTGCTCGCTGCGAATTTCACTCACCAGAGCCTGAAAACCGCGACGCTGGATCTCGCCAAGCAGAGCGTCAAGCAAACTACTGCGAAACGGATCGCTGATGCGCGAGACCATGACCCCAATCAGATGACTGCGGCGGCGATTCAGCCCCTGGGCGAGGAAATTGACCTGATAGCCGAGCTCCTCTGCCGCGCGCAATACACGCTCACGGGTGTCGGGAGAGATACTGCCGTTATTGCTGAGCGCGCGGGAGACCACCGCCCGCGAGACGCCCGCCCGGTGGGCGACATCCTGCGCGGTCACGCTCTGTTTGCGAGGCAGGGTGCTCATGCCGGGCGTTCCTCACCGTCACTCTGGGGCGTATCCAGTGGCAACTGGAGGCCGTCGTGACTGACAAACAGGCCATCCCAGGGCTGACAGGCGGTCTTAAGATCATCGAGTATCGCGTCATAGCAGTGGTAGAGCCCAAAAGCCGGGATAGCCAGTTGCCGGAAAAGCGCCAGACAGGAGGGGAAATCGCCGTGTGAGGCATCGTCGCTGAGCGCGGTCAGTGAAGCGCACTCCTGAAAGGCGAGGTCGGCCCCGGCCATTAACGCGATGGACGCCGCCGTCGGGCGACCGTCGCCGCTATAAAACAGCGTCCGCCCGCCAAAGGTAATGCGAATGGCGCGGTTGGTCAGTTCATGCCGGGTTTTGGCGGTGCGAATATGCCAGTCGTGCCAGTGCCATGCGTCGGTGGTGTCGCGCCAGTCGAGATCGAAACTCAGGGTGGTCTGCGGCCAGTTAGCCAGCGCCGCCAGTTGCATCAGTACCGGGCGCTGCTGTGGCTGACAATAGATAACCAGCGGTTTCTGGCGCGAGAAGCTTTTCCAGTAGTTCAGCAGAGCCGTCAGCCCGACGCAGTGATCCGGGTGGACATGGGTGAAATAGATAACGTCGATATCGTTGATATCCCCTCCGCGCTGCCAGAGTGCACGGGGAATCGTGGGGCCGCAGTCAATCAACCATTGCCGGTTCGCCTCGTCAATGACCCGCAGCGCAGAGGTATTTTGTTCACCGGAGAAAGCGCTACCGCAGCCAAGAACATCGATTTTCATTTTTCCCTCACCAAAAATTTTTTAGGCTTCTGAGCACTGCCCTGGGCCAAACGGACAAATAAAATAGCCTGATGACCAGAGTCTTAATTAAATTGTCACAAATACCCGACAAAGTAGGCTCACATAATGTCGAGTCAACATTGCATTTTTTTTACATTCGAATGAACACGTGTTCATCGGCGTGAAAAAATAAGCAGCGATTTTTTGGGTAGCGAATATGAGTTATTTACAGATAAGCGGTCTTAAAATTAGCTATGGCGATAAGGTCGTGCTGCATAATATCGATCTGCAGGTCGAAAAAGGGGAAATGATTGCCCTGCTGGGCCCGTCGGGCTGTGGAAAAACCACACTGTTAAATGCGCTGTGCGGTTTTATTCCGGTACAAAGCGGGGAGATTGCCGTTGCCCATCGCGATATTACCCACAGCGCGCCAGAGCAGCGCAATATCACCATGGTGTTTCAGAGCTACGCATTGTGGCCGCACCTGACGGTGGCGCGCAATATTGGCTACGGGTTAAAGCTGCGCAAATGGCGCCGCGACGACATTGACCGCCGGGTTACGGATCTGCTGAACATTGTCAATCTCACCGGTCTTGCGGATGTGAAGGTGACAGAACTTTCCGGCGGCCAGCGCCAGCGTGTCGCTCTGGCGCGTGCCCTGGCGATCGAACCCGACGTGCTGGTGCTCGATGAACCCCTGTCGAACCTCGATGCCAAAGTCCGCCTCAATGTGCGTCATGAAATTAAGGCGCTGCAAAAACGCCTCGGATTCACCTCATTAATTGTTACTCACGATCAGCAGGAAGCGTTGGTAATGGCCGATCGTATTGCGGTGTTAAATAATGGCCGAATCGAGCAGATAGGCACCCCGGAGGATATTTATCAGCGTCCGGCAACGCCTTTTGTTGCCGATTTTATGGGGGCCGATAATAAAATTCCCGCAAACGAACTCTTTGCCGTGCTGAATATTTCCCTGCGTACCCAGGGGAAATATTCAGCCGACGATTTCCGTGACCGCACTCTTTATTTTCGCAGCGCCGATGCGGCACTCAGTGCATTAAGTACGGGCACCCCAGAAGAGGGGTTAACGCTCAATGGCGTTGTCGAGCAAAGTGCGTTTCTTGGCAATTTATATCGCCACAGCGTGCGCTGCCAGGATCGACTGTTACTGGCGGATTCAACACAGTGCTGGCCCGCGCAGTCAACCGTCCGGCTCCACGTCCCGGCACCCGCGTTACATATTTTTCCATCATCACAAGCAAGTTGACATCATCGTGTTCATTTTGGGGATAGACCATGTTTATTAAAACGAAAGCTGCGGTAGTGACTGCATTGTTTTTGAGCTACGGCGCACAGGCCGACACCATCCTGAACGTTGCCACAGCAGGCGATCAGAATATGGTGGATTACGTAAAAACCTGGCTGGGGCCGAAATTTGAAGCGGCGCATCCTGGCGTCAAAGTCCAGGTGGTGGGCACCGGTCCGGGCGATGCCGGTTCGAACAAAATCATCGAGAAACTGACCGCGCAAAAAGAGAGCGACGCGAAAACCTGGGATATTGATGTGGCGGTCGTTCACCAAAAAGCCGGTGGCGAACTGGTGGAAAAGGGGCTGCTTGCGAAATACCGTCAGCAGATCAGCACCGGCAGCATGGTGAGCGCGGATAACGCGAAAAATGCCCTCGGCGTGAATGTCGACGGTTACGTAATGCCGATGTTTTTAAGCCAGACCGCTATCGCCTGGAACAGTGAAGCGATCAAAACCCCGCCTGCCTCCTACGATGAGCTGGTGAACTGGGCGCAGAAAAACCCGCAGGCCTTTGGCTATAACGGGATCAAGAATGGTATGTCCGGCGTGAGCTTTGTGGTGGGCTGGATGTACGCCTATGGTACGGATGCTCAGCGTCTGTCCGCACTGCCTTACGACAAAGGCGTGGAGAAAAACTGGAGTCAGGCGTTCGAGAAGTTAAAGGCATTCAACAAGAACGTGACCTTCACGCCAGGCAATGCCGGGACGCTCGATATGCTCAGCCGTGGCGAGATCACGATGGGGCCGGTGTGGGTGGATATGTTCTATAGCTGGAAAGATCAGGGCAAACTGCCGCCGTCCATCAAACTGACGCTGCTTTCGCCGGGTATGCCAGGGCAACCGATGTACTACGTCACCCCGGCAAAGGCGGCAAATCCGCAGCTTGCGCGTGAGTTTATCGAGCTGGCAACCAGCCCGGACGTACAGGCGCAAGGCATTGTGAAACAGTTTAACTGGTACCCGGGTATTGATGCCGAACATGTGAAGCCGAAGCTGGATCCGGCGACCTGGCAGAAACTGTTTGCGGAAATTTCGCCGAAAGCGCTGGCGGATTACGGCAAAAGCTTCCCGATTACCCCTTACTTTGACGACATAAAAGAGGGCTATGAAAGCCAGGTCGCCAATTAATCATACCCGTCATACTTCAAGTTGCAGGTGCGTTGGCTACACGCGTTCACCCGAATCACTTACCGACGTAAGCTCATCGGGATTTACTCGTTTGCCGCCTGCCTGCAACTGGAATTATTGAGGGTATACCGTCAATGTTCAGGCGCGACACGACGTCGCCCTGAGCTTTTTTTCTGACACCAGGTTTTGCTATGCGCCGTTCGTTGAAAAATGTGTTACTGGTCGCGCCTGCCGCGCTGATGATCGCCGTACTCTTTTTATATCCGCTGGGGTTCTCGCTGGTTGCCGCGTTTACTGACGATGCCCGAAAGCTAACGCTGGCTCATTTCAGTAAAGTCTACGCGCTCTATTCCAGCGATATTGCCTTTACGCTGGTGATTGTGCTGATTTCAGTCGCGCTGCTGGCGGTGATTTCCATCACCCTCTCGGCGGTGATCACCTTGTCACCCTGTCGGCCCATTGTGCGGATGCTGGGGTTTTTGTACCGCCTGCCGCTGTTTATCCCCTTTATTGTGGCCGCGCAGATGATGCGCACTTTTCTGGCGAAAAACGGCCTGATGAACAATGCACTGGTGGCAACCGATCTCTTTACGCCGCTGGAGACCGTCTCCTGGCTGGGCTGGAAAGGGATCATCATCACCTTTGTCTGGAAACAACTGGCGTTCGCCACGCTGCTTATCTGCGGCGCGATGGCGGCGCTGGAGCAGTCACAGATACTGGCCGCCCGAAATCTTGGGGCCTCGCGTCCACGTATTCTGTTCGACATCATCCTGCCGCAGGTATTACCCGCCATCGGCGTGGCGCTGGTGCTCTCCACCGTGACCATGATGTCGGTGCTGTCCGTGCCGCTGATGATCGGTGTGGGGACGCCAACGATGATGACCGTGGATATGGCGTTTCGCGTTAACTCCTACGGTGACTATGCCGTGGCAAACGCGCTTGGCGTGGTGTCGCTACTGATTTGTGGCGCGCTGTCATGGTTCTATCTGCGCCACAGTCTGCAACAGAAGGGAGGCGAATGATGAAAGAGGCAATAATGACATTACCGGGAACATGGCTTACGAAAGGGCGCAGGAAACTGAGCGCCAGCCTGCCTCTGCAAACGCTGCTGTTACTTTTTATGCTGCTGGCGATGTTTGGCCCGTTATTGAATTTACTTATCTGGACGGTGGCGGAGAGTTGGTTTTTCCCTCATGCGCTGCCCGGTCAGTGGGGGCTGAAATACTGGTATCAGGTGTTCAGCCCCTATAGTGATGTCTCCGGCTCGCTGCTCACCAGCGTGTTTATCGCCGTGTTGTCGGTGGCCGTCTGCCTGCTGATTTCGGTTCCGGCGGGGTATGCGCTCTCACGACGCGGGATGCCGCTGCGGGTGCTGTTTATGCTGCTGTTTTTGATTCCGCAGGCGTTCCCGAACCTGACGGTATATATGAATATCGCCCGGCTGTTCTATCAGTGGGGTCTCAATGGCACGGTAGCCGGCGTGGTGCTGGTGCACAGCGTACACGGCCTGATGTACTCGGTATGGATTTGCGTGGCGGCATTTTCCGCCGTGGATCCGCTGCTGGCGAGGGCGTCACGGAATCTCGGGGCCGGGCCAGTCTACACCTTCTGGCATATCGTGCTGCCGCAGGCCTCGCCGGGCATTATCGCCGCCAGTATTTTTGTCTTCCTCGAATCGCTCGATGAGTTTACCGGCACCTTTTTCGTTGGTGCGCCGGACATCACCACCTTACCGCTGCTGCTGTATAACGCCAGTATGTCGGGGAACTATCAGGTGTCGTCCATTACCGCCCTGATTTTGCTGGTGCCGTCGCTGCTGTTTATGCTGGTCATTCATAAATTTATGCGCCCGGAGATGTTGTCAAAACTGGGGAAAGGGTAAGCCCGAAATGGCAGGGCGGGAAACGGCCCGTGCCATTGCGCCTTCATCAAATAAATCACTACAATGCAAAATTATTATCGACGACAAATTGAGAATTTATGGAGCGCATCAGTGACATTTCGCTTTTCCTGCGGGTGGTGGATTTAGGCTCCATCAGCGCCGCCGCACGCAGTGAAAATCTCTCTCTGGCGGTGGCCAGCAAGCGAATACAACGCCTGGAGGAGAGCCTGGGGGCCAGGCTCCTCAACCGTACAACCCGGCGTCTTTATCCCACCCCGGAAGGGGAATTGCTGGCATCACAGGGGCGGCCGTTGATCGAGGCGTTAAATGCCCTTGGCGAGAGTTTGCATACCAGCCGCTCCGAAGTGACCGGGACTATCAGAGTCACGATGTCAGCGTCCTTCGGGCGTTTATACATTTCGCCGCTGCTGGCGGAATTTCAGTCGTTACATCCGGACGTCAATTTTGTGGCGCACCTCAGTGATGAAGTGGTCGATCTGGTAAAAGGGGGGTACGACCTCGCTATCCGCATTGGCAATCTTAAAGACTCAAGCCTGGTCGCGCGACGGATCGCGCCAAACCGGCGCGTGCTGGTGGCGTCGCCGTCCTATCTGGCGCGACGCGGTGTGCCGCAGCATCCTGCCGAACTCGAAGCGCATGACGGATTACTGATGACGGACGCCGACGGCAAGCGGGATATCTGGACATTGCTCGCCCCTGGCGAGGGAACCTTTCGGGTAAAAATAAACAGTAAGATCGAGAGCAACTTCGGTGAATTGTTACGTGACGCGGCGGTATATGGACGGGGGATCTCACTCCAGTCTGTCTGGCATGTTGCCGATGATCTCAAGGCCGGGCGCTTGCAGATTGTCCTGCCTGATTATCCGGTGCAGGAGAGTTTTATTCACGCCGTCACACCCACACGCCTGATGCAGACGCCGCGCATTAAGGCCTTTATTGATTTTCTGCTGGAGAAGTTTGCCGAGCCTGCCCCCTGGGAGCGATAAGTCGGGAACAGAAACAGAGCCAGGCTGATTTCGGGTAATAACGCGCTAAATTGCCACGTTTGTCTATTTCTCTTTCTGGATAGGGCAGTCATGACCCGTCCAGACACCTTATTATTTTTGTCACCATAAAACCGATAAAAATAAACTGCCGCTCAACATCCCCTTAAGTCAAATTAAAAAACAATGGCGTTAAAACCTACCAAAAATAAGTAAGTCGTTGTTAAGATTAATCTTAGAGTTAATCGTGAAGCGAATCTCTGTTAGAGATGCCATTATTTTTGACGTAAATTTATTCATAAAGATTATGTTACAAATTCTACGAATTTCTTCACAACAAAGGATGTTTGGCTCATGAAGAGTATAAAACCTGGCGTATTACTGACAGCCTTATTTCTGACCGCATGTGGTGGCGGTGGCGGCGGCGGTGGGGGCGATGACAGAGCGCCTGCGCAAACCACGACACCGGTTCAAACCGATAACGGCAATACCAATACCGGCAGTACACCTGAAACCCCTTCCCAGGCTCCCGCGAGTCTTGCAACCGGCGGGACCCTTTCTGGTTATACCTACACCACGCCGCAAGGGTTTGCCTATACCATGCGTGGTACGGGGATCTCCGCAGGCTATGTGCAAACCCAGAGACTTGTACGCACGGACGGTACGCCCGTTTCGGCAACATCCTGGTGCTGTGGTCGTATGAGCTACACTACATTCGGTACCTGGACAAGTTTCGAAACTGGTCAACATGATGTTTTCTACACTGGTGATGCGACCGCGGTCGCCAATGTACCGACACAAGGCACGGCAACGTACGTTGGTAACGGCCTGCGTGAGAGCAATCGTAGCGATGCCACCTTCAATATTGATTTTGGCGCCAAAACCATCAACGGAAACATTGCCGCCAGCGATACCTTCGGCAGTGCAGTGACGATGCAGGGCAACATTGCTAACGGTGGTTTCTCCGGCAATGCGCAATCAGGCGGGCAGAACGGGACGTTTGTTGGTCATTTCAACGGCCCGGCAGCACAGGAATTGGGTGGTCTTGCCCAGTTCGCCGACAGCAGCAAAAACGCCTCCTTTGGTGCAACACGCCAGTAAATATGTTTCCGGCCAGCCCGCCTGGCCGGTGATTTTCTGATGGTAAGTAATTTATGAATGTCTTGCGTATTGGGGCACTGAGTGTGCTTTGCCCATTTGGTGCCGCCTTTGCCGCACCGCCAGAAACGAACGCTATTCCCGCCGCTCCCCATTTTGAACGTCTGACGACACCGGATACCTCCACACCATCCCGTGGAAAGACGCGGCATGTGACAAACGTTCAACTGGCTGAACAGCCCGCGCTGGCGATGGCGTTGCTCGATCAGGCCGTGCGGGACGGGCAATGGCAGGTAGTCAGCGCGATTTTGCCGGTTTACGAGGCGTCGCCAAACCCGGATAACACGCTGATTCACTTCGCAAAAGCGGGGCTTGCCCGCAGTCAGGGCAATTATGCTCAGGCCATTGACCATTACCGTGCCATTCTCAGCCTGCACCCTGAATTTGCCGCGGTGCGGCTCGATCTGGCACGCGCGATGTTTGAAAATCATCAGTATGATGCGGCGGAATATCAATTTCGTCGGGTACTGCAAAGCAGCCCACCGGATAATATTCAACGTGTTATTGCGCAATATCTTGAACGCATTCAGAAAGGCAACGCGCTAACGGGGACGTTGAGTGTCAGCTATCTCAACGACAGTAACGTGAACAATGCGTCTTCAGGCAAAACGATCCGCGTTGGCGACCGTCTGTTTATCCGTAATAAAGACAGCTTCCCGCAACGGGGAGAGGGGCTGTGGTTTAGCGGTGCGATGCAAAAGGATGTGCAGCTTTATGATCAACACGGGCTGCGCTTTCTGGCTACCGTGAACGGGAAAAGCTACTGGAATAACCACAAGTTTGATGACATCACCAGCCGTCTCTATGCCGGATATCAGTGGCGCGATTTCCGCCAGCAGTTTGCGCTGCTGCCCTTTTATGAAAAACGCTGGTACGGCACCGAGAATTACTCCTCTGGTCCGGGCGTGCGTGCAGAGTACAGCTATCTGTTGTCGCCCACCTGGCAGGTGAGTCAGGCGCTTGAGTATCAGAAATTGTCTTACGATGATGATGCTTACCGTTTTCTTCGCGGCTATAACCGTTACACATCAACGACGTTATCCCATGCATTAAGTAGCCGGGTTTCCACCTATGCGGGCATCGATTTTCTCGATCAGCAAACTTTTGTTAAAAGCGAGTCCAGTCACCGGGTGGCCATACGTGGAGGAATACAGGTGGATTTACCCTGGCAGATCTCGTTTTCTGCCGGTTCAGCGTTTGCGCGCCGGGACTACCAGGCCGACAGCGAAATCTTTGCTACCCGCCGTAAAGATAGCGAACAGATCTATAACCTCTCGGTCTGGCATCGCGATCTCTATTTCTTTGGGGTGATGCCGAAACTGAATTTCAGCTATAAGCATGTGGACAGTAATATCGACTTTTATGACTATCGCCAGCGAAATATGACGTTGTCACTTGATAAAAATTTCTGAATATCTGCACGTTAAACGGTAATAGCGGCCACATCATCGATTGCACCGATGTCGCCACAGGTTCTGCAATCGGCTTAATAGGTACATTGTTCTCTCCCCGGTAAGCGCCGGGGAACCGGCCCCGTGTTTTTCACCGTCACGGTGAGAAGGTGAGTGTTACAATACCTGGCCGGTAAAAAATAATGTCGCGCCCATACTGGCAATAACAGCATGCTTTTTATTAGCGATTGGCTAATCCCATAATCTCGAAATTTTGTGATGTATGTCGGTAATACAGAAAATGATTTCCTCCCTATAAAATGATTGCCCCCTGATATGTCGCAACATTCCTATTTCAGTAAAGCGTTAGCAAAGAAGCCCACGATTTCAGGTGCTGAAACGTGTAATTCATGAGTCCCGGAATGAATAATCCTCTGGAGTGCATAGCCACCGGTAATGCCATCATCACCATGACCTGTACAGACTGACTGCATCCCCGGCCTGTCTGGGGTTTGAGGCGGTTGGCGTTATTTCTATTGTGGCGTAATAATATTTTTTTATTTTCTTATGGCAAAATTAAAATAGTGAGGCTAACGTTTGTAAGCATTTTTATTTATTTTATTGCTTGCCATAGTTTGCATTTTAATAAATAAAAATAGGAGAAAAGTATGATATTTTTTTATTTCGTCATGCATTTGTAGGTCTGGTGTATTTATTAATTTTTCGTCATATTGCGGCAATAAATTAATGAAATGCTCACTTTCGATATAAAGGTGCAGGGATGGTTATGGTTACTCTTCATCGGCGTGTTAATTCAGTGAAACGGTTTAAATCAGGAACCTGCTTATTTGCGGTGAGCATGATGTTGCCATTTTTCGCCTATGGCGCGAACCCTGCCTACGATGAGCTGATTATTCAGGCACGAAAAGGGGATCGCCAGCCGCTGCTGACGTATCTCACTGCCCGCGAGCAAACTGCGCCGCTGACGCCAGAGCAAGTTGCCGACTGGCTACAGGTATCCGCTTGGGCAGATAACGATGCACAGACGCTGGAAGTATGGGGCCGCTATCAGGACAAAATGGTCATTCCGGTCCGCGGACAAATCGCCGTGGCACGCGCCCTGCGCAATCTGAAAAAGTGGGATGAATCACTGAATGTCTGGGAGCGCGTTTTACGTGAGGAGCCCGACAACAATGACGCGCGAACCGGATGGATAATGACCCTCGCCGATGCCCGGCGTAACGAAGAGGCCATTACCGCCGCACAGCAGTGGGCAGAGCAGTCTCCTGGGCCGGAACGCGATGCGCTGCTGGCTTATGTTTACAAGGCGCAGGGTAAAAACTGGGATGCGTTACTCGCCGCGACCCGCGTTGATGCGGATTCACCGGCAAGCAAAAATGTGGTGCCGACACTGTTGTCTGCCATGACGGCTAACCGGATAGCCGGCCCCGCGCTGTCGCTTTACGAGCGCAACCCGCAGTCCGATGCGATCACCCGCCAGCTTGAACTCGATGCCGCCGCCCAGACAGTACGCGCGGCGTTTACGCCCGCCCGCAACGAAGAAGAACGTTATCTGGTGGCCGATCAGGCGCTTGCCCGCTATGACGCCTTCATCGCTGCCTGGAAAGATAACCCCGAGGCGCAAAAGGATGTGCGGCGCGCCAGAATCGACAGACTGGGTGCCCTGGTGATTCGCAAACGCAGTGCTGAGGTCATTGCCGAATATGAAGCGCTGGAGGCCGATGGACAACACGTCCCCAATTATGCCCGGCGCTGGGTTGCCTCTGCCTGGCTTGCCGAGCGACAGCCTGATAAAGCGGAATCAATGCTGGAAGCGGTTTTCTACCCGCATGGCCCTGTCGCGGTGATGCCGCTCACCATGGATGACCAGCAAGACCTTTTCTATGCACGTCTCGACAATAATCACTTCGATAAAGCAAAGCAGCAACTGGACACCTACATCAGTAAAAGCCCTTACTTCATCTATTTCGAGGGTTCACCCACACCGCAACCTAACGATAACTGGCTGCTCGGTCAGTCATTGCTTATCGACTATTTCACGGCAACCAATGACTTAGCTGCCGCACAAAAACAAGCGCAAACGCTGGTGAGCAAGGCTGCGGGTAATCAGGATCTGCGTATTGCTTTAGCGTCGGTCTTGCTGGCGCGGGGCCTCCCGCACGCGGCAGAACGCGAACTTAAGCTTGCTGAGGTCATTGAACCCACCAACCTGGCGCTGGAGAGACAGCAGGCCTCGACGGCGCTGGAATTGCAGGAGTGGCGGCAGGCCAATGAACTGACCAGTGATGTGGTCGCACGCAGTCCCGATGATTTCGCCACCCGTCAGCTCGAACGCCTGCTGGCGGTACACAATAAAGCGGAGCTGCGTATCAGCGGCACGCAGGGGATTTCGTCGGACAGCCCCATTAGCGGCAAACATGATTTCACCCTGAACACCACCCTGTACAGCCCGCCCATAAACGATAACTGGCGACTCTTTGCGGGCTATAACTTTGCCAGCGGTGAGTTTGAAGAAGGCAAGGGGATTAACCGCGATATTGGCGCCGGTGCGGAGTGGACCTCACGGGATAACTGGGCCGAACTGGAAGTGTCCGGGCATAACTACGGCGACGGGCAGAAAGTCGGTGGACGCCTGTCTGCCTGGCACGATTTTAATGACAACTGGCGGGTGGGTGGTTCGGCGGAGCGGTTATCGCGTAATACGCCGCTGCGTGCGTTACGCAATGGCGTAAGTTCCAACGGCGGCGACCTTTGGCTGCGTTGGTATCACAATGAACGTCGCGAATACCATTTTTCACTGGCGGGCGCCCATTTTACGGACGGCAATGATCGCCTGGAGTACGGCATCAGCGGCAAAGAGCGGCTGTGGACCCGGCCGCGTTTTACGCTGGATTTCATCCCCGCCATCAACGGTAGCCACAACAGCAAAGACAATGCGCCTTATTACAACCCCAAACGTGACGTTTCAGCCGTTGCGGGCCTGCGCGCGGAGCACGTGATGTATCACCATTACGATACCGTCTGGAAACAGCAGTTTATCGTAGGCGCGGGGGGCTACTGGCAACAAGGACACAATAGCGGTGCCATTACTCAGCTTGGCTACGGGCAGCGCATTCAATGGAATAACGTAGTGGATGCCGGGGTGACGCTCTCCTGGGACAAACGTCCTTACGATGGCAAGCGTGAGCGAAATATCGCCCTCGCTTTTGATCTGAATATCAGATTTTAAGGACACGCATGTTTAAACACTGGCTACGCATCGTCATTGTGATCGCAGGGTGGATACTGGCAAACGTGTGTGCCAGCGCGCCAGCGCCACGCTACCTTTCCCCCTCAGCGCGGGCGCCACTCTACGCGGAACAGCCCTGGCCAAAAAACAGCTTCCTGGTGCTGGCGTACCACGACGTGGAGGATAACGCCGCGGATCAGCGCTATCTTTCTGTGCGCACCAGTGCGCTTAACGATCAGTTTGCCTGGCTGCATGTTAATGGCTACCACCCGATAAGCGTGCAGCAGGTGCTCGATGCTCACGCCGGCAAGAGTGTCCTGCCGCCGAAAGCAGTACTGCTGACCTTTGATGACGGTTACAGCAGCTTTATCAAACGTGTTTTACCGCTGCTCAAATCCTATAAATGGCATGCCTTATGGGCACCTGTCGGCATTTGGGTAGATGCGCCAGCCAATGTTCCGATTGATTTTGGCGGGCTAAAGACGCCACGCGATAAATTTGCGACCTGGCAAATGGTACGCGAAGCCAGCCAGTCGTCGCTGGTGGAGATTGGCGCACACACCTGGGCTTCGCACTATGGGCAACAAGCGAATCCGCAGGGCAGCCGCGAGCCTGCCGCGGCAAATCGCGGATTCAATGACGCCACCGGGCAGTACGAAACGGATAGCCAGTTTGAGCAACGCATGAGCGCTGACCTTGTGCATATCAGCCGGAAAATTACCGAGGTGACGGGACATTCACCGCGCGCGTGGGTCTGGCCGTATGGTGCGGCGAGTGGCACCACGTTGAGGCTGGCGAAGCAGCAGGGTTATCAGATGGCTTTTACCCTCAATCAGGGCCTGGCCAATGCGGCAAAACTGGACGACATACCCCGTATGCTTATCACTGGTAATCCGTCGCTTCGTGAGTTTGCCGACCAGGTCGCGCAGGTCAGAGAGCCTGAGTCTATGAGGGTTATGCACATCGACCTGGATTATGTGTATGACAAAAACCCCGCGCAGCAGCGTAAAAATATCGATGCGCTCATTCAGCGCGTCTTTGATATGCATATCACGCACGTATTTTTGCAGGCCTATGCCGACCCGAAAGGGGATGGCAATGTGCAGGCGCTCTATTTCCCGAACCGCTGGCTGCCGATGCGCGCCGATTTATTCAACTTTGTCGCATGGCAACTCCAGACCCGCGCGGCTGTGAGTGTCTATGCCTGGATGCCGGTGCTGGCTTTCAATCTTGATGCCTCTGTTCCACGTGTGATGGCATGGTCGCCGGGCGCCGGGCGTACAGCGCCTGACAGCAGGCACTATGCGCGGCTTTCACCCTGGAGCCCCGTGGCCCGTAAGCGGATCAACGATATCTACGAAGATTTGGCTCGCCATGCCAGCTTTCAGGGCATTTTGTTCCACGATGATGCGTTTCTGACGGACTATGAAGATGCCTCTCCGGCAGCGCTGGACGCGTATCGCGCAGCCGGGTTTCCTCACGACATTGCGCAAATTCGTGCCAATCCCCAGCTACTTGAGCGCTGGACGCGCTTTAAAAGCCGGGCGCTGATTGATTTCACCGAACAACTCACGCAAACCGTTCGATCCATACGCGGCCCGCAGGTGAAAACGGCGCGCAATATCTACGCGATGCCGGTGCTGGAGCCAAAGAGCGAAACCTGGTTTGCCCAAAATTTGAATGATTTCCTTGGCACCTATGACTGGACGGCACCGATGGCGATGCCGTTGATGGAAGATATTTCGCCGAAAGACGCGAACGACTGGCTGGACAGGCTGGTCGGGCGCGTGGCCCGTTACCCTGGCGCAATGGAGAAAACGGTCTTTGAGTTGCAGGCGCGTAACTGGCGCAAAGGGGCAGGGCAGGACGGCATCAGTGATGAAATGCTTATCGGGTGGATGCAACAACTTCGGTTGAGCGGCGCCAAAAACTACGGCTATTACCCGGATGACTTCATCAACGATCAACCCCGGATGGCGGAGATACGCCCCGCTTTCTCATCATACTGGTATCCACAAAAATGACCGATCGCATCATCGCATTCCTGATCCTTTGCCTGATGTTCAGTTTTCCGCTCGGTGTGGCGGTGGTCTTTACGGGTGAAGTGATTCTGGATTTCGTCTTTTTCTGGCCGCTGTTTATGTCTGCGCTTTGGATGAGCGGTGGCCTCTATTTCTGGTTTCATCGTGAGCGTTACTGGCCATGGGGGGAAGGGTCACCTGCGCCAACGCTTGCGGGAAATCCGCTGATTTCCATCCTTATACCGTGCTTTAACGAAGGGCTGAATGCGCGGGAAACCATCGAAGCCGCCCTGGCCCAGCGTTACGACAATATCGAAGTCATTGCCATTAACGATGGTTCGAAAGACAACACGGGGGCTGTGCTGGATCAATTGGCCGAAGAGTATTCACGGCTGCGGGTCATCCATCTGGCGGAAAACCAGGGCAAAGCGGTAGCGCTTGCGGCCGGAGCCGCCGCAGCACGCAGTGATTTTCTGGTCTGCATTGATGGCGACGCCTTGCTGGATAAAGATGCGGCGGCATATATGGTCGCGCCGTTGTTAAATCATCCGCGCGTGGGGGCGGTGACCGGTAACCCGCGTATTCGCACGCGATCAACGCTTATCGGGCGGGTGCAGGTCGGTGAGTTTTCATCAATCATCGGGTTGATCAAGCGAACCCAACGTGTCTATGGGCAGGTTTTTACTGTTTCCGGCGTCATTGCCGCGTTTCGTCGTCGGGCGCTGGCTGAGGTGGGCTACTGGAGCCCGGATATGATCACCGAAGACATTGATATCAGTTGGAAGTTGCAACTGCGCCACTGGTCCATCTTTTTTGAACCCCGTGCGCTGTGTTGGATCCTGATGCCTGAGACGTTAAAAGGGCTCTGGAAGCAGCGTCTGCGCTGGGCACAGGGCGGTGCCGAAGTCTTTATTGTCAATATGCGTCGCCTGTGGGGCTGGGAATATCGACGCATGTGGCCGTTGTTTATTGAGTTTTGTATGTCCAGCGTGTGGGCATTTGCCTATGCGATGACGATTGTGCTGTTTCTCATCGGGCTTGTCATCCCTATGCCTGATTCACTGCATGTTCAGCATCTCTTTCCACCCGCATTTACTGGCCTGATGCTTGGCGTCGTTTGCCTGCTGCAATTCGCGGTCAGCCTGTTTATTGAACGGCGCTATGAAAAAGGCATTGCGGCGTCGTTGTTCTGGGTTATCTGGTTTCCGGTGGTGTACTGGATGTTGAGCCTGTTCACAACCCTGGTGGCTTTCCCGAAAGTGATGCTGCGGCGCAAACGCAGCAGAGCGCGTTGGGTCAGCCCCGACCGCGGTATCGGGAGAATTAAACCATGATCGAACCGTTAATTTTTACTGAACAGCGTCTGTTTCCGCGCATGCTTGATGTGTTTTTAACGCTTGTTGCCTGGCTGGGATTTTGCTGGCTGATCTATAGCGGGCTGGTGGTGGCGATAAAACACGATCCCTTTATGGGCGTCCGGCCGTTTTATACCACGCTCAGCACCCTGAGCGTCTATCTGCTGGTGGCCTGTATGATCGGTCTGACACTTATCGGCTGGGCTAAATATAACCAGCTACGTTTTCGCGTTGAGCGTCGTCGGCGTCGCCCCGGCCTTGAAGAGCATGAAGTGGCGGCAAGCTTTAATATCACACCTGAACTCGCGCAGGCGATGAGTCGGGCTCAGGTATTTACCCTTGCCCATTATGACACCGGTGCGATTGACCGTGTATGGATGGCAAAAATGCTGGCAGAAAACTAGGGCAGTCTTGTCGGGAGAATAGATCCACGCCGAAGCGTGGATCTTTCTCAGTGGCCGGTGCCGTTATACGCTAAACGGCGCTAAGTCAGAGCGCGCCTTCGCCTTCGTAAGCCTGACGATAAAGCTCGATGACCTGCTCTTTCGTCGCTTTTCGTGGGTTGGTTAACTGGCAAACATCTTTTTTGGCGTTCTCCGCCATAATGGCGAAGTCTTCCGGTTTAACCCCCAGGCTTTTCAGATCGGCAGGAATACCGACCTGTTTGCTCAGGCGACGAATGGCGGCAATCGCCCTCACGGCGGCTTCATCGGTCGACAGACCGGCGACTTTCTCACCCATAGCTTCGGCGATATCACGGAAGCGATTAAGGTTGCCGATAAGGTTAAATGATTCAACATAGGGCAGAAGAATCGCGTTACACACGCCGTGAGGAAGGTTATAGAAGCCGCCTAACTGGTGCGCCATCGCATGAACATAGCCCAGTGACGCGTTGTTAAATGCAATCCCGGCGAGGTACTGGGCATAGGCCATATTGTCCCTTGCCTTCATATATTCACCGTTGGCTACCGCTTTGGGCAGGTATTGCGTGATCATTTTAATGGCTTGCAATGCGGCGGCATCGGTTAACGGATTCGCCATTGTCGACACATAGGCTTCGATAGCATGCGTCAGCGCATCCATACCGGTTGCAGCGGTGAGGGAAGGGGGCATGCCAACCATTAATTCCGGGTCGTTGATGGAAATTTGCGGGGTGACGCGCCAGTCGACAATCGCCATTTTCACCTTGCGTTCCGTATCCGTAATAATACAGAAGCGGGTAATTTCAGAGGCGGTACCAGCCGTGGTATTAATCGCCATCAGCGGGATCATATCGTTGCTGGATTTATCCACCCCTTCGTAATCGCGAATATTCCCGCCGTTTGCCGCAACCAGGCCAATACCTTTGGCGCAGTCATGGGAGGAGCCGCCACCGAGTGAAACAATCCCATTACAGCCATGTTCACGATAGCATTCGATGCCGGCCGCGACGTTTTTATCCGTGGGGTTTGGCTCTGCGCCGCCAAAAATATGTACATCGATACCGGCTTCTTGATAAATCTTCGCAACATTATCAGCCATGCCGCTTTTTGCCAGAAATGCATCCGTGACGATAAGGATTTTTTTCACATTTAACGTTTTTGCCAACGTACCGGCTTCCTGAACACTACCTTCACCAAATACATTGCGTGTTGGTAGAAAATAATATGTCGACATTGATCATCCCCTGTTCATAAATGTGATTGTTAGAGTGTCCATGACTGCTTTTAAACTCCTGGCAACGTATTCCTGCCGCAGAATAACGATACTCTGCTGATGCGAATAAAAGCGCTGACTGAACATGCGCAGGCAATGTTAAGGAAAAGCTGACAGGGAACAGTGAACAACCTCACAAAACACAGGGGTTTTTAACAATAAACATCAAATTTATTTACAGGGAGGGTTTCTAATTATCACTTTATGTTATTAACTTGTTGTAAAAGAACGGGTGAAAATGGCGGGTAGTGGGGCATTTTCTCTTTGTGATCAGAAAGCTTGCAGCTTTTGTTTAACATTGCAGAGAAAAGTTAAACGGGGCGACAAGGCGGTCGGTGTGTCGGGGTGGTGATGCGAAGGTGAGCGTTACACACGCTTCGCTGGCTGCTTTAGTCTGCTGAGCGGATCTTTCGGGTGCTGAATAAAGTGCGCATGGTTGCGTTTAAGCCAGCGTGAAGACGTTTGTTTTAATCGCAAAGCAGTGAAAGGCGCTAATTAAAGCAAATGGCCGCTCTGAAAGAGGAAAGGCATTTCCAAAAAACGCCAAAGAATACATGATGTATACATTGAACGAGATAAATCGATTCTGTTATTTTTCTGCGTTATAAACCTGTTCGCTACCGATTTCCATATTGAGCTTGCTTATTATGGCGTGGGGTTGAAACAGTGATTACGCACTGAGGGAAAATCACCGTTTTTATTGATCGTGGCGGGGGTAATATGAATAAAACTCACTGGGATGAAAGTGGCTTATTTCAGGCAATCCTCGACAAATGTCCCGTCGGAATAGCGGTAATTGATTATGACGGACATTATCTGACTGTTAATCCCGCTTATTGCGATATCTATGGCTATACGCAGCAAGAGATGTTGCATCACTCCTTCACCATGATTTTTCCAGCCGCAGATAAACAGGCTGTTCTGCAACGTCATTATCAATTTATCAAAGAAGGCACCCGCCTTGGCGGAGAGTGGCCTGTCCTGCATCATGATGGTTCGCAAATGACGGTCTTTTCGGAGTCCGTGACCTTTTATCCAGCCCAGGGACTACCGGCCAGGCTGGTCTACGTTCAGAACATCACCGAACGCAAAAAGGCGCAGGAGCAAATGAAAATTGCGGCAGCCGTGTTTGATGCGAGCCAGGAAGCCATTGTCGTGACTGACTGCGACAATAATATTATTAGTATTAACCCGGCTTTCACCATCCTGACGGGATGGTCTTTGGAGGAGGTGAAGGGGCACAATCCTCGGGAATTTAAGTCGGGCCGCCATCCACGTTCTTTTTATACCGAGATGTGGCAGGCATTAAACGACAGCGGACAGTGGATGGGGGAGGTCTGGGACCGGCATAAAGACGGCACTGAATTTCTCAAAGAGCTGAGCATTTCGGTGATAAAAGATCCTGCGGGCAATGTGATTAATTACGTTGGCATGTTTTCCGACATTACCCTACGTAAAAAACAGGAAGAACTCATCTGGCAACAAGCAAATTATGATGCGGTCACCGGTTTGCCCAACCGTCATTTGTTTCAAAGCAAGCTTGAACAGGCGGCCCGCCACGCCTCGCGCACCCACCGTATCATGGCGCTGATGCTCATCGACCTCGATCAATTTAAATCGGTTAATGACAGTATGGGGCACCGGGCGGGTGATGAATTATTAGGCCGCGTGGCTATGCGCTTACTTGAATGTGCCAGTAACGCCGAATGTATCGCGCGCCTGGGTGGCGACGAATTTGCTATCATTATCCCGGACATTAACGATCCGGCTGAATGTACGGATATTGCCCGCAAGATTCTCCGTAAACTGGAAATTCCATTTACGATTAACGGCGAGACCATGTTTGTCTCGGCCAGTATTGGCATTTCTCTTTATCCCACTGATACCGAAAACCTCGAAGATTTATTCAAGAACGCCGACCAGGCGATGTATGCGGTTAAAAACGCGGGGCGAAAGAATTTCCGCTACTACTCCCGCGCCCTGCATGATGCGATTCATGCGCGTCTGCGGATGATGAGAAATTTAAGAAAGGCGCTCGAAGAGAGCCAGTTTGTGGTCTATTACCAGCCGATTGTCTCGCTCACCACGGGGCAGATTACCCGAATGGAAGCACTGGTTCGTTGGCTCCACCCGGTACAGGGGATTATTAGCCCGGATACCTTTATTCCGCTGGCCGAAGATACCGGTCTTATCGTCCCCATGGGCAACTGGATCGCAAAACAGGCTATTACACAACTGGCTTACTGGCGGCAAAAATATGACCCTCAACTCAAAATGGCTATTAATCTGTCACCAATACAGTTACGCAGCCAGGAGTTTGAAGATATCCCCTGGATTCGGGATCTACAAAATCATAACCTTATGGGTGATGCGGTCACCATTGAAATCACCGAAGGGTTGCTGCTTAATTCGGAAACACGCGTCAACCACAATTTAAAAATGATGCATCAGATTGGTATTCAGATTGCCATCGACGATTTCGGCACCGGCTATTCATCACTGGCCTATCTGAGAAAATTTAATATTGATTTTCTCAAAATTGATCGCTCCTTCGTGGAAGATTTACAAGGGGTGGGGTTTGAACTTTGTACGGCCATTATTGCGATGGCGCACAGTCTGGGGCTCGGCGTGATTGCGGAAGGCGTTGAAACAGAGGAGCAGAAAAAATTGCTGATGGAACTGGGGTGCGACGCTATGCAGGGGTATCTGTGTTCGAAACCCTTGCCCGCCGATGAGATCGAAAAGCTACTGGCGCCGTCTAATGTCCGATAACGCTTCTGTTTCATAAGGGGCCGCATTACGCTCACCACCCGCAATGTGAGGAACCCCCACAAAAATGCGAGCACGAACGGTCCCCTCTTCCTTGAGGAAGAGGGCCAGGGTGAGGGGAAAAATGCGGCTCTGATGGTCATTCCGTTCACCTTATGTTCCTTGCTTTTCTGTCGCAAAAGTCTATGTATCACGGCTGATGAACAGCCGCGATACCCTGATCATTATGATTTAACGTAGTCGCTGTAGGCGTTTTGCAAAACAATATGATCGGCAATATATTTCGCGTCATGCCAGACGCCGTAAATAAACGAAGAGGCGCGGTTGACCAGATTCGGCAGGCCAAGGAAATAAATGCCACGTTCTGCTGAAATACCGCGTTTATGGAACGGAAGGCCTTTTTCATCGAAGGCATCCACCTGTAGCCAGCCGAAATCAAATTTAAATCCCGTCGCCCAGATAATGGTGGTAATACCGGCAGCGGCAATATCTAATTGCGCCAGCGGGTTGAGCAGGCATTCCGGGTCCGGCAGTAAGGTCCACGCCTGCGGCTCCGGTGGCAGATCCAGCCCGTTGCGTTCGATATAAGCGTCCGCATCGCGCAGTACATCAAAATAGGCGTTATCGCCCGCAGCGATATTCTCCGCCAGCCCCTCGGCAAAGCGCAGCACACCGTTATCCCAGCTTTGGGTGATGCCCACCAGCGTAATACCGGTATGCGCCAGGCGTCGGAAATCGACGGTTTTGCCCCCTTCATAACCGCTCACGGCAAAGGCAACATGCTCTTTCTTCGGCTTTATTTTCACTTCATCCCACAGACCCAGCGCGCCCAGCCACCAGCAGTAATCACGGTCGCGATAACTGCGCGGTGGACGATAATGTTCACCGACTGACAGATAAACGTCACGCCCTGACTGGCGCAGCTCTTCGGCAATTTGCGTACCGGACGCGCCTGCTCCAACAACCAGTACGCCGCCTGCGGGCAGTTGCTGCGGATTTTTGTAAACCGAGGAGTGGATCTGATGCACCCCGGCGCTTTGCGGGACGATCTGCGGAAACGACGGTTTTTGAAACGGGCCGGTGGCGGCGACCACATTGGCGGCTTCAAATTCTCCGGCAGAGGTCACCACGTTGAATCCGCTGCGTCCTGCCAGGCGAGTCACCTGATGCACGTCAACGCCCGTGCGCACCGGGGCATTAATCATCCTCGCATAGTCTTCAAAATACTGTGCCATGCGCTCTTTGGGTGGGAAAGCTTCCTGGGAGATATTGTCGAATTGCAGCGACGGAAAGCGGTCGTGCCACGCAGGCCCGTTCGCCACCAGCGAATCCCAGCGTTCAGAGCGCCAGCGCTCAGCAATACGGCTGCGCTCCAGCACGACATGGGGCACGCCCATTAATGTCAGATGCTCGCTCATGGCAATACCGGCCTGACCTGCACCGACAATCACAGTATTGATTTTTTCTGTTGGCATAGTGAATCCCTAAATATAAGCGACCCTCGATATTTTTATCGCTACGCGGCATCGGGGCGGTATGAATGATAATCAGGCATTTTTAAATGCAGCGCGGCGCAATAGCCCGCGTGCATTTCTTCACGGTTTATTAATGTCTGGCTTCAACATTTAATATTTTCCCCAGACCTAAAAACCTATTGGCGATAATTAACATCGTGGCGGTGACGGCAATATAGATAACCGACAGGGCAGCGAGTGTTGGATCGGCAAATTCACGCACATAGTTGTACATCGCCACCGGAAGGGTCTGCGTTGCCTGGGTCGTAATAAACAACGATGCGGTAAATTCGTTAAAGGAGAGGATCGCAGCAAACAGCCAGCCGCCAAACAGTCCCGGTAAAATCAGCGGTACGGTGATGGTCCATACCACGCGCAGCGGCGACGCCCCCAAACTTGCCGCCGCCAGTTCAATGCGCTGCTCCAGGTTTTTTAACGACACATACACACTGCGCAACACAAACGGCAGTACCAGGACGATGTGGCAGAAAATCACCAGTGGGTAACCGCGCCCGAGGTTGAGTTGCGACACCAGCATCAACAGCCCCAGGCCAATGGTGAAGTGGGGGATAAAGAGCGGTGACAGCAAAATGCCTTCCAGCACCTGCTTGCACGCAAAGGAATAGCGTTCAATGGCAATCGCCAGCGTGGCGCCGATGATCACCGCCAGCGACGATGCCCATGCGGTGACTATCAGCCCGGAGTAAAAACCGTGGCGGAAATCGTCATAACTCACCGCCCGCTCGAACCAGCGCAGCGACCAGCCTTTTGGCGGGAAAAACAACACGGCAGTGCTGCTGAACGAGGAGATAAACACCACGATGGTCGGCAGCATGACAAAAACCAGAATAGCGGCGACCAGCAGGCGGCCTGCCAGCACTGTCAGTTTGTCGTTAAGTGAACGGGTCATATCAGTGTTCTCCCATCGCGTGCAGGAACCGGGTCATGCGTTTTAGCGCCATCAGCAACAGGATGGTCAGGATTAGACCGGCGATGCTCAGCGCGGCAGCAAACGGAAAGTTCATCGAGGAGAACCCCAGTTGATAGACCATTGTGGCGACGGTGCTGACGCGTCCCCCGCCAATCAGTTGCGGTGTGGCAAAGGCGCTAAACGTCCAGGCAAACGCGGTAGTCAGGCTGGCGACGATGCCGGGGATGGACAGGGGGATCGTTACGGTCAGCAGGGCGCGGATTGGCCCCGCGCCAAGGCTGGTGGCGGCTTTCTCATAATCAGGATTGATGTGCGATAGCGCGGTTGCCAGCATCAGCACCATGATCGGCATGGTGACGTGCACCAACGCCAGAACCACGCCCGTTTGCGTAAACATAAACTGAATGGGTGTGGAGATAACACCCAGTGCCAGCAGCAGGCTATTGAGGAAGCCGCTGTTACCCAGGACGATAATCCATGAGTAGGTGCGCACCACTTCGCCGAGAAACAACGGCGTGATCGCAATAATCAGAATCGTGGATTTGACCCAGATTGTGCGGGTGCGCACCAGGGCAAACGCCAGCGGATAACTCATCAACAGGCCAAAAAAAGCGGTTTTGGCGCTCAGCATAACCGTGTTGATAAACGCATCGGCATAGACGCTTTTGAACAGACCGCTAAAGTTTGCCAGCGTAAATCCGCCCACGTCGAGCGAACCGGGGATATAAGCGCGCACGCTGAACTGCATCACCGCCAACATCGCGATAACCAGCCCGACGGCGGTCAGCGTCGCGGGAATAATGAACCAGGGTAAAAATGTCGGTTTTCTCGTCATAACGTGCTGCCTGAGTAATGTGCTGCCGGTAGAACCTGGGCGACGTGTTCGTCGCCCGGCAAATCAATGAGACATGATGTTTTCAGAGAACCACTGACGCCACTGCGCGGTTTTCTCCGCACGCAGTTGCGGATCGGTATTGATGGTGGCATTCCACTGGGCGGGGGTGGTCAGCATACCCGGCAGTTTTGCCAGTTCAGGATCGATATGGGCGTTGGTTACCGTTGGGCTACCGTGATAAATCTTCGCCACCTGCTCCTGTATTTCGGGCTGTAAGGCAATATTGATAAACTTATAAGCGAGTTCGCTGTGTCGGGTGCCTTTGTTGATCCCGATAGTATCAACGCCCAAAATCGCACCTTCTTTTGGCATTGCCAGTTTGACGTCCACCCCTTCGGCCATCATGTTGTAGGCGTTCATCGAGAGCATCACCTGTACCGGTGTTTCGCCAGTGGAGATCAACTGCTGACTGTTGGCATCATCGGTATAGAAGGATTTGATATTCGGGATCAACGCCTTGAGCTTCGCCTGGCCTTGTTCCCAGTGCGCTGCGTCGCTGCCGGAGAGTTTGGCGGCCACTGCAATGATGTGGCTCGGATCCCAGTCAGGCAGCGCCAGCGTGCCCTTGAGCTCAGGTTTCCACAGATCGTTCCAGCTCTCGAAGGTTTCGCCTTTGGGGACTAAATCCGGACGGTAGCCGATGGTGTAAACGTAACCCCAGACGCCGAGGTGATAGGGGCTGACTTTGGCCTGTTGGACAAGGTTCGCAGCGTTGGGGATTTTGCTCATATCGAGTTTTTCAAACAGGCCGGAATTGGCATACAGATAGCCCACGTGCGCAGTCGTAAAGGTCACGTCAGTTTCCGGTGACCCGCCGGCCAGTTTGGCTTTATTAAGGCGATCGATGGTGCCGCCGGTAACAAACTGCACTTCCACGCCGGTCTCTTTGGTAAAGGCTTTCGCGATGGTTTCATCGATCAAATCTTTGAAGCCGCCGCCCCAGGTGCTGACAATCAGTTTGTCCGCGGCCATCGCATTTCCTGCGCTTAGCACACATGTGGTCAACAACGTTAAGGCACGAATTTTACGCAACATATTCTTATCCCCATCTATGAAATGGCTGTTGTGGCAGTCTGAAACCCGGCGCGCCAGAACGGTGCAAACGGGGTTCCCTAGTGTGAAGGCGATAATGACGTGGTGAACGGATGGCGTAAAACAGCCTTTTCCTCGCCGTTGCATCGGAATTTCTGAGGCTAAAAAACGGGCTGCTTTGCAACGGATTTTCTTAACCAGTGATAAGGATGAAGAGAGGGAAGCCACAACAAAACCAGGGGATTATGCTGTTATTTTTCATTTGGCATGATAACTGCATAAAAATTAGCACTATTAGAATGACTGGCGCGACATGATCGCGTCGGCGATCTCAGGAGAACCTGCATGCTCAGTCGCATTACCCAGCGTCAGTTGGAATATTTTGTCGCCTCCGGGGAGGCGGGCAGCATCATTGGCGCCTCAGAACGTATCCACGTTTCATCACCGTCGATCTCTGCTGCCATCACCCATATCGAATCTGAACTGGGCGTACAGCTCTTTGTGCGCCATCATGCGCAGGGCGTTTCGCTGACTGCCATCGGTCATCAGGTTCTGAAAGAGGCAAAGCTCATTCTGGAGCAGATGATGAATCTTTATACTATCGCCTCGGAGTCCATGAACAATGTGCGCGGCCCGCTGCGGGTAGGCTGCCTGGATACGCTGGCACCGATGCTGACGCCTGAACTGGTATTCGGCTTTGGACGCGCCTTTCCCGGCGTGCGCATTACGCTTGTCGAAGGCAACCATGAACAGTTGCTCAAACAGTTGCGCACCGCCGATATCGACATCGCGCTGACTTACGATTTAGTCCCCGCCAGCGATATTGACTTCACCGCACTGGCCCAATTGCCGCCCTATGTGATGGTGGGGGAACATCATCCGTTTGCGACCCACTCAGCGGTGACCATTGAGGATCTGGCGACCATGCCGATGGTCTTGCTGGATATGCCGTGGAGCCGCGAATATTTCCTGGGGCTGTTCAGCGAAGCGGGCGTTACGCCCAACGTGGTGATGCGCTCCAGCAATATGGAAGTGGTGCGCTCGATGGTGGCAAATGGCGTGGGATTTGGTATCGCCAACGTGCGGCCAAAAGCGCATTTATCCCAGGATGGCAAACGTCTGATTCGCGTGCGACTGGCAGGGGCGAACAGGCCGATGCAACTGGGTTACGCGACCGCAGCCCACACCCAGCACTCAATGGTGGTTAACGCTTTTGCTGAGCGCTGCCGCATTTTTATCTCCGATCAGTATATTCCCGGCATGGCGGCGCCGAGCTATTTCGATCCGCAGGTGGTACGGGTGGCGTGACACCGGGCGTGGCGACAACTTAGTAGCCACGCGCCGGGAAGACCTGGCCGGTCACCGGCTCGCCGCGTGCGGCGCGCTGGATGTTGTCCGCCACCTGTTGTGCGGCGCTGGCCGGTATGGCTACCGAGGCCAGATGGGGCGTGATGAGCACGTTGTCCATGCGCCATAACGGATCGCCCGGCGGCAGCGGCTCACGCTCAAACACATCCAGCGTGGCCTGTGCAATCTGTCCTGAGCGCAATGCCGCTGTCAGTGCTGCCTGGTCGACAATCGCACCGCGCGACACATTGATAAAGGCGGCGCCACAGGGGAGGCGAGAGAGCCGGTCTGCGCTGAGCAGGCCCGCCGTCTGTGGCGTAAGAGGCAGCATCACCACCAGAATGTCGCTCTGGCTGAGAAAATCATTCAGCGAGGCCAGTCCGCTGCGACAGTGAATACCGTCGATGGCTTTAGGTGTCCGCGACCAGCCGCGCACGTCGAACCCCTGGCGTGCCAGTTCCCGTGCCGTATACGCGCCCAGTTCCCCCAATCCCAACACCCCAACGCGAATACCAGAAGGGCTACGCGGGTGGAGGTAATGCCAGCGCTGTTCACGCTGCGCGCGCTCGAATGCCGGGATATCACGCGCGTAACGCAATACCGCAAAAAGCACGTAGCCTGCCATCATGCGCGCCATATCAGGATCGGAGAGACGAACAATCGGAACCGGCGGCAGATCGTCGCGCCCCACCAGTGAATCGACCCCCGCGCCGAGATTGACCAGTAACTTAAGATGGCGGTAGGGCGCAAAGAACCCGTGTGGCGGCTTCCATGCCAGCGCATAGTGCACCTCATCGGGGTTTTGCACTGTTTCGGCGCGGCAAATCGTCACGCCGGGCAAACGTGGCGCAAGAAGGGCCGACCATTCTTCGAAACTATCGAATTCGCTGTAAAACACTAAGGTGCTCATGCGCTGTGTGTCCCCATCAGATTGACCACCGCATCAATGGCCAGCTCGTAGCCCACCGCGCCCAGTCCGGCAATCACACCGGTTGCCGCTTTGGAGACCAGCGAGTGATGGCGAAATGGCTCACGCTTCCAGATGTTGCTCATGTGCGTTTCAATGATCGGGCCATCAAACATCAGCAATGCATCCAGAATGGGGACGGAACTGTAGGTCAACCCCGCGGCGTTGATAATTAACCCTGCGGCGTGCTGACGTGCCTCCTGGATCCAGTCAACCAGCACGCCTTCGTGGTTGCTCTGGCGAAAATGCAAAACCACGCCGTGTGTCCCGGCGCGGCGCTGGCAGCGTTCGCCAAGACTGGCAAAGCTTTCGCTGCCATACGTGCCGTTTTTATCCAGGCCATATAAGTTGGCGTTCGGCCCATTAAGAAAATAGATCTGCTGTGACATGCACACTCCTGATTAAACGTGCGGATGGGTAGCGGTCATCGCCGGATGCGCATCAAAGAGGGCGAACCATGCGGCGGTAAGCGGGTGGCTGGCACGCCAGTTGAGTTCGGCAAAGCGAAAGTCGAGATAACCGAGCGCACAGCCGATGGCAATAAGGCCGATATCGTCGGGTTGATCGCGAAAACTGCTGACCTGGTGTTCAATCTCTGCCAGTGCGGCGGTGACTTTTTTCAATTGGGCGTCGGCCCAGCCCTGCCACTGCTTTTCAGGCGGGCGCGCGGTGAACTCGTAGCGCGCCAGTAATGCGGCATCGATAATGCCGTCGCCCAGCGCCTGGCGTGCCAGACTTTTCCAGCGTGCCTCGGCGTTTTCCGGGTATAAATGGCCCTGCGCACGCGCGTTGAGGTATTCACAAATGACCCGGCTGTCATAGAGACAGAGCCCGTCTTCGGTACGCAGCGCCGGGACTTTTGCCAGGGGGTTAAAGAGGGCGATACGTTCGTCGCGCACCACAGGGTGCGCGGCGGAATCCAGCCGTTCTATCTCCTCAGCAAGCCCCAGTACGGTTGCACATACCATCACTTTGCGAACATAGGCGGAGGTGGTGGCAAAAAAGAGTTGCATCATGACGCCACCTGCAGCAGCACTTTACCAATGTTGGCGTTGGCTTCCAGAATGCGATGGGCCTCTGCGGCCTGGGCTAAAGGCAGGGTTTGATAAATGCGCGGCGCGATTTTCCCGGCGGCGATCAGTGGCAGCAGATGTTTACTGATGCCCTGCGCCAGGCGTGTTTTCTCGGCCAGGCTTTTGGGGCGCAGGGTGGAAGAGGTGAGGCTCAGCCCTTTGCGCATCACCTGTTGCAGGTCCAGTTCAATCTTTGCCCCCTGCATAAATGAGAGACTGACGTGGCGCCCGCCTGGCGCTAACACGCTGAGATTGCGTGCCACGTACTCACCCCCCACGTTATCCAGCACCACATCCACACCACGCTCCCCGGTTGCCGCCAGAATGACGCCGACGAAATCCTCGCCGTGGCGGTCAATGGCGCGCCATACTCCGAGTTGTTGCAGTGCGGCAATTTTTTCCGCGCCGCCTGCGGTTGCTACCACGCGTGCGCCGCACGCCTGTGCACACTGAATAGCAAATGTTCCTACGCCGCTGGCTGCCCCGTGAATCAGCACGGTTTCCCCCGGCTGCAAGCGGCCCAGTTCAAACAGGTTATGCCACACGGTAAAGGCCGCTTCCGGCACGCCTGCTGCCTGCGGGAGAGGCAGATTTTCGGGAACGGATAAACAGAGTTCGGCACGTGCCACACAATAATCCGCATACCCGCCGCCGTTGAGCAAGGCCATGACCGGGGTGCCTGGCGCGGGGGCGTCAACGCCTGCACCCAGCGCGACGACGGTGCCTGAAACCTCCAGCCCCAGCACATCGGTGACACCCGGCGGCAGCGGCAGGCCGTTGCGTTGCAGAATATCGGGGCGATTGACCCCGGCACTGGCAACGCGAATCAGCACTTCTCCAGCGCCCGGTTGCGGCACCGGGCGCTGCACCTGTTCTAAGACCTCCGGACCACCTGGTCGGCCCGCAATTATGGCATTCATCATTTCAGGTATCATGCGCGTTTATCCTGGCCTGCCGCGCTAAATGCGCAGACACCTTCATCATCAACGTTAATACCCACCAGGCTACCGACGGGCCAGCGTGTCAGCGCATGAAGACCGGACTGGCGTGCAAAGAGCGTGGCGCTACCCAGCGCAGGCACATCGAGATGCACATCGACATGATCGCCCTGAAAGACATGGGCAATCACCGTGGCGCTGAGCAGTGACTGCGGGCCCAGGGCGGCCAGTTGAATATTTTCCGGGCGAACAAAGACATCCAGGCGTTCGCCAATCGTGGCATGTACGCGATCCGCTGGCAGGCGAAGCACACTGCCGCCCAGTTCCAGCATCGCCGCGCCATCGCGACCGGTGTAGCGACCCGGCAGAATGTTCACATCACCCACAAACCCTGCAACAAAGGGATCCTGCGGACGACGATAGATCTCATCCGGCGTGCCTATCTGGCGAACATGCCCCGCCGACATCACCACCACGCGATCGCTCATGCTCAGCGCTTCGCCCTGATCGTGCGTCACGAAGACCGTGGTGACGCCAAGCTTGCGCTGAATGGCTTTCAACTCAACCTGCATCGACAGGCGCAGGTTTTTATCCAGCGCGGAGAAAGGTTCATCAAGCAACAGGACTTTGGGGCGGATCACCAGCGCACGCGCCAGCGCCACACGCTGCTGCTGTCCACCCGAAAGCTCGCGTGGTTTGCGATGGCCGTAACCGGCAAGTTTTACCAGCGCCAGTGCCTGTTCAACACGTTCAGCGATTTCGGCTTTGGGCACACCGCGCATGCGCAGACCATAACCCACGTTCTTTTCGACCGTCATATGCGGGAACAGGGCGTAGTTCTGAAACACAATGCCGATTTCACGCTGCCAGGGCGGGGTATCTGTAACCAGATCACCATCAATGAAAATTTCGCCGCCATCCGCCCCGGCGAAACCCGCCATCAGATTCAGCAGCGTGGTTTTGCCGCAGCCGGACGGGCCAAGCAGCGTGATAAATTCCCCTTCTTCAATCATCAGGGAAATTTTGTGTAAGGCGATGGCGTCGCCAAAGCGTTTGAGTACGCCATCGAGCCGTACGGCAACGTGCCTGTTGCTCATGTCGGGTTGCAGCGTTGCATGCTGCGGGAACGGGGTGACTTCTGCACTGACCATGTAATCTCCAGAAAGGGGCTATCAAATGCCTGAAACCAGCATACGGCTTAAACGCTGAAGACGCGGTTAGTGGTTCCCGAAGCTGGTGTTTGGAAAAGGTAAAGCAGAGATAACGCGAAGCAGAGGGAGGCAGGGCGAGCCGGCGCACGCCCTGCAATCAAGGGAACCTCAGAGGGGATGATGCCGCGACAGTATCAGCTTTTTTGACACATCCAGGTCGCAAGACGGCGTAGCAGGGCGTCACAGGCGTTTAGCTGTTCGATGGTGATGAACTCATCCGGCTTATGGCCCTGCGCCATACTGCCTGGCCCGCATATCACGCTGGGAATACCGGACTGATGGAACAACCCGCCTTCGGTCCCGAAGGCGACGGTGCTGAATTTTTCCGATCCGGTGAGATGGGCGACCAGCCGTGCGGCGGCGCTTTGCGCGGCGGTGTACAAACCGGGGTAACTACTGATGGGATAAAAGCGGATCGCGGCGTCACGATTTACCGCGCGCATTGTGGGCAGGAGTTCGCGCTGTGCGTAACTTTCCAGCTCACGGGCCACCTCCTGCGCATCATCCTGCGGCAATGTTCGCACCTCAAAGTCAAAGGCACAGTCGGCGGGCACGATATTCAGCGCCCGGCCACCCTGGATAAGACCCGTTTGCACCGTGGTAAAAGGAGGATCAAAACGCCCATCATGATGCTCCGGCGCGGCCAGCCGCTGGCCGATTAGCGTCAGATGATGGATAAGTTTTGCGGCATATTCGATGGCATTGACACCCTGCGGTGCATAAGCCGAGTGGCAGGCGGCGCCCTGGACTTCACAGCGCACGCCGAGTTTGCCTTTGTGACCAAGAACCGGTTGCAGTTCAGTGGGTTCGCCAATCAGGCAGATAGCGGGCTTGTCCGCACGATGGGAGAGCGCATCCAGCAATGTTCGCACCCCGAGGCACCCGACTTCCTCATCATACGAAATCGCCAGATGCAGCGGTTGCGCCAGCGGCTGCGCAAGAAAGTGGGGGATGGCGGCGAGAATGCAGGCAATAAAGCCTTTCATGTCCGCGGTGCCACGGCCATACAGTTTGCCATCGCGCTCCGTCAGGGCGAAGGGGGGGACGCTCCAGTTCTGCCCGTCAACGGGCACCACATCGCTGTGGCCCGATAGCATAACGCCACCGTGACCCGGTGGGCCAAGCCGCGCATAAAGATTGGCTTTGCTGCCTTCGGCGTTGTGAATCAATTCGTAATCAACGCCGAGCCCGGTTAAATAGCGCCCGACAAATTCGATCAGCGCCAGATTCGATTCGCGGCTGGTGGTGTTAAACGCCACCAGTTGTTCCAGCATTTCACGGCTGGTCATCATCAGATCTCCTTGCCGTTACTCATCGCCGGGTACGCCGTAACCCGGCGCGCTACGGGGATCGAGCGCCCGCGTTAAATAGTCCTGCATCTGGGGTTGATAAGCCTGCCAGAGTTTGCCGAGTTCATCGATGGGAGCGGCGTCAGCCCAGTCGACGCGTAAATCCACTATCGGCCAGACGTGAGAATCCACGATCGACAGCGCCGCCGAATGCAGCGGACCGGCTTCCCCGCCTGCGCGCAGGCCCGCGTGCATGGCGGCAATGAGCCTGTCAGCAAGATGGCCGGATTGCTGTTCGAACGCGTTTATCATCGCGACAATGACATTGGGATCCGCGAGCATATTGCCCGCCGCCACGCAGTTCTCGCCGCTCAGGGCGTTGTTGACCCCCAGGGTTTTTTCGCCGCTGTAGAAGGCGCTTTCACCCCCGGCGGTCAGCACGGTCACCTGCCGGTACAGAGAATAGTCATCCGTGTCCAGGCCGCTTTTCAGCGCGGTTTCGGCACTCTCGCCCTGTTGTAATCTGTCAAGAATACGCGGCCCCAGCGCTGGTAAGGTGATGTTTTGGGTTGAGACCGCGCCAACCTTGCTGCGCAGCCAGGGGCAGCGTGCGCCCACCGCGATACTGGATGAGCTGATGGCAATGCCCAACTGGCCGGTTTGCGCGCAGCGACCAATAATCGATATCGTCATGATCTTATTCTCCCCCAGGGGTTTGCCATTCGTCCGGAATCACCGCGATAACATCGATTTCCATCAGCCACTGCGGCTGACCCAGCGCGGAAATAACCAGCCCGGTTGAGATGGGATAGACCCCCTTTAGCCATTTGCCGACAACCTGGTAAACCGGCTCGCGATAGCGGGGGTCGATGATATAGGTGGTTGTTTTGACGATGTGCGACAGATCGCTGCCCGCCTCTTCCAGTAGCTGTTTTACGTTCTTCATTGCCTGCTCAGCCTGGGCTGCCGGGTCGCCAAGCCCCACCAGATTGCCGTCGAAATCGGTGCCAATCTGGCCGCGCACGTACACGGTATTGCCTGCACGAACGGCCTGGCAAAGATCGTTATCCAGTGACTGATTGGGGTAGGTGTCTTTGGTATTAAATTTGCGAATGCGGGTATGTGTGCTCATCGGTGCCTGCCAGTAAGTGGGTTCCCCGCAAGGTATACCCGCTCAGGCAAAACAAACAAAACAGCATAATCCGAGGCTTTAGTTTAGAAAATGCGAACACCCGTCCAGGCCTTACGTGACGGGTGTCACGAAGACTGTTTTCGTCACTTACTGCCCGCTATACCTGGTTGCGCTTCTGATGGGAATGAGCAAAGGCAGGATGCAAAGCACCAGTAGCGCGACAAGAATTAAGGTTTGTTGTACCCCCATCACATCGCCTGCCATACCGTAGATGACGGGCATCAGGGCGCCACACCCCAGTGACGCGGTATAGAAAATCGCAAACGCGCGGGTTTGCTGTTGCGGGCGGGATAGCTCGGCAACACTGCCATAGAGAATCGAGGAGGTGCCGTTCAGCGCCACACCCAGAGGAATCAACAATAACCAGATAACGTGCAGCGGGGCATATGCCATCCCCAGCACGATAGCGGAGGTGATTATCTCACTGGCCGCGACGCTTTTGATGATTCCAAGCCGGGTCGACAATATTCCGCAAACCAGCTTACCAAATGCTCCGCCAATAAAGATTAAGGTCAGCGCAAAGCCAATTTGCGTCGCCGATGCCCCGCGTGCGGCCATCAAAAAAGGCAGAAACGTCAGCGTGCCCGTGCGCGTTGCGTTATCAATACTGCCGATCACGCATAACGCGGCGAAAGCCCTTCGACGCAAGGGTTCGGGAAGATTTAGCGCCTGTTGATGAGGCTGGCTGTGTGTCTCTTTGGCGGCGAGCGGCTTTGCCTGCGCGGCCTTGCTGCCAACCGGCAATAACAGGTACAGGCCAAGGGTGACGAGGAAGCCAAAGAGGGCAATCCACTGCAGGGCGCTTCCCCAGGAGATGACGAGCAGGCAGGCCGAAAGCGTGCTGGGAATCACCCCTTTGCCGACATCGCCAAAGAAGTTATATGTGCTAAGCGCAATACGGGCCTGCTTCGCGGAATAATATTGCGTAATAAAACTGGACGATAAGGGATGCTGAACGCTGGCGCCCAGCCCACCGATGACAATCAGTACCATGAGCTGTATCAGCGTTGATGAGGTGCCGTAGAGGAGCAGCGCGACGGTCAAAAGCAGGGTGCCAGCCATTAAGACTTTGCGTTCGCCGTACTTTCGACCTAATTCCCCTGCGGGGATCTGAAAGGCTGACATCGCGCCGGAGAACAGCATTTTAAGCAGGCCTATCTGAGCCATGGAAAGCCCGAATTGCTGCTGCCAGATAGCAAAAAGGACGTAGTGCAGGTCGGTGGCGCCGTCATGGAAAAGGTGAGCAAGACTGGTTGCCCCCAGGACTTTGCGGCTTTGTGACTTTTCGACGCTAACCGGATGCGTGTTATCGGGGGAACCGGACGTCAGGCTCATGCATTTGCTCCACGGTACAAAAGAGTATCTTTACATTAAATTTCCCCTGGCGAGAATAATGTTTGAAAGTTTATATGCATAAGCATTCAGGGTTCTGCTCTGTTAGGGTGGTTTTTTATTTTATTGCCGTGTAGTCCGACTCTTTTTTGCAGACATCACAAGGGTTAAGATTCAGAACGGCTAAACAGGTTTGTATTCTGGCTTATTCACTATTTTAAATAGGGTTACTATATCAATTTAAATATTAACCAGTGTGTTACTTGAATTTTCTCGCGATAAGTTAACAGCCGCGATTCACTTATCGCATTTGAAATGTTGCTCACGCAAACTTATTGCACATTCACCGTTTGTTGCGCAACTTGCAAGCGAGATGATTTGCCTGCTTTTTTGATGAAATTGAGAATCGATACAGTATGCGGGTACTTAACCAGGGGCATCAGGCGCCGGTTTCACAGCGCACTCTTGATATTGTTACGATGCATGTTCCTATTTTATTTTGCCTTTTCTGATGACATACTATGCGCAAATGTGATTGGACAGATTTCTGCATGCTCTGGTGTTTTTTAGTTGCAGGTATGGGTAAGCAACATGAAGAAAAAGAAATTATTTATATCACTGGTGGTCACGGTTGCTTTCCTTATCGCTTCAGTTTTATTGACATTCCAGATGTTCTCAGCGCGTACTCAGACTATAAATGAGCTTAATATAAATGTCATAAACTTAAGTCGCACGCTTGATACTTATTCGGAAGGCATTATTCGTCAAGGTGAGATGCTTATTAAAACCATTTCCAGCATGACAGAAATCTATGGGCTAAATCATCAGAATATCTCACGCATTCGAACACTCTTGTCGGAACAAACAATATTTCTTGAACAACTGAATAATATCGTCATTTACGATGAAAATGGAGGAGAGATCCTTGCCATGCGTGATATCCCGAAGGGAAGCAGAAATGGCGCAGACAGGTCCTTCTTTATCTATCATCGTAATAATCCCTCTAAAAATATCTTTATTGGTCCTCCTGTTGTCAGCAGAACAACGGGTAAGTGGGTTATTACCATCAGTAGAAGGCTGGAGGATGCTAATGCCCTGTTCAGAGGTGTGGTCGTTTTAACGCTGAACGTTGAAAATTTTCTGGAAACATATGGCAAATTAGATATTGGAAAAAATGGTTCTATCTCGCTGATTAGCGATTCAGGTACGCTTATGGTCCGCTTTCCGTTCAGTGAGGAATATATTGGAAAGGCGTTCTCTGATTCGCTTCTGTTCACCCATTATCTGAAAGAGAGCGACTCAGGAACGGCAACCGTGATCTCTCGTGTTGACCATATTGAACGTATTTTCGCTTTTCAGAAAAATAAGCGCTATGGGTTAGTCACAACGGTTGCGGTAAGTACAGATGAAGCCTTAAATTCATGGCGGCATCACGCTGAGATTCTGAGTGCGACCATTATATTCCTTGTTGGATGTGCTTGTTTTTCAGGCGGTTATGTTTTTAAAGAAATGAGCAGACGTGTGCAGCTTAATAAAGAACTTACAAATGCAAAAGAGTCATTGATGTCTGCTAATGCACAATTAAAAGAGATGGCTTCGGTTGACAGTTTAACAGGCCTGGCTAATCGCCGGGAGTTTGATGATATTTTCCCTCACACAATTTCGGAATGTGCGAAAAATAAAAAATCGATATCGCTTTTGCTGATCGATGTTGATTTTTTTAAAAATTACAATGATAAGTATGGCCATGTGGCCGGAGACGACTGTTTACGCAGTGTGGCGGCAATAATAAAAGCGAGTTTAACAGAGTTTAATGCTGTGACAGCCCGGTATGGCGGCGAAGAGTTTGTAGTTATCTTACCCGAAGCAGAGCCAGAATTAGCAAAGAGAATTGCCGGGGCGATTACGCGTAATATCATCAGCGAAAGAATAACCCATGAAGCCAGCCCCTTTGGGGTGGTGAGTGTCAGCATAGGTGTCTCACATGCACGCGCGACCGATCTGGACGATGACGGAACGTCACTCATTGAAAGTGCCGATACGGCACTTTATCGTGCGAAGTTTTCTGGCCGCAACCAGATTAGCATGATCTGACAGCTTCTTACTGAACCAGCTCGCTTTCCTGGCTTGTTTTTAAAACCGTTGAATAAATGCTATCGAGCAAAGAGATTAACGGTTCGTGGTCATCACAGGGTTAACCTGACTTCCCCTGTAATGCTTTTCCTTCACCCAAAGACGATACTGCCCGGGCGTGCGATGATAATGTTCGCGAAACGCGCGACAGAATGTTGACTGCTGTCGGTAACCCAGATGCATGGCAATATCGGTGATTGAGTGACGGGTATCGTGGAGTAAATCGCGGGCAATAACCATTTTTCGATAACGTATATATACGCCAGGAGTCATACCCGTTATTTTTTTAAATCCCCGCTGGAAATGCCAGGCAGAATAACCCGATTTTTGCGCCAGCACCTTGAGTGGCAAAGGCGTTGCAATATTGCACTCTATCCAGTCGATAATGTCCTTTATCGTTAATCTCATCAGGCATAATGCGCTTTCCTTTGTCATTTCAATACCCTTTTATTGGCAGCATCAGGGGAACCACCGTCATATAGCAGCGTCCCCCGACAGAAATAATAATCGCTTTCTCCGGGCCGGCTTAGGGTAAATCTTCGCGTGCCCGTTTATTGCATCAGCAGTCTTCGATAATCAAATAGACTGCGTTCAGCGGCCCGTGAACGCCAACGACTTTAATCAGTTCAATATCCGCCGTTGAACTTGGCCCGGCGATGAGATTGATACAGGAGGGCAGTGTTTCGCCTGACTGCACCCGCTGGCGAAGGATCTCCGCCAGTTGCGTGACGCCAGCCAGTAACCGGCTCTTGTAGATAACAAACAATGTCGTCGGAGGAAGCAGGCTGATGGCACGCCCCTGCAAAGGAGAGGAAAAGAGCACGACGCCGCCTGTTTCACAAAGACCGTATTCGGCAAAGACCACACCGATATTTGCCGCAGCGGCGTTACGTAAGTTGTCTTCTCTTCCCGGCGAGGCCCAGCAGTGTGTCGGGAACGTCTTCTGCAAGTGCGCCGTAATGCCCGCGTTTACCAGCCGGGCATCGCCGCTTATCAGTACCGGACCGCCGCCATAATGTTTACAGAGACGTTCGGCAACCTGTGGCAGGGTGGTAAGGGAGGCCCGTTCGCAATGAGCCTGCATGACCTGTGCGGCAAAGGCCATAAAACTGTCGCAAGGTTGCTGTGCTATCTTTTCCGCATAGCGGCTTCTTAGCGGCGCTGCATGCGTCGTGGGCAATGGCTGAGGGATGCGGCGCGGTTCACGGCCAAGCTGTCGGGCAATGTTTAGCATGAAGGCATCACGGTTTTCCATTATGCGTCCTCCCCATTTTTACGTTGCTTTTGATGCGTTTTGAACCAGCTTCGGAAACTTTCTCCATCAGCCTGTGGCAGATCCCGAGCTTCCGTCCATTTGCGGATAGCGGCAATGCTAAAAGGCATCTTCCCGTTGCGAATCATCAGTTGCGCGGCGCGTGCGCCCGCCACCATACCGACCTTCCACAGAGCGTGATGACGGTTAGCGTAATTGAACAGATGGACGGTCTGGCGTTCCATCGCGGGGGTCATTCCGTTTTCAGCCAGCGTCCGGCGGTGCTCAAGAATTAATGAAGACAAGGGGATACGAACCGGACAGACGTCATCGCAGGCCGTACATAACGAGCAGGCATAGGGCAGGTTTTTGAAATCCTTATAGCCACCGAGCAGCGGCGAGAGTACCGCGCCAACAGGGCCAGGATAAATGGAACCGTAGCCATGTCCACCAATATGGCGGTAGGCAGGGCAGGTGTTCATGCAGGCGCCGCAGCGTATACAGCGCAAGATATCCTGAAAAGGCGAGCCCAGTACCTGCGAACGACCATTGTCGACAATCACCAGATGGAACGCCTCAGGCCCGTCGCTTTCTGCGTGACCACCGGGGCCCGTAAGCCAGGTGTTGTAGCCGGTCAGGCGGGCGCCCACGGCGCTGCGAGCCAGCATGGTCAGCATAATGTCCAGTTCTGCAAATGAGGGCACCACGCGCTCCATCCCCATCACGGCAATATGCGTTCGCGGTACGGTGGTGCAGAGCCGGGCATTACCTTCGTTGCTCACCAGGCTCAGCGTCCCGGTTTCCGCGACCGCAAAATTGCATCCGGTAATGCCGATATCGGCGGTGAGGAAATCTTCGCGGATCTTCTGGCGAATAAAGCGTGTCATCGCTTCCGGGGTTTCGGCACCCTCGTAACCCAGTTTCTCCCGCAAGACGCGCTGAATTTGATGGCGGTCTTTATGTATGGCAGGAACAACCACATGGGAGGGGGCGTCGTTGGCCAGTTGCAGGATATACTCGCCCAGGTCGGTTTCGACGACCTCAATGCCTGCCGCTTCCAGCGCGGCATTCATGCCGATCTCTTCGGTCACCATCGACTTCGATTTCACGATTTTGCGGGCCTGTTTCTGCTGCGCAACCTGCAAAATGTAGCGGGTGGCATCCTCGCGCGTATTAGCAAAGAAAACGGTGCCGCCATTCGCGGTGACTTTTTCACTGAGCTGATAGAGATACGCATCCAGATTTTCGAGAACATGGGCGCGAATATCCGCAGCGCGGGAACGCCAGTCGGGCCAGTTCTCAAGTTCGTCGATCATTTTCTGGCGATTAATGCCAATGCGATCCTGCGCGTTCGCGACCGCATGACGCATCACCGGATCGTCGATTTGCTGCTGTACCCGAGCATAAAAGGGCAGGTTACTGGTTTTAAGAAACATAGGGATTCCTTAGCGGCTCATCAGCACATCGGCGATGTGCAGTACACGAACGTTGTGGCCTTCGCGCTGCAAGCGCCCGCCAATATTAATCAGGCAACTGGCATCTGCGCCGATCACATAATCCGGCCTGGCTTCCATAAGATGCGCCACCTTTTCCTTCACCATCTCCCCGGAGATTTCGGCCATCTTGACCGAGAAGGTGCCGCCGAAACCGCAACAGGTTTCCTGAGCGGCAAAAGGGATGATTTCCAGTTCGCGAACGCTACGTAACAGGGCCAGAGGTTCATCGCGTACGCCAAGCTTGCGAAACAGACTGCACGAAGGATGATAGACAGCCCGCCCCGGCAGGCGCGCACCAACGTCCGTGACGCCAAGCTGGTTTACGATAAACGAGGTCAGATCAACCATTCGACTGGCAACTTTCGCCGCACGCATTGCCCAGTCTGGTTCATCCCTCAGCCAGTCCTGATAGTGGCGAATCGCGTTCATACACGACCCGGCGGGTGAAATAATGGGATCGTCGTTGATCTCAAGGGCGGTAATCTGCGCTTTCATACCTGGCAACGCATCGGTAATGTAGCCGCTATTGATAGCCGGTTGACCGCAACATCCCTGATGTTCAGGAAACTGGACACGACAGCCCAGTTGCTCAAGCAACAGAACACTGTTTCGGGCCATCCGTGATTTAAGCGCGTCGCCAATGCAGGTGACAAAGAAATTAACGTTCATATTATTTTGCTTCCGAAAAATGAAATGACTCGCGTCTTTTTTCAATAAGACAGTCAGTGATGGTGTTGTTAGTCACCTTATTAAATTATGTATTTAGCGAGCCACGCGCAGCCCACCAGAGACGCCACGGCTTAGTACCAGTTGCCAGAGTTGAATATTTCTGGCGCGAAATGCGCCCGCACAAGCGGTGAGGTAATAGTTGAACATACGCTGAAATTTCAGGGAGTAGTTTCCTGACAATTGCGGCCAGGCCTTATTGAAGCGACTATGCCATGCCATCAGGGTCTTATCATAATCAGCGCCGAAATTATGTAAGTCTTCTATGACGAAATAAGGTTCACAGGCTTGCGCGACCTGTTTTACGGAGGGCAGACAACCATTAGGGAAGATATATTTATTGATCCAGGCATCAACGTTATATTGGGTTTTATTCGAACCGATGGAATGCAGTAAAAAAAGACCATCGGGTTTCAGGCAACGATCTACCGCCTTAAAATAGGTGGCGTAATTTTTCGGCCCTACGTGCTCGAACATGCCGACAGAAACGATACGATCGTACTGTTTATCCAGATCGCGGTAATCCTGGAGCAGGATGCGCACATCCTTTCCGGCACTGAGGCTCTCGGCGTAGGCTTTTTGCTCTGCGGAAATCGTAATGCCTTCCACACGCACGCCATAGTGGCGCGCCGCATACTCTGCTAAACCGCCCCAGCCGCAGCCAATATCCAGCATTGTCATGCCGGGTTTAAGCTGTAATTTTTCGCAAATCAGCGCCAGCTTGTTTTCCTGGGCGACAAATAACTCATCGGCCTCTTTCCAGTAGCCGCAGGAGTATTGCATGTGGGGATCGAGCATGCGGCTAAAGAGATCATTGCCCAGGTCGTAATGCACTTCGCCGACTTGCCAGGCGCGTTTGCGTGACTGTGGGTTAGCAAGGCGGGCAAACGCGATGCGCAGAAGATCGGATAAACGGGCGGGGCGTTGTTCGTCCAGGTGGGCGCGCAGCAATTTATAAAAAAAGATATCAAGCCGTTTGCAGTCCCACCAGCCTTCCATATAACTTTCGCCAAGACCGAGCGAACCCTGCTGTAAAACGCGTTTAAAAAAACGGGTATCGTGCACCCGGATATCCCAGGGTTCAGCGCCATTAATTTCAATTCCCGCCTGTGATAGCAGTTCTTGCACAATGCGCAGCCAGTGGTTTGGTTTGCTGATCACATCGACGGTACATTCATTAGCCATCATCTCTCCTTTAACGTAGCGTGCAGCCAGCCAGAAAATATCCCTGTCACGCCAGTCAATGTTTGCGAAAAGGCTTATCCCTCAGGCAGATGGCTGGTAAATTATTCATGACGGGTGAACCAGATTTATGACCGCTTCATTATTCAGTAAACCCGCCTTGTCTGCGCTGTGCTATCAAGACAAACTTCATCGAATAGAGGCCAGGTGCTTATGTGCTCTACGTTAGTGTTACCGCCGAGTCAGCCGGTGAACGGCCAGCCCGCCCCGGTGCTGATGGCATTGCCGCGCGCGGTTTACTTTCGCAGCTACCCCCTGATGGGCGATACGGGCGTGGACATGCATGAGCACCCCTTCGCTGAATTCCTCTATGCGCGCAACGGCAGTATGCGTGTGGAAATTGAAGGCAAGACGCTGGTGGTTCCCGTTCTCTATGGCGTGTGGATCCCGGCTCATGTGCCGCATCGTATTCTTGCTACGAGCGACGTGCTGCTTGAAAGTCTCTACGTTGAAGCCGATTTCGCCACCATCGCTTTCAGTGGCAGCAAAGTGGTGGTGGTCAGCGATTTCGTGCGTGAGTTTATTCACTACGCGACACAAAATGTGCCGGAGTTGTATGACGATAAAGGGGAGGATGGGCAACTTGTGCAAGTGCTGATTTCGTTACTCAGACGGTTGCCGGATGCCGGTCTGGCCATATCATGGCCGGGCTCACCTTTACTGATGAAGGTCTGCCGCCAGATCCAAAAAACACCGGGTGACGCGCACAGCATTGAGAAGTGGGCCTGCGATAGCGGCATGTCGGTGCGCACTTTTTCACGTCGCTTCAAAAAAGAGACCGGCGTGGCGTTCAGTGAATGGAAAAAACGCGTGCGCTTGCTGGAATCCGTTGTGATGCTCAAAAACAAGCGTAGCGTTACACAGGTTGCCCTTGATCTGGGCTATTCAAGCCCGGCCGCATTCACCTTTGCTTTTCGCGCCATGTTCGGCGTGCCGCCGACACGGTATTAGGTTGTTTCCTGGGTAAACCGTCTTCATTCAGATTGCCGTTGCCCTTGTGTTTAAGTCCCTCAGAGAGCAGGGCATAACCGCGCAGCGTTTACTTCTCACTCAGCATCGACAAAAAACGTTTCACCGTTCGCGAGCGTTCGAAACGTCGCCAGCACAGCGCGATCTCGGTATAGAGCGTCGGTGAGATAAGCGGATGATGAGTAACATTCGGCGGAGAAATGACCACCATTGACTGCGGCACCAGGGCAAAACCGCTGCCTGCGGACACCATGCTGATGGACGACGAAAGCTGTGAGCACTGTAGCGCGTTTTGCATATCAATCCCGCAACGTGCGCAGCAGGAGTAAACGCGATCATATAAGCACGGGGCAATCTCCTGTGGGAACAAAACCACTGGCGTATCCCGGAGCTGCTCAAGCGACAGCGAACCGCTTGCTGCGAGAGGGTGATCGCGATGCAGTACCACCACCATTGGTTCCCGGTCCAGTATCTTTACTTCGAACGCTTTACTGCTCTCACAAGGCAGCCGGACGAATGCAATGTCCAGTTCCCCCTCCGCCAGCATCGTTGTAAGAGAGGACATGTTGGCTTCCAGTTGATGAATCTTCACCGCCATGTTCTGCAACTGAAAATGGCGAATAAGCGTGAAGATCATCGGATGAAAAGCGTCTGAACTGGTAATCCCGATCGACAGATTACCGTTGAGCCCGCGAGCAATACCCCGAACTTTTTCGACTGCTATGTCGCTCAACGCCAGGATCTCACACGCGTCTTCATAGAAGGCTTTTCCCGCTTCGGTCAGCTCCACGCCACGCGTCAGGCGTCTGAACAGCGGTGTACCCACTTCCTCCTCAAGCCGCTTGATTTGCTGGCTCAGGGGAGGCTGCGAAATTCCCAGCGCTTTAGCCGCCTTAGTGAAATGTCTCTCGTGTGCAACCGTGACGAAATACCGCAGATAACGAAGTTCCATATCTAAAACGTCTCAAACCAGCATGGTTTCTATATTGGAACTCCCGGCTGAATCGGGTCAACATTTATTTAACCTTTCTAAAAAAGTTGAAGAGGACGAGCATAATGATGCATTCATCGGCATGCGACTGTGAGGCCAGCCTGAGCGAGACCGTACGTGGGTTCTCTGCCCGGCACCCTGACAGCGTGATCTATCAAACATCGCTAATGAGCGCCCTGTTAAGCGGCGTATATGAGGGAAACACCACCATCGCCGATTTGCTGGCACAAGGTGATTTTGGTTTGGGCACCTTTAACGAACTGGACGGCGAACTGATTGCCTTTAGCAGCCAGGTGTACCAGTTGCGCGCCGACGGTAGCGCCCGCGCCGCGAAACCAGAGCAGAAAACGCCGTTCGCCGTGATGACCTGGTTCCAGCCGCAGTATCGCAAAACCTTCGATACGCCGGTCAGCCGTCAGCAGATCCACGACGCGATCGACCAGCAGATCCCTTCCGATAACCTGTTCTGCGCGTTGCGTATTGATGGCAACTTCCGCCACGCCCACACTCGCACGGTCCCGCGCCAGAAGCCGCCTTACCGGGCGATGACCGACGTCCTGGACGACCAGCCGGTGTTTCGCTTTAACCAGCGTGAAGGGGTGCTGGTCGGATTTCGCACGCCGCAACATATGCAGGGTATTAACGTGGCCGGTTATCACGAACATTTCATCACCGATGACCGCCAGGGTGGGGGCCACCTGCTCGACTACCAGTTGGAGAATGGCGTGCTCACCTTCGGTGAAATTCACAAACTGATGATTGACCTGCCCGCCGACAGCGCTTTTTTACAGGCCAACCTTCACCCAGGCAATCTGGATGCGGCTATCCGTTCCGTTGAAAACTAACAGGAGAACCATCGTGAACAGTGATAAACAGGTTCGCCAGTGGGCGCACGGCGCCGATATGGTTGTCGGCCAACTGGAAGCGCAGGGCGTTAAACAGGTTTTTGGTATTCCGGGTGCGAAAATCGACAAAGTCTTTGATTCCCTGCTGGACTCCTCCATTGAGATCATCCCCGTACGCCATGAGGCGAACGCGGCGTTTATGGCGGCAGCGGTAGGACGGTTGACGGGCAAAGCCGGGGTAGCGCTGGTCACCTCCGGGCCGGGTTGTTCAAACCTGATCACCGGCATTGCTACCGCCAACAGCGAAGGCGACCCGGTTGTGGCGCTGGGCGGGGCGGTGAAGCGGGCGGATAAAGCGAAACTGGTGCATCAGAGCATGGATACCGTCGCGATGTTCAGCCCGGTCAGCAAATATGCCGTCGAGGTCAGTTCCCCGGACTCGATTGCCGAGGTTATCTCAAACGCGTTTCGTGCCGCCGAGCACGGCAGACCGGGGAGCGCGTTTGTCAGCCTGCCGCAGGATATTGTCGACCAGCCCGCCACTGGCGCCATTTTGCCTGCCAGCGGCCCGGCGATGATGGGCCCGGCACCCGAATCGGTGATTAACGATGTGGTGAAGCTCATCGACAATGCCAAAAATCCGGTCATTCTGCTGGGTCTGATGGCGAGTCAGCCTGCCAATAGCACGGCGCTGCGTAAGCTGTTGGAGAAAAGCCGTATTCCGGTGACCAGCACCTACCAGGCCGCCGGGGCGGTAAACCAGGAACACTTCACCCGCTTCGCCGGGCGCGTCGGCCTCTTTAATAACCAGGCGGGCGACCGGCTACTGCATCTGGCGGATCTGATTATCTGTATTGGCTACAGCCCGGTTGAGTATGAGCCGTCCATGTGGAACAGCGGGGATGCCACGCTGGTGCACATTGATGTGCTGCCCGCGTATGAAGAGCGTAATTATGTGCCCGACATCGAACTGGTGGGGGATATCGCCGCCACGCTGAACCAGCTTGCCAGTCGGATTGACCACAAACTGGAGCTCAGCCAGCGCGCGTCAGAAATTCTGGTCGACCGCCAGCATCAGCGGGATCTGCTCGATCGCCGCGGCGCCTCGCTCAACCAGTTTGCCTTGCATCCGCTGCGTATCGTAAGAGCCATGCAGGACATCGTAAATAACGACGTGACGCTCACCGTGGACATGGGCAGCTTCCACATCTGGATCGCCCGTTATCTCTACAGCTTCCGGGCGCGTCAGTTGATGATCTCCAACGGTCAGCAGACCATGGGCGTCGCGCTGCCATGGGCGATTGGCGCCTGGCTGGTGAATCCGGGGCGCAAGGTGGTTTCCGTCTCCGGTGACGGCGGCTTCCTGCAATCAAGTATGGAGCTGGAAACCGCAGTGCGTCTTAACGCCAACGTGCTGCATATCATCTGGGTGGATAACGCCTACAACATGGTGGCCATTCAGGAAGAGAAAAAATACCAGCGACTTTCGGGCGTGGCGTTCGGCCCGGTGGATTTCAAAGTCTATGCCGACGCTTTTGGCGCCAAAGGCTTTGCCGTGGAGAGCGCCGATGCGCTTGAGCCCACACTTCGTGCGGCGATGGATGTCGATGGCCCGGCCGTGGTGGCCATTCCCGTTGACTATAGCGATAACCCGCTGCTGATGGGTCAGCTCCATCTCAGCCAGATTTTATGACTCACTATAAGGACAGAAAAATGAAAAAAGTTGCTCTTGTAACCGGCGCAGGCCAGGGGATTGGTAAAGCGATAGCGCTTCGTCTGGTAAAAGACGGCTTTGCTGTTGCCATTGCCGACTATAACGATGAGACGGCGAGCGCCGTTGCCGATGAAATCAACCGTAACGGCGGCAGCGCCATCGCCGTGAAGGTGGATGTCTCTGACCGCGATCAGGTGTTCGCGGCGGTCGAGAAAGCCCGCACAGCGCTGGGCGGTTTCCACGTTATCGTCAATAACGCCGGGGTTGCGCCTTCCACGCCCATCGAATCCATCACATCGGAGATTATTGATAAGGTTTATAACATCAACGTGAAAGGGGTGATCTGGGGGATTCAGGCGGCGATTGAGGCGTTTCGCAAAGAGGAGCACGGCGGCAAGATCATTAACGCCTGCTCTCAGGCGGGGCACACCGGTAATCCGGATCTGGCCGTCTACAGTTCCAGTAAGTTCGCGGTTCGCGGTTTAACCCAGACTGCCGCACGGGATCTTGCTCCGCTTGGGATCACCGTTAACGCTTACTGCCCGGGCATCGTTAAAACGCCGATGTGGGCGGAGATTGACCGCCAGGTGTCTGAGGCTGCGGGCAAACCGCTCGGCTACGGTACCGAAACCTTTGCCAAACGCATTACGCTTGGCCGCTTGTCCGAACCGGAAGATGTTGCCGCCTGCGTCTCGTACCTTGCCGGGCCGGATTCCGATTATATGACCGGCCAGTCTCTGCTCATCGATGGTGGGATGGTGTTCAATTAAATTCGACGATACCCGTCATGCTTCACGTTGCCTGTGCGCTCGGCTGGTCACGTACTTACCTACGTTATTCAGACTCGCGGCGTTCATGTAACACGAATTATTAAGATATAAGCTCTGACATGAGTTTTCCCCTGCATCCGTGCAGGGGCTTTTTTTGCAATAAAATAAGGGGGACTGACACAGTGCAGGCGTGGCGTGCATGGTTATTGCGACTAAACCCGCAGCTTTGTCGCCATTAAACGAGGCGCTGTATGCCATATGTGAAATGCAGCACGAGTATGAGGCAGATAATCACCTTCATTCGAATAGCTGGCACGCCCGTGAATGATAAAGTCGTGCTTACGGGCCGCTTTCCAGGCTTTTAAACAGAGCGTAATGGTTTAGAGATATTGGGTCCCCTTCGCTGCGGCTTCCGCAGCACAAAATCCGCGAGCTGTAATGTCAAAAAGAAACTCAATATCCGTTTGCTCAATATTCATCTTTTGACGGAACAACGCCTCAGTGTATGCGACACGCCATGTATTCATAATAATGGTGGCGAGCAGATGCGCCGTAGGGTCCGTCTCTGGTTGCCCGGCATCTGACGCCAACATTTTTCCAAGTTGTTTGCAAATAATATCAAATTGCATAATGCCAAAGGTGCTGAGCGTTGTGCTGTCCGCAACAACCTGCCAAAATTTAACGACATTCTGGTTAATCATAAAAACTTTATGTTTTTGCTCAAGTAATTCCGCCGTCAGCCCCTTTAATTTGGCGAGCGGGGACCGCTCGTTACGGTTCTTAAGGCTTTCCTCCAGTAATTCCGTTATCTCGCCCATGCGGTCAAACAACAGTTCTTCCTTACGCACAAAATAGTTAGACACTGTCATCTTCGATACATTTGCCGCCTGCGCAATATCACTAATGGTTACGTTATCAAAACCATAGCGGATAAAAAGCTGAGTGGCTTCATTGGAAATGTGTTGCCGGGTAAGTCTCTTCTTCTGTTCTCTCAGTCCTTCCGGTTTGTTTGCCTTCATTGTTTTCCTCTCTCACCGATCAGCGGACAAATCCCCCTTGATCTTTTATTTGTTATAAATTTATACTCGATAAAAGTTTATATCAAGTACAAATAATGGTCGAAATCAATTATGGGCACCATCATAAACCCAATTTTTATTGTTAACTCACTGTTTTCTTTCACATCCATTTATCTGGAAAGCCGGGTCGATACACATCGGAGACTACCATGCTATTGATAACATCAGCGATAACGCCTGCCTCTCTAGCCCAGGGGGACGCCAGCACAGGCGGTGTGGGCCGAAAACGGGGCATTCTACGTATGGCCTTTCTTGCCTTTATTGTTTTTGCTGGCATTTGTGCCTGGTGGATAGTCAACGGTTGGTACATCGAAGAAACCGATGACGCTTTTATCAAAGCGGACAGTATCTCCATTTCATCAAAAATCAGCGGATATGTTGAGGAAGTCCTGGTGACGGATAATCAAGGGGTACGAAAAGGGGAGCCACTGCTTCGTCTTGATAGCCGCCATAGCCACGCAGCGATCGATAAAAAAGTAGCTGATATCGCCAGGTTTGAAGCGGACAAAGCACAAGTGCAGGCGCAAATCGCACAACTGGAGGCGCAACTCATCCAGGCCGATGTGCAGCAACAAGCCGCTCGCCTGGCCGCGCAACATGCAGAAAATGAATGGGCCCGCTATCAACCACTGGTAAAGACAGGGGCGACCACACCACAGCAACTTGCCGACAGGGATAACGCCCGTCAACAAGCCTGGGCGCAATTACATGCCCTGGAAGCCGGAGTAAAAGCCGCCCGGGCAAAAATTGTCGAGTGTCACGCCGAAGAACAAGGATACGAGGCCCAGTTGCAGGGCGCCAAAGCCGACCTGCAAAGTAGCAACCTGGATTTAGAAGATACCGTTTTGCAAAGTATGCAGGATGGAACGGTGGGAGATGTGGGGGTCAGAGCAGGCCAGTACATCCAGGCGGGTTCACGTTTAATGTCGATAGTGCCAACCAAAAGCATTTACGTTATTGCCAACTTTAAAGAGACCCAGGTTGGTCGCATGCAGCCCAATCAACCCGTACGTTTACATATAGATGCTTTCCCCGGAAAAACTTTTGCAGGCCATATTGAAAGTCTTGCGCCTGCAACCGGATCGGAATTCGCATTATTGCCACCGGAAAATGCGACCGGCAATTTCACGAAAGTCGTGCAACGGGTTCCGGTTCGAATTCGTTTCGATAATCAAGACATGCCGTCAACGGTGATTGCAGGCCTGTCAGTAAGAGTTGAAGTTGATACACGCCAGGAACCTCAACATCATGGCTGAGCAAATCAAACCCAAAAATAACGCAACACTGACGGACTGGATCGCTGTTGCAGCAGGCGCGGCCGGTGCCCTTATGGCGACACTCGATGTCTCGATTACTAACTCGGCCTTACCGCAAATTCAGGGCGCAGTAGGTGCTACGGGAACAGAAGGAACCTGGATTACCACCGGCTATATGATGTCCGAAATTGTGATGATACCGCTGGTGGCATGGCTGACAAAATGGCTTGGGCTACGTAACTTGCTGGTTATGAATGCAACACTGTTTATTGTTTTCTCTTTTTTGTGTGGCTTTTCATCCAGTTTGCCGTTTTTGATTGCGGCCCGCGTAGGGCAGGGGTTCTGTGGCGGTGCCATGATCCCTACCGCGCAATCGATCGTCCGAACGCGTTTACCGTTACATCAACTTCCGGTCGGGATGACTGCATTTGGCCTGACAGTCATTATGGGGCCCTTGTTAGGGCCCGTTGTCGGGGGCTGGCTTACTGAAAATGCAAACTGGTCATGGTGTTTTTTTATTAATGGGCCAATCTGTCTCGTCATGTTAGTCATGCTACTTTGCGGATTACCTGCAGAGAAAATTAAATCGCATGAGTTTGTTAAAGCGGATTGGTTAGGAATCGCGGGTCTGGCGCTTGGCCTCAGTACATTGATAGCGATTCTGGAAGAAGGACAGCGAGAAAACTGGTTTGAATCAACAATGATTTGCAGGCTCAGCGTGATGTCGGTGACAGGCTTGTTGATGATTATTATGTCGCAAATATATGTTGAAAAACCCGTGTTAAACCTCAGGCTATTTAGAAATAAAAGTTTCTCCTCTGTCATCATCATTATATTCGTTACCGGGATTGTGCTTTATGGCATTGCCTACCTGGTGCCGCAATTCCTTTCACATATCGCAGGGTATAATGCTGAGCAATCCGGTGGCGTATTGTTGCTTGCCGGGATACCCGCATTGTTATTAATGTATATTCTGCCCCGTCTGGTGACGAAGGTGGATATCAGGCTGATCGTTATTCCTGGCCTGGTGCTATTTGCAATAAGTTGTTTTATGGATACGTCACTTAGCATACAAAGTTCAGGGGATAGTTTTGTCATTTCACAACTGGTTCGCGGCACCGCGCAAATGCTCTGTATGATGCCACTAAACCAGGCGGCAATGGCGGCGGTGACAAAAGAAGAGTCGGGTGATGCCGCTGGTTTATATAATATGGCGCGTAACTTAGGTGGGGCGATAGGACTTGCGCTAATAGGGACATTTTTAGACAGAAGAGAAGCATTCCATAATACTGTTCTCAGAGAGTCAGTACATGCCAGTTCTCCGGTGGCTCAGTCTAAGTTCGAGGCGCTTGCAGGATCCTCCGTGGGCGGGGATAGCCATATCATATCGGCGGCTCAACTGGTAAAAATGATCGCGCAGCAGTCGTCTGTATTGGCCTATAATGAAACATACTTAGTGTTGATGGTATCGATTCTGTTGTGCATACCGATGGCGTTTTTGTTAAAACGGCCGCAGAAAAAGTAATCGCCACTCTATTCTCATTATTATCTTATTTTATCGCTTAAGTATGTTTGAGACTATCCTGGCACAAATATTATGTCTGATGTCGTCGGTTGAAACTATAAATTTAACGCCAGGTCTGTGTTTTTTTATTATCCGCGCGCACTATTTCCATGGAAGGAGATAGTTTTCTTTTTTTTGCCAGATAAACCAGCAACCATCAGCCCCGGTAGAGAGTGAGAGTATTTAACTTTTATTATTTCGACGAATTACGCAGAATGTCCGTTATCCGTATCATTGCTTCAAGGTCTTCTTCGCTTAGCCATTTTGCAAAATGTTCATAAATCCCGTTTTGATGCACGGGCTGGGCTACGGAGAGCTGAAGACGACCTTTATCTGTCATGCTGATAAATGAACTATTCCCGGCCTCGCTTTTTTTCTCGATTAATCCTCGCGTTTCCATGCGGGACAATTGATGAGACAAACGCGTCTTATCCCATTCAAGGAAAGTTTGTATATCGCACTGGCGCTGATGGTTACCGCCATTCATGCTGAGTTGCATCAGGATCGTAAAATCAGCGGATGATAATCCCGTTTTTTGTGTTATTTCGCGGCCTATACGAGAGGCAATCACTTCGCCCATTCGGCGAAACCCCCGCCACGCATTCATTTCACTTTGGGTCAGATCTTCTTTTTTCATAGGGTAGCCATCGTTAAGCAAAGTTGACATATCAACTCTGCCACTGTAAAGGTTGATATGTCAACTTAAACCATCACGAAGATGTACCCGGTCACCATAACGTCGAAGGATTTATGGTTCGACCATGCTCACTTTGCCTTGAGTAACGGGAGATCTTGCGTCCGTACAGGACCTTACTCTCGTAATCATTGACTATTTGTCTGATTTTAATGAATAAAGAGGAACACAGTATGACCGAATCGCATGAAATCGCCATTGTCGGTGGGGGCATTGGTGGACTGACACTGGCTCGCATCCTTCAACAAAACGGCTTAGACGCAGTGGTCTTTGAACGGGATACATCACGCTATGCACGTGACCAGGGAGGGACACTGGATATACACGCTGATTCCGGGCAGGTTGCGATAAAAGCGGCGGGTTTAGAAGAAAAGTTTCAAGTCTTTGCAAGGCCGGAAGGGCAGCAAATGCGCATTGTGGATAAAACGGGTCACTGTTTTTGGGAGGAGTCGGTTGCGGAAGATAATTTTGATCGTCCGGAAATAGACCGTAAGCAACTGCGGGATCTGTTGATTGATTCTCTGGAGCCAGACCGCATACGCTGGGATCATCGTCTTGTCAGTACGCAACCTGCGGCAAAGGGTAGCCATTCGCTCTTTTTTGAAAATGGTACGCAGGCCCAGGCAAATATTCTTGTTGGCGCGGATGGCGCAGGTTCGCGGATCCGCCCGTTATTGACCTCTGAGGAGCCTTTTTATTCAGGTGTAAGTTTTATCGAAACAGAAATACTGAATCCAGACAGTGCATTCCCGGTTATTTCTGCAATGGTGGGTAAGGGGAGTTTTATGGCGCTTTCTGACAATAAAGGGCTAATTGCGCAGCGTAATGGCGATAATAAAATCCGTCTGTATATCGCTTTACGATTACCTGAAAATAGCGATCAAAGAAATGTCCAGTCACTCTGCCCGACAGAAACACGTGAGGCGCTGGAGACCCTCTTCGCTGACTGGGCCCCTGCGCTGAGACATTTCATTCAGGCGAGTGAAGGGGCATTTTTACTGCGCCCCATTAATATGCTTCCTGTAGGGATCCAATGGGAAAATAATGCCACTATTACTCTGCTGGGGGATGCTGCACATCTTATGTCACCCTTTGCGGGGGCTGGCGCCAATCTGGCTATGCTCGATGCGTCAGAACTGGCCTGCGAGTTAGTGTCGGGTAACAAGCCTGCTGATGCTATCAAGCGCTATGAGGCAAGAATGTTCGTGCGTGCACGATCCGCAGCACAAGAAAGCGCACGTAATCTTCAACTTAGCATTGCGATGAACGGCGCGGAAAATATGGCAAAATTGATGACTTCATATTTACCCGGTTGCTGAGACACGCCTGGTTTTCTGTGTAGCGGCTTGTTAATCAAATTTATTGTACCGATGAATAACTTATTGCTGCCTCAGGAGACTTATATCCAAAGAGAGGGGCAGCGTCTGTGCTTTTAGGAATGCATCCTGCCGCGATGCCCTGGTGAGACGCAGACCGGCCAACCGCACGCTATCTCTTTTCGCTGGTATATCTATATCTCTTTAAAAAATATAAACAAAATAATTTAGGTTACATTTTTATGGCGAAAGACTTTTTCAATTGATCCCGAAAGCTGTTGACAAACTCAACGGTAAAGATAAATTTGAGCAAATGCTCTAATTTGCCGTAATCCTTTGAGGTAGCGTAAAAGTCATTCTCAGGGATTAATAAAAAACACGCCATGACCAGGGGAGATACCGCTATGTCACATTTTTTCCAGACAACGAAGTTAAAGAAAACAAATAGGTTAATCGTGGCGTTTGCTTTCGCTATTCTCACCGCACCGACCTTAGCAAATGCTGCTACGTCAAAGAGTTATAATGTCGCCGTTTATCGGGGCCAGGCTGGATGTCCGGGGTGTTCCGAAATGGTTGTTAAATCTCTTATCGGCACTGGTTTGCCACTGCATATTTCTTATGTGGGTGAAAAAGAAAAGCTAAAACTCAATGAGCAAACGCTAAAGAAATTTGATATCTATATTCAGCCTGGTGGCGGTCAGGATATTCCTGGTTCTTATGAGGTTATTGGCGATGAAGGTGCTGAGGCTATTCGTCAATTTGTGAAAAATGGCAAAGATTTTATTGGTATTTGCATGGGGGCCTACCTTGCCGATAAAGACTGGATAGGGCTCATTGACGCCCCCCTTGAGTCAGAAGTGGGAAGACCTGATTCACGTGCCAGGGATGAGGGAGATTACACCTTGCAAATCAAATGGAATAATAAGCAAGAAGCTTTTTACTTCCAGGATGGCCCCTATCTCAACAATACCACCTCAGGCAATGGGTTCCAGGCGATCGCGTATTACGAGAATGGAGATATAGCCATCGCCAGTTATAAATATGGCAAAGGAAACGTCATATTATCAGGGCCGCATCCCGAAGCCGATGAGACCTGGATAGACACTGCCGCTGCAGGTAATACCACAGCGGGAAGTAAGATGCAGCGAATTCTTGGCTATTTTGGTATAAAAAAGAACTAATTTCTACAGCACGTTTTCATACGTGCTCAGGAGAATTTTCCAAGGATTTTAAAAGAAAGCTCAGATATTTCATCAAGAAAATTACTTCTCTTGTTCTCTGAATAGTCGAGGATCAGCATACTGGAATATCCATCTATTAATGCGTTTATTTGTCTGGCTGATACAGAGGCGTTTACTGAAAGGAATTCGCCTTCATCAAGGCCATAGCCGATGATGTCTTCAAGAATATTGATCCATTGAAGAGATTGATTATGCACCAGGGTAGCATAATCAGCATCACGCGCAGCCATCGGCCAGAGTTCAAGGTAGAGCAGCCAGTGTGCAGAGGGGGCATCAGGTAATAGCGTACTGATATAGAGCTTAACTCTGTCGGTAGCGCTCATCCCTGGCGAGGCTTTCAGGGTTTCCTTGCACTCTTGTATATCACCGTCAAACATATATTCAACAGTCGCTTTTTTTAACGTTTCCCAGTCGCGGTAATAGTGATAAATGTGGCTTCTGGAAATATTAAGTTTTTGTGTTAAATCACGCGTGGAAACATTGCTGAATCCCTTTTCTCTGAAAAGCTGTAGAGCGGCTATCTTTATCAATTCGGAAAAATTTGCCGTTTTCAAGATTTAACCTTTTTTAACGCATAAAATGAAATTATAACATAAGTGCTATAATCCTGCACGCTTTCAAGCGCTTAACGGCTACGTGCCGCAGCCGGAAGCTGAAATATATTTTATTTGATTGCAATAACGTTTTCTGAAAAACAGCATACATATTATGTAAGGTTAATTTTAAATATCGTAGCCCTGGGAGCTACGCCATTTTTCCCATTTCATCCTGAGGCTTTTTTTATCGATGCCAATTTTTTCGTTGAGCACAACAATATTCAACATGCGGTCAGCACGGAAATGGCGGAAGTCCAGTTTTTCCTCACACCATGCGATGAGCAAGCAATGCGTCAGGTCATATCCTAATATGATCGGCCAAATAATCCTTTTCGATATCGTTCCATCTGCGGCACGGTACTCCAGAAACATTTTCCGGCTATCGCGTATCGCCGCCCGGATCAGGCGAGTGTCTACTTTCTCTATGCCAGAGTTTTCGGGTTTAACGGCAACGGCTGCGTCATTTAAAAAACACATCAACTTGTCAGGAATCACCGAAGCTATTTTAGACAGGACATCATTTGCATTGTTAGCAAGGGTGGCATCCGGCAGGTGTTTTACTAATTCAACCCCCAAAAAGACCGCCTCTAGTTCTTCTGCGGTAAACATTAAAGGGGGCATATCGTAATCTGAGCTCAGTATGTATCCTGTTCCCGCTTCTCCCTCTACAGGAACCCGTTGCCCGGCCAGGTCGGCAATATCCCGATAAATCGTGCGCTTAGACACCTCAAGTTCTTCTGCCAGCCTTGCTGCAGTAACCGGAAGCTTTTTCCTGCGAAGTATTTGGATTATCTGGAAAAGCCTGTCCGCACGTCTCATTTATTTTTTCCTGTTGCCACCACGGTGTCAGTAGATATGAATGATGATACCTCCTGATGCTGTTCCTGCCGCAACCTGGAGAATATTGTATGAAATTAGTTTCTACCCGACTCATTGTGCAAGACATCAATACAGTTGTTGAGTTTTATGAATTCGTTACAGGTTTTAGCGCTGACTGGCTTGCCCCGGTTTTTGCCGAAATTGTAACCCCGGGGGCCGTAATAGCCATTGGAAGCGAAGAAACGGTGGCATTGTTTAAGGAAGGGTGCGCAAAACCAGCCGCGAACCAATCCGCAATCCTTGAGTTTCTGGTAGAAGATGTAGACCATCAATTTAACAGATTAAAAGAATACGGTGTGGCGTTTGTCCATGAGCCAAAGGATATGCCCTGGGGGAACAGGACACTACAATTCCGCGACCCGGAGGGCACTCTCGTGTCATTATTCACACCTGTAACGGATAGCGCCAGACAGCGATTTAGTCGGTAATTGTGCCCATAATCCCCTTAAGGCGCGACAAAAAGAAAATCCACGCGATGGCGTGGATTTTGTTAGAGGATAGTTGGGCCAGGTATGAAGCGGATTTACCCCTTGTTTCGGTGACAGTCGGGCCAGCATAAGGATTAAGTGATGGGTCACCGCAGTCCCTGATTTTCTAAAACTATTAATCATATTGTTATGTTTTTAAATGCTTTTGTTTGTGTTGTTTAATCCATTAGTTTAGAGACTTGTCTCCGAATTAATGAATAACTGGTGGCGATTGCCCGTGGGCTTGCCGCTAAACCAGAGATATTGCTGCTGGATGAACCTTTCGGTGCACTGGACGCCTTAAAACGTCAGCAATTGCAGGACATGCTGGTGACGATTCGCCAGCAAACTTCGTTGAGTATTCTGCTGGTGACCCACGATGTAGAGGAGGCTATTTACCTTGCAGATCGTGTAGTCGTCATGTCGCCGCATCCAGGACGAATTCGTACCACACTGCCCATTACCTTGTCGTGGCCACGCAGCCGCACCGATAGCGCACTGCAACGACAGCGCCAACAGTTATGCGATTTACTGTAACGGGAAGAGCAGGAAACATCTCGCACTGCACATTTAGCGGCGTTGTTACGAGAATAAAGGGGACTCCAGCGATGATACAAGAACACATAAAGCACCCGCTTGAAGAGGATAAAATAGGTAAGCAGTTATCTATCCCTTATCCGGGATGCGCGTTTACGGGTCATAAGGAACGAAGTTTAATGCGAATGTCAGATCGTATGCGCCTGTTAGGGCGCGGCTGGTAACAAAGCCTTATAGGCGCATCTGAAAAACCTCCGCCTATGCCAGAGCATATTTATTGCGCCGACTCCACCCAGTGGCACGCCACCTGATGACCAGGGCGCACTTCGCGCAGTTCCGGAATTTCAATGCGGCAGCGTTCCGTTGCCTGCGGGCAGCGTGAAGAGAAACGGCAACCGGAGGGCGGGCGTGACGGATCGGGTATTTCTCCCTGCACCACCGCCACGGGTTCGCTTTCCGGGTCGAGCGTCGGCACCGCCGCCAGCAGCGCCTGGGTGTAAGGGTGCAGCGGTTGGCTGAACAGCGCATCGCGGCTGGCGGTTTCCACCAGTTTCCCCAGATACATCACCGCCACGTCATCACACAAATGTTCCACGACACCAAGATCGTGAGAGATAAACAGAAAGGTGACGCCGTGCTCATCGCGCAGATCGGAGAACAGATTAATGATTTGCGCCTGGATGGAGACATCCAGAGCCGAGATGGGTTCGTCGGCGATAATAAAATCCGGGTTGAGGATCAGCGCACGGGCAATGCCAATACGCTGGCGCTGGCCGCCGGAGAACTCATGGGGAAAGCGGTTGTAATGCTGCGGCGCCAGGCCACAGATTTTCATCACCTCCAGCACTTTGTCGCGCAGTTCCGCTTTGCTGCACAGCTTGTGTTCCAGCATCGCTTCGCCGATCGCATCGCCAATGCGAATGCGCGGGTTCAGCGAGCTGTAAGGATCCTGAAACACCAGTTGGATTTTCGGGCGCAGCGCACGCATCTGTTTCGGCGTCAAATCCTGCAACTCTTGCCCGCGATACTTCACGCTACCCGCCGTTTTGTCATACAGCCCCAGCAGCGTGCGTCCGACGGTGGTTTTACCGCTGCCGGATTCGCCCACCAGGCCAAAAATGGTGCCGGGTCGAATGTTAAAACTGACGCCATCCACGGCGCGTAGCTGTCCGGTTTCCTGACCAAACAGCCCGTCGCGCAGCGGGAAGTGCTTTTTCAGACCATCTACTTCAATGACATATTGCTGGCTCATGCAACCGGCTCCGCTAACTCAGTGTGAATACATGCGGCTTGCCGCGTTTGCCCGATCAGCGGCGGAATGCCCGCGCGGCACTGCGGCGTAGCGCGTTCGCAGCGATCGTAGAACGCGCAGTACGGCGGCAGTTCGGCCAGATCCGGCACCTGGCCGGGAATCGAATAGAGGCGGCGTCGGCGCTCGCCCGGAACAGGGCGCGACGCGATCAGCCCTTTGGTATAAGGGTGCAGCGGGTTGCGCAGCACGTCGGCGGTCGGACCTTGCTCAACGATGCGCCCGGCGTACATCACTACGACGTGTTCCGCCATCTGCGCGATAACGCCCAAATCATGGGTGATCAGCATCAGCGCCATCTGCTGCGCCCGCGCCTGGTCACGCAGTAAGCGCAGGATTTGCGCCTGCACGGTGACATCCAGCGCCGTGGTTGGTTCGTCGGCAATCAGCAGTTTTGGCTGGCAGCTTAGCGCCATGGCAATCATGATGCGCTGCAACATGCCGCCGGAAAGCTGGTGCGGATAGCTGCTCATCAGGCTCTCCGCCCGCGCCAGCCCGACATCGGCGATCAGTTGCGTGGCATGCGCCCAGGCCGCTTTGGGTGTTTCACCGCGATGGCGAATCAGCGGTTCGCAGAGCTGCTCGCCGATGGTCAGCACCGGGTTGAGCGCCGTCATCGGTTCCTGAAAAATCATCGCTAACTGATTACCACGCAGATCGGCCATTTTCGATGGCTTCAGACGCAGCAGATCGGTGCCCTGAAAGCGGATTTCTCCACCGTCGATACGCGCAACCTGCGGCGGTAACAGCCCCATCAGCGACATGGCGGTAACGCTTTTGCCGCAGCCGGATTCACCCACCACGCCAATGGTTTGCCCGGCCTGAATGGCAAATGAGAAATTCTGCACAGCGCGCACGCGCCCCTGCTCGCTGGCGAAGGAGATGGATAAGTTGTTAAAGGTAATTAGCGGCTCGCTCATTTCAGGCTCCGTTTCATCTTCGGATCCAGCGCATCGCGCAGGCCATCGCCCAGCACGTTAATGGCGATGACGGTCAGAAAAATGGCGATACCCGGCGGCATCCACAGCCACGGGCGACGCTGAAAATCGATCAGGCTGTTGGCCGCATCCATCATATTACCCCACGACGGTGTTGGCGGTACGACGCCAAGGCCGAGATAGCTGAGCGCAGATTCCATCAGAATGGCATTTGCCACCGCCATCGTCGCCATCACCACCAGAATGGGAATGGTGTTCGGTAACAGATGGCCGAACAGGCGGCGGCGCGAAGAGAGGCCCAGTACCTGCGTCGCCAACATAAAATCGCGTTCGCGCAGCGAGAGGATTTGTCCGCGCACCAGCCGCGCCAGCTTTGGCCACTCCAGCAGGCTGAGCATCACCACCACCATGTAGATGCGCGAATCGGGCGAGAAATCGAGCTCTGACAACATCGCCCCGGCGACAATCAGCAGCGGCAGGCTGGGGATCGTCATCACCAGATCCGCAAGGCGCATAATCAGTTTGTCCGTCCAGCCGCCGACATAACCGGAGATCGCGCCCAGCAGGTAGCCCAGCGCCACCGAAAGCAGCATGGTCAACAGGCCAATAATCAGCGAGATACGCCCGGCAAGCAGCAGGCGGGTATAAATATCGCGGCCAAGAAAATCGGTGCCCAGCCAGTGCGCTGCGCCAGGCGGTTTATTAATCATCAGCGCGTCAGTGGCGTCATCTTTCCACGGCGACCACACCGGCCCCAACACGCACCAGATGGTCATGACCACCAGCAGAACCAGACACAACATCGCCAGATGATTGTGGCGCAGCGCTTTCCACGCCTGACGCCACGGAGAGGGCGTGGCCAGCGCCAGCGCCGGAATTTCCGCCTTGCGCAGGCGGCGATTCGTTGAGAAAAGGGAACCGAACATCACGACCTCACGCGAATGCGCGGGTCGGCCCACGCGTACAGCACATCGGCAATCAAGTTACCAACAATGGTTAATACCGCCAGAAACAGGGTGAATCCCATCAGCACCGGGTAATCGCGGGCGGCCAGCGAATCAATATGGATATGCCCCGCGCCCGGCCAGTTAAACACCTTTTCGGTGATGATCGCGCCGGAAAATAGCCCCGGCAGCTCAAAACCGAGCAGGGTGATGATCGGCAGTAGCGCATTGCGCAGCGCGTGTTTGAGGATCACCGTACGTTCGCGCAGCCCTTTGGCGCGCGCGGTGCGGATAAAATCCATCTTCACCACGTCCAGCATGCTGGCGCGGAAGTAGCGCGTCAGGCTGCCCGCCTGCAACATGACCAGCGCCATAACCGGCAACGCCAGATGCGCCGCAACCTGCATCACCCACGCCCAGCCGCTGTCGTCGCTGCCAGTGTTGGTCATGCCGCCCACCGGCAACCAGTGCAGATCGACTGCGAACCACTTAATCAGCAACAGGCAGAGGAAAAAGGTCGGGAATGACATGGCGGCGAACACCACCACGCTCACCAGATGATCGAACAGCGAATTGGGTTTCAGCGCCGAGGCAATGCCCACCGCCAGCCCGATGCCCCAGTAAAACACCAGCGCAACGCTTGCCAGCAGGAACGAGTTCCAGATGTACTGGTTAAGTAGCTGGCTCACCGGGATTTGGTATTGCAGCGAGAACCCCAAATTGCCGCGCAGCAACTGGCCGAGCCAGTGCAGATAACGGCTGAAGAGTGGTTGATCGAGGCCATAAATGGCTTTCAGTTCGGCGGCGCGGGCGGCGGTGAGGGTAATGTTACCGTCGATAAAGTCGCCCGGCGTTTTTGCGAACAGCATAAAAATAATCAGGGATGCGAGCAGCAGCATTGGCAGGGTTTGCAGCAGTCGCCTGAGGATAAAATTTCGCATAGCTTTCTCATGACAACTGCCGGAGATCCCCGGCAGTTGTTAGTATTACTTGACGATTTTCACATCCGGCAGGCTACCGGTCAGTCCGTTGTAGATATCCGGCTTAAAGCCGGTGACGCGGGCGCTGCTGGCCGACAGAATCTCGCGGTTACCCAGCAGAATCGCCGGTGGATCGTCCGCCAGCACTTTATAGAGCTGGTGATAGATCGGTTTGCGTTTTTCCACGTCCAGCACCGCATTGCCTTCATTGATCAGCTTATCAACCTGCGGATTGTTATAGCCGGACTCTTTCGCTTCCGTGCTGTAGTAATCCCACACACCATCATGCGGATCGTTGAGCGTGCTGGTGCTGAACGAGGCCAGGTCATAATTGCCCGCTTTGCGTTGCGCCATCAGAGCGTTGAAATCCACCACCTGCGGTTTCAGCAGTACGCCAATCTGCTGCCAGTTCTCTTTGGCGATGGGGATCAGCGCATCGTTCAGTACTTTCTTGCTGACCAGCAGCGTCAGCTCCAGACGTTTACCGTCCTTCACGCGGATGCCGTCCGGCCCCGGTTTCCAGCCCGCTTCATCTAGCAGTTTCTTCGCCTGCGACGGGTCGAATTTGTACGGGTTCACGCCGTCGGTGTTATACGCCCATGAAATCGGGGCGATAGGTTCAATCGCCACTTTGCCGTAGCCCTGATAAACCACATCAATCAGCTTCTGGCGGTCGAGGCCGTAAATCAGCGCCTGGCGCACTTTCACGTCCTGTAACGCCGGGCGACGCACGTTAAATTCCACTTTGCTGTAGTCACTGGAGCCGAACAGGTTGATATTGGCGAAGCCCAGCATTTTCAGTTGTTCGATATCATCCGGGCGCGAAGTGAACGCGTCATAATCGGTTTCGCCGGTCTGGAACAACTGGAAGTTGGTGGACGGGTTGGTCACGCGGTAGATAAAGCGCGGCGTCGGCGGTGTGCCACGGTAGAAATGGGTGTTGGCGTGGAAACGAATCTCCTGACCCGGAATATATTTTTCATAGACATACGGCCCGTTGCCCAGCGGTTTGCCGTGCAGTGTACGCAGATAATCGAGGTTGCCGCGCTGATACCCTTTACCGTAATACGCTTTTGACAGCACCGGGCCGCCGATTTTCGCAAGCGTTGTCGCGCCTGGCTGCGTGGTGGTGACCTGTAAGGTCAGCGGGTCGATCACTTTCAGGCCGCTGACGCTATCGGCTTTCCCGGCTTTATACTCCGCGCCGCCCGCAATATTGGCGAGGGTGATATCGGTATCGCCATCGTATTTCGGGTCATACAGCACGGTCAGGGTAAACGCCACGTCTTCAGCGGTCAGCGGCGAGCCGTCGCTGAAAGTCAGGTTCGGGCGCAGCTTAATGGTATAGACCTTGTTGTCCGGGCTGACGCTCCAGCTTTCCGCCAGGCCTGGCACCAGATTACCGTGGCTGTCCCAGTCGATCAGGCGTGAGAAAATCACATTGGTGACGTTTTCGTCCCAGCCGTTGACAAAGAAATAGGGGTTAAAAATACCCTGCGGTTCAGAAATGCCTGCCACCACAGTGTCTTTACGCAGCTTTGCCGCCGCCGGGATCTGGCTAGCGTCCGTCGCTGGTGTAATCCCTTCTTTTAAGGCTTCATCGGCAAACGATGCAGAAGAGAAAGCCACCACGCTGCTGAGCAGGGCAATTTTGAGGGCAAGGGTAAAGTGCGTGGGTTTTGTTTTTAAGCGGGTCAGTAAGGTGGACAAAATTGCTCCCTCATCAAGTAATTGCGTAAAATTTACAAATCATGACGAAGATAAGAGCCGTAGTTCCCCCTGTCTAACAATGAAAATGCATGGCTTATAACAAATCATCCTTAGCAAATTAATGTTAAATCAAAGCTTAATTTCAGCTAAAGAAGGTGAGACATCTATGTACTCATTTTAGACTGCGCTTCCATGAGATCACATGAGACAATATGGAATAAAAAAATCCACGCAAGTGCGTGGATTTTAGAGGGTTTTGTGAGCTTCAAGAGATGTTCTGACACCTCATGAGACAACAAAACTTATTTAGACGTTGAACAGGAAGTTCATCACGTCGCCATCTTTCACGATGTAATCTTTACCTTCTGCGCGCATTTTGCCCGCTTCCTTCGCGCCTTGTTCACCTTTGTAGGTGATAAAGTCTTCATACGCGATGGTCTGCGCACGGATAAAGCCTTTTTCGAAGTCTGTATGAATTTTACCTGCCGCCTGCGGGGCAGTTGCGCCAACCGGGATCGTCCATGCGCGCACTTCTTTCACGCCCGCTGTGAAGTAGGTTTGCAGGTTCAGCAACTGATAACCGGCGCGAATAACGCGGTTCAGACCCGGCTCTTCAATGCCCAGTTCGGCCATAAATTCTTCGCGGTCTGCATCGTCGAGTTCAGCGATATCGGACTCAACCGCCGCACACACGGCAACGACAACAGAACCTTCGGCATCGGCGATTTCGCGCACTTTATCGAGGTAGGGGTTATTTTCAAAACCGTCTTCGTTAACGTTCGCGATGTACATGGTCGGCTTGAGCGTCAGGAAGCTCAGGTATTTGATCGCGGCTTTGTCTTCTTCGGTCAGGTTTTTCAGCGCACGCAGCATGCCTGCGTTTTCCAGTTGAGGCAGACATTTTTCCAGCGCCGCCAGCTCTGCTTTCGCGTCTTTATCGCCGCCTTTGGCTTTTTTCTGTACGCGATGAATAGCGCGCTCACAGGTGTCGAGATCAGACAGCGCCAGCTCGGTATTAATAACCTCGATATCATCCGCCGGATCCACTTTATTATTCACGTGAATGATATTGTCGTTCTCAAAGCAGCGTACCACATGACCAATGGCTTCGGTTTCGCGAATGTTGGTCAGGAACTGGTTACCCAGGCCTTCACCTTTGGATGCGCCTTTAACCAGACCGGCGATATCCACAAACTCCATCGTGGTTGGCAGAATACGCTGCGGCTTGACGATCTCCGCCAGCTTGTCCAGACGCGGATCGGGCATCGGTACGACACCGGTGTTCGGCTCAATAGTACAGAAGGGGAAGTTTGCCGCTTCAATACCTGCTTTGGTGAGCGCGTTGAACAGGGTGGATTTACCTACGTTGGGCAGGCCAACGATACCGCATTTGAATCCCATGATGTGATTACCTTAATTTCTGAATAATCAATCCGTTATATAAAACAGATTGCATAAAAGTTAATAACTTTGCCTATTATACACGTAACCGTTGTATCGCGCGGCAAAAATGCCAGAGGGCACGTGTTACTGGGCCTTAAAGGCGTGCAGACGGTTGGTCGCTTTTGTCAGGCCGTCTTTCAGCCAGATTTCCGTGCAACGTGCCGCTTCATCTACCGCTTCGTCAATCAATTTCTGTTCAGAAACAGGCGGTTTACCCAGCACAAAACCGACAACTTTGTTTTTATCGCCCGGATGACCAATTCCCACGCGCAAACGGTGGAAATTGGGGTTATTGCCCAGTTTACTGATAATGTCTTTCAACCCGTTGTGGCCGCCATGACCGCCGCCCAGTTTAAACTTCGCCACGCCCGGCGGTAAGTCCAGTTCATCGTGGGCAACCAGGATTTCGTCCGGGTTGATGCGATAAAAGGTTGCCATTGCGGCAACGGCCTTGCCGCTGAGATTCATAAAAGTCGTGGGGACCAGCAGACGCACATCTTCGCCCGCCAGATTAATCCGTGAGGAATAGCCAAAAAACTTCGGTTCTTCACGTAGCGGGGCGCGGCAACGTTCAGCCAGCAGATCGACGTACCAGGCGCCTGCATTATGGCGTGTCGCGGCATATTCCGCGCCGGGATTTGCCAGCCCGACAATCAGTTTAATCGTCACTTTTTCTTCCTGACCAGGTCAATATCTGGCGCGTAGTTTACGTCGTGCGGCGCGTGATGACAAAGTTCTCAGGACGAAACGGGGAAAAGGGCAATGATTACCTATTTGAACCATTAGAAATACAACTAGTTCAGAGGGTTATTTGTAAATATATGTGGTCTTAATATGTGTAATTGTGATCCTGGGCGCAATCGCCATAACCCCCCCTGTCTATACTTTACCCACAAGCATTGGGGTTATTCCCTTTCAACCCATCGTTCCGGAGGTGACACCATGAAACGCAAAAACGCTTCGTTACTCGGTAATGTGCTTATGGGCCTGGGGTTAGTCGTGATGGTAGTCGGCGTGGGTTACTCTGTTCTGAATCAGTTGCCGCAGCTTAATCTGCCGCAGTTCTTCGCCCACGGCGCCATTCTCAGCATTTTTGTCGGCGCAGTACTCTGGCTTGCAGGCGCGCGTATTGGTGGCCATGAGCAGGTCTGTGATAAGTACTGGTGGGTACGCCATTACGACAAACGCTGCCGCCGTGACGGACACGGTCATAGCTAACGTATAGCAACACAAACAAGCGGTTTCCTCAGGAAGCCGTTTTTTTTGGCTTTTTTCTTGACCCTTACGTAACGTTAGGCCCGAGAGTGGCAGTCAAGGGGAAGAAAAGGAGCCGTTATGTTAATTCAAGCTGGTGAACTGGCACGTCGTGCCGGGATCACTGTCCGTACACTGCACCACTACGAACATATCGGTCTACTTACGCCTTCATCCCGAAGTGCTGCCGGTTACCGTTTATACAATCTCGCTGACGTCAAACGCCTGCATATGATTCAGGTACTGGCGAAGGCGGGTATGGCGCTGGCAGCTATCAAGGATTACCTGGCGCGGGAGACGCGTCCGCTTCACGTTCTGCTCAATGAACAAATCAGCTTGCTTGATGTGCAAATGCGCACGATCCAGACGTTGCGCCAGCAACTGCTGATGTTAAAGCGTGGAATGGAAAGCGGGGCTGAACCTGACCTGGAGTCCTGGCTACTGACACTGGAGTTAACGAATATGTATAACCGTTGGTTTAGTGCTGAGGAATTGCGCGAGCTACCGTTTGCCGCGCATGACGAAGAGCGCAGCCTTGTATGGGCGAACATGGTGGCGGAAGCTAAAGCGCTGATGGCGCAGGGGTGCCCGGTTGATGATGAAAAGGCGATGGATCTGGCAACGCGCTGGATGACGCGCCTGGAGGAGGATACTGCCCGCAGGCCGGAGTTTTTGACCCGGCTCAATGAGATGCACCTGGTTGAGCCGCAAATGCGTGAACAGACCGGAATTGATGATGCGACAATTAATTTCATCACCCGCAGTTTCGGCGAAAGCAAACTGGCTATCTGGCAGCGCTATCTGACGCCAGAAGAGATGGCATTTACCCGCGCGCATTATTTTGACCGGATGATGGAGTGGCCGCCGTTAGTCAGTCGCGTTCGCCAGGCGGCACTCGAGGGGCTTGACCCGCAGTCAGAAGAGGCGCAGGCGCTGGCAAACGCCTGGCTGGAGCTGTTCCAGTCCTATGCCGGAACCGATCCGCAAACCCAACAGAAGTTTCGCCTGTCGATGCAGCAGGAGCCGCATCTCATGAAAGGAACCTGGGTGACGCCAGACCTGCTGCAATGGCTGCAGCAGGCGGTAGATGCCCTGATGCGCAAGCGCTACGGGGCATCGGGTTCATCATAAATCCGCTAACGCGGCGTCACGGTTTGGCCAGAACGACAACCGGCCCGCAATGGGTTTGATACCCGCTCGCGCCATGGTGCGCAGCGGCTGAAACTCCAGATTGCTGACGCGCAACTCGGTGCCTTCCGGCAGGCGATTGACAAAACGCTGGAAGGCATCGAGCCCACCCGCATCAAGCAGCGGTACCGCATCCCACTTGAGTATCACGACCCGTTTGCCTGCAATCCGCGATTCCAGTTCGGTGAACAGACCGTCGGCGGCGGCGAAAAACAGCGGGCCAATCACACGCAACACCAGAATATCGTCCGCCACGTCTACATTGACAGGCGACAGACGGGTCATGCGCGCGATACGGCGCATAAACAGTAGTGATGCCAGAACGATACCCACGCTAATGGCGATAACCATATCGAACAACACGGTCAGCGACATACAAATCAGCATGACGATAATGTCGTCTGTCGGCGCGCGGCGCAGCAGGTTTACCACTTTATGCGCTTCACTCATGTTCCAGGCCACCATCAGCAGCAGCGCGGCCATGGCGGAAAGCGGCAGCCAGGAGAGCAGGGGAGCGAGCACCAGCAGGGCAAGGATCACCAGAACCGCGTGAATAATGGCGGAGACCGGGGACGATGCTCCGGCGCGGACGTTGGCCGCTGAACGGGCAATCGCCGCCGTAGCGGTGATGCCGCCAAAGAAAGGCGCGACAATATTCCCAAGCCCCTGACCTATCAACTCGCTATTGGCTTTATGGCGTGTTCCGGTCATGCCATCAAGCACAACCGCGCAGAGCAGAGACTCAATGGCCCCCAGTAACGCCATCGAGAACGCGGCGGGCAGCAGCGCCTGCAGAGAGGCCCAGCTCAGGGTGAAGCTCGAACCCGGCAAATCCCAGGGCAACACGAGCTGTGGCAGCAATTGTGGAATACCGTTGCCCTGTGAACCGTCTGCCAGTACGTAGTGAAATTGAGAGCCAATGGTGGCGACATGACCACCCATCAGATTAACCACCGCCATCACGGCACAACCGGCAAGCAGTGCCGGTAAATGCCCCGGCAGGCGAATGCGCAGACGAGGCCACAAAATCAGGGTGCCGAGGGTAACGACACCGATGGCCGCATCACCGAGGTTAATACTCGGCAGTGCCATTGCCAGCGCGCCGACTTTTTGCAGGTAATGTTCCGGCATATGGGCAACCTGCAAACCGAGGAAATCTTTTATCTGCATGGTACCGATGGTAATCCCGATACCTGATGTAAAGCCCAGCGTGACGGAAACGGGAATATATTCGATCAGGCGCCCAAAGCGGGCGAGGCCAAACAGAATCAAAAAGACGCCTGACATCAGCGTCGCTACCAGCAGCCCACCGAGACCAAATTGCTGCGATACGGGATAGAGAATGACGACGAAAGCGGCGGTAGGGCCGGAAACACTATAGCGAGAGCCCCCGGTCAGTGCGATGACGATACCGGCGACAGCGGCGGTATAAAGCCCGTACTGCGGCGCAACGCCGCTACCAATGGCCAGGGCCATGGCCAGCGGAATGGCGATGATGCCAACTGTTACCCCGGCAATCAGGTCGCGCGTGAAACGCGCCAGGCTATATTTTTCCTTCCAGCAGGCCTCAATAATGGCGCTGAATGGCATGACGTGTGGAGAAAAGAGTCTTTTCACAGAAGAGTAATCCCTGGTCAAATATCACCAATACAAATTTGTATGCGCGATGTTTATTAGTCATACAAATAAAACACAGGAATAAAAAAACCCGCCGTAGCGGGTCTTTTTGCCGATTCCAATCAATGTTCGAACATTGCGGAAATGGATTCTTCGTTGCTGATGCGACGAATCGCTTCGGCCAGCATGCCAGACAGAGTCAAGGTACGCACGTTTGGCAGCGATTTGATTTCATCCGTCAGCGGGATGGTGTCACAAACGACCACTTCATCGATAACGGAGTTGCGCAGGTTGTTTGCCGCATTGCCAGAGAAGATCGGGTGAGTCGCGTAAGCAAACACGCGTTTAGCACCGCGCTCTTTCAGCGCTTCTGCTGCTTTACACAGCGTACCGCCGGTGTCGATCATGTCGTCAACCAGCACGCAGTCACGGCCTGCGACGTCACCGATGATATGCATAACCTGAGAAACGTTCGCACGCGGGCGACGTTTATCAATAATAGCCATATCGGTATCGTTAAGCAGTTTTGCGATAGCGCGAGCGCGAACAACGCCGCCGATATCCGGAGAAACCACAATCGGGTTATCCAGATTAAGTTGCAGCATGTCTTCCAGCAGAATAGGACTACCGAATACGTTATCAACCGGCACATCAAAGAAGCCCTGGATCTGCTCAGCGTGCAGGTCGACGGTGAGGACGCGGTCAACGCCTACGCTGGAGAGAAAATCCGCGACAACTTTTGCGGTGATAGGTACACGTGCGGAGCGCACGCGGCGGTCCTGACGGGCATAACCAAAATAAGGAATAACGGCGGTGATACGGCCTGCAGAAGCACGGCGCAGGGCATCAACCATAACAACCAATTCCATCAGGTTGTCGTTCGTTGGAGCACAAGTGGACTGGATGATGAAAATATCACCACCGCGTACATTTTCATTAATTTGTACGCTGACTTCGCCGTCGCTAAAGCGACCTACGGCGGCGTCGCCGAGAGAAGTGTACAGGCGGTTGGCAATACGTTGTGCTAGTTCCGGGGTGGCGTTACCAGCAAAAAGCTTCATATCAGGCACGAGAAGAACCTCAGGCATGCGTCCATTGGTGGATAGAATAAGCCATAAATGTGCGGTTCAGACATAATTCTATCCATGCGGTGTATTAAAGAGCGCGATGCAACGTCTGGAACAAGTGACGTTGTCACCGGGACTCAGCTTGCCCGGCGAGGGCGCTGGCGAGAGGCGAGAGGTTTACACCTCGTGCGACAAAACCGCGCAGCCATGCCGGGGCTTGCTCTAACACCTGAAGAGCAGCAGACTCTGTGTCAAATTCAGCAAAAACACAGGCCCCTGTGCCAGTCAGGCGCGACGGCGCGTATTCTAGCAGCCAGGTAAGCGCCTCATCAACCTTACGAAAACGTTTTCTTGCGATAACCTCGCAATCGTTGCTGAATTCACATTTTAGTAACGTTTCTATTGACCGCTTTGGTGTATTTCTCGGCAATTCCGGATCGCGGAAAATGGTCGGGGTGGGGATGCTGACGCCAGGATGGGCGACCAGATACCATTTCTCTTCGGGTTCCACGGGGGTAAGTATCTCGCCGACACCTTCGGCAAACGCCGCGTGGCCCCGGACAAATACTGGTACATCCGCTCCCAGTGCTAATCCCAGTTCTGCCAGTTCATCAACCGATAAACCGCAATGCCACAGATGATTGAGCGCCACCAGCACCGTGGCCGCGTTTGAGGAGCCACCGCCCAGACCGCCGCCCATCGGCAGGCGTTTGTCTATCTGGATATCCGCGCCGCTGCCAGCAGGCAGGCGACCCGTTTTATGCGCCTGCTGCATCAACAAACGGGCTGCGCGCACGATCAGGTTTTCTTCCTCCGGCACCCCTTCAATAGGCGTTAGCAACCGAATAACGCCATCTGTTCGCGGTTCAAAGCTTAAGGTGTCACCGTAATCAAGAAACTGAAACAGGGTTTGCAGCGTGTGATAACCATCAGCCCGTTGCCCGGTGATATACAAAAACAGGTTGAGTTTCGCCGGTGCGGGAAAGCGCGTCATCATTTCGCAATCCAGTTATCCATTTTGAGCTTAATACGCTGTCCGCCATCGCTTAGCTCAAGACTGGAGGGCAGGGCCGGCTTCGTATTGCTGTCATAACCGCCGTACACCACTTTCCAGTTTTTGCCCCCCTGGCTGTAGTTAAGCTCGCTGAGGCGATACTGGTCGTCAAGCTTGTAGCCGGTCGCGTCGCCGGGCAAGCCCAGAATCCACTGACGCAGGCTGTTCAGAGGAATCGGCATACCGGTCAGTTTGCCAATCATCTCTTCCGCATCGGTGGAGGTATAGTGCTTGCCTTTGTTGTCGACCAGCTCTACTGCGCCAGGCTGGGCGTTGAGTTCCAGCTCCGTGCTGCCCAACGGGTTTGTCAGCAGCAGGCGATAGCGATCCTGCCCGGTCTGTTGCCAGAAAAAGCGGGCATAGACTTTCTGCTCATCGGAGATAAAGGCGAAAGCGCCACGTGTCTGAAACTGGTTCAATTTGCTGACGTCTTGCTGATGTTGACGCCACTGAGGGGCATCCGGACTCTGGCCCGGCCCTTTAGGCGCATTGAGGGTACAAGCAGTCAGTACGAGGCTAGCCAGCGGCAGCAAACGAATAAGGCGAAAGTCCGGCAAAGTCATAATGATGACGAATCCTTGAGGTGCGTTGCAGTAAATATTCTTAATGCTAGCGCCGGGCAGTGATAGCGTCTACGTTCAAGTTGTCTTAAATCATTAAATTACCGATTACTCCAAAAGGGGGCGCTCTCTTTTATTGACCTCGCGCATCCTGTATGATGCGCACAGTCTAACCTTATCAACGTTGGTACTATTCCCACTCACATGACTCTTCTGGCGCTCGGCATCAACCACAAAACGGCCCCCGTTTCGTTGCGAGAACGTATTACGTTTTCGCCGGATACGCTTGACCAGGCGTTAGACAGCCTGCTGGCGCAGCCGATGGTGCAGGGTGGTGTGGTGTTGTCAACATGTAACCGTACCGAGCTTTATTTAAGCGTTGAAGAGCAGGAAAACCTCCATGAATCGCTGGTTCGCTGGCTGTGTGATTACCATCAGATCAGCGAAGAAGAGTTGCGTAACAGCCTTTACTGGCACCACGATAACGACGCCGTCAGCCATTTAATGCGTGTGGCGAGCGGGCTGGACTCGCTGGTACTGGGCGAACCGCAGATCCTCGGCCAGGTGAAAAAAGCGTTTGCGGATTCCAACCGCGGTCATCTGAAAGCCAGCGAACTCGAACGCATGTTCCAGAAGTCGTTCTCCGTCGCCAAACGCGTGCGCACGGAAACCGATATCGGCGCGAGCGCGGTTTCTGTCGCCTTTGCTGCCTGTACCCTGGCGCGCCAAATCTTTGAATCACTCTCGTCGGTCAGCGTCATGCTTGTCGGTGCGGGGGAAACTATCGAACTGGTGGCACGTCATTTGCGCGAGCATAAAGTGCAGAAGATGATCATCGCCAACCGTACTCGTGAACGTGCGCAGGTTCTGGCAGATGAAGTAGGGGCGGAAGTGATTTCCCTGAGCGATATCGATTCGCGCCTGAAAGATGCCGATATTGTTATCAGTTCTACCGCCAGCCCATTGCCGATCATTGGTAAAGGCATGGTTGAGCGGGCAATGAAGGCGCGCCGCAACCAGCCAATGCTGCTGGTGGATATTGCCGTTCCGCGCGATGTCGAGCCGGAAGTGGGTAAACTGGCGAACGCCTATCTCTACAGCGTTGACGATCTACAAAGCATTATTCAGCACAACCTCGCGCAGCGTAAAGCGGCGGCGGTGCAGGCTGAAACTATCGTTGAGCAGGAAACGAGCGAATTTATGGCCTGGCTGCGCGCGCAAAGCGCCAGCGAGACAATTCGTGATTACCGCAGCCAATCTGAGCAGATTCGTGATGAATTGACTGCCAAAGCGCTGGCCGCCCTTGAACAGGGTGGCGACGCACAAGCCATTATGCAGGATCTGGCCTGGAAACTGACCAATCGCCTGATCCACGCACCAACCAAATCTCTTCAGCAGGCCGCCCGTGACGGGGATGATGAGCGCCTGCATATTCTGCGCAACAGCCTCGGGCTGGAGTAGCACAACAATCTCTAATAACAGGGTGCATTTACGCCTATGAAGCCTTCTATCGTTGCCAAACTGGAAGCCCTACACGAGCGTCATGAAGAAGTTCAGGCGCTGTTGGGTGACGCGCAAACCATCGCCGATCAGGAGCGATTCCGCGCCTTATCCAGGGAGTATGCGCAACTAAGCGACGTATCGCGCTGTTTTACTGACTGGCAACAGATTCAGGAAGATATCGAAACCGCACAAATGATGCTCGATGACCCGGAAATGCGCGATATGGCGCAGGAAGAGTTACGCGATGCAAAAGAAAAAAGCGAACAACTGGAACAGCACCTGCAAATTCTTTTGCTGCCTAAAGATCCTGACGATGAGCGCAGCGCCTTCCTGGAAGTGCGTGCCGGGACCGGCGGCGATGAAGCGGCGTTATTCGCAGGCGATCTGTTCCGCATGTATACCCGTTATGCCGAGTCGCGTCGCTGGCGTGTAGAGATCATGAGCGCCAATGAGGGCGAGCATGGCGGCTATAAAGAGATCATCGCGAAAGTGAGCGGCGAAGGCGTTTACGGACGTCTGAAATTTGAGTCCGGCGGCCATCGCGTACAGCGTGTTCCGGCAACCGAATCTCAGGGACGTATCCATACCTCTGCCTGTACCGTTGCGGTAATGCCAGAATTGCCGGAAGCCGAACTGCCGGACATCAACCCGGGCGATCTGCGCATTGATACCTTCCGTTCATCCGGCGCGGGTGGGCAGCACGTTAACACCACCGACTCCGCGATTCGTATTACCCACTTGCCGACAGGCATCGTAGTGGAGTGTCAGGACGAACGTTCTCAGCATAAAAACAAAGCCAAAGCACTGGCCGTTCTGGGTTCGCGTATTCGCGCGGCGGAAATTGCCAAACGCCAGCAGGCGGAAGCCTCAACGCGTCGAAATCTGCTGGGTAGCGGCGATCGCAGCGATCGTAACCGCACCTATAACTTCCCGCAGGGGCGTGTGACCGACCACCGTATCAACCTGACAGTCTACCGTCTGGACGAGGTGATGGAAGGCAAGCTGGATATGCTGATTGAGCCGATTGTGCAGGAATATCAGGCCGACCAACTGGCAGCGCTCGCCGGACAGGATTGATGGACTATCAACACTGGTTGCGTCACGCGATAAATCGACTTTCGCACAGCGAAAGCCCGCGACGGGATGCGGAGATTTTGCTGGGCTTTGTGACCGGAAAAGCGCGCACCTTTATTCTTGCCTTCGGCGAAACTGCGCTTTCGGACACTGAGCTCGCGCGGCTTGATGATCTGCTGGCCCGTCGTGAACAGGGTGAGCCGGTCGCGCATCTTGTGGGGGTGCGCGAGTTCTGGTCGTTGCCGCTGTTTGTCTCGCCTGCGACGTTGATTCCGCGCCCGGATACCGAATGTCTGGTTGAGCAGGCGCTGAACCGTCTGCCGGAACAGCCGTGCCGGATCCTCGATCTGGGCACCGGCACCGGCGCTATCGCGCTGGCGCTGGCCAGTGAACGTCCGGATTGCCAGATTACGGCGGTCGACGTCATGCCTGATGCCGTCGCCCTGGCTCTGCGTAACGCGGAACATTTAGGAATAACGAACGTTTCGGTGCTGACCAGCCACTGGTTTAGCGCCCTTGAAGGGCAGCCGTTCGACCTGATTGTCAGCAATCCGCCTTATATTGATGAGCAGGACCCTCATCTTGCCATGGGGGATGTGCGTTTCGAGCCGCGTTCTGCACTGGTTGCGGCACAAGAAGGACTTGCGGATCTGGCGTGGATAATCGCACAATCAAAGCGTTTTTTGCGCCCTGGTGGCTGGCTGCTGCTGGAACACGGCTGGCAGCAGGGTGAAGCGGTACGTGCGCTGTTTGGCGAACAAGGATATGTGCAGGTGGAAACCTGCCGGGATTATGGTGATAACGAGCGTCTGACGCTCGGGCGCCTGCCGCAACAGGAGTAACAGGGAATGAGTGCGTTCACGTTTCTGATAAGCCTGCATTTGACCACGGTGGTTCTGACCATTAGCCTGTTTGTGCTGCGATACTGGTGGCGCTTTACGGGTGATCCTCGCGCACAGGCGCGCTGGGTGCGGGTTGTGCCCCATGCAGTGGACACGCTGTTATTGCTCAGCGGCCTCGGGCTTATCGTTGTAACGCGCTATATCCCATTTACTGCTAATGGCGCATGGCTGACGGAAAAGCTGTTTGGCGTTATCATCTACATCGTTTTGGGTTTCATTGCGCTGGGGCGACATCGTCCGCGCAGCCAGCAAACGGGGTTTATTGCGTTTTTGCTGGGGCTGGTGGTGCTGTACATCATCATTAAACTCGCCGCCACAAAGATACCGATACTGGGGTAAGACATGCGGTCGTTAGCCGATTTCGAATTTAACAAAGCACCATTGTGCGATGGAATGATCCTGATATCTGAATTGATTCGTGATGATTTTCCCTCGCAGTTCGTGCACGACGAACTTGAGCGTCTGATCCGTCTGGCGCGTGAAGAAATAAGTGAGGCTCAACCGCAGGACTTGCAACTGGAGAAACTCCTTGAGCTGTTTTACGGCGAATGGGGTTTTAAAGACACCCGCGGTGTGTACCGTCTGTCGGATGCGTTGTGGCTGGATAAAGTCCTGCAAAACCGTCAGGGTAGCGCGGTGTCACTGGGCGCCATTCTGTTATGGGTTGCCGGGCATCTGGATATTCCGCTGATGCCGGTGATTTTCCCGACGCAGCTCATTCTGCGCGCTGAGTGGCTGGATGGGGAAATGTGGCTGATCAACCCCTTTAATGGCGACACGCTGGACGAGCATACGCTGGACGTCTGGCTTAAGGGTAACATCAGCCCTGTGGCTGAGCTGTTTAATGAGGATCTCGACGAGGCAGATAACGCGGAAGTCATCCGTAAGCTGCTCGATACTTTGAAATCGGCGTTGATGGAAGAGCAACAAATGGAACTGGCTTTGCGTGCCAGTGAAGCTTTGTTGCAGTTTAACCCGGAAGACCCGTATGAGATCCGCGATCGTGGCTTAATTTATGCGCAACTCGAGTGCGATCATGTTGCGCTGCACGATCTGAATTACTTCGTAGAGCAGTGTCCTGAGGATCCCATCAGCGAGATGATCCGTGCGCAAATTAACACCATTTCGCACAAGCAAATTACACTGCACTAAACTGAATTAATAGACTGAATCTTGATAAGGGAATTATATGACACAAAAAGTGGTTAGCATTGGCGATATCAATGTCGCGAACGATCTGCCGTTTGTTCTGTTTGGCGGTATGAACGTGCTGGAGTCCCGCGACCTCGCGATGCGTATTTGTGAGCACTACGTAACTGTTACCCAGAAACTGGGTATTCCGTATGTGTTCAAAGCCTCTTTTGACAAAGCCAACCGTTCCTCCATCAAGTCTTACCGTGGGCCGGGCCTGGAAGAAGGGATGAAAATTTTCCAGGAGCTGAAACAGACGTTCGGCGTGAAAGTGATCACCGATGTTCACGAAGCCAGCCAGGCTCAGCCCGTTGCTGACGTGGTTGACGTGATTCAGTTACCGGCATTTCTGGCGCGTCAGACCGACCTGGTCGAAGCGATGGCGAAAACCGGCGCCGTCATTAACGTGAAAAAACCGCAGTTCGTAAGCCCTGGCCAGATGGGTAATATCGTGGATAAATTCCATGAAGGCGGTAACGACAAAGTTATCCTGTGCGACCGTGGCAGCAACTTCGGTTACGACAACCTGGTTGTCGATATGCTCGGCTTTAGCGTGATGAAAAACGTCTCTGGCAACTCGCCGGTCATTTTCGATGTGACGCACGCATTGCAGTGCCGCGACCCGTTTGGCGCCGCGTCTGGTGGCCGTCGTGCCCAGGTTGCTGAGCTGGCGCGCGCGGGTATGGCGACAGGCCTGGCCGGTCTGTTTATTGAGGCGCACCCGGATCCAGCCAACGCGAAATGCGATGGCCCGTCCGCACTGCCGCTGGATAAACTGGAGCCGTTCCTGAAACAGATCAAAGCGATTGATGATCTGGTGAAAAGCTTCGATGAGCTTGATACCAGCAAGTAATTAATCGAGCCTTGCAAAACACCGTTCACCGTTGTGTGAACGGTGTTTTCACTTTCTGACGCCTTTCCAATGCCTCTTCTGTTTCCTTTCTTTTTACAAAATAACTCTCCGCTGTTTTAAATAATAATTTTCAACGTTTATTAACGTATGCATTTTTAGCGTGAATATCTGAAAATCATGGTGTTTTTCCTAAAAATATAATTAAGTGAGTAGGCTTCCATATTCAGTCGCTTTTGCGCTAAGTGACTTTATTAATGAGGTATTTTTGTCTATATGGAATCGCATTGTTAATTATGTCGTATCCAGGAGCGTGGATTTTCTCTGGCGGTAGCTATGCTTTTTTGCGTGACGCTATTGGGATGGCATAAATAAACCAGCCTGGAAAATGGGAATTCACAGATTGTTGTGCTTGCCCGTCAGCAATAAAGGCAAGAATACATTGCATATTGCAAGGATGCAGGAGACACCGCATGAATGCGCTCAGTTTTGACCACTCCCACCACAAATTAAAAATCCGTGGCCTGAGCAGCCCGCCTGGTGTGCTCTCCTTTGAAGGCCACGAGCATCTGAGCCAGCCGTTCTGTTACGACATTCAGTTCACCAGCCGTGATAAAACCCTGGAGCCGGAAGCGGTGCTGATGCAGGACGGCGCGCTCAGCCTCTGCGCCCCGCCGGTTCAGGGAATGCCGGTACAGGTGCCGCTGCGCACCCTGTATGGCGTCATCACTGGCTTTAAACAGCTTTCCACCTCGCGCGATGAAACACGCTATGAAGTGCGCCTTGAGCCCCGGCTGGCGCTGCTCGCCCGCAGCCATCAGAACGCCATCTACCAGAACCAGAGCGTGCCGCAGATTGTCGAGAAAATCCTGCGTGAGCGCCACGGGATGCTCGGCCAGGACTTCGTATTCACCCTGACGGGGGAATATCCGTCGCGCGAACAGGTGATGCAGTTCGGCGAGGACGACCTGACGTTTATCTCCCGGCTGCTGTCGGAGGTGGGGATCTGGTTCCGGTTCAGTACCGACGTGCGGCTGAAAATCGAAGTCATTGAGTTTTATGACGACCAGAGCGGCTATGAACGCGGCCTGATGCTGCCACTGCGCCACCCTTCTGGGCTGAGCGACAGCGGCACGGAATCTGTCTGGGGACTGAACACGGCATATCATGTGGTGGAAAAAAGCGTCACCACGCGGGACTACAACTACCGTGACGCGACCGCCGATATGACGTCGGCGTTTGATGCGACGGGCGGGGACAGCACCACCTGTGGCGAAGCCTGTCATTACGCGGACAACTTCCTGACGGCAGGCGACCCGGACACACCGGAAAGTGGGGCGTTTTACGCGCGTATCCGCCACGAACGTTACCTTAATGGCCGGGCCATTCTGCAGGGGCTGAGCACCAGCGCCCTGCTGATGCCGGGGCTGGAGATAAAGGTACCGGATGAAGACGCCCCGGCGGTATTCCGCAGGGGCGCATTGATAACCGGGCTGACCGCCGTCGCGGCGCGAGACCGCAGTTATGAACTGACGTTTACCGCCATCCCGTATTCGGAACGTTACAGCTTTCGCCCGTCGCGCATCGCGAAGCCGGTGATGGCCGGAACGCTGCCCGCGCGGGTGACCAGCACAACGGCAAACGATATCTATGCCCATATCGATAAAGACGGGCGCTACCGGGTGAACCTCGATTTTGACCGCGAGACCTGGAAACCGGGTTACGAGAGCCTGTGGGTACGGCAGTCCCGCCCTTATGCGGGAGACACGTACGGCCTGCACCTGCCGCTGCTGGCGGGCACGGAGGTCAGCATCGCGTTTGAGGGAGGCAACCCGGACCGGCCCTATATCGCCGGGGTGAAGCATGATTCCGCCCACCCCGACCACGTGACGATTCAGAACTACAAGCGCAACGTGCTGCGTACCCCGGCAAACAACAAGCTGCGCCTCGATGACGAGCGCGGCAAAGAGCATATCAAAATCAGTACGGAGTACGGCGGCAAGAGCCAGCTCAATCTCGGCCATCTGGTGGATGCGGGAAAACAGCAGCGCGGGGAAGGTTTTGAGCTGCGCACGGACATGTGGGGTGCCATCCGGGCGAAAAAGGGGATATTCATCAGCGCCGACGGTCAGGAGCGGGCGCAGGGGCAGGTGCGGGAGATGGCGGCGGCGATGGGGATACTGAGCGGTGCACAGTCGCAAATGGCGTCTCTGTCGGCGGATGCGGAAACGGCGAATGCTGACCCGGCAGACCTTGCGTCGCAGGTGACGTTGCTGGAGGAGCGTGTAAAAGAACTGACGCAGGCGGTGGTGCTGTTAAGCGGTCCGAAAGGTGTGACCCTGGCCAGCGGTGAACATATGCAACTGGCGGCGGCCAGGAGTCTCGAAATGAACGCTGGCAATAATGCCGATATTGGGGTGATGAAAAACCTGTTTATCGGTGTGGGGCAGGCCCTGAGTGTATTTGTACGCAAAGCGGGGATTAAGCTGTTTGCCAATAAAGGTGCGATCTCACTACAGGCGCAGAACGACCTGATGGAATTACTGGCGAAAAAATCGATAGAGATCACCAGTACGGAAGATGAGATCATTATTACCGCGAAGAAGAAAATCACGATCAACGGTGGCGGAAGTTATATCCGTCTGGATCCCTGCGGAATAGAAGCCGGTACGCAAGGTGAATATAACGTCAAGGCAGGATATTACGGGCGTAAGCCAGGAGCGAAAATTACGCCTGAGGTGATGGCATTTCCGATGATAAAAGAAACATGGGATGGTATACGGATAATTACAACGCGGCAGCGGAATGGTGATTCGTCACCTGTTGGCTTAGATTTTAAAATTAAGAGTGATAATGATTTGACATTATTCAGAGCGAAAACTTCTAATATTGATGGTAAGAGTTGCGTTTTTTCTGATGAGAAATTTGAAAAAATGGATAGTTTATTAATTGGTAAGGAGAGTGATGAGTGGGTGTCTTATTCTTTTGAAGAGGATTTGCAGGGGAATGAAGAGTACTTATGAAATCCAGACTTGTTATTTCATTTAAAAATTCATTAATGGGGCCCTCTTCGGGTTTGAATTATAGGGTGACTGTTAACAATGTTAGTATTGATCAATCTACTGTGAAAGATACGAATTCTCCATTGGTATATGAGTTTGAAGAAATTAGTAGTGGTCGTGTTGTAATATTCAATAGCGAAGGTGTAAATGTCGAGATAAACAGAGGGAATTCATATCAGATTAAAATTGGTGTAATTGATATAAATAGCAATATCGAAAAAGAAGTTGGGGTTGAAACCTTGAATACAGGTAAGCAGCTAACAATGGTTATTGTGTCGCCATGGACAAAAATATCAATTCAGAACATTGGGAGGGACGATTTTTCTGGAGGGTTTTATAATGTTGAATATAAAATAAATAAAACGGGTGAGATCAGGGAGCTAAAAATAGCAATAAAAGATATTCCCAGGAAAATTATAACAACTGCCCTTAAATACCGAGGGGATATTAAATGGGCTGGTACAACCAGTGTTGCATCAAGGCATCCGGAGCTGGGCGATGAGGTAACATTTGGATCAGGTACAAATAAGTGTAATATCTTCGTTAATGATGTTTTGACAGAATCGGGTGTTAAAGTCGCCTGGATTGAGCATGGTAAGTCAACAAATATTCCATTTTATAAACGATTAAGCCCTCCAACAGCAGGGGAATGGGCTAATAGTTCAAAGTTGCTTAATAGCTGGAGCGTGGAAAATACGCCAGAGCCGGGAGATGTTGGTGCCTACTCTTATAATTATAGTGATGCGTCAGGACATGTTGGAATTATTATTGCGGATGGTGTGACTATTTCAGCAGGCTGGAATAAGATCGAATTAAATGATTGTGGGTTTAGAGTTAAGTATAATACTGCCAGTGAACCATCTCAAGAGCATGATTTTACGATTTTTAGACGTTATAAAGGAATGTTAAGGTGATGAAAAAAAATACTAAATTTATACTCGGAGTTGTTCTTTTTTTGTTTGTGTATGGGTGTTTTTTTTATTTAAATGGAGAGGTGTGCTCTGAGAGTATGTATAGGATTTCAGAAAACAAAGAGTATTATAATCTAATCGGTCGGTACGCGGAAAAAAGAACTATAGTAGACAAGTATGGGGGGCGTGTTCTTCATGTTGTATCATGGAAAGATGCAACGAATGTTTATGATATATACTATGATGGTATCGCTCGGGAAATTAATGAGCGTCCAGAGTATTACCTTTATGATGTCTTGAAGGTTTTGTCTGGTGCTAATTATGATCAAAGTCAAAAGCTATACTCCATTCTTTTGATGCAACATCTTTCGATTGGTGATTATATTTGTTTGATGAGTGTTGCTAATGAGTCCTTTGAAAGTGGATATATTGATAAGGAAGTCATGCGGTTTGCTCTTTTCCCTGACCAAAATATAAAGAATGGGACGTCTGTTTATTACTGGTGGCTACCCGCCTGGAGGAGGCAATTTATCAAAAATGCATATAAGGTGGCAGATAAAGAATCTGTTGACGCTGTTTTAAATGGAAGTTGGTCATTTAATCTCATAATGCAGTAAGAGAGAATATCAATATGTTCATTTTGATTGTTGTGAAGTACAGTGCGGTGGTTTGTTCTGGTTAAATATTTTTATAAAAACCCGCTATATAACTTAATAAATTGAAAGTGAAATAAAGATATATGGTTGTTCCGTATGTAAATAACAAATCATTTTATATCGGTAAGAAATTGTATAACAGGATATATAGAATTTTGCGCGGGTGGCTGATTTGTTCAAAATATGCTAATGATATGGCTGTGAACAGTTGAGGTATATGAAACTGGAGGTAGCGAAAATACTGAATGAAAATTTTCCTGTACTGCACTGGCAACTGATAAACAGATTTGAGTGCTCCTCAATTGGGGCCGCCGTCTGGAATGGTACCCGTACTGATAGTGCTGTGGAATATTGGTCAGGTTATCGGGGCAGGCTGCGTACGGCAGGATGTCAAAGGCAAGCTTTACGGCGATGGAATCAAAACTGATGGGCGCCTTTAAAAATCATGTTCAGCAGGAGGCCAAACGATGATGGCATCATTAGATACCGGGGGCGCAGTACGGGCGCAATCAACGATACCGTCGAAGGGCGTTCTGTTACTGACTGGATGGCTGACTATAAATCTGAGGTAAACCAGTACTGGCGGGGGCGACTTACTCCAATATCTATGGCACGGATGCCGCAGAGACGCCGCCTTTGATTTCTATCTTGATATCTATTTTATCTGGCTGGCAAAGCAATATTAACTCTACTGCACCGAGCTTAATCACCTGGGTGAGAAACTGTCGTGAGCGCGTCGTGAAAAGATAAGCGAGTATGGTCCGCTTGCAGGAACAGGGGTGAACCCGAATCGAAAATCTGAAGAGATAAAGGCGCAGATTGCTGAACTTAAATCACTCTGGGGATGGCTGGATGATGTCAAGCGTGTCGCCACCGGATTATCAAATGATTTTAATTACGGGCGACAAATGGATACTCGCATGGACAACCATAAAGAGATTTATTTTCCTGCATCGAGACGGGCTGAGCTGTTCCTCGATTTTTATCATAAGGCATGGAATGGCGAAAAACTCCCCGACATCACATGGCCAGGAATAAATACACTTCATGCTTATTTTGCTCATGATTTGCATACGGTAGAGACAGGGGTTTCTATCAACGAAAGTTTCTTTCTGCGCCGTATGGCTGAATGTCCAAAACCACAATAAAAGAATAATAATAAAAGAATAACAATAAAAGAATATAAGTCACTTGCTATCGCTGACCTGAAAAACCAGGCCAGCATAGCGTGCTAACAAGATCGGCTCATTACTGACTACAGACGCCCTTATTTGCATCAGGCAAAAATCGTCATCAAATAGGCCGCAAACAGTGCCAGATGTGCGGCGCCGTTAAGGACATTGGTGCGACCCGTTGAAAACGAAATATGGCACAGCATCAATGACGCCAGCATCACCACCAGCTCCGGTTTGCCCAGGCCAAACATCAAATCATTCCCGGTCACCCAGGCAATCAGCGTGACAACCGGTACGGTCAACGAAATGGTCGCCAGAACTGAGCCGAAGAACAGATTCATTGCGCGCTGCACCTGATTATTTAATACCGCTTTCAGGGCGCCCAAGCCTTCGGGAGAGAGAATCAACAGTGCAACCAGGAAGCCGGTAAAGGCAACAGGCGCATTCATTTCCGTCAGCAGATTTTCCAGCGGATTGGCATTCATCTTGGTGACCGCAATAACGGCAATCAGATGGACCAGCAGCCAGACGGTGTGCCAGCCGCTGCTATGTGCCGACGGTTTGCCGTGGTGCGGGTCATCATCGTCGCCGTCATCTTCGTGCTCATAAACGAACAGACTCTGATGCGTTTTCGTTTGAATCAGCAGGAATACGCCATACATAGCGGCAGAAATAAGGGCCACCAGTAATGATTGTCCGGTCGTGAAATTGCCGCCTTCTAAGGCCACCGGGAAGACCAGAACAATAATGGCCAGCGGAAAGAGGGCAATCATATATTGCTTGATGCCGAACAGGTTCACATATTGCGTGGCAAATTTCCGCCCACCGAGCAATAACGAGAAGCCAACCAGACCACCGCTAACGATCATAATGATGGAATAAAGTGTGTCGCGCATGAGCGTTGGCGCAGCATCGCCGGTTGCCATTAACGCAGAAATCAGACTCACTTCAAGAATAACGACAGAAAGGCTTAAAATTAATGAGCCATAGGGTTCACCGAGACGGTGAGCAAGAACATCGGCGTGGCGTACGACGCTAAATGCGCTGGCAAGAATCCCCACCAGGGCCAGAGCATTCATTCCGATTATCACTGGCAGCGACTGACTGTTTCCCCAATAAAGCAGGGCTGCCAGTGCCAGAACCGGGAAAATGAGCGAAGTCTCCTTGTGGCGGGTTTTAACCGCCTCGTGCGTTGTTGTCATTGTTGATCTCCAACCAGCAGGTATTTGTAATTATAGAAAGAAATTCAGGGCGCATAAAATAACAAACATTCGCCTTTCATTATCCCTTTTTTACGCTTTTTTACGTCATGCGAATTTTCTGCTTTGAGGTGAATATTTATAAACATTTAATGGAAAATATAGTTAATTAACAATGTAATGCCATTGGGGTTTTGTCGTAAATCAAAATCGGTTGGATAAGACGGGAAGAATAAACCAGACTTAAGTTTTTGCTTAAGGAGGTATATACGATGCCCTATAAAACGAAATCAGACTTACCCGACAGCGTGCAACATGTCCTGCCTGCCCACGCCCAGGAAATCTATAAAGAAGCCTTTAATAGTGCCTGGGAGCAATATAAAGATAGAGACGACCGCCGCGGTGATGCCAGCCGCGAAGAGACCGCGCATCGCGTAGCCTGGGCGGCGGTAAAAAATGATTATGAAAAGGGTGACGATGATAAATGGCATAAAAAGCGATAACCCTCTGAAATAGTGAGCCACATTTTTATATTGTCAACATGATGAATCGCCCTTCGCCTTATGCCCTATAGAGTTCACTTGAAAACGGCCTGTGAATTGCATATCGTCATTGAAAAGCGCCAGGAAGGCAGCAGTAAAGTCGTCGCAAGGAAGCAGGCAGTGGCGGAGGTAGAAAGAGATGTTGACGCGTGATTTCTTGATGAAGGCAGATTGTAAAACGGCGTTTGGAGACATTGAGGAATCGCTGTTATGGTCGGCGGAGCAACGAGCAGCATCGCTTGCAGCGACGCTGGCTTGCCGCCCGGATGACGGCCCGGTATGGATTTTTGGTTACGGTTCGCTGATGTGGAACCCGGCTCTGGAATATGACGAGTCCTGTACCGGTACTCTTCCCGGCTGGCACCGCGCATTTTGTTTACGTCTGACGGCGGGACGCGGCAGCGCATGCCAGCCCGGACGTATGCTTGCACTAAAAGAGGGCGGGCGCACCACCGGCGTGGCCTATCGCCTGGCAGAATCCACCCTACACGAAGAGCTTTCCCTGTTGTGGAAACGCGAGATGATCACCGGCTGCTATTTGCCGAGCTGGCGCAAGCTGGAGCTTGATGACGGGCGTACGGTAAATGCGCTGGTATTCATCATGGACCCGCGTCATCCGCTTTATGAGTCCGATACCCGCGCGCAGACCATTGCGCCGCTTATTGCCTCAGCGAGTGGCCCGCTGGGTACCAACGCGCAATATCTGTTCTCGCTGGAACAAGAGCTGATCAAACTGGGTATGCAGGATGATTGCCTCAACGAACTGGTGGGAAGGGTGCGTCTGCTGCTGGAGGGAGAAAAACCAGGTCCGGAGATGCAACCTGGTTTCGCCTGAGTGTGATGCTAACTTATGCTGGAACGTAACTGATGGAATGTTCCAGCGACTGGCTGTGGCTATCGATCAGCACATTCCAGATGCCGCTGTAAGGAACCGCCAGATACGCACTGGCACGATCCTGAACGCTTAACACATCAGTCTGACTTGCGGCCTGACTCTTTTCGCTCATCAGATGGATATGGCAGCTCTCAGAACAACGTACTACCACTGTATCCCCACCAAATAACTTCAAACTTGTTTTTACCAACGCCATTGTTTTAAACCCCGTATATATCGACAACGCACTCCCTGCGGGAAAATCCCGTGCGTGATTTTGTTCACAATTCACTCATTGCATAACACCAAAGGGAAGGGGTTCAGATGCTGACTTTGATCAAAAAATGGCGTAACGATTAAACAATAATGACAAAATTCGGCGGGGGATTATGTCGGCGCGTTAAATTCGGGGAAAAACGCGCCGACAGAAGATTAAATGCGGAAATGCCCCGCAGTTTCAGCAAGCTCGCCCGCTTGTTCCTGCAACGCGCCTGCGGCGGCGGCTGACTGGATCACCAGTTCGGCGTTTTGCTGCACCATTCGGTCAAGATCGATGACCGCATGGTTAATTTCCTGGATACCTTTCATCTGCTCGTTCGTGGCGACGGTGATTTCACGCATAATGACCGAGACGCTGTCAATGCTGGAGACAATTTCCCCCATACTTTCCCCGGCCAGGCGCACGTAGCGGGAACCCGTTGCCACGCTGTCTGTTGTCGAATCAATCAACGATTTAATCTCTTTCGCCGCCTGCGCGCTGCGACTGGCAAGGTTGCGCACCTCGCCGGCAACAACCGCGAAACCACGCCCTTGCTCGCCTGCACGTGCTGCTTCGACCGAGGCGTTCAGCGCCAGGATATTGGTCTGGAAAGCGATCCCGTCAATCACGCTGGTAATATCACCGATTTTGGCCGACGCCACTTCGATTGTCTGCATGGTTGAAATGGCCTGCGATACCACTTTGCCGCCGCGTGACGCCGCCTCAGAGGCGCTGTGCGCCTGTTCGTTAGCCTGAGCGGCGGAATCGGTTGATTGGGCGACGGAGGCGGTAATCTGCTCGACGGCACTGGCGGTCTCGCGCAGGCTGGAGGCGGCCTGTTCGGTACGCCCTGACAGATCCTGGTTGCCTGTCGCAATCTCTTGTGCCGCCTGCTGAACAGAGTGGCTGGAATCGCGCAGTTTAACCATCACTACGGCGAGTTTATCGCTAAAGGCGTTAAATGCATGGGCGATTTGCGCCACTTCATCGTTACCTTGTTCCGGCAAGCGCTGCGACAGGTCATCTGTGCCGCTGCTAATTGCGTTCATCGCGTCACGAATGGTGATCAGGCGCTTGAGCATAGTGGCGACAATCCAGTGCATCAGGGCACCCGCCAGCACGACCAGTACAATCAGCGAAACGGCTGAGGCTTTTAATTGCGCACGCAGGCCCGCCGTGGCGTCTGCGCTGTCCAGAGCGACAACCAGCAACCAGTTGGTGCCGTTCACTTTGGTGGCAAGAAACGCTTTTTCCGCACCGGCAAAGAGGCCCGTGAGCGGTTTACCCGCTTGCAGATCGGCAAATTTTACTTCCCCGATGGCCTCGCCAAACGGTTTCAGCGTCAGTTTGCCATCGTTGGCGGCAATCACGCTGCCATCACTGTTAAGTAACAGTCCGCTGCTGTTTGGGGTGGGTTTAATACCCTGGACGTTGGCCACCACGCTGTCCATTGACACATCACCTGCGACCACCGCTTTAAGCGTACCGTTTTCTTTGACTGGTACTGCGAAGGTGACCACAAGTTTCCCGCTGCCTGCATCGACATAAGGTGCGGTGACTATCGGAGCATCCGCTTTGGCGGCCTGCTGATACCAGGGACGAATGGTCGGATCATAATCCGCAGGCACGCCGTCCGGGTTTGAGAATTTGGCCGTTTTACTGGCGTACCCCACATAGACGTTGATAAAGCCGGCGGCCTGAGCAATCTGGGTGAACACCGGAACGGGGTCGTCGGTTAGGGCGACTTTCTGGAGAGAGGAGATGGCGGTCGTTTTACTGCTGACCCAGTCGCTGATAGCGAGGCTATGGCTGGAGCTGGTGCTGGTGAGGATGTCTTGCTGAGCGTCCTGATTATGCTGGCTGGTTACCTGGTAGTTAATAACGGTGTTAAGAAGAAGAGCAATAGCGAGACAGCCCGCCGTCGCCGCAATGATACGAGCGCGAATTGACCTGAACATATTTATGAGTACCTGCTGTGTTGTCTTTAATGCCTATCGGCAGCACAGCAGGCAAACTTGATGCCAGAGAGGCACCCATAAGAAAAAAGTATTAAAGAATGATGAATATTAGAAGGTCAGCACTTTATCTGCCGACAGCGTCCACTGCGCCAGTTCGACCAGGGTGCCAATCGCCACGCCATCCACTAAGGGCAACGTCGTGATACCGCGCCCGTCGGTGCAGGTCTTACACAATTTCACCGGTACATTTTGCGCAGTAAGGATTTCCAGCATTTGCTGAATATTGTACCCCTCGGCGGGTTTTTGCCCACGCAGCCCGGCGGTCACCGCATCGGACATTAAAAACAGGCGTAAATCGAGGTCGGCTTCTTGCTCGCGCAGGGCGATGGCCAGACGCAGACTGTTAAATAAGGATTCACTACCGTACGCCGCGCCGTTGGCGACAATCACGATCTTTTGCATCTTCACTCCTTCGATAGGGCATGGTTATTGCTTATTACTCTCCAGCAGACAGCCACGGAGAGTAAGCATGAATAATTATACTGATGCGACACCCGACGCCACCGACTGGTTTCGCTATGCGCGTCAGGTCCAGAAACAACAGCTTTACCAGCTCACCCAGCTTGGCGTGCTGGCGGGAAAAATCAGCCATCTGACCCATATGTTGCAGTGCGAACGCGGCGCATCGAATATCTGGCTGTGTTCAAAAGGGCAGCTTTACGCGCTGGAATGTCGTGCCAGCAGCGCCCTTGCCGATGAGAACATCACCCCGTTTTTACCGTTACTCGCCACGCTCAGGCCACTTGCCAGTAGCGCATTATGCCACCGTATTGCCGCCGCTGTTGGGTGTCTGGAACAACTTCCACAGTTACGCGAACAAATAAAAACCCAGCGTATTACGGCAGAACAGGCGATGGCGCAGTTCAGCCGTACCATTAGCCATCTGCTGAGCATTATTCCGCAGCTTAACGACAGCGTTGATGATCCCAGAATCGTTAAACATCTGGTGGCCCTCTACAGTTTTATGCAGGGAAAAGAGCTGGTAGGGCAAGAGCGCGCGCTGGGGGCGATTGGGTTTACCCAGGCGGCATTTAGCGATGCATTGCGCCAGTCGCTGGTGGACCGCATTGATGGTCAGCAACCCTGTTTTGAGGCCTTCCTGTCGCTTGCGGCGCCTGATGTCAGTGCGATATTTGCCCGCGAATGTACCGCCGGGCTGGAGATTGAACAGCTCCGTCGCCAGGCCTGCACCCGCGTGCCCCCCGCAGACGGCGGCGAAGGGGCGCTACGCTGGTTCGCACTGCAAACCCAGAGGCTGGAACATCTGCGTGCGCTGGAAGAATTGCTGATCAATGAACTGATGCACACGACAGCGACCATGCTGGAGGAAGACGACGACGTTAATGTCAGTAGCTGGATTGAGGAAACGACGAGCGACCGCCTTTCCGCGCGGCTCGACAAACAGCTCTTACCCCTGGTGCGCCAGCAAGCCCGTGAACTGGAGCAGCTTAGTGCGCAACTGGCCTCATTACAGGATTCCATGGAGGAACGCACGCTGATTGATAAAGCGAAAAATATCCTGATGAATCACCAGAACATGAGCGAAGAGCAGGCCTGGCAATGTCTGCGCAAAATGGCTATGGACAAGAATCAGCGCATGGTTGAAATCGCCCGCGCGCTGCTCACTGTACGGGCATTATGGCCTCTAACACCTAAGGAGTAGTTGCACATTCTGCGGGCATTCCCTGCACATGTGCAGTGCGAAAACATCCTGAAAACAGGTGAAAAGCACGAAAAACAGCGGCTTGTAACCTGGCATAGTGGTTGCATTGTTAAGTGTGTAAATGAATACATTTGTGGCGGGGAACCAACGGCGGTTCACTGACCATACGGATAAAGGCGTCCATTGGTGCGAAAGCATCGACGGGCGCTTTTTTTTTGCTTCGGGAGTGGGTATGGGCGATTCATCGGTTTCACTAACGCGCAGGCGTTTTCTACAGGCAGGAGCAGCACTGGGCGGTGCGATGCTGATGCCCGGCCTGATGCAGTCCGCGTGGGCGGCAGGTTCCGACAAACCGGAACTGACTACTGTTCGTGTCGGGTTTATTCCGCTGACCGATTGCGCGCCGCTGGTCATTGCTGCCCTGAAAGGGTTCGATAAAAAGTACGGCATCACCCTGGTGCCAACCAAAGAGGCCAGTTGGGCGGCGGTGCGCGACAAACTGGTCTCCGGCGAACTGGACGCCGCGCACGTGCTTTATGGCTTGCTGTACGGGCTGGAACTCGGGATCGCCGGGAAAACCCAGTCGATGGCCAACCTGATGACCCTTAACCAGAACGGTCAGGGGATAACCCTTTCCAGCGACCTGCTGGATAAAGGCGTCACCGATGGCGAGAGCCTGAAAAAACTGATTGGGCAGAGCGCCCCCGGAACATACACCTTTGCCCATACCTTCCCGACCGGCACTCACGCCATGTGGCTCTATTACTGGCTGGCGAGCGCGGGCATCAACCCCTTTACCGACATTCGCACGGTGGTCGTGCCGCCGCCGCAAATGGTGATGAACATGCGGATCGGCAACATGGTTGGTTTTTGCGTGGGTGAACCGTGGAACGCCCGCGCCATTAATGACCGCATCGGATTTACCGCTGCGACCAGCCAGTCCGTGTGGCCGGATCATCCGGAAAAAATTCTCGGCACGCGCAGCGCCTGGGTCGAACAAAACCCACACACCGCCCGTGCGCTGGTCTGTGCGGTGATGGAGGCATCCCGCTGGATTGATGCTTCCGATGATAACCGCCGGGAAACCGCCCGCATCCTCGCGCGTCGGGCGTGGCTTAACACCAAAGAGCAGTATCTGACCGGGCGCATGCTCGGTGAATACGACAACGGTGCGGGCAAGCGCTGGCAGGACGCGCACGCTATCCGCTTTTTCAATGACGGCCAGGTGAGCTACCCATGGCACTCCGACGGCATGTGGTTTTTAACCCAGTTCCGCCGCTGGGGGCTGCTGAAAAGCGAACCGGATTATGCCGCCATCGCCGGGCGCATTAACCGTATCGATATCTGGAAAGATGCCGCCACGGCTATCGGGGGCATTACGCCGCCTGCGCAGACCATGCGAACCAGCGCACTGATGGATGGCACGCGCTGGGACGGTACCGACCCGGAGCAATACGCCAGACGCTTCGACATTCAACGAACAGGGGCCTGATATGAAACATCAACAGAACACACAGCGCGTTACGCCGCCGTCCATAGCTGGCGAAGTGATTACGCTGCCTCCGGTAAAAGTCCGCACCCGTAAGCCGGCCTTGTCGCGTAAAACTCGCGCGGTAGCCGAACGTGTTGTTCCCGCGCTGCTGGGACTTGGGCTGTTGCTTATCGCCTGGGAACTGGCGGCAATCAACAGCAAAGGCTTTCCCACCCCGCTCAGCACGCTGGATTCGGCAATGACGCTATTTGCCGACCCGTTCTATCGGGATGGGCCGAATGACATGGGGATCGGCTGGAACGTACTGGCTTCATTGCAGCGCGTCGCCATCGGTTTTGGTCTGGCGGCGCTGGTGGGGATCCCGCTGGGTTTTATGATTGGCCGCTTTATCTTTCTGGCGCGGATGTTCAACCCGCTGATTGCACTGCTGCGCCCGGTCAGCCCACTGGCATGGTTACCGATTGGCCTGCTGCTTTTCCAGAAAGCGGAACCGGCATCAAGCTGGACCATTTTCATCTGTTCTATCTGGCCGATGGTGATTAATACCGCCGAAGGGGTGCGCCGCATTCCGCAAGATTACCTCAACGTGGCCCGCGTTCTGCAGTTGTCCGAATGGACGGTCATGCGCCGCATTTTGTTCCCGGCGGTGTTGCCCGCCGTGCTCACCGGCGTCCGCTTGTCGATCGGCATCGCCTGGCTGGTGATTGTCGCCGCGGAAATGCTCACCGGCGGCCTGGGGATCGGTTTTTGGATCTGGAACGAATGGAACAACCTCAATGTGGAAAACATTTTAATCGCCATTGTCATCATCGGTGTGGTCGGTCTGCTGCTGGAGCAGGGGCTGATGCTGGTGGCACGTCGCTTTAGCTGGCAGGAGAAATAAGATGAGCAAAAAACCGATTATCCAGGTGCAGGCGGTGAGCCAGCGCTTTTCGACCGCGGGCGGTGAGTTTGTGGCGTTGCAAAATGTCTCATTCGATATTCATGAAGGGGAAACGGTCAGCCTGATTGGTCATTCGGGCTGTGGAAAATCGACTTTACTGAATTTGATTGCCGGTATCACGCTCCCAACCGAAGGCGGTTTGCTGTGCGATAACCGGGAGATAGCGGGGCCTGGCCCCGAGCGCGCGGTCGTGTTCCAGAACCACTCTTTATTGCCGTGGCTGACCTGTTTTGACAACGTGGCGCTGGCGGTGGATCAGGTGTTCCGTCGCACCATGCACAAAGCGGAGCGCCGCGAGTGGATTGAGCACAATCTGGAGCGGGTACAAATGGGCCACGCGCTGCACAAACGTCCGGGGGAGATCTCAGGCGGGATGAAGCAACGTGTCGGCATTGCCCGTGCTCTTGCCATGAAACCCAAAGTGCTGCTGATGGATGAACCTTTTGGCGCGCTCGATGCGTTAACCCGCGCCCACCTGCAGGATGCGGTCATGCAGATCCAGCAGTCGCTGAACACCACCATCGTGCTGATCACCCATGATGTGGACGAGGCGGTGCTGCTTTCTGACCGGGTACTGATGATGACCAACGGCCCGGCGGCAACCGTCGGTGAAATCCTTGACGTCAATCTGCCGCGTCCGCGTAACCGGGTGCAACTGGCTGATGACAGCCGTTATCACCACCTGCGCCAGCAGATCCTCCATTTCCTCTATGAAAAACAGCCGAAAGCGGCCTGAGGTGAGTGAGATGACCCTGCGACTGTTAATCATTGGCAACGGCATGGCGGCCACCCGCCTTGTCGAAAAACTCAGCGAATCGGCTGCCGACCGCTATGCCATCACGATGATTGGCGACGAGCCGGGCCATGCCTATAACCGCATCCAGTTATCACCGGTGCTGGGTGCAGAAAAAGCGTTCAGCGACACCGTCCTGCATGACGCGCAGTGGTACAAAGCGCGCGGCATCAGAGTACTGACGGGGGAGACGGTCACCCAGGTTGATGTGTCGGCGCGTCGGGTCATTACCACCCAACGCGAGTTGACCTGGGATGAACTGGTATTTGCCACCGGATCGACGCCCTTTACCCCGCCCGTACCGGGCCACGACTTACCGCATGTCCATGGCTTTCGCCGTATCAGCGATGTGCAGGCCATTCTGGCAGGCAGTGGGCCGGTGGTTGTCCTCGGCGGTGGCGTACTGGGGGTTGAAGCGGCTGCGGCGCTGCGCCGTCACGGTGACAACGTCACGTTGGTGAACCGCGGCGAATGGCTTATGGAGCAGCAGCTTGACGCACAGGCCGGGGGGCTGCTGGCAGCGTATCTGCGTGAGCGCGGCATTGACTGCGAACTCTCTGCCAGCATCCGCTGTATTACACCCGATAGCGTCACGCTGACCAACGGCCGCGTTTTGTCGGCAGGCCGCGTGGTAATGACCACCGGCGTGCGCCCGGCGATAACCCTTGCCCAGGCCAGTGGTATTCCCTGTGCCCGTGGCATCGTGGTAGACGGGCAGTTGCGCAGTGCGGTCGCCGGGGTGAGCGCCCTCGGTGAATGCTGTGAAATTGCCGGACAAACCTGGGGGCTGGTGGCCCCTTGTTTGCAGCAGGCGGAGATTCTCGCTGCGCGTCTGCTCGGCACGCCTGAGGCAGACTTTCACTGGCAGGCGGGCGGGCTGCGACTGAAAGTGACCGGCATCGACCTGTTCAGTGCCGGGGACGTGCAGGCGCGTGATGGCGATGACATCTGGACCAGCCTCGATCCCCTCAGCGGCCATTACCGTCGCCTGCTGGTGCGGGAAAACAGACTGTGCGGCGTACTGCTGCTGGGTGATTGTGCCAGTGCGGCTGCACTCACCGAACGATTAAATACGCCGGAACCGCCGCAGGCGGGCTGGCTTTTTGACAGCTTTACAGCGCAGCCAGCGGCTGCCGGGATCCCAAAGATGACAAAACCTACTCTGGTTGTGGTTGGACACGGTATGGTCGGCCACCATTTTTTAGAACAGTGCGTGAGCCGCAACTTGCATCAGGCCTATCACATTGTGGTATTCGGCGCGGAGCGTTATGCCGCCTACGATCGCGTGCATTTATCCGAGTACTTTGCCGGACGCAGCGCGCAGTCGCTCTCCATGGTCGAGGGGGATTTTTTCGACCAGCACGGCATTGAGCTGCGTCTCAACCAGACCATTACCGATATCGACCGCGCGTTACAGGTGGTGCGGGATGGCCAGGGGCATGAAACGCGCTGGGATAAACTGGTGCTGGCGACCGGTTCATACCCGTTTGTGCCGCCGGTTCCGGGGCATGATGCCCGTGGCTGTTTTGTCTATCGCACCCTGGATGACCTGGATGAGATTGCCGCGCGTGCGAAAAACGCCACCCGTGGCGTCGTGATTGGCGGCGGGCTGCTGGGGCTGGAAGCGGCGAATGCGTTAAAACAACTGGGGCTGGAAACCCACGTGGTGGAGTTCGCCCCGGCGCTGATGGCCGTTCAGTTGGATGAACAGGGCGGCGCTATGCTGCGCAAGAAAATTACCGCGCTGGGGGTGCAGGTTCATACCAGCAAGGCGACCCGGGAAATCGTGGCGAATGGCGACACGCTCACCCTCAACTTTGCCGATGGTGAGAGCCTGACGACCGACATGGTGGTGTTCTCCGCCGGCATTCGCCCACAGGATGCGCTTGCCCGCAGCGGGGCGTTGGACCTGGGGGAACGCGGCGGGATCACCATTAATGAACAGTGCCAGACCTCGGATGAAAACATCTTCGCCATTGGCGAATGTGCGGTGTGGGAGGGCAAAGTCTATGGTCTGGTGGCGCCAGGATATCAGATGGCGCGTGTAGTGGCGGCTCATCTCAGCGGCGAAGCGGCGGCGTTTACCGGTGCGGATATGAGCACAAAGCTGAAATTGCTTGGCGTTGATGTGGCGTCGTTCGGCGATGCCCACGGGCGCACACCCGGCAGCCTGAGTTATCAGTGGACCGACGGCCCGGCGCAAATCTATAAAAAAATCGTGGTCAGTGAAGATGGCAAACAACTGCTCGGTGGCGTACTGGTGGGGGAAGCCAGCGACTATGCGACGCTGCTGCAAACCATGCTCAACGGGCTGGCGCTGCCAGCACAACCGGAAAGCCTGATCCTGCCTGCGCTTGCTGGTAGTGCGCCAAAAGCGCTCGGCGTGGCGGCCTTGCCGGACAGCGCGCAGATTTGCTCCTGTCATAACGTCAGCAAAGGCGATATTTGCCATGCGGTCAGCGCGGGCGCCAGCGACATGGGAGCCATCAAAAGTTGTACCAAAGCGGCCACCGGTTGCGGCGGTTGCAGCGCGCTGGTCAAACAGGTCATGGAACACCAACTGGCGTCGCAGGGCGTGGAAGTGAAAAAAGACATCTGCGAACACTTCCCGTACTCGCGCCAGGAGATCCACCATCTGGTGCGCGTCAACCATATCCGTACTTTCGCACAGTTAATCAGCCGTTATGGTCACGGGCAGGGCTGCGAGGTGTGTAAGCCGCTGGTCGGGTCGATTCTGGCCTCCTGCTGGAATGAGTATCTGCTCAAACCGGTGCACCTGCCGCTGCAGGATACCAATGACCGTTATTTCGCCAACATCCAGAAAGACGGGACCTATTCCATTGTGCCGCGGATGCCTGCCGGAGAGGTCACGCCGGATGGTCTGATTGCCATCGGGCAGATCGCCAAACGCTATCAGCTTTATAGCAAAGTCACCGGCGGCCAGCGTATCGATCTCTTTGGCGCCCGTCTGGAGCAGCTTCCGGCCATCTGGCAGGAGCTGGTCGATGCCGGGTTTGAAACCGGGCACGCCTACGGCAAGTCATTGCGCACGGTGAAATCCTGCGTTGGTTCGACCTGGTGCCGCTATGGTGTGCAGGACTCCACCGGGCTGGCGGTCACCCTGGAGCATCGATACAAAGGGCTGCGTGCGCCGCATAAGATAAAAATGGCGGTGTCCGGCTGTACCCGCGAGTGTGCGGAAGCGCAGGGGAAAGATGTGGGGGTGATCGCCACGGAGAAAGGCTGGAATCTCTATGTGTGCGGTAACGGCGGCATGAAGCCACGTCATGCGGATCTGTTTGCCAGCGATTTGGATGAGGCCACGCTAATCCGCACCGTTGACCGTTTTCTGATGTTTTACATCCGCACGGCTGACCGCCTGCAACGCACCAGCACCTGGCTGGATAACCTGGAGGGCGGCATCGACTATTTGCGCGATGTTATCCTGAACGACAGCCTTGAGATTGCCACTGAGCTGGAAGAAGAGATGGCGCGGGTAGTGGACAGCTATCAGTGCGAGTGGCAGACCACGCTTAACGATCCTGACCGTCTGGCGCTGTTCCGCTCGTTTGTTAACAGCGACGTGCCGGACGAAACCGTTCACCGCGAGGTTGTCCGTGACCAGCCGCAACTGGCGGCGGCACCAGAACAGTCAGAAGGGCAACTGCCGTGGCGGCCATGGCAGGTTATCTGCGACATCGCCGCGATACCTGAACAGGCGGGGATTGGCGCACGACTGGGCGAGCGGCAAATTGCGCTGTTCCGCTTTGGCGAAACCATCTATGCGCTCGATAACCACGAACCGGGTAGCCACGCCCAGGTTCTGTCGCGCGGGATCTTAGGCGACACGAACGGTGAACCGCTGGTGATTTCGCCGCTCTACAAGCAGCGTATTCGTCTGCGTGACGGCTGCTATGCGGAAAGTGGTGAACCGGCGGTCCGCGCCTGGCCGGTCAAAATTGAAGGTGGCAAAGTGTGGGTCGGCAACCAGGTCCTGTTAATGCGCGCGGAGGCATCATGAGTACCCGCACCACCTGCCCGTATTGCGGTGTGGGCTGCGGCGTGGTTGCGACCATTACTGACGATGGGGTGAGCGTGGCGGGTGACCGCGCGCACCCGGCAAACGCCGGTCGGCTGTGCGTGAAAGGGGCGGCGCTGGGGGAAACCACCGGGTTAGCGGGGCGGCTTCTGGCTCCGCAGGTGGATGAGCAGACGGTAAGCTGGCAGGCGGCGCTGGATGCCGCCGGAGAACGCCTGAACGCCATCATCAGCGAATTTGGTCCGCAGGCGGTGGCGTTTTATGCCTCCGGGCAGTTGCTCACCGAAGATTACTATGCCGCCAACAAGCTGATGAAAGGTTTTATCGGCGCGGCAAATATCGACACCAATTCACGGTTGTGCATGTCATCTGCCGTTACAGGCTACAAGCGGGCCTTTGGTGCAGATGTTGTGCCGTGCAGCTATGACGATATCGAAAAGAGCGATCTGCTGGTGCTGGTGGGGTCGAATGCCGCCTGGACCCATCCGGTGCTCTACCAGCGCATTGTGCAGGCAAAGCATGATAACCCGGCGCTAAAAGTGGTGGTCGTTGACCCGCGCGTCACCGCCACCTGTGATATTGCCGACCTCCATCTGCCGCTAGCGCCAGGGAGCGACGCCGGGCTGTTTGTCGGCCTGCTGAATATGATTGCGAAGGAAAATCAAACGCTTGTCGATTTTGATGAGGGCGAGGCCGCACTGGCTGCCGCGCGTACGTGGACACCAGAGGTGGTCGCGTCATTCTGTAATTTGTCGCGTGACGTTGTCACAATGTTTTATGACTGGTTTATTACCGCGCCACGGGCGATGACGCTGTTCACCATGGGAATTAACCAGTCATCGAGCGGCAGCGATAAGTGTAATGCCATCATGAATGTGCATCTGGCCAGCGGCAAATTTGCCCGTCCGGGATGCGGCCCGTTTTCGCTGACCGGACAACCGAATGCCATGGGCGGGCGCGAAGTGGGCGGTCTGGCGACACAACTGGCGGCACACATGAATTTTGAAGCGGCGGACCTTGCCCGGCTGGCACGTTTCTGGGGGACGGAGCGGCTGGCGCAAACGCCGGGACTGATGGCAGTGGATCTGTTTGAGGCCATCGGGCGTGGCGAGGTGAAAGCGGTGTGGATAATGGGCACCAATCCGGCGGTTTCGCTGCCGGACAGCCATGCGGTGTGCCACGCACTGGCGGCCTGTCCGCTGGTGATTGTCTCTGAGGTGGTGGCGCAGACTGACACCAGCCGCTACGCTCATATCCGTTTTCCGGCGCTGGCCTGGGGGGAGAAAAATGGCACAGTGACCAATTCCGAACGACGCATCTCACGCCAGCGGCCCTTTTTACCCCCGCCGGGTGAGGCAAAAGCTGACTGGTGGATAATCTCACAGGTCGCGCAGCACCTCGGCTTTGGCTCTGCGTTTGCCTGGCAGCATCCTCATGAGGTGTTTTCTGAACATGCGGCGCTCTCCGGCTTCGAAAACAACGGTACGCGGGCGTTTGATATCAGTGAACTGGCCGGGTTAACGCGCGAACAGTGGGATAGGCTGGAACCCTACCAGTGGAGCGTTACCCCGGCGGCATTACAACGCGGCTGGCGGCCTTCCGGGCGTTTACGCACCGTACCTGTATCGCCCGCACGCGCAGTGGCGCAACCGACGGCGCGCTATCCACTTTTACTTAACACCGGGCGGATCCGCGATCAGTGGCATACGATGACCCGCACTGGCACCGTTGCGCGGTTGATGCAGCACATTGCCGAACCCGTGGTGGATATTTCCCCGGCGGATGCTGCCCGTTTTGCACTCAGTGAGGGAGACCTCGCACATATAAGCTCTCCTCGCGGCGTTATGGTGGCTCGAGCGCGTATTCAGCACGGTCAGCGGGAAGGTGAACTGTTTACGCCGATGCACTGGAACCACGCCTTTGCGCGTCAGGGGAAGGTTAACGCACTGGTGGCTCCGGTGTGCGACCCGCATTCCGGGCAGCCGGAGAGCAAACAAACGGCGGTGCGCATCGCCGCCTGGCAGCCAGACTGGCAGGGCGAATTCTATGCGCGTGAAATGCCGCCGCTCCCCGCCAATCTCTACTGGGTGCGCAAAGCGACGGATAGCGCCTTGCATTTCACCCTGGCGGGCAATGGCGATGCGTCGGCATGGCTGACGGCATGGTGTCAGACGCAAGATTGGCAGATACAGACTCTTCGTGCCGGTACGGTGAAAAATCTGCTGGCCTGGCATCACGGGCAATTGATGCTGGGGTGGTGGAGTGATACGCGGCTTCCGGTTATTGCACATGATGTCATTGTGCAGGCATTTATCACCGCGCCGGCAACGGCGCAGGCGCGGCATAGCCTGTTAGCCGGGCAGTCACCGTCCAGCTTACCCGTGCCGGGGCGCACGGTCTGTAGCTGTTACAGCGTGGGGGAAAACGCGATTCGCGCCGCGATTGCCACAGGGTGCGACAGCACCGCAGCGCTGGGGAATGTCCTTCGCTGCGGCACAAACTGTGGCTCCTGTCTGCCGGAATTAAAAGCGCTACTGTCCGAAGCGGCCAATTAAACCTGCCGCGCCCAGGGTGTGGCCTTTGAGTTTGGCAAACAGCTCGTCCCGGGTTAATCCTTTGGGGAGATCCGGGGCGATGCTGGTGGCAATCAGGGTAAAGGTGTAGTGGTGTGCGCCGCTACCCGGTGGAGGGCAAGGACCATACCACTGCACGGTGCCGGGGGTATTTTTACCGCCGGTATAGCCTTTGCCGTCACGCAGATCATTTTCGGCAAAACCGGTGCCGGAAGGGGGAATGTTGTAGGCTACCAGATGGGTAACGCCAAGGCCCATCGCCCCTTCAGGGTCATGTACGACCAGGGCGAAACTTTGCGTTTTTGCAGGCGGATTGTTCCACACCAGTGCCGGGGAAATATTCTCTCCCGTGCAGTTAGGATTGCTGGTGGCGTTGCCCGCGAATCTTTTCTCCATCAGCGCGTTATCGCCAAAAGCAGGGGATTGCAGTTGGAAAATGTCGGTGGCGCTGGCCGACACGGCATACAACAAAATGGAACTGCACATGGCCCATCGTAGTGTCTGAGTCATTCGGTTTTTCTCAGTTATCAGCATTCAGTTAACTGTAGTCTGGCGAAACGGGAAGGATTAAGGATTTTCCTGAAATTTGCGCAAAAGCTGAAATTGTCGGGCAAAGCCGCTAACCTGAACGACTGGCGATCATTTCCAGCCCGGAGCGACCCCCTACAAACGTGATGCACTGGTTTTCCTCTTCCCCAATACTGCTTTTATTCTTGCCGCTGGCGGGAAGCGCGGTCAGTGGCGTACAGACCGCCCCGCAATCCTGGTATGTTCAGCAGGCTCAACATCCGTTTGATAATGATGGTGATTCTCTGCCCGATCTCGGAATGACGCCCGACAAAGGCAGCAGTGAAAAACATCTGGCCGAAATGGCGAAAGCCTTTGGTGAAGCCAGCATGACAGACAACGGGCTGGATGCCGGAGCACAGGCGCGCCAGTTCGCCTTTGGTCAGTTGCGCGATGTGGTGAGCGATGAGGTAAACCAGCAGGTAGAGTCCTGGCTGTCGCCCTGGGGCAAAGCGACCATCGATGTCAAAGTTGATGACAAAGGGGGCTTTAACGGCAGCCACGGCGACTGGTTTGTCCCTTTGCAGGATACGTCCCGCTATCTCAGTTGGAGCCAGCTTGGTCTGACCCAGCAGGATGAGGGGCTGGTCGGTAACGTGGGTATCGGGCAGCGCTGGATTTCCGGTGACTGGCTGCTGGGGTATAACACCTTCTACGACAACCTGCTCGATGAAAACCTGGCCCGTACCGGACTGGGGGCTGAGGTGTGGGGACAGTCGCTGCGTTTTTCCGCCAATTACTATCAACCGCTCACCGACTGGACGTATCGTTCGGCAACGCTCCAGCAGCGCATGGCGCGCGGCTATGACATTACCGCTCAGGCGCGTTTACCTTTCTGGCAGCAACTCGATACCAGCGTCAGTCTGGAACAATACTTTGGTGAGAGCGTGGATTTATTCGACTCCGGGACAGGGTATCGTAATCCGCTGGCGGTAAAAGTGGGGCTGGATTACACCCCCGTACCGCTGGTAACGCTCTCGGCGCACCATAAACAGGGAGAGAACGGCGAAAGTCAGAACGATTTAGGCCTGAAACTGAATTATCGGTTTGGTGTTCCTCTCTGGAAACAGCTTTCCGCCAGCCAACTGGGAGAGGAGGCCTCTTTGCGCGGCAGCCGTTACGATAATCCGGTGCGCGATACGGTGCCGGTATACGAATATCGCCAGCGCAAGACACTCTCAGTATTTCTCGCCACACCGCCCTGGGATTTACAGCCTGGCGAAACGGTGGCACTTAAACTGGATATCCGCAGCACGCACGGGATACGCGAGTTACGCTGGCAGGGTGATACCCAGCAGCTTAGCCTGACGCCGCCTGCTCACCCCAGCAGTACGGAAGGCTGGTCGATCATTATGCCGAAGTGGGATAACAGTGAAGGGGCGACCAACGAGTGGCATCTGGCGGTGATTGCCGAAGATGAAAAAGGTCAGCGCGTCTCATCCAATGAGATTGTGCTGACGCTGACGCCACCGCTGGTTGACACCTCTGACGCGACGCCGCGCTGGGAGCTGATGGCGCCTGACAATTAGAAAATGCGTTCCTGATGAACCCAGACCGCTGCTTCCACGCGGGATTTCAGGCGCATTTTTTTCAGCATATGTTTCACGTGCACTTTTACCGTACTCTCGGTGATGTCGAGGCGACGGGCAATCATCTTATTCGGCAGACCCTGCGCGATAAGCTTAAGAATGTCGCGTTCGCGCGGCGTTAACTGGCTGATATCGCGATCCGAGGTTGCACGGTTGGCGCGCAGGCTGGCAGCCAGCACGGGGGTTAGCGCATCGCTCAGAACCATCTCACCCGCTGCGGCCTGCTGGAGGGCTTTGAGTAAATCTTCTGGCTCCATATCTTTAAGCAGATAGCCATCGGCGCCGCGTTTAAGGGCAGTGACAACATCCTCTTCGTGATTCGATACGCTAAAGACCACCACGCGACCCGACAGCGTTTTTTCACGCAGTTTATCGAGCGTTTCAAGGCCGTTCATCCCCGGCATATTCAGATCTAACAGAATCAGGTCCGGGTCCAGATCCTCTGCCAGTTCGATGCCTTGTTCGCCATTGCTGGCCTCGCCGACGACGGTGATTTCAGGCGACATGCTGATAAGTTGCTTGACGCCGGTACGCAACATCGGGTGATCATCGATGAGCAAAATGGTAGCCGGTTCCTGGTTAGTCATAGTTATCTCCTTGCACTGATGAGAGAAGATTTTCGGGAATAAACGTCACGGTCACATCGGTACCGCCGGACTCACGCCGTCGAACCTGGCAATCGCCACGTAAACTTTGCGCACGGTCGCGCATGATAATCAAGCCATAATGGTTTGTTCGCGCTGCGTTTTCCGGCACGCCACAGCCGTTGTCGCGAACTTGCAATATTACCCGTTTTTCCTGCTGGACGACCGAGACGATAACCTCAGTCGCGCCGGAATGTTTCAGCGAATTGCTTAAGGCTTCGCGGGCAATCTGCAATAAATGGATTGCCTGATGTGAGGGCACGAGACGCGCGGGGAGCTGGTAATCCAGCCTGACCTGAAAACCGAAGCGCGCGCTGTATTCCTGACAACTGGACTCCAGGGCCGGGCGCAGTCCAGGCTCTGTTAATTGTAAGCGGAATGTCGTCAACAGCTCACGCAACTGCGCCCATGAGGTATTGAGCTCGTTTCGTATTTGCCCCAGCAACTGCTGGCTACTCTCAGGCAGGTCGCCGCCCTGCATCTGCAAACAACTGACCTGCATCTTCATACAGGAGAGAGACTGGGCGATGGAGTCATGCAGTTCCCGGGCGATGGTGGCACGCTCTTCCATCACCATCATCTGCTGCAGATGTTCCTGATGACGGTCCAGCGCCAGCGTCGCGGTTAACTGCTCGACAAGCGTATCCACCAGTTGTTGCTGATCGTGGCTAAGATGCCTGCCGTGGGGGAGCTGCGCGAGTAGCAAACCATATTGTGTATGGTTGTCCGCCAGACGCCATTTCAGGGTGGAACTGCCGCCAGCGGGAGCAGGCAGGATGCCGCGCGGACATAAATGGCACCCCCGATCATCACAGGTAATATCCGAATGGCAGGTGAATTCTTGGTGGTTTTTCTCATCTTCCATGTCGTAAACGCGCAGCTCAATATCATGCAGCAGCGTCAGGTTTTGCAGCCCGTGAAGCACCGGTGACAAACGTTCGCACAAAGGAATACGCGAATGCAGACGATGGTTGGCCTGCCACAGGAAAGAGAGAATCTGGTTTTTTTGTTCAAGTCCGGCGGTTTTTTCCTGAACGCGCTGTTCAAGGACGGCATAACTTTCCGCCAGCTCTTCCGACATATTATTCAGGGCGGTACCGAGGGTCGCCATCTCATTGCGTCCGCTGATTTGTGCCCGCCGGGTAAAGTTACGCTGGCTGACCGCCTGGGCCATTTTCAGTAACTGTTCCCACGGCTGGAGCAGGCGGGCGCGAAGCCAGACAACGGTAAAGAGCAGCAGTAAGCCCAGCAAGATGGCCATCACCCGATGCAGGATCACCACGCGCGCCATGCGCTGTTCGGTGCTGTGATCGAAGGCGGTAACCAGCGTGTCGATTCGATTTACGTAGGTGGCTATTTTATCGGTGACAGCCTGAGGCTCCTGGGCCTGCTTAAGGGCTGGCGCGACCTCATTGCGCCAGAAATGTTGCAGCGCCTCTAACTGCTCTTGCTGCCCGTCACGTTCGGCGACATCGGCCAGTTCAGAACTGAACGCCGTTTGCTCCATCTCTTTGAGTAATACGTCGTCTGCCGGGCGCAGTGGCACGCTTGCCAGCAACCGATAACTTTGCATACGCAGCGAGCCCGCTTTGTTGATGGCGTGGGCACTGCCCTGAACGCCAAGCACCAGCCAGCCGGAAACCGCCATACCCGCCACACCGATAACCGTCGACAGCAGCATGGTCAGCGCGACCTGGTTAACCAGGGAGAGCGGTGTAAAGAGGCGTTTAAGCATAGAGGGCAAGGCTCCGGCGCACGGAAATAAAGAGTGGTCGATATTGTCCGCCATACCCTGAGGTATACCCATACCTACAAAGAAGTACTCCTTTATCGTTGCCGGTATCCATAAAAGGAGTGGGTCTTTTTCATCGGGCGACAGGGTTGTGAAAAACCACACTTTTTTAAGAAAAACGATCTACTCACTAATGAGCATGGCTATTTTTTGCTCGTCGTTACGCACACTTTTCCTTTGATTTATATCAACTTACCTTGCGCTGTAAAAACTAATGTGGCCTCGTCAAATCAATAACCAGAGGTGTCTATGAGTCACTCTTCTACCCCCCAAAGGGCGTCAGGCCGAATTATTAGCGACTGGCGTCCGGACGATCCGCTTTTCTGGCAACGACAGGGGCACGGCATCGCCAGCCGTAACCTGTGGATTTCGGTTCCGTGTCTGTTGCTGGCGTTCTGTGTGTGGATGTTGTTTAGCGCCGTTGCCGTAAACCTGAATAAAGTTGGCTTTCAATTTTCGACTGATCAACTCTTTATGCTGACTGCTTTACCGTCCGTGTCGGGCGCACTGCTGCGCGTACCGTACTCTTTTATGGTCCCGGTATTCGGTGGCCGCCGCTGGACCGCGTTCAGTACCGGCATTCTGATCATTCCTTGCGTCTGGCTGGGCCTGGCGGTTGAAGATACCTCCACCCCATTTAGCACGTTCATCATCATTGCGCTGTTGTGTGGTTTTGCCGGAGCGAACTTTGCCTCCAGTATGGCGAACATCAGCTTTTTCTTTCCAAAAGAGAAGCAGGGGAGCGCGCTGGGGATTAACGGCGGTTTCGGTAACCTGGGTGTGAGCGTGATGCAGCTTCTGGCACCGCTGGCTATTTCGTTTTCGATGTTTGCTGTGTTTGGCGCAACGGGTGTGGCGCAGCCTGATGGCAGTATGATCTTCCTGGCGAATGCCGCATGGGTATGGGTGCCGTTGCTGGCCGTCTTTACTCTCGCCGCCTGGTTTGGCATGAACGAACTGACCGCCTCGAAAGCGTCACTGAAAGCGCAGTTGCCGGTGTTAAAGCGTAAGCATATGTGGATCATGAGCTTTCTCTATCTGGCAACCTTTGGTTCGTTTATCGGCTTCTCTGCCGGTTTCGCCATGCTGTCGAAGACCCAATTTCCGGACGTGGTCATCATGCATTACGCCTTTTTTGGCCCACTCATCGGCGCGCTCGCCCGTTCTGCGGGTGGGGCGCTGTCGGACCGCCTGGGGGGGACGCGTGTTACCCTGGTGAACTTCATCCTGATGGCTATTTTTAGTGCCTTACTGTTCCTGACGCTGCCAACCAATGGCGTGGGCGGGAATTTTACCGCCTTCTTTGGCGTCTTCCTGATGCTGTTCCTGACGGCCGGGCTGGGCAGTGGCTCTACCTTCCAGATGATTTCAGTCAATTTCCGCAAGATGACGCTGGAACGGGTGAAAAACGCTGGCGGCAGTGAAGCCACGGCGCTGCGTGAGGCGGCAACCGAAACCGCTGCTGCACTGGGCTTTATTTCAGCTATTGGGGCGATTGGCGGCTTCTTTATCCCGAAAGCCTTCGGCACCTCGCTGGCGCTCACCGGTTCCCCGGCGGGCGCAATGAAAGTGTTCCTGGTGTTTTATATCGCCTGTGTGGTGATCACCTGGGCTATCTACGGACGGAATTCTAATAAAAAGTAAGTAAATGTTGATTATCCTTGCGCGGGCCTGGCTCGCGCTTTTTTTTGATCTGACTTAGTTACAACATACTTTAAGAGGGAGTTACCCACGACAGAGAAAAACCCTCGTCTTCAGGGGGCTATACCCCTTAATACCTGCTTAGCGCATTTTTTCTCGCTTGCTGTCATTTTGGTTATTTATTTTCTTTATATATCAATAAATTAAATTTAAAACCATTCTACCCTTTTGGAGGTAGATAGTGATTTCCCTGCCTTTATGAAGCCCTTACAGCTTGATCGCCATCAATTCTTCTCGCCTTTCAGAGCGTTACTTTCGCCGCAAATGCTGTAACCCCTAATTTGTGCAATGTCGATTTATCAGAGAGCCGTCAGGCTCCATACAGGAGAAACCCGATGAGTAAATTCCTGGACCGATTTCGCTACTTCAAGCAGAAGGGCGAAACGTTTGCCGATGGGCACGGCCAGCTTCTCGAAACAAACCGGGACTGGGAGGATGGATACCGCCAACGCTGGCAGCACGATAAAGTCGTGCGTTCTACTCACGGTGTAAACTGCACCGGGTCTTGCAGCTGGAAGATTTACGTCAAAAACGGTCTCGTTACCTGGGAAACCCAGCAGACCGACTACCCACGTACCCGCCCTGATATGCCAAATCATGAGCCACGCGGCTGCCCTCGCGGCGCCAGCTACTCCTGGTATCTTTACAGTGCGAACCGTCTGAAATACCCGCTGATGCGCAAACGCCTGATGAAAATGTGGCGTGAAGCGAAAGTGGCACACCCTGATCCGGTGAACGCCTGGGCCTCGATCATTGAAGATGCTGATAAAGCGAAAAGCTTTAAACAGGCACGTGGACGCGGTGGTTTTGTTCGCTCCTCCTGGCAGGAAGTGAATGAGCTGATTGCGGCCTCTAACGTCTACACCGTGAAAACCTACGGTCCTGACCGCGTGGCAGGCTTCTCGCCGATCCCGGCGATGTCGATGGTCTCCTATGCTTCCGGCGCACGCTACTTGTCGCTGTTAGGCGGTACCTGCCTGAGCTTCTACGACTGGTATTGCGACCTGCCGCCAGCCTCGCCGCAGACCTGGGGTGAGCAGACCGACGTTCCGGAGTCCGCCGACTGGTATAACTCCAGTTATATCATTGCCTGGGGTTCCAACGTACCGCAGACCCGTACCCCGGATGCCCACTTCTTTACCGAAGTCCGCTACAAAGGCACCAAGACCGTTGCCGTAACCCCGGACTATGCCGAAATCGCCAAGCTGTGCGACCTGTGGCTGGCACCGAAGCAGGGCACCGATGCGGCAATGGCGCTGGCGATGGGCCACGTCATGTTGCGTGAATTCCACCTCGATAACCCGAGCCAGTACTTTACCGATTATGTGCGTCGCTATACCGACATGCCGATGCTGGTGATGCTGGAACCGCGTGAAGGATACTACGCCGCGGGCCGTATGCTGCGCGCATCGGATCTTGTGGATGCGCTGGGCCAGGAGAATAACCCGCAGTGGAAAACCGTTGCGCTCGCTGATAACGGCGAAATGGTGGCGCCGAACGGTTCCATCGGTTTCCGCTGGGGCGAGAAGGGCAAATGGAACCTTGAACAGCGTGATGGCACGACCGGCGTTGAGACAGAGCTGCAACTGAGCCTGTTGGGTCGTCAGGATGAGATCGCGGACGTTGGCTTCCCGTACTTTGGCGGCGACAGCACCGCGCACTTTAGTAAGGTTGAACTGGAAAACGTTCTGCTGCATAAACTGCCGGTTAAACGCCTGCAACTGGCCGATGGCAGCAGCGTGCTGGTGACCACCGTTTACGACCTGACCCTGGCGAACTATGGCCTGGAGCGCGGTCTTAATGATGAAAACTGCGCCACAAGCTACGACGATATCAAAGCCTATACGCCGGCCTGGGCTGAAAAAATTACCGGCGTTTCCCGCGCCAATATTATCCGCACCGCCCGTGAATTTGCGGATAACGCCAACAAAACGCATGGCCGCTCGATGATCATCATCGGGGCCGGGATGAACCACTGGTATCACCTCGATATGAACTACCGTGGGATCATCAATATGCTGATCTTCTGCGGCTGTATCGGTCAAAGCGGCGGCGGTTGGGCACACTATGTAGGCCAGGAAAAATTGCGCCCGCAAACGGGCTGGCAACCGCTGGCGTTTGCCCTGGACTGGAACCGTCCGGCGCGCCATATGAATAGCACCTCCTACTTCTATAACCACTCCAGCCAGTGGCGCTATGAAACCGTCACCGCGCAGGAGCTCTTGTCGCCGCTGGCGGATAAATCACGCTACACCGGCAGCCTTATCGATTTCAACGTGCGCGCCGAGCGTATGGGGTGGTTGCCATCTGCACCGCAACTGGGTACCAACCCGTTGCGTATTGCCGAAGCGGCGAAAAAAGCAGGTATGTCGGCGGTGGATTACACCGTGAAATCCCTGAAAGAGGGCACCATGCATTTTGCGGCGGAGCAGCCAGAAAACGGCAAAAACCACCCGCGTAACCTCTTTATCTGGCGTTCAAATCTGCTGGGCTCCTCCGGTAAAGGCCACGAGTACATGCTCAAGTACCTGTTGGGTACGGAAAACGGTATTCAGGGCAAAGATCTCGGCAAGCAGGGCGGCGTGAAGCCGGAAGAGGTGGAGTGGAAAGATAACGGGCTCGACGGCAAGCTGGATCTGGTGGTGACGCTGGACTTCCGTCTGTCGAGCACCTGCCTGTACTCCGACATCGTACTACCGACGGCAACCTGGTATGAGAAAGACGATATGAATACGTCGGATATGCATCCGTTTATTCATCCGCTGTCTGCTGCCGTTGATCCGGCCTGGGAGTCTAAAAGCGACTGGGAGATTTATAAAGCGATTGCCAAAAAATTCTCTGAAGTCTGCGTGGGCCACCTCGGTAAAGAGACCGATCTGGTGACTCTGCCGATTCAGCATGACTCTGCCGCTGAACTGGCGCAGCCGCTGGATGTGAAAGACTGGAAAAAAGGCGAATGCGATCTGATCCCAGGTAAAACCGCACCGCATCTGATTGTGGTTGAGCGTGATTATCCGGCGACTTACGAACGCTTTACCTCCATCGGCCCGTTGATGGAGAAAATCGGTAATGGCGGTAAAGGTATTGCCTGGAACACCCAGAGCGAAATGGACCTGCTGCGTAAGCTCAATTACACCAAAGCGGACGGCCCGGCGAAAGGCCAGCCGATGCTTAACACAGCGATTGATGCCGCAGAAATGATCCTGACGCTGGCGCCGGAAACCAACGGCCACGTGGCGGTCAAAGCCTGGGCAGCGCTCAGCGAATTTACCGGTCGCGACCACACGCATCTGGCAACCAACAAAGAAGAGGAAAAAATCCGCTTCCGCGATATCCAGGCCCAACCGCGCAAAATTATCTCCAGCCCGACCTGGTCCGGCCTTGAAGATGAGCATGTCTCTTATAACGCAGGCTATACCAACGTTCATGAGCTCATTCCATGGCGCACCCTCTCCGGTCGTCAGCAGTTGTATCAGGACCATCAGTGGATGCGTGACTTCGGTGAAAGCCTGCTGGTCTATCGTCCGCCCATCGACACCCACTCAGTGAAAGAGGTGATGGGCGAGAAGTCCAACGGTAACCCGGAAAAAGCGCTCAACTTCCTGACGCCGCACCAGAAATGGGGGATTCACTCCACCTACAGCGACAACCTGTTGATGCTGACCTTAGGCCGCGGTGGTCCGATTGTCTGGATGAGTGAGACGGATGCTAAAGACTTGGGTATCGAAGATAACGACTGGATTGAAGTCTTTAACAGCAACGGTGCCCTGACTGCCCGTGCGGTTGTCAGCCAGCGCGTGCCAGCCGGGATGACCATGATGTACCACGCTCAGGAACGTATCGTGAACATTCCCGGGTCAGAAATCACCGGTCAGCGCGGGGGTATCCATAACTCGGTAACCCGAATTACGCCAAAACCGACCCATATGATCGGCGGCTATGCCCAACTGGCCTATGGCTTTAACTACTACGGAACGGTTGGCTCCAACCGCGATGAGTTTGTGGTGGTACGTAAGATGAAGAACATTAACTGGCTGGATGGCGAAGGTAATGACCAGGTACAGGAGAGCGTAAAATGAAAATTCGTTCACAAGTTGGCATGGTGCTGAACCTCGATAAGTGCATCGGTTGTCATACCTGTTCCGTCACCTGTAAAAACGTCTGGACCAGCCGTGAAGGGATGGAGTACGCGTGGTTTAACAACGTGGAAAGTAAGCCCGGTGTCGGTTTCCCTAATAACTGGGAAGACCAGGAAAAATGGAAGGGCGGCTGGATCCGTAAAGTGAATGGCAAATTGCAGCCGCGGATGGGTAACCGTCCGATGCTGCTGGGTAAAATTTTCGCCAACCCGCATCTGCCGGGCATCGACGATTACTACGAGCCATTTGATTATGACTACCAGACGCTGCACACCGCGCCGGCTGACAGCAAACACCAGCCAATCGCCCTTCCGCGCTCGCTGATCACCGGCCAGCGGATGGATAAAATCACCCGTGGGCCAAACTGGGAAGATGACCTGGGCGGCGAGTTTGAGAAGCTGTCGAAAGACAAAAACTTCGAGAACATGCAGAAGGCGATGTACGGCCAGTTTGAAAACACCTTCATGATGTATTTGCCGCGTCTGTGCGAACACTGTCTTAACCCGGCGTGCGTGGCGACCTGCCCGAGCGGCGCGATCTACAAACGTGAAGAAGATGGCATTGTGCTGATTGATCAGGATAAATGCCGCGGCTGGCGTATGTGCATCACCGGTTGCCCGTACAAGAAAATCTACTTCAACTGGAAGAGCGGTAAATCCGAGAAGTGCATCTTCTGTTATCCGCGTATCGAAGCCGGTCAGCCAACGGTCTGTTCCGAAACCTGCGTGGGCCGTATCCGCTACCTCGGCGTGCTGCTGTATGACGCGGATGCCATTGAGCAGGCGGCAAGTACAGAAAACGAGAAAGATCTCTATCAGCGCCAACTGGATGTGTTCCTTGACCCGAACGACCCGAAGGTTATCGAGCAGGCAATTAAAGACGGCATTCCGCTGAGTGTGATCGACGCCGCCCAGCAGTCGCCTGTGTATAAAATGGCGATGGACTGGAAGCTGGCGCTGCCGCTGCACCCGGAATATCGCACGTTGCCAATGGTCTGGTACGTGCCGCCTTTGTCACCGATTCAGTCTGCAGCGGATGCAGGTGAGTTGAGCAGCAACGGTATTCTGCCGGATGTGGACAGTTTGCGTATCCCGGTACAGTACCTGGCAAACCTGCTGACCGCAGGGGATACCGGGCCGGTACTGCTGGCGCTGAAACGTATGCTGGCAATGCGTCACTACAAACGTGCGGAAACCGTGGACGGCAAAATCGATACCCGTGCGCTGGAAGAAGTGGGTCTGACCGAAGCACAGGCGCAGGAGATGTACCGTTACCTGGCCATCGCCAATTACGAAGATCGTTTTGTGGTCCCGAGCAGCCATCGCGAGCTGGCGCGCGAAGCGTTTCCTGAGAAGAGCGGTTGTGGCTTTACCTTTGGTGATGGCTGCCACGGTTCGGACAGTAAATTCAATCTGTTCAACAGCCGCCGCATCGATGCCATTGATGTTTCAGTGAAAACGGAGCCACACCCATGATTGAGCTGGTCGTTATTTCCCGTCTGCTGGAATACCCGGATGCTGCTCTGTGGCAGCATCAGCAGGAGTTGATCGAGGCGCTGCAATCGTCAACGCACTTCACGGCGTCTCAGTCACAAGGTGTTATCGATTTTTTGCAGCAGTTGACCTCGCAGGATCTGCTGGATGCCCAGGCAAACTACAGCGAACTGTTTGATCGGGGGCGCGCCACCTCATTGCTCCTCTTCGAGCATGTTCATGGCGAGTCCCGCGACCGTGGACAGGCGATGGTCGATCTGCTGGCGCAATACGCCCGGCAAGGTCTGGAGCTGGACAGCCGCGAGTTGCCGGATCACCTGCCGCTCTATCTGGAGTATCTGGCGCAACTGCCGCCGGCGGAAGCGTTGGGCGGATTGCAGGACATTGCGCCGATCCTGGCGCTGCTAAGCGCTCGTCTGCAACAGCGCGACAGTAACTACGCGATGCTGTTTACGCCGCTGATCGAACTGGCGAATACCGCTATCGATCAACAAAAAGTGGCTGAAAAAATCGCTGATGAAGCGCGTGATGATACCCCGCAGGCGCTGGATGCCGTCTGGGAAGAAGAGCAGGTGAAATTCTTTGCCGAACAGGGGTGTGGCGAATCTGACATTACTGCGCATCAACGTCGCTTCGCTGGCGCTGTCGCACCGCAGTACCTGAATATCACAACCGGAGGACAGCAATAATGCACTTCCTGAATATGTTCTTCTTTGATATGTACCCGTACATTGCCGGGACGGTGTTTCTGGTGGGGAGCTGGCTGCGTTATGACTACGGCCAGTACAGTTGGCGTGCCGGTTCCAGCCAGATGCTGGACCGTAAAGGAATGGTGATTTGGTCAAACTTGTTCCATCTGGGGATCCTCGGCATCTTCGCCGGGCACTTCCTGGGGATGCTGACGCCGCACTGGATGTACGAATCCTTCCTGCCCATCGAAGTGAAACAAAAAATGGCGATGATTGGCGGTGGGGCCAGCGGCGTGATGTGCCTGGTGGGCGGTATCATGCTGCTGAAACGCCGACTGTTCAATCCGCGGATCCGCGCGACATCCACGGCGGCCGATATTCTGATCATGACTTTGCTGATGGTGCAGTGTGCGTTGGGGCTGTTAACAATTCCTTTCTCCGCACAGCATATGGATGGCAGCGAAATGATGAAGCTGGTGGGCTGGGCCCAGGCCGTGGTGACGTTCCACGGCGGGGCTTCCGAGCATCTTGACGGGGTAGCGTTTATCTATCGTATGCATCTGGTGCTGGGGATGACGCTGTTTGTGCTGTTCCCGTTCTCGCGGCTGGTGCATATCTGGAGCGCGCCCGTTGAATATCTGACGCGCAAATATCAGATTGTCCGCGCCCGCCGCTAACTGGACCGTGTTTTGATTCCAACCCCGCATTCGCGGGGTTTTTTTTCACCCCAACCCAGGTTATTACCAGCGGCAGCAAACAGTATCAATACGCCGCCCATCAGTTGTGTGGCGTTGAGCGAATGACCAAAGACCAGTTTATCGACCACAATCGCAATCACGGGATAAATAAAGGAGAGCGATCCTGTGATGGGGGTTGGCAGCTTCTGGATCGCGCTATAGAGCAACTGGTACATCACGCCGGTGTGTACGATCCCAAGAGTAAGTAAGATCAGCCACGGATACTCGGCGGAAAACACAGGCCTGCCGGTCAGTGGCAACAAGAGAACGACCCCGGTTAACACCTGGATAAAGGCAATATGCTGCGGCGCTATCCCGCTGAGTTTGCGGGTGATGATTGCAGTCAGCGCATAAAAAAAAGCGGCGCTCAGGGCCAGCACAATACCAGAAAACCACTGTGCGGAGTGGCCGGACGTGAGCTCGCCGGAGAGCAGTATCACCACCCCTGCGAAGGCGAGAAAAAGCCATCCCCATTTGACCAGGCTGACCCGCTCGCCCAGCGCCATCCCCATTAAGACCAGCATGAACGGCTGCGTATTGTAGACCACTGTCGACAGGCCAATTGAGATACGGCTATAGGCGGCGAACAGCAATAACCAGTTGACGACCAGGGCGATACCGCCCGCAATGGCTAATGCCAGCGTGACTTTAGTCAGCGGACTAAAGGGCTGTTTACTGGCGCGGATAAAGATAAACAGTGTGAGTGCGCCGATCAGGCATCGCCAGAAAACCACTTCCGTGACCGGTAATCCCGACAGCAAAACGAATGCGCCAATGGAACCGGAAATCAACATCGCCAGGCTCATCGGCCAGACGCCTTTTTGCCTGTTATTCATAAACCACCTCCTGAATGATGGCCCTTATTGTCGAAAATGGCAGGCCACTTTTACAGAGATGATGTAAGGTGGAATTTGCGTATGACGTTTATTAATTAGGTAAAATCAATGGAAAACCTTATCGATGAGATCGACCGACAAATTCTGGCGTGTCTGGTGGAAGATGCGCGGATGTCGTTAAAAGTATTAAGTGGTCGCGTCGGGCTGTCGTCACCCAGCACGGCAGAAAGGCTCAAACGCCTGGAAGAAAAGGGGGTGATTGAGGGGTACGCGGCGCGGGTGAATCTGACGGCGTTAGGGTATACCTTGCAGGCGCTGGTACGTGTTCGGCCATTGCCGGGGTTATTACAGAAGGTGGATAAGTACATTCAGGCGATGCCCGAATGTATCGAGAGCGATAAGGTCACCGGGGAGGATTGTTTTGTTATCCGGCTGGTGGTGCGCTCCATTGAACAACTGGATACATTGCTGGATGGTTTAGCGGAATACGCACAGTGCAACACCTCGATTGTGAAAAGCTCGCCAGTCAAACGCCGTTTGCCACCCGTGTAATGATTTTGGCATCCCGATGCGCTGCGTTTATTCGACCTGCGGGCGGCTAGCCCTGGTAAGCACAGCGCATCAGGGGAAATGTTGCTTCTCATCCTTCCCGGCATGGGGAGGATATGTGGCATTAAAGATTTGATTTGGCAATGTGCTACATGAAGTGATGGTGGTGGGGGAAGGATTACTCGTCGCTTCGCTCCTCGCCCTTCGGGCCGTTGCCTTCGGCAACGTTGTCTCGCTTTCGCTCGACTCGAACCTTAGTCGAAGGTTCTCACCCTTCCCGGCATGGGGAGGATATGTGGGATTGAGGATGTGGTTTGACGTTGTGCTACATGAAGTGATGGTGGTGGGGGAAGGATTACTCGTCGCGCTGCTCCTCGCCCTTCGGGCCGTTGCCTTCGGCAACGTTGTCTCGCTTTCGCTCGACTCGAACCTTAGTCGAAGGTTCTCACCCTTCCCGGCACGGGGAGGATATATGGCATTAAAGATTTGATTTGGCAGTGTGCTACATGAAGTGATGGTGGTGGGGGAAGGATTCGAACCTTCGAAGTCGATGACGGCAGATTTACAGTCTGCTCCCTTTGGCCGCTCGGGAACCCCACCAGGGGTAATTCATATTGTCGGGAACTGCTTTGAAGATGGTGGTGGGGGAAGGATTATTCGTCGCTTCGCTCCTCACCCTTCGGGCCGTTGCCTGCGGCAACGTTGTCTCGCTTTCGCTCGACTCGAACCTTAATCGAAGGTTCTCACCCTTCCCGATAAGTGCAAACTTCGCAAACTCTCACCGGTGTTACCACATTGCAGTGGTCAATAATGGTGGTGGGGGAAGGATTCGAACCTTCGAAGTCGATGACGGCAGATTTACAGTCTGCTCCCTTTGGCCGCTCGGGAACCCCACCACGGGGTAATGCTCATACTGGCCTGCCTCCGTTTCAGGAAGCGGGGCGCATCATACCAAATGACGCGCCGCTGTAAAGCTTTCCTTCAACGAAACTGAACCGTTTGCGTACTTTTCATCCGTAACGGATTAAAGCTAATCAATTCATTCCGTTAGCGATTAAAGAATAATCGTTCTGTTACCGTAAACGAAGACACGTTGCGCCAGCACCTGATACAGCGCACGGCTCAGGACATTCTTTTCAACATCGCGGCCCGCACGCATCATATCTTCGGCAGTGTAAGTGTGATCGACGTGAATGACGTCCTGCATAATGATTGGACCTTCGTCCAGATTATCGTTTACGTAGTGTGCCGTTGCGCCGATGATTTTTACCCCGCGCTCATAAGCCTGGTGGTAAGGACGCGCGCCGATAAATGCCGGCAGGAACGAATGGTGAATATTGATTATCTTATTCGGAAAACGGGAGACAAAACCCGGCGTCAGTACACGCATGTACTTCGCTAACACCACATAATCCGGTTGATGTGCTTCAATGGCTTGCGCCATCCGCTCATCGTGCTCTTCGCGGGTTAACCCTTCATGGCTGACCAGTTCAAACGGAATATCAAAGCGCTCAACCAGCGAACGCAGCGTTTCATGGTTGCCGATGACCGCTGCAATATCAATATCCAGCCCGCCGTAGTTGGCTTTCATTAATAAGTCGCCAAGACAATGTGCTTCTTTGGTCACCAGAATAACCACGCGACGCTGTCCCGCAGGGTTCAGTTCGCGGACAGAACCTTCCGGCAGCGCGCTGTCCAGGTCGGCCAGCAGGGTAGAGTCGTTAAAAATACCTTCCAGCTCGGTACGCATAAAAAAGCGACCGGTGCGGTGGTCAACAAACTCATTGTTTTGCACGATATTGAGTTCGTGTTTGTAACAAATGTTAGTAATCCGCGCGATGAGACCTTTTTGGTCAGGGCAAATGGTGCGTAATACTTTACGTTGTAATGAATGCATTGCCGGGTAAATCCTGTTGATGGTGTTTGCTATGAGTTATCGCTGGGCGTATTGCCCGCAGCACTTTTTGAATTTCTTACCGGACCCGCATGGGCACGGATCGTTACGGCCAAATTGCGGACGTGTGCCGTCAATATAATACCACCGGCCGTTCTCCTTTAAGAATCTGGAACGTTCAATAATTGCTCCCGCTTTGCCATCCTCATTGAAACGGGCAATAAAACTGACGTAACCTTCTGTGTCGTTTTTCCCGCTGGCATGTTCGAACACCGTCAAACCCAGCCACTGGGTACGGTTGAAACCGGCTTCAATGTCCGGACGAAACGTGGCGGCATGGCAAGTTGGGTGCCAGGTGCTGACCAAATAGTCGGCGTCTTTCATCACAAATGCGCTATAACGGGAGCGCATAAGATGTGATGGATCTGGCGCAACCTGTGAGCCAGACAGATAAGGCTGGCAACATAGGCTATACTCGACTGCGCTACCGCAGGGACAGAGTTGAGACAAAATCGGCTTCCTGTACAAAAATAACGGCACTATAAGCCAGAGTAGCGTTATGTTAACTGAGCTGTAGCTTCGTGGCTACGCCAGTCGTTCCGGGGGACAAAAATCCAGGTAATGAGAACGGTTAAAATTGGGTTGGCGCTGGGATCAGGGGCCGCCAGAGGCTGGTCACACATTGGTGTGATAAACGCATTGCAACACGCAGGGATCAAGATTGACGTCGTGGCGGGGTGCTCTATTGGTTCCCTTGTGGGCGCCGCGTATGCCTGCAATAAACTCCCCAGACTGGAAACGTGGGTACGCTCTTTCAGTTACTGGGACGTCCTCAAACTTATGGATCCGTCGTGGCGACGCGGTGGATTATTACGCGGCGAACGTGTTTTTAACCACTATCGGCAAGTCCTGCCCGAAACGCTGTTCACTGATTGTCAGTTGAAATTCGGTGCTGTAGCAACCAACCTCAGCACCGGGCGAGAGCTATGGTTTACCGAAGGCGATCTTCATCTGGCGGTGCGCGCATCGTGCAGTATGCCGGGTCTTATGTCACCCGTTGCCCATAATGGCTATTGGCTGGTTGATGGCGCGGTGGTGAATCCCGTTCCTGTCTCCCTGACGCGCGCGCTGGGGGCGGATATCGTTATTGCCGTCGACTTGCAGCATGACGCGCATTTGATGCAGCAGGATTTAGTGTCGACGACGTTGATGGAAGAGGCGCAAGAAGGTGTTGAGAGTGATGAGTTGCGCTGGCATGAACGTCTTCGGGACAGGCTAAGTAAAATGAAGGCCCGGCGCACTGTTGTTGCACCTACGGCAATGGAAATCATGACCACTTCCATTCAGGTGCTTGAGAATCGACTTAAGCGCAACCGAATGGCTGGCGATCCCCCCGATATTTTAATACAGCCACTTTGCCCGCAAATTTCGACACTTGATTTTCATCGGGCAGAGGCGGCAATCGCAGCGGGGCAACTTGCCGTTGAAAAGAAAATCGATGAACTACTACCGTTGGTAAGGACAATAGTCTAAGTATGTTTTTTTTATTCGAGTTCAGCAAATTCTGACAGGCGATTATTGATAGATCATGCCACTATTTATTTATCGTCAGGCAGGGGAGATAAGATGACGCAGCCGTTAGCAGGAAAACAGATACTGATCGTTGAAGACGAACCCGTCTTCCGCTCGCTGCTGGATTCCTGGCTCTCCTCTCTGGGAGCGGAAACACTGGTCGCAGATGACGGTGTCTCAGCGCTCGAACAGTTGGACAATGCTTCCCCTGATCTCATGATTTGCGACATTGCCATGCCGAGAATGAATGGCCTTAAGCTTGTCGAACATTTGCGCAATAAAGGCGACCAAATGCCGGTGCTCGTCATTTCTGCAACCGATAACATGGCAGATATTGCGAAGGCGCTGCGTTTAGGGGTACAAGACGTTTTACTTAAGCCGGTTAAAGATCTTAATCGTCTAAAAGAGACCGTATTCGCCTGTCTCTATCCCAATATGTTTAATTCGCGTGTCGAAGAAGAAGAACGTTTGTTCCAGGATTGGGATGCACTGGTTGAAAATCCCCAGGCTGCCGCCAAACTTTTACAGGAATTACAGCCGCCGGTTCAGCAGAAGATGTCGGGTTGCCGGGTTAATTACCGCCAGCTCGTGTCTGCCGATCAACCCGGTCTGGTGCTTGATATTGCGCCAATATCGTCACACGATCTGGCTTTTTATTGCCTTGATGTGACACGCGCAGGCAATAATGGTGTTCTGGCAGCATTATTACTGCGTGCATTGTTCAACGGCTTACTTCAGGAACAATTGTCACACCAGCACCAAAAACTCCCCGAAATGGGCAGCTTGCTTAAGCAGGTAAACCAGTTACTGCGCCAGGCAAATTTGCCCGGACAGTTTCCTCTGCTGGTTGGGTATTATCACAGCGAATTAAAGAACCTTATTTTAGTGTCGGCAGGCCTTAATGCGACATTAAATACTGGCGAACATCAAATTCAAATCAGTAACGGCGTACCGTTGGGTACTTTAGGAAATACGTATCTGAACCAATTGAGTCAACGGTGCGATGCCTGGCAATGTCAGGTTTGGGGGGCCGGTGGCCGTCTGCGTTTAATGTTGTCTGCGGAATGAGCAATCGCAACGTATTACGCAGATAGCTTTACCTCCTTTTTAAAGCGAGTGGTACTATCGCCACAGTTTTGCGTATTAATCCTAATTAAACGTTATAGCGTCCTTTTCAGACCAGGTCATTACGATGGTACTGATATACTCAGATGCGAATTAATTCATGAACATGCTCAAAGCGTGAACAGACCAGGAGATTTTCAATGGCTGCCATAAATTCGAGAGTGACTAAAGCAGTTATCCCGGTTGCGGGATTGGGAACCAGGATGCTGCCTGCGACAAAGGCGATTCCTAAAGAAATGTTACCGTTGGTTGATAAGCCATTAATTCAGTATGTCGTGAATGAGTGTATCGCTGCGGGTATTACCGAAATTGTTCTGGTTACGCATTCGTCGAAAAATTCTATCGAAAACCATTTCGATACCAGCTTTGAGCTTGAGGCCATGCTGGAAAAACGCGTGAAACGTCAGTTGCTGGAAGAAGTTCAGGCTATTTGCCCGCCGCACGTTACCATTATGCAGGTCCGTCAGGGGCTGGCTAAGGGGCTTGGACACGCGGTGCTGTGCGCGCATCCGGTTGTAGGAAATGAACCGGTGGCGGTTATTCTTCCTGACGTTATCCTGGACGAATTCGAATCCGATCTTTCCCAGGATAACCTTGCGGAAATGATCAAGCGTTTCGACGAAACCGGAGCCAGCCAGATTATGGTTGAGCCGGTTGCCGATGTGACTGCATATGGTGTTGTTGACTGCAAAGGCGCTGAACTCAAACCGGGTGACAGCGTACCGATGGTCGGTGTGGTTGAAAAACCGAAAGCGAATGTCGCGCCGTCTAATCTCGCTGTTGTGGGCCGTTACGTTCTCAGCGAAGAGATTTGGCCGCTGCTGGCGAAAACGCCTCCGGGAGCAGGCGATGAGATTCAGCTGACCGACGCTATCGATATGCTTATCGAGAAAGAGACCGTTGAAGCTTATCACATGAAAGGCAAAAGCCATGACTGCGGTAATAAGCTGGGTTATATGCAGGCTTTCGTAGAATATGGTATTCGCCATAACGTACTTGGTGAAGAATTTAAAGCCTGGCTGGAAGACGTTGTCGGTGTCGCTAAAGCGTAACCTGATTTAGTCCCAGGGAATAAAGCCGGATTGATGATTATCACTCCGGCTTTTTTATTGCCTGTAGACACCTTTGGCGTGCCAGACCAGGCGCCAGGAGAAATCTTTGTCCAAAGTGGGAATATCGATAGGGGAACGTTGGTGAGCAAATAGTATCAGCAATGCACGTTTATCTTCATCGTTACAGAATATTGCTCAGCAACAATGGCTAAAAAAATGGTCAAAAAAAATCCCGCCATCGGCGGGATTCTTCATAAAGGCTTAGGATTATTCCTGGATCAGGAAATCTTCCAGTTGTTTACCTTGTTCGTCCATCGCTTTTTTGATTACTGCTGGGGTACGGCCCTGGCCAGTCCAGGTTTTAGTTTCACCGTTTTCGTCAACGTAGCTATATTTAGCCGGACGTGCAGCGCGTTTAGCTTTAGTTCCGGTTTTAGCTGCGACCATGCTGTTCAGCAGTTCATTCGGATCAATACCATCAGCAATCAGCATTTCACGATATTGTTGTAGTTTACGAGTACGTTCTTCGATTTCAGCAGCTGCAGCGCTTTCTTCTTCACGACGCTCGTTAACTACCACTTCTAATTTTTCCAGCATTTCTTCGAGCGTTTCCAGAGTGCATTCTCTTGCCTGCGCACGAAGAGTACGGATGTTGTTCAGAATTTTAAGTGCTTCGCTCATTGTAGTAATCTCAAACTTATATTGGGGTGGTTTGTTGAGCTAATAATAGAGCGTTAATTTGAGTAGTGCAATAGGTGAGAATGTAAGGAATTCAAATTTCCTCTTTATTTACCACATTTTTAAAAACCGCTAACTTAAATTTTTCTTGAAGAACCGCACAAAAAAGCCATATAGAAAGCATTATCACCCGAACGGCTCAGGTGTTTAATCAGCGCTTTTAACTGATTAATCTCATACGAATTATAGTTTCGATGGATAAATATCAACCTTTTTTATTAGGGTTCACAACAGCGTCGTTTTGCATAAAACATTAATAATTTCTTGAGCCTGGCGCTGAAACTTCTTGTTTTTTATACCCAGAAAAGGCGCGGTGCGCTTATTGTCTGTTTCTTTGTCAGCAACAGCTTACGAGAGAAAAATAGCGTGAAGTATATCGCTGAAATCATGTCCGCAATGTAAGTAAAGTGTACGCCCGGCATTCCAGGTGGCATGTTAAAATATGATACAATCCTGCCGAGGAATATCACACTTTGATTGGGGTCTTGCGGGCAATGGCGCAACTTTATTTCTACTACTCAGCGATGAATGCCGGAAAATCCACGGCTTTACTGCAGTCTTCCTACAATTATCAGGAACGTGGCATGCGCACGCTGGTCTATACCGCGGAAATTGATGACCGCTTTGGGGCAGGGAAGGTAAGTTCACGTATTGGCTTATCGTCGCCGGCGCGTCTTTTTAACCAAAATACATCCCTTAAAGATGAAATTAATGCTGAGCACCAGCGCGAACCTATCCACTGCGTTTTAGTTGATGAAAGTCAATTTCTAACCCGCCAGCAAGTATATCAGTTGTCTGACGTTGTCGATGAACTTGATATTCCCGTGCTCTGTTATGGATTAAGAACCGATTTCCGTGGCGAGTTGTTTATCGGTAGCCAATATCTTCTGGCGTGGTCAGATAAACTGGTTGAACTAAAAACGATCTGTTTCTGCGGACGTAAAGCCAGCATGGTGCTACGCCTTGATCAGGCGGGTCGGCCATATAATGAGGGTGAGCAAGTCGTTATTGGCGGTAATGAGCGCTATGTATCCGTTTGCCGTAAACATTATAAAGAGGCCCTCACAGAAGGCTCTCTGTCCGCTATTCAGGCGCGCGTAAGAGGATAGTTCAACTGTAGCTACGTGCGCTGCTGATTGATTACGGGCTCAAAAACAACGCTTAAAAGCCTGAGGATTTGCGCCCGGGACAATAAGAGCGTCGTGTAGGGCATATCACCTTTATGCGGCGCTAACTGCTTCTACAGCGATATCAGGGCACACGGTCTGGTGGTTGGATACTCAGTGTGCCTCTCCGCATTCCCTTCGTTTATCCCCGCCACCTGTCTGCTCAGACGTATCTGTGCGTATGAAAATACTCGCATAGCCAATATCAGCCAGCCAGTGATGTCTGTGGGATGTTTACGCTTACGGCTGTGGACTTAAGTCGATTCGACAGAAATAGTCTGCTGGTAGCAGAAGAATGAGGCGGATTCAGCGCGGTTAGAGATTACATCAAGGTATGTTGAAAATATAAAAAAGCCCCATCAAAGAATTGATAGGGCCTTTGTCGTTTACCTGCCGGAAAGTTCAACCGGTCATCTTGCTTAACTGACAGGTGTTACCCATCAGGCAGGTTATCGTAGCCAGGACAATTAAGCGGTTTTCTTCGCTTTTTTGTCTGCTTTATCCGCTTTTACTGCTTCGGCTTTCACTTCTGCTGGCGCGCCTTCTTTGAACTCACGTCCGTAGTAGGTATCCAGCAGGATTTGTTTCAGCTCAGAGATCAGCGGGTAACGTGGGTTAGCACCGGTACACTGGTCATCGAACGCATCTTCGGACAGTTTGTCAACGTGAGCAAGGAAGTCAGCTTCCTGAACGCCTGCTTCACGGATTGACTTAGGAATGCCCAGTTCAGCTTTGATGGTTTCCAGCCATGCCAGCAGTTTCTCAATTTTCGCAGCAGTACGGTCACCAACAGAAGTCAGACCCAGATGGTCAGCGATTTCTGCGTAACGACGACGAGCCTGCGGACGGTCGTACTGGCTGAATGCAGTCTGTTTAGTCGGGTTGTCATTCGCGTTATAGCGGATAACGTTGGAGATCAACAGAGCGTTCGCCAGACCGTGCGGAATATGGAACTGTGAACCCAGTTTATGCGCCATGGAGTGACACACACCCAGGAAGGCGTTCGCAAACGCGATACCCGCGATGGTAGCAGCACTGTGTACGCGCTCACGTGCAATCGGGTTTTTAGAACCTTCATGGTAAGACGCTGGCAGGTTTTCTTTCAGCAGTTTCAGAGCCTGCAGAGCCTGACCATCGGAGAACTCAGACGCCAGTACAGAAACGTAAGCTTCCAGTGCGTGGGTTACTGCATCCAGACCACCGAATGCACACAGTGATTTCGGCATGTCCATGACCAGGTTTGCGTCAACAACTGCCATATCCGGGGTCAGAGCATAGTCTGCCAGCGGATATTTCTGACCAGTGGCATCGTCAGTTACAACTGCGAACGGCGTCACTTCTGAACCGGTACCGGAAGTGGTGGTGATAGCAACCATTTTCGCTTTCACACCCATTTTCGGGAACTTGTAGATACGTTTACGGATATCCATAAAGCGCAGCGCCAGTTCTTCGAAGTGAGTTTCCGGATGTTCGTACATGACCCACATGATTTTCGCCGCATCCATCGGGGAACCACCACCCAGCGCGATGATCACGTCAGGTTTGAAGGAGTTCGCCAGCTCTGCGCCTTTACGTACGATAGTCAGCGTCGGGTCAGCTTCAACTTCGAAGAAGACTTCTGTTTCTACGCCAGCCGCTTTCAGCACAGAGGTGATCTGGTCTGCATAACCGTTGTTGAACAGGAAGCGGTCAGTCACGATCAGCGCGCGTTTGTGACCATCAGTAATCACTTCATCCAGCGCGATTGGCAGAGAGCCACGGCGGAAGTAGATAGATTTCGGAAGTTTATGCCACAACATGTTTTCAGCTCGCTTAGCAACGGTTTTCTTGTTGATCAGGTGTTTCGGACCAACGTTTTCAGAGATGGAGTTACCACCCCAGGAACCACAACCCAGAGTCAGGGAAGGTGCGAGTTTGAAGTTATAAAGGTCACCGATACCACCCTGAGAAGCCGGGGTGTTGATCAGGATACGTGCGGTTTTCATTTCCGCGCCGAATTTCTGCACGCGAGCCGGCTGGTTATCCTGGTCAGTGTACAGGCAAGAGGTGTGACCGATACCGCCCATGGCAACCAGTTTCTCTGCTTTTACTACCGCATCGTCGAAATCTTTCGCACGGTACATTGCCAGAGTCGGAGACAGTTTTTCGTGAGCGAACGGCTCGCTTTCGTCAACAACAGTCACTTCACCGATCAAAATTTTGGTCGTTGCAGGAACCGTGAAGCCTGCCAGTTCAGCAATTTTGTATGCCGGTTGGCCAACGATGGCGGCATTCAGCGCGCCATTTTTCAGGATAATGTCCTGAACGGCTTTCAACTCTTTACCCTGCAGCAGGTAGCCGCCGTGGGTAGCAAAACGTTCGCGAACAGCATCGTAAACAGAATCAACAACCACTACTGACTGTTCGGAAGCACAGATAACACCGTTGTCGAAGGTTTTAGACATCAGCACAGAAGCGACAGCACGTTTGATATCAGCGGTTTCGTCGATAACAACAGGTGTGTTGCCTGCGCCTACGCCGATAGCCGGTTTACCGGAGCTGTATGCTGCTTTCACCATGCCCGGGCCGCCAGTTGCGAGGATCAGGTTGATGTCAGGGTGATGCATTAATGCGTTAGACAGTTCAACAGAAGGTTGGTCAATCCAGCCAATCAGATCTTTTGGCGCGCCGGCAGCGATAGCCGCCTGCAGAACGATATCAGCCGCTTTGTTTGTTGCATCTTTAGCGCGCGGATGTGGAGAGAAAATGATTGCGTTACGAGTCTTCAGGCTGATCAGCGACTTGAAGATTGCCGTAGAAGTTGGGTTAGTTGTTGGAACGATACCGCAGATGATACCGATAGGTTCAGCGATGGTGATGGTACCAAAAGTGTCATCTTCCTCAAGGACACCGCAGGTCTTCTCATCTTTATAAGCGTTGTAGATATATTCAGAAGCAAAGTGGTTTTTGATCACTTTATCTTCGACGATACCCATGCCGGATTCGGCAACGGCCATTTTAGCGAGAGGGATACGGGCATCAGCGGCAGCCAGGGCGGCGGCGCGGAAGATCTTGTCAACTTGCTCTTGAGTAAAGTTGGCATATTCACGCTGGGCTTTCTTCACGCGTTCAACGAGTGCGTTAAGTTCAGCGACATTAGTAACAGCCATAATGCTCTCCTGATAATGTTAAACTCTTTTAGTAAACCAGCTGTCCGAAACGACAGTATAGACAGACCGGGTGCAGGTTGCGTAAATTACAGAAAAACAAGTAGTTAACGCCTTGCCCAACCTAACTGATTTACTGAAAGAGCCTCAACGAAACATCATTCAAACTGATGGTTCTACTCCCTGACGACGTCTCCAAGAGTACTCACTTCTGAGTACCGATTACGTGATCTAAATCAAGTTACAGCAAAGCTGACACCTTTCAGCAGGCTGTTTTTGGGCATTTGTATCAAATGTTAATGATAAAAGGGCGGCGCCAACTAACATTATCATAATTAGTACAAATGCATAACATGCCGGGATGTAAGGAAGATGACAGGATTTATGGTGAGTTGTGCTGCAAATAATCGTATATTTAGCAGGGTCTTATTGTTTCTATACTTTCTTCTTTGCCTTGCAATGCTGCGGAGCACTCTGTGACTCAAACACTGTTTGACTTTCCTACCTGGTCTAAGTTTTTTATCGGCCTGTTCGCGCTGGTCAATCCTATTGGAATTATTCCTGTCTTTATTAGTATGACCAGCTATCAAACGGCTGGGGCGAGGAACAAAACTAATCTCACCGCGAACCTTTCCGTTGCCATTATTCTCTGGACGTCGCTTTTTCTGGGGGACGGGATTCTTCAGTTATTTGGTATTTCGATTGACTCGTTTCGTATAGCCGGGGGGATCCTGGTAGTCACCATAGCGATGTCGATGATCAGCGGCAAACTGGGTGAGGACAAACAAAACAAGCAAGAGAAATCAGAAACGGCGATCAGAGAGAGTATCGGCGTTGTGCCGCTGGCTTTACCTTTAATGGCAGGGCCCGGTGCTATCAGCTCGACTATTGTCTGGGGCACGCGCTACCACAGCGTGGAGTACCTCGCGGGATTTTCAGTGGCAATAGCTCTTTTTGCTTTTTGTTCCTGGGGCGTGTTCCGCATCGCTCCCTGGCTGGTGCGCCTGCTTGGGCAAACCGGGATTAACGTGATTACCCGTATCATGGGTTTATTGCTGATGGCACTCGGTATTGAATTCATCGTTGCAGGCGTTAAAGGGATATTCCCGGGTTTACTACACTGATTGCTGCCTGGTGAAATAATGCTGCGCAGGGCGTTCGAAACGCAGCATTATCAGCAAATCATATAACTAAAGTCAGAAAAAACCATAAATATAATAAATCAACATGATTTAAATAAGTGCTTTTATTTCAGTGCATTACATTTCATTACATTGCCAGATGGCGAGAAATTAATCCAACGACACTGTTATTTCCCTCACACGATACTCTGGGGCTTGCTGTCAGATAATTGAAATGATATTAGTAATTTCGTCGCTCAGACAGACAAATGTGCTAGATAATAATCGAATGTTGATTTTTCGTGCAAAAAACGCGCAATCGTATTGCGAATGTAACAACACCGATGAATTGCTGTCTATCTGTATGATTTAAAATACTAATTTTTTATTTAAGCATGGTTGCGCGTTCTTGCGACACGGTTGAAAAGCCGAATAAAAGAGAATTAGTTAACAAATTTGCAAATTGTATTGGCGACGTAATGGGCCATTTGGTACTTTCCGGCCCTGTATTTATCTTAAGAATCTACGCAGATGAGAATTATTTTCAAATACAAATCTCATCCTGCAAATGCAAGAGAAACAGGCGTCTCGACAGGGGAGACGTGTAACAAAATCGACGTAAGGGCGCCATCCGAGCGGCTCGTAAGAAATAAAGTCGGTGATAGCAAGCAGTAAAACGATGCCTGACAGCAGCCAAAAGCTCCTGCGCTGTACAGGCCCCCTTTAGGGGACAAAACAGGCTGGCATTAATGTCAGTAATTATAATGAGTGGAGTATCAACACAATGTCCATCATCACAAAAAAAAGTCTCGTAGCGGCGGGCGTTCTCTCCGCGCTAATTGCAGGTAACGTAGCCATGGCGGCGGATGTTCCTGCTGGCGTTCAACTGGCAGAGAAGCAAACGCTGGTTCGTAATAACGGTTCGGAAGTACAGTCTCTTGATCCGCATAAAATTGAAGGCGTGCCGGAATCAAACATCAGCCGCGATCTGTTTGAAGGCCTGTTAGTCACAGATGTTGAAGGCCATCCGAGTGCCGGCGTCGCTGAAAAGTGGGAAAACAAAGATTTCAAAGTCTGGACCTTCCATCTGCGTAAAGACGCGAAATGGTCCGACGGCTCGCCGGTTACGGCACACGACTTCGTTTATAGCTGGCAGCGTCTGGCAGATCCAAAAACTGCATCCCCTTACGCCAGCTACCTGCAATATGGTCACATTGCGAATATCGATGACATCATTGCCGGTAAAAAACCGACCTCAGACCTGGGCGTAAAAGCGCTTGATGACAATACCTTCGAAGTCACGCTGAGCGAACCGGTTCCTTATTTCTACAAACTACTGGTACACGCCTCTGTGTCGCCCGTTCCTAAAGCCGTTGTCGAGAAATTCGGTGATAAATGGACGCAGCCCGCGAATATCGTGACTAACGGTGCGTACAAACTGAAAGATTGGGTTGTCAACGAACGTATCGTGCTTGAGCGTAATACCAATTACTGGGATAACGCGAAAACGGTAATTAACCAGGTAACTTACCTGCCTATTTCCTCAGAAGTGACTGACGTTAACCGCTACCGCAGCGGTGAAATCGACATGACCTATAACAACATGCCGATTGAACTGTTCCAGAAACTGAAACAAGAAATTCCAAAAGAAGTCCACGTCGACCCGTACCTGTGTACTTATTATTACGAAATCAATAACCAGAAAGCGCCGTTTACTGACGTTCGTGTTCGTACCGCGCTGAAACTGGCTCTGGATCGTGACATCATCGTCAATAAAGTGAAGAACCAGGGCGATTTGCCAGCCTACAGCTACACCCCGCCATACACTGACGGTGCGAAACTGGTTGAGCCGGAATGGTTCAAATGGTCACAAGACAAACGTAACGCAGAAGCGAAAAAACTGCTGGCTGAAGCAGGCTACACGGCTGACAAACCGCTGACGTTCAACCTGCTGTACAACACCTCTGACCTGCATAAAAAACTGGCTATCGCGGTTGCTTCTATCTGGAAGAAAAACCTGGGCGTAGACGTCAAGCTGGAGAACCAGGAGTGGAAAACCTTCCTCGACAGCCGCCATCAGGGCACCTTTGACGTGGCGCGTGCAGGCTGGTGTGCGGACTATAACGAACCGACATCCTTCCTGAATACCATGCTGTCTGACAGCTCCAACAACACCGCGCACTATAAGAGCCCGGCCTTTGATAAGCTGATTACCGACACGCTGCAAGTCACCGACGAAGCGCAACGTACGGAGCTTTACACCAAGGCTGAACAGCAGCTCGATAAAGACTCTGCGATTGTCCCGGTGTATTACTACGTGAACGCCCGTCTGGTGAAACCGTGGGTGGGTGGTTATACCGGTAAAGACCCGATGGATAATATCTACGTTAAAAACTTGTATATTATCAAGCATTAATGGCAATGAGTGGGGCAGGGTAATCCTGCCCCACAGTGTCTTATTTCATCGCACTACAAAGGCACAGGCCAGAAGGTACGGGCAATGTTAAAATTTATCCTACGTCGCTGTCTGGAAGCGATTCCGACGCTATTTATTCTTATTACTATCTCATTCTTTATGATGCGTCTTGCGCCGGGTAGTCCTTTTACCGGTGAGCGTACGCTGCCGCCAGAAGTCATGGCGAATATCGAAGCGAAATATCATCTGAACGATCCGATTCTGACCCAGTACGCCAGCTATCTGAAACAGCTCGCGCACGGTGATTTTGGGCCGTCATTTAAATACAAAGATTACACGGTGAATGATCTGGTCGCGGCCAGCTTCCCTGTTTCTGCGAAATTAGGCGCTGCGGCGTTTTTACTGGCGGTGATTTTTGGCGTGAGTGCGGGCGTCATTGCCGCGCTGAAACAAAATACCAGATGGGACTATTCCGTGATGGGGCTGGCGATGACCGGGGTTGTGATACCGAGCTTCGTTGTCGCTCCGCTGCTGGTGATGATTTTCGCCATCACGCTTAAATGGTTACCCGCCGGGGGATGGAATGGCGGCGCGCCAAAATTCATGATCCTGCCGATGGTCGCATTATCTCTGGCCTATATCGCCAGTATTGCGCGTATAACGCGTGGCTCGATGATTGAAGTGCTACATTCAAACTTTATTCGTACCGCACGTGCGAAAGGCTTACCGATGCGCCGCATTATTTTCCGCCATGCGCTGAAACCCGCGTTGTTGCCCGTGCTCTCCTATATGGGGCCCGCCTTCGTCGGTATTATCACCGGCTCAATGGTTATCGAAACGATTTACGGTTTACCCGGTATTGGCCAGTTGTTTGTGAATGGCGCATTGAACCGTGATTACTCGCTGGTATTAAGTTTGACCATACTGGTAGGGACGTTGACTATTGTATTTAACGCGATTGTCGATGTGCTGTATGCCGTTATCGATCCGAAAATTCGTTATTAACACTGGAGTACGCCATGATGTTAAGTAAAAAAAACAGCGAGGCGCTGGAAAACTTCAGTGAAAAACTGGAAGTAGAAGGTCGCAGTCTGTGGCAGGATGCACGACGTCGCTTTATGCACAACCGTGCAGCGGTCGCCAGCCTTGTCGTCTTGTTCTTTATCGCGCTTTTCGTGGCCCTGGCGCCGATGCTATCGCAGTTTAGCTATTTCGATACGGACTGGGGCATGATGTCCAGTGCGCCTGATACAACCTCCGGGCACTATTTCGGGACGGATTCATCCGGCCGTGATCTCCTGGTGCGCGTAGCCATTGGTGGGCGCATTTCGCTTATGGTCGGTATTGCTGCCGCGCTGGTTGCGGTTATCCTGGGAACGCTTTACGGATCACTGTCCGGTTACCTCGGCGGTAAAGTGGACTCTGTGATGATGCGTCTGCTTGAGATCCTCAACTCATTCCCGTTTATGTTCTTCGTTATCCTGCTGGTGACCTTCTTCGGGCAAAACATCCTGCTCATTTTTGTCGCTATCGGTATGGTTTCCTGGCTGGATATGGCGCGTATCGTCCGTGGTCAAACGCTGAGTCTGAAACGCAAAGAGTTTATTGAAGCGGCTCAGGTCGGTGGGGTATCGACGGGCAATATTGTCATTCGTCATATCGTTCCCAACGTGCTGGGTGTCGTAGTGGTGTATGCCTCGCTGTTGGTGCCGAGCATGATTCTGTTCGAATCGTTCCTGAGTTTCCTTGGCTTGGGAACGCAAGAGCCGCTAAGCAGTTGGGGCGCGTTGCTCAGCGATGGCGCGAACTCGATGGAAGTTTCCCCGTGGCTGCTGCTGTTTCCGGCAGGCTTCCTGGTGGTGACGTTATTCTGTTTCAACTTTATCGGCGATGGGCTGCGTGATGCTCTCGACCCGAAAGATCGTTAAGGAGTGCTGTTATGAGCAAGCATGAAACCTCATTGGCGCCACAGGCGCAGCAGCATTCGGGCATTCTTCTGGATGTTAACGATCTGCGTGTGACGTTTAAAACCCCGGACGGTGACGTTACGGCGGTAAACGACCTGAACTTTAGCCTGCGTGCCGGTGAGACTCTCGGCATTGTGGGTGAATCGGGTTCGGGTAAATCTCAGACCGCATTTGCACTGATGGGCCTGCTGGCATCGAACGGGCATATTGGTGGTTCGGCGAAATTCAATGGCAAAGAGATTCTGAACTTGCCTGAGCATGCGCTGAACAAATTGCGTGCCGAGCAGATTTCCATGATCTTCCAGGACCCGATGACCTCACTGAATCCGTATATGCGGGTCGGTGAGCAGTTAATGGAAGTGCTGATGCTACATAAAGGCATGGGTAAGGCTGAAGCATTTGAAGAGTCGGTCAAAATGCTCGACGCCGTGAAAATGCCGGAAGCGCGTAAGCGTATGCGCATGTACCCGCATGAGTTTTCCGGCGGGATGCGCCAGCGCGTAATGATTGCTATGGCATTAATGTGCCGGCCAAAACTGCTCATTGCCGACGAACCGACTACCGCACTGGACGTGACCGTACAGGCGCAGATCATGACGTTGCTCAATGAGCTTAAACGTGAATTCAACACTGCCATTATCATGATCACCCACGATCTCGGCGTGGTAGCGGGCATCTGTGACAAAGTGCTGGTGATGTACGCCGGGCGTACTATGGAATACGGCGTGGCGCGCGATGTGTTCTACCATCCGGCACATCCCTATTCGATCGGTCTGCTCAATGCGGTACCGCGCCTCGACGCCGAAGGTGAAGAGTTGCTGACCATCCCTGGTAACCCGCCGAACCTGCTGCGGTTGCCCAAAGGGTGTCCATTCCAGCCGCGTTGCCCGCATGCGATGGAAATCTGTAACAGTGCTCCGCCGCTGGAGGAGTTTGCCCCAGGACGTTTGCGCGCCTGCTTTAAGCCGGTGGAGGAACTGGTATGAATGCCGTCACAGAAGAAAGAAAAGTACTCCTGGAAATTGCTGACCTGAAAGTCCATTTCGACATAAAAGACGGTAAGCAATGGTTCTGGCAGCCATCCAAAACACTGAAAGCGGTAGACGGCGTTACGCTGCGTCTGTATGAAGGGGAAACCCTCGGCGTGGTGGGCGAATCCGGTTGCGGGAAGTCGACCTTTGCCCGAGCGATTATTGGGCTTGTCAAAGCAACTGACGGCAAAGTGGCCTGGCTGGGCAAAGACTTGCTCGGGATGAAGCCTGATGAATGGCGCGACGTGCGCAGTGACATTCAGATGATTTTCCAGGACCCGCTGGCATCGCTGAACCCGCGTATGACGATTGGTGAAATCATCGCGGAACCGCTGCGTACTTATCATCCGAAAATGCCGCGTCAGGAAGTGCGTGACCGCGTCAAAGCCATGATGATGAAAGTGGGCCTGCTGCCAAACCTGATTAACCGCTACCCGCATGAGTTTTCCGGCGGCCAGTGTCAGCGTATCGGTATTGCCCGTGCGCTGATCCTCGAACCGAAGCTGATTATCTGTGACGAACCGGTTTCTGCACTGGACGTGTCAATCCAGGCGCAGGTGGTCAACTTGCTGCAAAAACTGCAGCGGGAAATGGGGTTGTCGCTGATCTTTATCGCCCACGATCTCGCGGTGGTGAAGCACATCTCCGATCGCGTGCTGGTCATGTATTTGGGACACGCGGTGGAGTTGGGCACCTATGACGAGGTGTACCACAATCCGCAGCACCCTTATACCAAAGCGCTGATGTCTGCTGTGCCAATCCCGGACCCGGATCTGGAAAAGAACAAGCAGATTCAGTTGCTGGAAGGGGATTTGCCTTCACCAATCAACCCGCCGTCGGGCTGCGTGTTCCGTACGCGTTGCCCGATTGCCGGACCCGAATGCGCGCAGACGCGCCCGGTGCTGGAAGGTAGCTTCCGCCATGCGGTCTCGTGCCTGAAGGTTGACCCGCTCTAAATGAAAAAGGCTGACGAAAGTCAGCCTTTTCTTTTTACTACTCGCGCCAGAGAATGTGGCACAACTTATGATCTTTCTCACGACAGAGCAGTACACGGGCAAAGACATCGTTGATTTCGCCACCGTCGCTATCCGCGAGGCCAATCACCACCTCGGCGAAAAAGTCCGGGTTCAGATCGTAATCAACATGCTCTTGCCAGTCTTCGCTGGGATCAAACAATTCCGCACCGCCACGCTCTTCAAACTGAAGATTGAACAGAATGATATCTGCCGGGTCGAGATTATCCGCCGCAAGTTCGAGAAAAATATCGTAAGCCTGCTCCAGCGTTTCGTCTTCGCTCAGGCGGTTGTTCAGATCCATTTCCATAATGACTACCTGTTTAATATCATTTGGGCACGTTTTACAGCAATGGGCTAAAGAAGTAAAACAGTCGTTCTGCAATCCGGTGCCAGAACGGACGTTTAACCCACAGACGTGCGTCCAGCAAGCGAGACCGCGAAATATAATCATCCTGCACGGCCGCCAGATCGCTGCCAAAGCCGGTATCGTCGATAACCAGTGTAATCTCAAAATTAAGCCACAGACTGCGCATATCAAGGTTCACTGTTCCCACCAGGCTTAACTCGCCATCGACCAGCACGCTTTTCGTATGCAGAAGTCCGCCCTCAAACTGATAAATTTTTACCCCCGCAGCCAGCAGTTCGGTGAAAAAGGCCCGGCTGGCCCAGCCAACCAGCACCGAGTCATTCTTACGCGGCAGGATAATGCTGACGTCAACGCCTCGTTGCGCGGCGGTACAAATGGCATGCAGAAGGTCATCGCTGGGGACGAAATAGGGAGTCGTCATAATCAGGTATTCGCGCGAGGCATAAACCGCGGTCAATAATGCCTGGTGAATAAGGTCTTCCGGGAATCCCGGACCAGAGGCGATGGTGTGGATTGTGTGCCCGCTGGCCTGCTCAAACGGCATGATATTGGCATCCGGTGGCGGTGGGAGGATGCGTTTCCCGGTTTCTATCTCCCAGTCGCAGGAGTAGACGATCCCCATCGCGGTAGACACCGGGCCTTCCATCCTTGCCATTAAATCGACCCATTGACCGACGCCCGCATCCTGTTTGAAGAAGCGAGGGTCCACCATGTTCATACTGCCGGTATAGGCGATGTAATTATCGATAAGGATCATCTTGCGGTGCTGGCGCAGGTCCATCCGACGCAGAAACACACGCATCAGATTAACTTTTAACGATTCGACCACTTCTATACCTGAATTGCGCAGCATGCCGGCCCACGGACTGCGGAAAAACGCCACGCTGCCTGCTGAATCAAGCATTAAACGGCAATGCACGCCGCGGCGGGCCGCCGCCATCAAGGATTCGGCAACCTGATCGGCCATTCCTCCTGGCTGCCAGATATAAAACACCATCTCGATGTTATGGCGGGCTAGCTGAATGTCGCGGATCAATGCCTGCATCACGTCATCTGAGGAGGTGAGCAACTGGAGCTGATTACCTTTCACCCCCGCAATGCCCTGACGCCGTTCGCAGAGTTTGAACAGAGAAGTGGCGACACTGCTGTTTTCAGTCGCGAAAATATGGTGATACGTCTTAAGGTCTTTTAACCACTTGGCAGTGGATGGCCACATCGCACGAGCGCGCTCGGCGCGGCGCTTACCAAGATGTAGTTCCCCAACGGACAGATAAGCGATAATCCCCACCAGAGGGAGAATATAAATAATCAGCAGCCATGCCATGGCAGAAGGGACCGCACGGCGCTTCATTAGAATACGCAGCGTCACACCAGCGATGAGCAGCCAGTAGCCCAAAAAGATCAGCCAACTCACAACCGTGTAGAAGGTTGTCATAACAAAAAAATCCTTTTGAAAATCTGATATAAGGAGTTTACGCATAAGGACTCATCTGGCAAACAAAAACGGCGCTGAAAAGGACTGGTCTGGTGACGTCCAGGGTTTATAATGGGGGTTCTTTGTTAGGAAAGAGTCGTAGAAATGAAGCGTAGTAGAACGGAAGTGGGGCGCTGGCGTATGTCCCGGCAGGCCAGTCGTCGCAAGGCGCGCTGGTTGGAAGGGCAGTCTCGTCGCAATATGCGTATCCACGCGATAAGAAAGTGTATTCTTAATCGGCATCGCAACGCGTTAGTTTTTGATTTTTACGGGTTCTGATGGTTCTGGGCACCTTTATGGTGCCCATTGTTTTTTATCTCTTACTCAAAAAGGGTGAATGCTGCATGACTGTTATTGATAGTTTGATTGCTTTTACCCTTGCGGCGACACTGCTGACGCTCACTCCGGGTCTCGATACCGCACTAATTTTACGTACTGCCGCGGTGGAGGGACGGAGTCAGGCATTTAAAGCAGCCTTCGGCATTAACACCGGTTGTCTCATCTGGGGGGCTGCCGTTGCCTTCGGCCTTGGGGCATTAGTTGCGGTGTCGGAACTGGCATACTCTATTCTCAAATATTGTGGCGCTGCCTATTTATGCTGGCTGGGCGTGAATATGCTCATTCGCCCGCGTACCGCTGTTTTCTCTGTTGCGGGTGAAGATAAAAAGCAGAACTGGTTTATTCGTGGCATGTTAGGCAATGTACTGAATCCGAAAATGGGTATTTTCTACGTCTCTTTTTTGCCACAGTTTATTCCGCATGGGCAGCCGCTTATTATTTGGACATTTGGCCTTGTGATGATTCATGTGGTGCTGGGAACCATATGGTCAACAACGTTAATCGCGGCGACGCGCCCACTGTCATCATTTTTACGTAAAGAAGCCGTTATACGCTGGATGGATCGCACAACCGGCGTTGTGTTTTTGCTTTTCGCAACCCGCCTTGCGCTAAGTAAACGTTAATTCGCCTTTGGATAACCATGAATAAAGAAGCCATTATTTTTCTCGCCCTGGCGATTGTCAGTGAAGTCATTGCGACCACTGCGCTTAAAAGTTCCGATAGTTTTACCCGCCTGGTGCCCAGCATCATCAGTATTGTTGGCTATTGTATTGCATTCTGGTGTCTGACCATCCCAATGCGCACTATACCTACCGGAGTGATTTACGCCGTCTGGTCCGGGGTAGGGATTGTATTGATTGGTACAGTGGGCTGGATTATTCACGGACAGAAACTGGATTTTCCGGCGATGCTGGGGATGGGGTTAATTATTGCCGGCGTGGTTATTATTAATTTGTTCTCAAAAACGATTACCCATTAAAAACGGATAATACAAAGGGGTATTATGACGCTTACCCCTTTGTTATTTCTGACAGTCAGAACACTTTCTTAAATTGTCATTCCGCCCGAGTTGATTGGTTTCACCCTAAAACGAACCGTTACCCCGCACCCCCGATTTAACAGTCCTTCCGACTGAAAAACCTAACTTTTTGCTTATCATCGTTACATTGTATGTATCTTTGAGCAACGTATATTGTGTACACTTTTGAGTACCAGAAAATGCCAGGTACACACAGGATGCTTACCGACACCAGACTAAAAAAAAAATTACTCGGGAAAAGAAGGGAAGCGGTAGAGATAGAATCAGATTCTCATGGCCTGAATGCCCGAATCAGCCTGAATTGTCACAGGCTTAACAGACACCTCAGAGTCATTTAAGATGACTTAAGTTAGTCAGTACACAAGCTATGAATGGTAGTCGTTCCTGAAATCGCACGGACTGGAGGCCAGTATGAGTCTTCGCGGTAACCATCATGACAACGCGGTTGCAGAAAGCTTTTTTCTGCTACTGAAGCGTGAACGGATAAAGAAGAAGATTTACGGAACGAGAGACGAAGCCAGACGCGATATTTTTGATTACATCGAAATGTCTTATAACAGTGAGCGTCAGCATGGTTCGAGCGAGCAGATGCCACCGGCTGAATATGAAAACCTATATTATTAACGGCTCAGAAGTGTCCAGATCATCCGTGTCGATTCAAGAAGCTGTTTCAGGGTATCTCCAAAGGAATACCAAGAACTGTGTTGATGCAGATATTTAATGACTATGGTGTAGCAAGTGAGAGGCCCTGGTTATATTGAGATGGTGGAATCCAATAAAAAATAAGGATGTATAGTATGCGGCTGATTATTGTCTTGTTAGTGACGTTATCGCTGGTAGGATGCGCGAAGAGTGAAATGCCCGTTCAGTGTAAAGGTTATGCCACTTTCCAACCTGTACCCAACGATGAGAATGTGAAACCAAAAACTGCAAGCATTAAATTGGATAAGTTACGTCAAAATGCAAACGGTACCTGGGATTTTCATCGAATTAACGGAAAAGGAATGACATCACAATCGGCGTGGATGAAGCCTACGGAATATGATCGCATTGAATGTACTCAGGGACCAGTTGAGCAACTCATGAGTTTAAAAACCCGCAAAGGGCAACCAGTGACAATGCTTTAATTTAATTGCTTTGATTTTCTAAAATCACCTGCTCATAATACCAGTGACAGCCTGAACAACTGACAGCCTGCGCGTCATCATAAGGACCTTATGGCGCAGCTAAACTGATGAGGCTTTCGTTAAGGGGATTCCCCGGCTTAAGTTAATGGCACCTATAAAATCGGACCGGGGAAGGGGAAATTATTGTGGTAACAACGAACTAATTAACTTACTCCAGGCTTGTCATTTTAATCATCTTTATTTCACTAATACGGCGGTTATTCATGTTTATATTGCACCCCGTAGAAGCTGCTCCCAGGAAGTGTGTTCCTTGTGCATCGGTTGTTGCTACATTGCAGTAATTGTCACGGTATTTTAACCATTCGCTCTGGCTCTTCTTGAAAGTATCGATCATACGCTTTTTGCGATCTTCATCGCCCATCCACCATTTGGTGTAATCAAAACCTTCCATTTCTTTAAGCTTTGCGGTGTAAGCTTTGTTAAGTGAATAGTCTGCTTTATCGCTGATTTCTTCCAGACATTCGCTGTTGTTTTCACCGTATTTTTGGATGCAGGCATCTACATCTTTATTCGACGTAATACTATCATCAGCAGAAGCCAGCGAAGCATTAGATGCCAGTAACAGGGAAACTAAAACAAGGAGCTTTTTCATTACTGTAGGTTCCTTACTCTTATGTTTGTTCTTCTAACATCGCTGCTAAGATTACTGTCGTTGCGCAGATAATCGATGATTTTCTGTCTGCTACCACCTTCGGCCATGATTTTAACCATTTGTTGCGCCGTAGCGTTACCCTGATATAGCGTGTCAATAAAGGTATCTCTGATGGCTTGATCTAAGCTGTTCCAATTAAGAGCATTGGTAATGCCCAAGCGCCGCACCTGACGGTTGTAAACACCTTTTCCATATTCAATTTTTTCACGGTATGCTATTTCGAATAATCGTATTTGCTGCTGGTGTGTAATTTCACCTACGAACGGACCATACACTTTTACGAATTGATCTGCTTCTCGGTTCTTAAGCCCGGCAGCTTTTGCACACAGTTGGGCTTTATATTCCTCAATACCCGCCAGCCTGAGCGTCGCCAGAATTTCCCCCGCACTGCGATTACCCATATCGTATCCTCTGCCCAGAGTTACACCTGACCCGCCAACTGGTGGCCAGTGCAGTATTCTGGAAAAATATGGATATGGATTCTGCCTGAATGGTATCACTGCGGTGATATAATCTGTGCCTTCAGCATCAAACGTTGTCTGCCCGATGCTTACCCGAAGAGGGCCACTGATATTTTTGGGCCGCCAGTGGGGTGTGGTTGCTTCTTCCAGTGCCTGCATAAACCAGTTATCAGTAGCATTTATCAGTCCTGATGGTGATAAATTCAGCAATCGTTGATACCAGCGTATTGCTTCGACGGTATCAAGGTTACAACGCCCATCAGGTTGAATATGTCTTCCTGTCGCTACAGAATATCCGGCATCGACAAGCTTCTGCTGGACAATTTTAACTTCTTTCGGATCGTTCGTTCCACAATCGCCTACTGAGGAAGTCAGCCTGAATACCCTGGGGGCATGTTGCTGGCTATGTCTCATTTGACTCTCCTTTTTCACGACATAATTCTGATTTATGCATAATACTTTTTTTGCACATTGCATTGTAACTGGCTTATTCATTGAAATCCCGCAATAGAAATTTTGAATATTAGGTATGTGCTGATTGCATAATGTTTCCCGTTTTGCTTTTCCGTACGCAACGCCACTGCATCAGAAAGTCTTACCGGCACTGACGTTATGGCTGGACTTGGCCTGTCCGGGGCGAAATGCGGATTCGGCTTTGATCTTTATCTGGCGAAAATTGGCATTAGCAGCCTCGAGCGGGCAATGGAGTATCTTTATGAGTCATCCGTCGAAATATCAAGACTCTATAAAGCCATTTCAGAGCTCAATGAAGGTGTGCGCAGGAGAGTTCTAGAAATCATGTGTACTTTCATCTGCAAGGTAAGCCAGGCATTCTTCACGCGTTTGGACCAGGGTAAATCGTACACACATGAACACCTCCGATTGGTCAGGTTTAAAGTATAGGAGATGGAAGAATGCCGAAAGGGCTAAAGCAGGATCGGGATGGTGCGAATTACTTTGGAGGCGCGAAGTGGATTGTTAACCGTGCGGATGAGGACGGTACCCCATTTTGTGAGTAATAAAAAGGACACAAAGAATAATGCGTACTCCAATGTGTCCTTATTTTCCATTCTAAGATTTATAAAAAGTATAATCAATTGATTTATATGGATTAAAAACCAACTTAAAAAACCTTCTTAAACGGCTTAACGATGACGTGCTGATAAACACCCGCCGCGACGTACGGGTCCGCGTCGGCCCAGGACTGCGCCGCTTCCAGAGATTCAAATTCTGCGATAACGGTTGAGCCGGTAAAACCCGCCGCACCCGGATCGTTACTGTCTACGGCTGGCATAGGGCCTGCCGTTAATAAACGACCTTCGTCATGCAGCAATTGCAGACGTGCCAGATGAGCCGGGCGCACGGAAAGGCGTTTTTCGAGGGAATCAGCAACGTCCTGTGAGAAAATTACATAAAGCACGGGTAGGGCTCCTTCATGATGAGAAAACAACTACGTTATGTGAATCCATAAGTGCCTGCAACGCAAAGATGATGACGCGTGAATATCCTCTTTCAGAGTGCGCTTTTTTTAACCGTATGCGCGCAAAATCTGGGTCAGACGCGATGGCTGGTTGAATATGATTGCTATTTGCATTTAGAATCTAGCTTTGCTTTTTCAACTGAAACGATTATGACTTCAATGGCCCTTGATTTACCCCGCCGCTTTCCCTGGCCGACACTGTTGTCCGTCGGTATGCATGGCGCTGTCGTGGCGGCCATCTTGTATGCCTCGGTACATCAGGTTATTGAATTACCGGCACCCGCTGCGCCGATTACGGTGACCATGGTGACACCGGCAGAGCTGGAGCCGCCGCAGGCGGTGCAGCCACCACCAGAACCCGTTGTGGAGCCGGAACCCGAGCCGGAACCCGTTCCCGAGCCGCCAAAAGAAGCGCCGGTGGTGATCCACAAACCTGAACCGAAGCCAAAACCTAAACCGAAGCCGAAACCGGAGAAAAAAGTCGAGCAGCCTAAGCGTGAAGCAAAACCGGCAGAACCCCGCCCGGCGGCACCGGTAGAAAGTAACGCTCCGCCGCGCCCGGCGATGAATAACGCGCCAGCCATCGCCACCAAACCTGTGCCGTCGGTCCCGGCAGGCCCGCGCGTATTAAGCCGCACCCAGCCTCAATATCCGCCGCGTGCACAAGCCTTGCGTATTGAAGGACGTGTTCGCGTGAAATTTGACGTACTACAGGATGGCCGTATCGACAACGTGGAAATTCTTTCAGCACAGCCGGCGAACATGTTTGAGCGTGAGGTGAAAACGGCCATGCGTAAATGGCGTTATGAACCGGGTAAACCGGGCACCGGCATCACGGTTAATATTATCTTCCGTATGGACGGTGGCGCGACAATGGATTAAGCAAGGAAGCCTCCTGATGGAGGCTTTTTTTATGCCTGCACGGGCAGTGGTCGCGGTTTACCTTCGTTATCCACGGCAACATATATAAACAGTGCCTCCGTGGCTTTATAACGTTGACCAATAGGTTCTGAGGCGACCTTTTTAATCCAGACTTCGACGTTGATGGTAACCGACGTATTACCGCGTTTCACACAGCGCGCATAACAACACACCACATCGCCCACGGCGACAGGGCGCAAGAAACTCATGCCATCGACGCGGACAGTGACGACGCGTCCGTGGGCGATCTCTTTAGCAAGGATCGCACCGCCCATATCCATCTGCGACATCAGCCAGCCGCCAAAAATATCACCGTTCGCATTGGTATCTGCCGGCATTGCCAGTGTGCGCAGAACAAGTTCACCCTGCGGTGCATCCTGAGTGTTAGACATGGTTATCTCATCAATAAAGAAGGGGGGATTCTGGCGGGATGCTACTATGGATTTATGGCTGAAAACAATTAGATAAGCTGATATGTAGAAAAAAAACCGGGCCGTGCCCGGTTTTTTATGTGCCACTCAGGGTTTATCGTCCTGCGGCATGTGACGATAGATATAAACACCGCTTAATACGGTAAAGATAAGAGTCAGCGCCGTTAAGCCAAACACTTTGAAATTCACCCAGATATTTTGTGGCAGCCAGAAGGCGATATAAATATTGGCCAGACCACAAAGGATGAAAAACAGCGCCCAGGCAAGGTTGAGGCGCTCCCATACTACCGGTGGCAGGGTGAGCTCTTTACCCAGCATGCGCTGGATAAGTGGTTTTTTCATTACCCACTGGCTAAACAGCAAGGCACCGGCAAACAGGGCGTAGATAACCGTGACTTTCCATTTAATGAATTCGTCATTGTGGAAGAAAATCGTCAGTCCACCGAAAACGGCCACCAGTACAAAAGTAATCAGCGCCATTTTTTCGACTTTACGGTAACGCACCCAGCTATAAATCAGGACAACAGCCGTAGCGATGATCAAAGCTGTTGTTGCTGCATAAATGTCATACAGCTTGTAAAAAGCGAAAAACACCACCAGTGGGAGAAAATCAAGAAACTGCTTCATTCTACGGTTCCGTTAAATTGCCTGCTATCGCAGGCGAAAAATCACTGACGTATCAGCATATACAGGCGAAACAGATAAATGAGCAAAGCGACAGATATCATGTTGCTCACCGTGTTTGCGACCACCGCACCGACTTCCGGCGTAAGAAACGCTAAATTATGTGCAAACATCAGCAGTGCGATTTTTGCCAGCAACCAGCCGATGACCGCAGGCGCGACCAGACGCATATTGTTCCAGCCCAGACGCATACTGCCGCGCATCGCCGAGAAGACGCCCGCGCGATCCTGAACCATCATCACCGGTGCGAACGCCAGCAAAATAGCCAGTAATACGCCGGGTACGAAGATGAACATCATGCCGATTTGCACCATAAAGGTTGTCAACATGAACAGGATAAACAGCGCGGGCAAAACCGGCGCACTGGCACCGATAGCACGAAGCGCGCTAACGCGTTGCCCTGCAGAGATCATCCGGATCATCATCAACGTGCTGCCCGCCAGGATGGCATTCCCAATCAAACCGGAGAAGGTGGCTGCCGCTGATAAGCGTAGCAATACCTGCTGCTGTTCCTGCGTCATATTGCGCACCAGGTCAAACAACCCGGTGCTTTCCGCCAGATAATCACCTTCACCCAGGATCGAAAGCTGGGCGTCACTGGGCGAAAAGACGCGCCCTAACAGCACTGTAATAAATGCACATAGAAGTGCAATCAGTAAAATGGTAACAAACTGATTACGAAAAAAATTCCCCGTGTCACGGTAAACGGATTCTGCCGTGATAGACATGCACTCTCCTTGAGTTCTGCAATGTTAAATTCATCACAATTGTACCCTGAAAGCGTCATCGGTGGCAGCCTCCGTGGATGTATGGAAAAGCATATCTTTGTAAAGCGGTGGTAATCCGTAATACGCACGGGCGCGATCGCAGGCCTCATTGGCCTCGTCATTCTCGCCCGACATCATAAATTCGCGGCAAGGAGATGGTCGTTGCTCATAAATACGGCAACGCGCTGACTCACCCGGAATGCCTTCCAGCGCGACACAATGGCTTCGCTTCTGATTGGTTCCGCGCATACAGCGTAAAAAAGGGGTGACAGGCTCAGTCAGTTGAGCCGGTACGGAACCGCCAGCGTCATCCGCCTCGGCCCAGTAGAAAGAGACACGAAAATAAGCACAACAGGCTCCGCACGACATGCACGGGTTGAGATCACTCATGGCACACCTGCAATAACTACGCATCAATTCAAATTGTGAGTTCATTAAAGTAGACCCACGAACACGCGTCGGCAAGAGGGGGCGATGACGATTTTTTTAGCAAGTTTAAACGGCAAAATTGATGTGAATACAAAAACTAAAAGTGTGAACTGACAGTCAAAATTAACTCAGATCAATAAATGTTAAATTAACGAATGTAATGTGATCCAGATTGGATCACGATGTACTTATTTATAGGTATATTCACGGCGCCTATGAAAAACCACATACATGGAGTGGATATGAATAAATTAGCCGTGGCAGCATTGATCCTCAGCAGTCTTTCCGCAGGTGCGTATGCGCATGAAGCGGGGGAATTTTTCATGCGTGCCGGTTCCGCGACTGTGAGGCCGACGGAGGGATCGGATAATGTGTTAGGGAGTCTGGGAAGTTTTAACGTCGATAATAATACCCAGCTCGGACTGACCATGACGTATATGGCAACGGACAACGTTGGCGTGGAATTGCTGGCAGCGACCCCGTTTCGTCATAAAGTAGGGACCGGCCCAACCGGTAATATCGCAACCGTTCACCACTTGCCCCCAACGCTCATGGCACAGTGGTATTTTGGTGATGCCGCAAGTAAAGTCCGCCCGTATATTGGTGCGGGTATCAACTACACCATGTTCTTTGATGAAAAATTCAACGATACGGGTAAATCGGCTGGACTTTCTGATTTAAGCCTGAAAAATTCCTGGGGCGCGGCAGGACAGGTAGGGGTGGATTATTTAATTAACCGTAACTGGCTGATTAATGCCTCGGTCTGGTACATGGATATTGATACGGACGTTCGTTTTAAAGCGGGAGGCGCTCAGCAAAGCGTGAGTACGCGGCTCGATCCGTGGGTATTTATGTTCGCTGCTGGTTATCGCTTCTGACAGGCACTATAAAAAACTGGCCGCATAAGGGTGGCCAGTTTTTATCAACGAGAAATTCAGGTGAGTTTTTTCAGCACACCGTATGATCCCCAATTGATGACTATTGCGGCAATAACCCCTATAAGCCATGGAATACGTGAACCGGCAAAATAGTAATGGCCAATATAACTGCCAAGGGTGAAACAGGTGAAAATCGTCGCAATTGTAAACCAGCCTCTTATCAATGCGGCTTTATTAAACATATGGACATCCTTCCCATTAAAGACATCAGCGTCTGACGGATGATGAATACGCTACGTTGTTTACTGTCATCCGTGTCCCACATATCCGCGACATTATTAAGCCTTAGCGTTATGCAGGCAACGCAGAATTGACCCGCTATAGCCGTCGCGAGTCAGGATTGTGTTGTAGTTAACAGTCAGCCACCGGGTGAAGAAACGGGAAACGACAGGCCGCTGAAAAACGAATAATAAGACAGATGCATCAGCAAAGAATGAGTGCTATTGGTGAAATGGGGCTGTGCATGGGGGCAGACGCTGTTTCAGTGAGCGGAAAAAAACGCCCGGCGGTGGGCCGGGCGTCAGGAGGCATTACTGACGAGTGCCGGCTTTCATCGCCCGGACAAATGCGCCAAGTTCTTCGAGCATCACGGCAGGTTTATCAAGGTTCTTCTCAATAATTTTGACGATAGCGGAACCTGATATTGCCCCGGCAGCGCCCGCATCAATGGCTGCGGTCACCTGGTCAGGCGCAGAGATACCAAACCCTTGCAATGGCGGTGCAGCATGATACTCGGTCAGTTTTTCGACCAGGTGGTGGAGCGGCAACGCGGCACGGTTTTCCGCCCCGGTAACCCCGGCACGGGAGAGCAGATAGGTATAACCGCGACCGTGCGAGGCGATTTGACGCAGCAACTCGTCATCGGCGTTTGGCGGGCAGATGAAGATCGGCGCGACATTATGCCGCAGCGCGGCCTGACGGAACGGCGCAGACTCCTCCACTGGCACATCGGCGACCAGCACTGAGTCGACACCCGCTTTCTCGCACTGGGCATAGAACTCATCTATACCGCGGCTAAAGACGAGGTTGGCGTACATCAGCAGGCCAATCGGGATCGTCGGATGTTTCTGGCGAATCGCGGCCAGCATTTCAAAACACTGGCTCGGCGTGACGCCTGCGGCAAAGGCGCGCAGCGTGGCGTTTTGAATGGTCGGGCCATCTGCCAGAGGGTCTGAAAACGGGATCCCTAATTCCAGTGCATCGGCGCCAGCTTCAATCAGCGTATCGATGATTTTCAGTGATTGCTCAGGTGAGGGATCGCCCAGCGTGACAAAGGGAACAAATGCACCTTCCTTGCGTTTCTTCAATTGTTTAAAAAGTGTCTCGTAGCGTTCCATCAGATTTCCCCTCGCGCTTTCAAAATATCGTGTACGGTGAAGATATCTTTATCTCCACGGCCAGACAGGTTAACCACCAGCAGTTGCTCTTTTTCCGGGTTCTCACGCATCATTTTCAGCGCATGGGCCAGGGCGTGGGAGGATTCGAGTGCCGGAATAATCCCTTCGTGGCGGCACAGCGTCTTAAAGGCTTCGAGTGCTTCGTCATCGGTAATAGAGACATAATCCGCACGACCGGTGCTGTTCAGATAAGCGTGCTGTGGCCCCACGGACGGGAAATCCAGCCCCGCAGAGATAGAGTACGACTCCTCGATCTGGCCTTCATCGGTCTGCATCATTGGGGATTTCATTCCGAAATAGATCCCCACGCGGCCATGCTTAAGCGGCGCGCCGTGTTCACCGGTTTCGATACCGTGTCCGGCAGGTTCGACCCCAATAAGGCCAACACTGGTCTCTTCAATGAAATCGGCAAACATGCCGATCGCATTGGAGCCGCCGCCCACGCAGGCGATGACGGCATCCGGCAGGCGGCCTTCTTTTTCGAGGATCTGCACTTTGGTCTCTTCACCGATCATCCGCTGGAATTCACGCACAATGGTCGGGAAGGGGTGCGGGCCTGCGGCGGTACCGAGCATGTAGTGCGCGGTATCGTAGCTGCCAGACCAGTCGCGCAGCGCTTCATTACAGGCATCTTTCAGGGTGGCGGAGCCGCTGTGTACCGGGATCACCTCTGCGCCCATTAAGCGCATACGGAAGACGTTTGGCGACTGACGCTCCACATCTTTCGCGCCCATGTAGATGCGGCATTTCAGGCCGAGCAGAGCGCTGGCGAGCGCCGATGCCACACCGTGCTGCCCGGCACCGGTTTCGGCGATGATTTCCGTTTTACCCATCCGTTTGGCCAGCAGCGCCTGTCCTAATACCTGGTTGGTTTTGTGTGCGCCGCCGTGCAGTAAATCCTCACGCTTCAGGTACAGGGTGGTATTGGTCCCTGCGGTAATGTTCTGGCATTTAGTCAGCGCGGTCGGGCGACCGGCGTAGTTTTTCAGTAAATCGGTGAATTGCGCCTGAAATTCAGGATCTTTTTGCGCGCTGACAAAGGCTTCTTCCAGCTGACGCAGTGCAGGCATCAGGATTTGCGGCACATACATGCCACCAAACTCACCAAAATACGGGTTTAATAATGTCGTCATGGTTTTCTTCCTTAATAAGCGCGTAAAGTTCGGAATACCGAGGCCACTTTATCGGCGTCTTTTTTCCCGGGTTCAGACTCTACGCCTGAATTGAAATCGAGTCCGGCACAGCCGGTTTTGGCCGCCTCCACGCAGTTATCTGCGCCAAGTCCGCCTGCCAGCAGTACGTTGTCCAGCGTTTGCCCTGACAGCAGGCTCCAGTCAAAACGCTTACCGCTACCGCCCTGGCCGTTATCAAACACATACTTATCGACATGGTTCAGGTCGCGGGCCGGCAGGGTGTCGCCCACGCTCAGCGCCTTCCAGATTTTTACGCTATCCGGCAACTGCTTACGCAGTGTGTCGATATAGTGCTGGTCTTCACTGCCGTGTAACTGTACGGCGACTAACCCCAGTTGCTCCACGTTGGCCGACACGGTTTCGACCGGCGCATTACGGAACACACCAACATACTGGAGCGGTGCGCCCGCCATAACCGTGCGGGCCTGGGCGACGTTGACGGCACGGGGGGAAGAGGCAACGAAAATCAGACCGCCATAAATCGCTCCCGCTTCATAAGCGACCAGCGCATCTTGCGGACGCGTCAGGCCGCAGACTTTATTTTCGCCAAGCAAAACGCGTTTAACGGCAGCGTCCAGATCGTCATGAGACATCAGCGCGGAGCCAATCAGGAAACCATTGGCGAAATGGCTCAGTTCACGCACCTGGGCGTAAGTATTAATCCCTGATTCGCTGATAACCGTTACCCCTGCGCCCAAGCGCGGAGCCAACTGACGTGTACGATTCAGATCGATGGACAGATCGCGCAGGTCGCGGTTATTGATGCCGACCACTTTTGCCCCAAGCGCGATAGCGCGCTCCAGCTCTTCTTCATTGCTGACTTCGGTCAGTACACCCATGCTCAGGCTGTGGGCGACGGCAGAGAGCTGGCGGTATTGCTCATCATCCAGTACCGAGAGCATCAGCAGGCAGGCATCGGCCTGGTAAAAGCGCGCCAGATAAATCTGGTAAGGGTCGATAATGAAGTCCTTACACAGAATCGGCTGATGCGCGATCTGGCTGACAACAGGCAGGAAATCAAAACTGCCCTGGAAATATTTCTCGTCGGTCAGTACGGAGATGGCCGACGCATGGTGTTTGTAAACCCCGGCGATTCGCGCCGGGTCGAAATCATCGCGAATCACCCCTTTTGACGGGGATGCTTTTTTGCATTCCAGGATAAACGCGGTGCGCGTACCCTGCAGGGCGTCGTAGAAGCGACGAGTGCTCGGCACCACGTCATTCTGAAAACTGGCCAGCGGCTGCTGCTCCTTGCGGGCGGCTACCCAAATCGCCTTATCCGCGACGATTTTTGCTAATACGGTTTGCATTCTTTACCCTCTTGCCGCAAGTGCGGTGACTTTGTCATAGGCGGCGCCGCTGTGCAGCACCTGCAAAACTTTTTGCGCGTTAGCTTGCAAATCCTCTTCACCATGTAAACGCATCAACATGGCGACATTTGCAGCGACGGCGGCCTCATGGGCGGCTTCACCTTTACCTTGTAGTAAGCGTGTCAGAATGTCACGGTTTTCTTCCGGTGTGCCGCCTGCCAGTTGCTCCTGGTGATAGGGCGTCAGACCGAAATCAGCAGCGGTAAGCTGGTAGCTTTTGATCTCGCCGTCACGCAATTCAGCCACTACCGTCGGAGCATGCAGTGACACCTCATCCATCCCACCGCTGTGCACAACGGCCGCACGTTGATAGCCCAGAACACGCAGAGTTTCGGCAATGGGTAACACCAGTTCCGGGCTGTAAACACCGATCAACGCCAGCGGCGGGTGCGCCGGGTTAATCAATGGCCCCAGGACGTTAAACAAGGTGCGCGTTTTAAGCTGCTGGCGCACCGGCATCGCGTGGCGGAACCCGGTGTGATACTTCGGTGCAAATAAGAAACAGACCCCCAGTTCATCCAGCGCAGTGCGGGATTTATCCGCATTCATATCCAGATTAATGCCGAAAGCTGCCAGTAAATCGGATGAGCCGGAACGGCTGGAAACGCTGCGGTTACCGTGTTTGGCAACCTTAAGCCCACAGGCCGCCGCCACAAAAGCGCTGGCGGTGGAAATATTGATACTGTTGCTGCCGTCGCCACCGGTGCCCACGATATCGGCAAACGGATAGTCCGGGCGTGGGAACGGCGCGGCATTTTCCAGTAACGCGGTGGCCGCCCCGGCGATTTCATTGGGGTGCTCACCACGCACTTTCATACTGACCAGCGCTGCGGCCAGTTGTTCAGGCTTCAGCTCGCCGCGCACCACGGCAGAGAAAAGCTGGTGGCTTTCCTGTTGGCTCAGGGTTTGCGCCTGATACAGTTTTTCCAGTACTGGTTGCAGGGTATTGGTCTGCTCCAGTTTCTGCAGCGCCCAGGCCAGGGTTTGTTCCAACAAGCGGGCGCCTTGCGAAGTCAGAATGGATTCCGGATGGAACTGGAAGCCACACACGCGATCCGCATCGTGACGCACGGCCATCACCATGCCATTAAAATGCGCGTTGATGGTTAACCCTGCCGGAATGTTGCTGCCCACCAGTGAATGGTAGCGCGCCACCGGCAGCGGGTTCGCAAGCCCGGCAAACATGGCCTGACCGTCATGTTCAATGCTTGAGGCTTTACCGTGCAGGATTTCGCCTGCCTGACCGACATAGCCGCCATAGGCTTCTACAATTGCCTGATGTCCCAGACAGATGCCGATAATCGGCAGTTTGCCGCGCATGCGGGTCAGCAACTCAGGCATGCAGCCTGCTTCTGACGGCGCCCCTGGCCCTGGCGAGAGCATCAGCACCGGGTTTTTCATGGTCGCCAGGCGGTCAATCAGGGTTTGTGCCGGTACATGGTTACGGTAAATCACCACGTTATGCCCGCTGGCGCGCAACTGATCCGCCAGGTTATAGGTAAATGAGTCGATATTATCGAGCAGCAGAATGTCAGCCATCAGAAGGTCTCCTGAGCGTTATGCGCTTTAGCAATGGCGCGCAGAACCGCGCGGGCTTTATTACGTGTTTCATCGGCTTCTGATTGCGGCACTGAATCCAGTACCACGCCAGCGCCTGCCTGAACGGTGGCGACACCGTCTTCGACCCAGGCAGAACGAATCACGATGCAGGTATCCAGGTCACCGTGGGCGGTGAAATAGCCCACCGCGCCGCCGTAACTGCCACGGCGGGAGCCTTCTGCATCGGCAATAAGCTGCATGGCGCGTACTTTTGGGGCCCCACTGAGCGTGCCCATGTTCATACAAGCGCGATAGGCGTGGAGCACGTCCAGGTCCTGTCGCAGTTCACCGACCACACGCGAAACCAGATGCATTACGAAGGAGTAGCGGTCGACTTTGGTCAGATCTGCCACATAGCGACTGCCTGGAGTACAAATGCGCGCCAGATCGTTACGCGCGAGGTCAACCAGCATCAGATGCTCGGAAAGCTCTTTATGGTCGGTACGCATTTCGAGTTCAATACGGCTGTCCAGGTCACGATCCAGGGAACCGTCGGCGCGACGTCCGCGTGGGCGAGTTCCGGCGATCGGGTAGATTTCAATCTGGCGTGAGGTGGCATCATATTTGAGAGAACTTTCCGGCGAGGCGCCAAACAGGGCGAAGTCATTGTCCTGCATAAAGAACATGTACGGGCTTGGGTTGCTCTTTTTCAGTACTTCATAGGCGGCCAGCGGTGACGGGCACGGCAGGGTGAAACGACGAGACGGCACGACCTGAAAAATCTCACCGGCACGAATCGCTTTTTGCATCTGACGCACAACCGCACCGTACTCTTCATCGCTCTGGTTGCATTCGCAGCGCATATCGCTGACAGATTCAACCGGCAATGGCCCTGGCGGCACATTTAATTGTTCATGCAGGGTTTCAATTCGTTGAGTCAGTCGCGCTTTTTCGTCAGCATCGGCGGAAAACAGGCTCACCTGAATGCGGGTGTGACGCTTCTGATGGTCGATCACCAGTAAGGTTTCTGCCAGATAAAAGCAGTAGTCCGGGCAGCGACGGTCATGGCGCAGCGCGGGTAAATCTTCGAATCCGGCCACCAGGTCGTAGGCAAAGAGGCCGCCGAAGAACATGGCTTCGCGCTCATCGGCAGGGACTTCGACCAGCCCCTGTAACAGACGGAAGGCATCGAAAACAGAGAGTGAACACAGGCGTGCGTCTTCGTCGAGCAGGGTGCTGACGGGCGGAAAACGTAATACGCGAGCATCTGCCCGGACGGTGTTTTCTACACCAGCCGGAAGCGCGGCATCCAGCAGCGGTAACAGAGACGCGCCGTTTTGCGTTAACGCCTCAATAGTGACAGTGTCACCCAGTGCGGTAATGCGCAGCGCGCTATCCACCAGCAGCAGGCTTTTTAAATCGTTTTTGCTGTCGATATCGGCGGATTCCAGCAACAAGGTTGCCGGGCGTGCACCACACAGTTGATGGAATAACGCGGTCGGGTTCTCCCGGTACAGCGCGTTGCTGGTGAGCAATTCGAGTGTCGGTTTTTGCGTTTGCATAGTTGCTCTCATAAATGTGTTCAAAAAAAAGCCCGCTCAGTTGGCGGGCCGGGTATCGGTGTGCTGAATACGCACGTGAAACACTGCCCAATGTCAGGGAGTGCGCCACCAGCGGTTAACGGAAATATGCATATTCATCAGTGATACCTCGTGGAGTGAACTTGCGTACTAGTTAACTGGTTCGAGCGAGGAAAGTCAACCCTCGATTTCAGAAAATCGCCGCAGAACGTTATGATAGGGCACAGTTATTGTTTTATCGGCCACGGGAGCCGCTTTTGAGCGACACGAATTACGCAGTGATTTATGACCTGCACAGCCACACTATTGCCTCCGATGGCGTCCTGACACCACAAGAACTGGTCCACCGTGCGGTTGCAATGCGCGTAGGGACCCTGGCGATTACCGATCACGACACTACCGCCGCCATTCCCGCTGCGCGTGAAGAAATTGAACGTGCCGGGCTGGCACTCAAACTCATTAGCGGTGTGGAGATTTCCACCGTCTGGGAAAACCACGAGATCCACATCGTGGGGCTGAATATGGATATCGAAAACCCGACGCTGTGTACATTTTTACAAGATCAGCATGAACGACGCCAGCAGCGCGGCAGACTGATTGCCGAGCGGCTGGAAAAGGCGCATATTCCGGGCGCATGGGAGGGCGCGCAGCGACTGGCGCAAGGGGCTGCCGTCACGCGTGGCCATTTTGCCCGCTTCCTGGTGGAGTGCGGCAAAGCCACCAATATGGCCGATGTATTCAAAAGGTATCTTGCGCGCGGGAAAACCGGATATGTTCCACCGCAGTGGTGTACAATAGAACAAGCTATTGAAGTGATTCATCATTCTGGCGGAACGGCGGTCCTGGCCCATCCGGGTCGATATGATCTCTCCGCTAAATGGTTGAAAAGACTGCTGGCGCATTTTGCCCAAAGCGGCGGAGAGGCGATGGAAGTTGCCCAATGCCAGCAGGCTCCCAATGAGCGTAAACAACTCGCCGAGTATGCCCGCCAGTTTGGTTTACTGGCCTCGCAGGGATCGGATTTCCATCAGCCATGTCCATGGATTGAGTTGGGGCGCAAGCTTTGGCTACCGGCTGATGTTGAGGGCGTCTGGTGCAAATGGGAGCAGCCGCAAAACAGTGAAGAGAGGGAAGTATGAGTCAGTTTTTTTATATTCATCCGGAAAATCCTCAACCGCGTCTGATTACCCAGGCCGTTGAGATTGTCCGTAAAGGCGGGGTGATTGTTTACCCTACCGATTCCGGCTATGCGTTAGGCTGTAAAATTGAAGACAAAGGGGCGATGGAGCGTATTTGCCGTATCCGTCAATTGCCGGATGGCCACAACTTTACCCTGATGTGCCGCGATTTGTCTGAGCTATCGACCTATGCGTTCGTCGATAATGTGGCTTTTCGTCTGATCAAAAATAACACCCCAGGTAACTACACCTTTATCCTGAAAGGAACGAAAGAGGTGCCGCGTCGCCTGTTACAGGAAAAACGTAAAACCATCGGTCTGCGTGTCCCGGCGAATCCAATTGCGCTGGCGTTACTCGATACCCTTGGCGAGCCGATGCTCTCTACCTCGCTGATGCTACCTGGCAGCGAATTTACCGAGTCCGATCCGGATGAAATTAAAGACCGTCTGGAAAAGCTGGTCGATTTGATTATCCATGGCGGGTATCTGGGGCAACAACCGACAACGGTGGTCGATCTTACCGACGATGCCCCGGTTGTTATTCGTGAAGGCGTCGGCGACGTTAAACCTTTCCTATAATGAAGCAAGCCGCTATACTACGCGGCCATTTCACAGGCGCCGCAGTGGCCTGATGACCTTATTCGACGCCTGTGAAGGCGACACCCGAGGAAGCTCTATGAGCGAAAAGTTACAGAAAGTGCTGGCGCGAGCTGGCCACGGCTCCCGCCGTGAAATCGAAACCATCATCGAAGCAGGCCGCGTCAGCGTAGACGGCAAGATTGCCACGCTGGGCGATCGCGTTGAAGTGACCCAGGCGCTGAAAATTCGCATCGACGGTCATCTTATCTCGATAAAAGAGTCCGCTGAACAAATCTGCCGCGTGCTGGCGTATTACAAACCAGAAGGTGAGCTGTGCACGCGTAACGATCCGGAAGGCCGTCCGACCGTTTTTGATCGTCTGCCAAAACTGCGCGGCGCCCGTTGGATTGCGGTTGGACGTCTTGACGTCAACACCTGTGGTCTGCTGCTGTTCACCACCGACGGTGAACTGGCGAATCGCCTGATGCACCCAAGCCGTGAAGTGGAACGTGAATACGCGGTGCGTGTATTCGGCCAGATTGAAGAGGCCAAGGTGCGTGAACTGTCACGTGGCGTTCAACTGGAAGATGGTCCGGCAGCATTCAAAACCATTAAATTTAGCGGTGGTGAAGGGATCAACCAGTGGTATAACGTGACCCTGACCGAAGGGCGTAACCGCGAGGTGCGTCGCCTGTGGGAAGCGGTTGGCGTGCAGGTTAGCCGTCTTATTCGTGTGCGCTACGGCGACATTCCACTGCCGAAAGGATTGCCGCGCGGTGGTTATACCGAACTGGATCTGGCCCAAACCAACTACCTGCGCGAGCTGGTAGGGTTGCCGCCGGAAACTGCATCAAAAGTGGCGGTCGAAAAAGATCGTCGCCGCATGAAAGCCAATCAGATTCGTCGTGCGGTAAAACGCCACAGTCAGGTGTCAGGCAATCGTCAGGCACCGGGTAGCCGTCGTTCCGGTGGGCGTAACAGCAACGGCTAATTCCCTGACGTTTCCGGTTACCTTGGCGGAAACGTCCTCTCGTTCCCGCATATTATAATTTCCGCCATATTGCGCTGGAAAAGCGTGACACTGTCACATGTGTGGGCGAGTGTGATGGTTGAACAAATAATTGGCATGGCAGCAGTGCCGCATTGCTACGCTGCTGCCAGCGGTGTCTTAATAGTCGATACCAATCTGTGCCTTGACGCCCGCTTCGAAAGCATGTTTTACCGGGCGCAGTTCACTGACCGTATCGGCAATCTCCAGGATATCGCGGTGACAGCCGCGACCGGTGATGATCACCGTCTGGTTTGCCGGGCGCTTTTCCAGCGCATCAAGAACGGTTTCCAGCGGCAGGTAATCGTAAGCCACCATATAGGTCAACTCGTCGAGCACCACCATATCCAGCGATTCGTCCGCCAGCATACGTTGCGCATGTGTCCATACCTCAAGGCAGGCGGCAGTGTCGCTCTCGCGGTTTTGCGTGTCCCAGGTGAACCCGGTTGCCATCACCTGAAATTCGACCCCGTGCGGTTCCAGTAAATTACGTTCACCATTAGGCCAGGTGCCTTTAATAAACTGGATGGCACCGACCTTCTTTCCGTGGCCGACGGCACGTGCGGCGGTGCCAAATGCAGCGGTGGTTTTGCCTTTACCATTGCCGGTAAAAACGATAATGATGCCGCGCTCTTCCTGCGCTGCCGCCACGCGGGCTTCGACCTTGTCTTTCACCCGCTGCTGGCGTTGCTGGTAACGTTCTTCACTCATTGTGATATCCCCGGTTTTCGTCCTGGCTGAGCATCAAAACTCATGCCTGTTTTGCGACGGCTGTCATCGCCCATCAGCCATAGATAGAGCGGCATAATATCGGCTGGCGTTTTTAATTTCTGCGGATCTTCGCTCGGGAAGGCGCTGGCGCGCATCTGCGTCCGGGTACCGCCCGGGTTGATGCAATTGACCCGTAAACGGTTTTGGTACTCCTCAGCCAGCACTTGCATCATGCCTTCGGTGGCAAATTTAGAGGCGGCATAGGCCCCCCAATTTGCACGGCCCTGGCGGCCAACGCTTGACGATGTGAAGACCAGCGAGCCGCTTTCCGCTTTGAGTAATAAAGGAAGGAGCGCCTGGGTCAAATAGAAGGTGGCGTTGACGTTAACCTGCATTACGTTATCCCAGACGGCTGGCTGCTGTTCGCTCATTGGGCAAACATCACCCAGCACGCCAGCGTTATGTAGCACACCGTCCAGTCTCGGGTAGTGTTGCGTTATCTCGTTAGCGAGGCGCTGGCAATCATCGGGTGTACAGGTTGCCATGTCCAGTGTGTAGAGGCTGGCGGCCTGGCCGCCTTCGGACGCTATTTGCCCGGCAACGGCCCGGAGTTTGTCTTCGTTACGCCCCAGTAAGATGACGCGCGCGCCGTAGCGGGCATAAGTCAGCGCCGCCTCTTTGCCGATGCCGTCACTGGCGCCGGTGACCAGAATAATGTGGTTTCGCAACAGGTCGCGTTGTGGCTGGTAATGCACGCTAACTCCTTGGTCTCAACCCGTTTTTAAATCGTGTTGGCTTTATGCCTGAAACAGAAAGCGATTTCAATCAGTCTGGCAGAGAGTCTCCCGTGCGTTGGGATAATGTATAGCGGAATGTGCTGAAACTGGTCGACTGAATATCCGAAAGGGTGGCAATGCGAGACTCGCCAGAAAGGCTCATGTACACTGAATGCGATTGTTAAGTGGCTGAACCAAGGTGGAATGCGTGGAATTACTGTCTGAATATGGTTTGTTTTTAGCCAAAATTGCGACTGTTGTGGTTGCGATTGCGGTGGTCGCAATTCTTATTGTTAATCTGACACAGCGCAAACGTCAGCGGGGGGAATTACGTATTACCCGCATGAGCGAAGACTATAAGGAAATGCAGGAAGAGATGGCTGTGGCGTTGCTGGACAGCCAGCAGCAAAAGCTGTGGCATAAAGCCCAAAAGAAAAAAGCCAAACAGGATGCAAAAGCGGCAAAGGCCAAAGCAAAATCTGGCGACATGGCCTCAGCGGGCAAACCACGCGCCTGGGTGCTGGACTTTAAAGGCAGCATGGATGCCCATGAAGTGGGCGCGCTGCGCGAAGAGGTAACCGCAGTGTTGACGCTGGTGAAGCCAGAAGATCAGGTGGTTCTCCGTCTGGAAAGCCCCGGTGGCGTTGTTCATGGTTACGGGCTGGCTGCGTCGCAGTTGCAGCGTCTGCGCGATAAGCAGGTTCCGCTCACCGTCGCGGTTGATAAAGTCGCCGCCAGCGGCGGTTATATGATGGCCTGCGTGGCGGATAAAATTGTTGCGGCGCCGTTTTCTATTATTGGATCGATTGGCGTTGTGGCGCAGATCCCCAACTTCAACCGCTTCCTGAAAGGTAAAGAGATTGATATCGAACTGCATACCGCCGGGCAGTTCAAACGCACGCTGACTCTGTTGGGTGAAAACACCGAAGAGGGAAGGCAGAAATTCCGCGAGAGCCTCAATGAAACGCATGACCTGTTCAAAGGCTTTGTGCATCAGATGCGCCCGCAATTGGATATAGAACAGGTAGCGACCGGCGAGCACTGGTATGGTTCTCAGGCACTGGAAAAAGGGCTGGTCGATGCGGTCGGTACCAGTGACGAGCTGCTGCTGGGGCTGTTTGAGAGCCATGAGGTCATTGGCTTGCGCTATCAGCAGCGCAAAAAGCTCATCGACCGCTTTACCGGAAGTGCTGCAGAAAGCGCAGACCGGTTGTTGATGCGCTGGTGGCAGCGCGGACAGAAACCGCTGATGTAAGGCGAGTACAAACAAAAACGCGAGGCCATGGCCTCGCGTTTTTGTTTAATCGATCAGATGGTATTTTTCAGACAGTTCATGCGCCAGATATTTGAACATATTGAACACCGCAGTGCTTTTCCCGGTCGGCAGCCCCTGTTCATCCAGAAAATACTCGCCGCTGAACACCAGCACCCCGTTGCGCTGGCTTACGCCGGTTGCTTCAATGCCGGACAGTGTGTCTTCATGATCGCGGATAAGTTGGTTTGCCAGCTCAAGCAGAGACTGACGATCGATAGGTTGCTTAGTCGGCTCCATTTCGCCCCTCCTTAAAAATTTAACAAGTTTACGCCCCACGCGGCCCAGGGGCAAATTTTCCCTGCGCAGGCAAGGGGTTTCCCGTTACGGTAGTGCTGGCGTGATTCGAATTTGCATGCTAATAAAGTTGCGTAACAAATTTTATCAGGTACAGTGTGACCCTTTCGTCAATCTGGCAACAGATTTGCTTGACATTCGACCGTAAAATCGTCGTGCTGTATCGTAGACTAGCGAAAAAGCCTGTTAACTCAATCATCTGCTAGCGATTACTTTCGCTTATGGTCAAGAAAAGGGTTGATATCCATTGTCGCCACCGCAATATCATTGGCTCGTCGCCAGCGGAAGGTGAATCAATGTGCGACGTATTCCTGGAAGAATTTTATTAGGTAAAGGTGAATATGGGTAAAGCTCTCGTCATCGTTGAGTCCCCGGCAAAAGCCAAAACGATCAATAAGTATCTGGGTAATGACTACGTGGTGAAATCCAGCGTAGGTCATATCCGCGATTTGCCGACCAGTGGCTCAGCACCTAAAAAGAGCGCTGACTCTGCCTCCACCAAAACGGCTAAGAAGCCTAAAAAGGATGAACGCGGCGCTCTCGTCAATCGCATGGGCATTGACCCATGGCACAACTGGGATGCGCACTATGAAGTGCTGCCCGGAAAAGAGAAGGTGGTTTCTGAGCTGAAATCGCTCGCTGAAAAAGCCGACCATATCTATCTCGCAACCGACCTTGACCGCGAAGGGGAAGCCATTGCCTGGCACCTGCGGGAAGTGATCGGTGGCGATGAAACGCGCTATAGCCGCGTGGTGTTTAACGAAATCACCAAAAATGCGATTCGCCAGGCGTTCGAAAAGCCGGGCGAGCTGAACATTGATCGTGTGAATGCCCAGCAGGCGCGGCGCTTTATGGACCGCGTAGTGGGTTACATGGTTTCTCCACTGTTGTGGAAGAAGATTGCCCGTGGCCTGTCCGCTGGCCGAGTACAGTCGGTTGCTGTGCGTCTGGTAGTTGAGCGTGAACGCGAAATTAAAGCCTTCGTTCCGGAAGAGTACTGGGAAGTTGACGCTAATGCCGCAACGCCAGGTGGCGATTCTCTGCCACTCCAGGTGACGCACGAAGGGGATAAACCTTTCCGTCCGGTTAACCGCGAACAAACGATGGCGGCAGTTAGCCTGCTCGAAAAAGCCCGTTATACGGTGCTTGAGCGCGAAGACAAGCCGACCAGCAGCAAGCCGGGCGCACCGTTTATTACTTCCACACTGCAGCAGGCGGCAAGTACCCGTCTTGGCTTCGGCGTGAAGAAAACCATGATGATGGCCCAGCGTCTGTACGAAGCGGGTTACATCACTTATATGCGTACTGACTCCACCAACCTGAGTCAGGATGCGGTCAGCATGGTGCGTACCTTTATTGGTGATAAGTACGGCAAAAAATATCTGCCGGAAAATGCCAACCAGTACGCCAGCAAAGAGAACTCCCAGGAAGCGCACGAAGCGATTCGTCCCTCCGATGTTGGGGTTGAGGCTGACGCCCTAAAAGATATGGAAACTGATGCGCAGAAACTGTATCAACTGATCTGGCGCCAGTTTGTCGCCTGTCAGATGACGCCGGCGCAATACGACTCCACCACTATTACCGTGGGCGCGGGTGATTATCGCCTGAAAGCACGCGGTCGCATTTTGCGTTTCGATGGCTGGACGAAGGTGATGCCAGCGCTGCGTAAAGGCGATGAAGACCGTACGCTGCCAGCGGTAAACACGGGTGATGTCCTGTCGCTGATTGATCTGACGCCGGCTCAGCACTTCACCAAACCGCCTGCGCGCTTTAGTGAAGCGTCACTGGTTAAAGAGCTGGAAAAACGTGGTATTGGCCGTCCGTCAACGTATGCGTCGATCATTTCGACCATTCAGGACCGTGGCTATGTGCGCGTGGAAAACCGTCGCTTCTATGCGGAAAAAATGGGTGAAATTGTTACCGACCGTCTGGAAGAAAACTTCCGTGAGTTAATGAATTACGATTTCACCGCGCAGATGGAAGACCGTCTCGACCAGGTGGCAAACCACGAAGCGGAATGGAAGAAGGTGCTGGACAGTTTCTTCGGTGATTTCTCCCGTCAACTTGACCAGGCGGAAAGAGATCCGGATGAAGGCGGCATGCGCCCGAATCAGATGGTGCTTACCAGCATTGATTGCCCGACTTGCGGTCGTAAGATGGGGATCCGTACTGCCAGTACCGGGGTGTTCCTCGGTTGCTCCGGTTATGCACTTTCACCAAAAGAGCGCTGCAAAACCACCATTAACCTGGTGCCGGAAAACGAAGTATTGAACGTGCTGGAAGGCGACGACGCGGAAACCAATGCGTTGCGCGCCAAACGCCGTTGTACAAAGTGCGGTACGGCGATGGACAGCTACCTGATCGATCCGAAACGTAAACTACATGTTTGCGGTAATAACCCGACCTGTGACGGTTATGAAATCGAAGAGGGCGAGTTCCGCATCAAAGGTTATGACGGTCCGGTGGTTGAGTGTGAAAAATGTGGCTCTGAAATGCACCTGAAAATGGGACGTTTCGGTAAGTACATGGCCTGTACCAACGACGACTGCAAAAACACGCGTAAGATCCTGCGTAATGGCGAAGTCGCGCCACCGAAAGAAGATCCGGTTCCGTTGCCGGAACTGCCGTGCGAAAAATCGGACGCGTATTTCGTTCTGCGTGACGGCGCAGCCGGGGTTTTCCTTGCGGCTAACACCTTCCCGAAATCGCGCGAAACGCGTGCACCGTTAGTGGAAGAGTTATATCGCTTCCGCGACCGTTTGCCGGAAAAACTGCGTTATCTGGCGGATGCGCCGCAACAGGATCCGGAAGGGAATAAGACCATTGTCCGTTTTAGTCGTAAAACGAAACAGCAGTATGTTGCGTCGGAAAAAGACGGCAAAGCGACAAACTGGTCGGCGTTTTACGTTGATGGGAAATGGGCGGAAGCCAAAAAATAACGCTGTAAGATTAATAGCTTAAATTGAGGGCCGGTTATCCGGCCCTTTTTTTATAACATGGTTATTATTTTTTGTTCGAATCTATACATAGAAGATATAAATGATATAGTGGTTATAGTTAAATCCTTTTTTATTATGAAATCGTCTTAAGCGATTGCCCGTTTGCGCGAATTTGGATGGTCTTTCATGAAATTACAGCAGCTTCGCTATATCGTTGAAGTGGTGAACCATAATCTCAACGTCTCCTCAACGGCAGAAGGTCTTTATACCTCTCAGCCAGGCATCAGTAAGCAAGTTCGTATGCTTGAAGATGAACTGGGGATACAGATCTTTGCCCGCAGCGGTAAACACCTTACGCAGGTAACGCCAGCCGGACAGGAAATTATCCGTATTGCCCGCGAAGTTCTCTCTAAAGTTGACGCCATTAAATCGGTGGCGGGGGAACATACCTGGCCGGATAAAGGCTCGCTCTATGTTGCGACCACCCATACGCAGGCGCGTTATGCGTTACCGAACGTGATTAAGGGATTTATCGAACGTTATCCCCGGGTCTCGTTACATATGCATCAGGGGTCGCCAACGCAAATTGCGGAAGCTGTCTCCAAAGGTAATGCGGATTTTGCTATCGCTACCGAAGCACTGCATCTCTATGACGACCTGGTGATGCTTCCGTGCTACCACTGGAATCGCTCGATTGTGGTGACCCCGGATCATCCTCTGGCAGGTAAGCCATCGGTGTCGATTGAGGAGCTGGCGCAATATCCGCTGGTGACATACACCTTTGGTTTTACCGGGCGTTCTGAGCTGGATACCGCCTTCAACCGGGCAGGGCTGTCGCCGCGTATTGTCTTTACGGCGACCGATGCGGACGTTATCAAAACCTATGTGCGTCTGGGGCTTGGTGTAGGGGTGATTGCCAGTATGGCCGTCGACCCGATTTCCGACCCGGATCTGGTAAAACTGGATGCGCAGGAAATTTTCAGCCACAGTACGACCAAGATCGGTTTTCGTCGCAGCACGTTCTTGCGCAGCTACATGTATGATTTCATTCAGCGCTTTGCGCCACACCTGACGCGTGATGTGGTTGACGCCGCCGTGGCGTTACGTTCGAACGAAGATATTGAGGCGATGTTTAAGGACATTAAACTTCCGGAAAAATAATGTTAGCGGGGTAGCCTTTTATAGCAAAAGGAGCCCCTTAACCTTCCCTAAGTCGAATTATTGTTATCATCCTCTTATTTCCATCTGATACTTTTGCCTGATTGATTTTCCCTCCTGTTACATAATCTGTCATAAATTTGCGACAAACATAGAAACTAAATTGCCCCTTCGCAAATTTTTCACTTCAATAATTTATTTGCGGTCAAAAGATTAAATATTCTTTGAACAGGATGCGTAAATTCACTAGCTTTTCGACTAAAGTTTCTTTAGGATTTATCTCATCCATGATTAATTGTACCGATTGTTGGTGCCTAAAATGATAAGTGATGTCGATTGTACGAGGTTAGCAATGCCATCAGGAAGCGAAGAACCGCAAAGGGACCCGCAGCTCAAGCGTAAAGCGTGGCTGGCGGTATTTCTGGGTTCTGCCGTCTTTTGGGTCGTGGTAGCGTTAATTATCTGGAAATTCTGGGGTTAAAATGGCTGTGACAGGTCGCTCTGAGCCAGTGAAGCAAGTGTGTCATCCGCATGACAAACCGAAAGCAGCGAAACCGCAAGCTTCAACTACTGTTCCGGCGTCCTGGAAATTGACGCCACAGCAGCAAGCGTTTATTGACATCTTCGCGGAAGACGAAGTGCCAAAACAATAATTGTTATCATTAGAATTAGCGAGGTAATTAACTCATGATTCTGATGTGTACTTGTGTACTGTTAAATAAATACACCACAGCAATAATAAATTGCGTCTCAACGCAGCTTCAATGAATACATTCTTTGGTGTGTATATGATGAATAATCGCCGTTCTGTAAAATACTGGTCATGGATGAGCGCGTTTTCTTTTTCCCTGTTGTTTTGGGGAGAGCTCATCAGGATATGGTTATCCTAATCAATTGAAAAACCTCGCTCAGGCGAGGTTTTTTGCTTTAATCTCCAGCACTTGCCCACCTGACCTCAAGATTTAGCCTTTTGAGTTGTTATGAAAACGTTACGACATGTTTGTGTTATCTTTAATACAGACCCTGATAAGCATCAGGGTTTCGCTATCCCTGTTATTAAGGAGGAGCTTATGTCGTCTACCCTACGCGAAGCCAGTAAGGACACGTTGCAGGCAGAGAATAAAACGTATCACTACTACAGCTTGCCGCTGGCCGCAAAGGAACTTGGGGATATTGCGCGTCTACCCAAGTCGCTAAAAGTATTACTCGAAAATCTCCTGCGCTGGCAGGATGACGATTCTGTCACAGAAGAAGATATCCGTGCCCTTGCGGGATGGCTGAAAACAGCCCATGCCGACCGTGAAATTGCTTACCGTCCCGCCCGCGTTTTGATGCAAGACTTTACCGGCGTCCCGGCGGTGGTCGACCTTGCCGCCATGCGTGAGGCGGTTAAACGTCTCGGTGGCGATACCGCTAAAGTGAATCCGCTTTCCCCCGTAGATCTCGTTATCGACCACTCCGTCACTGTCGATCATTTTGGTGATGACGACGCTTTCGAAGAGAACGTCCGCCTTGAAATGGAACGTAATCACGAGCGCTATGTTTTCCTGCGCTGGGGACAGCAGGCGTTCAGCCGTTTTAGCGTCGTGCCGCCGGGAACCGGAATTTGCCACCAGGTCAATCTGGAATATCTGGGCAAAGCGGTATGGAGCGAATTACAGGACAAAGAGTGGGTGGCGTATCCGGACACCCTGGTGGGAACCGACTCGCATACCACGATGATCAACGGTCTCGGCGTGCTGGGGTGGGGTGTCGGGGGGATTGAAGCGGAAGCGGCTATGCTGGGCCAACCCGTCTCCATGCTGATCCCTGATGTGGTCGGATTCAAACTGAGCGGCAAATTACGCGAAGGGATCACCGCCACAGACCTCGTTTTGACCGTAACCCAGATGCTGCGCAAGCATGGTGTAGTGGGCAAATTCGTTGAGTTTTACGGTGATGGCCTGGACTCGCTTCCTCTGGCTGACCGGGCGACTATCGCCAATATGGCGCCGGAGTATGGCGCGACCTGCGGCTTTTTCCCGATTGATGGCGTAACGCTTGAGTACATGCGTCTTAGCGGACGTAGCGAAGAGCAGGTTAGCCTCGTTGAGGCTTATGCCAAAGCGCAGGGGATGTGGCGTAACCCAGGCGACGAGCCCATCTTTACCAGCACGCTTGAACTGAACATGAATGATGTTGAAGCCAGCCTGGCCGGGCCGAAACGTCCCCAGGACCGTGTGGCCCTGGGAGATGTGCCTAAAGCTTTTGCTGCCAGTACTGAACTGGAACTCAATACCGCCCAGAAGGATCGTAAGCCAGTAGAGTACGTGTTCAAAGGTGAAAAACATGAGCTTCCTGACGGCGCGGTAGTGATCTCTGCGATTACCTCTTGCACTAACACGTCGAATCCAAGTGTCCTGATGGCTGCGGGGTTGCTGGCAAAAAACGCGGTCAAGGCCGGGTTAAAACGTCAGCCATGGGTGAAAGCCTCACTGGCGCCGGGCTCGAAAGTGGTTTCCGATTACCTCGCTCAGGCGAAACTAACGCCGTATCTCGATGAGTTGGGATTCAACCTCGTCGGGTACGGTTGTACTACCTGTATCGGTAACTCGGGGCCGCTGCCAGAACCTATCGAGCAGGCCATCAAGCAGGGGGATCTCACGGTTGGCGCGGTGCTCTCGGGCAACCGCAACTTCGAAGGGCGCATCCATCCTCTGGTGAAAACCAACTGGCTGGCATCACCGCCGCTGGTGGTCGCTTATGCGCTGGCGGGTAATATGAACATCAATCTGGCCACGGATCCGCTGGGTCACGATCGTAAAGGCGATCCGGTCTATCTGAAAGATATCTGGCCATCCAGCCAGGATATCGCCCGCGCGGTCGAGCAAGTCTCCACCGATATGTTCCGTAAAGAATATGCAGAAGTTTTCGAAGGGACAGCGGAATGGAAGGCGATTCAAGTGGAAAGCTCGGACACCTACGACTGGCAGGGTGATTCAACTTATATTCGGCTGTCTCCGTTCTTTGAGGATATGGAAGCGAGTCCGAAACCGGTTGAGGATATTCACGGTGCGCGCATCCTGGCGATGCTCGGCGACTCCGTCACCACCGACCATATCTCACCGGCGGGTAGCATCAAAGCCGATAGCCCCGCAGGTCGTTACCTACAAAGCCACGGCGTCGAGCGGCGGGATTTCAACTCGTATGGCTCGCGTCGCGGTAACCATGAAGTCATGATGCGCGGCACATTTGCTAATATTCGCATTCGTAACGAAATGGTCCCCGGTGTGGAAGGGGGAATGACCCGTTATTTACCGGGTGAAGAAGTGGTTGCTATCTATGATGCCGCGATGCGTTACCAGCAGCAGGGTACGCCGCTTGCGGTTATTGCCGGTAAAGAGTACGGTTCCGGCTCCAGCCGTGACTGGGCGGCGAAAGGGCCGCGCCTGTTGGGCGTGCGGGTGGTGATTGCGGAGTCTTTCGAACGTATCCACCGCTCAAACCTGATTGGGATGGGCATCTTACCGCTGGAGTTCCCGCAGGGCGCAACGCGTAAAACGCTGGGGCTGACCGGGGAAGAGAAACTGGATATCGTCGGGCTGAATCAGCTTACACCCGGTGCGACCATTCCGGTGACGTTAACCCGCCCTGACGGTACGCAAGAGGCGGTGAATTGTCGCTGCCGTATCGATACGTCCACAGAGCTGACCTACTACCAGAATGACGGCATTCTGCATTATGTGATCCGCAATATGCTGCATTAAACGTCCGCTATGCCGGGTGGCTGCGTGACAGTTACCCGGCATATTCAGTGTTATTCGCTTAGCAGATGACCCATCTTCGCGGCTTTGGTATCGAGATAGTGCGCATTTTTCGGGTTACGCCCGACAATCAGCGGCACGCGTTCAACGATATTGATTCCGGCCTCGGTGAGGATCTCGACTTTGAGTGGGTTATTGGTCAACAGACGTACTTCATCCACACCCAGCAGTTTGAACATATCGGCGCACAGGGTGAAGTCGCGTTCGTCGGCGGCAAATCCTAACTGATGGTTTGCTTCCACGGTGTCGTAACCCTGATCCTGCAGCGCATAGGCGCGAATCTTGTTGAGCAGGCCAATATTACGACCTTCCTGGCGGTGGTACAGCAACACGCCCCGGCCTTCCTCGGCAATGTGCGTTAATGCCGCTTCGAGCTGGAAACCGCAATCGCAACGCAAGCTGAACAGCGCGTCGCCCGTCAGGCATTCCGAATGGACTCGTGCCAGAACCGGTAACTGCCCGGAAATATCCCCAAAGACAAGTGCAACATGATCCTGCCCGGTTGCCAGTTCTTCAAAACCCACCATCAGGAAATCGCCCCATGGGGTTGGCAGTTTGGCTTCTGCCACGCGTTTAAGCTGCATGTGATTCTCCAGATTTATGCTGGCCGTCAGACGATTGGCCTTTTGTATAACGTCATTTTGCCACAATGCGCTTTACATCACTAACCACCTCCTGACGCATTGCTGTTAAAACGCACAAATCTGGCACTTTTCCCGAAAATGTTATTTATCAGTTATGATTGTGAAGTTACAGATCAAAGGAGAAGAGATGTTTTCTATTGCAAAGCGCACGACAGTCGGTGCGGGAATACTGTTAATTATGCCGGTTGTTGTATGGATATCAGGCTGGCGCTGGCAGCCTGAGGAAAGCAGTGGATGGCTGCGCGCAATGTACTGGATGACGGAGACCGTGACCCAACCCTGGGGCATTATCACCCATGTAATTCTCTGCGGCTGGTTTTTGTGGTGCCTGCGTTTTCGATTAAAAGCGGCACTCATGCTGTTTGCTATCCTGGGCTGTGCGATCCTTGCGGGCCAGGGGGTGAAATCGTGGGTGAAAGAGCGGGTACAGGAACCCAGGCCATTTGTGGTCTGGCTTGAAAAAACACATAATATTCAATCCGATGAGTTTTACAGCCTGAAACGTAAAGCGCGAAGCCAACTCGTGGAAACACAGTTGATCAACCAGGCGGCTATTCCTGAGTTTTTACGCAAACACTGGCAAAACGAAACGGGGTTTGCCTTCCCCTCAGGCCATACCATGTTTGCTGCAAGTTGGGCGCTCCTTGGTGTCGGTTTGCTTTGGCCTCGTCGTCGTACCTGGACCCTTGTCGTGTTACTGCTGTGGGCTACAAGTGTCATGGGAAGCCGATTACTGCTGGGCATGCACTGGCCTCGCGATCTGGTTGTCGCGACACTCATCTCCTGGATGCTGGTGACAATCGCCACCTGGCTTGCGCAACGCCTGTGTGGACCGTTGACGCCACCCGTCGAAGAGAAGCAGGAAATCGCCGAAAGGGAGCAGGAAAGTTGAAATTCTGCATTTAGACCCTAAATCAGTATGAGGTGTCACGCATTTCCGTTTCCCGCCAGACGCTAAAATGGTAGTTTATAAGGCTGGATGCAGTCAGTTGAACATAACTTATTCGCTCATAACCACATAACGGGAAGTAATGTGAAATATTTACTCATTTTCTTATTGGTGCTGGCGATTTTTGTCGTTTCGGTCACGCTTGGTGCACAAAACGATCAGCAGGTGACCTTCAATTATCTGCTCGCCCAGGGCGAATATCGCATCTCGACATTACTGGCCGTTCTTTTTGCTGCTGGTTTTGTCATTGGTTGGCTGATTTGTGGTCTGTTCTGGCTGCGCGTACGTGTTTCTCTGGCGCGTGCGGAGCGGAAAATTAAACGACTTGAGCATCAACTCGCGCCTGCTACCACGGCTGCTGTGAATCCCGGTACGCCGGTAGTAAAGGAATAATCGTATATGTTGGAGTTGTTGTTTCTGCTGTTACCTGTTGCGGCTGCATACGGCTGGTACATGGGGCGCAGAAATGCTCAACAAACTAAGCAGGACGAAGCAAACCGGCTATCGCGTGATTACGTAGCCGGTATGAACCTGCTTCTGAGCAACCAACAAGATAAGGCGGTGGACCTGTTCCTCGACATGCTCAAAGAGGATACCGGCACTGTCGAAGCCCATCTTACCCTCGGAAACCTGTTCCGCTCGCGCGGCGAAGTCGATCGCGCTATCCGCATTCACCAGACCCTGATGGAAAGCGCGTCGCTCTCTTATGACCAGCGATTGCTTGCCGTTCAGCAACTGGGCCGTGACTACATGGCCGCAGGGATGTATGACCGTGCGGAAGATATGTTCAATCAACTTGTTGATGAGACAGATTTTCGTATCAGCGCGCTCCAGCAGCTCTTGCAAATTTATCAGGCGACCAGCGACTGGCAGAAAGCCATTGATGTTGCGGAGCGGCTGGTTAAGCTTGGTAAAGATAAGCAGCGAGGCGAAATTGCCCATTTTTACTGTGAACTGGCGTTACAGCAAATGGGGAATGACGATATGGATAAGGCGATGGCCTTGCTGAAAAAAGGAGCGGCCGCCGACCGCGATAGCCCGCGCGTGTCGATCATGATGGGACGCGTGTTTATGGCAAAAGGGGAATACGCTAAAGCGGTAGAGAGCCTTCTGCGTGTCATCGACCAGGATAAAGAACTGGTCAGCGAAACGCTGGAAATGCTGCAGGTGTGTTATCAGCATCTGGGCAAACAGGACGAGTGGGCCGCGTTCCTCCAGCGCTGTGTCGAAGAGAACACCGGCGCAACAGCGGAATTGATGCTGGCGGAAATTGTGGAAAACCGCGAAGGGCAGGATCCTGCGCAGATGTACGTCACGCGTCAATTGCAGCGCCACCCAACGATGCGTGTTTTCCATAAATTGATGGATTACCATCTGAACGAAGCGGAAGAAGGGCGCGCAAAAGAGAGTCTGATGGTACTGCGCGACATGGTAGGCGAACAAATTCGCAGCAAACCGCGCTATCGCTGCCATAAATGTGGTTTTACCGCCTTTACGATGTACTGGCATTGCCCGTCCTGCCGTGCCTGGTCGACCGTTAAGCCTATTCGCGGTCTCGACGGGCAGTAGTATTAAAAAAAAGCGTACTTTAGTTACAACATACTAATGGTTTTTTTCACCCGTCAGGTTTAGCACCGCAGTCTCATTGCCTGGCAGTAGGTGAATGGAGCCTGTCAATTCCGCTTTAGCACAGGTAGAATGCTCGCCGTTTATTATTCGCGCCTGAGCGGGTGCCCTCATCAAAGAAGGTCTCATCATGACGTCCACTGCTTCATCTATTTCCCGCGCGTTAACGTCTTCTCCGGTCGTGGTCGCGCTTGACTACGATAACCGTGATAAGGCTCTGGCCTTTGTTGACCGCATCGATCCCCGTGACTGCAGGCTGAAAGTCGGCAAAGAGATGTTCACGCTGTTTGGCCCGCAACTGGTTCGCGACCTGCAACGACGCGGTTTTGACGTGTTTCTGGACTTAAAATTTCATGACATTCCAAACACGGCAGCGCACGCGGTAAAAGCAGCGGCAGATTTAGGTGTGTGGATGGTGAACGTACATGCTTCTGGCGGTGCACGAATGATGACCGCCGCCAAAGAGGCGCTTCTCCCTTTCGGTAACGATGCGCCACTTCTTATTGCAGTAACGGTACTCACCAGTATGGAAGCCAGCGATCTGCAAGGATTAGGTATTACCGCTACCCCTGCTGAATACGCAGAACGTCTGGCGGGCCTGACGCAGCAATGCGGTCTGGACGGTGTCGTCTGCTCAGCGCAAGAAGCGGTGCGCTTTAAAGCGGCTTTTGGTCAACAATTCAAACTGGTGACGCCGGGTATTCGTCCGCAGGGCAGTGAGGTGGGTGATCAGCGTCGCATTATGACCCCGGAGCAGGCGCTGGCAGCCGGTGTAGATTATATGGTGATTGGTCGCCCGGTCACGCAGTCTGCTGATCCTGCTCAGACTCTGCGCGATATTAACGCATCTCTTGGCCTGGAGGCGTAATGAGCGATAACAATAGTCGTCTGGTCTATTCCACCGAAACCGGGCGAATTAATGAAGAAAAAGCGCCCGTTGAGCGCCCGAAAGGCGATGGCGTTGTGCGTATACAGCGTCAGACCAGTGGCCGTAAAGGGAAGGGGGTATGCCTGATCACCGGTGTTGAAGGTGATGACGCCGCGCTTACAACCTTAGCCGCTGAGCTCAAAAAGAAATGTGGCTGCGGCGGCTCAGTAAAAGATGGCGTTATTGAAATTCAGGGCGATAAACGTGATTTGCTTAAATCGTTACTGGAAGCGAAAGGGATGAAAGTTAAACTGGCAGGCGGGTAAGATTTCTGCCTAAGAGAAAGGCCGCGATTTTCATCGCGGCCTTTTTAATACTGCTTATTCAGACCTGAAAGAAAGTATCTTTATTCTGTTTTAAGTGCCGTGATGAAGCGAATTATTTACCAACCTGGTGACCGATAATACCACCAACCGCCGCGCCACCCAGTGTACCCAGCGTGCTACCATCGGTTAAGACAGCACCACCTAAAGCACCCGCGCCGGCACCGATTGCGGTATTACGATCGCGTTTAGACCAGTGACCGCATGCACTCAGAGACATTGCCAGGGTTACAGCCAGCAGAGCGGCTGCCATTTTTTTGCTTGTTAACATCATCATACTTTCTCCTGAATAGTTGATTCACGGAAAGTGTTCTCTTTAAGTATAGTGCCTTTAGCCTGTACTAAAGACTTTCCGTAAAACCTTATGGCGCAGGTGTTACTAAATTCACGCGTGTGATAGTTACGTCCTGTTATATCGCTGAATATAATTTTACGTCTGAACATTTTTACCGGCAGGGTAAATAGTCTTAATTGGCGGGTCAGAATAGTCTCAGATATGAAGGAGATAGCCCGACTGAGCGGGCTGTTTCTATTAAAGCGAAGCGGCTGTATTGACGATATCGACCAGAAGACCAGATTCCTGCAACTGGCGCTGAGCATCTGCGGGGATACCCGCATCGGTGATTACACGATTAAAGCAGTTGCCCACGCCCAACGTGTATGGATGCACCGCGCCAAATTTTGAGCTGTCGGTCAGGACAATGGCTTCGTTGCCTTTTTCCAGCACCGCGTTAACCACGTCAGAGCGCATCATATCTCTGCCGGTAAAACCGGTATCAGGCAACCAGCCATCAATGCCAATAAATGCCTTGCTGAAATGCACTTGCTGAACGTATTGCCGGGTAAGGGGGCCGACGACGCTTTCACTCTTCTTCTGATAAATACCGCCCAGCAGAATAACGTCACACAGGGCATCTTTAAGGAGATGTGCGATATAGCTGCTAACGGTAATGATAGTGATGCCACGTTGCTCACCAAGACGACGGGCCAGCAGCGCGTTGCAGCTACCGTTTTCGATAAATACCGTTTCGCCGTCACTTACCAGCGATGCGGCGTAGTCAGCAAGCTCACGTTTTACGGTGTAGTTATTCATCATGCGCGTTTCGACGTCGTCGCTATCCAGCGGAACGGCAAAACCGTGCGTACGACGCAGGTAACTCTGTTTTTCAAGGGTATTGAGGTCCTGTCGGATGGTCACTTCGGAAACCCCTGTCATTTTTGACAGATCCGAAACGCTCATTCGCCCCTTATCGATTACCGTCTGCAGTATTAATTGTTGTCGGGAATTCATGTCCACTACTTTCAGAGTCGTTACGTCTATTAATAAAAAGCTATAACGGCGCCACCTTCCTGTGGTCCGCTAACGCGAGAGGGTATCAGTCAGACTTCCCAGGGTGTTTTAGGGGTGCCTGCAGGTGCGGATTTATCCGCGTTATCAAGGTGCTGTAATTCAGCCTTCAGAATTTCCAGGTTACGAATGGCGGATTGGTAATCGCCCGCAACCAGAATGTCCAGCACGGTATCGAGCCGTCCGGTCAGTTGCTTTACATCAATGTCGGCCATGTCTTCACCTTTATGTTTGAAAATTAACAAAATGAATGATGCAGAAAACAGTGTAAAAAGAGAAGGGGAAAAGCGAAATCTCAAAATATTATAAGTACTAATTATATATTCATTAAGTTACATACAGCTAAGGTTGCTGCTGGATTAGTCTTGCTCTGCGCACACTGCGCTTTTATTTCCGGAGGAGTAAGTCTATGACAGTTATCAACCAGGCTACGTGTAAACTTTTTACGGATAATGAACGTTTTACGCAACTTTCGGGCTACTACGAAGAAGAACGCCGCACTGTATGGATGATGTTGCGCGCTCAGCCTCGGCCCTGTTTTAACCATGTATTAATCGAAGAGATCATGAACATCTCCTGGCTTGTCCGACAAGCGGGATTTGCCGTCGATTTCTGGGTAACGGGCTCGCTGGTACCCGGCATGTACAACGTGGGGGGCGATCTGAACTTCTTTGTTGAGTGCATCCAAAATGGCCGCCGGGAAGCACTGCGTGCCTATGCCCGTGCTTGCGTCGATTGCGTACATGCGGCGTCTCGCGGGTTCGATACTGGAGCGATTTCGCTGGCCATGGTCGAAGGCAGTGCATTAGGCGGCGGCTTTGAAGCGGCGCTGGCGCACCATTTTGTCCTGGCGCAACGCGATGCTCGCCTCGGATTTCCGGAAATTGCCTTTAACTTGTTCCCGGGCATGGGCGGTTATTCGCTGGTGGCCCGTCGCTCAGGGATGAAACTGGCGGAGGAATTGATCTACAAAGGCGAGTCTCATACAGCGGAGTGGTATGCGCAACAGGGTCTGGTGGATGAGCTTTTTGAGCCCGGACAAAGCTATCTGGCTGTACGTACGTTTATTGATACGCTGCAACCCCGGCTCAATGGTATCCGCGCGATGTTGCGCGCGCGTCAGCGCGTAATGCAGCTTCCTCGCAGTGAGCTCATGGACATTACCGAAGACTGGGTTGATGCCGCCTTCTGCCTGCAACCGAAAGACGTGGCGTATATGGAACGTCTGGTGCAGTTGCAGAACCGGCATTCATCCACCAGTTTAAGTAAAGTGAGCTAGCCCTTTTTCCGCGCCTGATAGCGCTTATACCATCGCTCGAATACGGCAGCGGGCATGGGTTTAGCAAATAAAAATCCCTGCCGTTCGTTGACGCCGTTCTTGGTAAGGAAGGCGTCTTCTTTCGCATTTTCAACCCCTTCGGCTATCACCTGTAAATTCAGCGCCTGTGCGACCGCAACAATCGCCCGCACCAGTGACTGCGAAACAGACTGCTTATGGATATCCTTAACGAAGGATTGATCGAGTTTTATCGCATCTATAGGAAAACGCGCCAGTTGTGAAAGGGAAGAGTAACCGGTACCAAAGTCGTCGAGATGTACCTGAGAGCCCAAATCACTGAACTGCTGAATCACTGACAGCGCAAGATCCGCATTTTCAATCAGACAACTTTCTGTCAGTTCAACGTCTATCGGGCAATATTCAAAATTCAGGTCATGCAAAGCCTGTTTTAAATCGCTGAATATCGACTGGTCTGCTAACTGTCGTGCTGAGACGTTTACCGCCACACGCAAATTGATGCCCTTATCGCGCCACTTCGCAACCTGACGCACGACATCGAGCATAACCCAGCGCCCCAGGGGCACAATCAGCCCTGATTCTTCTGCATAGGCAATAAAATCCTGCGGCGGAATTAACCCACGTTCCGGCGACTGCCAGCGCACCAGGGCTTCCAGGCTGCGCACTTCACCACGCCAGGTGACTTTGGGCTGATAGTGAATCACCAGTTGGTCATTATCGAGTGCTTTACGCAGGTTAGTATCAAGCCATAAATACTCGAAAACCCGCTGATTCATCTCGGGAGTGAAAACACAGAATTTCCCACGTCCGTTTTCTTTTGCGATATACATCGCGGTATCGGCGTTGCGAATAATGCTTTCGCGATCGTTACCATGCTGTGGGGCAAGGGAAATCCCCAACGAACAACCGGTGTAAATCTCGATGAGGCCAATCCGGAAGGGCTGGCGCAGACGGGTGATAATACGCGAAGCCATCGCCTCCAGCGCGCTTTGCGACGAATCTGTCGCCAGGACAATAAACTCATCACCTCCCAGGCGCGCCAGAGTCTGGCCTTCGTCCAGACAGCTTAAAATTGCCAGGGCCACGGCCTGTAAAAGTTGGTCGCCGAACATATGGCCATAGGCATCGTTTACTTTTTTGAAATTATCCAGGTCCAGGTAAACAATACCAATTTGCGTGTCGCCACGATTATCAATCGCGTTGCTGATTAACTCATGAATAGCATTACGATTGGGCAACCCGGTAATGGTGTCGGTATTCGCTAAAACCCGTAAGCGCTCTTGTGCCCGACGTTCTTCGGTAATATCGGTGCCGGAACAAATAAGGAAGATTTCGTTTTTTCCGCTGCCGCTGTGTACGAATTTATTGCGAAATAAGAACAGACGTTGCCCCTTTCGCGTTTTAATCCAGCGTTCGACTTCGTAAGAAGCGCCGTTACGGAAAAATTCAGAGATATTGCGTTTAGAGGCTTCGGCTTCGTTATGGCTCATAAAGAGTTTAAAAACGTTTTGCCCTATAACCTCTTGCTCTTTTAAACCCGTATATTCTTCACAAAGTCGATTAAAGCGCTGGATATTGCCATGGCGATCGAGGATGACGATTACGGAATTGGCTTCGGAAACAACCTGTTCGGCAAAGGAGAGCCCTTGAACCAGATCCCGTGCCACGGATGACGTGTCATTCCACGCTGACGCGGTTCCGGCCCACTCGGTTTTATTGATTTTGCGGCCAACTAAATGAACGGGAACATTATCGCCAAATAAAGATATATGCATAGTCAGGCTGGAAGTAATAACGGTCATTTGTCGTAGCTGTGTTGCCTGCTCATCATTAAGTGTCACAACCTGACTTGACTCAGAGTCTTCATCAGGGGCGAAATGTAATGCGTTGCTGTCAGCGGTCAATCGCCAGAATGGGCTGCTGGAACCCAGGTAACGAAACAGTAGATTCTGTTCCTGATCGTCTCTCATGCTGTCTCCCAACCCACCAAAAAGCGCAACGGTTACTCATCTAATGACGGATTAACCCCCTTTTATTAAGGGGTAATCAGGGATGAAGGTATTGTTTTTATTTACAATCTTATAATAAAACGAGTTCCGTACAAAAGAACATCAGATGCGAAAAAATGGATAGAACGCCGTAAAAATGTGCAAAGTTATTTTATTGTGGTCGCTTTTAATGCTTTTTGTGAGGATTTGAAAAAAAATGAGGGTGGTATCGCTTTCACAAAGAAATTTTTGCTCCCTCTGAATGAAAGAGGGAGCAAAACAACGTGGTTTATCAGGCGGCTGGGCGCGCGATAATACTACGGGTTTCCATACGAACTTCCGCAATGGTGACATCAATAACGTCAGTCACTTTATAAACGGTTTCGCCTTTAATTTGCACGGTCCCGGTTTCCTGGCTGCATACTAATTCATCGCGTACTGCATGCAGGAACGGTGCCGGGATAAACGCAATGGCGCCGTTATCCACAAGACGAACACGCATGCCGCCACGGCTGATATCGATAATCTCGGCACTAAATCGGGTTTCGGTACCGGCTTTATTCTGCAAGAAACGGGCATACAGCCAGTCACCAACATCGCGTTCCGCCATGCGATTAAGACGACGACGCTCAGCCATCTGCACGGTAGCTTCGGCCTGTGGGCGTTCTGCGGTTTCACCTTTGATTACCGCTTTCAGCAGGCGATGGTTGATCATATCGCCATACTTACGAATAGGGGATGTCCAGGTGGCGTAAGCTTCGAGACCCAGACCAAAATGTGGACCTGGATCGATGCTGATTTCCGCAAAGGACTGGAAGCGGCGAATGCGACTGTCGAGGAAACCGGACGGCTGTGCGTCCAGCTCGCGACGCAGCTTACAGAAGCCATCCAGCGTCAGCACTTCTTCCGCATCCACGTGCATTCCGTGGCCTTTCAGTAGCGTGGCAAGCTGTTCACTGTTCGCCGGGTCAAAGCCCAAATGCACGTTATAAATGCCAAAGCCGAGCTTGTCTCGCAGTACGCGAGCCGCGCAGATATTGGCGGCAATCATTGACTCTTCCACAATACGGTTTGCGATTCGACGCGGCTCGGCAACGATATCTAGCACTTCGCCTTTTTCGCCAAGAATAAAGCGATAGTCTGGGCGGTCTTTAAACACCAGCGCATGGGTCTGGCGCCACTGAGAACGAGCCTGACATACGCGCTGCAGCAGACGAATTTGAGTAGCGATAGCCTCGTTTTGTGGCTGCCAGCTACCGCTGTTTTCCAGCCAGTCAGAGACCTCGTCATAAACCAGTTTGGCTTTTGACGTAATCGTCGCGGCGAAGAATTCGATATTGTCTTCGATAGCGCCTTGCGCATCCAGCGTCATGCGGCAGGCCAGTACCGGGCGAACTTCATTAGCGCGCAGTGAACACAAGTCATCAGACAGTTCACGCGGCAGCATCGGAATGTTGAAGCCTGGCAGGTAGTTGGTAAAGGCACGCACTTTGGCGATGTTGTCCAGCTTGCTACCTTCTGCGATCCACGCGGTTGGGTCGGCAATCGCAACGGTCAGTTGCAGTTTGCCTTCGGCGGTCTCTTCAACATACAGCGCATCGTCCATATCTTCGGTGCTGGCACTGTCGATGGTAACAAAATCCAGCGAGGTCAGATCGATACGCTCAAGGCCTTCATCCAACATGGCGGTCGCAACACCATTTGGTGCTTCTTTTTCAAGATTATGACGTGCCAGGGTGACCCACCATGGCACAAAATGGTCGTCACCGAAGGTGATGAATTGCGTCAGCTCAGCATAAAAGCTGCGATCGCCTTTGAGCGGATGACGGCGCATTTCAGCAACCGCCCAGTCACCATCTTTGAAATCGTGCGTCACGCCACGTTCAGCGCGGCAGGGGATAACATCTTTAATTAACGGATGGTCAGGAACAATAGAAAGACGGTCATCTTTCTTCTGCACCCGGCCAACAAAACGGCTCAGGAACGGCTCAACCAGCTCTTCAGGTTCAGCGGATTCGCGTTCCTTTTCGGTGTGGATCACAGCGATAATTCGATCGCCGTGCATCACTTTTTTCATCTGCGGCGGCGGAATAAAGTAGCTTTTTTGCGCATCGACTTCGAGGAAACCAAAGCCTTTTTCCGTGGCTTTAACGACACCTTCCGCACGGGGTGTTTGGGAATGAAGTTGCTGTTTTAGCTGCGCGAGCAGCGGGTTGTCCTGAAACATAATTTTGTATTTTCGTGGCTGAAAGAGCGGCTGACAGTTTTACGCGAATCTGCCTGTTGCAGCAAGCGCTGTTTCAGCAAAATGCCCGTCCCTGACTTAGCAGAAAGCCACATGCCGGGTAAGGGCGCTTGTACCAGAATCAGGCGATGTCACCGAAGGCAATTTTCAGACGGTTTAACCAGCCGCATAACGCGCACCAGATAAGCAATCCAATGGCTGATGCTTCGTTAATGCCATTCTCTTTCAACTGAGCAAAATGCGCCGGGCTAAAACGGTCGGGCGCGCAGGTCAACATCTGAACAGCTTGCACAATGGCACCTTCTTTCTCGCGAGTTTGTCCGAGGCATTTCAGTACCCGATCACCACTCCGCACCGCTTCGGCAAGGTCATCATCACCGTGCCAGCGTTGCCAGGCTTCGCTAAAGCAATTTACGCTGCCATTAATTCGCGCAGTGTAGAGAGTGACCAGTTGTGTAATGTTGTCGTCCACCAGCGCCGGGAGCGCGCCGCTATAAATTTCACCCAGCGCATCCAGTGAGGGGTACTCATGCGCCAGTACGGGCGCGAGAAGCTGAAAAGCAGGCAACGGTTGCCAGTTGGCAAGTGACTCCATCTGACGTGCGCTGGCGGTGCGTAAATCCACCGGCGCAATGCCTGGCGTCCACTGTGCTTGCGTTGCATCAAACAAGGCATGTTCGGCCTCTTGCTGCATTTCCATGCCGGGGATCCAGCGCACAGGCTGTCCCTGTAGCGCCTGAAAAGTGGCGATGGCGCGCGCCTGAAAACCAATAAAACCGATAACCTGGCCCATCAAAATAATGTCGTATTCTGTTAATCCCACGTCATCAAGCTGCTGGCGGGCACGGGCGTCAATAACGCCAGGTGACAGCGCGAGCTGGCGGGCATATTGCGTAATTTGCGCCAGACGTCGATTGCTCTCCCGCGAAGAGTCCGGGCCGGGAAGGGGGGCCAGACGTGCGGCATAGTGATTACACAGGCGCTGCACGCCATATACCTGAGCGACAGTCAGTGCGGTACTCAGGCGGTCGTAGGCGCTGAATGTATGCAGGCGATTGACCGTTACGCGCTGGGGAAACAGGAATTTGTACAGTGTTCGTGCTGGCGTCAGCCAACTGTTGCACGCCTGAATTAATGCATCGGGCAGGGTGAGGTTTAACAGAAACGGGTCGTCAACAGTGGCTGCTTCGGGAACTAAGGGTAGCGCCTGAGCCTGACGGGCGCTCGACTGGGTTTCATGATACCAGTGGCTTTTGCCGGAAACACGGCGTTGTTCCATGGTCGTTCCTTGGTCTAAAAGTGGCGATCCGGACTCGTCGTTATGCTGGTACGCGGATCTTTTTCGCTGTTTTATCCTGGCGTAAGCGGTGGAAGGGATGAAAGAATGTTACGTGATAATAAATATCAGAAAGATATATATAACGTTAAAACACACAGACTGCAGGATGTGGGGGACAAGCGGGAATGCAAAGGGGAAAAGGGGTAATGAAATGCGCCCCCTGTGGCAGGGGGCGAGGGCGATTATTTCAGTTCCAGCTCATTCATTGCAGCGATGTTGAAACCGCCATCAACGTGAACAACTTCACCGGAAATACCTGCGGACAGGTCAGAACACAGGAACGCAGCGGTGTTACCCACATCTTCAATGGTAACGGTGCGGCGAATCGGGGTAACTGCTTCGCAGTGGGAGAGCATTTTACGGAAATCTTTGATGCCAGATGCCGCGAGGGTGCGGATCGGGCCAGCAGAGATACCGTTAACACGAACACCTTCCGGGCCCATCGCGTTCGCCATGTAACGAACGTTCGCTTCCAGAGAGGCTTTTGCCAGACCCATAACGTTGTAGTTAGGAATAGCACGTTCTGCGCCCAGGTAGGACAGAGTCAGCAGTGCGGAGCCTGGGTTCAGCATTTCGCGGCAGGACTTAGCCAGTGCCACAAAGCTGTAGGAGCTGATGTCATGTGCGATTTTGAAGCCATCGCGGGTTACGGCATTTACGTAGTCACCGTCCAACTGGTCGCCCGGCGCAAAACCGATGGAGTGAACGAAACCGTCAAATTTCGGCCATACTTTAACCAGTTCACTGAACAGGGCTTCGATGCTGGCATCTTCCGCAACGTCACACGGCAGTACGATGCTGGAACCCAGTTGAGCGGCAAACTCTTCCACACGGCCTTTCAGTTTGTCGTTCTGATAAGTGAACGCCAGTTCAGCGCCTTCGCGGTGCATAGCTTGCGCGATACCGTAGGCGATGGAAAGTTTGCTGGCAACACCCGTTACCAGAATGCGCTTACCGGTAAGAAAACCCATAGCTTTAATCCTTATAGTCATTGCTTTTATTTACTTTAACAATCAACAGCTTATGATTGCCATTTCAACATAAATCAAAACGAAATCGAATTATCCCAGCAGCCGCCGTCGGTGTCACGTTTTTTCCGTGATGGCAGGATACGCCCAAGGATATGTATAAGACTGACTCATTAACAGTTCGATACCGCAAAAGTATATCACCAGAGTACCATTCCGGGTCATCCAACCAGCGGGAAGTGGGATATGGCGTACAGTTAATCAAACGATGCATTACCAGTCTTAGCATGACCTAATCTTAAGGAAAGGATCATAATTGCGCTCAGGAATAAGTACTGTTGATTGAGAAGAGCTAATATCTTTTCTTGATGAATTATTGTCGTATGTTAATCGCTACAAGGATTAGCTAAGGAGAGCATTATGTGGCGGTTTTTATTTTTAATCATTATATTTAACTCAGTGCAAGCGATAGCGTCCACTGTAAGTTGTGCTATAACGATAAACACTAATAATAAATACAATTTTACGCTACCTACTATTTCAACAGATAAGTTCACGTCCGGATTGTCGGCCAATAATAGTCAGTACAGAAAGCTATATACCTGGGATTATTTTATGGGGATGAGCACAAAAAAGCCGCAGAATTCTGCGGCTTTTTTACTCAGCGATCCTGCCGCCAGGCATCGGCGGTCAGCGCCTCGCCAAAATGTCCGGCAATCAAGCGCTTAGTCAGATCGTGAAGCGGCGAAGCCAGCACGCTCGCGGTACTCCCGCGTTCAACCACTTCACCCTGATGCATCACCAGAACCTGATCGCTGATATGTTTCATCATACCGATATGCTGGGTCACATAAATATACGAAATACCCTGTTTTTCCTGTAATTCCAGCATCAGATTAATCAGTTGCGAGCGCATTGACATATCCAGCGACGCCAGCGCTTCGTCGGCAATAATCACCTTCGGGCGCAATATTAAGGCGCGAGCCAGCCCCAGACGCTGTTTTTGCCCCGGCGCGAACATGTAAGGATAGTAACTGGCGTGATCGGGCAGTAGGCCAACCATGCGCAACGTTTCATAGATGCGTTTTTGCCGCGCCTCCGGCTCCAGGTCTGTGTTCAGACGTAGCGGGAAATCGAGGATCTGCGAGATGCGCTGACGCGGGTTTAGCGAGGTCGACGGGTCCTGGAAAATCATGCGGATACGTTGACTACGAAATGAATAGTCGCCGTAATGCAGAGGATGATCGTCAATCAATAACTCACCGGTGGACGGTTCCACCATGCCTGCCAGCATCTTTGCCAGGGTCGATTTGCCAGAGCCATTCTCGCCGATAATGGCCAGCGTTTGCTTCTCACGCAGGGTAAAACTGAGCGATTTAACCGCTTCCACGGTTTGTGGACGAAACCACCCGGTACGATAGCGGAACGTCTTACTTAGATTGCGCACTTCGAGCAGCGTTTCAACCATCTCACTCTCTCTCCATATTCAACGGGAAATGACAGGCATACAGATGGTTTTTCGCACCACTCAGACGCGGTCTTTCTACACATTTACGCTGGGCATAAGGACAGCGCGGCCCAAGGCGACAGCCGATCGGCAGATGTTCGAGCAACGGAATGGCACCCGGCATGGTGTTCAGGCGGCTTTTATGCGGCATGGCACTGCCAAAATCAGGAATGGCGCGAATCAACGCCTGGGTATAAGGATGATGCGGTGTCGTCACCAGTTCTTCGCTTGGTGCGGTCTCCACGGTTTGCCCACAGTACATGACATTAATGCGGTCGGCCCATTTACTCAGCATCTGTAAGTCATGACTGATCAACAAAATGGTGGTGTTGTTGTTCTGGTTTAGTCGAGTTAACAGACGGAAGATTTGCGCCTGCGTTGTCGGCTCCATGGCGTTTGTCGGTTCATCGGCAATCAGCAGGCGTGGTTGGTTGGCCAGTGCGATAGCGATCATCACTTTCTGGCATTCCCCTTCGGTCAGCTCATAGGGGAAGCTGCGCATCGCGTCTTTATGATCTTTAATGCCCACCCGGTGCAGCAGCTCAATAGCGCGCTGTTTGCGCCAGCCAAAACGACGGAAGAAGCCGCCTTTCCACGTCCAGCCGGGGATATTTTGCATCAACTGTTTGCCAATTCGTTCAGACGGGTCGAGACACGACTGCGGCTCCTGAAAAATCATGGAGACGTTATGGCCAAGCAGCTTGCGCCGCTCGCGCGCGGAAAGCCGCATCAGATCGATATCATCAAAACGCATACGGTCGGCGGTCACCCGCCAGTTCTCTTTCGTCACCCCGCAAATGGCTTTGGCGATAAGGCTCTTACCTGAACCGGATTCACCCACCAGACCGCGGATTTCCCCTTCGGCCAGCGTCAGACTGACCCGGTCAACGGCCTTAACCCAATCGTCACCGGTCTTCACTTCAATGGTCAGATTGCGAATATCCAGCAGTGGCATTATTCCACCCCCGCATTAATCGCGCGGCGAATACCATCGCCCAGCAGATTGACTAACAAAACGCTCAACATAATTGCAGCACCCGGTAGCATTACTGTCCAGGGGGCAACATAAATGAGTTCCAGTGCATCACCGAGCATGGCGCCCCATTCCGGGGAAGGGAGCTGTGCGCCTAAATCGAGGAAGCCCAGCGCCGCGATATCCAGAATGGCCATCGACAGCGAACGGGTAATTTCGGTGACCAGCCCGGCGGTCATGTTTGGCAGCACGGCAAACCACAGAATATTCAGCGTGGATGCGCCATCAAGACGGGCGGCAATAACATACTCCTTTTCCAGTTCATCATGCACCAGGCTGTAAACCGACCTCACCATGCGCGGCAGGAGCGCCAGCCATACGGCAAACATGGCATGAGAAAGGTGCGGCCCGGCGAAGGCCACCACAATGATGGCCAACAGCAGCGACGGAATAGAGAGCAGGGTGTCGAGAATATGGTTTAGTACCGCTGAGCGCAGACCATGGGTCGCCCCGGCGAAGACGCCCAACACCAGCCCAACGAGCGTGGCGGCGAGCGTCACCACAAACGCGCCCCCGACAGTGGGGGCCGCGCCGCTCAGTAAACGGCTTAACACATCGCGCCCCAGGTCATCGGTGCCGAGAAAGAAAGAGACCTCGCCATAGCGTGACCAGGACGGCGGCAACAATTGGTAGCCCAAAAATTGCTGATCAATGCCGTAGGGCGCAAACCAGCCACCGAACACGCATAACACCGCCAGCGCCGCACAGCCGTACAGGCCGATCATTGCCGGCGTGTCGCCATAGAATTTTCGCCACGCGGTGAGCAGGGTGCTGGGCGGGCGCTTTTCGCTATAGACGCTATCGTAAGGCATACCATTCCTTATGTTTCAACGGGTTCGCCAGTGCGCCCAGAATGTCAGAAAGCACGTTCACGATGATAACCAGTGAGCCTATCACCATTACCCCGGCAGAAATTGCCGCATAATCTTGCTGGCGGATTGCGTTGATGACCCAGCGCCCCAGGCCTGGCCAACTGAAGACCATTTCGGTAATCATCGCCAGCGTCAGCATGGTCGAAAACTGCAATCCCAGGCGTGGGATGACCGGCGGCAGGGCATTATGCAGAACGTGGCGGCGCAAAATAGTCAGGCGTGACATACCACGCGTGGCGGCGGCCTTAATATAATTTTTGTCGAAAACGTCAATGGTGCTGATACGCATTAAACGAATGACTTCGGTGGTTGGAGCAACCGCGAGTGTCAGAACCGGCAACACCATATGACGGATGGCGCTGATAATCATCTCGTCACGCCACGGCGAATCAGAAAGCCATGCATCGAGGATAGCGAACCCGGTAACAGACTTCACTTCGTAGAGCAGATCGAAGCGGCCAGAAACCGGCAGCCAGCCCAGAGTCAGCGAGAAGAACAGTGTTAAGAGCAGCGCCAGCCAGAATACAGGAATGGAGAAGCCGAGCAGGGCGATGGCGCTTATCAATTTATCCTGCCACTTATTGCGCATAATGCCTGCCATCATGCCTATGGGAATACCCACCAGCAAGGCAAAGCCAAAGGCGAGGATGCACAGTTCCATGGTTGCCGGGAAAACCTCTTTCAGTTGTTCAGAAATCAACTGACCATTGATGCTCGACACGCCAAAATCCCAGTGCAGTAGCCCGTTAAACCAAAAAACCCAGGCGTTCCACAGCGAGGCGCCCTGCAATGGCGCATGGGGGGTGAAATAGCTCAAACTAAAGCCGATAAAAGTCAGCAGAAAGAGCGTCACCAGCAGGAGCAACAGGCGGCGTAAGGTAAAAATGATCATGGTTTTTTCACCTCTTCTTCTTTTTCCCGCGTCACCCCGGCAAACGAGGCGCTGCCAAACGGGCTCAGCACCAGCCCTTTAATATCGTAGCGATAGGCCTGCAGACGAAGCGATGAGGCGAGCGGCAGTACCGGCAGTTCCTGCGCCAGAATGTTTTGCGCCTCATCGTAGGCATCAATGCGCGAGGCAAGCTGCTGCGACGCCAGCGCTTTTTGCAGGACGCTGTCAAATTCGCGGTTACACCAGTGGGCGAAATTGGTTTGGGAATCGATAGCCGCGCAGCTCAATAACGGACGAAAGAAACTGTCCGGATCATTACTGTCGGTTGCCCAGCCAGAGAGGGTGAGGTCATGGTTCATGTCCATCAGACGCGCCTCCTGGAAACGGCCTTCAACGGGAACAATCACCACCTTCACGCCAACCTGCGCCATATCGGCCTGAATCAGTTCTGCTGTTTTGAGCGGACTGGGGTTCCAGGCCTGCGACGTGGTCGGCACCCATAAATGCAGCGTCAGGTTTTCCAGCCCCAGCTCTTTAAGACGTTTTCGCGCTTTCTCCGGATCGTATTCGGTAACCCTGGCTTCACCGTCATAAGCCCAGGACGCGCGTGGTAAAATCGATGCCGCCGTTTCGGCCGTGCCGTAATAGATGGACTGCATCAGGCGCTGGTTGTTAATCGATAAGGCCAGCGCATGGCGAACTTCCGGGTTATTGAGCGGCGCTTTATCAGTATTAAACGCCAGATAGGCGATATTCATGCCCGGACGCAGGGTCAGGCGCAGGCGCGGGTCGTCACGCAAAATGGTTAACTGACTCGCGGCAGGCCAGGCCAGCACATCGCACTCACCGGTCAATAATTTCGAGAGTCGGCCTGTACCACCGGAACCCAGATCCACCACCACTTGTGGCATCAGCGGTGTGCCACGCCAAAAATGGGCGTGACGTTGTAACCTGACATACTGCCCGGCGCGGTACTCTGCTAACTGGAACGGTCCGGTGCCGACGGGCTGGCGATCAAGAAGTTCCTGACGGTCGGATTTTGCCAGCATTGCCGCATACTCCGCAGACATCACCGAGGCGTAGTGAGTCGCCAGATGCCATAAGAAGGAGGCGTCTGGTTGGCGCAGACGAAACTCGACGGTGTGGCTATCGAGCTTACGCACGCTTTGCACAGAATCAGCGAATTGCAGACTGTCGAAATATGGGAAGTTGGTGCCGTTAACGTTATGCCAGGGGTTGTCGCGATCAAAAATGCGCTGAAAGGTAAAAACGACGTCGTCTGCGTTGAAATTACGTTTGGGCTTGAACCACTGCGTCGTCTGGAAAGCAACGCCATCACGCAGGTGGAAGCGGTAGGTCGCACCGTTATCCATCACTTCCCAGCTTTCCGCCAGTTCGGGCACCAGGCGGTAGGTATAGGGGTCAACGTCCAGCAGGCGGTCATAAAGTTGCGCTGCCAGCGTATCGACAATCAGGCCGCTGCCCGCTTTCTGTGGATTAAATGTGCTCACTTGCCCGTTGACGCAATAAACGAAGCCACTGTCGCGAATATCGGCAGTCGCCGCCTGCGGTGAAGCAGAGTGCGCAATACCGGCCCACAGGCTCGCGGTGATTAGCAGGAAAGGGGAAAGCAGACGCATGTTTTATTCAACGATTTTAGGTTCATGTGCAAAGTGTATCGCACTTGCCATAGCTTCGTACAAATGTCTGATAACGACTGCTGTTATTGTCAGCGATTTCAGCTTATCTGGTGCTTTTTCAGCAGTGCCCGCAACTGGTGATAGGTCAACCCCAACAGCTCCGCCGCCCGTTTCTGATTAAATTTTGCCTGCTGCAAGCTGTTTACCAGTAACTCGCGTTCCTGCTGATGCTGGAACTGGCGGAGGTCGACAGGCAGCGTCGGTAAACCGCCCGACTCAGGCAAAACCGCTTCAACGATTGGCGTCTCGTTGTTAAAGGGGTCAATGATGATCTCATCAAGTGGCGTTTCGCTTGTCCCGTGCCGGTAAACCGAGCGTTCAACGACGTTTTTAAGCTCGCGAATATTCCCCGGCCAGTTATAACGCATCAATGTTTCGCGCGCGCGCTCTGTAAATCCGGCAAACAGCGGCAATTTAAGTTCGCGGCACATTTGGATGGCAAAGTGATCGGCCATCAGCATGATATCGCTCTGGCGCTGGCGTAACGGGGGAAGTTGCACCACATCAAAGGCCAGACGGTCCAGTAAGTCGGCGCGGAAAGTGCCTTTATAAACCATCTCCGGCAGGTTGGCGTTGGTGGCGCACACCAGGCGTACATTCACCTGCAGAGGCTGGCTGCCGCCGACGCGCTCCAGTTCACCGTATTCAATTACGCGCAGCAGTTTTTCCTGAACCAGCATCGGGGCGGTGGCAAGCTCATCAAGAAACAGGGTGCCGCCGTCGGCGCGCTCAAATCGACCTGGATGACGTTTTTGCGCACCGGTGAAGGCGCCCGCTTCATGACCAAACAGCTCGGTATCAAGCAGATTTTCATTAAGGGCAGCGCAATTGAGGGAGATAAACGGCCCTTGCCAGCGGCTCGACAGATAGTGCAGACGGTTGGCGATTAACTCTTTCCCTGTGCCGCGTTCACCGATGATAAGTACCGGTTTATCGAGCGGCGCCAGACGCGAAACCTGTTCCAGCACCTCAATAAAGCTGTTGGACTCGCCCAGCAGATTGTCTCTTTGTTCAGCCATGATGAATTTCGCCACTTGTTAGCGTTATTCACCACTCTAAACTAAAAATGCGCAACGGTAAAATAGAGTGTTTCTTTTAAAATCAATAAATTAAAAAATTGGCACGAAGATTGTAATACTTGATAGCAGGGCAAGGCCCGATTACAGAAATTAAGAGGAACAGATTATGGGTATTTTTTCTCGTTTTGCCGACATCGTGAACGCCAACATCAACTCGCTGCTGGAGCGCGCTGAGGATCCGCAAAAGCTGGTGCGTCTGATGATTCAGGAAATGGAAGACACGCTGGTCGAAGTACGTTCAACCTCAGCCCGTGCGCTGGCAGAGAAAAAACAGCTCGTACGCCGCGTTGAGCAGGCGACCGCGCAACAGGTTGAATGGCAGGAAAAAGCCGAGCTGGCTCTGCGCAAAGATAAAGACGATCTGGCGCGTGCGGCGCTGATCGAGAAGCAGAAAGTGACGGCGCTTATCGATACGCTGGAGCAGGAAGTGGTGCAGGTTGATGAAACTCTCGCCCGGATGAAAAAAGAGATTGGCGAGCTGGAGAGCAAACTCAGCGAAACGCGCGCACGCCAGCAGGCGCTCTCTTTACGCCACCAGGCGGCGAGCTCGTCCCGCGATGTGCGTCGCCAGCTTGATAGCGGCAAGATTGATGAAGCGATGGCCCGTTTTGAGTCTTTCGAACGTCGTATTGACCAGATGGAAGCCGAAGCGGAAAGTCATGGTTTTGGTAAACACAAAACGCTGGATCAGCAGTTCTCTGAACTGAAAGCGGATGACGAAATCAGCGAACAACTGGCGCAACTGAAAGCAAAAATGAAACAAGATAATCAATAACATTTTTGCAAGACATTGCAGGCGGCATCGGGAGATGTCGCCCCATTATCACCTGTAAGGAGTACACATGAGCGCGCTTTTTCTGGCCATTCCCCTGACGTTATTCGTTCTGTTTATTTTGCCGGTCTGGTTATGGCTCCATTACAACAACCGTACCTCACGCGGTGAACTACCGCAAAGTGAGCAGCAACGGCTGGTGCAACTGACCGACGATGCACGGCGAATGCGTGAACGTATTCAGGCGCTGGAAGACATTCTTGATGCAGAGCATCCGAACTGGAGAGATCGCTGATGGCAGGTTTAAACAGCAATAAAAAATTATGGCGTATCCCACAGGAAGGCATGGTGAAAGGGGTGTGCGCCGGCGTTGCGCATTACCTGGATGTACCAGTGAAGTTGATCCGTTTGATAACAGTGCTGGCCATGCTGTTCGGGCTATTTTTCCCGGTTGTGGTGGTCTATATCGTTATGACCTTCGTTCTGGACCCGATGCCGGAGAGCGCAGTGGATGCCGAAAATACACCAACCAGCAGCCAGCTTCTGGATGCCGTGGACGCGGAACTGGAAGCCGGTGAGCGTCGTCTGCGCCAGATGGAGCGTTATGTCACCTCCGACACGTTCTCTCTGCGCAGTCGTTTCCGACAGCTTTAATGAAGAGGTATCAGGCAATGGCAACCTGGCGACAGGCCACACAGAAAGTTAAACCGGGGATGAAAATCGCCGGGAAAGTTGTCCTGCTGGCCGCGTTGCGCTATGGCCCGGCAGGAGTTGCAGGCTGGGCGGTGAAATCGGTGGCGCGCCGCCCGGTAAAAATGTTGTTGGCTTTTGCGCTTGAACCGTTGCTCAATCGCGCGGCGAGCCGATTCTCGAAACGCTTTATGAAGTAACCCGTGCGCAAAATGCGATAACAGCGCTACAACCGGGTTGTGGCCGGGCGTATAGTTGGCGAAGGAATTAACAAAACCAAAGGAAGGAAAGATGTTAAAACAAACGGTTATCGCCGCTGCGCTCGCTGCCAGCACACCCACTTTTGCCGCGGAGCACTGGATCGACGTACGGATCCCGGAGCAGTATCAGCACGAACATATTCAGGGCGCACTGAACATACCGCTCAGTGATATTCAGGCCGGAACCTTCTCGCCACTGGCAAAAGAGGACACCCTGTACCTGTACTGCAATTCCGGGCGTCAGGCGACGCTGGCCCAGGAGGCATTACAGCAAATGGGTTACCAGCATGTCATCAATATGGGCGGTATAGCCGGTCTGAATAAGCCTGTCGTTACCTCCAAATAAACCTTCTGGCGGCGGGGCATTCGCCTCGCTACCGTTGATATCTGCCGAAGTGCACCTCATCTCATATATCCTATGAATAAATTTTCTGATTTCATGGCGGCACGGAATGACGATTGAACGCTGGAAAAATGAACTTAATGCCCTGGTAAACCGGGGAATGGATCGCCATCTGCGGTTAGCCGTTACGGGGCTTAGTCGCAGCGGAAAGACGGCGTTTATCACCGCAATGGTGAATCAATTACTTAACGTTCACGCAGGCGCGCGGCTTCCCTTGTTTAGCGCGGTACGTGAAGAGCGGCTGCTTGGTGTTAAACGCGTTCCTCAACGTGATTTTGGTATTCCGCGTTTTACCTATGACGAAGGGCTTGCGCAGCTTTATGGTACGCCACCCGTCTGGCCAACCCCGACACGCGGTGTCAGCGAGATTCGACTCGCGCTGCGCTTCCGGTCGCAGGAGTCGCTGCTGCGCCATTTTAAAGAGACCTCCACGCTGTATCTGGAAATTGTCGATTATCCAGGGGAATGGCTGCTGGATTTGCCGATGCTGGCTCAGGATTATCTAAGCTGGTCACGACAGATGCGCGGCCTGTTACAGGGACAACGTGGCGAATGGTCGCAGAAGTGGCAGGCCTTGTGTGAAGGGCTGGATCCTTTAGCGCCTGCCGATGAAAACCGTCTGGCAGACATTGCCGCTGCCTGGACAGATTATTTGCATCAGTGCAAACGCGAAGGGCTGCATTTTATTCAGCCGGGGCGTTTTGTTCTGCCCGGTGATATGGCCGGCGCACCTGCATTGCAATTTTTCCCATGGCCCAATGTGGACGAAACGGGGGAAGCCAGACTGGCGCAGGCGGGCAAACACACTAACGCGGGCATGCTGCGCGAGCGGTTTAACTACTATTGCGAACATGTGGTGAAGGATTTTTATAAAAATTACTTCCTGCGTTTTGACCGCCAGATTGTGCTGGTGGATTGCCTGCAACCGCTCAACAGCGGGCCACAAGCCTTTAATGATATGCGTCTGGCGCTGACGCAACTGATGCAAAGCTTTCACTACGGTCAGCGGACGCTGTTTCGCCGTCTGTTCTCGCCGGTTATCGATAAGCTGCTATTTGCCGCCACAAAGGCGGATCATGTCACGCTCGACCAGCATGCCAATATGGTGTCGTTGCTCCAGCAACTGATTCAGGATGCGTGGCAAAACGCCGCGTTTGAAGGGATCAGCATGGACTGCGTTGGTCTGGCCTCTGTCCAGGCGACACAGAGTGGCTTGATTGATGTTAATGGCGAGAAAATTCCCGCCTTACGTGGCCACCGGCTGAGCGATGATTCTCCCCTGACATTTTACCCCGGTGAGGTGCCGGCGCGTCTGCCAGGCCAGGCATTCTGGGAAAAACAAGGGTTTCAGTTTGAGTCCTTCCGCCCTCAGGCGCTGGATGTGGATAAGCCATTGCCGCATATCCGTCTGGACGCTGCGCTGGAATTTTTATTGGGAGATAAATTGCGATGAGTGAACCCCTCAAACCGCGTATCGATTTTGCCGGGCCGCTGGAAGCGGAGACCGTCATGCAGGTCAAGGCCGCGCAAACATTCAGCGACGATCTGGCTGATAACTTCGCGCCAGTCAATCCCGACGAGATCCGCGAAGAAGGCCCGGCAGAAGCCGCAGTAGAAGCGGCGCTGCACCCGAAACGCAGCCTGTGGCGCAAAATGGTGCTCACCGGGATGGCGCTGTTTGGCGCAAGCGTTGTCGGTCAGGGCGTGCAATGGGCGATGAATGCCTGGCAAACTCAGGACTGGGTCGCCATGGGCGGGTGTGCCGCTGGTGCATTGATTGTCGGTGCGGGCGTTGGGTCTGTGGCGACGGAGTGGCGTCGGCTATGGCGATTGCGGCAGCGAGCCCAGGCACGAGACGAGGCGCGGGAACTGCTTCACAGCCACGGTACAGGGAAAGGGCGCGCATTTTGTGAAAATCTGGCGCGCCAGGCCGGGCTAGACCATGCGCATCCTGCACTCCAGCGCTGGTATGCTGCGATTCATGAGACACAAAATGACAGGGAAGTGGTCTCGCTGTATGCCCATATCGTCCAGCCTGTATTGGATAACCAGGCGCGGCGTGAAATCAGTCGCTCCGCGGCTGAGTCAACATTAATGATTGCCGTCAGTCCGCTTGCGCTGGTGGATATGGCGTTTATCGCCTGGCGCAATCTGCGTCTGATTAACCGCATTGCCACGCTTTATGGTATTGAGCTGGGGTATTACAGTCGACTGCGTCTGTTTCGCCTGGTGCTGCTCAATATTGCCTTTGCCGGCGCCAGTGAAATGGTGCGTGAAGTGGGCATGGACTGGATGTCGCAAGACCTTGCCGCACGTCTTTCCGCCCGTGCCGCGCAGGGGATTGGCGCTGGCCTGTTGACTGCCCGATTAGGCATCAAAGCCATGGAACTGTGCCGCCCGTTACCGTGGCTTGGCGATGACAAACCGCGTCTTGGCGATTTTCGTCGTCAGTTGGTGGTGCAGCTCAAAGAGACGGTGCAAAAAGGCAAAGCGTCGAAGCGAGATGGATAGTTCTCTCTTGCCGTTAAGTTTACTGTGGTTGTTTTTACAGAAGTCCCATTTTGGGATAAAATGGATAGGGTCCCACGATGGGACAGGGATAATTCAATGAAGATCATATCCATCAAAGCGCTCAGAGATTTTTGGACGACACATCCGGATGCGGAACAGTCCTTAAAAGCATGGCACGATGAGGTTCAGCAGGCTGAATGGAAAACGCCTGCAGACATTAAATCTCAATACCGTAGTGCAAGCATCCTCAAAAACCGGAGGGTCGTGTTCAACATTAAAGGTAACGACTACCGTTTTAATTGTCTCGATTGCGTATCAACGAGGCTGGGTGTTTGTGAAATTTATAGGCACACATCATGAATATGATGTTGTCGATGCAGACAACGTTGAACGAGGGTAATCTGTATGCAAATCAAGTTAATCAAAACGGAACAGGATTACGAAGCCGCGTTAAAAGCGGTTGCCCCTATGTTCGACAATGAACCTCAAATGAACACACCTGAGGGTGATTACTTTGAGGTGATGTGTTTGCTTATCGAAGAGTATGAAAAAAAACATTATCCAATCGATCCTCCTGATCCGATTGAAGCCATAAAATTCAGGATGGAGCAGCAAGGATTGACCGTCAGCGATCTGGAGTCTGCAATTGGCAAATCGAACCGGGTATACGAAATTCTGAACGGTAAGCGCAATCTGACGTTACCGATGATTCGAAAACTCCACTGTCAGTTTGGCATTCCCCTGGAAAGCCTTGTTGGACTATAAATTGCGCGCTGCGCGTTTAACTTTACGGCACAGCGCCCACTTTTCCGCCATGCTGTCAATATTTCTTGACAGACATCTTCCTGCCAGAGAGGAACTGACATATTATCCCGGCATTCGTTGATTATCTGGGGTGATATTTCCATGCGTCTTGAAGTCTTTTGTGAAGACCGACTCGGTCTGACACGCGAACTGCTGGATTTACTGGTGTTACGCGGCATTGATTTACGCGGAATCGAGATAGACCCTGTCGGGCGCATCTACCTGAATTTTGCTGCTCTGGAGTTCAATACATTCAGCAGCCTGATGGCAGAGATCCGCCGTATCCCTGGCGTAACCGACGTGCGCACCGTGCTGTGGATGCCTTCCGAGCGTGAGCATCGTGCGCTGAGCGCGGTGCTGGAGGCGCTGCCGGAACCCGTTTTATCGCTGGATATGAAAGGGAAGATTGAACTGGCGAACCCGGCGAGTTGCCAGCTATTTGCGCTGGACCAGAGCAAACTGCGCAATCACAACGCGGTACAGCTCATTTCCGGTTTCAATTTCACGCGCTGGCTGGAAAGCAACCCGCACAACTCTCATAGCGAACATGTTGCCATTAATGGGCAAAATTTCCTGATGGAAATCACCCCGGTCCATCTGGAAGGCGAATCCGGCGAACCGGTTCTGACCGGCGCGGTGGTGATGCTGCGTTCCACCGTCCGAATGGGACGTCAGTTACAAAACCTTTCGCAACAGGATCTGGGCGCTTTCAGCCAGATTGTCGCCGTCAGTCCGAAGATGCGCCAGGTGATGGAGCAGGCCCGGAAGCTGGCAACACTTACGGCACCGCTACTGATTACCGGTGACACGGGGACGGGTAAAGATTTGCTGGCCCGAGCCTGTCATATGGCCAGTCCGCGTGCGGCGAAACCCTACCTGGCGCTGAACTGCGCGTCGATTCCGGAAGATGCCGTCGAAAGTGAACTGTTTGGCCATGCCCCGGAAGGGAAAAAGGGTTTTTTTGAACAGGCGAATGGCGGTTCTGTGTTGTTGGATGAAATCGGCGAAATGTCGGCGCGAATGCAGGTTAAACTGCTGCGTTTTCTCAATGACGGGACTTTCCGCCGGGTTGGGGAAGACCATGAGGTACACGTCGATGTGCGGGTGATTTGCGCCACCCAGCGCAACCTGGTGGAGCTGGTGCAAAAGGGGATGTTCCGCGAAGATCTCTATTATCGCCTGAATGTTCTGACGCTGAATCTACCGCCGTTGCGGGAGCGTCCGCAGGATATCATGCCGCTGACCGAACTCTTTGTTGCCCGTTTTGCCGATGAGCAGGGCGTTCCCCGGCCTAAATTGTCGGCCGATCTGGGTAATGTTCTGACCCGTTATGGCTGGCCGGGCAACGTTCGTCAGTTGAAAAACGCGATTTACCGTGCGCTTACCCAACTGGAAGGCTACGAGCTACGCTCACAGGATATTCTGCTGCCGGACTTTGATGCCGCTACCCTGCCTGTCGGCGAAGATGCGATGGAAGGGTCGCTTGATGAGATCACCAGCCGCTTTGAGCGCTCGGTACTGACACAGCTTTATCGCAGTTTCCCCAGCACGCGTAAGCTGGCAAAGCGCCTTGGCGTCTCGCATACGGCGATCGCGAATAAACTACGGGAATATGGTTTGAGCCAGAAGAAGGGTGACGAGTAATACGAATTGCCCGGTAAAAAGCGCGTTACCGGGCAGACTTTATTAGCCTTTCAGCACTTCAAGTGCGGCAGCATAGTCAGGCTCGTTGGTGATTTCATTCACCAGTTGGCTGAAAATGACATTGTCGTTTTCGTCAATGACCACCACAGCTCGTGCCGCCAGACCTTTCAGCGCGCCTTCGGAAATGCCCACACCGTAGTTTTCCAGAAACTCAGCGTTACGCAGCGTGGAGAGGGTGATCACATTGCTCAGACCTTCCGCACCGCAGAAGCGAGACTGGGCGAATGGCAGGTCAGCGGAAATGCACAGAACGACAGTGTCGTTTACGCCTGTTGCCAATTCGTTAAATTTACGCACAGATGCGGCGCATACGCCGGTATCAATGCTCGGGAAAATGTTCAGAACTTTACGTTTTCCTGCAAACTGGCTTAATGCAACGTCAGACAGGTCTTTCGCCACGAGAGAGAACGGTGCGGCTTTGGAACCGACCTGCGGAATCTTACCGGCAACGGAAACTGGATTACCCTGGAAATGGACAAGCTGTGACATATATATCTTCCTGTTTACATATAGTTAACTTCGTCGCTAGTGTATTCTGAAAGCAAGGACCACGGCAAACCTAATTTCACATCTATAATCGTGGAAAAGGCGGCAGAGGAGAAAGGGATGAGAAGCGTTAAGGTTTATGATGAAACCTGGCCGTTACACACGCCATTTGTCATTGCTCGAGGTGCGCGCAGCGAGGCTCGGGTAGTGGTTGTTGAACTGGAAGAAGACGGCGTCAAAGCCGTAGGTGAATGCACGCCATATCCCCGTTATGGCGAGAGCGAGGCTTCGGTGATTGCGCAGATTATGACGATCCTGCCGCAACTGGAAAATCGTTTGACCCGTGAAGAACTCCAGACACTGCTTCCTGCAGGTGCGGCGCGTAACGCCGTCGACTGTGCGCTTTGGGATCTGGAAGCCCGGCGACAGGGAATGACGCTCGGGCAGTATGTGGGAGTGACATTGCCCGCCACAGTCACTACTGCGCAAACCGTGGTCATCGGTACGCCTGAGCAAATGGCCGCCAGTGCCTCGGCGCTGTGGGAGACGGGGGCAAGGTTGCTTAAGGTGAAGCTTGACGATCATTTGATCAGCGAAAGGCTGGTGGCAATACGTGCCGCTGCACCGGAAGCCACGTTGATCGTTGATGCCAATGAGGCCTGGCAAAGTGAAGGTCTTGCTGCCCGTTGCCAGCTTCTGGCCGATCTTGGCGTGGCAATGCTCGAACAGCCTCTTCCGGCAGGCGATGATGCCGCGCTGGATAACTTTATCCATCCTTTGCCCATCTGTGCCGATGAAAGTTGCCACACGCAACGGGATCTCGCCGCGCTGGCGGGGCGCTATGAGATGGTTAATATCAAGCTCGATAAAACCGGCGGGTTGACAGAAGCGCTGGCGTTAGCCCGTGCGGCGCACGAGCAGGGTTTTGGCCTGATGTTGGGCTGCATGATCTGTACTTCACGCGCCATTGCCGCGGCACTACCTTTGGTGGGTGAGGTTCGCTTTGCCGATCTCGACGGCCCTACCTGGCTTGCGGTAGATGTCGAACCGTCGCTGCAATTCACCCCTGGTCAGCTTCATCTCTCCACATCATGACGCAGTAGCGCTGTCATCGCGCTGAGGTATTTCTCGCTGGCTTCATCGGCTGAAACTGGCGGGAATTCCAGTGTGATGCAGTGCAAATTCATATCTGCGCACCAACTACCGAAAGAGCCGGGTGTTTCGTAGCCGACACTGGTGACCAGCGGTAAATTAAACGCCTGCGCCAGCCACTGACCAAAGGCGCTGTTGCGTGGATCTTCCACACAGGCCAGCGGATCGTGAAACGACACCACCCAGGCGGGGCGGACCTGGTGAATCAACTGGCACAATGCTTTAGTTTCGGGTTCGGAGCCGGGGGCATCACCTGTCGATAACACCACATCACGCGCTTCGGCGGCGCTGTTCCAGCGATAAACCGTTTCGCCGGGTTTCCAGTTTGCGGCCGGAAAATTACGATTCAAATCCACGCCGCTGGCATTCGCACGCAGGCCAAGCTGGCAACCATCCGGATTGACGGCCAGCACAACATGGTGTCGACGAAGTTCTGGTTTCAATGTCCGCAAGGCGCAGGAAAGCGTCACAATAGAAGAGTTTTCATCACCATGGGTTCCCGCAATGATAAGCCCGCTGGCATGTGAAGCTTCGGTTGCCGGAAACCAAATGAGCGGGGCACCTAACAGAGAGTGTCCGTAATATTCGCTACCGGAAGGAAAGGCGCCCCGTTCCGGGCGTGGGCGTGAAGCAGGCATAGTCATCCTTATTCTGGTTGGCTTATTGCAAGTGTTGGGCATATTTCTCGCCTGGGCAAATTATTGCTGTATTCAGGCAAAAAGGAATAGCCGTCAACTTTCCATCGACGAAAATTTGCATTCGCTCTTTCTAAAACAAATAATTACCTCATCTTTCGTTTTGCTTCAAAACATAAAAGGGGATCTCATGAAGCATCCTGTCTCGTTGCTCAGTTGTGCGCTTTTACTCTGTGGTTTTTCCTCATCGCCCTGGGCTGCGGATGTTCCGCAGGGCACAGTGCTGGCTCAGAAACAGGAGTTGGTTCGCCATATTAAAGACGAACCCGCATCGCTTGACCCGGCGAAGGCGGTAGGGCTGCCGGAGATTCAGGTCATTCGCGATCTGTACGAAGGCCTGGTCAATCAGAATGAGAAAGGCGACATCATCCCTGGCGTGGCCACCAAATGGCAGACCAGCGATAACCGCGTCTGGACATTCTCCCTGCGTAATGATGCAAAATGGTCCGACGGCACGCCGGTCACCGCACAAGATTTTGTTTATAGCTGGCAGCGCCTGGTCGATCCGAAAACAACGTCACCTTTTGCCTGGTTTGCGGCGCTTGCAGGAATCACCCACGCGCAGGATATCGTTGATGGCAAGGCGACGCCGGATAAACTTGGCGTGACGGCGGTCGATGCCCATACGTTGCGGGTGCAACTCGATAAGCCGTTGCCATGGTTTGCGAACCTTGCTGCGAATTTTGCGTTTTACCCGGTGCAGAAAGCCAATGTTGAAAGCGGCGCTGACTGGACGCGTCCAGGCAACCTGGTCGGCAATGGCGCTTATGTGCTGGAAAACCGGGTGGTGAATGAGAAAATTGAACTCAAACCGAATACCCATTACTGGGATAACCGTAAAACCGTCATTCAGAAAGTGACATTTGTACCGATCAATCAGGAAACGGCGGCGACAAATCGCTATCTTGCCGGGGGAATTGATATCACGGAGTCCTTCCCGAAAAATCAGTACCAGAAATTGCTCAAGGAGATTCCCGGCCAGGTTTATACCCCGCCGCAGCTCGGCACCTATTACTATGCCCTTAATACGCAAAAAGGACCGACAGCCGATCCGCGCGTACGTCTGGCGCTGAGTATGACCGTAGACCGCCGCGTGATGGCTGAGAAGGTGCTGGGAACCGGGGAAAAACCGGCCTGGCGATTCACACCGGACGTTACCGCAGGCTTTAAACCACAGCCTTCGGCGCTGGAAAAGATGAGCCAGGCGGAGCTCAATGCCCAGGCGAAAACCCTGCTCCAGGCCGCGGGCTATGGCCCACAACGTCCGCTGGAATTGACGTTATTGTATAACACCTCCGAAACGCATCAGAAAATCGCGATTGCGGTGGCATCGATGTGGAAAAAGAATCTGGGCATTGATGTCAAACTGCAAAACCAGGAGTGGAAAACGTATATCGATAGCCGTAATACCGGCAACTTTGATGTTATCCGCGCCTCATGGGTGGGGGATTACAATGAACCGTCTACCTTTCTGTCGCTGTTAACATCTACCCATAGTGGCAACATCGCGCGTTTTAACGATCCGGCATATGACAAGGTCATGAATCAGGCTGCGCAGGAGACACAGGCTGAAGCCCGTAATGCGGATTACAATACGGCTGAGAAGATCATCGCGGAAAAAGCACCCATCATTCCTATCTATCAATACACCAATGGTCGCCTGATTAAGCCATGGCTTAAAGGCTATCCCATCACTAACCCGGAAGATGTGGCGTATACACGCACAATGTATTTGATTAAGCACTGAGTTTTCTGACGGGTATAACGTCTTTCGACATCTCCGCTGGCGCTTATGCAGCGCCAGCGCCGCATTTTCCCCGTTTACCCATAGGCCGATGCCTGCCATCGAAGGAATGTGAAGCGTGGAGACGAACGCGCATACGACTTTGGTCAAAAAATGGTCGAAATAATGTGTTATAGTGATTATGTTTTAACCACACATGAGGATTATATGCACACCGAATTAGACCCCACTCAGTTGGCAATTGAATATCTCCGTCGCGATAAAAGCGGATTGACGCCTGCGCAATACCTTAAGAAATTAAAACAACTCAGGCTGGAATTCGCGGATTTGCTGACGCTCTCGCATAGCGAGCTAAAAGAAGAGATCGATTTTGCCTGGCGGATGGGCATCCACTAAATAACGCCCATCGTTGAAAAGCGCCCTCGCAAGGGCGCATTTTTTTGTCACGAATTCAGGCTGCCAGCACTTTATTACGCCCACTGTTTTTTGCACGGTACAGCGCTTCATCCACACGCTTAAACAGATCGTCCAGCGATTCTCCCGCCAGATGGCGAGCCACGCCAATACTTACAGTGCATCCCGGAAGTTGGGGAATATTGATACTGGCGACGGCCTGACGTAACTGTTCAGCGATGCCAACAGCGGTTTCCTCTGTCGTATGGGGCAACAGCAACAGAAACTCTTCGCCGCCCCAGCGGAAAACATAATCTCCGTGACGGCAATGTTGCTCAAGCGTGCGGGAAAGTTGTATCAGGACTTCATCACCTTTCTGATGCCCGTATTGATCATTGATGCGTTTAAAGTGGTCGGTATCGACCAGCAACAGGTTGAAATCGAACGCGGTCGGCATAATCTGTTCAGTCAGATGGTAGAACTGTCGGCGATTGAGTAAACCGGTGAGTAAATCGCGGTGCGCGGCATATTCCAGTTCCTGCTCAAGGCGTTTCTGCTCAGTGATATCGTGAATAATGCATAGCATCAGTCGGTCATTATAGATTTCAACCGGGCCAGCATAGGTCTGAACATGGCGGGTTGAGCCATCAGCCAGCTTATGTACAAAATTGAGCGGCTTATGGCCGCCAGGCAGATGGGCGATTTCAGCCATCACTGGCAAAATACCACGTCCGAGGGTGTTGATCTCCCAGGTGTGTTTTTGGCACATCTCATCGTACGAGTAGCCGTAAAAACGCAGTGCAGCGAGATTGGCATCAACGATCAGGCCATCTCTGGCGGGGTCGATAAGCAGGATAGGTGCGGAGTTGGTATAGAAAAAACGGGCATAAAAGCCCTGTTTGCGATGGCGGTATGTTGTTGAGCGGCTGGCTTTAACTCTGGCGGATGTTCCCGAGGATAATCCTTCAAAAAATATCACTTCACCTATGCCACTGATTTCGCGCAGGGAGGCTTTACAACTTAAACTCACCTCTTCGCCATCCATGTGAACAGTCCAGACTTCGATAATATTGTGTTGATTCCTGAGACCTGGCAGGTACATGGCCAGGCTGTGATGTGCATATGCCGAATATGTACCGGTTCGCAATTCCCGTACTGAACGCTCAGCGGTCAATTTCTTCGCCACTGCGTTGGTGAAGAGCAATTCTTCTGTTTCAGGTGAAATCACCCAAACGGGTGTTGTCAACAGGTTTAGCGCATCCAGGCGATCTGTAAGCATGGATTTATCCCCTTATCGTGCGCGTCGCTTTAGTCTTTGTAACTTATCGAATAATAGCGTTTTCGGCAGTTTTATTATCAGGCTTGAGGAAAATCTAACGCAAAAAAATGTGAATTGATATGTATCGTTGCAATAAGCAAATTTTACTTTTGATTGATTGATATATCAGAGAGGAAAAAAGGAGTGTTTGCCGCATTGTGAGTTATTGCCGGATGCCAGACTTCCCAGCCATTACGCCCATTTTGTTTGACACGATACATCGCGGCGTCCGCTTTAAATTTCAGATCCTGAACGGTGTCACCGTGCAGGGGATAAAAACTGATGCCCACACTTAATGACACGTTTATGACATGCCCTTGTTCGTAAAATGGAAAATGAATAGTGTCTACCAGTCTTTTTGCCAGTATGGTGATTTCCTCATCTATACAATCAGGTACCAGCAAAATAAACTCATCGCCCCCAAGGCGCGCCAGCGTCATTTTTGCATTGACGCAGGTCGAAAGTCTTACGGCGACGGACTTCAATAATAAATCGCCAATGTGGTGTCCAAAGGCATCATTGACCTGCTTAAAACGGTCAAGATCCATAAACAATACGGCAAATCGCTGCCGCTGGGCTGCTGCGCTGGCAAGGCAAGCATCCAGTAAAATATCGAATTGGATCCGATTTGCCAGGTTGGTCAGGGGGTCGAAATGGGCCTGCATCTCCAGTTGATGGTTTAACTGACGCAGGCTCTCTGTGAGTCGCGAGGTGCGGATCTGGGAGTCAATGAGTGAAATAAACAGCATTATTCCCAGTACAATCAGCGTGGAGGTCGAGACCCAAATTGAAAGACCGGCTTCGCTCACGCTGGTATGCGTAGAGTAATAGGCAGTACTGCGAACAATAATTCCAGCGCTGTCTTTACCATTGCTAAACTCAACGGCGCTCATCGCCACATAATGCATGGCGCATATCGTGATACCGAGAACGAGACCAGCGAAAACCCGATAGATAAATGCGCCGTGATGGTTGACCTGGCGAACAAAGGCAAGCCATAGCGAAAAACCGGAGGAAAAAAAAGCAATGGTTACAGAGAGGATGAGACGCGGCGTGTTCCAGTAGAGAGTGACGTAATCGGTGAGGGCGGCCATACCGAGAGCATGCATTCCCACTATGCCCAGACACAATAAACAGGTCGCCAGGATAAGACGTTTAAAGGGCAGTATCTCTTCGCTGACAACAACGTTGATGGCCAGTGTTGCGGCAATTAAGGCAACAACGAATGAAGCAATGGTTAACACCAGGTCGTAATGCATCACGATAGGCATGCGCATCGCCAGCATACCAACAAAATGCATTGACCAGATTCCCATGCCTAGTGTCGCACCGCCACAGAGTCGCCAGAACAGCGCGCCGCGAACGGTGGATGAAAAAATTTTGCTGGCGCTATCCAACGCCACAAATGAGGCAATGAACGCCACAACAAAAGAAATACCGATAAGTATGGGATCCCACGATACATAAAGCATTATGCATTTCACGCCCGCTGAAAAGGAAAGAGTTAATTCTAATTTTTATTCTAGCAGCTAACCTGGCGAATTTATGTTGTTGGAAGTATTTATTATTTATACTGCTATTTAAGTTGAATTAAAAGTAAATTATTATTATCGGCATTCACATAAACAACTTTAGGGTTATGAATCATTTTAGCACGGCTTAAATATAATTTAAGTGGCGTGATGGATTAAATTATAGAGATGTAAAGCTGCTTTTTGTATGGCGGATTACCTCCTGATATGACAAGTTATTTAGATATCTTAACTTTAAAATTTGCTGTATCTCTGGGTTTTTGGATTTTAATGTCGCCCTTAAGTTAAATTTAAGTGAAGGTAAGCTAAACATGTCTTACGATCAAATTCGGGGTGAAAAAGTTATTTTCGAATGCTATAAGAATATTATCCCTCGCGAAGTATTGTTGGTGCCCCCATGCTTAAAAATATTAGTGTAAGAAGCTTTATATTATCATTCCTGATTGTCTCTTTTTTCATCATCGACCTTTTAGTAATCGCCATCTCAAAAAACATGGCCTTATTTACAGCAATTAGCGTGGTTTCGGTAGCAACATTGAGTTTGCTTTGGCTGTATATGACGTATTATTTAGTCACGCCAATTAATACGGTGAAGAAAAGTATCGAAGAGGTGACCGCTGGCAACCTGTCGATTACGATTCCCGAATTTGGCAACAATTGTGCCGGGCGCTTAATTCCAGGCATTAATAGCCTTTCTGCAAGTATCGCAACGCTGGTTAATGAAATTCGTCTCTCTTCACAGAACGCAATGGATCTCTCCGATCAACTGGCATCTCGAAGCGGCGAGCTGTCGGTTAAAACTGAAGAGCAATCTGCGGCACTGGTGCAGACAGCGGCCAGTATGGAACAGATAGCCAGTAGTACCCAAAATAATGCCGAAAACACGCGGCTTGCCAGTACCCGGGCGAACGATGCCAGTGCGAATGCGCGAAAAGGCGGCGACTTGATGGGGCAGGTGGCGAAAAATATGCAGTCCATTACTGACTGTGCGGGCCAAATGGCAGATATCATCTCCCTTATTGATGGCATTGCTTTTCAGACAAATATTCTCGCGCTGAACGCTGCTGTGGAAGCGGCAAGAGCGGGGGATCACGGTAAAGGCTTCTCTGTGGTAGCAGGAGAAGTCAGAGGCCTGGCGCACCGCAGCGCCGAAGCGGCCAAAAATATTAAGTCGCTGATTGCCGTCACCACGGAAAACGTCACGCAAGGGGCGACAGTCGTCAACCAGGCCGAACAAAATATGCATGAAATTGTCTCCGGTGCGAGTGTGGTCAGCAAGTTAATGGGTGAAATTGCTGTATCGACCCTGGAGCAAGAAAAAGGCATTTCGCAGATTACACTGGCACTGTCTGAGCTGGAAAAAGTGACGCAGAGTAATGTCACTATGGTAGAAGAACTGGCGGGTTCTTCTGACATTCTGAAAAACCGGGTTATCGAACTGCAGGCTCGTACCTCTAAGTTCCGTCTGGCGGACAACCAGGTAACAGACACTGGTCCCGTTACGACACCCTCAAGCGTTCCTTCCGAAAATCGTAGAAATCGTCAGGCAAGCCCTGCTATCGGTAACCAGGAAAATTACTGGCATTCGTTCTAATTTTCAGGTCATCCCGCCTCTGGCCCGCTCATGCGGGCTTTTTTTTAATATTTATAACGAATTCAGCATGATGGTTGCTTAACGGGCGCAGAGAGCTAGACTGACAACAGCACTTATGTTGATTGGGAGGCGCTGTGGAAGCGATCAAAGGAACGGATGTTGATATTCCGGATGCGGTTTTCGCCTGGCGTCTGGATGGAAAGGGCGGAGTCAAACCGCTGGAACCGGATGATGTGATTGATGCACAGCATCCTTGCTGGCTGCACCTGAATTATACCAATCAGGAGAGCGCGCAATGGCTCGCATCAACGCCGCAGTTACCTAATAGCGTGCGTAACGCGCTTGCCGGTGAAAGCCTGCGTCCACGTGTCAGTCGCGTAGGGGAAGGTACGCTTATCACGCTGCGCTGCATTAACGGCAGCACAGACGAGCGCCCGGACCAGTTAGTGGCCGTGCGTGTTTATATGGATGAACGGATGATTATCTCAACGCGTCAGCGTAAGGTGCTGGCGCTGGATGATGTCGTGAGCGACCTGGAGGAAGGGACCGGGCCGACGGACTGCGGCGGCTGGCTGGTGGATGTTTGTGATGCATTGACCGACCATGCCAGCGAGTTTATTGAAGAGCTACACGATAAGATTATCGACCTTGAAGACAATTTGCTTGATCAGGAGATTCCCCCCAGAGGTTTCCTTGCATTACTGCGTAAACAGTTGATCGTGATGCGTCGCTATATGGCGCCACAGCGCGATGTTTTTGCCCGTCTGGCCAGCGAGCGGCTGCCGTGGATGACCGACGATCAGCGTCGTCGTATGCAAGATATTGCAGACCGACTGGGGCGGGGACTTGATGAGATTGATGCCTGTATCGCGCGCACGGCAGTGATGACGGATGAAATCACGCAGGTGATGCAGGAGTCGTTAGCGCGCAGAACTTACACCATGTCGTTGATGGCAATGGTCTTCCTGCCCAGCACCTTTTTGACCGGGTTGTTCGGTGTCAATTTAGGCGGAATACCCGGCGGTGGCTGGCGATTTGGCTTCGCACTTTTCTGCATTATGTTGGTCATCCTGATAGGGGGTGTTACCTGGTGGTTGCATCGTAGTAAATGGCTGTAAAATTTCACTTTTTTAACAAAAATTGAACATAAAAACGCCGTTTACTTTGAGCGATATCAATAAATGCTCTACGCAACCAGTGCAATATTGCACTCGCAGGTGAATGCAACGTCAAGCGATGGGCGTTGCGCTCCATATTGTCTTACTTCCTTTTTTGAATTACTGCATAGCACAATTGATTCGTACGACGCCGACTTAAAAGAGTCGGCTTTTTTTTTGCCTCTCAGTTTGTCCGGTCTACCCTTAAAGGATGGCAACGCGAAAGAAGGAGGCGAAAATGCGTATATTAACCCCACAGCAGATGAGCGACCCACTTCCAACAGATCCGGTTCCAGTGCCTGACCCTATACCAAAACCGCAGCCTATTCCCGACCCGCCGTTCGACCCGGACCCTCGGCCGATTGTCGATCCACCACCGCATAGATAGAAAAAAGCCCTCTGTGAAAGAGGGCTGATGGCTTACTTGATTTCAAGTATATCGAGGCGACTGGCAGCGAAATCGCCGTCGTCTTCATCAGGCTGCCAGCCTGCTGGCCGTAAAGGGATCTCTTCGCGGTCAAAGGCGAGGTCGCCACCGTCCACTACCGCAGAACCGTGATGAATAGATTTGAAATCAAACAGGGTGGTATCGCTCAGATGTGAAGGCACGACGTTTTGCATCGCACTGAACATCGTCTCAATACGCCCAGGATAACGTTTATCCCAGTCGCGCAACATATCGGCAATAACCTGACGTTGCAGGTTCGGCTGTGAACCGCACAGGTTGCAGGGAATGATAGGGAATGCTTTTGCTTCGGCAAAACGCTCGATATCTTTCTCGCGGCAGTAAGCGAGCGGGCGAATCACGATATGTTTGCCATCATCGCTCATCAGCTTGGGCGGCATGCCTTTCATTTTGCCGCCATAGAACATGTTCAGGAACAGCGTTTGCAAAATGTCGTCACGGTGATGGCCCAGCGCGATCTTAGTGGCACCCAGCTCAGTGGCCGTACGGTACAAAATGCCGCGACGCAGGCGTGAGCAGAGCGAACAGGTGGTTTTCCCTTCCGGAATTTTCTCTTTTACGATCCCGTAGGTGTTCTCTTCGACGATCTTATATTCGACACCCTGCTGGTCCAGGTAAGCTGGCAGAATGTGTTCCGGAAAGCCCGGCTGTTTCTGATCGAGGTTGACCGCCACAAGGCTGAAATTGATCGGCGCGCTTTGTTGCAGATTGCGCAGAATTTCCAGCATGGTATAGCTGTCTTTACCGCCGGAGAGACAGACCATGATGCGGTCGCCTTCTTCAATCATATTGAAGTCGGCAATCGCTTCGCCCACATTACGGCGCAGACGTTTTTGCAGCTTGTTCAGATTGTATTGTTCTTTTTTGGTAATTTCTTGATTTTGCGACATGAAAAAAAGGCTCAATTCAGGTGTTCAACGTCAATCAGGCATGCCTGACCAACAGATATGGGCGCTAAAGCGAGATTGTAGCAATGCTTGACGGCGAATACAGGATTTTTATCGCGGAGACGATGGCAGGAATGAATGCCGCTATTAGCCCGGCGTAGCGTAGCCACCGATAATAAACCAACTGAGAAATGCGACAGCGACGATAAATACGATGATGGGGAAAGCAATACCCAGTCTCATAACTGTTCTCTAATGCCAGAGGTGAAAAAGCAGAAGAGCACATTACCCAAACCGGATCGGCTCTGCAAATGTTATAACGCGAAAAATGACTATTGCTTAACGGCTCTCACCAGAATGACCGTTGTGAGTACTTATTGAGGCGTTCAGCGGTAAGAGGAAAGGGCATTGCCGTTACGTTGAGGGAACATAACGGCGGACAAAGACAGGTATTCAGGATCTGCGGTTAGTCAGCACAAGGCTGAACTTCTTCCATTGGTTTTCGCGTTGACGCTGCAGGCTCCAGTGAATCTGCATCGTGCGGCGAGTTCTGCTTAATTTCATTCAATCGTTCTCAATGGCTAAGGAGTCGTCAGACCAATGTTCAGGTCTGAACATGAGTATGGCGCACTTATTTGACAGTTTTATATCAGCGGCGTCTGTTTGGCAGGATTTTCAGACAATGCGCCACTTTTTTACGCGTATTGTGAGGTTTTGCCTGTCTTTCAGGCCACTTTCTTTTCCGGAAATTTGCCTTTCACTACGCCATCGTAATAGCGGCCTTTCGATACAACCGTCAGAAATACTGTGAAAATTCTTTCCGGCACGCCGTGGTACTGCCAGGTGCTTTTATCGTGAAAACGGACTTCCAGCGTGTTTGTGCATTCATCATAGCCAATGGATGCAATACGGGAGGATTTTACGGGATGGTGTCGCATGCTGGGTGTCCTTTACAACTCGGCGCGGGGAAGGTTTATCATCCACCAGATGCGCCGTCTGTTGCAAGACGCAAAGAAATAAAAAGCCTGCAAACATGCAGGCTTTTTGTTCAACTTATCTTGTTATTCCGTCGAGCTTTTTTCCGATTTTCCTGCCATTTGGGCGAGGAAGTCATAGCGTTTTTGCAGATCGGCGGCGGCATCTTTCCAGAGCTGTTCTGCCACTTCCGGTTGCTGGGCGTTAAGCCGCCTAAAGCGTTGCTCGTTGAGCAGCGTTTCGGCCAGCGCATCAGACGGTGGACGGGAATCGAGCGCCAGCGGCAATTTGCCTTCATCCGCACGGCGCGGGTCGAAGCGATACAGTGGCCAGAAGCCGGTTGCCGTAAGTTGACGCATCTGATCATGGCTTAACGCCAGATCATAGCCATGCTCCTCACAGGGACTATAAGCAATGATCAACGACGGTCCAGGGTAGGTTTCCGCTTCCTGAATCGCTTTTACCGTCTGGTTGAGCTGCGCGCCAAGTGAAATCTGCGCGACATAAACATGGCCGTACATCATCATACTGACACCAAGATCCTTACGTGCCTTACGCTTGCCATGTTCACCAAACTTGGTGACCGCACCAAGCGGCGTGGCTTTGGATGCCTGACCGCCGGTGTTGGAATAACATTGCGTATCGAGCACCAGGATATTGACGTTCTCGGTGAGGCTGAGCACATGATCAAGTCCGCCGAAACCAATGTCATAGGCCCAGCCGTCGCCGCCAATCAGCCAGATCGATTTCTCGACCAGCGCATCAGCATCGGTTAACAGCTCTTTGGCTTCCTCGACACCGGCCAGTGCCTGACGCAGCGAGGCAACCTGTTCACGACGCTCTTCCGGTGTCGCATCGGCATGCAGCGCATCGTTGAGTTCGCCTGGAATATGCGCGGCGAACTGTTCCAGCAGGCGCATCACGCGTTTGCGGTGCTGATCGACCGTCAGGCGGAAGCCCAGACCAAACTCGGCGTTATCCTCAAACAGGGAGTTCGCCCATGCCGGGCCACGTCCTGCCGCATCAGTGGTATACGGTGTGGACGGTAAGTTACCGCCATAAATCGACGAACACCCGGTGGCGTTAGCTATCAGCATGCGATCGCCATACAGTTGGGTTAACAGTTTGATGTACGGCGTTTCGCCGCAGCCGGAACAGGCGCCGGAGTATTCAAACAGCGGGCTGATAAGCTGCGAGGTGCGAATATCGATACGTTCCAGTTTGCTGCGGTCAATTTCCGGCAGATTGAGGAAGTAGTCGAAATTCACTTTCTCTTCTTCAACGTGCTCCAGACGCGACATCATATTGATGGCTTTGATTTCCGGGTTCTGACGATCTTTGGCCGGGCAGACTTCCACGCACAGGTTACACCCGGTGCAATCCTCTGGCGCCACCTGCAGCACGTACTTCTGTCCACGCATATCACGGGATTTCACATCCAGTGAATGCAGACTTGCCGGAGCCTGTTCCATCGCTTCGGGTGAAACCACTTTGGCGCGAATGGCTGAATGTGGGCAGGCCGCAACGCAGTGGTTACATTGCGTACAGAGTTCCTCTTTCCAGACAGGGATCTCTTCGGCGATGTTGCGTTTCTCCCAGCGAGTGGTGCCCATCGGCCATGTACCGTCTGGCGGCAGCGCAGAGACGGGCAGGGCGTCACCCAGGCCTGCCAGCATGGCGGCCGTAACGGTTTTAACGAAATCGGGAGCGGCATCGGAAACTACGGGTGGGCGGGGCGCGCTGGTCGGATTGACCTGTTGTAGCGGAACCTCGAACAGCGATTCGCGCGCCATTGCCAGAGCCTGCCAGTTGCGCTCAACCAGTTCCTGGCCTTTGTTGCTGTAGCTTTTGGCAATGGCCCCTTGCAACTCCGCCAGCGCACTGTCGCCTGGCAGGATGCGGGTCAGATGGAAGAAGGCCATCTGCATTACCGTGTTGATTCGTGCGGCCAGGCCACATTCGCGGGCGATTTTCGCAGCGTTAATGACGTAGAAATGGGCTTGCTTCTGGTTCAGCACGGCCTGAACTTCCTGCGGCAGTCGATCCCACACTTCGTCGGCACTGTACGGGGTGTTGAGCAGGAAAATGCCGCCAGGTTTCAGGCGCTCCGCCATCTGATATTTATCAATAAACTGCAATTGATGGCAGCCAACGAAATCCGCCTGCGAGACCAGATAGGCTGAGCGAATCGGGTGCTCACTGACGCGCAGGTGCGAAACTGTCAGGCCGCCCGCTTTTTTGGAGTCGTAAACAAAATACCCCTGTGCATACCACGGCGTTGAATTACCAATAATCTTGATGTTGTTCTTGGTGGCTGAAACACTCCCGTCACTGCCAAGTCCATAAAACAGGGCTTCCAGCCGGGATTTTGATGGCAACGTGTTTTCCGGCAATGGCAGCGACAGGTTTGTCACGTCATCATAAATGCCGACGGTAAAACGCGGTTTAGGTTTGCTGGCGCGCAGTTCATTGAAGACGGCCAGAACGCAATCCGGGCCAAACTCTTTGGATGATAATCCGTAGCGTCCACCGATAACCCGGGGCAGGGTTTCGCGTTCACCGCCATTAAAGGCTTCTGCGAGCGCGGTCATCACGTCCAGATAGAGAGGTTCAGCCAGCGCCCCTGGCTCTTTTGTGCGATCGAGTACAGCTATAGTTTTTGCCGATTCCGGCAAGACGGCAAGCAGATGCTGCGCGCTGAACGGACGGAACAGGCGCACTTTCAGTACACCGACTTTCTCACCGCGGGTGAGCAGTTCGTCGACGACTTCTTCACAGGTACCAATTGCCGAACCCATCAGGATAATGACGCGCTCAGCCTGAGGATGACCGTAATACTCAAACGGCTTGTACTGGCGTCCGGTGGCGGCGGCAAACGCATCCATAGCCTGCTCAACGTGGTCATAGACGGCGTTGTACCAGGGGTTAGTCGCTTCACGTGACTGGAAATAGGTATCCGGGTTGGCGGAGGTACCGCGAATGACGGGGTGTTCAGGATTGAGCGCACGGGAACGGTGGGCATCAATCTCGTCCTGTGGCATCAGGGTGCGGATCGTATCGTCAGAGAGCGGTACAATCTTGTTAATTTCGTGCGAGGTACGAAAGCCATCAAAGAAATGAATAAACGGCACACGGCTTTTGAGCGTCGCGATATGCGAAATCAGCGCAAAGTCCTGCGCCTCCTGCACACTCCCCGCACAGAGCATCGCGCAGCCAGTCTGACGGACAGCCATCACATCGGAATGATCGCCGAATATAGAGAGCGCATGGGTAGCAACCGTACGGGCCGCCACGTGCAACACGAACGGCGTGAGCTGACCGGCGAGTTTATACAGCGTCGGGATCATCAGTAACAGACCCTGCGACGAGGTAAAGGAGGTAGAAAGCGCGCCCGTTTGCAATGCACCGTGTACCGCAGCAATGGCCCCGGCTTCGGATTGCATCTCCACAACGCGTGGCGTATCACCCCAAACGTTATTTAGCCCATTCCCGGCCCAGGCATCTGCCTGCTCAGCCATGGTTGAACTGGGGGTAATAGGATAGATGGCGATAACTTCACTGGTACGGAACGCCACCGAAGCGACCGCGCCATTACCGTCAATAGTGATCATATGGAAACTCTCATTGCTTAAATGTCAGTTTTAAAGCGGCTTTATGCTTGCATCGCGACTCTCTGGTGCACCAGCAGGGCAGTTACAAGCATTTTTTTATTAAATAGATTTATCACGTTCGTTCTGGTGTATGTTCGCTTCGCTTTCAGGGTTATGGCTCATAGTCCGTTTTTCTTTCATACCTGCAGCCGCCCCTCATCATGCTTTCAGTCAGTATAGACAGCCAGGAAGCAAAGGTTTTTGATCTCATGGGCTTTAGCGAAAGTTATAAGCCTGAGGAATATATTGCATTCCGTCGTTCGGGCGCTGGTCGTAACCTGTTGAGCATGTCGCGTCATGTCCACTCCCGGAAAATAGCGCAATTTTGTGATCGCCATTTTCCCTTGAGTAGCACTAATTCGTTTTGCGAGGAGGGTAGGCGAACGTCTGTAACGGGCCGCAGAAAAAAATTATTCTTCAGGGCTTGAAAAACCGTTTTCGGCGCTTATTTTTATCAGCGGACAAGCCACGCTTGCCTTTAACTTGAACTTTTGAATCCAACATTCAGGAGGTTAATTTATGGCACTCAGAACCTTGTCAGCACTTCCGGGCTTTTCTGATTCTGTCTTTGCTGACCGATTCAACCGTATCGACAAACTTTTTAGTCAGTTAACCGGGGATTCGCCTGTTTCGGCGTTACCGGCCTATGACCTCAAAAAAGTCGACGAAAATAACTACCTTCTAAACGTAAGCGTTCCAGGCTGGAAAGAAGACGAGCTGGAAATCGAAACCGTAGGCGGCACGCTGCATATCTCTGGTAAACGTGCGGTAAATGACTCTCAGGATGAACAAGGGTGGATTTACAGAGGCATACGCCGTTCTGATTTTCGGTTAAGTTTCTCGCTGCCAGAGCATGCTAAGGTCAGCAATGCGAAACTGGAAAGCGGCCTTTTAGAGGTGAATATCTACCAGGATATTCCTGAACATGAAAAACCCAGGAAAATTGCCATTGAGAACAGTCAAAAAGTGATTGAGCATCACGCCGGATAATTTCTGTTAATAGTTTGCCTGTCTTAGGCCCGCTCTGGCGGGCCTTTTTTGTATACGCAATCTGCCTTTTATCAGGGGATCCGCAGGGGCCTTTTGGCGCGCAATGTCTTTTCTGCCAATGCAGTTGCTCACAGCTTCCTGGATACGTTTAAACATCGCATACAGCTTTTTACTTTTGCTCCCGCAATATAGCCGCTGCAAGTTATCAACTTACAGGGTCATTGATGATGGGTAAGACGTTAAGAACGGCGTGGTTTTTACTGATTTTATCATTGGGCTCGGCGGCAGCTTACACAGAACAGCCTCCGGTTCTTCTGCAAGGGCATAATAATATTGTCCGACATTCCTCAGGAGAGGGTGATCTTGCCGAAAATCCGGATGAACATGTCCGGGAATCGATGGAGCAGTTCTTCCGTAAGGCACAACGCTAAAAAGGTGTGCGAGTAAACGTCTTCGAAGCCTGTCCATCTGACAGGTTTTTTTATTTCCAGCCTGCACAATGGCGCACGATTATCTCGTTATACATCAATTTTGACTGCGTCTTATCTCTAAATCCGTTTCAGGCATAACGTCAATTACTCTATTGCGATGTGCTATTTTGCGTTTGCGCAAAAAAATAGCATCAAAATGTTTCCAGAGCGCATAAAGGTGCAGTTTCGGTCTCGACGTAACGGACTGTGCTGCCTATGATGCTTAGGTTTTGCTAAATCATTGGGGGATGAGAAATGCGTTCAGCGTTTTGGGTAGGGTGTGCTGTTTTATTACTCTCTGCATGCAGCAGTGAACCCGTTCAGCAGGCAACGGCCGCACATGTGGCGCCGGGGTTACGTGCGTCAATGTCCAGCAGCGGTGAGGCGAATTGCGCAATGGTCGGTGGGTCATTGTCTGTCGCACGCCAACTGGATGGATCTGCAATCGGGATGTGCGCACTCCCTAACGGCAAACGTTGTAGCGAACAGTCGCTTGCCGCCGGAAGTTGTGGCGCTTACTGAGCCTGATCGGCCTGGGTATAAATTAACGTTTGATCGGCAGTTGTCAGCGTAAGCTGACCATCGGTCAGATCGACCTGGGCACCTTCACTGAGCATTTTACCGATGATGTTGTCCAGTGCGTTGCGCTGGGCATCAGCACACATCATGCGCGTCATGGCCATCTTTTTCACCGTCAGCGTGCCTTCGGACAATTTCCCCTGACCCGTAAAGCGATTGCACATACTGCCAGAGACAACCATTTTATTGTCAAAATGGATGTCTGCCGGATGCTCGCCTTTCTCGACAGCTTGTCCGTTGACCGTATTGAGCACGAAGCGATGCTGTGCAAGCTGCGTTTCGTTTACTGAATTCTTGCTCACACCATGGCTTACACAGCCGGATAGCAGCACGCCAAAGGCTAACAGGGTAATGATCCTTTTCATTGGGTCCTCAAAGAAAATCAACGTAACGGCAGGATAGTAACAGACTGCGGTAATTGAGTGTTGGCAGGAATTGTCTTAAAGGGTTCCCTTCGGATGAAGGGAACCGCAGTGTTTACACCAGTGCGTTCGGGCAGGTTTCGCCGTTCTCAAGCTGGCGCAGATTATTCAGTGTGGTTTCTGAAATGCTGATCAGCGCTTCTGCCGTCAAAAATGCCTGATGGCCGGTAAAGAGCACGTTATGGCAGGCTGACAGTCGACGGAAAATGTCGTCCTGAATGACGTCATTAGATTTGTCTTCAAAGAAGAGATCGCGTTCGTTCTCGTACACATCCATCCCAAGCGAACCGATTTTCTGGTTTTTCAGCGCTTCAATCGCTGCCTGCGAATCAATCAGACCGCCACGACTGGTGTTAACGATCATGACGCCATCCTTCATTTGATCGAAGGCCGCGTGGTTAAGCAGGTGATAGTTTTCCGGCGTCAGCGGGCAGTGCAGGGAGATAACATCGGACTCGGAAAAAAGCGTCGTAAGGTCGACATATTCTACGCCTAACTCGAGTGCGGCAGCGCTCGGGTACGGATCAAACGCCAGCAGTCGCATGCCAAAACCTTTCAGGATCCGCAGCGCGGCAACGCCAATTTTCCCGGTACCAATAACCCCCGCCGTTTTACCATACATGGTAAAGCCCGTCAGCCCTTCGAGTGAGAAGTTGGCGTCGCGGGTACGCTGATACGCGCGGTGAATACGACGGTTCAATGCCATCATCATCCCGATAGCGTGTTCTGCCACGGCTTCCGGGGAATATGCCGGGACACGTACCACGTGGAGTCCCAGCTCTTTTGCCGCATCCAGATCGACATTGTTGAAGCCGGCACAACGCAGTGCGATGAATTTAACGCCATGCTTTTTCAGCTCTTCCAGAACCGGGCGACTGCCGTCATCGTTAACGAAAATACAGACGCCTTCGCAGCCATTAGCCGTTTTTGCCGTTTTCTCTGTGAGTAGAAAGTCAAAAAATTCAATCTCGTAGCCGAACTGCTCGTTTACGTGCTGCAAATACTTTTTATCGTATTGCTTTGTGCTGTATACCGCGAGTTTCATAAGACTTTCTCCATTAGGTTTGTCACCACATTAACATGGTTAAAATAATTGTGTAAATACTAAAAAATAATTGATAAACAGAGACATATAAAACAGTTTAAAACATCTACGCTTAAAAGGGGCAGCGACTTCACCTGTCAGGCTAAACATGCCACAATAATGGCCAGAATCGGCTTAATTATACGCAAAATCAGGATATTAACTGCCCATGAAGGGTAAATACAAAGCCGCAATCGCATTGCTACTACTGTTTATTCTGCTGCCGTTGACGCTGCTGCTGACGCTCGCGTATTGGGTGCCGACGCTTGCAGGCATCTGGCTGCCCGCAGGCACACGTATAGTCTTCGAAGAAAGCCCACGTTTTACCCGTCACTCGCTGCAAATCCCGGACCTGCATTACCTGATTGAAGATTGTCCTGTGGCGCTGGTCAAAAATGCGCAACTGACGCACCCGAGCCGCTGGAAACTGGATATAGGGTCGCTGGACATCAACACCACCTGTTTAGCGAAACTTCCCGAGACAGAACCGTCGCCTGGTGCGCCGACAACGCTGGCCGAATGGCAATCCATGTTGCCGAAAACGTGGGTTAACATTGACCGTTTCACCGTCTCGCCCTGGCAAGAGTGGCAAGGAAAAATCTCGCTGGCGTTATCCAAAGAGAATCAGGATCTCCACTATGACGGCGACCAGGTCTCCTTTAAGGCCAGGCTGCGCGGGCAGATGCTCACCCTGACACAAATGCAGTTACGTCTGATCGAGGGCGAACCGCCTGTCACGCTGGGCGGCGAGTTTGTCCTGCCAAATGTACCGAACGGCATACCGGTTAATGGTCATGCCCAGACCACGCTCACGCTGCCAACGGAACCGTCGCTGGTCGATGCCGATCTGGAGTGGCGCAATAATGAAGGGCAACTCATTATTACCGCACGCGACAATCCGGAACCTATTTTGGATCTGCCCTGGCAGGCGACACGTGAACGGTTAACCATCAGCGATGGCCGCTGGAACTGGCCTTATCAGGGGTTCCCCCTAAGCGGACGCGTCGGATTACGTATCGATGGCTGGCAGGAGGGGTTGCAAAAAGCAGAAATCAGCGGTCGTCTGAACGTTCTGACGCAGGGCGATGCCGGAAAAGGGAATGCGGTACTCACCATAGGGCCGGGGCGTCTCAATATGGTGAACAGCGATATGCCACTGCAACTGACGGGTGAAGCTAAACAGGGAGAGATGATCTTCTACGCCGTGCTGCCTGCGCATCTTACGGGCGGGCTTAGCGACCCGACACTGGCATTTACGCCCGGCGCGCTGTTGCGCTCAAGCGGACGCGTGATCGACGCGCTCAATATTGATGATATTCGCTGGCCACTGGCGGGCGTCAAAGTTACCCAGAAGGGCGTGGACGGGCGCTTGCAGGCCATTTTGCGTGCCCATGAAAATGCGATGGGGGATTTTGTTTTACATCTTGACGGCCAGGCGCGTGATTTTCTACCAGATGATGGTTTGTGGCAATGGCGTTACTGGGGGACGGGTAACTTTACCCCAATGAACGCCCGCTGGGATGTCAACGGGCGCGGCGAATGGCGTGATAAAACCATTTTGCTCAGCGATTTATCTACCGGTTTCGACCAGTTGCAGTACGGCACGATGCATGTAAGCTCGCCACGTCTGGTATTGAATGAGCCTGTGCGTTGGTTGCGCGATGAGGATCACCCCTTTTTTAGTGGCGCGTTAACCCTGGATGCCGGAAAGACTACCTTCACTGGTGGGAGCGTGCTGCCACCTTCAACGTTAACGTTTAGCGTAGAAGGGAGCGAACCCACCATCTTCCAGTTCAAAGGCGATTTACGCGCTGAAAAAATTGGCCCGGTACGGGTAAACGGGCGCTGGGATGGTGAGCGCCTGCGCGGACAAGCCTGGTGGCCGCGCCAGTCGCTGACGGTGTTCCAGCCGTTGGTACCGCCAGACTGGAAGATGAATTTATTGGACGGTTCTTTGTATGCCCAGGTGGCCTTTTCTGCCGCCGCCGGGCAGGGTTTTGAGGCGGGTGGGCACGGAGTGTTGCGTGGCGGCAGCGCCTGGATGCCGGATAACCAACTTTCCGGTGTCGATTTTGTTCTACCTTTCCGTTACCGCGAAGGTAACTGGCAACTGGGTACACGCAGGCCGGTTTCGTTGCGTATTGGCGAAGTGGTGAATCAGGTGACGGCACGCAATATTGCCGCCGATTTACAGGGCAGTTATCCCTGGAGTGAAGAAAATCCCTTACAGTTGAGTAACGTCAGTATTGATGTACTGGGCGGCAAGGTCACGATGAGTCAGTTACGTTTACCGCAACACGATCCGGCTCTGCTCCGCTTGCGCAATATCTCATCAAGCGAGTTAATCAGCGCCATTAACCCTAAACAGTTTGCGATGTCCGGTCCTTTTGACGGCGCGCTACCGTTATGGCTCGATAACAACGGCACATGGATTATCAAAGACGGCTGGCTGCATAACCCCGGCCCCATGACTTTGCGCGTGGATAAAGACACGGCAGACGCGCTGGTGAAAGACAACATAGCAGCCGGTGCGGCTATCAACTGGCTGCGCTATATGGAGATTTCACGCTCCTGGACGACGCTCAATTTGGACCGTCAGGGCGTGCTAAAAATGAAGGCGGCCATTAAAGGCACCAGTTTTGTGGAAGGGAAAAGTAATACAGTGAACCTGAACTATACCCACGAAGAGAATGTCTTTGCGTTGTGGCGCAGTTTGCGCTTCGGCGACAATCTTCAGTCGCTGCTAAAACAAAAGGCAAAGCTGCCTGCGGTCCCCTGTGCCAACGGAAAAGAGTGTGAGGATAAACAATGAAAACCCTGCCAGTGATAATGATGACGATGATGCTGGCTGCCTGTACGCCGAGGATTGAAGTGGCTGCGCCGAAAGAGCCGATCACCATCAATATGAATGTGAAGATCGAGCACGACATCAATATTAAAGCGGATAAGGAAGTGGAGACATTGCTGGAGAAACAGAACCCTCCTGCGAGCGCAGGAGGGTAATAACACTTAGGCTGCGACCAGGCTGTCGATCGCCGCTTTTGCGTCGGTCTGCGCTTTGGTGGCAACTTCCGGACCGTAAGCAATACCTTCTGCAAACACGAAGTTCACGTCGGTAATACCGATAAAGCCCAGGAACAGTTTCAGGTACGGTGCAACCAGATCGCTTGGGGTATCTTTGTGAATACCGCCGCGGCTGGAAACAACAACAACGCGTTTACCGGTTACAAGACCTTCCGGGCCTTTCTCGGTATAACGGAAGGTGACGCCAGCACGAGCCACCAGGTCAAAATAGTTTTTTAGCTGTGTCGGGATGTTGAAGTTGTACATCGGGGCATTAATGACGATCACATCATGCGCTTGCAGTTCAGCAATCAGTTCGTCAGAAAGGGCCAGCGCTTCCTGCTGACGCGGTGTCAGCGGGGCGTCGGAAGGACGCAGCGCGCCAACCAGTTCGCCATCCAGTACCGGAATAGGGTTTGCCGCCAGATCGCGAACGGTGATCTCATCAGCGGCGTGTTTTGCTTTCCACTGATCAACGAAATAGTCAGCCAACTGACCAGACTGAGAGTACCCTGCCAGAATACTGGATTTAAGAACTAATACTTTGCTCATGGGTGTATCCTTGTTATTTGATATGGGGGCGCGTGCCCCGTTACTGAATGACACTCTATTCACAAAATTGCTGCATGAATAGCGCAATATATCGAATTCTCTATTCAAATTTCTTGAACAAGAAATGATTTATTACGATGTGGTATCCTACAAGTATTAAGCCAAAGAGATTTTTCCCGTCAGTGCGCTGACCGATAACACTATGACAGAACAAAAGAAATTGACCTTATCCGATCTTCATCAGCAGTTAGACTCGCTGATGCTACGCGATCGGTTGCGTTTTGCCCGCCGCCTGCAGGGGGCAAAGAAAGTTAAAAATCCTGAAGCACAGCAGGGCATTTTTCAGGCGATGGCTCAGGAGATGAACGAAGCCGCAGGGAAGGTTATGCTGCGTGAAGCCTCACGTCCCGCCATTACCTATCCCGATAACCTGCCGGTAAGTCAGAAGAAACAGGCGATCCTTGAGGCTGTACGTGACAATCAGGTCGTGATCGTTGCGGGCGAAACCGGCTCCGGGAAAACCACCCAGTTACCAAAAATTTGTATGGAACTGGGGCGTGGGGTGAAAGGGCTGATTGGTCATACCCAGCCGCGCCGCCTGGCGGCACGCACCGTCGCAAACCGCATTGCCGAAGAGCTACAAACCGAGCCGGGCGCTTGTATCGGCTATAAAGTCCGTTTTAGCGATCATGTCAGCGACAACACCCTGGTGAAGTTGATGACTGACGGCATCCTGCTGGCAGAAATCCAGCAGGATCGCCTGTTGATGCAGTACGACACCATTATTATCGATGAAGCGCACGAACGCAGTCTGAACATTGATTTCCTGCTCGGCTACCTGAAAGAGCTGCTACCCCGGCGTCCGGATCTGAAAATTATCATTACGTCGGCGACCATCGATCCGGAACGTTTCTCGCGCCACTTTAATAATGCGCCGATCATTGAGGTATCCGGTCGTACTTATCCAGTGGAAGTGCGCTACCGGCCTATTGTTGAAGAAGCGGACGATACCGAGCGCGATCAGCTACAGGCCATTTTCGATGCAGTGGATGAACTAAGCCAGGAAGCGCCGGGCGATATCCTGATTTTTATGAGCGGTGAGCGTGAAATCCGCGATACCGCCGATGCGCTGAACAAGCGCGATCTGCGTCATACGGAAGTGTTGCCACTCTACGCGCGGCTCTCTAACAGTGAGCAGAACCGCGTTTTCCAGTCACACAGCGGGCGACGCATTGTACTGGCGACTAACGTTGCGGAAACGTCGCTGACGGTGCCGGGCATTAAATATGTGATTGACCCCGGTACTGCGCGTATCAGCCGCTACAGTTACCGTACCAAAGTACAACGCCTGCCGATTGAGCCGGTTTCCCAGGCTTCTGCTAACCAGCGTAAAGGGCGCTGCGGGCGTGTTTCCGAAGGGATCTGTATTCGTCTCTATTCAGAGGACGATTTCCTCTCCCGTCCGGAATTTACCGACCCGGAAATCCTGCGTACTAATCTGGCGTCCGTTATTCTGCAAATGACCGCGCTGGGGCTGGGCGATATTGCCGCGTTTCCTTTTGTTGAAGCGCCGGATAAACGCAATATTCAGGATGGTGTGCGTCTGCTGGAAGAGCTCGGTGCTATCACCACTGACGAACAGGCCACTGCTTACAAGTTAACCCCGATGGGGCGTCAACTCAGTCAGTTGCCGGTAGACCCGCGTCTGGCTCGCATGGTGTTGGAAGCGCAAAAACACGGCTGTGTACGCGAGGCGATGATCATCACCTCGGCGTTGTCTATTCAGGATCCGCGTGAACGTCCGATGGACAAGCAGCAGGCGTCCGATGAAAAGCACCGCCGCTTCCACGATAAAGAGTCTGATTTCCTTGCGTTCGCGAATCTGTGGAACTACCTTGGCGAGCAACAGAAAGCCCTCTCGTCAAATCAGTTCCGCCGCCAGTGCAAGCTGGACTACCTCAACTACCTGCGCGTGCGCGAGTGGCAGGATATCTATACCCAACTGCGCCAGGTGGTGAAAGAGTTGGGGATCCCGGTGAACAGTGAACCGGCAGAGTACCGCGAAATCCATATCGCATTGCTGACCGGGCTACTGTCGCATATCGGGATGAAAGATGCCGATAAACAGGAGTTCACTGGTGCCCGCAATGCGCGTTTCTCTATTTTCCCTGGTTCCGGTTTATTCAAAAAGCCGCCAAAATGGGCCATTGTGGCTGAACTGGTGGAAACCAGCCGCCTGTGGGGGCGCATCGCGGCGCGCATCGATCCAGAATGGGTAGAGCCTGTCGCCCAGCATCTGATCAAGCGTTCTTACAGTGAACCGCACTGGGAACGTTCGCAGGGCGCGGTGATGGCGACGGAGAAGGTGACGGTTTACGGTTTGCCGATCGTGGCTGCCCGTAGCGTGAACTACAGCCAGATTGATCCGGCCCTGTGCCGCGAGTTGTTCATTCGCCACGCGCTGGTGGAAGGCGACTGGCAGACGCGCCATGCGTTTTTCCGCGACAACCTCAAACTGCGCGCCGAAATCGAAGAGCTTGAACATAAATCCCGTCGCCGCGACATTCTGGTCGATGACGATACGCTGTTTGAGTTCTATGACCAGCGCATCAGCCATGATGTGATTTCTGCCCGCCACTTTGATAGCTGGTGGAAGAAGGCGAGCCGTGAAACCCCGGATCTGCTCAACTTTGAAAAGAGTATGCTGATCAAAGAAGGGGCGGAGAAGGTCAGCAAGCTGGACTACCCGAACTTCTGGCATCAGGGCAACCTGAAACTGCGTCTTACCTATCAGTTTGAACCGGGTGCGGATGCCGACGGCGTGACGGTGCATATTCCGCTGCCGTTGCTCAATCAGGTTGAAGAAAGCGGCTTTGAATGGCAAATACCGGGGCTGCGTCGTGAGCTGGTCATTGCCCTGATTAAATCGTTACCCAAACCGGTACGACGCAACTTTGTGCCAGCGCCAAACTATGCGGAAGCGTTTTTAGGCCGCGTAACGCCGCTTGAACTGCCGCTATTAGATGCGCTGGAGCGTGAGCTTCGGCGTATGACGGGGCACACGATTGATCGCGATGACTGGCACTGGGATCAGGTTCCCGAGCATCTGAAAATCACCTTCAGGGTGGTAGATGAGAAGAACAAGAAACTGTCAGAAGGGCCGTCATTAAGTGCACTGAAAGCGTCGCTGAAAGGAAAAGTGCAGGAGACTCTGTCTGCGGTGGCAGACGACGGTATCGAACAAAGTGGGCTGCATATCTGGAGCTTCGGCCAGCTTCCGGAAAGTTACGAGCAGAAACGCGGCAACTATAAGGTGAAGGCCTGGCCCGCGCTGGTGGATGAGCGCGACAGCGTAGCCATCAAGCTGTTTGATAATCCGCTTGATCAGCAACAGGCTATGTGGAGCGGCTTACGCCGTCTGCTGTTGTTGAATATTCCTTCGCCCATCAAATATTTACATGAGAAGTTGCCGAACAAAGCCAAGCTCGGGCTGTACTTTAACCCGTATGGCAAAGTGCTGGATCTGATTGATGATTGTATCTCCTGCGGCGTTGATAAGTTGATTGACGAGGCGGGGGGGCCAGTCTGGACGGAAGAGGGCTTTACGGCGCTGCATGAGAAAGTCCGTGCTGACTTGAATGAAACGGTGGTTGAGATAGCCAAACAGGTCGAGCAGATCCTCACGGCGGTGTTCAATATTAACAAGCGTCTGAAAGGGCGTGTGGATATGACCATGGCGCTGGGGTTGTCGGATATTAAGGCGCAAATGAGCGGGCTGGTCTACCGTGGTTTTGTTACTGGCAATGGTTTCCGCCGTCTGGGTGATACGCTGCGCTATCTGCAGGCCATTGAGAAGCGTCTGGAGAAGCTGGCGGTTGATCCGCACCGCGACCGGGCACAAATGCTGAAAGTCGAGCAGGTTCAGCAGGCGTGGCAGCAGTGGCTGAACAAGCTACCGCCAGCGCGTCGTGAAGATGAAGAGGTCAAAGCGGTTCGCTGGATGATTGAAGAGCTTCGCGTCAGTTATTTTGCGCAGCAACTCGGCACACCGTATCCGGTTTCCGATAAGCGCGTGTTGCAGGCGATGGAGCAGGTGAGCGCGTAGTTTTTTCTTGCATCCCGAATGCGGCGCAGATTTTCTCCCTCTCCTGTGGGAGAGGGATCCCCACAAAAAATGCGAGCACTAATGGTCCCCTCTCACTGAGGGAGAGGGCCTGGGTGAGGGCATCAGGCCGCACGATGCCCTCCGGGAACTAACGCTTACGCATTCACCCACGCCAGGGTAAATCCATCCCACCCTTTAACGCCTACGGTCTGTATCGCGGTCGCGGTCAGCCGTGGGTCTTCGCCCAGCATCTCAATAAAGGTTCTGACGCCCTGAACCCTTGCGTCATCACTCTGTGGGTTGGTCACTTCACCGTCGCGAACCACATTATCACCAATGATTAACGTACCGGGGCGGGAATAGCGCAGCGCCCAGCGCAGGTAATCCGGGTTGCTCGGTTTGTCGGCATCAATGAAAATCAGATCAAACGGCGGATGTTCGCCCAGTTGTTCAAGGGAATTGAGTGCAGGGCCTTCAATAAGTTTTACTCGCTCAGCCACTCCTGCCAGTTGCAAATTCTGCCGGGCAATACTGGCGTGATGCGCGTCGGCTTCCAGCGTCAACAATTCCCCGTCGGTTGGTAATTCGCGCGCCATCCAGATGGTGCTGTAGCCACCGAGAGTCCCTATCTCAAGGATACGTTTAGCCCCCGTCATGCGCACAAAAAGGGCCAGTAACTGACCCTGGTTGGCCGCCACATCAAAGGCGGGAAGCCCTGCCTGCTGGTTATTCACCAACACCTGCTCAAGGATGTCATCTTTTGGGATGAGTTTTTCAATCAGATAGTTATCAACATTGGACCACTGTTTCTGCATAACATAACTCCCTGGTTAATCGCGCACTGCGGGCGTGGACCATCCACCGCCGAGTGCGCGATATAAATCGATTTGTGCCAGTAACAGGTTACTTTTGGCCTGAACGACGCTGAGCTGCGCGGAGAAGAGCGTGCGTTGGGCATCAAGCTCATCAATATAGGACGAGTAACCATTGCGATAGCGGTTTTGCGCAATGCGTAATGCCTCCTGCGCGACCAGCGTCTGCGCCTGCAATTCCGCCAGTTGTTCCTGCAAATGCGTTATCGCATCCAGACTGTCGTTGACCTCTTTAAAGGCATTTCTTACCGTCTTTTCATAGCTATACAGCGCCTGGTTTCGTTGTGACGCTGTCACGTCTACCTGCGCATTCAGCGCCTGACGATTAAGCAACGGAGCCAGAATACTGCCGCCAACACTCCATAGCTGGAGCGGGTTATCCAACAAGCCGGGGAGGGTTCTGTCCTGAATGCTGCCCGTGGCGGTGAGATTGATGGATGGCAGCAAACTGGCGCGCGCGGAAGCCAGCGTGGCATCGGCGGCGATCAACTGTTGCTCCGCCTGGGCAATATCCGGGCGACGATTAAGCAGTGACGATGGTAGGTTTGACGGGATGCTCAGCGGCGTGAGTTGATCGAGCTCATTTTGCCGGGCGATGCTACCAGGGTTGGCGCCAATGAGCAGACTAAGCGCATTTTCCTGCTGGGCGATTTGGTGGCGTAAACCGGGAATTTGTGCCCGCGTCGCGCGCATCTCAGAATCTGACTGCATCAGTTCCAACCGTGAGCTGTATCCCGTTTCATACTGACGCTGCGCCAGCCTGAACGCTTCTTCCCGGGCTTTTAAGGTCGATTCTGTTACCCGTAATTGATTATCAAGCGAAAGCAGATTGACATAGCCGGAGGCAACCGAGGCGGCGACGGTTAAATCAGCCGCTGCGGCTGCGGCTTTTTGTGCCGCCAGCGAGGCTTGTGCGGCATCGCTGGTAGTGCGATGAACGCCCCAGATATCCACATCGTAACTGGCCGTGAGCGTGCCTTTATACAAGGTGCTGTAGATAGGCAGGCCGGTAGCCGCAGACTGGCTCCGGGCGCGCGTGCCGCTCACACCGGCACTGAGCGAAGGAAAAAGACTGCCCTCTGTGCCGTAAACCCGTGCCTGGTACTCATTGACCCGCTCACGGGCAATCAGCACGTCACTGTTATAGCGTAGCGCCTGGTCTACATAACCGTTGAGCGCATTATCGTGAAAATTGCGCCACCAGACCTTTTCGACCGGGCTCGACGGACCAACGGCACTCCGCCAGGCCGCCGGGATCTGTAACGTGGGTTTCGCCGGTTTTACGTCAACGGACTGACACGCCGTCAGCAGCAGGCAGGTGAGTGCCACGAGAGGACGCACAGTCATTGCTTCGCCTCCCGGGTATCAATATGGACCTGTACCGACATGCCGGGGCGCAGGCGGGCGACGTCTTCTTCTTTGCCATTCACTTCAATGCGCACCGGGATACGCTGGGCGATTTTCACAAAGTTGCCCGTGGCGTTGTCCGGTGAGATGGCGCTAAATTCCACTCCAGTCGCCGGAGAGATACTCTCCACACGGCCTTCAAACGCTTTACCGTCGAGCGCATCGACGGTGAATCGTACCGGCTGACCAGGATGAACATTCGCCAGTTGCGTCTCTTTAAGATTGGCGATAACCCAGTGTTGGGCGGGGACCAGCGACGTCAGGTGCGTACCGGCGGTGACATATGCCCCCAGTCTGACGCTAATTTGTCCAAGCTGGCCGTCGCGCGGGGCGACAATGCGGGTGTTTTGCAGGTCGATATCTGCCAGTTCTAGCGCCGCTTTGGCATTTTCCACATCCGCTTCCAGGGAACCGCGATTAACGATAGTGGTTTGCAGATCCTGACGGGAGACGTCAAGGGTGGCCTGTGCCTGCGCAATACTGGCATTGCCCTGCGCCGCGCTGGCGAGAGCCGCGTCGCGCTCACGAACAGAGAGCGAACCGTCTTCACTCAGGGCTTTTACGCGTTTAAGGTTCGCCTGCGACTGGATATTCTGCGCTTTCGCACTGGCCAGCGCTGCCTCGTTACGCTGAATCACCGCCTCGGCACTTTTCCGTTGCTGAATATTGTTATTCAGCGCGGCGATTTTCATTGCCAGTTGCGCCTGTGCCTGATGGACGCGCTGACGATAAATACGATCGTCAATCTGCATCAGCAGGTCGCCTTTTTTCACCCTGGCAAAATCCTGAACATTCACCTGCGTAATATAGCCGTTAACCTGCGGGCTGATGAAGGTCGTCAGACCGCGCACGTAGGCGTTATCGGTAAACTGGGTTTGCCGGGTAAAAGGGGGCAACTGCCAGGCATAAAGAATCACCAGTACGCCAACAATGCCAATAGCGGCAGCGGCGAAAATTGATACAACACGCAGGTTACTGCGGGTATTTGCCCGCTCTTTGGCGGCATCCTGCTGGCTCATAGATACTCCAGTAAAGTTAACACTCTTATTTTTTGGTTCCGGTTGCCTGTCTTAATACGATACGCGCGGTGATACGCAGGCGTAGCAGTCGCCAGAATATCCACACCAGGGTGGCTGCCGCGACGGAGGCGGTTAACAGATAAGTATCGTTATAAGCGAGAATATTCGCTTCCAGCGTCGAGACGTTTTGCAGTTGGGTGGCGGCCTGTACGCTCAGTAACGTACTGTCACCGATCATGCTCTGGTACATCTGGCTGTAGAGTTGCAGCCGTTCGTTGACCAGTGGGTTAAGCGTGGTGAGCTGGTCGGCAAGCAGGCTGGAGTGGTATTTCTCACGCCAGGTCTGGAATGTCCCCAGAATGGCCGAACCTAGTAGGCCGCCAATATTCTGGCTCATCCCAAACAGTACCGAAAAGCTAACCAGATTACGCGGATCGGCTACCACGCCGCCGATCCCGGCCAGCATGGCGGGCGCGAGGAAGAAGGCGCTGCCAAAACCGAGCAAAAACTGGCTTATCATCAGTTGATCCGGGCGCGTCAGGCTGGTTGACTGGCTGTCCATCAGCGAGGCAATGATCATCAATACCAGCGAGGTAACGATGGGCCAGGAGAGGCGTTGGGGCTTGATCGTCAGACAACTGGCGATAATGCCGCAGATAATCCCGGCAAGAATAGACCACGCAAGGTTGGTCATCTGTTCGTTCTGCAAACCGACATACTGCAACCAGCCAAATACACCGGTGTTTTGCTCTGCCAGCACGATACGGATTAACAGCATGATTAAACCAAGCCGCACAATGCTGCCGCTGGAGAGCCAGCGCGTATTTAAGAGCGGGTTGCTGCGGTTATGCTCGAACACAATAGCGCTCACAATCAACACCACAGCCAGCGCCAGTGACCAGCCAATCCACGGCGCTTCAAACCACCAGTCGAGACGACCCAGCGACAGTACGGCGCAAATCAGCGCCATACCGGGTGCCAGCAAAAAGAAGGTAATAAAATCCTTCTTTTCAAAGACTTTCTTGCGATCGCCCGGCGGAAGCTTGAGCATCATCACGCAGGCGAGGGAGATCAGCGCCAGACCCAGTTCGAAAAAGTACAGGCCACGCCATTCATCAAGTTGCAGGAGTTCGGTGGAAAACAGCCTCGCGATGGGAATGGCCAGCGACGAACCGGTTATGCCGATCGTCAGGGCTTTCAGTCGATGACGGGCAGGCCAGGCCTGAATTTGATAATAGATCCCAAGCGAACTGAGCGCGGCAGCGACCATGCCGTGGGCCGCGCGCACCAGTAAGGCTGAACTGAGATCGTTAACGAAGAGGTGAAAGAAGGTCACCAGCACGTACAGTACCAAAAATCCTTCGGTAAAGGCGCGCAGCCCAAACTGCTGGCGGAACTTGACCAGCAGCAGGTTAATAGACACATTCGTCATTACGTAGACGGCGGGCAGCCAGGCAATTTCCGTCGACCAGGCGGCAAAGGTACCTTGCAGGTTTTGCAGATTAGCGGTGACCATGGCATTACCCAGCGCCCCGGTCATACAGACCAGCAGGCCGACGATGCCATAGGCGATGCGTTTCGGCGTGCTGTGAAACGGGGTCGAGGGTGATCCCAGCAGCATCGGCTTTTCGTGGGGCGCCCATTCTCGTGGCGCATACGGATCGCTTTTCGGCAGGCGCATTACTTCTTCTCAACCTCAGTGAGCAGTTTTTCCAGCACCCGGCGGGTTTGTGCCTGCTCCTCAGGGCTGATGACCGATAAAATTTCTTCGCGCAGGCTATCTGCCACGGTCTTTACCTGATGGTAAAGCGCCATGCCTTGCTCTGTTGCGACCAGCAGGCGTTTGCGCTTGTCCTGATCGGTCAGTACGCGCTCTACCAGTTGCTGTTCCACCAGGCGATTAATCAGCGGCACCAGCGTGGCGTTCTCAATGCCCAACTCCTGTGCGAGTTCACTCTGCGACAGCGGGGTTTCATTGCGCGCGATAGCGGCGACCGCAACCCAACTGGCCTGGCTCATGCCCAACCCTCGCAGGCGACGGTCAACCGCCAGGCGCCAGTGATGGGCCGTGAGATAGAGCAGGTGAGAGAAAGTGAGGTCGCGGTTATCCATATCGTTTTCTGATGATTAGTTAGATATCTAACGAGTTTATCGTTCACGGCGTGAATATTTCAAGTGTATTAGAAAGCTCAGGTTTTGTTGGAAAGCGCTTAAAGATAACAATGCCCAGGGAAGGGTCGGCATAATGGACGGGATCGTAGGGTGCTTTACGCTGTAGTTACGCTTCACTAAGCTGTACTGAGGCTTAAAAATGGAGGGCTCTTTCCATGATGAATTTTCCCCGCCTGGCTGAACAGACGCTTGCGGCTGCCAATACGCTGGGTCAGTGGCTGGCGCAAAATGATTTTGTTAGCAAGCCGACCCCCGTGCGTGCCGATGCGGTCATCATTCCTGGCCATTCGGTGATTCCAGTGATTGATGCCGCCTGTGCTATAGCTTCGGCTCAGCATATTCCGCTGATCATTAGCGGCGGCATTGGGCACTCCACGCCATTCCTTTACGCCGCGGTTTCCCGGCACTCTGCCTACAATTTAATCCCTACCACGGGGCGCAAAGAGGCGGAAATCATTGCGGATATCGCAGAGAAATTCTGGAAGATTAAGCGCAAAACGATTTTTGTCGAAAAACAGTCGACGAATTGTGGCGAAAATGCCCGGTTCTCGATAGATATGATGTTGTCGCACGGCATGAACGTCAAAACCGTATTGATTGTGCAAGATCCCGCGCTGCAGCGCAGAACGATGGCGACATTTACCCGGGCAAGCCAGGGCTGCGCCAGTGCCCCCCACTGGCTGAGTTACTCAGGGATTACCCCTGAGTTGATGAATACCGCTGATGGTCTGGCTTTTGTATCCCCGAAAGAAGGGCTATGGCCAGTTGATCGGTATTTATCACTGATTCTGGGCGAAGTGCCGCGCTTAAGAGATGACGCGCAGGGCTATGGCCCGGCAGGACGCGATTTTATTGTTCACGTTGATTTTCCCCCGGCGGTTGAGGAAGCGTGGCAGGTTCTTCAGTCCGATGCGCTGCTTTACGAAACGCTGCGCCGGCGTTCGCTGGTTTAAACGATGCCCGTTTGCGTCGACGCTGGCGCAAACGGTCAATCAATGTTGGTTTGATGTTATTCCATTGTTGCGTTTATGCTTTTCTTTTATGAGTTGACTCACAAAACTCGCTCTCCACCCTGGGAAACAGGCCGTGCACTTGTAGATTTTTAACAATGAGTTCACTTGTTAAAAACAATGTCATTACAGGAGCAGGTCATGACAGCACCCGTACAGCACCCTATGTATATCGATGGTCAATTTGTTACCTGGCAGGGCGATGCCTGGATTGATGTCACCAACCCGGCAACGGAAGCGTTGCTCTCGCGTATCCCGGACGGGACCGCGGAAGATGCGCGCAAAGCGATTGATGCCGCTGATAAAGCGCAGCCTGCGTGGGAAGCATTGCCTGCCATAGAACGTGCCGGGTGGTTACGCAAAATTGCCGCGGGTATTCGTGCCAGAGCGAGCGAAATCAGTGCGCTGATTGTTGCCGAAGGCGGCAAAATCCAGCAACTGGCGGAGGTGGAAGTCAATTTCACCGCCGACTATATCGATTATATGTCGGAGTGGGCGCGTCGCTATGAAGGTGAAATTCTCCAAAGCGACCGTCCCGGCGAAAATATCTTTGTCTTTAAGCGTCCGCTGGGCGTTACTACCGGGATCCTGCCATGGAACTTCCCGTTCTTCCTGATTGCCCGCAAACTGGCGCCAGCTCTGATTACCGGCAACACCATTGTCATCAAACCGAGTGAATTTACCCCTAATAACGCCATCGCTTTTGCGCAGATAGTGCATGAAGTGGGATTACCCAAAGGGGTCTTTAACCTGGTGCTGGGCCGGGGTGAAACCGTGGGCCAGGAGCTGGCGGGCAACCCAAAAGTGGCGATGGTCAGCATGACGGGCAGCGTGGTCGCGGGTGAAAAAATTATGGCCGCGGCGGCGAAAAATATCACCAAAGTCTGCCTCGAACTGGGCGGCAAAGCCCCGGCTATCGTTCTTGACGATGCCGATCTGGAATTAGCGGTGAAAGCCATTGTCGATTCCCGCGTGATCAACACCGGACAGGTCTGTAACTGCGCCGAACGTGTTTATGTGCAGAAAGGCATTTACGACCGTTTTGTTAATCGCCTGGGCGAGGCGATGAAAGCGGTGCAATTTGGTGATCCGGGCCAGCGCAATGACATCGCAATGGGGCCGTTAATTAACGCCGCCGCCCTTGAGCGCGTAGAATCCAAAGTCGCCCGCGCGGTGTCGGAAGGGGCGCGTGTGGTGCTGGGCGGTAAAGCGGTAGAAGGTAAAGGCTATTTCTACCCGCCAACGCTGCTGCTGGATGTGCGTCAGGAGATGTCCATTATGCATGAAGAGACATTTGGTCCGGTGCTGCCGGTTGTGGCATTCGATACGCTGGAAGAGGCGCTGGCCATGGCCAATGACAGCGATTACGGCCTGACGTCCTCTGTCTATACGCAAAACCTGAATACCGCGATGAAAGCCATTAAAGGGCTTAAGTTCGGCGAAACCTACATTAACCGTGAGAATTTTGAAGCGATGCAGGGCTTCCATGCCGGCTGGCGTAAGTCGGGGATTGGCGGCGCGGATGGTCGTCATGGGTTGGAAGAATATCTGCAAACCCAGATGGTCTATCTGCAGGCATAACGGAGGATCCCCGGTGGCGCTTCGCTTACCGGGGCTACTCAGGGATACGCAACCACACCGCACACATTTCGCGAGTGGCGCGATCGCGTAGCCAGGATAAGGCGGTTCACCGCCGCATCCGGGACATCACACAACTCACACCTTCGTTTCAATCCAGTTCATCATCAGATCCGGCCATACCGCGGCAGGTAACCCCTGCGCATCGCGGATACCAAAACCATGTGCACCCTGCTCGAAAAGGTGCATCTCAACCGGCACGCCAAGACGACGCAGCGCGCTAAACATCACCACACTGTTTTCTACCTTTACCGCCGGGTCATCCACCGCGTGGAGTAAAAAGGTCGGCGGCGTATTACTGTCCGCGCGTTCTTCTAACGAATAATGATGAATCTGCTGCTCCGCAGGCGTATCGCCAATAAGTTCATGGCGAGAGCCGGGATGGTCAATCTCCGCCCGCATGGTGATAACCGGATAAACCAGCGCCATAAACGCCGGACGGGCACTCAATCCATCAATGTCATCCAGAACCGGAGAGACCTTTTCGGCGTAGCGTGTCCCAAGGCTGGCGGCGGCATGGCCCCCTGCGGAAAACCCCATTACGCCAAGGCGCTCCGGGTCAAGCTGCCATTCCTGCGCCCGCGCCCGCAGGGTTCGCATCGCGCGCTGAACATCGGCAAGCGGGGCATTGGCACCTTCGATATGACCGTCACCCGGAAGGCGATAGGTCATCACAAAGAGTGTGTAACCCCGGGCGTTGAAGAAGGGCGCCAGGGCGCTGCCTTCTTTATCGAGTACCACGCGGCGATACGAACCGCCCGGCGTCACGAGGATACCAACCCCATTGGGTTTTTCCGGCGCGTAAACGGTAATTTGTGGCGCACGAACGCCGGTGACAGAACGGTCAAACGCTGACGGGCCAGTATGATTTTCTTCCAGTTGAAAAACCGTCGGGCTGGCAATGGCGCCGGGCGCTTCGCCCTGCGGCCAGACCGGAAATGTCGCGCAACGATCTACCGCGTCTTGCATAAGGGCAACTAACTCTTGCGTACTGATGTGCTTCACGCCGTATCTCCACAAATTGAAACGGTGGTTTATATCACAGGCATCAGCCAGAAAATGTGGGCGAGGTGGGAAAAGCGGGTGGCAAAACCACCCGCTTCATAACTTAGAGTTGGCGGTATTTTTCCAGAACGCGAACCAGTTGGGTGACGAAGCCATATTCGTTATCGTACCAGGAGACCGTTTTGACTAATTGCAGGTCGCCCACCTCGGTGATTTCGGTCTGCGTGGCGTCAAACACCGAACCGAAATGGCTGCCAATCACGTCAGAAGAGACAATCTCTTCGTCGGTATAGCCGAAGGATTCGTTATTCTCGGTGGCTTTCTTGAGCGCCTGATTAACGTCGTCCGCAGTGACTTTTTTGCCGAGAACGGAGACCAGCTCTGTGACGGAACCGGTTTTCACCGGTACGCGTTGAGCATGACCTTTCAGCTTACCGCTCAGGTCCGGAATGACCAGACCAATCGCTTTAGCTGCCCCTGTGGTATGCGGAATAATGTTTTCCGCAGCGGCACGGGAGGCACGAAGATCCTTCCCGCGAGGTCCATCTACCAGTGCCTGGGTGCCAGTATAGGCATGGATAGTGGTCATCGTACCCACCTTAATGCCAAAGCTGTCGTGCAGTGCTTTTGCCATCGGGGCAAGGCAGTTAGTGGTGCAGGAGGCAACGGAAATAATGGTGTCCTGGGGGGTGATCGTGTCGTCATTGACGTTAAAAACGATGGTTTTCATCTCGCCGGCCGGGGCAGAGATCAACACTTTTTTCGCCCCTGCTTCCAGATGCGCCTGTGATTTTTCGCTGGAGGTATAGAAACCGGTACACTCCACGATGATCTCAGCGCCTGCACTGCGCCAGGGAATGTGTTTTGCCTCTTTTTCTGCATAAACGGTGATTTTTTTACCGTCGACGATCAACGAATCTTCTGTAAAGTCCACGCTCCAGCGGAACGGGCCGTAGTTTGAGTCGTGCTTTAACAGATAAGCCAGCACTTTCGGGGAGGTCAGATCGTTGATAGCAACAACTTGTGCATCGCTGCCCACTTCGAGCAAACGGCGCAATACCAGACGACCAATACGCCCGAAACCATTAATGCCAATTTTACTCATCACTCTTCTCCATCGGGTTCAAAAAAATCACTTCACCAGGCATAGCCTGGGTTACACACAACGGCAAATGACAGCTTCTCATCCAGACGTAAGCGATTGATAATTGATAAAGAAAAGTTAATGAATTTTTAAGAAAAGCCCGGTATGTTGGCTTTTCTTCTGTTTCGTTTCAGGATTTTCATATGCGCAGCAACTATTCCGGGCTTCAAATTGCTATACACTGGCTGGTGTTTCTTCTGGTCATTGTCACGTATTGCGCCATGGAGTTTCGTGGTTTTGCGCCGCGCGACTGGCGTCCCTATTTCAATATTGTCCATGTCTCCTGTGGCATCACTATTTTGGTATTGATGATCGCACGCCTGTTGGTTCGCCTGAAAAGCACGACACCGCCCATCGTGCCGAAACCGTCACCGATGCTGACCGGGCTGGCGCATCTTGGCCACCTGATCATTTACCTGCTGTTTATCGCTCTGCCGATTCTGGGCCTGTTAATGATGTATAACCGCGGCGGTAACTGGATTGCTTTTGGTTTGTCGATGCCACACGCAGCCGAAGCCAATTTCGATCTGGTTGATATGCTTAAGGAATACCATGTGACGCTGGCGATGTTTGGTTATTATGTCATCGCCCTGCATGCTTTGGCCGCGCTTGCACACCATTATTTCTTCAAAGACAACACGTTATTGCGCATGATGCCGAAGAAACGTGTATAAATATAAATGCGATAGCGGTGTCATCATGCCGTTATTTTTAAGCCTCGCCTGGTTGCGGGGCTTATTTTTTGCTTAAAAGAAATGTGATCGTCTTTGGTTTTTCACCGAGAAAGCAGGGCGGCTATCACACTTTGGGCGTTAGTTGCTGTGCGAAATTCGAACTGTCAGTGTAGATAGTATATCTATTATAGAAACACTGTCATAAATGGAGGGGCTATGACACAGCCTGCACAGCAATCTCTCGAACGGACGGTTTTGTCGGAGGATGCCACTACGTCACGCAAATTACGTAAAGTTCTGCTGGCCACGGGCGTCGGCCATTTCGTCGAATGGTTCGATTTTGGTCTCTACGGAACACTCGCGGCCATCATCGGTTTACAATTCTTCCACGCGGAAAATCCCAGCGTGGCGCTGTTGTCATCGTTCGCCGTCTTTGGCGCGGGCTTTGTCATGCGCCCACTCGGTGGTCTGTTTTTTGGTTCTCTTGGCGATCGGAAAGGGCGGCAAAAAGTCCTTGCTACCGTCATTCTTCTGACCTCGGGCGCGACCTTTGTAATGGGGTTGTTGCCGACCTATCAGCAGATTGGTATTACGGCCACCGTGTTGCTGGTAATAACCCGACTCGTGCAGGGCTTTGCCGCCGGTGGTGAAAGTTCCGGTGCAACAACCTACCTGGCAGAATACGCGCCCGTTAACAAACGCGGCTACTTTACTTGCTGGATAGATAACTTTGGCTTTATGGCATTTGTGGCAGGCTCCGGGCTGGTCTTTCTGTTGACGGCATTTCTGGGCGAAAGCGCCATGAATGACTGGGGCTGGCGAATCCCATTCCTTATCGCCGGGCCATTAGGCTGGGTTGGTCTTTATCTGCGAACGCATCTGGAAGATTCACCCGAGTTCCTGGAAGCGAAAAAACAGGGGCAAACGGACGCCACACCGCTGCGCTCTGCGGTGACTCATGCCTGGGCGGCGCTGCTTTTCTGCGTGGGATTTGTGGTCATCAAAGCGGTCGGCCACTGGACGCTGCAAACCTTTATGCCCGGTTACCTTTCGACAGAGCTGCACTATTCGAAGCTGGATTCGTATGCCATCACCACGATAGGCCTGTTTTCGGTCGCGGTACTGGTACCCTTTATGGGCTATTTATCCGATAAATTTGGCCGTAAGCCGTTGATGCTGACGGGATGTGCCGGTTTTATTCTGCTGAGTTACCCGGCGATGATGCTCATGGCCAACGGTGATATGTTCTCAGCGGTGCTGGCAATGGTGATGCTCGGCGCGTTTATCGCGGCCTTTGACGGTGCCTGCAGCGCGGCGATGGCGGAGCTCTTTCCCACCAGTGTACGTTATGGCGGGTTGTCCATTGCCTACAATTTCGCTGTCGCCTTCTTTGGTGGTATTACGCCGTGGTTCTCTATCTGGCTGATAACCTCGACGGGGGACAAATTCTCTCCGGCGTATTATGTGATGGCCGCTGCGTTGATTACCTTCCTGACAGTCCTGCGCGCCCGCGAAACGGCTGGCTTGCCCCTTAAACGTTAATCGGTCGCCCGGTAGCCATGTTGCTACCGGGTGTTTATCTCTTGTGCTAAAGGTGATCAAAAAGTGATCATTCGATCGGTTTTGTCGATCAATGATATATTTTTATTTGATTAATCCTTTCAATGGCATAGACTCAATTCTGTTCTGCCTGTTAGGCCAACACCAGAAAAGGCAGAACATGTTGCCCTGGCAAGACCTACGCGGTCTTTCAGCTAGCTCAAGGATGGCGTAATAGTTCTTGCCAGGGTGACACCCTTAAATGCAGCCATGATATTTTACCGTGGTCGTGCTTTATTTATGTCGGTATGTTATTGAATGAGATTGAACAGACCCGACGTTGATAACGCACCTTAAAGGAATACGTTATGCTGGAATTGAGACCTGGCTGCGAATGCTGCAATACCGATCTTCCCCCCGATTCCACCCAAGCGCGCATTTGCTCGTTTGAATGCACATTTTGTGAGGATTGCGCGCAGAAGATGGCAATGCGCTGCCCGAACTGCGGCGGTGAACTGGTCAGCCGACCCCGCAGGCCGGCGGCAAAACTGGTGAATAACCCGCCATCAACAACCCGCATTTTTAAACCGCAGGGGTGCGCTTAATTATTTACGCACCGGTAAGATTCCGGGCGTAATAATGCAGCGCTTTTTGATAGCGTTTAATATTCTCTGTCGGTGGATGTTGTGCAAGGAGTTCCAGCATCGTCGACATCGCCTTATCGTGTTCGCCAAGGTTATGCAGGCACAGGGCATAAAAGGGGATAATTTCCGTTGCCTCAGGCCAGGTCGCCAGTGTTTCGGCAAAACGGGCTTTGGCTAAAGTGTATTTCCCCAGACACCGGTAAGTGCAGGCGAGGCCAAATAGCGCTTCAAACTTGTCTTCTCCTTCAAGGCCTGCCTCTAAAGCGGCTTGATAATATATTTCCGCTCTATCCTCAATGCCCTGGTTGTCCCAGGACCAGGCAATATTGAGCAGCGCGCGTGCCTTTAATTCCTCAATATTAATCAGGCTTTCAAGTAATTCACGGCTTTTTTCATATTCGCCCCCTTTACGCAGAGCAATGGCGGTGTGCAGGTTCTTTTCCATGGGTTCTGTTTCAAAGCCTCATCCAGATTTACGTCATCCCCGACAGTAAAATGAATAACAGGAAAGAGAAAGAGGATTTTCCTCGATACACGGCGTCATTGATGCTGACCTTGCGTTCGCGCTGAGATGTGCTTTGGTTGAATAAAGTGACAGTCGTGAGGATAAATAAGGAAGCGAAAAATGGTGACTGATTTATTGCTACGCGTGGCACTGGCGGGGTTACTTGGCGGGCTTATTGGTCTTGAACGTCAGTTGCGCGCGAAAGATGCTGGATTAAGAACGCATGTTCTTGTCGGGATTGGTAGCGCGCTGTTTATGATTGTCTCCAAATATGGTTTTGAGGATATTTTGCAGGAAAATCATGTGGCCCTGGATCCCAGCAGGGTGGCGGCACAGGTGGTCAGTGGCGTGGGTTTTCTGGGGGCCGGGACCATTATTATTCAAAAGCAGATCGTCAAGGGGCTGACCACAGCCGCAGGGATGTGGGTCACATCAGCCATTGGGCTGGTTATTGGCAGCGGAATGTATGCCATTGGCATCTATGGCGCATTTATGACGCTTTTCGTGCTCGAAGTCTTCCGGCAGTTAAGTCATCATTTTTTGAGCAAGCATTATGGCGTGCAGATAAAACTGAAACCGGAAAGTGTACCCATCGTTTTGGTCGCGTTGCAGGAGAGGAACGTTAAATTTGCCTTTCGCTCCCTGAAAAATAGCCAGGCGGGAGATAAAACAAGTGAATTATTTCTCGTGTTAACGCTACGCCCCGGTACGCCAATAAGCGATATTGGCGCGGATTTATCCCGCATTGAAGGCGTGAAATCGCTGGCGGTTAAATGAAAACCGGCTTATGGCGAAAACGCCTGTGCGCCAGGATCGCGATCCTGGCGCACAATAAGACTTAAACCACGCGGAACGTTCCTACCGTTTGTGTCAAAGTTGACGCCTGTTCCTCCAGAGAGGCTGCAGCCGCTGCGGCTTGTTCAACTAACGCGGCGTTTTGCTGCGTCACGTCATCCATCTGGTTCACCGCCACTCTGATATGTTCAATGCCGGAAGATTGTTCTCCGGATGCTGATGAGATTTCGGTCATCAATGAAGAGACTTCATGAATAGAGGCCATGATTTCATCCATTGTGGAGCCGGCCTGACCGACCAGCATCGAGCCTTCAGATACTTTGGCACTGGACGCTTCTATCAACTCTTTTATTTCCTTAGCAGCGGTCGCGCTTCGCTGCGCAAGTCCCCGGACTTCACTGGCGACGACAGCAAAACCACGGCCTTGTTCTCCCGCTCTTGCCGCTTCAACTGCCGCATTTAATGCCAGAATATTCGTCTGGAAAGCGATCCCCTCGATGGTCGCGATGATCTCAACGATTTTTTGCGAACTGTCGGAAATAGAACTCATTGTATTAATGACATTGTGCACTACCTTGCCACCACGCTCCGCGACAGATGAGGCAGTGGCTGCCAGCGTACTGGCATGCTGCGCGTTAGATGTGTTTTGGCGCACCGTTGCCGTTAGTTGTTCCATGCTGGCCGAGGTCTCAATAAGTGATGCGGCTTGCTCCTCAGTCCGGCTCGATAAATTCGTATTCCCGATCGCCACTTCTCTGGCGGCCTCGTCAATTGACGCCGCTGAATCCTGAATTTTTTCGACAAGTGAACGTAACTGCATCTGCATGGCATCGAGCGCGCTAAGAAGTTGCCCGGTTTCATCACGGGAGTGTCCTTTAATCGAAGACGTTAAATCACCTTGCGCAATGGACTCTGCGGTTTTTACGGCAATCTGCAACGGTGCAGTAATGATACGCGCAACAATAATGCACAGTGCCACAGCAATAATCACGCTCAGGAGGGCGCCAAAAAGAAGAATAGAGCGGGTTTGCGTCTCAGTAGACTTCACGGTGTCTTGCCTGACGAGTAGTAATGCGCTTTCCGCATTAATCATCTCATCAATTATGCCCCGCATAGTGTCCATCTGACTTTTGCCTGTATTCGCTTCGAAACTGGCATTAAAGTCATCAATACTCATCTTTTGGTTCACGACTTCCCGGCGCTGGTTAATAATTTTCTCGGCGACGTCGTGTAACCATAGCGAATACTGTTCAGAAAGGTGTTTTAGGCGCTCTTGCTGAGCGGGATTGTCGGCGGTAAATTCTTTAAGTGCGTCCCAGTGGCTGGAAAATGATTTCATGCCGATGTTGTAAGGTTCCAGCATCTCCTCTTTACCCGTGAGCGCAAAACCGCGTAAGCCGGTTTCCATATTTACCAGGCTTAATGTCAGTGCTCTGTTCTCATCAATGACTTGATAAGTATGCACATTCCAGTTGTTTGCGTTAACCAGAGTGGAAAAATTATAATAAAATACGCCACTTAGCACCAATAAGACCAAAATAATCAAGCTAAAAGCCGATGTTAACTTCCGACGGATGTTCATATTCTTAACCATATCTTCCTGCTCCAGCGTGAAACCAAAAATAATGCGACTGTATAAGTTTTCAATAAAAGTATTATCGTCATGGTGTTTTAATAATTTATATTTCGTGAGAAATAAATGAGTCTGGCGTTACACATAGCTATATATCAATAAGTTGAAGGCGACGGAATCTTTTAAAAATGAGGGTTATTAACATTGCTGCTTGTTATTATTTAGTGAAGCTGAATTAATGCAAAGCATGGCTAAACTTCTTCCGATAATATATTTATTTTATTCTTCACTCACACATCTTGCCGTTTCGCAAGATATATTCCTGTGCGTATGTAGGACGCAACAAAATTGCACATGCATTGCTTAAAAATATATCGGTTATAGATGACGCTATACCAGGGCGTTTATCCTGGGTCGGGATAATTATCTGGCCAGCGGGAAAAAGCAGGGGGAATGGGTTCACTTTTGGCCTTTCCGATGGTGCTGACGATGCAGGCCAATCCCCATACAATTCAACCAGTGAGTCATTAAGACGCGAAGGGTAGCTTGTGTGCTGGTTTTTTTATTTGTTAACGCAACACATTAATTTTACAGCAAGACATCGAATCATGTACCATACCCCCCTATAGTATAAAAAGGAGTGGCTATGCCGCATTCACCTGAAGATAAAAAACGTATCCTCACACGGGTTCGTCGTATCCGTGGGCAGGTCGACGCACTGGAGCGCGCGCTGGAAAACGGCGATCCCTGCATTGCTATCCTGCAACAGATCGCTGCCGTACGCGGTGCAGCTAACGGTCTGATGGGGGAAATGGTGGAGATACACCTGAAAGATGAACTGGTCAGTGGTGATACTACGCCCGATCAGCGCGCCGCCCGTATGGCGGAAGTCGGTCATCTTTTACGCTCTTATCTAAAATAAATTCTAACGTACACCTAAAAAGGAAGTGTCTGATGAAATCACGTGCTGCTGTTGCGTTTGGGCCGGGTCAACCGCTCAAAATTGTTGAGATTGATGTCGCGCCGCCGAAAAAAGGCGAAGTTCTGGTACGCATCACCCACACCGGCGTTTGCCATACCGATGCCTTTACCCTTTCAGGTGATGATCCGGAAGGCGTATTCCCGGCGGTCCTGGGCCACGAAGGCGGCGGTATTGTTGTGGAGGTCGGTGAAGGGGTGACCAGCCTGAAACCCGGCGATCATGTTATTCCGCTGTACACGGCAGAATGTGGCGAGTGTAAGTTCTGTAAATCCGGTAAAACTAACCTTTGTCAGGCCGTTCGCGCCACACAGGGTAAAGGCCTGATGCCAGATGGCACCACCCGTTTCTCCTACAATGGTGAACCGATTTACCACTACATGGGCACCAGTACGTTTAGTGAGTACACGGTGGTTGCAGAAATCTCCCTGGCAAAAGTCAACCCGCAGGCGCCGCTGGACAAAGTCTGCCTGCTCGGCTGCGGTGTGACCACCGGTATTGGTGCAGTACACAACACGGCGAAAGTGAAAGAGGGCGACACCGTTGCGGTGTTCGGCCTGGGCGGGATTGGTCTGGCGGTTATTCAGGGTGCGGTTCAGGCCAAAGCCGGTCGTATTATTGCCGTGGATACCAACCCGGATAAATTCACCCTGGCGAAAGAGATGGGGGCCACCGATTTCGTCAATCCTAAGGATTACGAAAAACCGATTCAGGAGGTGATTGTTGAACTGACTGACGGCGGTGTTGATTTTAGCTTTGAATGCATCGGCAATGTGGATGTGATGCGCGCGGCGCTCGAGTGCTGCCATAAAGGCTGGGGCGAAAGCGTCATTATCGGTGTGGCCGGTGCAGGCCAGGAAATCAAAACCCGTCCGTTCCAGTTGGTAACCGGTCGCGTCTGGCGTGGTTCAGCATTTGGTGGCGTAAAAGGGCGTACTCAATTACCGGGAATGGTGGAGGATGCGATGGCAGGCAAGATTCGTCTCGACCCGTTTATTACCCATCGACTCCCGTTAGATAAGATCAACGACGCCTTCGATCTCATGCATCAAGGCAAATCCATTCGTACCGTCATTCATTTCGGCGACAAATAAGTACACGACTGGCCAGCGGTTACGCCGCTGGCATTTTCAATGTCTAAATCTGTGACCCGCCTGACATTTTTCCCCTTAACATAAATCCCACAATTGCCGATACCTTTCTTACAGGCGTGTTTTACGCATCTTATATAAAAGAGAGTCGATAGCCATGGATAACACAGCAGCGATGCACAGACAGCAAAGCATTGGATTTATGCACAATATTCGATTGGTTCCCTTATTTTCCGCTATCCTGAGTGGCATTTTGCTGTTATTTGCGCTGAGTTCCGGGTTAGCAGGGTATTTCTTGATGCAGGCTGACCGAGACCAGCAGGATGTTACGCAAGAAATCCAGGTTCGTATGGGGTTATCTAACAGTTCCAATAACTTACGTATAGCGCGTATCAGCCTGATCCATGCCGGGGCGGCCAGCCGCATTGCGGAAATGGATGATATGAGAAAGAACATTGCGGATGCGGAAAAACGTATCAAGCAAGCGCAAGATGGCTTTAATACCTATATGGCCCGTGCGGTGAAAACGCCGGAAGATTTAGCGCTTGATGGCGAGTTGACCACGCGCTTTAACGCCTATTTCGACGGTATGCAGCCGATGCTGAAATATGCCAAAAACGGCATGTTTGAAGCGATCATCAACCATGAAAATGAGCAGGCGCGCGTTTTAGACAGCGCATTTAATGAATACCTGCTTAAAGCGATTCAGATTCGTAGCGATCGCGCTGCTCGCCTCGGTGAACTGGCTCACCAACGCACTCAGCTTGGGCTGATCTTTATGGCAGGGGCTTTTGCTATCGCGCTGTTCTTAACGGTCATAACCTTTACCGTATTACGTCGTGTGGTCATTAATCCGCTGCAGCGCGCTGCCAAACGTATTGAACATATCGCGGCCGGAGACCTTACCGTCGCGGAAGAGGTCACCGGACGCAGTGAGATTGGTCGTTTGACCCACGATTTGCAGTTGATGCAGCACTCCCTGGTCAAAACCGTTACCACTGTGCGTGATGGCGCGGAAGAAATTTATCGCGGGACCAGCGAGATCTCTGCCGGGAACACCGATCTTTCTTCACGTACTGAACAGCAGGCTGCAGCGATTGAGCAGACCGCAGCCAGTATGGAAGAGCTTACGGCGACCGTGAAACAGAATGCGGACAATGCGCATCATGCCAGCAGCCTGGCGCGTGATGCCTCCGGTAAAGCGACGAAAGGCGGTGAGATTGTTGATGGCGTGGTACAGACCATGGGCAATATCACCTCCAGCTCGAAGAAAATCTCTGAAATTACTGCGGTCATTAACAGTATCGCCTTCCAGACAAATATTCTCGCGTTGAACGCCGCGGTTGAAGCTGCGCGTGCCGGTGAGCAAGGCCGCGGTTTTGCAGTGGTGGCCAGCGAAGTCCGTACACTGGCAAGCCGCAGTGCGCAGGCAGCGAAAGAGATTGAAGCACTGATCAGCGAGTCAGTGAGTTTGATTGATAAAGGCTCAAGTGAAGTCGTGGCCGCAGGTGAAACGATGGATGAGATCGTGACGGCGGTGAAACGCGTTACCGATATCATGCTGGAAATTGCCGCTGCGTCGGATGAGCAGAGTAAAGGGATTACTCAGGTAAGCCAGGCTATCACCGAGATGGATAATGTCACCCAGCAGAACGCCTCACTGGTAGAAGAGGCAACGGCGGCGGCAACGTCTCTGGAAGAGCAGGCTGCGCGTCTTACCGAAGCGGTTGGCGCGTTTCGCGTGCATGCCGGTGGCACAAGTCGTCCGGTGAAATCTTCATCAACCCCGACGAAACCCGTCAATACTCAGCGCCCTGCGATGGCACATGGCAGCGAGAACTGGGAAACGTTCTAATGGTATGAGGGCCGCTAATGCGGCCCTTTTTATAACTTCCCTTCAAGAAAACTCTCCACTGTATTTATCGAGATTCCTCGCAAAAACATATCATTAATGTTGCTTTTATATGCATATTTGATAGCGTTACCATGGGTTCAACGGAGGGAACCGGATGAAATACAGTGAGTTCAGACGGTGGTTGTTAGAGCAGGGAGCTATATTGCAGAAACATCGCCGCGGCAGCAGCCATTTCAAAGTCTATTTAGACGACAGACAGTCCATTTTTCCAGACCATGGCGCAAAGGAGATGCCGGAAGGCACAAGAAAAAAGATAATCAAAGATCTTGGGCTTTAAAGGGTGAAAATATGTTCAATTATGCCGTGAAGTTAACTCAGGATGCAGAAACGCGAGTTTATGAGGTGTCCTGTCGCGATTTACCGCTGATGCACTCGGTAGGAGATACGCCGGAAGAAGCGCTCCTTGAGGCCGAAGATGGGATCGTTACCGCTATTTCACTTGAAATGGATATGCGCCGTCCGATTCCGGTGGCGACTCCCGCCAGAGAGGATGAGCGTGTTGTTATCATTCCGGTTCTGGTTGCAATGAAGGCTGCGCTTTATAACGCGATGATTGAAACGGGAACCCGTAAAGCCGATCTCGCTCGTCGATTGGGCGTGAACGCACCGCAGGTTGATCGTCTATTAGATGTAGAACATTCGTCAAAAGTTGAGAAAGTTGAATTTGCTCTTGCGCAATTAGGCCGAAAAATTCAGGTTGAAATACAGATAGCATAGAACCCGCCATTGCGGCGGGTTTGTTGATAATGCGGCCAGTTTACGGCTTATCCGGCAACGCGTAAGCAATAATATAATCACCGCGATCCGGGGACTGACGTGCGCCACCCGCATTGATAATGATGTACTGTTTGCCCGTTTTTGGCGAAACATAGGTCATCGGGCCAGACTGGCTGCCGACCGGCAGACGCGCCTTCCAGATTTCTTTCCCCGTTGCGGTATCAAACGCCCGCAGATAGAAATCCTGGGTGCCTGCGAAGAACAGCAACCCGGACTGGGTAGACAGCGATGCGCCCAGCGTCGGCATCCCGACCGGGATCGGCATATGCATGCGGATACCCAGCGGACCGGTATCCTGAACGGTACCCACGGGAACCTGCCACACTATTTTCCCGGAGGTCAGGTCGATAGCGGACATTGTCCCGAACGGCGGTTTCTGGCACGGAATACCCAGTGGTGACAGGAAACGTTCGCGCATTGCGCCAAACGGTGTGCCGTCCATCGGTACAATACCCATCTCAATCCCACTGGCGTTTTTCGCTACGTTTTCACGCGGCACCATATAGTTTGCCAGGCCCAGACGCATATCGTTCACAAACATCAGGTTGTTAGTCGGATCGACCGAAACGCTGCCCCAGTTCATGCCGCCCAGCGACCCCGGATATTGCAATGCGCGATCCAGCCCCGGCGGAGTGAAGACACCCTGATGACGCATCCCTTTAAAGGCGATACGGCACATCAGCAGATCAACAGGCGTTGCTCCCCACATGTCGGACTCTTTCAGGGTTTCATTACCGATCATCGGCATGCCCACCGAGTACGGCTGAGTAGGGGAATAACGTTCGCCTTTCACATTACCAGCCGGAACCGGGCGTTCCTCAACCTTCGCCACCGGCTCACCGGTTTCGCGGTTGAGCATAAAGATCATGCCCTGTTTACTGGTCTGTACCAGTACCGGCATGGTCCCGCCTTTGCCATCCGGTAAGTCATAGAGCAGAGGCTGTGAGGGTAAATCAAAATCCCACAGATCGTGGTGGGTGGTCTGAAAATGCCAACGTACATCGCCGGTTGTCGCATCAACCGCCACAATCGACGAGCTGTATTTATCATCCAGCGCGGTACGTTCACCCGCCCAGAAATCTGGCGTGGCGTTGCCGGTCGGCAGATAGATCAGGTTCAATTTGGCGTCGTAAGACATCGCCGACCAGACGTTTGGCGTACCGCGTGTCCAGGTTTTCCCCTCAGGCGGCAAGCCTTTCAGGTCCGGGTTACCCGGATCCCACGCCCATGCCAGTTTGCCTGTATGGACATCATAGGCGCGAACCACGCCCGGCGGTTCGCCGGTGGAGAAGTTATCCGCCACGCGGCCACCGATCACAACAATATTGCCGGCCACCAGCGGCGTGGACGTTTGCTGATAATAACCCGGTTTGATGTCGCCCATGCCGATGCTCAGATCAACGGTGCCGTTATCACCAAAGTCTGCGCAGGGTTGCCCGTTATCGGCATTCAGTGCCACCAGACGTGCATCGGTGGTGGGCAGAAACAGCCGACGTTCGCACGTAGCAGGCTGAGCCTGTACCGTTGGAGAGGCGGCAGTGTGCGGCTCTTCGTAATACCCTAAGCCACGACAGCGCTGCCAGTTTGGCGCCGTCGCTTTTGCGTCGTAGCGCCATTTCTCTTTACCGGAATCCACATCCAGCGCCAGCACTTTGCTGTATGGGGTACAGACATATAACGTGTCACCAATTTGCAGCGGCGTGTTCTGATCTTCCGCGCCGGAGCCATTGCTCTGCGGAATATCCCCGGTATGTGCTATCCAGGCGACTTGCAGCTTGTCGACATTCTGTTTGTTGATCTGGTCAAGCGCCGCAAATCGATCGCCATGGGTGGTATTGCCCCAGTGCTTCCAGTCGTGCTGTTCACTGCCAGGCTGAACCGGTTTAACGGTAATCGACTCGGTTGGGGAGATCACATTCCACGTTTTAAACATTCCGCCAATACTGACCAGAAGTAAAACGGCGAGGATCGCCGCGACGCTAAACGCAGATTTGTTAACCGGTTTTACCGTCTGCCGGGCGCGCATAAATGGCCACAGCAGTGCCGCCAGAAATGCCAGCACGGCAAAGGTAAACAAGCGTGAGAACAGGGGCCAGAATGCCCAGCCGGCATCGTAAATTGCCCAGATGATGGAAACGATAAAGCCCAGCGCATACAGAATGAGGCCGCCGGGACGATTTCGCAGGATAAGTATTGCGGCAATCAGCATCACGACACCCATCGCGGTAAACCAGACGCTGCCGCCTAATGTGATGAGTTTAATGCCAGGAATGCCGATGGCCAGACCGATGACGAGCATCAGAATGGCGAGGAGCCAGCGCAGAAGGGTAACCAGCCTGCGTGGGGTGCTGCCAGGTGCCATATCCATCTCCTTAAACACACCGTTTATCCGGTACGCAATGATAAATCCTGTACCAAATGGATAACGGTTTTAGAGGGTTATCGTTTTATTGCAGATGTTATCGAGGGAATCCGCGTGAAAAACTCACTGTTTGCATGGTAAACGAACCATTTGGTGAATTTGCAAATATGATAAATCTGTTAAATTGCTTGATGCAATTGTTAATAAATTAGATCGCATTATTTGAGAATTGGCCCGCACAGGGCGGGCCTTGCTGTTCAGGCGATACGCAGCGTATCGGCGCTTTGCGACGGGGTAATCGTGACAGGGATGGATTTAGAGGTTGGTGTGCCGGTACCGTCACCGTAGCGGGTCAGGGGAACCAGTGGGTTCGTTTCCGGGTAATAGGCTGCGAGATTACCGCGAGGGATAGCGTACGCAACGAGACGGAAACCGGTAACCTGACGCGTAATGCCGTCGGTCGACAGGGTGGTGATATCGACGCGGTCGCCATCGCTCAGCCCCAGGGCCAGAATATCATCCGGATGCATAAACAGGACGTCGCGCTGACCATAAACGCCGCGATAGCGGTCATCCAGACCATAAATCGTGGTGTTGTACTGATCGTGAGAGCGTAGTGTTTGTAACACAAAGGGCGCGCTGATCTCCGGGCAGACGGCATCCGGCAGCGGCGCACTGCTGAATTCCGCTTTCCCGGATGGTGTGGCAAAGGTGAGGGATGCCGCCGCGTTCCCCAGCCAGAATCCACCGGGTTCTTCGCAGCGGGCGTTGAAATGAGTGAAGCCGGGGATGGTAGCGGCAATATGATCGCGAATCAGGTTGTAATCATCGGCTAAGGCCAGCCAGTCCAGCTTGCTGTTGCCCAGTACCGCATGGGCGATACCGGCCACAATCGCGGTTTCTGATTTTTGCGTGTCTGCCAGTGGCTTACCGATGCCTTCTGAGGCGTGCACCATGCTAAATGAGTCTTCGACGGTCACGAACTGACGGCCCGTCGCCTGCATGTCTTCTTCGGTTCGTCCCAGGGTCGGTAAAATGAGCGACTGCGCACCCGGCATCAGATGGGTACGGTTGAGTTTAGTACTGATGTGCACAGTTAAACCGCAACGTTTCAGCGCCTCGCAGGTCAACGTGGTATCCGGCGCGGCGGCAGCCAGATTGCCGCCCAGCGTGATAAGCACTTTCACTTCATCACGCAACATAGCCTGAATCGCGGCCACGGTGTGATGTCCCGGAGCGCGTGGGGGTTCGAAACCAAAGTGACGCGCCAGGCTGTCGAGCAGGGCGGCAGACGGTTTTTCATCAATTCCCATTGTCCGGTTGCCCTGCACATTACTGTGTCCGCGCACCGGGCACAGTCCCGCGCCCGGTTTGCCCAGATGGCCGCCGAGCAACTGCAAATTGACGATTTCACGTACCGTGTCCAGCGAGTGTTTATGCTGGGTAATGCCCATCGCCCAGGTGCAAATAACACGCCTGGCGCTCTGCCAGACGGCGGCGGCGTCACGTAATTGCTGCTCACTCAAACCGGATTGCGCTTCAAGGGACTGCCAGGACGTGGCATCGATTTGTGCAAACCAGGCCTCAATGCCGTTAGTGTGTTGCGCGATAAAGGCATCATCAAAGATACCGGCTTCGCCGTTCGCCAGGCGTTGACGATGGGTTTCCAGTAAGGCTTTTGCCATCCCGCGTACGGCGGCCATATCGCCACCCAGATTTGGCTGGTAATAGGCAGAACTGATCGCGCCCGCCATCGAGGTGACCACTTCCAGCGGTTTTTGCGGGTCAGCAAAACGTTCCAGACCACGTTCACGCAGGGTATTAAAGGTGACGATACGCGCGCCGCGATCGGCAGCATGACGCAGGCTGTGCAGCATACGCGGATGGTTGGTGCCGGGATTCTGCCCAAAAACGAAAATGGCATCGGCCTGTTCAAAATCGGTGAGATGAATGGTGCCTTTACCGACGCCAATGCTGCGTTTTAGCCCGGCGCCGCTGGCCTCGTGGCACATGTTTGAACAGTCGGGGAAATTATTCGTGCCGACCATCCGGCCAAAGAGCTGGTAAAGGTACGACGCTTCATTACTGGCGCGACCCGAGGTGTAGAGTTCCATCTGGTTCGGGTGGTCCATCTCACGGATATGGCGACCAATCAGGGCAAAGGCATCATCCCAGCTCACCGGTTCGTAGTGATCGGTTTGGGGATTATAGCGCAGCGGTTCGGTGAGTCGGCCCTGATATTCCAGAAAATAGTCGCTCTGGCGGTTGAGAGCGCTGACGCTGTGTTGCGCAAAAAAGCTGGCGTCAATCCTGCGGCGTGTTGCCTCCCAGGTCACCGCTTTCGCGCCGTTTTCGCAGAAACTGAAAGTACTTTTATTGTCATCACCCCAGGCACAACCGGGGCAGTCGAAACCACGGGCTTTATTCATGCGCAGCAGGTTGCGCAAGTTTTTAAGGGCATTTTTGCTGTCGATAACGAAGCGGGTGGTTGCTTCAAGAGAACCTAATCCACCGGCAGCGGCGCGATAGGGTTTTATGGCAGTTTTGAATTTCATGTGTTCTTCCGGACAGCGGATTGCGCTTACGCAAATACTACGCTGCGTAACAGCAATCCTTAATCAACAACTATCTTTTATCACACAATTAACAATAAGTTTACCATTTGCGCAACTGCCCGTGCCTGCCGCGCGTGCAGATTAATCCGGCACGGTTTTACGAATAGCGGCGATCAGCGTTTGCACGCCGATGGAGAGGGGGGCATCCACGCGGGTAAGAATGCCAATAGGATCGCCCATACCCGGCGGAACAATGGGGAGCGCGGTGAGTGAACCTTCGCGTAAATCGTTTTTAACTGCGCCGGAAGGGACAAACCAGACATAATCAAAATTGACAGTCAGTTGTCGCGATAGCGACGCAGACAGCGTTTCAATACAGCCGGTCGGCAGTTTGCAGCCCTGACTTTGCAGCAAATCCTCCGTGTTCTGGCGTGGCACCGTACCAGTAGGCAGCACAACGACAGGCCATTCCAGCACCCGGCTCAGTGTTATCGTGGTTTGCAACAGCGGATGGTTGGGGCGTACCACCAATTTGAGCGACTCAAGGAACAGCATCTCATAGGTCAATCCGCTCATCAGTTCCGGGTCTGACATACGGCCAATGCCGACATCCAGCTCACCCGATTTCAGCCCGGCCAATAACATCGGATTGTTAGTGGTGGCCACCTGAATGGTGATATCGGGTTGCTGCTTATGGACCTGGCCAATTACCGACGGCAGAATGCCCAGAGCCGCAGTAGGTAACGCGCCAACACGGATCACCGCATTGTTCTGCTCGGGTTTGTAGTTGAGCGACTGCCCTGCGGTATTGAGCGCATCAAGTACCCGGACTGCATGTGTTAAAAACTGCTCGCCCACCAGGGTAAGTTGCGCCCCCAGACGACCACGTTCAAACAGACGTGTGCCGGTGAGTTGTTCCAGTTCATTGAGCGTCTTGGACAGTGCTGGTTGACTAAGGTTAAGGGTCTCTGCCGCACGCCCCAGGGTTCCCTGCTGAGCGACGGCGACGAATGTATGCAGATGGCGCAAGCGTATGCGCTGATTGAACAAACCGTTTTTTTCCATAAGATGATGTAAAAACGAAGCGATGTCCGTGGCAAGTAAAGTTGCTTAATTATGTTAACTTGGTAGCAAAACATTCTTAACATTTAATCTCGTTGAGTTACAAACAAATTTTCCCGGCAGTGTGATGTCAACCGCATGTCTGTGGGGGTTTAAGCATAATTTTTGGTTATGCAAATAGCCGGAAATACGGCATTTTTGGTTTTATGCCGCGATCACACTTCGTAAATTATCTCTCACAGGCCAGCAAGGGCTTCTCTACACTCCAGGTAATACACACTGGAGACATGACAACATGGCGAACACCATCACGGCTGATGAAATTCGGGAACAATTTTCGCAAGCAATGTCAGCGATGTACCAGCAGGAAGTTCCGCAGTACGGCACCTTGCTGGAGCTGGTTGCGGACGTCAATCTGGCAGTCCTTGAGAATAATCCCCGCTTGCATGAACAACTGGTTAACGCAGACGAACTGGCGCGGCTGAACGTCGAACGTCATGGGGCGATTCGCGTTGGACGCCCGGATGAGTTGGCGACGCTACGACGGATGTTCGCGATTATGGGTATGTTTCCGGTGAGCTATTACGACCTGTCGCAGGCGGGTGTTCCGGTACACTCCACCGCCTTTCGCCCCATTGATGATGCGGCTCTGGCGCGTAATCCCTTTCGCATCTTTACGTCGTTATTGCGCCTTGAACTGATTGAGGATGTGCAGCTTCGCGATAAAGCCGCCGCCATTTTACAACGCAGGGATATTTTCACCCCGCGTTGCCATGAACTCATTGCCCTGCATGAACAAACCGGCGAGTTCACTGCCTCTCAGGCGAGTGAGTTTGTGAAAGAAGCGCTGGAGACCTTTCGCTGGCATCGTCATGCCACCGTTGACGCCCTGACATACCATGCGCTGCACAATGAGCACCGCCTGATCGCTGATGTGGTCTGCTTCCCTGGTTGCCATATCAATCATCTGACACCACGCACCTTGGATATTGATCAGGTACAGGCGCTGATGCCGAAATATGGAATCGAGCCCAAAATCCTGATTGAAGGTCCGCCACGCCGTGAAGTGCCGATTTTATTGCGCCAGACCAGCTTCAAAGCGCTTGATGAACCGGTATTGTTCGCCGGAGAGCAGCAGGGGACACATACTGCCCGTTTTGGTGAAATCGAACAACGTGGCGTGGCCCTGACGCCAAAAGGGCGGGCGCTGTATGATCGGCTACTTAACGAAGCGGGAACCGGAAAAGACAATCTGACCCATCAGTTACACTTACAGGAGATGTTTCACACTTTCCCCGACAGCGAAATGCTACTGCGCCGCCAGCAACTGGCCTACTTCCGTTATCGCCTGACGCCCTCCGGCGAGGCTCACCGGAAGGCGATTCGTCCGGGCGACGATCCGCAGCCGCTTATTGAGCGCGGTTGGGTTGTTGCGCAACCTATCATCTATGAAGATTTTCTCCCCGTCAGCGCGGCCGGAATCTTTCAGTCAAACCTTGACAATGAAACGCAACAGCGTAGCCACGGTAACGCCAGCAAACTGCGTTTCGAAGAGGCGCTTGGCTGCGAAGTGCTTGATGAGTTCACCCTCTACGCGCAAGCGGAAGAGCGCAGCAAACGACGTTGCGGTCTGTTGTAAAAAAGGTACTCTGCTACGGATGTGAATAAACAGGATGTTGTCATGGAAAATCCCTCCGCCCCGATAGCAGAAACCCGCCACGGCACGCTTTTGGGCACACTGGATGATGATTGCCTTAGCTGGCGCGGTATCCCTTACGCGGCGCCGCCCGTTGGTCCACTACGCTGGCGGGCGCCACAGCCGCCAGCGCCCTGGCAGGGGATCCGCGTTGCTGATACATTTTCTGCCGCCAGTTGGCAAAACAGTGAAACCTGCACGCAGATCGCCGGTGGCGATCCGGGAAGGCTTTCCGAAGATTGCCTTTATCTGAATATCTGCGCGCCTGCCGCGCGTAGTGGGTCACTCCCGGTGATGGTCTGGCTGCACGGCGGCGGTTTTACGATGGGTGCGGGCGATCTGCCGCCCTATGATGGCAAAGCACTTGCCCGGCGCGGCGTGGTGCTGGTTACGCTCAATTATCGCCTTGGCCATCTCGGCTTTTTTGCCCATCCGGCCCTGCAAGCAGAAGAGGAGGAAACCCTCTGTAATTTCGGCCTGCTCGATCAAATTGCGGCGCTGCATTGGGTTAAAGAGAATATCCACGCTTTTGGCGGTGATGCCCGCAATATTACGCTGTTTGGCGAATCCGCCGGGGGGCGTAGCGTGATGTCGCTGATGGCCTCGCCGAAGGCAAAAGGGCTGTTCCATAAAGCCATTATCCAGAGTAGCTATACCTTGCCGGATACCCCGCTTGAGCGTGCACTGGAAAAAGGGGTTGCCGTTGCAGAGCATCTCGGCGTGCCTGACGCCACGGCAGAGACGCTGCGTGCGATCCCGGCTGAGGCATTCTGGCCGCTCGCTTCCCCGTTAAAAATTGCCCCCGCGCCGATTGCCGGAGACAGCGTCTTACCCGTGCCAGCGCTGGACGTTTTTTTCAACGCAACGCAGCATCCGATGCCGGTTATTGTGGGGTCGAACAGCGATGAAGCCAGCGTAATGGCCGAGTTTGGCGTCGACCTTGCCGGGCAAATTGATAAGTTACGGCGCGAGCAGCGTTTTGGGTTGGGGATCATTAAGCTGCTTTACCCTGGGGTAAAAGGGGATGCGGAACTGGGGCGTCAGGTCTGCCGGGACATGGCTTTCACATCGCTCGGGCTGGTGGTGATGCAGGCGCAACAGCGCATCGGGCAGCCGTGCTGGCGTTACTGGTTTGACTACGTTGCAGAGGCCGAGCATGACACCTACGCCAACGGCGCCTGGCATGGAAACGAAGTGCCGTATGTGTTTGATAACCTCATGCTGACGGAACCGGCGTGCCATTACGTCAATGAGCGAGACCTGGCGTTTGCGGCAAAGGTTGCCGATTACTGGGTGAGTTTTGCCCGCGACGCCAGCGTCACCTGCAATGTGCTGCAGGGGCCTGTACGCTGGCAGTCCTGCGGCAAAGGGCGCGACAGATTGCTACGCATGGGATTGAATAAACATGCGGGCTTTCGCATGACCAATCGCTTTATGCGCGCACGCCTGATGCTGTTTAAACGGGTCATGAGGCATCACGTCAAACTTGATTAATTATTCAGTAAACTCGTACGAAATGCCGCCAGCCCGGCGGCATTATTCTGTGAATCTCTCAGTACCAGACGATAGCTCGCACCCGTCTTAACGCTTTGCGCATAGGGGCGCATCAGCCGTCCGGCACGAATATCCTCCGCGACCAGGGTTTCATCGGCAATCGCCACCCCCAGCCCCTGGATGGCCGCCGTGATCGCCAGATCCATGGTGTCGAAGTGTTGATTTTTTTTCATAACCCACGCTGCGTTGTCCTGTTTCGCCAGCCACAGTGACCAGTCCGTTTTATCTCTGGTCGGATGCAGAAAGGTCACATTACTGAGCCTTTCATCGGCCGTTAATTGCGTGCTCATTACCGGCGTCAGCGCTTCATCAAACAGCAGATCGCCCGCGCTGAAATGGGTACCAAAAACTATTGCCGCATCATACGGCTCGGTTTTGAAGTTAACGCCATGGTCAGTGGTGGTGGTCAGTGCTACCTGCACGTCCGGGCAGGTCTGCTCAAGCTGGATAAGCCGTGGAACCAGCCAGCGCATCGCACAGGTTGGCGCTTTCAGACGAACGACCGTTTGTTGCGCGCGCGCCTGTGCGGCAAGCGTTTGCAGGTGTTCAAAAGCCGAGCGCAATTCCGGCAGCAGGGCGCTACCCTGAGGCGATAACCGTAAACCACGCGCATGACGTTCAAACAGCGGGAAACCAAACCACGCTTCCAGCGAAGCAATCTTACGGCTTACCGCGCCCTGCGTCAGACATAACTCTTTTGCCGCATGGGTAAGGTTTAAATGGCGGGCTGTGACCAGAAAAGCGTCAATAGCGTTTAGTGGCAACGTTCGGTTCGGCATGATGACTCCAGCTATGCAATTTACTCATGGCTATTATGACAACAAATCGATTGTGGACTCAACGCGCTTTTATTTGAATGGTTATGCACTTTTAATGAGAAAGGATTAAGAATGACTCTGCGTACACCGGTGAAAACCCGCTCTAAATTACCCGACGTGGGTACGACCATTTTTACCGTTATTGGCCAGCTTTCCGCACAGCATAATGCGATTAACCTTTCTCAGGGCGCGCCCAATTTTTCCTGCGACCCGCAACTGATCTCCGGCGTGACCAGGGCGATGCAGGCCGATCATAACCAGTACGCCCCGATGACGGGTTTACGCCCGCTGAAAGCACGCATTGCGCAGAAAATTCACGACCTGTACGGCACGCAGTATGACGTGGACAGCGAAATACTGATTACCGCCAGCGCCAGTGAAGGTCTCTATTCGGCCATCAGTGGTCTGGTTCATCCGGGCGATGAAGTTATCTATTTCGAGCCGTCGTTTGACAGCTATGCGCCGATTGTCCGTCTGCAAGGGGCAACCCCCATCGCCATTAAACTGACGGTCCCTGATTTTGCGGTGAACTGGGATGAAGTTCGCGCGGCCATCACACCCCGCACGCGCATGATCATCATTAACACGCCGCATAACCCGAGTGGCCAGGTCTTTTCCGCTGATGATCTGCAACAACTGGCGGCGTTAACGCGTAACACGGATATCGTGATTCTGTCTGACGAAGTGTACGAGCACGTGGTCTTTGATGATCAGCCGCACCACGGTATGGCGACCCATCCGCAACTTGCGGAGCGCAGCGTGATTATCTCGTCCTTCGGTAAGACCTATCATGTGACGGGCTGGCGCGTGGGTTATTGCGTCGCGCCCTCTGAGTTGATGGATGAGATTGTGAAAGTCCATCAGTTTTTAATGTTTTCCGCCGATACGCCAATGCAGTACGCTTTTGCCGAGCATATGACCGATCCCCAGACCTGGCTGTCGCTGTCGGCGTTCTACCAGCGCAAACGCGACTTGTTGCAAACCCTGCTGGCAGAATCGCCATTTCGCTTATTACCGAGCGCGGGCTCGTTCTTCCTGTTGGCGGATTACAGCCATTTCAGTGACGAGAGCGACAGCGAGATGGTCAAAAGGTTAATTACCGATTACGGCGTTGCCACCATTCCGTTATCGGCGTTTTACACTGATGGCACTGATAACAAATTGATTCGCCTCTCTTTTGCCAAAGATGAGGCCACACTCAGAGCAGGCGCGCAGGCCCTGTGTCGTGTTAAGCCACGCTAAGGAGCGTTAATCGTGAAATTGAAAGCACTCTTTCTGGGCATGGGCATGCTTTGCTCATTATCTTCTTTCGCGGCCACCCAGTTACGCTACGGCCTGGAAGCGGAATATCCGCCATTCGAAAGCCGCAATGCGTCCGGCGAACTGGAAGGCTTTGATATTGAGCTGGGCAATGCCATCTGTAAAGCCGCAGAACTGAAATGTACCTGGGTTGAAACCTCATTTGATGCGCTGATCCCAGGCCTTGTGGCGAAAAAATTTGACGCTATCAATTCAGCGATGAATATCACCGAGCAGCGTCGTCAGAGCATTGATTTCACTCAGCCTATCTATCGCATTCCCTCTCAGTTAGTGGGCAAATCGGGTGATGGGATGGAAGCGACAGCCGAAGGTCTGAAAGGCAAAACCATCGGTGTATTGCAGGGTTCCATTCAGGAAACTTATGCAAAAGAGCACTGGGAAAAGCACGGTGTCACCGTGGTGTCTTATAAAGATCAGAATATGGCATGGGGTGATTTGCTAAATGGCCGCATTGACGCCTCGCTGGTCATGTCGGCGGCCGGGCAGGCAGGTTTCCTGAGCAAACCGCAGGGTAAAGGTTTTGGCTTTATTGGCAAACCGGTATCAGACGATACGATCCTCGGCAGTGGCATCGGCTTTGGGTTACGTAAAGGTGACGAGGCCACCAAAAAGCAACTTGACGCCGCAATTGATAAAGTCCGCGCCGACGGCACCATCAAAACCCTGGCGGAGAAATATTTCCCGGGTATTGATGTTAGCGTCAGCGCTAAATAACAAGCCCACCTTTTCTGACCCCAGCCGTCGATGTCCGGAAGGGGTCTTTTTATATCCGAAATCATCTCGTGTTCCGATCCAATACGCCATGGGGTGCTTCATGCGGCAATGGCGTATGCGCCGTTACGTTTGCGCTATGACCAGGCGCGAAAAAGAGTGGCGATACATTTAGCAACGTAATGGGATATTTTCCGCTCCGCAAAAATTATACCTTTCTTTACACCGTTTTCAGGTCGATCCCATCGACAAAAATATTTCAAGCTTTGCGCAGAATATCACCCGTCAACAATTGGATTCTCAATCAATTTTGTCTAGAGTGTGCGGTCATAACCGTTAGCTTTTGCCGTGGTTTTGTTTTGTACAAAACCGCTTCTCACGACCATAAGGACGTATTATCAGGCATGAACCGCAGACGTTTCATTAAGGCATCTATGGCGCTGGCCGCAGCGTGCGGGACTTCCGGCTTTGCTTCTCTGTTCTCCCGTGCGGCGTTTGCTGCTGATTCCGATATCGCCGATGGTCAGAGTCGTCGTTTCGATTTTTCCGTATTGCAGTCCATGGCACATGACCTGGCGCAACAGCCGTGGGGCGGTGCGCCGCGTCCACTGCCGGATACGCTCGCAAACATGACGCCACAGGCCTACAACGCCATTCAGTACGATGCGCAACATTCATTGTGGAACAATGTTGAGGGTCGTCAGCTTGATGTGCAGTTTTTCCATATGGGGATGGGTTTCCGTCGCCGCGTGCGCATGTTCTCGCTTGATCCCGCAACCCAACAGGCGCGTGAGATTCATTTCCGTCCTGAATTGTTTAACTACCATGATGCAGGCGTCGATACGAAGCAGCTTGAAGGGCAGAGCGATCTGGGGTTTGCCGGTTTCCGCGCCTTTAAAGCGCCTGAACTGGCTCGTCGCGATATTGTCTCTTTCCTGGGCGCCAGCTATTTCCGTGCGGTAGACAGTACTTACCAGTACGGGCTTTCTGCACGTGGTGCGGCAATCGACACCTTTACAGACACACCGGAAGAGTTCCCGGATTTTACCGCCTTCTGGTTTGAAACGGCGAAAGCCTCTGATACCTCTTTTACGGTCTATACGTTGCTCGACAGCCCGAGTCTGACCGGGGCCTACAAATTCGTGATCCACTGTGAACAGAGCCAGGTGATCATGGAGGTGGATAACCACCTGTATGCGCGTAAAGACATCAAACAACTGGGTATCGCGCCGATGACCAGTATGTTTAGCTGCGGTAACAATGAACGTCGCGTGTGCGACACCATTCATCCGCAGATCCATGACTCCGACCGTCTGGCCATGTGGCGTGGGAACGGGGAGTGGGTTTGCCGCCCTCTGAACAATCCGCAGAAACTGCAATTCAACGCCTTTTTGGACAACAACCCGAAAGGCTTTGGTTTACTGCAACTTGACCGCGACTTCTCTCACTATCAGGACGTAATGGGCTGGTATAACAAACGCCCAAGCCTGTGGGTCGAACCGCGTAACCAATGGGGTAAGGGCAGCGTTGGATTAATGGAAATCCCGACCACGGGTGAAACCCTGGATAACGTGGTCTGTTTCTGGCAGCCGGAGAAGCCGGTTCGTGCGGGTGATGAGCTGGCATTCCAGTATCGTCTGTACTGGAGCGCAATGCCGCCGGTACGCTCGCCGCTGGCGCGTGTCTATGCCACCCGCACCGGTATGGGCGGCTTCCCGGAAGGGTGGGCGCCTGGCGAGCATTACCCGGAAAAATGGGCGCGCCGTTTCGCCATTGATTTTGTCGGTGGTGACCTGAAAGCCGCTGCGCCGAAGGGGATTGAACCGGTTATCACCTTGTCTAACGGGGAAGCCAAACAGGTTGAAATCCTGTATGTTGAGCCTTTCGACGGCTACCGTATTCTGTTCGACTGGTACCCAACGTCCAACTCCACCGACCCGGTTGAAATGCGCCTCTTCCTGCGCTGTCAGGGGGATGCGATCAGCGAGACCTGGTTGTATCAATATTTTCCGCCTGCGCCGGACAAGCGCAACTATGTGGATGATCGCATCATGCGCTAAATCGGTAACCTCCCTCGGGGAGGGAGGTTCTGATACGAGGAGATGTCATGGATTCCACCGACAGCCTGATCGTCGTCAACGACCATCTGGCACTGCATGCCATTGATGAGCGTTTTGTTCACGATCTGCACCAACTGATCGTTAAAAACCGCGAATGGCTACAGCATTTTCTGGACTGGCCGCAGTATGTGCGCTCGGTTGACCAGACCCGGCAAACCGCGCAAAGCAATATTATTCTGCATCAGCGCGGCTACGCCAAAATGTTCCTGATCCTCGAAGATAACGTGCTGGTGGGGGTGCTCTCCTTTAACTCCATCGAGCCGACCAACAAAACCGGCTATATCGGTTACTGGCTCGATAAAGACAAAGAGGGAAAGGGGATTGTCTCCACCTGCCTGCAGGCGTTTATGGCATTTTACGCTCGTCGGGGTGATGTCCGCCGTTTCGTCATTAAATGCCGGGTTGCGAACGAGGCAAGCAACCGTGTCGCGTTGCGTAACGGCTTTATCCTCGAAGGGTGTCTGCGGCAGGCGGAGTTCCTGAACGGCAGCTTTCATGACCAGAATATCTACGGGCAGATTATCGATCGCTCATCATAGCAGCCCGGCCAATGGCGTGCGGGTAATATACTGTGCGCCATTAATCACCTTCTGACCACGCAGCAAAATACTTTCGCCATCCGGTGCCTCAACCACCGCGTCATCGGTGATTTCAATATGATTCTCGATCAGCACATTGCCTTTGATACGCGCATTTCCCTGGATAACAACTTTTTCATCCAGCAAAATCGGTCCGCCGATTAAATGCGCATTGCCACCGACAAGAACGTGGTGTTTGAGCACACAGTTGCCTTCGATGGTGGCATTTTCCGCAACCTGAGCACTGTAGCGCAACGTAGGAATGGCATCTTCATCACTTCCGGCCACAACGCGCGCTTTGCCGTAAACTTTGGCACAGTCGCACACCCAGACATCATTTTGCTCATTGCCTTCCAGCAGGGCGAAATCAAACACCTCGGCGCGATGTTCTATAAACGCGAACTTAACGATGGCATCGCCATAAATTTGCGCCTGGTGGACCACGCGCGAATGGGTAACCGTGGCGCGGTCATAAATTTGCAGTATTTGTTGATTATCCGGCGTAAGGCCCTGCGCGGCGATTATTTCACAGCCGTGTAAAATACGCGCGTTACCGAACAGGTGGCAGGCACCACGCACAGTGGATGTCTGCACAGTGACGTTGTCACTTAATACGACACCATGACTTAGCTCTGCCGCATCAACCCAACTGTTACCGCCAATTTCAACGTCATGGCAAACAAGACAGGGTTGCGTCAGACGGGCGTCATCACGCACATGACTGTTGGCAAACACCATGCTGTTCACATCATAAATCCAGCAATCTCCTTCTTGTGACAGGGTGGTTTCATCTTCCACCCAGCCACCAACGGTGCCGGCCGTTACATCACCAAAATCACGCAACGCAATAATCTGGCGCAGCGAGACCTTCTGTTTTTCGCCGTTAATCTGATAACTGAACGCACGGCGCTCATCACTGAGTCGATATTTAGTCATTGTTTGCTTCCATTAATTCCCCACGATAAACGTAGCAAACTTTGCGATACTGGCTATTCAGAATGAAAAAACATAAAATGCATTTAAAATACATCTTATAAGTTTGCGCTTATATAGGGAAAAAATAAGGAACAACCATGACCACGTTTGACGACAGCTATTTTACTGAAAAATATGGACTGACCCGCACCCACTCAGAGGTACTGCATGCCATGCAGTTTGTGAAACCGGGCAAAACACTGGACCTGGGCTGCGGCAACGGGCGTAACAGCCTCTATCTGGCGGCCAATGGGTTTGATGTGACGGCATGGGATAAAAACGCCGCGAGCATCAATAATATCGACACCATTCGTCAGGCCGAAGGGCTCAACACGCTGCAAACCGCGATTGTGGATTTGAACGCACTCAGCTTTGAGGGTGAATACGATTTTATTCTCTCGACCGTGGTGATGATGTTTCTTGAGCCGCAAACCATTCCGGGGCTTATCGCCAATATGCAGCGTTGCACCAAAGCGGGAGGTTACAACTTGATTGTGGCGGCGATGGACACGGCCGATTTCCCCTGCACCGTTGGTTTCCCGTTTGCCTTTAAAGAGAATGAATTGCGTGATTACTACGCAGGGTGGGAACTGGAAAAATACAATGAAGACGTCGGTGAGTTGCACCGCACCGACGCCAATGGCAACCGTATCAAACTGCGCTTTGCGACCTTACTGGCGCGTAAAGCTTAACGCGCCGCCAGCAGGCATAACTGTAACGCGACCTGGTATGAGGCCTCGAACGATTTCACCGGCAGAAATTCAAATTGCGAATGAAAATTGTGCGCGCCGGCAAAGAAATTCGGGGTTAATAACCCTTTTGCAGACAGCGCCGCGCCGTCTGTGCCGCCGCGCATGGGGGTGGGTTTGGGAGTGATGCCAAGCGTGGTCATCGCCTCGAACAGTAAATCAATTGCGCGTTTGTCTTCGCCGATGGCGTTACTGATATTGCTGTAAATATCGCTGATGCTGTACTCCACTTTCGCGGTGGGGTACTGTGCGGCGATTTTTTTTGCGACATCGGCAATCTGCTGTTTCCTGCGCTCAAAGCTCGCTTTGTCGAAGTCACGGATGCTGGCGCTAAGATGCGCGTGTCCCTGAACAGCTTCCATCCCATTGAACCACACATAGCCTTCGCGGCCTTCGGTATGTTCCGGCGTTTGCTGACGGTCAAAGTGGCTGATGTAATCCATGGCCATCAGCAGTGGGTTAACCAGCACACCTTTTGCCGACATCGGATGCGCGGTGACGCCTGTAAAATGGATAGACGCCGAGGCGGCATTGAAGTTTTCAAAAACAATCTCGCCTTTTTCGCAGCAGTCGATAGTCCAGGCGAAATCGACATCAAAGCGTTTTAAATCCAGTGCCTTCGCCCCACGCAGGCCGACTTCTTCATCCGGAACAAACGCCACGACAATATCGCCATGTTGCTGTTCTGCCGTCAGGTTTTCCAGCAACGTCATCACAACCGTGACAGCGGCTTTGTTATCTGCCCCCAGTACGCTGGTGCCATCGCTAAAGATGATCTCTTCATCAAGGTAGGCGTTAATTTCCGGGTGTTCCTCCACACGCAGCCAGATATCTTTGCTGGCGTTCAGACAGAGATCTTCTCCCTTGAAACGCAGAATTTGCGGATGAATATCCGGCGACAAACCCACGTCTACGGTGTCGATATGGGTGATAAAACCAATACGCGGCGCGCCCGGCACCGTGCCTTTTTTCACAGCAGTGACCGTGGCGTGTTCATCCAGCACAATCTCATCCAGGCCCAGCGTTTGCAGCTCTTGCGCCAGTGCGCGCGCCATGTCTAATTGCCCGGGCGTGGTCGGTAATGTCGTGGCGGCAGCGTCACTTTGGCTGGTGATAGCAAGATAGCGAAAGAAGCGTTGCGTTAATTGACTGGCGAGGGGCGATGTCATAGTGATTCCTTCTTTATTTGACTTATCAGGTGCTTGCAATATTACTTTAATGTTATTTATGGAAGCGCAAACAACAAGCACTATTTGGCTCATGGAAAGAAAACGACAGGAAAATCTATGACTAGAAAACAGACAACAGTTGCGCTGGCCTTGCTGGCCCTGGCAGTGAGTTCCTCTGTGGCGGCAAAAACCCTGGTCTACTGTTCAGAAGGATCGCCAGAGAATTTCAACCCGCAACTCTATACCTCAGGCACCAGCGTCGACGCCAGCGCGGTTCCGGTTTATAACCGGCTCGTCGATTTTAAAGCCGGGACGACCGAACTCCAGCCAGGGCTGGCCGAGAGTTGGGAGGTCAGCGAAGACGGCAAGGTGTATACCTTCCATCTGCGTAAAGGGGTGAAGTTTCAGAGCAATAAATTCTTTACGCCGACGCGCGATTTTAATGCCGACGACGTCATTTTCTCTTTCATGCGGCAAAAAGACCCGCAGCATCCTTACCATAACGTCTCTAACGGCAACTACTCCAATTTCGAAAGTCTGGAATTTGGCAAGCTGATTACCGCTATCGATAAAGTGGACGACAACACCGTGCGCTTTACGCTGGCACATCCCGAAGCGCCCTTTGTGCCTGACCTGGCCTGGTATTTCGCCTCTATCTTATCTGCTGAATTCGCCGATGCGATGCTAAAAGCCGGGACGCCGGAAAAAGTGGATATGGAGCCAATTGGTACCGGCCCGTTCAAACTGGCTCAGTACCAGAAAGATTCCCGCATTCTGTTTACCGCCTTCCCGGAATACTGGCAGGGCAAAGCAAAGATCGACCGTCTGGTGTTCAGCATTACGCCAGATGCCTCAGTACGTCTCGCCAAGCTTGAGAAAAATGAATGTCAGGTGATGCCATTCCCTAACCCGGCGGATTTGCCGCGTCTGAAAGAGAACAAAGACATTACGCTGATGAGCAAATCGGGGTTGAATACCGGTTTCCTTGCCTTTAACACGCAAAAAGCGCCGCTTGATAACGTTAAAGTGCGCCAGGCGCTGGCGATGGCTATCAATAAACCGGCCATTATCAATGCGGTTTTCCAGGGCACCGGAACCGCCGCGAAAAATCTTCTGCCCCCTGGCGTCTGGAGTGCGGACAGCGAATTGCAGGATTACGCTTACGATCCGCAAAAAGCCAAAGCTTTATTGAAAGAAGCCGGGTTGCCAGAGGGCACCACCATTGATTTGTGGGCGATGCCGGTTCAGCGGCCTTACAACCCGAATGCCAAACGGATGGCCGAGATGATTCAGGCCGACTGGGCGAAAGTCGGGGTCAACGCGAAAATTGTCACATATGAGTGGGGGGAATATTTAAAACGGGTGAAAGGGGGCGAGCATCAGGCGGCGCTGATGGGGTGGACAACGGCGACCGGCGACCCGGATAACTTCTTCGGCCCGCTATTTACCTGTCAGTCTGCCAATGGCGGTTCTAACTCGTCGAAATGGTGCTACCAGCCGTTTGATAAAATCATCGCCGAAGCGAAAACCATTACCGATCACGACAAGCGCGTGGCGCTGTATAAAGAAGCCCAGCAGATGATGCACGATCAAATGCCTGCGGTGATGATTGCCCATTCCACTATTTTTGAACCGGTACGAAATAACGTGAAAGGCTATGAAGTCGATCCGTTCGGTAAACATATTTTCTACCAGGTCGATATCAATAAATAATCAGACGCGCCGGTGCCTTGCGCCGGCGCAAGTGTCCTTTATTAGAACAGTGAGTATTATATTTTTCTGAAATTTGAGCGTGACAGCTTTTTTCCGCCATCGCTGTAGCCAGTTGTTTGCTATAACTTTTAGTGCATATACAAACTCAAAGGGACCTTCCATGCGTACTGTATTTAAAGTTGCCGTGCTTGCCGGCCTGCTTGCGTTATCAGGCTGTGCGTCAAAAGTGACTCAACCTGAACAATATTCCGGCTTCTTAAAAGACTATTCCAACTTACAACAAACAACGTCCGCAAGCGGTAAGCCCGTATTGCGTTGGGTTGATCCTTCATTTGATCTGAGTAAATACGACAGTATTGTCTACCATCCGGTAACCTATTACCCGGTAGCAAAACCGACCAGCCAGGTGAGCCAGCAAACGCTCGACGGGCTGTTGACCTACACGAACACCAAATTGAAAGCTGCCGCCGCACAGCGTAAACCGCTGGTGACCTCTCCGGGTGCGCATAGCCTGATTTTCCGTGGCGCCATTACCGGCGTGGACAGCAGCAAGCAAGGCCTGCAATTCTACGAAGTGATTCCGGTTGCTATGGTGATTGCCGGTACGCAGGCCGCTACAGGTCACCGGACTATGGACACCCATCTCTATTTCGAAGGTGAATTGATTGATGCACAGACCAATAAGCCGGTGATTAAAGTGGTGCGTCAGGGCGAGGGTAAAAGTCTGAGCAATGCCAATGCGCCGATGACGGTAGATACGCTGAAACAGGTCATTGATAACATGGCGACCGATGCCACCATGTTTGATGTTTCCAAAAAATAAAAACAGGCGCGCCATCCCAGAGGATGGCGCTTTTTTTCAGGCTAACTTCCGTATAAACGACAGCGTTCCCGGTCGCGAAAACATCACTAAATTTCCCGTCAGAATCAGCAGCAGGCCGACAACCCCGTTCATATGCCAGACATAACCTTCATAGACCGTTGAAATACTCAGCGCGACCAGCGGAAACAGCAGAGTACTGTAGGCTGCATTGCTGGCACCGATACGGCCCACCAGGGTGAAATAGGCACCAAAGGCAATGACCGATCCAAAGAGGGCGAGATAGACCAGCGCACCCAGATAGCTGAAGGTCCACTCAGGGGTAAAATCATCGCCGCGAAACAGGGCTATTGCGCCCATAATGATTGTCCCGTAAAGCATCGCCCAGGCGTTGGTGGTCATGGTTTCCAGCCCGTTGCGTTGATGGCGCATACTGATCATATTGCCAAGGGAAAAGCCAAATGTACCCAGCATCGAAAGTCCAATACCCAGTAACAGCGTGCTGTTCAGACCGCTGGCCAGCAAATCATCCCAGAATAGCGTCACAATGCCCGTCAGCCCAAGAAAAGCCGCGGGATAGAAGCGCGAAGGGGGCTTCTGACCGAAGAACAGGAAACTGTTAACCGCATTAAACAAGACGGCCATTGAGAAAATGACCGACTCAAGCCCGGTGTTAATCCACGCGGCGGCGTTGTAAAAACAGAGGAAGTTGAAGCCAAACACACAGCATCCTTGCAGGATGCAAAAAAGATGATCCCGCAGGACAAGTTTGCGCAGCCGCCGCAGGGCAATCAACACCACCATGATGGTGAGTGATGCGAGCGCAAAGCGCCAAAAAATAGAGACCGGCGCCGCGACCGGACCCTGTTGCAGAAAAATGGCAATCCATGTCGTGCCCCATATCACCACCACCAGACAATATAAAAAAATGTTCATTGCGATCCCCGTTACGCCAACAGGTTTCCAGTCTTGCCAAAAAATGTCTCTCCGGCTTGCATAAACCCGCCGGTCACTTGCAAATTCTTGCGTTTTTTTGGCGAAACACTGGTATCGGGCAGGCGCAATTCATAGACTGAGATTCTGGTGACATTTTTGTTAATTGCGTCCATGACTGTTTATAAAGCCTTCGAAAATTTGCAACATCACAATGCCGTTCTGCATGACTCGGTTGCGCTGCATTCTGGTATTCAACTTGCGGCATGGTCTAATAAGCGCGATAACATCACCCAGTATTGTGATCACCACACCCTGAGCCTGTACATTGCCGATGGTTACGAGAGCTACCATAAAACGTCGCAGGGCTGGAAAAATGGCGGAGGGCCGGACAGGTTTTGCCTGATGCCAAAAGAGAGCGAATCCAGTTGGGATATCCGTGATGATTTGTCGTTTGTGCATCTTTATTGCACTGACGAACATCTGCGGGACATTGGGGAGAAGGTGTGGGATCGCAGTCCGGCGTCGTTTACCCTTGATGAGAAAACCTTCGCCCAGGATGAGCGCATTACCGCGCTCTACCGCCAGTTCTTACTTGGCAGCGACTGGCATCAGCAGGCGAATCAGCTCACGCTCAGTACGGCTTCTACGCTGCTTCTCACCCATCTTGTCCAGCATTACAGCAATGTGCAGTGGCGTTTGCCCACCGTTAAAGGCGGTCTTGCGCCGGTGGTACTGCGTCAGGTGCTGGACTGGATAGAGGCGAATCTCGCCCAGCCGCTGTTGCTGAGCGATCTGGCGGCGCAGGCAGCGTTAAGTGAATACCATTTCGCGCGGATGTTCCGCCAGTCGATGGGGGTTGCGCCGCATCAGTATGTGATGCATCGCCGGATGGTGCAGGCGAAAGCGCAACTGTTAAATACCGGGCTGCCGCTGACGACAATCGCGATGGCCTGCGGTTTCAGTTCTGCCAGCCATTTCAGTAACCGCTTCCGCGCCGTTTTTGGCATGACGCCGTCGCAATTACGCGCGGCGCGCCAGTGACAGTGCGGCATAGCAGACGCCCCCTGCAACCAGCCCCCAGAAAGCTGACCCCACACCCAGTAGCGTGACGCCGCTGGCGGTAACCAGAAACGTCACGATGCCGGCATCACGCTCTTTTTCCTGGGACAGCGCCTGGAACAGGCTGCCGCCTATCGTACCGAGTAAGGCAAGCCCTGCCAGCGTCTGGATCCAGCTCAGCGGTAAGGCTGCCAGCAATGCGGTGATCGAGCCGCCAAATACGCCCGCTAGCAAATAGAATACACCCGCCGCCACCGCAGCCTTCCAGCGCTGTGCGGCGTCGGGGTGCGCATCCGGGCTCTGACAAATTGCCGCCGTAATGGCGGCGATGCAGATAGAGAAAACCCCAAACGGCGAGAAAAGCAGCGCCAGCCCTCCGGTAAAAATGGTCAGCGGCGACACTGCCGCACGATAGCCCGCCGCCTGCATTGTCGCGAAGCCTGGCGCATTTTGTGACGCCATCGTGGCGAGAAAAAAGGGTATGCCGATACTGATAAACGAGGTCCAGTTGAAGACCGGACGGGTAAATTCCGGTACCACAAAGGCAACGTCCAGTTTCGCAGTGACAATATCGCCGCTAAGCCAGGCGACCAGTGCGCCAATAATCAGTGTCGCCACAATGGCATAGCGTGGGGCGAGGACTTTACAGACCAGCCAGGCCAGTAGCATACTGCCGCACAGCACAAAATGGCCCTCAACGTTGTGAAACGCCTGCAAGCCGAAACGCAACAGGATCCCGGCGAGCATGGCTGCCGCGAGGGTATGCGGAATAATTTTCATCAGCCGGGCGAACAGTCCGGTCACGCCGCAAAGCACAATCAGCGCATTAGCAAAAATAAACACGCCGATGGCTTCGGCAAGCGTCAATCCTTGCAAGCTCGTCGCCAGCAATGCGGCACCGGGCGTGGACCAGGCGGTCAGTATTGGCATGCGATACCACAGCGACAGCGCGATGGTGCTGACACCCATGCCTAAACCGAGCGCCGTCATCCAGCCGGCAATTTGTGTGGCGCTGGCCCCCGCTGCGGCAGCAGCCTGCCAGATAATAGCGGCAGAGCTGGCATAGCCGACCAGTACGGCCACAAAACCCGCCAGAAGCGTGGTAAAAGGAAACACGTGAGTGCGCATGATCTTTCCTCGTGCGTTATAGCGTCCAACGAATGTACCATTGTGCGTTATAGCGTACAAGCATGCGCAGCGAGACTGACAGGAGGAAAAATGGATCTAACACATTATCTGGCGAGCACCTTAAAGAATCTCCGTCAGGCACGCGGCTGGAGCCTCTCGCGTCTGGCTGACGAGACGGGCGTGTCAAAAGCGATGCTCGGGCAAATTGAACGTAATGAATCCAGCCCCACGGTGGCAACGCTGTGGAAAATCGCCACCGGTCTCAATGTGCCGTTTTCGTCCTTTATTGCGCCGTCGGAAAGCGAAACACCCCATTCCTTCGATCCGCAGCAGCAGGCTATGGTGGTCACTCCGCTGTTCCCCTGGGATGAAGCGCTGCATTTTGATCTCTTCTCGATAATCCTGGCGCCGGGCGCCCTGAGCGAATCAACGCCGCATGAGCAGGGGGTCATTGAACATGTGGTGGTGATTGGCGGGGTGCTGGAGATGTGTATTGAAGGGCAGTGGCGAACCCTGACGGCGGGTAGCGGGATTCGTTTCGCTGGCGACCGTCCCCATGCCTATCGTAATAGCTCAGCACAGAGCGCGCATTTCCACTCGCTTATCCACTACCCAAAAGAAAAAACCGCAAGCAAGCTTGCGGCAAAGAACGACGACGAGTAAACAACAACGTACAACGTGACGAGGAATGTCCGATTACGCGTCCTCTTCCAAATGGCCTCTTTGGGCTGCCCCGGCCACTCAGTCACTTACTTATGTAAGCTCCAGAGGTTGCCGCTTGCCGCCGCGACGCCATTTGAACGCTTTCGCGTAATAGTGGTTACCTTAACCTGCGCCGTTACGGCTGGAAAATAGCAATTTCATCAATGCTTTGCCGCCTGGCGGAAATTGGCCTTCGCCACAGGTGGTGAAAAGCCGGGGATGTGACTACAATAGCCGCCATTTTGCACATAATGGATAACGACGATTGTATGCGCCTGCAACCCCATCATCTTGAACTCTTAAGCCCTGCCCGTGACACCGCGATCGCTCGCGAAGCCATTTTGCACGGTGCGGACGCGGTCTATATCGGCGGCCCGGGGTTCGGTGCCCGCCATAACGCCAGCAACAGCTTGCAGGATATTGCCAGCCTGGTGCCGTTTGCCCATCGCTATGGCGCGAAAGTGTTTATCACACTGAACACCATTCTGCATGATGATGAGCTGGAGCCTGCTCAGCGCCTGATTACCGATCTGTACGAAACCGGGGTGGATGCCCTGATTGTGCAGGATATGGGGATCATGCAACTCGACATTCCGCCGATTGAGCTGCATGCCAGTACCCAGTGCGACATCCGCAGCGTAGAAAAGGCGAAGTTCCTCTCCGATGCCGGTTTTAGCCAGATTGTATTGGCGCGTGAGTTGAACCTGCAGCAGATCCGCGATATTCACGCCTGTACTGACGCGACCATCGAGTTCTTTATTCATGGCGCGCTGTGCGTGGCCTATTCCGGGCAGTGTTATATTTCCCACGCCCAGACGGGGCGCAGTGCCAACCGTGGGGACTGCTCGCAGGCCTGCCGCCTGCCGTACACCCTGAAAGACGATCAGGGGCGCGTCGTGGCCTATGAAAAACATCTGCTGTCAATGAAAGATAATGACCAGACCGCTAATCTTGGTGCGCTAATTGATGCCGGCGTACGCTCCTTCAAGATTGAAGGGCGCTACAAAGACATGAGCTATGTAAAAAACATTACCGCGCATTATCGCCAGATGCTGGATGTGATTATTGAAGACCGCGGCGACCTGGCGCGGGCATCGGCGGGGCGCACAGAGCACTTCTTTATTCCGTCCACCGATAAAACCTTCCATCGCGGTAGTACTGATTATTTTGTGAATGCGCGTAAAGGCGATATCGGTGCGTTTGATTCGCCGAAATTTATCGGTCTGCCGGTCGGTGAAGTGCTGAAAGTAACCAAAGAGTACCTGGACGTAGAAGCCAGCGAGCCGTTGGCAAACGGGGATGGTCTGAACGTACTCATCAAGCGTGACGTTGTCGGTTTTCGCGCCAACACGGTAGAAAAAACGGGCGAAGGTCGTTACCGCGTCTGGCCGAATGAAATGCCCGCGGAGATGTATAAAGTGCGCCCGCACCATCCGCTGAACCGTAACCTGGACCATAACTGGCAACAGGCACTGACCAAAACCTCCAGTGAACGTCGCATCGCCGTGGATATTGAAGTGAGCGGCTGGCAGGAACAACTGGTGCTGACCCTGACCAGTGAAGATGGGGTCAGCGTTACCCATACTCTCGACGGGCAATTCGATGAGGCGAACAACGCGGAAAAAGCGATCAATAGCCTGAAAGAGGGCGTGGCAAAACTGGGGCAAACCATCTACTACGCCCGTCATATCGCTATCAACTTGCCGGGTGCGTTGTTTGTGCCGAACAGTATGTTAAATGCGTTTCGTCGCGACACCGTTGAAATGCTTGATGAGGCGCGTCTGGCGAGTTACCAGCGCGGCAGCCGTAAAGCTGTCTCCGATCCGGCACCGGTCTATCCTGATACCCATCTGACTTTCCTGGCGAACGTTTACAACCATAAAGCGCGTGAGTTCTACCAGCGTTTCGGTGTGCAACTGATTGATGGCGCATATGAAATGCATGAAGAGAAGGGCGATGTGCCGGTGATGATCACCAAACACTGCCTGCGCTTTGCCTTTAACCTGTGCCCGAAACAGGCCAAAGGGAATATCAAAAGCTGGAAGGCAACCCCAATGCAACTGGTGCATGGCGATGAAGTGCTTACGCTGAAATTCGATTGCCGGCCATGTGAAATGCATGTGGTTGGGAAAATCAAAAATCACATTCTGAAGATGCCGCTCGCCGGGAGTGTTGTGGCATCGGTCAGCCCTGAAGATCTGTTGAAAACGCTGCCTAAGCGCAAAGGCGTTTAAGACAGCACATCCCGCACAGTCGCGGCAGGGTATGTGCCGCGACTGTATTTACATCTTAGCGTTTATCATCCGGCAACGGCGGTTTTTTACCGTCTTTGGGCGGCTGTTTGCCGTCATGCTTTGGCGGCTGGCCGTCGCGGTGATGCGCGCTGTCATCATGCTTCCACGCTTTCCCGTCATTATTCCTGTGCTCCCGCGCATGTTGCGGGTTTTTGTCGTCATGACGCGGCGGCTGACCGTCGTGCGTTAGCGGATATTTTTGCGGTGGGACAGGCGCGTTGTCTGCGGCAAACACATAAGACGACAAACTCATGGCCACAATGGCAGACAGTGTCACGATCTTTTTCATACTCACTCCTTCTCTCATTTATCTGAGTGACACGGATTTCAACAACAAATCGTGGAGAGAGTATGAAGACATCTTTAATTAAGAATATTCCTTCCATAGTAACTGTAAAAAATAAACGAATATGTTACCTGACAGACAGTAATTATATTATTTGCTGCAATTTATGCGTTGCATCACACTATTAACATAATTTTCACAGGTCAAATATTGATACTCGCATCTCATTTTATTAATCTTTGATTTTTATAGTTTTAATTTCATTATGCCCGGGTGGACTTTATTGGGTTTCGTTAAAGATTTCACTTAGTTTGACGATAATTACACTGTGATCAAAATATATTCGTGGAATTTCCCGGCACTGTAAAAATCATAGACTTGATGTATAGCCTGCTAAGTTCCATAAATTCACCAGACGCTCCACCCTATAAATGATCTCATAATACATAAAAGGTGAAATATGTTATCTATGGCGAAAAGGTTTTTAACCGCACCCTTAGGTCGCAGCCGCTCACAGCCTGCGAATGGTACCTATGATTGCCAGAATATGCCTCAGTCATTATCAGCAGCGGGTTTAAGCAATAAAGCCAGCGGTATCCTCATGACATTCGTCCCCCCTGGTGCCGACTATTCAAGCGTGAGCCAGGCGTGGCAACGGTTTTCTTCTCCAGCCTTAACGGTTATTACGCTTTCTTCCAGTGGCGCATTGAGCAGTAGCTGTCGTGAGACGACCTATTGTGATGCGGCGGGGCAACAGGGTAGCTGGTTAATGCTGCCCAAAACACTCATTGCCGGGCACGAAACCCATATTATTGATTTACATGTTAAAGATACCCGAACAGCAACAGATCGCATCATTGCAATTCAGAACGAGCTGGAGCGGTTACAGGTACGCATGCCGCTCTCCTCAGATCATACTTTTGCCATGGTGTATTGTGACGGGCTCTCTGCCTCCGAAGGCTTTCTGATGCAGGCCTGGTATAATTGTGGGCGTTTTCCCTGCCTGGCTATCGGCGGTTCAGCAGGCGGCAAACTCACCTTTGACGGCACCTGGATAAGCGTGAATGGCAAAGTGCTGCAGGGCAAAGCGGTGATTATCTTTTGCAAAATGGCACCAGGAAAATCCTTCGCACCCTTCAAAAGCCAAAACTTCAAACCACGCAATAAAAGCTGGCTGATTGCTCAGGCGGATCCGGTCGCCCGAACGGTGACGTCAGTCTTTAATGAACAGGGTGAACAGAAGCCTTTCACTGCTGTTCTGGCCGAACTCCTGCAATGTGGTGAGCAGCAGGTGGCCGAAAAACTAAAAGGGCTCACTTTCGGGGTTAAAGTCGGAGATGAATATTTCATTCGCTCTGTCGCAAAAATTGATGCTGAAGGGGTTCATTTTTTCTGTGATCTGGAATTTGGCGATCGCTTGCATTTACTGGAAGAAACCGACTTTAAGCAAGCGACACTGCATGACTGGAAAAACTTTATTACCGGACGAGGTAAACCGGCGGCCATTCTGATGAATGACTGTATTTTGCGCCGTCTTGGCAGCGAATCACACTTACACAATGCCCATTTCTTTAAAGGCTTGCCCGCTGCCGGTTTTTCCAGCTTTGGGGAGATCCTCGGCGTTCCCATTAATCAGACGCTCTCCGCGCTGGTCTTTTTCAATCATGACGTGAAAGCCATGGCGCATTTCCCGGTGGAATATGCACGATATGCCGGGCATTACGCCCAGCGTGCGCTGCGCCGTTGGGAGGCACTGAATGATTTTCAAAGCGGTGTGATTAATCGTGTCGTGGCATATCAACAAAAATTGGGTCCCCTGATGACGGCATTACCGATGCTGGAAGCCGCGACGCAGACACAAAACGACACCTTAGGAATGGCAGAAAATAGCATCCGTTCGATCAGCGATATTGCGCTCAAGAGCCAACAGGCGCAAAACCGGCTGGTGGAAGGGCTGGACGACCTGGAGAAAATCTCAGCGGGGATTAATGAGATAACCAGCGGGATCAGTAACATTGCTTTTCAGACAAACATTCTCGCGCTCAATGCGGCGGTGGAAGCTGCGCGGGCGGGTGAAGCCGGGCGCGGATTTGCCGTGGTGGCAAGCGAAGTCCGGCGGCTGGCGCACTCGTCCAAAGAGCAGGCAGACGCTACGGCCGCCAATATCAACCAGGCGGTAAATACGATTTCCCGCATCCGTACCGTTGCCAATAATACCGTGGAGACCGCCAGCAATATGGCTCAGCACTCCATTTCCGCGGCTGACACCATCGCGGCCATGAGCAGTAAAACCAATAACGAACGGGATAATATTGTGAAGCATCTCAGTAGCCTGCACGCCCTGACATCCGGCATGGATGCGATGCAGGAAGCGGTGGCGCAACTGACGGTGTTGCAAAAACTCTCCACCCGCCACGGCCAGCACTAAAAAAGCTGCCCTGATGTTCAGCATCAGGGCAGCTTTGCAAGCCGGTTGTATACGTCGCCGGGTCATAAAACTAGTGCGACTTAAACCCCGCGGCGGTCATCAGTACGCGGAAAAACAGGCCGACCAGCGCAAGGGCCAGCACACTGCCGCCCCATAAAACGACCAGCCACATCAGGCGTTTCCATAAGGGTTGTTGCATCAGTGATATCCCTCCCCATGCTGAACTTTGCCGCGAAATACGTAGTAGCTCCAGAAGGTATAGACAAGAATAATCGGGATAATCAGCAGCGCGCCAACCAACATAAAGCCCTGGCTTTGTGCGGGGGCTGCCGCCTGCCACAGGGTGATGGACGGCGGAATAATATGCGGCCAGATACTGATGCCAAGCCCGCTGAATCCGAGGAAGATCAGCCCGAGCGTCAGCACAAACGGTAATTTTTCGCTCTGTGGATGATTCAGGCTGCGCCATTGCCACAGGCTCAGCAATACGACTAATACAGGGACGGGCAGCAGGAAAACCAGATTTGGCAACGTAAACCAGCGGTTGGCAATGGCCGGGTGGGCAAGCGGTGTCCAGAGACTGATTACCGCAATCACCAGCAGCAGGGCCAGTAAGAGCCGCTTTGCGAGCTGGCGCATCCGCGTCTGCAAGCTGTTTTCGCTCTTCATCACCAGCCACGTCGCCCCCAGCAAGGCATAGGCGACCACCAGCCCGAGGCCACAAAACAGAGTGAACGGGCTCAACCAGTCGAAGGGCCCCCCGGCGAAGGTGCGCCCGCTAACCGGAAAACCGTTAATCACCGCCCCAACAACGACCCCCTGTGTGAAGGTTGCCAGAATCGAGCCGCCTAAGAACGCTTTATCCCAGAAAGGACGGTGCGCGGGTGTCGCTTTGAAGCGAAACTCAAAGGCTACACCGCGAAAAATTAACCCCACCAGCATCAGCGTGAGCGGGATGGTCAGCGCATCGATAATCACCGCATACGCCAGCGGGAAGGCGCCAAACAGCGCCGCACCGCCGAGCACCAGCCAGGTTTCGTTGCCGTCCCATACCGGGGCGACGCTATTCACCATCACATCGCGGTCTTCGGCGTTTTGCGTCGCGGGAAAGAGAATGCCAATCCCCAGATCAAAACCGTCCATCACGATATACATCAGGGTGGCAAAGACGATAATCACAAACCAGATAAGCGAAAGATCGATACCCATTACGGTTTCTCCTGCAGACTGTCGTGAGTATTCACCGCCGAAAGCGGCCGGGCGGGGCGTCCATCCTGTTCACTGGCAAAGGATTCATTCGCCTGAGGCCCTTTTTTAATCAACCGCACCATGTAGCTGTACCCCACGCCAAACACCGAACTGTAAACGAGGATAAAACCCAGCAGGCTGATGCTCATATGCAGCGTGCCATGGGCGGAAACGGCATCGGCGGTACGCTGCAAGCCATAGACCACCCACGGCTGGCGGCCCACCTCTGTGGTTACCCAACCGGCAAGAATCGCCAGCAAACCCGATGGCCCCATCAATAATGCGAACCACAGAAACGGGCGCGAGTGATAGAGGCGCTGCTTGCGGCGCAGCCACACGGCGAGAACACCCAGCAATATCATCAACAGACCAAGCCCCACCATCAGGCGAAACGACCAGAACACCACGGTCGAATTAGGCCGGTCCTCTTTGGCGAACGATTTCAGCGCGGGAACCTGTTTGTCCAGGCTGTGGGTGAGGATCAGGCTACCCAGCGCCGGAATCGCCAGCCCATAGCGGGTGCGCTCTTGTTCCATATCCGGCCAGCCAAACAGCAACAAAGGCGTCGGCTCGCCGGGTGGGTTTTCCCAATGGCCTTCTATCGCCGCAATTTTGGCGGGCTGATGCTCCAGCGTGTTCAGCCCGTGCATATCGCCGATCAGCGCCTGGATAGGGGCCACAATGAGCGTCATCCATAGCGCCATGGAAAACATGGCGCGAATGGCCGGTGAATGATTGCCCTTAAGCAAGTGCCAGGCGGCCGACGCGCCAACAAACAGCGCGCTGCTAAGGAACGCGGCAACGGACATATGCAACAGGCGATACGGGAAGGAAGGGTTAAACACCACCGCAAACCAGTCGACAGGTACCACCTGGCCATTCACAATTTCATAGCCCTGCGGCGTTTGCATCCAACTATTGGAGGCGAGGATCCAGAAGGTGGAAATGATCGTCCCCAGCGCCACCATGCAGGTGGCGAAGAAGTGCAGCCCTGGGCCAACCTTGTTCCAGCCAAACAGCATCACCCCTAAGAACCCGGCTTCGAGGAAGAACGCGGTCAGCACTTCATAGGTCAGTAACGGGCCGGTGATGCTACCGGCAAACTGGGAAAATCCGCTCCAGTTGGTGCCAAATTGATAGGCCATCACCAGACCGGAGACCACGCCCATGCCAAAATTGACGGCGAAGATTTTCGACCAGAAGTGGTAGAGCGAACGCCACACCGGATTGCCGGTTTTCAACCACAGCCCCTCCAGCACCGCAAGGTAGCTGGCAAGACCGATGGTGATCGCCGGAAAAATAATATGGAAGGAAACCGTAAAGGCAAACTGGATCCTTGCCAGATGAAACGCATCTAAACCCAACATACTTAACCTCTGAAAAATGGCTCTCCCGCAAATGGTAAAGAGCGGCGGAGAGGATTATCAGAGGCAGAAAAGCCAAATTTATCTATAACAGTTGGTAAAAATGTGCTTTTTAAGCGTGCTGATATAGAATGACTGCAGGGAAGGAGAGAGCGATGAAAAAATACCAGCGCCTGGCGCAGCAAATCATTTCGCAAATTGAACTGGGCGTCTGGCGACCCGGCGACAGGCTGCCCTCGTTGCGTGAACAGGTGACCAGCAGCGGGATGAGTTTTATGACCGTCGGCCACGCTTATCAGTTGCTCGAAAATCAGGGCTATATTACCGCCCGGCCTCAATCGGGCTATTATGTGGCGCCGCGCTCTCATCGTCCGCAAACCTTACCGCCCGCCACCTTAAAGCAAGACGAAGCGGTGGATATCAATACCTATATTTTTGATATTTTGCAGGCCAGCCGCGATGCCTCGATCTTGCCCTTCGGTTCGGCGTTTCCGGATCCGCGGCTGTTTCCTCTGCAACAGCTTAATCGCTCATTAGCCAATGTCAGTAAAAGTGCGACTGCGGTCAGCATCATTGAAAACCTGCCGCCGGGAAATTCCGGGTTGCGTCATGCCATCGCCCGTCGCTACGCCCAGCAGGGGATGACCATTTCACCAGATGAAATCGTCATTACCGCCGGGGCGCTGGAAGCGTTAAACCTGAGTTTGCAGGCTGTAACAGAGCCAGGTGACTGGGTGATTGTCGAAAATCCCTGCTTTTATGGTGCGCTACAGGCGCTGGAGCGTCTGCGCTTAAAAGCGCTGTCGGTGCCGACGGATATTAATGAAGGCATTGATTTGCAGGCGCTGGAACAGGCGCTCAAATCCTACCCCGTTAAAGCCTGCTGGTTAATGCCTAATAGCCAGAACCCGCTTGGTTTTACCCTGAGTGCAGAGAAGAAAGCGCAACTGGTGGCGTTGCTGATGCAGCACAACGTGACCTTGATCGAAGACGATGTCTATAGCGAGCTCTATTACGGGCGGGAAAAACCGCTACCTGCAAAAGCCTGGGATACCCAGGACATGACGCTACACTGCTCATCGTTTTCCAAGTGTCTGGTTGCCGGGTTTCGTATCGGGTGGGTCGCTGCCGGGAAACATGCCCGTCGGATCCAGCAGTTGCAGTTGATGAGCACCTTATCCACCAGTTCGCCCATGCAAATGGCGCTGGTCGATTACCTTGGCACGCAACGCTATGACGCGCATCTGCGGCGTCTGCGGCGCGCCCTGGCTGAACGCAAGCATCAGGCATGGCAGGCTCTGGTGCGTCATCTGCCTGCGGAGGTGAAAATTCACCGCAGCGACAGCGGTTATTTTTTATGGCTGGAGTTGCCGCCAGAGCTGGATGCCGGAGAATTAAGTCAGCGTGCCCTGGCCCATCAGGTCAGCATCGCGCCGGGCAAAATGTTCTCCACCTCCAGAGAACCGACGCCGTTCTTTCGCTTTAATGCATCCTGGCAATGGGGCGAGCGGGAAGAACGCGGCGTTATTCTGCTTGGCAAAATTATTCGCGAAATGATGAAATAAAAACGCAGGCGGTTGTTCTTATTTTCTGAATAATATTTTCTCAAATTAAAAATATCTCTGCGGAAATTTAAGCCGCAGAGGTCATTATTTTCTGTACTTGCCCATCAGGCATTCATACGAAATGTGAATGGCAACATAAATTAACCTTTCTCTGCTAACTCCTTGTCTATACTCCAGAAGATGCACCGCCAGCATTTTCGTAATAAATGTAATGCGCTGTATGTCACAACCTGGCGAAATTTCTCATTGACGGGATTCAGCCTTTCGGCGCTCCGTCTACCTTTAAATCAGGAGATATTTTTACGGCAAGGCGGCCGCTCATTTTCATTACGACAGGAGTAAAACATATGAGCAAGAAATTTGCCCCGAGCTGCCTGTGTGCGCTGGGCATGACCCTCATGACAGCACACGCCGCCGAGCCGACGGAAGTAGGGAAAGGAGAAGGGCGTCTGGATATTATCGCCTGGCCGGGTTACATCGAACGCGGTCAGACGGACAAGCAATATGACTGGGTTAGCCAGTTTGAAAAAGAGACGGGCTGCGAGGTCAACGTAAAAACGGCAGCGACCTCCGATGAGATGGTCAGCCTGATGGCTAAAGGCGGTTATGATCTGGTGACCGCATCCGGCGATGCCTCGCTGCGTCTGATCATGGGCAAACGCGTACAGCCCATTAATACCGCGCTCATCCCGAACTGGAAAACCCTCGATCCGCGCATTGAGAAAGGCGAATGGTTTAACGTCGGCGGTAAAGTGTACGGCACGCCCTATCAGTGGGGGCCAAACCTGCTGATGTATAACACCAAAACATTCCCGACGCCGCCAGATAGCTGGTCGGTCGTCTTCGTGCAGCAAAATCTGCCGGATGGCAAAACCAACAAAGGCCGCGTGCAGGCCTATGACGGGCCGATTTATATCGCCGACGCCGCGCTGTTTGTCAAAGCCACTCAACCGCAGCTTAGCATTGAAGACCCCTACCAGCTAACCGAAGCGCAGTATCAGGCGGTGCTGAAAGTGCTGCGCGATCAGCACGCCTTAATCCACCGTTACTGGCATGACACCACTGTTCAGATGAGCGACTTCAAAAACGAAGGCGTCGTGGCGTCCAGCGCCTGGCCGTATCAGGCCAACGCCCTGAAAGGGGAAAACCAGCCCATCGCCACCGTGTTCCCGAAAGAGGGGGTAACGGGATGGGCAGATACCACCATGTTGCACGCGCAGGCGAAACACCCCAATTGCGCCTACAAATGGATGAACTGGTCGCTGACTCCGAAAGTACAGGGTGACGTCGCCGCCTGGTTTGGCTCACTGCCGGTGGTGCCGCAAGGCTGTAAAGCCAGTGATTTGCTGGGTGAAAAAGGTTGTGAGACCAATGGCTACAGCTTCTTTGACAAGATTGCGTTCTGGAAAACGCCTGTTGCGGAGGGTGGCAAATATGTCCCTTATAGCCGCTGGACGCAGGATTACATCGCCATTATGGGTGGACGTTAATCGGTCAGGAGTGATGTATGACCTATGCTGTTGAATTTGAAAATGTCTCGCGGCTGTATGGTGATGTTCGCGCCGTCGACGGTGTCAGTCTGGCGGTAAATGACGGGGAGTTCTTCTCAATGCTGGGGCCATCTGGCTCCGGCAAAACCACCTGCCTGCGTCTTATCGCCGGTTTTGAGCAACTGAGCGGCGGGGCTATTCGTATTTTTGGCCGTGAGGCCAGCGAACTGCCCCCCTGGGAGCGCGACGTCAATACCGTTTTCCAGGATTACGCGTTATTCCCCCATATGTCGATCCTCGATAACGTGGCGTATGGCCTGATGGTTAAAGGCGTGGACAAGAAAACACGCCATGCCAGCGCGCGCCAGGCGCTGGAAAAGGTGGCGCTGGATTTTGTTCACGCCCGTAAGCCATCGCAACTTTCCGGCGGCCAGCGCCAGCGTGTGGCTATCGCCCGGGCACTGGTTAATCAGCCTCGCGTTTTACTCCTTGATGAACCGCTGGGGGCACTGGATTTAAAATTACGCGAGCAGATGCAATTTGAGCTGAAAAAGCTCCAGCAGGATCTGGGGATCACTTTTATTTTTGTCACCCACGACCAGGGTGAAGCGCTGTCGATGTCCGACCGGGTGGCGGTGTTCAACAATGGCAAGATTGAGCAGATTGATACGCCGCGTGAACTCTATCTGCGCCCACGCACGCCTTTTGTGGCGGGTTTTGTCGGCACGTCTAATGTTTTTGACGACAGGCGCGCGGGCGCGTTGTGTGCGATGAACGGCGTTTACTCTCTGCGACCCGAGCATATTCGCCTTAATCAGCCGGGGGAAATTCAGGTCCAGGGGGTGGTACAAGCGGTACAGTATCAGGGGGCGGCTACCCGTTTCGAACTGAAACTTACCGACGGCGAAAAACTGCTGGTCAGCCAGGCGAACATGTCCGATGCGCTGTTGCCTGACACCTTAGCACCGGGGCAAACGGTGCTGGCGTCGTGGTCGCGAGAGGCGATGGTGCCGTTACAGGGAGCGGGGTGATGGAGATGAGCCTTTCCCGTTCACCCCAGCGTAAACCGGGCAGCCGCCTGAGTGGCCTGTTCTGGCGCAAACCGGCGCTGGGGTTGTTCCTGTTGTTGCTGGGGCCACTGATGTGGTTCGGCATTGTGTATCTGGGGTCGTTGCTGACGTTGCTATGGCAAGGCTTCTACACCTTTGATGATTTCACCATGTCGGTAACGCCGGATTTCACCCTGGCAAACCTGCAGGCGCTGTTCAATCCCGCCAATTACGACATCATCTTACGTACCTTCACCATGGCGGTCGCCGTGACGCTGGCAAGCGCTATTCTGGCCTTCCCGATGGCATGGTATATGGCGAAATACACCAGCGGAAAATGGAAAGCCTTTTTCTATATTGCGGTGATGCTGCCCATGTGGGCGAGCTATATCGTGAAAGCTTACGCCTGGACGCTGCTACTGGCGAAAGACGGTGTTGCCCAATGGTTTCTCGGTCATATGGGGCTGGAACCTGTACTCGGCGCGTTGCTAACGCTGCCTGGCATCGGCGGCAATACGTTGTCGACCTCTGGTCTGGGGCGTTTTCTGGTCTTCGTCTACATCTGGCTGCCGTTTATGATCCTGCCGATTCAGGCGGCGCTCGAACGGTTGCCGCCGTCGTTATTGCAGGCGTCAGCGGATCTTGGCGCCCATCCCCGGCAAACCTTTCGCCATGTGGTTTTGCCGCTGGCAATTCCGGGTGTGGCCGCTGGCTCTATCTTTACCTTCTCCCTGACGCTGGGTGATTTCATTGTGCCGCAACTGGTGGGGCCGCCGGGGTTCTTTATCGGCAACATGGTCTATTCGCAACAAGGGGCAGTTGGCAATATGCCAATGGCGGCAGCCTTTACGCTGGTCCCCATTGTATTGATTGCCCTTTATCTGGCGTTCGTGAAACGTTTGGGAGCGTTCGATGCACTCTGACCGCGCACCGTTATTTCTCAAAATTGCCGCCTGGGGTGGGGTTATCTTTCTCCATTTCCCGTTATTGATAATCGCCATCTATGCTTTTAATACCGAGGATGCCGCGTTCAGCTTTCCCCCGCAGGGCTTTACGCTGCGCTGGTTTAGCGTGGCGGCGGCGCGGGGCGATATCCTGGATGCCGTGACACTGTCACTGCAAATTGCGGCGCTGGCGACCCTTATTGCCTTAATCCTTGGCACGCTTGCTGCAATGGCTCTCTGGCGCAGTGAGTTTTTTGGCCGGAACGCCATCTCACTGTTGCTGCTGCTGCCGATCGCCTTGCCCGGCATTATTACCGGGCTGGCGCTGTTAACGGCATTTAAAACGGTGGATCTGGAACCCGGTTTTTTCACCATCGTTGTTGGTCATGCCACGTTTTGCGTGGTGGTGGTTTTCAACAACGTGATAGCCCGATTTCGTCGCACGTCGTGGAGTCTGGTTGAAGCCTCAATGGATTTGGGTGCCACCTCATGGCAGACGTTTCGTTATGTGGTGTTGCCCAATCTCGGTTCGGCGCTGCTGGCCGGGGGAATGCTGGCGTTTGCCTTGTCGTTTGACGAAATCATCGTCACGACCTTTACCGCAGGGCATGAACGCACCTTGCCGCTCTGGTTGTTAAATCAACTGGGGCGCCCGCGCGATGTACCAGTAACCAATGTGGTGGCGCTGCTGGTGATGCTGGTAACGACCATCCCGATTTTGGGCGCCTGGTGGCTGACCCGTGACGGTGAAACCGTAGCCGGAAGCGGCAAATAACTGACAACTCTGAAAGGATAGCGCTATGCAACATCAATTATTTATCAATGGAGCACTGGTCGACGGCGAAGGCGAGAAACAGGCCGTGTTTAACCCGGCCACCGGCGAGGTGTTGCTGGAGATTGCCGAAGCCTCGCCTGCGCAGGTAGACGCGGCGGTGAAGGCGGCCGATGAGGCCTTCAAAACATGGGGACAGACGACGCCAAAAGCGCGCGCCGAGTGCCTGCTGCAACTGGCGCAGGTGATTGAAGACAATGCCGAAACCTTTGCAATGCTTGAGTCACTGAACTGTGGCAAACCCTTGCATTGTGTGCTGAGCGATGAAATTCCGGCGGTCGCGGATGTCTTTCGCTTCTTCGCAGGCGCCGCGCGTTGCCTGAACGGACTGGCCGCTGGGGAGTATCTGGAAGGGCATACCTCGATGATTCGCCGCGATCCGGTTGGCGTTGTGGCCTCTATCGCCCCGTGGAACTACCCGCTGATGATGGCCGCATGGAAGCTGGGGCCAGCGCTCGCGGCAGGTAACTGTGTGGTCATTAAGCCGTCAGAAATCACGCCGCTGACGGCGCTCAAACTTGGCGAGCTGGCGCAGGATATTTTCCCGCCGGGAGTACTGAATGTGCTGTTCGGTCGGGGGAAAACCGTTGGCGATCCGCTGACCGGGCACGAAAAAGTGCGCATGGTCTCGCTGACCGGCTCGATTGCCACCGGTGAGCACATCATCGGTCATACCGCCTCTTCGATTAAACGTACCCATATGGAGCTGGGCGGTAAAGCGCCGGTTATTGTGTTTGATGACGCCGATCTGGATGCGGTTGTCGAAGGCGTTCGTACCTTTGGTTTCTACAATGCCGGGCAGGACTGTACCGCCGCTTGTCGCATTTATGCCCAAAAAGGGGTTTACGATGCGCTGGTTGAAAAACTGGGTGCCGCGGTGGCGAGTCTGAAAATGGGCCCGCCGGATGATGAAACCACCGAGCTGGGCCCCCTGAGTTCCGAAGCCCATTTGGCGCGCGTCAGCAAAGCGGTGGACGAGGCGAAAGCATTAAGTCATATCCGTGTGGTGACCGGCGGCAGCAAGCGTGAGGGGGCGGGGTTCTACTTCCAGCCCACATTGCTGGCCGGGGCAAAGCAAGACGATGCGATAGTGCAACGCGAAGTCTTTGGGCCGGTCGTCAGCGTGACGGTATTTGATGATGAAGAGCAGGTGCTGGACTGGGCCAATGATTCGCAATATGGCCTGGCATCGTCCGTGTGGACCAAAGATGTTGGCCGCGCGCACCGCCTCAGTGCGCGTCTGCAATATGGCTGCACCTGGGTCAATACCCACTTTATGCTGGTCAGTGAGATGCCCCACGGTGGACAAAAACTTTCGGGGTACGGCAAAGATATGTCGATGTACGGGCTGGAAGATTACACCGTGGTTCGCCACGTGATGATCAAACACTGAGCTTTTAACCCGGCTTAGCGTGAGCGTGGGAGTTACCGTTTCTGTAGCTGTTTATTCACAGGTACAGAATAATTGAGGTAACTCTCACGCTTTATAATTTCTTGTGTGTCAAAAAACGTAAAGATGGTATATTCCTGACAATGCTTAACGCGCCTTACCCGCGTAGCGTGACCAACATTAAAATAAAACCTACAAATGTAATACTGCATATCACGGCTGGGATTGTCACATTAATTTAATTCGTGCGACAAATTATCATCACATCCCGCCATTGATAATGTTGCTTTTTTAGTCTCTGGGGGAAACAAAATGAGTAAAGTCGTTGTGGTACTGCTGCCTGGCGGTATCCCTGAGTATTTGACGGTTAATGATAGCGACACCACCGTAACCTGGTCCGTAAACCAGACAGCAGAAGGCGCGTCCGGTCTGACGTTGCCTATAGAAACTTATTTCTGTGAAGGCGAGGAGCTTCATTTTGCCCGCTATGAACCTGCGTTAAGTAGCGCAATGACCGGGCAGTATTTTTTAAATGCCTGAAAACCATGCCGGTTAATTGTGCAATTGACAGGTAATCGCGTTTCATAAACGTTTTAAATAAACTTAGCAGGCTATGTGAAATAGAGCATGACCGGTGATGCGACGGCAAGGATGCACGGCGTAAAGCGTATTGCATATTAAACGCGTGAAAATAAAAAAGGGCGCAGCGGCCCTTAATATTCAAATGATTCGCAGGCTAGCGTTTCAGGATGTTTTCATTATCCCGTGGAGCCCAGTCTTTTTCTGAGAAATCATATATAGAATAAGACTGATCGCGTAACCCATTGGCGCGTAACATTCCCCGGACATCCGCTGGCAAATTCTCATCACGAAAAAGCTCAGCTATCACAAACATTGCGTCGCTAAAGGAGAGCTGTTTAATTTCAAAGGGTTTCCAGCCAGTACGCTTGAAAATAAGATGCCACAGAGCTTCTTCCCCGGCCAGTGCCACATAAGGGCTGGCATACTTCTCCCGATGACGAGACAGCAGGACTTCCAGAGTAAAAATATGTGCGACGCGTTGCTTCGCAGCAGATCCCCTGGCCGTCGTTTCGTTCGTCAGTTCCTCGTGCGTTATGTCATTGTTTTCACACACTCTGGTCTCGATGGCTTGCCATAGATCGTCAAACTTTTGCATTACTGTTACCCTGTAAGAATTAGTTACGGCATTGAGACAATACCAGAGAAATCAGCCATCCGCCAAAGCAAGCATCCGGTGAATTTATGACAAAAATGAAGGCATCCCGTTCTCTTTTTTTATGTCAATTTCACGCCAGGCTTAATCTTATGATTTATAAAAAACTTAACGTAAATCAAAAAAGAAAAATATATAACTCACGGACTGAGTGGTCTGAGAAAACAACCGGATGTTGCTTGCGATCAATATTGTCGTGGGGGTAGCGTCCTACATTGAAAGCTCATCTCCTCCTTAATGAGACGCCTCAATGAGAATCACACCGTGGGTGTTGATCGTGCTGGCTGTAACCAGTGTGCTGAGTATTGAAAACAGTCTGGCTAAAACACAGATATTGAGTGATGCACAGGTTAAACAAAAGGTGATTGAGGAGTCCATTGCAGCTTACCCGGGGCCATGTGCCTGCCCGTTTAATCAGGCCAGAAATGGCAGTGGCTGCGGTAAACGTAGCGCATGGAGCAAACCGGGTGGCTATGATCCTGTCTGCTATGCCAGTGAGGTGACACCGCAGATGATCAAAGACTGGCGTGAAGAACATAAACAATAGATGGCTCATGCAGTAGTGTCAGTTTTTGTGACCGAGCGTTTAAGCCCGCCATCCTGATGTTCAGCACGTTTTAATGCCGTTTACTCTCGCTGTTATATAGTGGCGCCAGTGAGATATTCAGGACGTTAAAATGTTCGAATTTGCATGCGATAAATGCGGAAAAACCGTGATTATCGAAGATTTGGCAGCCATCGCCAAAGATAAGGCGAGGGGAATAACCTATTGTCCCCATTGCCACGCCAGCATTGCAGACGAAAAAATTGTGGCTCATGCAAAAATCAGGGCGACTGAAATGATTCACGCCGCTCTCGATTCCCTTCAGGCGAGACGTAAGGCCTCCGGCACCGGGGCGACTACCACCAGAGAACTTCAAACGCATTCTTAAACGCCTTTTTCTTTCGTTGAATTATCAGAGTCAGCCTGTCATGTCCTTTGAAGGTAGACTGAGATGCCACAGTGTATGTTTAAGGGTTGAACAAGGGAGGTTTACATGATCAGGCGTGCTTTCGTGAGTTTTTTCCTGCTTTGCGTATTTGCCGCAACCGCTGCTGATGGTGGGAATGGGGGTGACGGGGGAAACGGTTCTGATGGCGGCAACGGATCGGATGGTGCGGCTGGCGTCAGCGCTGCGGGCCGCGCGGGTTGTCCGGGTGGCACAGATCCAGATCGGTCGGGAAAATTTTATCTTCCGGGTACAAAAGAGCAATGCAATCCTGGCAAGCAGGATGCAATGAAAAGCGCCAGTCAATAGTGTTGAAGCGGGCTGATTTGCATCCAGTGATGGCCCGGCTTCGCAACGCGGGCATTACGAATACGGGTAAAGGGCAGTAACGAGAAGCGACGGTCACGCGTTGCCAGTCCGTAAAATCAGAGTCACGTCAATTTCCCCCTCGTGATAAAGCGCACGATTAGTGAAAAAACTTGATAAATGTCAATAAAAGCGGCATATTGCGCCCGTTTTGTTATCACAGGGTTAGTGTGGCTATGTCGCTTTATCAAAAAATGCTGGTTTTTTACGCAATTATGGCGCTGCTTTGCGCAATTATTACCTGGTTTTTATCCAGCGACCGTAAACGGATCCGTTTTCTGAGCGCGTTTCTGGTGGGCTCAACGTGGCCGATGAGCTTCCCGGTGGCCTTACTGGTCTCACTGTTTTGATCTTTTGATAAAGAGTGACGCAAGGCGTGACCGGTTAGACAAAAATAACCTTAAAAAATGTGCAACATAGTCTGCGTATGTTTTCCATGGAAAGGAGGCGGACGATGGACTTGTTCATTAAGATGTTAATGTTTTATGCCGTGATGGCATTACTGACGGGCGTAGCGACCTGGTTTTTATCCAAAGAGACTCGCCGGATCAAAACGCTCAGCGCGTGCTTAGTCGGCGCAACATGGCCGATCAGTTTCCCGGTTGCCCTGGTGTTCTCATTTTTTTAGCATACTGAGCGCGTGTAAAGCGATAAGGCCCGACCCACCGGTTATGGTGGCCGGGTCTTTTTTATGGCAGCAGCGTTTTGAGTTTCTTGCGCGCGGTGGGAGAAATATCATGCGGATGGCTATAACCCATGTTTTCCACTGACCGGGTATAGAGAGCGACCAGCCAGTCGTAAACATAGCGCGTTGCAGCGTGAACAGGTTGTTCGCCTAAACGCGTTAACCGTTCCGTCGAGCCAGAACTCGCGGAGGCGAACACAGCGCTGCCTTTCTGCACGCGGCTGGCAGGGCGCTGCGCTTCCGGAACATCGGCATAACCCAGCCAGGCGACAAAATTACCAATGGCGGCGTACAACTGCGCCGCAGAAGCGGTATCGCGCTGCATAATCTTCTGCAACTGCTCCGGCATATTCAGTCGGTAGCTACTAATGATGAGAATTTCCGCCATCTGCCGCACCGTGGCGGACGAGAGGCCAAGCCGGGCGGCGTTTTCATCATTACGACTCCACTGACGCAAGTGGTTGATCCACATCGCGTGCGCCTGTTGGCCCGCATCACGCGCCACTTGAGGCTGTTCGCTGCTCTCTGCCGCCTCGCCAAACAGGTCGATGGCATCGTTAAACAAGCCGCTGACCTGTTCTTCGCGCGGTTGCTGAACTTTCCACAGAGAGTCAAATTGCTGCATATCCGGCAGCAGGCCTTCCAGCAACTCGCCATGACGCGCCGCATGGGTCTGCAACTCACGCACGACCGCTTCTGCGCGGGTACGCTGAGCGGCATTCTCTTTTGCGGGGGCGATAAGCCAGGCCTGCATCAGATCGCGCAGCGCCAGTTGATGACGTTCACGCAGGGATTTGAAGCGATGCTGACGCAGCGCCGGGGCGGTTGCCTGGGCGAGCCACTCAAGAACCCGTTGTAAACTGCTGGCATCCAGCGCCTGCAGCGTACCCCAGTGCTGGCCCGGTTTCCCGACCAGTTGTTGCACCACTTCATCAAGATTCTGTCCGCTGGTAAAACGGGCATCGTGCGGGGTGATGGTCCAGACCAGGCCAGGCAGTGCGGTCTCGTGGCCCGATTGCGTCTCCTTCACCCAGTTCAGTAACGCTTTCGCCGTTGCCGTCGTGGTTGAGCGATGCGCCGTGGCATTGCAAATCAGTAAGACATCCGGCTGTAATTGCTGACGATAACTCTCCAGCAGCCAGCGGCATTTACTGTTCCACAGCGGATGTCCCTCCTGCGGCGCCGGGGTGGGGATATCCAGAATATCCACACCGTTCAGTTCACTGTTTTCGACCGGAAGCACCAGCTCTTTGGTTAACAGCGCCAGCGTCGAAACAGGAATACTGACCGCATTCTGTAATTGATCGTCCGACCACGGATGCACCACCACCTCACCGGCAATGGCTTCATTGTCCTGTTCCGTAGGGGTGAGAAAACCTTCGGTCGGCAGGGCGAAGTTATCGACTAACAGGCTCAACGGCGCCGCCAGTTCCCGGGCGTTTCCGGTCTGGTGCAGCGTATGCGCCAGCGATAGCCACTGTTGTGTTAACTCCTGTTGCTCACCCCACAGCAGTGCCCAGGCACTGGCGCGAGCGCTCAAGTCGAGCGATGGGAGAAGGCAGGCGAACTGATACCACAGCGCGTCGTCCATATGCTGTTGTGATGACGGCACCACCGAGCGCCAGAAACGGGCAATTCCCCCGACATCTTCCGCGCTAATGCCCGGTACCGGGTTTGGCTGGCGCAGTGCGCGCCATTTTGCCAGACGGCTTTCAATAACCGTCTTGTCGACGACACGCACTTCCGGCATGGCCTGCGCATGCGCGATGAAGACCTGCACCAGTTCCGCCTCGCTAATCAGACGTAAGCGCAGGGGGAAATTATCATCAACACGCGGATTCTCGCGGCTGAAACGCAGCGCCATACTTGTCAACATATGGCCGGGGTTGAGATGGCTGAAATAATCCAGCGTCTTCTCGCCCAGCAAGACATGTAAACGTCCGTTGCCGCTGTCACACAGCGCGGCAAGTAAATGGGCTTTGGCTGCCTGAGCATGCCCGTACAGCCCAACGGTGCAGGGCATTTTCGCGGCGCTTTCCAGCGCGGATTCCTGCGCCGTTAGCGCCGTTAAGCGCGCCAGTAGCGCGTCCGCGTCATCATCCAGCAACGGTGAAATCTGACGGTTTTCATTGATCCATGCACTGATCGCCTGGGTCGTGCTCATACTTGCACTCATTTCAGATACACACTCCCGCTGTCGATCCAGTAATGGCTGCCACTGTGGCGGCGATCGGCCAGCGTATTCAATTTGAAGGTTAACGCATCGGCGGGAACCGGCGTACCATCCTGCAGCCAGGCTTCGCTCAGAATAAACGATTCCGGCCCCTGGTGTTTGTTGCCGCCGCTAAATTGCAGCCGCACATTCAACACCCCGTCGCCTGCGATGGTTTTGGCCAGGTCAGAAGAGTTAATGCTCAGCGTGTAGAGCGGGGTGGCAGGCCAGCGGGCATTTGCCAGTTGACGAAAACCGAGCGTGACATTACCACGCAGCGGGAAATGCAGACGGGCATCCAGCTTCGCGCCCGGTTTATCCAGATCGATATCGTGATACCAGATATTCTCATCGCGCAGGGTGTTGACCACGTTATCCAGCACGCCGAGATAGCGCACGGTCGAGTAGGCGCCGATGTCAGCGGCTTTAAAGTTAAAGCGCGGCAGGCGCAGATCCAGCGCCAGGCTGCACAGCATTGCCCCTACCGCCGCGGTCGATTTCGGGTTGCCGATTTTGCCTTGCTGGCTGAACGGATACCACTCATGTACGCGGTACTTATCAAGCCAGATCATGCGGTTAACCGGCACCGGCTGCAAATGGCGAATTAACGCCTGTACCCCTGGCAGACAGCCAGGACGTCCGGTAATCAACAGGACATCACAACAGTAATGACTGATGGCTTCGCAGACCGCGTGCAGCGGCGAGGCAAGAGTAAATTGCCCGGCTAGCATCGCGTCCTGTAATTCGCGGAAGTTGACCTGAATCGGCACGCTCAGCACATCAAACTCCGGCGAGCCGGCAGGGAGCGCATGGTCGATCGCCTGTTTCAGGTAGTTCATCACGTTGCGCGTTGGCAACTGGCTCAACAGTTCGCCGAACGTGGCATACAGCCCGGCAAGCGGATCGTTAACATCACTCTCTTCCCACGCCGCCAGAATGGCATGGCCAATGGGCATGAACAGTTGCAGGGTGGTTTGTTGGCGCAACACCGCCTGCGTATCAATACGCCCGGAGTCGCCAAACAGGGTTGCCAGCAACGAGGCGGCATCCGTAATCCCGGCTTTTTGCAATTGGGTTTGCATCGCAGGCAGCACGCAGCGCTGAATCACATCCAGCAGCACATCGTCACCCGCCACTTTAAACCCTTCACGGAACAGCAATTGCGGGGTGATTTTAACGTTGCTGCCGGTACCATCATCAAGCTGGTAATGGGTGATCGCCATATCGGTTGTGCCGCCGCCGATATCCACCGAGGCAACGCGCAGGGAGCGTCCCGGCCGCGCGCCTGGGGCTTCGGCCCGATCGGGACGGGCGAGGGAGGCAAAAAAAGTTTCGGTTTGCCCGGCGTAGCGGGAAATCGCCTCGTTATACAGCCAGACGAGTTGACCGCAACTGGCTTCGTCCCACTCCATCTGGATATGCGGAACCGGCACCACGCTTTTTTCCTGCTGCTTGCGATGCGCAAAGTCATCATCTTGTGGATGCCAGCCCATGGCTTTCCAGACCAGCGCAATGGCTTCGAACATCCGGCGGCGGAAAATTTCACGTTCCTGCTTCGGCATCGCCGACGGCAGGGTCAGAATAATGGTGCGCAACTGACGCGGCGAGGCGGGAAAGCCCAGACGCAAACGGGTGGCGACGCTATTAATCTGCCCGAGCGCCTGTGCCAGCAGCTCGCACAGCATATGTGTCATCAAGGTGCTGCGACTGTATTGTGGCGAAAAGACGGGCAGGCGCTCATCGACGGGTAGGGTATACAGCGGCTGACCTTCATCGTTCATCAGGTTCATCAGCGGAAACGCGGTTGCCAGAGGTTCGCGCTGCGTTTTGCTGTTCATCTGGCTAAAACGCCAGTCCTGCAATACCGGGGTTTCATCCCAAAGGTAACGGCGCGGGCTGGAAATTCCGCTGTTGCCTTCGGTTCCCAGACGCTGCATCGCCAGTTTGCGGGCCTCGTCGCCGACACGCACAATAGAAGGCCAGATAAACGCGTCTTCGCGTCCGCTTTCTACCGAGAAATGCTGTTTGCCAAAGCGTGCTTCGGAGAACTCCAGGCGGCTGGTGAACAGGGGTTCATTAAGGAATTGCGGTTCGCTTAAGGAACGCACCTGCAGCTCGGCGGTCTGGCGCAGGCCATCGTTGGCATCGCCATGATCTTCAATAATGACGCCACAAGTGTGGGTGTTGCCAACATCGAGAATTAAATCCACCGGGATCGCCGGGGTGCTCAGCGTGTGGGTGACAATTTTCACCTCAGGCACCAGAAGCTGCGTTCCCAGCAGGGTAAGCAGGTTCAGCCAGTGCGCCTGATATTCAAAGCTGCGCAACGCCTGGGTAATTTCACGCTCACTGCGTTGTTCATCCTGATTGATGTGCTGAAGAAACGCTTCCCGTAACCAGCCATCTACCCAGGTTTGATCGAGAAAATCCGCCACTTCGTCATCACGCCAGGCCAGCGCGAAGCGTGTGCCGTTAAGAATATCGTTCTCTTGCGGTGCCAGCGCTGACGGGGAGTTGCCGTTGATCTGGCTGTCGAGGGCCAGGGTTACGCGGTGGGTATTCCCGGCGCCATCCGGTTCACTCAGTTTACGAATCTGTATCCGCGCCCAGTTTTCTGGCCCTTCGACGAAGGTACGCGGCGGGTTGAAGCGTAAGAACGGTATGGGCAGCCACACGCCATCGAGCACCGCCAGCGACGCGTGCAGCGACTGGGTGCTTTCCGGTTTGACCACCTCGGGCATGCCGCCATTGTGCGCCGGTAGGGTATAGCGTTCATTGACCAGATCGTAATCCAGGCGCAACAGTGGACCGTTCGCCGTCTTACGTACAAAGCGACCGCTTTGTGCCGACTCCTGTGGCGTCAGGCCAAAATCAAGAAACTGGACGCCACTGTTGGCGATAAGTGTGACGCTCTGTTTGTAATCACAAAGATTAACCAGCATAAAATCAGGCACCTGTTTTTCTGAAGGTCACCGCAACGGGCGTGGTATTCGCTTCAAAGCGCGCACTGCATTCCGCGATATCATTGGTTCCGGCTTTGCAGGAAATCTCCGGCATTGGGTAGCGGGAACCGTCGGTGCAACGTGCCGTGCTGCGACTCTTGATCATTAAAACCCCGGTTTCGTGCAGGCCGGAGTACAGGTCGGCGCGACAGCTCAAATTATTGCCCTGAATAACGCGCGCCGTGCCTTTATTGTTCTGAATCTGAAAACGCATAGTGACATCTTTGCCGGTGGCCTGGTCTTTCACGTCCATCACGACGCGCCAGTTACCATTGAGGAAACGGGTCGAGCCCGTTTTTACTTCCAGCGCGTCCATGACCAGCGCATCTTTCGGGATAGCGGTGATCACCAACGGTTTTTTCTCATGTACCACGGGTTCTGGTGTTTCCACTTTGGGCGCAATCACCTCGGCCTGATGGAGCGGCAGATTTGCATTCAGCGTTGGGGTGTGACGCACAACGGCGACCGGCGCAGGTTCGGGGCTGGCCACCACAGGCGCAGACTGTACGGTTTTCGGGGCGGGGGCTTCATGTTGCTGATTTAACCATAATGGCACCGCAACCGCCGCAGCCACGGCGGCCGCAATCGGCAAAACCCACAGGCCGTAGCGGCGACGTTTTACCGCGACAGGGGCTGGCGTCGGTTCCGGCTCGGGAATGGGCTCAGGTTCAGCAACCGGCGAGGCCATTTGCATTACCGGTTCGTCTTTCGCTACGGCTGTGCTGATTCCCGGCACAGGCGCGAGCAGCGGTTCGTCGGCGTGGCTTATCGTGACCGTGGCAACAGGCTCTTCGGCAGGTTCCGGTTCTGGCTCGATAACGGCAAGCGGCTCCGGAATATCTTCTCTGCGCAGGCATTCCAGCACATCTTCTCTGGCACTCTCATTGAGATTAACAAAGCCCCAGAAGGTGATGACCGGCTTACCGTCGACAAGAAAAACGTGGTTTTCACCGGGAAACTGCAACGCTTTTTCCAGCAGTGAACCAAACAGTTGCTGTGCCGTTTTTGGCGACTGCATGCATTTGCGGCTGAGGGTCGCGGCGCTGTCCAGGGTGCTTTCCAGGTAACGTAAGGCACGAAAGCGCGCATCTTCATCGGCGGCTTTCCAGGCCTGGGCGCGGCCTTCGACAGGGGAGTACCAGTCAACGCGGTCGCCTTCATCATTCACCTGCGGTATGGCAAGGCAGTCAACCAGCGCCTGCTGCTTACGCAGACGCAGGGCTTCACGAATTTGTAACGCCGAATCAAATACGGCCTGACCGCCGCCGCCCACGGCTTGAAAATCATCAAGATCGCCGCTGCGCAAGAGTGTTTTTGCCACGTTTTCATCCCATAGACTTTTTCACGCGTCTACTGTACGCAATGTCATCACAAACAAACGGCAGAAGAGAGCGCAAAACCATTGAATTCTCGACGCATTGAGACCATCTCATAAACCTTGACGGCAAGAAGTTCGTTTAAGTTGAATGATAAATTTAATTTTGCTGGAAAATTCAGCAAAAACAACTGGATTAGAATAACCTGATAGTGATTCGTTATTTGCCAGTTAACTTCTGCTGTGCTGAGATTAATACTCCAAATAATAAATAAGGCCCGAATCTATGTTCGCAAGGAAATCCCTGCTCGCGCTGGCGCTGAGCACGCTGTTACCTGCAGGCGCCGTGTGGGCGGCAAACAATGACACCCTTGTCTATTGCTCCGAAGCCTCGCCGGAATCGTTCAACCCGCAAATCGCCAGCTCTGGCCCATCGTTTGTCGCCAGTTCACAGGTGCTGTATAACCGACTGGTGAACTTCGATCCGGTGAAAAACACCCCGATTCCATCACTGGCCACCGCCTGGACAATCTCGCCGGACGGGAAAACATACACCTTTACGCTGCGCCAGGGCGTTAAATTTAACAGCAATAAATACTTTAAACCGACCCGCGATTTTAATGCGGATGACGTTATTTTCTCCGTCATGCGTCAGAAAGACCCTAAGCATCCTTATCATAATGTTTCGAAAGGAAATTACGAATATTTCAGCGATGTTGGGCTGGATAAACTGATTCAGGATGTCAAAAAGGTTGATGACTATCACGTTCAGTTTGTTTTGAGCGAGCCTAACGCCGCGTTTCTTGCCGACTGGGGAATGGACTTCGCCTCCATCCTCTCGGCGGAATATGCCGACGCCATGCTGAAAAAAGGGACGCCGGAGAATGTCGATAACTGGCCGATCGGTACGGGCCCGTATGTCTTACAGCAATACAAAACCGACGCGCAAATCCGCTATCTCGCAAACCCCAACTATTGGGACGGCGAGGTGCCGACAAAACACCTGATTTTTGCCATCACCCCGGATGTCCAGACGCGTCTGGCGAAACTGCAAACCAACGAGTGTCAGATTATCCCGGCGCCTGCGCCGGTTCAGTTTGAGCAGATTAAAGCCAATAAAGATCTGACCCTGCACACTATCGATGCGCTGAACGTCGGCTATCTGGCGTTTAACACCGAGAAAAAACCGTTTGATAATGTCCTGGTGCGTCAGGCGTTGAATTACGCTACTGACAAAAAAGCGATTGTCGATGCGGTCTTCCTGGAGTCGGGTACCGTGGCGAAATCACCGCTGCCGCCGAACATGCTGGGCTACAAAAAAGATCTGAAAGATTACGGCTACGATCCGGAAAAAGCCAAAGCACTGCTGAAACAGGCCGGGCTGGAGAAGGGCTTTGAAACGACCCTCTGGTCCATGCCGGTACAGCGTCCGTACAACCCGAACTCACGTCGCATTGCGGAGATGATCCAGAGCGACTGGGCGAAAGTGGGCGTGAAAGCGAAAATTGTCTCTTATGAGTGGGGCGAATACCTGGCCGGGATGCGTCGCGGTGAGCATGATACCGCGCTGTTTGGCTGGATGTCGGATAATGGCGACCCGGATAACTTTGCCGACACCCTGTTAAGCTGCGCCAGTGTGAAAAGCGGTTCGAATGCCGCACGCTGGTGCGATAAAGCGTATGATGGCCCGGTACTGCAGGCTAAACTGACCAGCGATCCGGCAAAACGCGCCGGGCTTTATGGTCAGGCGCAAGAGGTCTTCTATCAGCAGGCGCCGTGGATTGCGCTGGCGAACGGTAAAACCTTCTATGCCACACGCAGTAACGTCACGGGCTATAGCGTGAGCTTAATGGGCAGTGATTTTTCGAAAGCAAAACTGAATTAACAGAGGTAGGCATGTCGCATCTGGATGAGGTAATCGCCCGCGTGGACGAAACCATTGCACAAAGCGTGATTGCAAATATGAACGAGCTGCTGATTGCACTGAGCGACGATAGCGCGCTGAGCCGGGAAGAGCGTTACACCCAGCAACAGCGCCTGCGTCACGCCATCTCGCAGCATGGTCGTCAGCATAAAGAGGATATGGAAGCGCGACGCGAGCAGCTCACCAAAGGTGGCAGTATCCTGTAAATCAGAACTGGCGTCTGGCAACCAGCCAGGCGCCAATCACCAGCAGAACCGCACCGCATACCGGGCCAATCAGGGCTTTGAGTGCCACTCCCTGACTTCTGACCACATCCATCACCAGCCCTCCAATCAACTGACTGGCTACCAACACGGCAATGGTAGTGGCGGCCCCCACGTACTGATAGCCGCTGATACTGGCGAAGACAAAAAACGAACCGAGCAGACCGGGGATCAACGTCCACCAGCGGACGGTTGCCACCAGTTCGCTAAAGCCGGACAGGCCGTGTTTTACCAACAAGATACTGACAAACAGAACGATCCCCACCAGCGAGTTCAGCAACATCGCGATCAATATAGTGGATGACGACTGGGTGATGCGCACCATCAGGGTGTTTTGCACCACCAGGCCAATGCCGGCGGCAACCAGAAAGCAGAGGGTAAGGGTCTGATTCATCAGATGGCGTCCGGGTCCTGGCGCTGATCCAGTTGCAACTGCATAAACGTCAAATCCAGCCAGCGGCCAAATTTGGTGCCCACCTGCGGCATCTGCGCAGTGACGGTGAAACCCAGTTTCTCATGCAGATGGATAGAGGCATGGTTCTGCGACTCGATGCCAGCAACCATCACATGTTTGCCAACGCGTTTAGCCTCGTCAATCAGTCGCGCCATCAGCGCCTGACCGATTTTCTTACCCTGGTGATCCGGATGGACGTAGACAGAATGCTCGACCGTGTGACGGAAACCGTCGAACGCGCGCCAGTCGCCAAACGACGCATAGCCAGTGACAACGTCACCTTCTTCGCTTACCAGTACGGGATAACCCAGTAGCGCGCGTGCTTCGAACCAGGCAATCCGGTTATCCACGTCAACAGTTTTGTCATTCCAGATGGCCGCAGTGTGCACGACGGCGTGATTGTAGATCTCTGCAATTGCCGCGCAATCGTCTTTACTGGCGTAACGAATATCCATGGTTGAACCTCAGTGATTGTTCACTATAGTATTACGATATGAATACTATTACAGACAACATAAATCAACGGATCAGTGCGCGAATTCGCGTTGAACGGGAATCCCGAGGCTGGTCGCTTAGCGAACTGGCCGAGCGCGCTGGCGTCTCGCGCGCCATGATCCATAAGATTGAACGCGGGGAAAGTAGCCCTACGGCGACACTGCTTGCCCGCTTATCCGGGGCGTTTGGCATTAGCATGTCTACCCTGATTGCGCGCGCTGAGATGCAAGAGGGTAAGCTGTTGCGCTTTGCCGACCAGCCCGTCTGGCGCGACCCACAGACGCATTATTTACGCCGTCATATCTCGCCGCGCAGCGATCTGCCCATCGACCTGGTACAAATCGATTTACCCCCTGGCAGCAATATCCCGATGCCAGCCTCTTCTTACGCACTTGCCAGGCAATTGATCTGGCTGCAGGAGGGGGGGCTGGTCTTTATGGAGGGTGATACGCGCCATGAAATGAAAGCGGGGGATTGCCTGGAGCTCGGCCCGCCTAACGACTGTCGCTTCATTAATGAAACCGACACATCCTGTCGCTACCTGGTAGTGCGCCTTAATCCAGGTAGTTAACAATGGATGTGCATCTCCTGTTTTCCACGACTAGTATCAATAGAACTTTTCATGGGAACAGGAGAGCAACATGAAACAACAGCATGACCGCAACCGCCGTTGGGTTCTGGCCTCAAGGCCAAAGGGCGCACCGACAGTCGACAATTTTCGGCTTGAAGAAGATACCATTGCCACCCCAGGCGAAGGCCAGGTGCTGCTGCGAACCGTCTACCTTTCACTTGACCCCTATATGCGCGGCAGGATGAGCGATGCGCCATCTTACAGTCCGCCGGTGCCGGTTGATGGCGTCATGTGCGGCGCTACCATCAGTCGCGTCGTACAGTCACAGCATAACGATTTCCACGAAGGCGACTGGGTGCTGGGCTACAGCGGCTGGCAGGATTACGAGATTTCCGGCGGTGAAGGGCTCGTCAAACTCGGCGAAAATCCTGAACATCCATCGTGGTCGCTCGGCGTGCTCGGGATGCCGGGTTTCACTGCCTATATGGGGTTACTGGATATCGGGCAGCCGAAAGCGGGAGAGACGCTGGTCGTCGCTGCGGCTACAGGGCCGGTAGGGGCGACGGTCGGCCAGATAGGTAAAATCAAGGGGTGCCGGGTTGTGGGCGTTGCTGGCGGCAGTGAAAAATGTCGCCATGCGGTGGATACACTTGGTTTTGATGCCTGTCTCGATCACCATGCCAGCGATTTTGCCGAACAACTGGCGAAAGCCTGTCCACAAGGCATCGATATTTATTTCGAAAATGTCGGCGGCAAGGTATTTGATGCGGTATTGCCATTATTGAATACCGCAGCACGAATTCCGTTGTGCGGGCTGATTAGTGGTTATAATGCGACCTCTTTGCCGGATGGTCCGGATCGTGTCCCGTTATTAATGGGGACGCTCCTGAAAAAAAGAATTCGCTTGCAGGGGTTTATTATTAGCCAGGATTATGGTCACCGCATCAACGAATTTCAGCGTGACATGTCGCAGTGGGTTAAAGAGGGGAAAATCCATTATCGCGAGCAAATCACTGACGAACTTGAAAGCGCGCCAGAGACCTTTATTGGCTTACTTGCCGGGAAAAACTTCGGTAAAGTTGTGATTCGCGTCGGCGAGGATGACTAAAAATGGTGGTGACGGTGAAAACCGTCATCATAATACGTGCAAAATTTTTAAAAACGTCTTTAATTATACAAGCATAAGGAATCGACGACCTTATCGGTAACGGTTCCTGGTAGTTGTGCATAAAAAATAACATTTTGTTCTAACTTTACGCGTCAATCCAATACCAGGCATGCTTATACATAATATATCTTCATAAATTATGTTCACCGACACGCTACCAGGCTGAAAATAAATAAGAATTTGGACGGGACACAATCACATGCTTGATTTGGAAAAAGCGCAGCGGACGAGCCTTACTATGCAGGTAGAAGCCAGTCTAAAGAGTGCGCTTATTATTGGTGCGCTTAAACCTGGCGCCCGGCTCATCACGAAAGAAATTGCAGATCAATTAGGAACCAGTATTACGCCTGTCAGGGAAGCATTGTTGCGTCTTGTTTCCGCAGGGGCACTTCATGCTACTCCTGCGCAAGCATTCCTTGTTCCGGACGTGGGTAAGGCGCGATTCATAGAAATTAGTGATATCCGCAAAAAACTTGAAGGCATGGCTGTACGCGCTGCCTGCAAAAATATGACAGCAGGTAAAGTTCATGAATTGCGTATTCTTGCCGAGGCTTTTAGTGAGGCGGCAAAAACAGGAAATACTGAATTGACTTTACAGTCGAATCGCGTATTTCGTTTTGCCGTATATCATTATGCGGAAATGCCCACGCTTGCCGCAATAATTGAACAATTATGGGTTCGGATTGGCCCATGCTTTAATTATCTTTATCCTTCATCACCTGAGTTATCGCGTGGATATGATTATGGCGATTTATTATCCGCATTCGAGAAAGGCGACGAAAACGGTTGCGAAAAAGCAATATACCGCACCATTGATGATGGCGCAGGCATACTGTTAAAGCAGTTCAATAGCTGAGTGATAGTTTAGTCTTGAAATCATTCAGTGCAATTTGATGATTTTTAAATGCTCCCCACCAAAAATTTGGCAAAGGGGAGCATCATCATCACGTTTTTTGTCTTCAGCGATTTTCCTTCTTAACTCCCTGGGCTGCCTGCCGATAATCGATGAGTGCTAAGTTGAGCGCTAACATTGATGTGACGCAAGGAGTTTGGGATGTCTTTTAGCCAGGGGTTGAAAAATATAACTATCAGTAAAAAGCTGTCAGTCGGGTTTGGGATTGTGCTTTTTCTGGTTGCCATTGCTACCGTTCTGAGCGTATTGCGGTTTAAAGAGATCCGCGACGTCTACGCAAAAACCAACCTGATTTATAGCGTTAACATTGAGGTCTTTCAGGCCAAGATTAACCGCCTGAAGTATCTTTATGGTGATGAGAAAGCCGGTCCGATCATGTCCGACTACGTAAAACATGCGTCGCAGCTCACCGCCAGTGCGAGTGAAATGTCATGGAATGATGACGAGAGCGCGCTGTTGCATACGCTGTCAGGTCATCTGGCGAACTTTGAAGCAGGGTCTGCGGAAATGCAGCAGGCGACGAAAGCCATGAAATCCGTTCGCGAGACCCTGGACCAGCTCGGAGCAGACGATAAGCGTGCACGCTTTAGTACACTCATCTCCACACCTGTGGCTGATAACGCATTAAGCGCCCGGATTTTTGATCAACTGATTGCCATCGGTGGGGTGCGCGATGCCGCGTTAATGGTGCGTTTTAGCCCGACGAAAGAGACGCGCAATATTCTCGATGATCGCTTCAACAAAGCGCAGGCTGGGGTACAAATGCTTTCAGGCGAGCTTCCGGCTGAGCTGCTTTCTCCGATGCAGGCATTGTGGGATGAAACCGCCCGTTATCGCGACCTGAGCATCAACTATTTTACTGCGGTTCAGGCGATCAAAACGGCTGAGGATAAAGTTAAAGTCGCTGGCGATGACAGCAGCGCTGACATCAAGAAACTGATTGCACGGGTGAAAACCTATAACGATGCGCTGGCGGATAACTCCAGTACCACAGCGGCTATTATCGGCATTATTGCCATTCTGATTGGCGTAATTGTCTCGTGGTGGATTATTCGTCAGATCACCCGTCCTGTTGTCCATAACCTGGCGCTGGCCGAGCGTATCGCCAGTGGCGATCTCAGTTCGCAGATCACCGCGCAAAGCGACGACGAACTGGGCAAACTCACCGCTGCAATGGGGCGCATGAATAGCCGTCTTCGCGAGATGATTTTTGACGTTCGTAATAGCGTGGCGCAGGTTTCCCATGCGGCAACGGAGATTGCCGAAGGCAATACCGATCTCTCTTCTCGTACAGAGCAACAGGCCGCCGCCGTCGTGCAAACGGCGGCCAGTATGGAAGAGTTAACCGCGACGGTGAAAAACAACGCGGATAACGCGCGTAATGCCAGCAGGCTTGCGGCGCAGGCTTCGAACACGGCCAGTGAAGGTGGCAACGTGATGCGTGATGTGGTGAAAACGATGAGTGATATCCACAATAGCTCAAACAAAATTGCCGACATTACCGCGGTCATCAACAGTATTGCCTTCCAGACCAACATTCTTGCACTTAACGCGGCGGTAGAAGCAGCCCGTGCGGGAGAGCAGGGACGCGGCTTTGCGGTGGTCGCCAGTGAAGTGCGTAGCCTGTCTCAGCGCAGTTCCCAGGCGGCGAAAGATATCGAGCAACTGATTACCGAGTCGGTGTCACGCATCAATACCGGCAGTGAACTGGTGGCTAAGGCCGGGGAAACGATGGGGCAAGTGGTGCAGTCGGTCACCCGTGTTAATGACATCATGGGTGAAATTTCTTCTGCCTCTGAGGAGCAAAGCCGCGGGATTGAACAAATTGCCCGCGCGGTGGGTGAACTGGACAGTACCACGCAGCAAAACGCCGCCCTGGTGAGCGAGTCGTCAAGCGCAGCAGGTTCTCTTGAAGAGCAGGCGTTACGCCTGGAGCAACTGGTTGCGACATTCCGTCTTGAGTCGGGCGCGACGCCGGTAAAATCATCGACGCCTGCCAGGCCGCAGCCGCCAGTCTCAACGCCGCGTAAACCGGCTGAGGTGACCAGCGACGACGGCTGGACGACCTTCTGATACGACAGAGGCCCGCTTTGCAAAAAGAGGGCCTCTGGTTATTCAACCGCCATCACTCAAAGCGATAGGCAACCGACAAACCTACGCCATAATTGCGCCCCGGCGCCGGTTCGTAGTAACGGTTATTGGATTCGTTAACAATCACCGATCCCACATATTCACGATCAAACAGATTATCCACGCGCCCGAACACATCCATCATCCAGTTACCGTAGTTAAATTTGTAGCCGGTGTTCAGGCCGACCACCGTCCAGGACGGTGCGGTTGCCGTGTTTTCGTCATTAGCGGCGATATCACTCATATAGTGCACATCCGCACCCGCATACCAGCCTTGTTCGGGGACATAGCCCAGTGATGCAAAGCCCATATTGCGCGCGATACCGGGGATCCGGTTGCCGTTGCAATTACTGTCGCCGCAGACGTCGCTGCGGTAGGTCGCATCCAGATACGTCCACGCCAGTTTTGCCCGCCAGTTTCCGGCGAACTGCTGATCGAGCGCCAGTTCCGCACCCTGACGGCGCGTTTTGCCGGCGTTTTTATAAGTGGTGCGTCCGCCGCTACTGGTATCGGTGACAATTTCGTTATCGGTATCGGTGCGAAAGAGTGCTGCACTGAGTAAGCCATAACCCACGCGAGTTTTGCTGCCGATTTCGACGGTATCGTTTGTCGATGGCTTAAGGGCAAAATTGAGTCCACTTTGCCCGCCAGAACGGTAAGAAAGCTCGTTAATGGTAGGCGTTTCAAAACCACGCCCCGCCGCAGCATAGATATTCCAGCTATCGGTCAGCGCATATTTCAGCGACCCGGCAGGCAGCCATTTGTGATAGCTGGCATCACCACTGTCATCGCCGTTGCTCGCCGTAATATAGTGATCGTTTGAGTCAAACCAGACCGAGCTATAACGCAGACCCGCATCCAGCGACAGCTTATCGGTCAACTGCCAACGGGTTTGCACATAAGGATCGACGTTCCACATCAGGTTGCGTTCGTTACGACGCAAATTCCCCTCACGACCATAATCCGGCGCGCCATTGACCATCACAAAGTTTTCATAGCCTTTGCGCTGTTCGCTCATGGTTTCGTAATTCAACCCGCTGGTGATAGTCACCGGTACCAACAGTTCGCCGCGATGGGTCCAGCGAGTATCGATCCCCTGGTAATGGCGGGTCAGGTCGATTACGCCCCCGGCGTGCTGTGGGTTCAACTGGGGGCCGCGAGGAATTGACTGGTACTGGGTGGTTTCACGCTCCCCGGCGTACATCATGACACTCACATCGTCCTGCGCGCTGAGCTGGCGCTCATAACGCAACCCGGCCTGTGTCTGTTTAACCGTTTTGCGCGTGTCGTACTGCACGGCACGCGGTGACTGGCGCGGGTTATCGTGCCACTCCTCTTTTGTGAGACCGCCCGGATCGTTCGCCTTGATGTCCACGCTATTGAAAATCAGCGTCAGCTTACTGGCCTCGTCGATACGCACACCCAGTTTGGCGTTGGCGAGATTTTTACGCGCACCGCTGCGATCGCGATAACCGTGGGTGACAAAACGGGTCGAGGAGACCGTGTAATCTACATCGCCCGGCTGTGTGCCATCGCCCACCGCACCGCTGGCTTTAGTGCCATAGCGCCAGCTTCCGTAACTGCCGTAATAACTGCTGGCTTCAAGTTCCGTTGGCTGATGGCCCGTCTGGGTGGTCACATTCACCACACCGCCAGATGCATTGCCGTACAGAGCAGAGAAGGGGCCGCGCAGGACGTCGATACTCTCGACACTGGTGAGATCGATATTCGAGGTTTGTCCCTGTCCGTCCGGCATGGTGGCAGGAATACCGTCGACATACATGCGGATACCGCGCACGCCGTAGGTCGAGCGGGAACCAAAACCGCGAATGGAGAGCTGTAAATCCTGCGCATAGTTCTGGCGATTTTGCACCTGTAAGCCAGGCACGCCGCCCAACGATTCCGAGAGGTTTATTTGAGGCGTGGCCTGACGAATATCGTCGCCGTTCACGACACTGATAGCCGCCGGGGTGTCGAGTTCTGAAACTGTGCGGGGTGTCGCGCTGACGATCATCGTTTGTTCATTGTCGGCCGCCAGCACGGCAGGCGCGTAGATGACCGGAAGTAACAGCGCTGGAAACGCTGTTCTTGAAAGGGCAAAAATATTCATAAATTGACCAGAATAAGAAACGAACCAAATGGGAACATGGCGTAATGTTAATATCTTTAACAATTCATGAAAACTTTAAGGGCACATTACGTTAACAAAAAGTGTAGACGTTACCGCCGATGACAGTAAAAACAGATTTACTGCTCCACATTGCACGCAATAATGATTACTATTCTCAATTAATAAGGCAGGGCTATGACCCTGGCGTCATGGAAGCATGTGAAGCAAAACTATATTTGTTTATCAAAGGGAGTCGTCATGTCTTTACGTCATTTATCTGCGCCACGTCTGCGTCGTTCACTGTTGTTAGGTTCACTGCTGCTCGCCGGGACATTTCACGCCCAGGCCAGCGAAGAGATGCTGCGTAAACCGGTCGGTAAAGGTGCCTACGAAATGGCCTGGAGCCAACAGGACAACGCGCTATGGGTGGCTACCTCACAGAGCCGTAAAACCGATAAAGGCGGCGTGGTCTACCGTCTGGATCCACTTTCACTGGACGTGACGCTGGCTGTCCATAACGATCTCAAGCCGTTCGGTGCCGCCATTAACTCCCGGACGCAAACCCTGTGGGTGGGTAATACCACTAATGGCGCCGTCACTGCCATTGACGCGAAAACGGGCGATGTGAAAGGGCGCCTGGTGCTTGATGACCGTAAGCGCAGTGAAACTGTGCGTCCGCTGCAGCCGCGTGAACTGGTGGTGGATGAAACGACTAATACCGTTTACATCAGCGGTATCGGCAATGAGAGCGTGATTTGGGCGGTAAATGGCGAAACCATGACGCTCAAATACACCATTACGGGGACCGGTAAATTCAGTACGGGTCTGGCCATCGATGCGGCGGCAAAACGCCTGTATACCACCAACGGTGACGGGGAATTGCTGACTATCGACACCGCCAGCCACAAAATTGTGACGCGTAAGAAATTGCAGGATGACGGTAAAGAGCACTTCTATCTGAACCTGAGCCTGGACACCGCAGGCCATCGCGCCTTTATTACCGACTCCAAAGCGCCTGAGGTTCTGGTCGTTGATCTGCGTAATGGGGCTGTACTGCAAAAGATCGCCGCGCCGGAATCGCTGGCGGTGCTGTTTAACCCGACGCGTAACGAAGCGTATGTCACTCATCGTCAGGCGGGCAAAGTCAGCGTGATTGATGGCAAAACCTATAAGGTGGTGAAAACCTTCGATACGCCAACGCATCCGAACAGCCTGGCGCTCTCCGCCGATGGTCAGACGCTCTATGTCAGCGTGAAACAGGCGGCCAGCAAAGAGAAAGAGGCCACTGAGCCTGACGACATCATCCGTATTGCGCTCTAAGCACGCATAAAAAAAGCCAGCCGGTGGAATACCTGGCTGGCTTTTATTTTTACACGTGAGATTATTTCGCGGTTTCTTCTACAAGCTCAGTGGGAGCAGCGGTAGCGTCAGCCACGACCGGCGCGGTGCTGTGAATTTCCGCTACGCGTTTACGCACACCGAACCAGCCAATCACCAGCAGCACAATCAGCAGTGGGAGACAACCGATGGTCAGGGTGCCGTTCGGGTAGTCAAACGCCATCAGAACCAGCACAGAGAAGAGGAACATCAGCGTTAACCAGGAGGTGAACGGTGCCCCAGGCATTTTAAAGCTGACTTCCGCCGCTTTGCCTTGTTTGATGGCTTTGCGCAGACGCATCTGGCAGAGCACGATAAAGCCCCACGACGCGATAATGCCCACAGACGCCTGGTTAAGAACGATTTCAAACACCTGTGCCGGAACCAGATAGTTCAGGAACACGCCCACAACGTAGACCGCCAGGGTCGCGAGGATCCCCGCGTACGGTACGTGCTGTTTGTTCATTTTGGACATGAACTTAGGCGCGGAACCCCCCATCGACATGGAACGCAGGATACGCCCCGTGCAGTACAAGCCGGAGTTCAGGCTCGACAGCGCAGCGGTCAGGACCACGATATTCATCACGTCGCCCATGTACGGTACGCCCAGTTTGGAGAAGAAGGTCACAAACGGACTCTGCCCCGGTTGATACGCCATCCACGGCAGCAACAGAACCAGCAGCACCACGGAACCAACGTAGAACAGGCCGATACGCCAGATAACGCTATTGATCGCTTTCGGTACGGTTTTTTCCGGGTCTTTACATTCACCGGCTGCGGTACCGACAAACTCGATAGAAGCAAAGGCGAAGACCACACCCTGGATCAGAACCAGCGCAGGGAGCAGACCGTGGGGGAAGAAGCCGCCATTATCGGTGATCAGATGGAAACCCGTCGCGTTGCCGTCCAGCGGTTTACCGGATCCCAGGACGATAGTCCCGACAACCAGGAAAGCGACAATGGCCAGTACTTTGACCAGCGCGAACCAGAATTCCATTTCAGCGAACCACTTCACGCCGATCATATTCATGGTCCCGACGATGGCGAGCGCACCAAGGGCAAATACCCACTGCGGTACATCGCCAAACGCACCCCAATAATGCATATATAACGCAACGGCGGTGATATCCACGATACCGGTCATCGCCCAGTTTACGAAATACATCCAACCGGCGACGTAGGCCGCTTTTTCACCCATAAATTCACGGGCATACGAGACAAAACTGCCGCTGGAAGGGCGGTGTAATACCAGCTCACCCAGTGCACGTAAGATGAAGAAAGAGAAAAGACCACAAACCAGATAAACGATCGCCAGTGATGGCCCCGCCATCTGCAGACGCGCTCCGGCGCCTAAGAATAACCCCGTTCCGATTGCGCCGCCGATAGCGATCATCTGTACGTGGCGGTTGCCCATCGCTTTGTTATAACCCTCTTCGTGAGAGTTTAACCAGCGTCGTTTCGCGGCCTGATGCTCCGCCGCGTTGTTGTTGGTTGTTTTCATTGCGTTACCCGTTGACCTGTCTGAATCTTTTGGAACTTCCTCGACCCCACAGAGCAGCAAGACAATCGTTTGCTCTGTTGGGAAAGCGTTCTGTCTTTTCAATCATTCTACGTATGAATAAGACACAACATGGCGCAGCATCCTACCTGCATTTTTTTGGCGACGCAAAACATACCAGACGAAAAAACGATGGGTATGAGTTGAATTTGTGACGTAAGTGTTACTTGACAGTTTAACTGATTCAATATGGCGAAAAAGACGGCAGAAATGACTAAGCATGCAAAAGGAAAGACGATGTCGGCGAGGTTGCACGGCACAGGGGAATGCGGCCTTATTCATAAGCGCAAATAATGACTACCGTCCCTCTGCGGGGGCTACTTTGCAAATTTTTTGCTTATTTAATGTAAATTAATTGTTTCACAAGGCCGTAAGCCCATTCCAATAATGCAGACATGTTACCCAATAAGAGCGTGCTGCATGTCTTATCGTCTGAGTTTGCTGGATAAAAGCCCGATTGCGGAAAATGAAACCGCACAGGATGCGCTGAACCGTACGTTACAACTGGCGCAACAGGCAGAAAGAGGCGGCTTTCACCGCTTCTGGATTGCGGAACATCACAATACGTCCCAACTCGCCAGCCCATCCCCTGAACTGCTTATCGCCTGGATTGCCGGACAAACGCAGCGGATCCGCATCGGCTCCGGCGGCGTCATGTTGCAACACTACAGCCCTTATAAAGTCGCGGAAAACTTCAACGTGCTGGCTTCTCTGGCTCCTGGCCGTATCGATATCGGTATCGGTAAAGCGCCAGGCGGACTGCCTCTGTCCACACGCGCATTACAGCGAGGATTGCATCCGGAAGATAAGGGGAGCTTTGCCGACCAACTCGGTGAGCTGGATAACTGGCTTAACGCGAAGCAGGCTACTACTGCCGATGCGGAATCTCTGGCCGCCACGCCGCTTCCCACAGAACGTGCGCAGGGGTTTCTGCTCGGCGCGAGCCTTGAGAGCGCACAACTGGCGGCGAAACTCGACTGGAATTTCGTTTTTGCGGCCCATCTTAATGGTGACAGAATATTGCTTCGTGACGTTGTCACGCAGTGGCGAGCGCTGAGTCAGCGCGACCTGATAGTCGCCGTGCAGGTGATTGTGGCCGACACGCAAAACGATGCCGAACGGCTGGCGCAGCAGGTGGAGATTTGGGGTGTTGAACTGGAAAACGGTCAACGGGTCAGCGTTGCCAGCGAAGCCCAGGCTCAGGCCTTCGCACGTCAGGCAGGAAGCCCGGCGGTACGAATTTTCCGCCGGGAACCGTCGCTGATTAAAGGCACCGCAGAAACTGTGCTGGCCGGACTGGATGCGCTGGCAGCGGAATTTGGCGTGGATGAGTTCATTCTTGATAACCCGTTGGTTGACCCCAATGCGCGTATTGCTTCATTGCGCCTGCTGAGTGAATCCTGGCGGCAGAGCACGGTTATCCAGGAGGTGGTGCAATGAGTTTTGCTCAACAATTGATTGACTGGCGGCGTGAGTTGCATCAGTACCCGGAACTGTCTTTACAGGAGTTTGAAACCAGCCGCCGGGTAAGCCACTGGCTGGAAAATGCCGGGCTGCGCTTAGTACCCACCACCTTGCCTACGGGCGTGGTCGCGGAGGTGGGCAGTGGCGACAAGGTGATTGCTCTGCGCGCGGATATTGATGCCTTACCGATTGAAGAGGCGGTCGACGTGCCTTATGCCTCGCGCAATAAAGGGGTGATGCATGCCTGCGGCCACGACATCCATACCAGTGTCATGCTCGGCGCGGCACTGTTGCTAAAAGAGAAAGAATCCGCTTTACCGGGACGCGTGCGGCTGATCTTCCAGCCTGCGGAAGAGAATTTCGGCGGCGCAAAGCGGCTCATTCAGGCAGGGTTGCTAAACGGTGTCAGCGCTATTTTTGGCATGCACAATGAGCCTGGCCTGCCCGTGGGCACGTTCGCCACGCGCGGCGGCCCGTTTTATGCCAACGTTGACCGCTTTGTCGTGCAGGTTGGCGGTAAAGGGGCGCACGCCGCGCGTCCCCATGAAGGTAATGACGCCATCCTGCTCGCCAGCCAGCTTGTGGTCGCGCTACAAACTATCGCCAGCCGGAATGTGGATACCCTGGATTCGGTGGTACTGAGTGTTACCCGGATGCAGGGCGGTAATACCTGGAATGTGCTGCCGGAGCAGGTCGAACTGGAAGGCACGCTGCGTACCCACCGCAGTGAGGTGCGTGAAAAAGTGAAGGTGCGCGTCAATGATATCGCTGCCGGACTTTCCCGCGCCTTTGATGCAGAGATCACCGTGCGCTGGTTCGAAGGCCCATCGGCGCTGGTTAACGATGAACGCTGGGCCGCCTTTACCCGCGACGTTGCGGACTGGCACGGCTATGACACGCAGGTCGCACAGTTGCATATGGGCGGGGAAGATTTTGCCGTCTATCTCGAACATATTCCCGGTGCGTTTGTCAGTATTGGCAGCGCCAGTGAATATGGTTTGCACCATCCGTCGTTTAATCCTGACGAAGCATTAATTGAAGACGCCGCGCGCTATTTCGCGTTGCTGGCTGAAAAAGCCTTACTCCAGCCATAACGGAATAAAACAACCTGGGGCGACAGCTCCGGGGAACCTGTTGCCTGAAAATGAGGATGGATTATGTCACAAGCTCGTCAACTGCGCCTTGGCACCATATTGCATGGCGCATCCGGAAATATGTCCGCGTGGCGACATCCGGCAGCCAAAGCCGACGCCAGTATTAATTTTGCTTTTGTTCAGGAAACGGCATTAAAAGCCGAAGAGGGAAAACTCGATTTTTTATTTGTCGCCGATGGCTTATATATTAATGAAAAATCCATTCCTCATTTTCTAAACCGTTTTGAACCCATCACCGTATTATCGGCACTGGCGAGCGTCACCCGCCATTTAGGGCTGGTTGGCACGTTATCGACCTCCTATAGCGAACCTTTTACCGTGGCGCGTCAGTTTGCCAGCCTCGACCATTTAAGCTACGGGCGCGCGGGCTGGAACGTCGTCACCTCGCCGCTGGAGGGCTCGGCAAAAAACTTTTCTCGCCAGCAGCACCCGGAACATGCGCTGCGTTATCGCATCGCCGATGAATATCTGGACGTGGTGAAAGGACTTTGGGACTCCTGGGAAGAGGATGCCTTTGTTCGCGATAAAGCGACAGGGCAATTCTTTGACCCGCAAAAACTGCATACGCTTAATCATCGTGGCGATTTTTTTCAGGTCGCCGGGCCACTGAATATTGGCCGCACGCCACAAGGACGGCCAATTATATTTCAGGCGGGCGCATCTGATGATGGCAAGAAATTAGCGGCACGACACGCTGATGCGATTTTCACCCACCACGAGACGATCGACGAGGCCAAACATTTTTATCGCGATGTCAAAGCGCAACTGATTAATAATGGCCGTCGCGAAGATGAATTACATATCTTCCAGGGCGTCAGCGTGATTGTTGGTGATAATGCGCAGGACGTCGAGCAGCAATATCAGACCACCGCAGCGCTGGTCTCCATTCAGGATGCGCTCAATTACCTTGGCCGTTATTTCGAACACCATGATTTTAGTCAGTACCCGCTGGATGAACCTTTCCCGGACATTGGCACTCTGGGGCAAAACAGTTTTCGCAGTACCACCGATGAAATCAAACGTCATGCCCGTGAGCGCCACTTAACGCTGCGTCAGGTGGCGCTGGAGGCGGCCTCACCGCGCCCGCGTTTTTCCGGCACCCCGGAGCAGGTGGCAGACGGCCTGCAACAGTGGTTCGACGAGCGGGCAGCCGACGGTTTTATCATCCAGGGCGGTACGCCGGATACTTTCCCACGCTTTGTCGACACCGTGGTGCCGATTTTGCAGGCTCGCGGTCTGTTCCGTAAGGCCTATCCCGGCACGACCCTGCGCGAAAGTCTTGGTTTACAACAACCTGCGAATCAATTCACAAAACAATAAAGAGAATACGCTATGCAGAAATCATCGCTCCTCCTCGCAGTGACACTGGCGTTCGCGCCGCTGGTCTGGGCCAATGACGTCACGATTAACGGCACCGGCGTTAGCCTTGAAGCTAACAAAACGCCCATTAACACGCCGCGCAATGCCGACGCGGTGGCCCGCTTGCCGAAAGATTATCATCTGGCGGTACCGGGAAAATTTACGGTGGCGGTGGCCGCCCTTAACTCGCCGCCGCTGACGGTCTTTTCTGATGACAACAAAACCCTGCTCGGCAGTGAGGTAGATATCGCCCGTCTGGTTGCCGACAGCCTCGGTCTGGAACTGAACGTGGTGCCGACCTCCTGGGAGGACTGGCCGCTCGGGGTCACCTCCGGCAAATATGATGCGGCAATCAGCAATATCACCGTCACCAAAGCGCGCAAAGAGAAGTTTGATTTCGCCACCTACCGCAAAGATTCCCTCGGCTTTTACGTGAAATCCAGTAGCCCGATCAAAGCCATTGAGAAGGCAGAGGACATCGCCGGGCTGCGTATTATCGTCGGCTCCGGCACCAATCAGGAGGCCATTCTGCTGGCGTGGAATGCGGAAAACGAAAAGAAAGGGCTTAAACCGTTCACCCCGGTCTACACCAAAGATGATGCCGCCCAGACGCTGGCACTGCAGTCCGGTCGTGCGGATGCCTTCTTTGGCCCGAATGTGATTGGCGCCTGGAAAGCCGCGCTGACCAATAAAACCCGTCTGGTAGGCAGCGTGGACGGCGGCTGGCCGAAAGCGGCACATATCGCGGTAACGCTGAAAAAAGGCAGCGGCCTGGTGGAGCCGGTACAGATTGCGCTTAATGGCGTCATTAAAAATGGCGATTACGAAAAAGTGCTCAATCGCTGGGGTGAGGGCGTTGAGAAGATCCCGACCTCAGAAATCAACCCCGCCGGATTGGGCGACTAAGGAGGCGCAGATGAGCGAACGTTTCCGTGATATCTCCCCCGACGCCCCGGAATTGCAGCCCGTGATAGCCGGTCTGTTTGGCGAATATGCCGCCCGTTATGGCGATTATTTTTCTAAAGATGCCGAGGTGGAACTGACGGAGTGGTATCTGCCGCCGCAGGGGCTATTCATTGTGCTGGAGCGTGACGGGGCGATTATCGCCACCGGCGCGTACAAACCGAAAGATGCCCACACGGCGGAAATCAAACGCATCTGGACACAACACACCCTGCGCAAGCAGGGGCTGGCCAGTAGAGTGGTGGCCGAACTGGAACGGCGCGCGGTGCTGGCGGGTTACAGCCGCATCTTTCTGACCACCGGCTTTCGTCAGCCGGAAGCGGTGCAGCTCTATCTTCGCCAGGGGTATGACGCGCAGTTCGATCTGACGCGCGACCCGGAGGAGTACAGCCAGCCACCGTTCGATGGCCGCCTGCGGTTTACCAAGACCTTAGCGGTCGACACGCTCAGTAAAACTGCCTGAGGGATAAACATGAAAACGACAGAGTCTATCAAAGTTGTCCCGGCACGCTACCCAATGCGGATCGTCGGGGCTGTTATCGCGTTGATCGTACTGGCGATTGTAGTCCAGTCCGTCGCCTTTAACCCACGCTGGGAGTGGCGCGTTTTTGCCCGCTGGTTCTTTGATCCCGTGATCCTGGACGGTCTGGGTCAGACGCTGTTATTAACGCTACTCGGTACGGCATTAAGCGTTATCTTTGGCGGCGTGCTGGCGCTGGCGCGGTTGTCCAGCTCCTGGCTATTGAGCAGCCTGGCGTGGAGCTATATCTGGCTGTTTCGTTCACTGCCGCTGATTGTGGTACTGATTATTCTCTACAACTTCTCTTATCTCTATGACACGCTGACGATTGGCATTCCGTTTACGCAACTGAGCTGGGCGCACTACGAAACGGTGAATGTGCTGGGGCAATTTTCCACGGCGGTGGTTGGCCTGACGCTGGTGCAAAGCGCCTATACGGCGGAAATCATTCGTGGTGGTTTTTTAGGGGTCGATCACGGGCAGTATGAGGCCGCCGCCGCATTAGGGCTTCCTGCCTGGCGACGCACCCTACGCATTATTCTGCCGCAGGCGCTGCGGACCATTTTGCCGTCCGGTTTTAATGAAATTATCAGCCTCGCTAAGGGAACGGCGATGGTATATGTGCTGGCGATGCCGGAGCTGTTCTACACCATTCAGATGATCTACAACCGCACCCAGGAGGTGATCCCGTTACTGATGGTGGGTGCCGTGTGGTATCTGGTGATCACCAGCGTGCTGTCGGTGATTCAGCATCTGGTTGAACGCTGGCTGGCGCGCAGCGAACGTCGCTCCGCCGTCAATTCCCGCCGGGTGCGGGCTACGACACCTGCCCGTGTCGCGCAACCACAGGAGCCGATTCATGCCAGCCTCTCTTAATGGTCATATTTCGATTACCGGGGTCAGCAAATATTTTGGTCGCCATAAGGCGCTGGATGATGTGTCGCTTGAGATCCCGCCAGGCACCGTGACCGTGATTCTCGGACCTTCCGGCTCCGGCAAATCGACGCTTTTGCGCACCATTAATCATCTGGAGCGTGTCGATGAAGGCTTTATTCAGATTGATGGCGACTATATTGGCTATCGCCGCAAAGGGGATAAGCTCTATGAACTGAAAGAGCGCGAGATCCTGCGCCAGCGGGTAAACGTGGGCTATGTGTTTCAGAACTTCAATCTGTTCCCGCACCTCACGGTACTGGAAAACCTGATTGAAGCGCCGATAGCCCATCAGCGGCTCAGTCGCAAAGAGGCCATTGAGCAGGCGTATCAGTTGCTCGATGTGGTAGGGCTGCGCAATAAAGCGGATGCCTGGTCACGCCATCTTTCCGGTGGGCAGCAGCAGCGTATTGCCATTGCCCGCGCGCTGGCGCTGCGCCCACGGGTAATGCTGTTCGATGAACCCACCTCTGCGCTGGATCCGGAACTGGTTGGCGAAGTGCTGGATGTCATCAAAAAGCTGGCCCGTTCCGGTACAACCCTGGTGGTGGTTACGCACGAAATCGGTTTTGCCCGCGAAGTCGCGGATCAGGTGGTGTTTATGGTAGATGGCAAAATTGTGGAGCAGGGCGACAGCGACACGGTGCTCAACCATCCTCAGCATCCAAGGACAAGGCAGTTTTTATCGAAGGTGTTGTGAGAGACGAAAATGCTGCTTCGCCGGATGCGAAGCAGCGTACGTTCATTTTCAGGCGGCGGAAGGCGTAAGTTGAATACGCTCCAGCGAACCGACAATAAACAGATAAGAGAACAGGCCAATTAAGCCCATCGATCCCACATACAAAATGGCGTAATCAAACGACTGGGTACTGGAGAGAATCACCCCAATCACCAGAGGCGTAATAATACTGGCCAGGTTGCCGCACATATTAAAGACGCCACCCGCAATGCCCAGCACTTCTTTCGGCGAGGTATCGCTCAGTACGCACCAGCCTAAATTACCGAAGCCTTTGGCGAAGAAGGCCAGGCTCATGGCGGCAATGACCACCACTTCTGACTGGGTGTAGTTTGCCACCACAATTACGCAGGAGAGCAACATGCCGCAGATAACCGGGAATTTGCGCGCAGTGGTCAGGCTGTAACCGCGTTTTAATAACCAGTCAGAAAACACACCGCCCATCAGGCCGCCAATAAACCCGGCGATCGCCGGAATACTGGCAATAAACCCGACCTTGAGAATCGACATCCCTTTTGCCTGATATAAATAGGTCGGAAACCAGGTCAGGAAGAACCAGGTGATAGACGTTACGCAGAACTGACCGATATACACGCCGATCATCATGCGATTCACACAGACGCTTTTGATCTGGGCAAGGGAAATCTTTTCCGATTTCTTCGCATTACCCAGCTCCGGTTCGCCGCCGCCTTCGCGGATATAATCCAGCTCCTGCTGGTTGATTTTCTTGTGCTGTAGCGGGTCGCGAATCTTCGCCAGCCAGACAATTCCCAGCACCACGCCGATAGCGCCGATGTAATAGAACACGTAGTGCCAGCTCATGTTATGCAGGATAAGCGTCATCAGAGGCGTGACAATCCCGAGCGAGATGTACTGTGCGGCCTGATAAACCGCTGTCACGAAACCGCGCTCTTTATTGGGGAACCACTGTACGCTCAGGCGGCTGTTCGCAGGAAAGGCCGGTGCTTCAATCGCCCCCATTAGCAGGCGCAAAATAACCAATACAATTAACGGACTGGCAAAAAGATAAATTGTTCCCTGAAACATGGTGACGATTGACCAGCCAATTAACGCGCAGCCATAAACAAGGCGCGAACCATATTTATCCAGTAGCCATCCGCCGGGGATTTGCATAATGACATACGAAATGCCGAATGCCGAAAAGGCCAGTCCGAGTGCTTCTGGATCAAAGCCTAATTCTTTACTCATGATAGGGGCGACCACTGAAAGGGTCGCGCGGTCAGCATAGTTAAATACCGTAGCCAGAAATAAGAAAATAAGAATACCGTGGCGCACGCTGGTGCGCTTAATAACATTACTCATAATCGATTCCTCGACGAGGTTTCCCCCGACGTGTGTATTAAACGGGAATGGCTCCGTCGGTTATTTACTTCGTGGCGTTGACCGAACGGACAAGCAGGCCTGCCAGCGGCAGCATACGGTTGCTATGGCAGAGTGGGTACGTTGTCTCTCGGCATAAGATAGCGCCAGTACAGGCACTCAAGGTCATGGATAGCTCCTTTTCTTTATGTATGTTTGCGCTAACATTTATATAAAAATACCCAGAACGGATCCATAATAAATGTATAAATGTGCCCTCACGATCACATATATTCTGCAATTGCATTATTTATGGGGGGAAATTAAAAGATCTTAATCGGCTGCTGTTTTTTTTAAAGGTAAATGGATAAGCGTAATAAATATATTTTAAAGTGACGAGCAGGGATAATGCCAGGATGTTGACGCAACCTGTGACTGTAACGGGTTATTTATATTGCGTGCGCGAGAAATAAAAAACGCTGCTCCGTCGGGAGTACAATAATATGGCGAAACAGCGGGGCATAACTATGCCAGTCTTCATGCTGCAATAAATAAAGACGGGAATATTTCCCGTCTTTATGACCTGTTACGGACGTTTGCCAAATTCACAGCTTAGCTGAGTCCAGGCGCGCGCTTGTTCACTCAGCGTGAAGCCCAGTCCATGACGGTCGGAGACGTACATGCGGCCATCGCGCAGTTCAAGCTGCTCATTAAACAGCGGGTTCAGCCATTCGAAGTGCTCCAGCCACGGCTCAAGCGGGTAGGCGGCAGAGAGGTGCAGGTGCACTTCCATGGCAAAGTGCGGGGCCAGTTTACGGCCATGCTTCGCGGCCAGATCCATGATTTTCAGGAACGGAGAGATACCGCCAACGCGTGGGGCATCCGGCTGAACGAAGTCGCTGGCGTTGCCCAGAATAAGCTGTTCGTGTTCGCGGAAACTGGTCAGCATTTCGCCGGTCGCGATGGGCGTATCCAGTGCGGCGGCCAGTTGGGCGTGGCCTTCCACGTCGTAGGCGTCCAGCGGCTCTTCAATCCAGATCAGATTGAACTGCTCCATTTTACGCCCCATGCGAATGGCGGTCTCGCGGTCCCATTGCTGGTTCGCGTCAACCATCAGCGGGAAATCATCGCCCAGCGCTTCACGCACGGCGGTCAGACGACGGATATCCTCTTTGGTGTCCGGCTGACCAACTTTCAGTTTGATACCCCCGATGCCATTTTCACGGGAGATCACCACGTTTTTCAGAACCTGATCCAACGGTGTGTGCAGGAAGCCGCCTGAGGTGTTGTAGCACTGTACGGAATCACGGTGCGCACCGAGCAGTTTTGCCAGCGGCAGACCGGCACGTTTTGCTTTCATATCCCAAAGCGCGATGTCGATAGGGGAGATGGCCTGTACGGCCATACCGCTACGGCCTACGGATGCGCCAGCCCACAGCAGTTTGCTGTAAATTTTGTCGATATCGTTCGGGTCTTCGCCCAGTAAATTATCGGCAATTTCTTTGGCGTGAGCATAGATACCCTGGCCGCCTGCACGTTTCGAGTAGCTGAAACCGACGCCTTCGAAACCGTCACGGCTGCGAATTTCCGCGATGATAATGGCAACTTCGGTCAGCGGTTTCTGACGACCGGTCAGCACTTTCGCATCACTTACGGGGGTAGCCAGCGGCAGGAACGCGAGGGAGAGTTTTACCCACTCGATACGGTCGCCGGTTTCGGCGGCAGTTTTAACACCCTGCGCTTTGGCATAGGTTACAGCAGCGGAATTCGCACTTACGGTCATGATTGACTCCTGTGAACGGTAATAATGTTTGCGCTAACATTTTTAATTCAGTTGAGAATAGACCACCAGCATTTTGCCGTCAATATGTACAATTGATCACAATAAGAGACGCTAAAGAGGGATTTTATTCGTGCTGGTTCACACTTCAAAACAGTTTGTGAAATTGCCTAACCTTAAATGATATCGCTAACATTATGGTGTGATTCTGTTTTTAATCTACTGATTTTAAAGCTGATTAAAATAATGAGAGAGAAGCGAATTAAGCTAACAAATCGCTTATAATCCCTGTCACAAAAAGAAGCCGTTGTGAGTTTACATGTCGAAAACCTCTCGTCCTGTGCCCCCCAGGGCCCCCACATTAGAAGATGTCGCCCGTGCGGCGGGGTTGTCATCAATGACCGTCAGCCGGGCACTGAACACCCCGCAACTGGTGCGTCCTAAAACCGTGGAAAAAGTGCTCGCGGCGGTCAAGGCCACCGGCTACATCCCCAACGCGCTGGCGGGGGGGCTGGCGTCCCGGCGCAGCAAACTGATTGCTGTTGTGGTCCCGCAAATCAATAACAGCATGTTTGTCGATACCATTCAGTCGATAAGCGATGAGCTGGCGGTACGCGGTTATCATATGCTGCTGTGTGTGGCGGGTTACGCCCAGCAAACGGAAGCAGAGCTGGTGGCTACGCTCTTATCACGTCGTCCGGACGGTATTGTCCTCACAGGGATCCACCACTCAACGGAATTAAAGCGTGTGATCCTCAATGCCAGCGTACCGGTGGTAGAAATCTGGGATCTCACTCCCACACCATTGGATATGCTGGTGGGCTTTTCCCATGAAAAAGTGGGGGAGGCGACGGCGGATTATTTGCTGCGTAAAGGCTATAAACGCCCCGGCTTGCTGTGGACGGTAGATAATCGTGCGGCGCTGCGTAAAAGCGGACTGTGCGAGGCGCTGGCGCGTAATGATATTCGCGAGCCCGCTTTTGTGGATGTCTCGCTCCCGGCGCGTTTTGCCTCGGGGCGGCAGGGGCTTCGCGATTTGCTGAAAAAGGGCAGCTTCGATGTGATTGTTTGCAGTTCGGATACCCTTGCTCAGGGGGCGATTGTTGAAGCACAGGCCAGCGGATTACGGGTGCCACAGGATCTGGCGGTGATTGGCTTTGGCGATCTGGATTTTGCCGCCGATACCCATCCCTCCATCACAACGGTCAGCGTCGACAGGCAGGTTATCGGTCAACGTGCCGCTACGCTGCTGGCGGATCGCATCGAAGGGCTGCCTCAGCAAGAAACCATTGTGGATATTGGATTTCATTTTGTAGAAAGAGATTCGGCATAACGCTATGAAAATTAATGTGATCGGCACTAGCGGTAGCGGTAAAAGCACGCTTTCGCGGCGGCTGGCCGCGCAACTTAATGTGCCGTATATCGAAATGGACAGGCTTTACTGGCTGCCGGAGTGGCAAGGGCGCAGTGATGAGGACTTCTACGCATTGTTAGAAGAGACGCTGAATGCCACGCCAGGCTGGGTACTGGACGGCAATTACAACCGATCGCGGCCGATCAAATGGCGGGATGTCGATCTGGTTATCTGGCTGGATTACGGTTTCTGGCGTACCCTGCGCCAGGCGGTGCTTCGGGTGATTCGCCGGGCATGGCAGGGAAAAGAGTTGTGGCCTGGCACCGGCAATACGGAAAGTTTCCGCCGCGCATTCTTAAGCCGCGAGTCAATCCTCATCTGGACATTAAAAACCTGGCGCCATAACCGGGTACGTTACGCGGCCGATATGGCCAACCCGCAGTATCAACACATCCGCTTTGTGCGTCTTACCAGCCCACAGCAGGTCGACACCTTTCTTGCCAGTTTGACGTAGACTTACTGTTCACTCGCAAGAAAGGAGGTCATATGATCACCGTTTATGGCGCACCCGGCTGGGGTTCAGCCATCAGTGAGCTGATGCTGACGCTGGCGGATATCCCTTATCAGTTTGAGAATGTTGAAGGGTTCGATTCGCCGGGGCATAACCAGGAAAAATTGCTGAAACTCAACCCGCTTTGCCAGGTGCCTACGCTGCAACTTGACGATGGCAGCATCATGACGGAATCGGCTGCCATTACGTTAATGATCCTCGATGAACACCCGCACCTGGCGCCGCCGACGGGCACGCCTGAACGTAATCAGTTCTGGCGGCTGTTGGTCTGGCTGGTGGCAAATGTTTACCCGACATTCACCTATGCCGACTATCCCGAACGCTTCGTTCCCGGTGCGGCGCAAGAACTGCGCGACCACTGTATCGCGTATCGTAAATCACTCTATATCTGGCTGGAACAGCAATTACACGCCACGCCGTACGCGTTTGGCGAACAGCTAACGTTGTTGGATATCTATATCTGTGTAATCAGAACCTGGGGGCCACGGCATGACTGGTTTAAGGAAAACACGCCGAAAATCAGCGCGATTGCCGATGCGGTTTGCGCGCAACCCAGGCTGCAGTCCGTTTTGCGCCGTAACGACATTATTTGATAACTGACGTTTTTTCAGTGTGGTAGGTTGGTTGTCCCACTATAAGGAGCACACCATGCCACATGTTGATATCAAATGTTTTCCCCGTGACCTGAACGATGAGCAAAAAACCGCGCTGGCGGCCGATATCGCCGATGTGATCACCCGTCATTTAAGCAGCAAAGACAGTTCCATCAGCGTCGCGTTAACCGAAATCGACCCGGATGCGTGGAAAAGCGAAGTATGGGATACGGAAATCGGGCCGCAGATGGACACACTCATTAAGAAGCCCGGTTATCAGATGTAATGGCTTGCGGGGAAATGTCTGAGCACGCTTTTCCCCTCACCCCAACCCTCTCCCCAAAAGGGGCGAGGGGGGACGTAGCCCTGATAAGGCGTTTACGCCGCATTCGGGGATTGTCCCCGGTGGCGCTGCGCTTACCGGGGCGAGTTTCAGGTTAACCCGGAACTTTTATCGACTTGCCGCTGGTGACGAAATTGCCGCCACCCAGATGGTGAATGGTGTTCAACTGATCATCATCAAACTGCCAGTGGCCGTTGCTAAAGGCGCGTTCATCCGCAGCGGCCGAGACAACCTCACCAAACAAGGTGTCATACTTTTCCATTGCGGCAGTAGGCGGCAACAGGCGGCATTCCATCCACGCCAGACATTTTTCCTCTACGACCGGCAGCCCCAGTACCGGGCCAGCGATGGCCGGAATACCGTAACAGTTGAATTTATCCTCTTCGCGACCGCTAATGCTGCCCACCGCCCAGGTCCAGCGGGTGGCCGCCACGCCCGGCACCACAATGCCGAACATACCGCTGCGTTCAATCAGTTCACGCGACCAGGCGCTTTTGTCCACCACGATCGCGATGCGGGCGGGGGAAAATTCAACAGGCATTGACCAGGCCGCCGCCATAACATTGCGACGGTCGATACTCTCATCACGACTGGTAATCAGTATGGTCGGGCCGTGATTCAGCAAGCGGCTGGCGTGATCCAGCGCCACCGGACGGAAAAAACTCATAAGCCACTCCTTCGTTCTGTCGTGCAGGAATTAAAGCATAGATGTCCGGTACTCACACCGTGCATTGCATGTTTATCCCGCACAGAAACAATCTTCAGGTCATTATTCTCTGTGCCCGTACAGTTATTGACCTCAGGCAAGCTCACATGCAGCATGGAAATGCAGACAACAACATAATAAATGGAGAATTATCAATGGATACAGGGCTTCGTCTTCATCCCCAGCGCTTACACCATTTTATCGAGAAAATCCTGCACTATGCGGGCAGCGAACCACAGGAAGCTCGCCTGGTTGCGGACCATTTGCTGGCGGCAAATCTTGCCGGACACGATTCTCATGGCGTAGGGATGATCCCGAGCTATGTTCGCTCCCTTGAACAGGGCTACCTGCAACTTAACCGCCATGCCAGCGTGGTGAAAGATATGGGCGCGGTGGTCACCCTGAACGGCAATCAGGCTTTTGGTCAGGTCGCCGCGCATGAGGCTATCTCACTGGGCATTGAAAAGGCCCGACAACATGGCCTTGCCGCCGTTGCGCTTCACAATTCCCATCATATTGGACGTATTGGTTACTGGGCCGAACAGTGTGCCGCAGCCGGTTTTATCTCCATCCATTTTGTCAACGTCGTCGGCGATCCGATGGTGGCCCCGTTTGGCGGAAAAGACAGCCGGTTCGGAACAAATCCTTTTTGCGTGGTTTTCCCCCGGGAAGGGCAATCGCCCCTGTTGCTGGACTACGCAACCAGCGCCATTGCATTTGGAAAAACGCGCGTGGCTTACCACAAAGGCGTGCCGGTGCCCGATGGGTGTCTTATTGACGCGCAGGGGCTTCCCACTAACGACCCGGCGGTTATGCATCGTTCGCCGCTGGGGTCACTGGTGACGTTTGCGCAACATAAAGGCTATGCGCTGGCGGCACTGTGCGAAATTATGGGGGGAGCCTTATCCGGCGGACAGACCACCCATCAGGGCTCTTTGCAGGCCAGCGTCGATGCTATTTTCAACTGTATGACCACCATTATTTTAAACCCGGACATGTTTGCCGCGCCGGATATGCAGCAACAAACGCAGGCTTTCGTTGAATGGGTGAAACAGTCGCCGCATAGTAATGACGAGCCGATTCTGGTGCCAGGCGAGTGGGAAGAGAACAACCGCCGTCTGCGTAAGGCGCAGGGGATTCCGTTGGACCCGGGAAGCTGGCAGGGGATTTGTGCGGCGGCAGTGCGCGCCGGGATGCCGCAGGACGAGGCCGATCGCTTGCAGGCAGACTGTGAGCAAGTGACACTGTAACGAAATGGCTGCGCGCACTGCCGCGCAGCCGACATATCAGGAGGAAAGGTGCGTCTGCGGTGCGTTGGCGTTGCGGGCGACCACAATCTGGCCGCGCCCCTGTTCTTTCGCCATATAAAGCGCAAGGTCCGCTGCCCGGATCAGATTTGCCGCCCGCGCATGTTGCGGCCAGGTAGCCAGACCGATCGAGATTGAAACCTGCCCGATATCATGCGACTCATAAAATATGCGATGGTCCAGAACGCTTTGCAGTAACCGTTCAGCCAGTTTTTTGGCATCGGTCTCGCTGGTATCCGGCAAAATAATCAGAAACTCCTCGCCACCGTAGCGGAAGGCAATCCCGTTATCGCCCACCGTATCCTGTAACAACCGGGCAATGTCGCGCAGCACTTTGTCACCCGCTTCATGTCCGTGGCTATCATTAAGCTTTTTAAAGTAGTCGATATCGATCATCAGGCAACTCAGCGAGGTTCCGTTTGCCATCGACTGATCAACCAGGCTGCGAAGGGTCTCATCCAGATTATGGCGATTACGCAATCCGGTCAGCGAATCATGGGTCGCTTTTTCTGTCAGGGTATCGCGCAATATCTGGTTTGCCAGCGCAAGCGCGATGGTCTCTGCCATCAGTTCCAGATAGGCGTAGGTCGGCTCTTTCTGCTGCTCATTATCGAAGGTGAGCAGGCCAATAATCTTGTTTTGCGCGATTAACGGAACACAGATGGCCCGTGCGGCCACCTCCGGCACAAGATGTTCGCAGGGCATATCTACCGAATCGTGCGACGGACAGTGCAGTTGTCCACGTTTTAATGCCCAACAGGCATCGGGGGTAAAGGGGGCATCCTCGCCGGGGGGCAGGAGCCAGCGGGCCGCGCATTTCATGCGGTTTGTCCGCGAATCCAGAATGTAGAGTCGCCCCCCCATGTCGGGGATGATTTTCGGCGCGAAACGGCCGACGACCCTGACAATGCCCGCATGGGAATCACAGCCCTGTAGACGTTGCGTCATCCTCGCCAGCAGTGTGCGCGAAGCCCACTCGGCATCACGTTCTTGCTCCAGACGCTGTCGGGCCAGACCGTTCTCACGAAAAATATGGATGGCCTGCGCCATATCGCCAATTTCATCTACCTGCGCCAGTACCGGTGTTTCCACCGCATAATCCTGTGTCGCCAGCCGGTTCACCACGTCGCTCAGCGTGACCACCGGGCGCAAGATGCGGTGTTTGATAATAAACCCAAGCACAAACAAGAAAAGCAGGGCGGTTATCGCCACCATCACCTCAGACACCGTGCGTAGCCGTTGCGATAGCGCCGTCGCCTCGGCAATGACGCTCGCAGTGCGTTGATCCGCCAGGCTGCGAAAATGGGCAAAACGGTATTCGGCCTGAGCAAGCTGGTCTTCATACTGCTGACCAAAGATGATATTCATGCCTTCATTAATATTGCCCGCTTCCACAGCGGCTATGGCAGCACGCTGCTCATCTTCAAGTTGATCAAAGACTTTAAGGCCATCCCGGAGGATCAATATTTCTGCTGACGTTGCGCCGTTATCGTGTAAACCCAGCAAATGGTTTTCGAACTGGATATCGGTCTCCAGCATTTGTCGCCAGGCCTTGATGTTCTCCGGCTGCCGCTTCACCACTGCCTCACGCGCAAGGTCACTCAACGCATACGCTTCTCGTTCAAGATCATCGGTCAGCGTATCGAAAAGGCGAATCTGGGCGACAGCTTCCCGTTCGGCCCGGTCCGCACCGGATGCGCTGAACAACGCAAAGCCGGAAGAGAGTGTCAGAACAACGGTTGCGATGTATGCAAAATTTGTGATCGTTGCGATACGCACGTAATCACCTTTTTATATTAGGGAAAATCAGGAGAGATCTTCTAAGAGTTTACTATTCTTCTATATAAATCAAGACGCAACATTACCGTAATTTATACGTCACATTTCCTGCCTATAGTCAGCCGCATCAAATCCCAAAGAGGATAACAATATGTATGCTCCCCTGACGTTCGTGCAGGTGGACGCGGCCCGTTGGATGAAGACCACGGATATCAGATGCTTTCTCATTGTGGGAGAGCGCTAATGGACGCGTTCACAGAAATCCGCCTGGAAGGTGTGTCGTATGCCTTTGGCAGCAACACCGTTCTCAATCAGATCGATCTCCTTATTCCCGCAGGCACTATCGTGGCTTTGCTCGGCCCCTCAGGCTGCGGCAAAAGTACGCTGTTGCGTTTACTTGCCGGATTAACACAACCTGCTGACGGCACCATTACCTTCGGTTCGCGTCTGGTGGCGAAGGCCGGATGGGCGTTGCCGCCGGAGTCCCGTGATATTGGCATGGTTTTTCAGGACTATGCGCTGTGGCCGCATATGACGGTGGAAGAGAATATCGCTTTCCCGTTAAAGATGCGTAATGTCCCGCGCGCTGAACGTGAAAAACGTGTCCTGCAAGCGCTGGCGCGCGTTGGCCTTAGCGAGTTTGCTAAGCGCAAACCCTCCGGGCTCTCGGGTGGCCAGCAGCAGCGAGTGGCGCTGGCACGGGCCATTGTCGCCGAGCCGCGCGTGTTGTTGTTTGATGAACCCCTTTCCAATCTCGACAGTGAGCTGCGCGAATCTTTGTGCCGTGAGATGGCCTCTCTGCTTCGCCAGCTCGGTATAACCGCCGTTTATGTCACCCACGATCGCCGTGAAGCCGAGATCCTCGCTGACCGTATTGTTCATTTGTCTGCCGGTCGTGTAGACGCCATTCGTTCTATTACAACAACCTCAGGGGAAATTGCATGAAAATATCTTTGAAACAAGGAGTTGCTTTAGCCATGGTGTTATCGTCCGCTATGATGTCCAGCGCTCATGCGCTCACCGTTTATACCGCCGGTCCGGGCTCTCTGGCGAAAGGTCTTGCCAGCGGATTTGAGAAAAAAACCGGGGTGAAAGTGGATATCTTCCAGGCCACAACCGGCAAAGTCATGGCGCGCCTTGAAGCTGAGCAGGCCAACCCGCAGGCGGACATTCTGATTTCCGCCTCCTGGGACACCGCAGAAGATCTGCATAACCGTGGCTGGTTGCTGCCTTACCAAAGCGCCAACGCCGAAAAGGTGCCTGAGATGCTCAAAAGTACGGATTATGTCGCCCAGGGCGTTTCCGCGCTGGGTATCGTCTGGAATACCAAAAGCGGTACGCCAGAGCCGAAAGAGTGGAAAGATCTGACGGCGGCTGCGTTTAAAGACAAAGTCACTACCCCGGATCCGGCCCTGTCTGGCGCATCGCTGGACCTGCTGATCGGTCTGCAAAACGGCATGGGCGAAGGTGCCTGGACACTGTTTGATGAACTCAAGAAAAACGGCATGGTGGTTAGCGGTCCGAACGCCCAGGCGGTCACACCGGTGATGCAAGGTGCAAAAGCAGCGGTGTTTGGCGCGGTTGACTATGTTACCTATGGCAACATTGAGCAGGGTGAATCACTGAAAGTCATCTTCCCGGCCAGTGGTACCGTGATTGCGCCACGTCCCATGATGATCCTCAAATCCACCCAACATGAAGCTGACGCTAAAGCGTTTGTGGACTATGTGCTGTCGCCGGAAGGACAGAAACTGGTGGCCGATGCCTGGCTGATGCCAGCGCGTACCGATGTGCAGGCCAAACGTCCTCTCTTTAACGAGTTGAAAATTCTGCCGACCAAAAACGACGGCACCAGCGAGCGCGGCGCCGTGCTCAAGCGCTTCAACACACTTTTCGCTCAGTAATCATCATCTGACGGGGGCAACCCCGTCTTCTGGATACTCGCCGTGAACCAACGATTAATCTCGCTTGTGACCGTGGCCGTGCTGATGGTTCTGGTCGCGTTGCCGTTGCTGTTTATTGTTCTGCAGGCCGTTTTCCCGCAATTTAGCGCAGGTTCTTTGCAGGGCGCGTTTTCCGGGTTACGCCCGCTGTTTTCTGAACCACAACTCCCGGCAATGTTTGCCGGAACGCTGCAAATTGCCGCAGGCGTTGCGCTGCTGAGCGCCTGTATTGGCCTGCCGCTGGGGGTGGCGCGTGGACTGTTCGATTTACCCTGTCCACGGATGTGGGATCTGCTGTTTCTGATCCCGTTTCTGACGCCGCCCTATATTGCGGCGCTCTCCTGGATGCTGGTTTTGCAAACCAATGGTTATCTTGCTCAGTTATTGGGGTTCGATTTCAATGCATTGCTATTCAGCAAAAGCGGGATCGTGCTGGTCATGACACTCAATATTTTTCCGGTCGTTTATTTCGCGGTATCCCGTAACCTGCTTGCCAGCGGGCAGCGTCTGGCGCTGGTTGCCCGCGTGCATGGCGCAACGCCCTGGCGTGCCTTTTGGCATGTCACGCTGCCTATGCTATCGCCTTCGCTGGCGGCAGGCATGCTGCTGGCCTTCACCCTGGCGATTGAAGAGTATGGCGTACCTGCCGCGTTGGGCACCCGTTCCGGCGTGGTGATGCTGACCGTTGGTATTGAAAAAAAACTGGCCGACTGGCCCATCGACTTGCCGGGCGCCTCCATGCTGTCGCTGATTCTGATCGTGATTGCGCTCAGCGCCTGGTGGTTACAGGGCAAGTTGACCGGTGGAAAGGACGTGACCAGCGTGACGGGTAAACCCACGGAAAATCTGGGGGCGAAACTGGGTATCGCGACCGTGCCGGTGGTAGGGGCGATGGCATTTACCGGCTTTCTGGCGGTGCTGGTGCCGGGGCTGTCCATGGCGATCACCGGCGTGATGTCGACCCTATCGGGCGGCTTATCACTGGCAAACGCCACGACTGCCCATTATGCCGCGCTGTTTGCTCAGCAGGGCGATGCCTTAACAGCCCTGGGGACCAGTTTGTCACTGGCTTTTGCGTCGGCATTGATCACCGGTTTTGTCGGGCTGCTTGCCGCCTGGCTTGTTGTGGTTCAGCGCATCAAAGGGCGCAGTGTTATAGACGCCCTGTCGCTGATGCCCGCCGCGCTACCGGGTATTGTGGTGGGGGTGGGGCTGATTCTCTTGTGGAACCGCACGTTCTGGCCCGTCTCACCGTACAACACCTGGGCTATTTTGCTGCTCTCGTACTGTTGCCTGTTGCTGCCCTGGCCGGTGCGCTATGTCGGGAGTGCGCTGCGTCAGTTAGGCGGGAATCTGGAGCCAGCCGCCCGTGTTCATGGCGCCAGCCCCCTGCAGGCATTGCGTTTTATTGTTCTGCCACTGGTCTTTCCGGCCATGCTGGCGGCGATGCTGATGGTTTTTGCTATCGCGTCGCGTGAGCTGGTGACATCGCTGCTGCTGGCCCCGGCAGGAACGCAAACGGTGGCGGTCTTTATCTGGCGGCAGTTTGAACAGGGATCGGTTGGGCAAGGCATGGCGATGGCGACGCTGACGCTCATTACCGGGCTCGCATTGATGCTGACCGCGCTGGCGATTATGCAGCGGAGCACACAACGATAAATCCACGGCACAAAATCCCCTGTGCCCTGAAAAAAATGAGATATAACAGAAGGACATCTATTGCAGGAGCTTCTTATGACCTCGTTTTTGGACGACTATTTCGCCCGTATTGGCTATACCGCTGTCCCCGCTGTGAATCTGGAAACATTGCGTACATTGCATCTGCAGCATAACAGCAGCATTCCGTTTGAAAATATTGAGGTCGTTCTGCCTCGTGAAATCGAACTGAGCGATGAGGCCATCTTTAATAAACTGGTGATTGCCCGTCGTGGCGGCTATTGCTTTGAACAAAATGGCCTGTTTGAGCGCGTATTGCGCGAAATCGGCTTTGAGGTGCGCAGCCTGCTGGGGCGCGTGGTGCTGGCAAATCCGCCGCAGATGCCGCCGCGCACGCACCGTGTCGTGCTGGTGACGTTAGGGGATGAGCAGTGGATTGCGGATGTCGGCTTTGGCGGGCTCACGCTCACTGCGCCTGTACGCCTCAAGGCGGATATTGAGCAGGAGACGCCGCATGGTCTGTACCGCCTGCAACAGGCCGGGCCGGACTGGATTTTGCAGTTTCGCCACCACGATCGCTGGCAGTCTATTTACCAATTTGAGATGGGGCAGCAGTATCAGGCCGATTTTGTGATGGGGAATTTCCACTCGGCGCACTGGCCGCAATCGCACTTTCGCCACCATTTGCTAATGTGCCTGCATCAGCCGGACGGCGGGAAATTGACGCTGACTAACTATCACTTCACCCACTGGCGCAACGGGCATGCGGTGGAGGAGAGGACCTTACCGGATACCCAGGCGTTGTATGACATCATGCAGCAACGATTCGGCCTGGGTACGGATGATCCGCATTATGGGTTCAGCGTTGAAGCGCTCGACACCGTGATGTCGCGTTTCGATCTTCACGGGGAAGGGGCGTAAAACAACTCGCGATGAATCATGGCATCCAGGTGTCGATCAAACGCAGCATCGTCGACATCTGGCATGCCAAGCACATAGATGCCGTCAAGCCCGCAGACCAGGGCAATTAAGCGCCAGGCGATGTTTTCCGTCGAATCATGGCGGATAAACTCACCCGCTTTCACGCCCGCATCAATAATATCGACCACCTTTTCATGCCACATTTCCATCGTCAGCACATAAGCGCCTTTTAACTCGTGCTCTTTGCTTGCCAGCAGTTGGGCTTCCCGCCACAGACGGATATAGGGATCGAAGCCATCTTCATTGCTGCCAAGCATGGCATGCAACCGTTCGCGCCAGCTTGCGGATTCGGGTAACAGATCCACATCCAGCAGTTCGCCCATCACCCGCACAAACGCCTGCGCTTTTAGCTCTGCGCCCGAGCTGAAATGGTGATGTACCTGGCCCGTGGCGACACCGGCTTCGCTGGCTATCCTGCGCACGGTCATCCCGGCAAATCCGTCGCTTAATGCAACGCGTATCGCCGCCTGCAGGATCAATTCCCGGCGCTCGTCCCGACTCAAATAGCCCATATATCCCCCTAAACGTGAAAGAAACGGAGTCTAACAAAAAGCTGGACAGTTGTTCAACTTTCCGTAGGATCGCCACTCTGGACGCGTGTCCAACATAAGTTATGAGGAAATTATGGTTCGTCAGTGGTTAACATTGGTCATTATCGTGCTGGTTTATATTCCGGTCGCTATTGATGCCACCGTCTTGCACGTGGCATCACCGACATTGAGTGCAGAGCTGGCAGCCAGCGGTAATGAGTTATTGTGGATCATCGATATCTATTCTCTGGTGATGGCGGGCATGGTGTTGCCCATGGGGGCGCTGGGAGACCGCATCGGTTTTAAACGCCTGTTGCTGACGGGCAGCGGTCTTTTTGGGCTGGCCTCTTTTCTGGCGGCCATGTCTGCCAGTGCCGAGCAGTTGATTGCCTCGCGCGCCATTCTCGCCATCGGCGCGGCGATGATTGTTCCGGCGACACTTGCCGGTATCCGCAACACATTTTCAAAAACAGAGCATCGCAATATGGCGCTTGGCGTCTGGGCCGCGGTGGGCTCCGGCGGCGCCGCGTTTGGCCCATTGATTGGCGGCTGGTTGCTGGCTCATTTCAACTGGGGGGCCGTGTTTCTGGTCAACGTGCCGATCGTGATGGTAGTGATGGCGTTGACCGCGCGTTATGTGCCTCGCCAGCCGGGGCGGCGTCAGCAACCGCTCAATCTCAGCCAGGCGGTGATGCTGATTGCGGCCATTCTTATGCTGGTATGGAGCGCCAAAACGGCGCTCAAAGGTAGTGTTGCCGCCTGGGGGGTGGTCGCGGTGTTCTTCGTAGGAGCGACACTGCTGGCCGGATTTGTGCGTCGGCAACTGGCGGCGCCTGTCCCGATGATCGATCTGCGCCTGTTCACGCATCGCATCATTCTGAGCGGGGTGTTAATGGCCGTGACAGCCATGGTTGCTCTGGTCGGTTTTGAGCTGCTGATGGCGCAGGAGTTACAGTTTGTTCACGGCTTTACGCCGTTTGCCGCCGGACTGTTTATGCTGCCGGTGATGCTCGCAAGCGGGTTCAGTGGTCCGATAGCCGGTATGCTGGTCTCCCGCCTCGGCTTACGCCAGGTGGCATCCGGCGGCATGGCGCTGAGTGCCTTTAGCTTTTTGGGACTGTCGGTAACGAACTTTTCCACCCAACAAACCCAGGCCTGGATCCTGATGGCGCTGCTGGGGTTTAGCGCGGCCAGTGCGTTACTTTCTTCTACAGCGGCCATCATGGCTGCAGCCCCGAAAGAGAAAGCGGCCGCCGCAGGGGCTATTGAAACCATGGCATATGAACTGGGGGCAGGGCTTGGCATCGCGCTGTTTGGTCTGATTCTCACCCGCAGCTTCTCGTCTTCGATTACGCTACCCGCGGGGTTAAATGACACGCAGGCAGCGCTGGCGTCGTCATCAATTGGTGAGGCATTCCAGTTGGCGAAAGAGGTCTCACCCCCCCAGGCGGAAGGGATTATGCATGCGGCCAGAAGCGCGTTCGTTTCGTCGCATAGCGTGGCATTAAGTACCGCCGGCATCATGCTGATGGTGCTGGCGGTCGGCGTGTGGCTGAGCCTTAAAGGTGTTGACAGACAGGCTAGCAAGGACGGCTAAGACGGGGATCCAGCATAAAGGGTTCGGACTTTACGCTTTTGAGGACTTTCGCCGCCTGTGGGTGTTCGGGGTTAAACAGCGCGTTCCATTCGCCGGTGATGGTACTGGGGACGCGCAGTACCAGCCCGTTTTGCTTTGATGCCAGCCACTCATCGCCGATGTGTTGCGTGGAAACAGGCGGCGGGTCAGCTTTCCAGTCTTCGGGCAGGGCGGTCAAATCCAGCGTCGCGATAAGATTACGCGGTACATCGAGCGTTAAGAAACAGTAGCCCTGGGCGATATCTTCAATCTCAAGATGTACCAGTGTTTCCAGCACGCAGAGAGCTTTTGATTCACCCAGGTAGACGCATTCATGCCCCGGTGAATTCCAGCGTCCGCCAAAGGTTCGCGCGCCGTAACCGTCGAAGGCGGTCAGCGCATAGCGTTCTTTGACCAGACGCCAGAAGGTGACAGTTTCCATTAGCCGATCACACCGTGCTCAAGGCGACCAATCAATGTCAGTACCGCTTCCGCACCGGCGGGTGTCGAGAGAAGCTCTGCGGGTTTTTTACCGCCAAGGCCTTTCGCGGGTTTATTGAGCCAGGTGGCCATACGCTCGCTGTCACCTTCAAATAACTCACGAGCGGCGCTGATCACTCGTGCGAGCGTGTAGACGCGCGCACTCTGTTCTGGTGAAAAGCGTTTTTCCGCGCTGTTAAGCCTGCGGCTATAGGTATTACGATCAATGCCAGCCATTCGGCACAGCGTGATTTCATCAAGAGAGACGGCGCCAGCGATATCACGCAACACACCTGCACTCAGACCGGCATTAATGCTGTCATGAGCGGCAATCGCCGTGGCGGGCAGCCCCAGGATGCTGAGCAGGTCGTGCGGGATCGCGCATACGCCCGGTGTATAGAGTTGCATTTTTCTGCTCCATCTGTTCATTTGATATTAATTTTAGTTCAAATGAACAGGGGGTGCAATGATCACTACTGATGCCGTGTCGCCCACCAACAAAGCAGGGATCCGCCGCACACCATAAACGCGCCCTGCCAGAAGGAAAACGAGAGTGGGGCGCTCAACACGGCGGCTGCCAGCGCCGAGGAGAGTACCGGTGTGAAGTACGACGCGGCAGCGAGTACGGCAACGTGGCCGTGTAAAATGCCGGTATTCCAGGCAGCGTAGCCGAAGCCCAGCGCGACGGCGGTCATTGCCAGTTTGATCACCACAGGAAGTGTAAAATGCATGGCGGGTTGATCGGTCAGGGCAAATTTTATCCATAAGGTTGCCGCCGTCAGCAAAATAAAGAGCGTAATGCCATTCGACCCTTTGGCATATTTACTGGTGACGGTACAGTAAGCTGCCCAGATAAATGCACCGGCAAAAGCAAGAGAATAACTTAACGGGCTTGAGAGAATATTTTGTGTAATATCGTGAAGATTCAATCCCTGTTCGCCGCCCAATACCCAGCTCACCCCTATGACAGCCAGAATGAGTCCCGGAATGACCCACAGAGTAGCTTTTTGTCCATTCAACAGGATCGCAAATAGAATGGTTAAGCTCGGCCATAAATAGTTAACCATGCCGACTTCTATCGCCTGCTGACGTGTTGCGGCAAACCCCAGTGACAGGGCGAGGCAGAGTTCATAGCTGACAAATAAAACGCTGCCCATCAGTAAATAGCCGCGAGGGAAACGGCGAATATCGGGAAAACCGACCGTGAGAATAAGTAAAATGCCGCTCAGGGTATAAATCATCGCCGCACCGCCGACCGGACCTAAGCCTTCGCTAACTGCGCGAATCAGACCCACCATCGTACTCCACAACACGATGGCTAACAGCCCGGTCAGCGTGGCTCTATTCTTATTCATGTAACTCTATTCCCTTAAAAAACAGCAAAGAGGGAATTTATAGCACTTTACTTAGCATGCCTACTAATAAATCACGATGCAATATCACCCCTTTAGGGGTAATTAAATGCGCCAGAAAAGACTATTAAGAAGTTGCTGCGTTGCAATATTGATTTGCCGCAAATTACGCAGGGATATAGCTGTTAGTTTTCCTCGCCAGTACACCCGTCATATTTCAAGTTGCCGATGTGTTGGCTGCGTTCGCTTTTCGTAAGCACCAGGGAATCCGTTCTCTTGCCGCCTTTGCGCAACTCGAATTATTCAGGGGCTCTCTTCATATAACGAGGAACACAATGGACATCAGCCGCAGGCAGTTTTTTAAAATCTGCGCGGGTGGTATGGCCGGGACAACCGTTGCTGCGTTGGGATTTGCCCCCAAAGCGGCACTGGCGCAGGCGCGAAATTATAAGCTCCTGCGTGCGAAAGAGGTTCGAAATACCTGCACATACTGCTCCGTAGGTTGCGGGCTATTAATGTATAGCCTGGGTGATGGGGCGAAAAATGCCCGTGAATCGATTTATCACATTGAAGGTGACCCGGATCATCCGGTTAGCCGCGGCGCGCTGTGCCCGAAAGGGGCGGGCCTGCTCGATTATGTTCACAGTGACAACCGTCTGCGCTACCCGGAATATCGCGCACCAGGGTCTGACAAATGGCAGCGCATCTCCTGGCATGACGCCTTCGAACGTATTGCCAGACTGATGAAAGACGATCGTGACGCCAACTTCGTAGAGAAGAATGCGCAAGGTGTAACGGTCAATCGCTGGCTCTCCACCGGGATGCTGTGCGCCTCGGCGGCCAGCAATGAAACCGGCATGCTGACGCAAAAATTTGTGCGCTCTCTCGGCATGCTGGCGGTAGACAACCAGGCACGCGTCTGACACGGACCAACGGTAGCAAGTCTTGCTCCAACATTTGGTCGCGGTGCGATGACCAACCACTGGGTTGATATCAAAAACGCGAACGTCGTGATGGTGATGGGCGGTAACGCCGCTGAGGCACATCCGGTGGGATTCCGCTGGGCGCTGGAAGCAAAAAACAGTAACGATGCGACGCTGATTGTCGTCGACCCGCGTTTTACGCGTACGGCGTCGGTGGCGGATATCTATGCGCCAATCCGTTCCGGTACCGACATCACTTTCCTGTCGGGCGTACTGCTGTACCTGATCGAAAACAATAAGATCAACGCCGAATACGTCAAACACTACACCAACGCCAGCCTGCTGGTGCGGGACGATTTTGCCTTTGATGACGGCTTGTTCAGCGGCTATGACGCGCAAAAACGCCAGTACGATAAATCCTCCTGGCACTATCAGTTCGATGAAAACGGCTATGCCAGACGGGATGAAACGCTGACCCATCCGCGCTGCGTGTGGAACCTGCTAAAAACGCACGTTTCCCGCTATACGCCGGAGGTGGTGGAAAATATCTGCGGTACGCCAAAAGAAGACTTCCTGAAAGTCTGCGAAGTGCTGGCCTCCACCAGCTCGGCAGACCGGACCACCACCTTCCTGTATGCGCTGGGCTGGACGCAGCACACCGTGGGCGCGCAGAACATCCGCACTATGGCGATGATCCAACTTCTGCTCGGCAATATGGGCATGGCTGGCGGCGGCGTTAACGCGCTGCGCGGTCACTCCAATATTCAGGGCTTAACAGACTTAGGGTTGCTGTCGACCAGTCTGCCGGGCTATTTGACGCTGCCGTCAGAAAAACAGGCTGATCTGCAAACTTATCTCACGGCAAATACACCGAAAGCCATGCTGCCCGATCAGGTGAACTACTGGGGTAACTATCCGAAGTTCTTCGTCAGTCTGATGAAATCCTTCTATGGCGATGCCGCGCAGAAGGAGAACAACTGGGGCTTTGACTGGCTGCCGAAGTGGGACCAGGCCTATGACGTTATCAAGTATTTCAACATGATGGATAAAGGCAATGTCACAGGCTACCTCTGCCAGGGCTTTAACCCGGTGGCGTCTTTCCCGGACAAAAACAAAGTGGTGCGCAGCCTGAGCAAGCTGAAATACATGGTGGTTATCGATCCGCTGGTCACGGAAACCTCTAATTTCTGGCAGAACCACGGCGAAATGAATGATGTGGATCCGACGGCCATCCAGACTGAAGTTTTCCGTCTGCCATCGACCTGTTTTGCCGAAGAGGAGGGTTCAATTGCCAATTCCGGGCGCTGGCTACAGTGGCACTGGAAGGGGCAGGATGCGCCGGGTGAAGCGCGCAATGACGGTGAAATTCTGGCCGGGATTTACCATCGCCTGCGCGAGATGTATCGAAGCGAAGGCGGCAAAGGTATTGAGCCGCTGCTCAAAATGCGCTGGGCGTATAAGCAACCTGAAAGCCCCGAGCCTGAGGAAATAGCAAAAGAGAACAACGGCATTGCGCTGGCGGATATCTACGACCCAGCGGGGGCGTTGATTGCGAAGAAAGGGGAGTTACTGAGCGGTTTTGCGCTGTTGCGAGACGACGGAACCACCGCGTCTTCCTGCTGGATTTATACCGGTAGCTGGACCGGGCAAGGCAACCAGATGGCTAACCGCGATAACGCTGACCCGTCAGGGCTTGGCAATACGCTGGGCTGGTCCTGGGCGTGGCCAATGAACCGCCGTGTGCTTTACAACCGCGCTTCGGCGGATATCAACGGTCAACCCTGGGATCCGAAACGCATGCTGATCCAGTGGAACGGCAGTAAATGGGCGGGTAACGATATCCCGGACTTCAACACTGCACCGCCGGGCAGCGCGACCAATCCGTTCATCATGCAGCCGGAAGGGCTGGGACGCCTGTTTGCGCTTGATAAGCTGGCAGAAGGGCCGTTCCCGGAACACTACGAGCCGATGGAAACGCCGCTCGGCACGAACCCGCTGCACCCAAACGTGATCTCCAGTCCGGTCGTCCGTCTGTACGAAGACGATGCCGCCCGTCTTGGCAAGAAAGACAGGTTTCCGTATGTCGGCACCACTTACCGTCTGACGGAGCATTTCCACACATGGACCAAACATGCGCGCCTGAACGCTATCGCGCAGCCGGAACAGTTTGTCGAGATAAGCGAAGGGCTGGCGAAAGCCAAAGGCATTGCCAACGGCGACCGCGTGAAGGTCAGCAGCAAGCGTGGCTTTATTCGCGCAGTGGCGGTGGTTACGCGTCGTCTGCGCACGCTGCACGTTAACGGCCAGCAGGTGGAAACCATTGGCATTCCGCTGCACTGGGGATTTGAAGGGGTGGCGCAGAAAGGCTACATCGCCAATACCCTGACACCCAACGTCGGCGATGCGAACTCGCAAACGCCGGAGTACAAGGCGTTTCTGGTCAACATCGAGAAAGCGTAAGGAGCGACGATATGGCAATGGAAACACAGGACATTCTCAAGCGCTCCGCGACAAATCCCATCACCCCCGCGCCACGTGCGCGGGATTATAAAGATGAAGTGGCCAAGCTGATTGATGTCTCTTCCTGCGTGGGCTGCAAAGCCTGCCAGGTGGCCTGCTCTGAGTGGAATGATATCCGCGATGAAGTCGGGCACTGCGTCGGGGTGTACGACAACCCGGTGGATCTGAGCGCCAAATCCTGGACGGTGATGCGCTTTAGCGAAACCGAGCAGAACGGCAAGCTGGAGTGGTTGATTCGCAAAGATGGCTGCATGCACTGTGAGGATCCGGGTTGTCTGAAAGCTTGCCCATCCGCCGGGGCGATCATCCAGTACACCAATGGGATTGTTGATTTCCAGCAGGAAAATTGTATCGGCTGCGGCTACTGCATTGCCGGGTGCCCCTTTAACGTCCCGCGCCTCAATAAAGAGGATAACCGGGTCTATAAATGCACCTTGTGTGTGGATCGCGTGAGTGTCGGCCAGGAGCCGGCCTGCGTGAAAACCTGCCCAACCGGAGCCATTCACTTTGGTACCAAAAAGGAGATGCTGGACGTCGCGCAGGCGCGTGTGGAGAAACTCAAAAAACGCGGCTATCCGAATGCGGGGGTCTACAACCCGCAAGGCGTTGGCGGCACACATGTGATGTATGTGCTGCACCATAATGACCAACCGGCGTTGTACCACAACCTGCCGAAGGATCCGGTCATCGACACGTCCATCAGCCTGTGGAAAGGGGCGCTGAAACCGCTGGCTGCCGCCGGCTTTATCGCCTCGTTTGCCGGGTTGATTTACCACTACATTGGCATTGGGCCGAATAAAGAAGTCGATGACGACGAGGAGCATCATGAGTGATTCGAAAATGATTGTGCGCACCCGGTTTATTGATCGCGCCTGTCACTGGACGATGGTTATCCTCTTCTTCCTGGTGTCGCTGTCGGGGATCTCGTTTTTCTTTCCTACGCTACAATGGCTGACGGAGACCTTTGGTACACCGCAGATGGGGCGCATCCTGCACCCGTTCTTTGGCGTTGCGGTCTTTCTGCTGCTGATGGTGATGTTTGTGCGCTTTGTGCATCACAACATCCCGGACAGGCAGGATATTCCCTGGCTGAAAGGGATTGTGGAGGTACTGAAAGGCAACGAGCACAAGGTCGCGAAAGTCGGCAAATATAACGCCGGGCAAAAGATGATGTTCTGGACCATCATGAGTATGATTTTTATCTTACTTGTATCCGGCATCATCATCTGGCGCCCCTGGTTTGCCCCATATTTTCCGATTCAGGTGATCCGCTATAGCCTGCTGATTCACGCAACCTCTGCCATTATCCTTCTTCACGCCATCCTGATTCATATGTATATGGCGTTCTGGGTGAAAGGCTCAATTAAAGGGATGATCGAAGGGAAAGTGAGCCGCCGCTGGGCACGCAAACATCATCCGCGTTGGTACCGTGAGGTCGAAAGACAGGAAGCCAAAGAAGAGAACATGCACGGGCTCAGATAGCGTTCGCCGGGTATGCCAACTGCGTATTTACCCGCTTACCCGGCCTGGCGCGTTCACAGGCGTCAGGCTGGGGAGGGTGATGGTCAGACATTGGTGATCAACGCGTCGATGGCATTGACGACGTCTCGCCTGGCCGACCTGAGGTTACAAATAAAATCTTTATGATGAATCCGCGACGTTTCCAGATTTGTCAGCATCGGTGAATAAAGCGTTAGCGATTCAAACTCGACATTAATTTTGGGTGCGACATTGAGATGCCATAAAGGCAGCTTTGGGTTTCGCATAAGAGGAATGATGACTCGGGTAGAAAAATCATCATAACAATCGTCCTGAACAATCATATAATATGGCAATACTTTATTGGTTTGCGAAGAAGGATTTCGATATACATTAAATTGTCTCAGCATTAAAGCACCCTAAAATATTCGTCATCCGTAATAGTTCCATGTTCTGCAACAAACTCATTCATCGCTCGAATAAATTCCTTTTCATTTTCAGATAGCTTCGTACCATTAGGCTTTCCTTTTGGTTTCGCCTGTGGCGCGTTGCTTCTGGCATGTGAACGAGGCGCCGCACTATGTACGGAATAATTTTTCATCAGTTCATCTCCCTTGTGTTTATGTAAACATTATCAATCCCCCCGCACAAAAAACAATACTGAACCCCCTGGTAATTCCCTTTCTGCGAGAACAATTCCAGAAAAAAAGAAACACGTGAAATAAAGGCAACTGCATCGGCAGCGGTAACCGATGCAGGAAGATACTTATTCAGAACGGTTCGGGAATAATACGGAAAGGATAATGGGTGGGTTTAACTTTACCTATTTTGCGTTTCGGGAACTCCACAGGATCGTCCGGAATATCCTCATAAGGGATCTGCGTTAGCAGGTGGGTAATGATATTCAGCCGTACACGTTTTTTGTCTTCGGAGCGGGCGACAAACCACGGTGCCCATGAGGTATCGGAGGCTTCGAACATCGCGTCTCGCGCAACAGTGTAATCATCCCAGCGGTCGAAGGATTTGATATCCATGGGGGATAGCTTCCAGGTCTTGCGGCCATCGTTCACGCGGTCGCGCAGACGGCGTTCTTGCTCTTCCGGCGTCACCTCAAGCCAGTATTTCAACAAGATAATGCCGGACTCAACCATAGCGCGCTCCATCATTGGGATGCTTTCCAGAAATTTATCTACTTGTTCCATTGTGCAAAAACCCATCACGCGTTCAACCCCGGCGCGGTTGTACCAGCTACGGTCAAAGATAACAATTTCACCTGCCGCCGGCAGATAGGGAACGTAACGCTGCAGATAAAGCTGGCTTTTTTCGCGCTCAGTGGGTGCGGGCAGGGCGACAACGCGGAAAATACGTGGACTGACGCGTTCAGTAATGGCTTTGATGGTGCCGCCTTTGCCCGCGCCATCACGCCCCTCAAAGACGATGCATACTTTGAGCCCTTTGCTGACAACCCAGCGCTGAAGTTTTACCAGTTCAACGTGAAGCCGGCGTAACTCTTTCTCATATTCTTTGTTTTTAAGCGGCGCCGCAGGAGGTGCGTCAGCGATGGTGCTGATGTTTTTCTTCTTTCCCATGACTCTCTTCCTCTTTCAAAAAAATAACGAGACGCCTAAGAAGTGTAATGGTCGGTTCAGGTGCGCGCGAAAATTACTCGTGTCATTGTATTTCAGGGGGTTCCGATATATCGCATAGGTGATGAAAACATTCACAGCCTGAGCTGAATGTATGGATGAATATGCCAGCAGGAGAGTTTGAACTGGTTCACACTTAACGAATGGTCGATAATGCTTGTTGCATTCTATTAACATGTGGTTGTGGTATGAAAAAGACGATTTTTTCGTTAGCACTGGGCACTTTTGGCCTTGGCATGGCGGAATTTGGCATTATGGGTGTGCTGACCGAACTGGCGAAAGATGTAGGGATCTCCATTCCGTCGGCGGGCAATATGATCTCCTTTTATGCTTTTGGCGTGGTGATCGGCGCGCCGATTATCGCCGTGTTCTCCAGCCGTTTTTCCTTGAAAACCATTCTGTTGTTCCTGGTCGCCATGTGCGCTGTGGGGAATACAATTTTTACCTTTTCATCGTCATATACCATGCTGGCCATCGGCAGGCTGGTGTCGGGGTTCCCTCACGGCGCGTTCTTCGGCGTTGGGGCAATTATTCTGTCTAAAATCGCCCCGCCGGGAAAAGTGACACTGGCCGTTGCGGGTATGGTCGCCGGGATGACGGTGGCTAACCTTGCGGGTGTACCGCTGGGAACCTGGCTTGGTCATGCCTTTAGCTGGCGCTACACCTTCATGCTGATTGCGCTGTTTAATTTGCTGGTGCTCGTTTCCATTCTCCTCTGGGTTCCTCAACTTTTTGATAAATCCGAAACCCGTTTTACCGAACAGTTTCGCTTTCTGAAAAAGCCAGAGCCGTGGTTTATCTTCGCCGCCACCATGTTTGGCAACGCGGGCGTCTTCGCCTGGTTCAGCTTTGTGAAGCCATTTATGCTGAACGTTTCCGGCTTTTCGGAAATGTTCATGACAGTCATCATGATGCTGATGGGGCTGGGAATGGTCTTGGGTAATCTGTTAAGCGGCAGATTGTCCGGACGATATAGTCCGCTGCGTATCGCAGCCACCACCGATCTGGTGATTGTATTGTCTTTGCTGCTGCTGTTTGCCTTCGGCGAAAACAAAGTCGCCTCTTTAACGATGGGGTTTATCTGCTGCGCGGGTCTGTTCGCTCTGGCGGCACCGCTACAAATTCTGCTTTTACAGAATGCCAAAGGCGGTGAATTACTGGGTGCGGCAGGGGGGCAAATTGCCTTTAACCTCGGCAGTGCCATCGGCGCTTATTTTGGCGGCCTGATGATCACGCTCGGTCTGAGCTGGGATTACGTCACGCTGCCCGCCGCAATCCTTTCGTTCTCGGCCATGTCAGCGCTGCTTATGTACGGGCGCGTAAAGGCGAAGCGGGTTCGGGCTGACGTTAGCGCACTGGCCTGAAAAAACGCTCTCAAGGGAGCGTTTATCGTCACATCAACAATTAATCGCGCAGCCACGGCGTAATGCTTAAGCCCACCAGAATGCCTTCCGGGCTGAGAAAGCGGGTGATGCTTTGTCCCCAGGGCTCAAGGCGGTTCTCCACGAGCAGGGCGTAGCCTTTTTCGCGCAGCACACGGGTTGCGCTGTCAAGATCGGCGACTTCGAACTCAATCCAGCTTTGCGGCGCGGGAATATCGGCAGGCCATACTTCTGTGCCAAAGCAGGACTGTGCCGCCTGATGCAACGGCCAGAGTGCAAAATGTTTTGCGCCGTTCAGCGCGCCATGTTCGGCTAACAGGTAATCTTCATTGCCCTCCATGGGCTTAATGGGAAGAGCTAACGTCTCCTGGTAAAGTGCTTTACTGTCGCCCACGTTGCGTGGGACTGGGCCAAAACCTGCAATAAACAACACATCCAGGCCACGGGTCGAAATATCCATATCTGTTTCACCTCAGTCGGTATGCGGAAAAATATCAATAAGACAGCGCACGTATAACGGCATGCAAAAAAATATGCGGTTATGCGGGGCCATTTTTAGCGCTTACATTGCTTTTTACAACAGATAACGCCACTCTCGCCATGAGAAAAAACAGGCGCAAAAAGCGCCTGTTCAAGTAGGTGTCTTACATCAGTAACCGGTTGATTCTGGCTATCTCCTCTCGCCACTGCGCCTGAAGCAACGGTTTTTGATGCGCCGGTTTACGCGCCAGATCCTGCTCAAGGCGGGTTTCCAGCGCAATTAACTGCTCCAGTAACGCATCGCTTTCATCAACCAACTCCGTTGATGCCGCTTTTGCTGTCACCGGCGTCTCATCTCCCTGTTGTTGCTGGCGCAGACGTTCGTAGACCACCTCGACGTCGTGCCATTCGCTAAACTGCCCCTGTTCAACCAGCCAGAAACGGTTACAACTCTGACCAATCAGCTCACGATCGTGGCTGACCAGCAGTACACCGCCCGAGAACTGTTGCAGCGTTTGCATCAGTGCCTCTTTACCGCTCATATCCAGATGGTTAGTCGGTTCATCGAGCATCAGCAGGTTGTAGCGTGCCAGCGACAGGCCAACAAATAGCAGCCGGGAGCGCTCGCCGCCGCTGAGCGTTGCCACTTTTTGTCCGTGACGAGCCCAGACAAACCCGGCGCTGATTAACGTCATTTTGCGCAATTCCACCGACGGCGCGAACGGCTCCAGCGCGTCCAGAAGCGTCGCGTCATCGGGCAGTTGCTCCAGCGTCTGATCATAGTACCCGGCATGCAGACGTGGATGAACCGCCATCCCAGGAGCCGCGATATCACCGGTCAGTTGACGCCAGATAAGCCGAAGCAGGGAGGACTTCCCACAGCCGTTTTGCCCGATAATGGCAATTCGGTCGCCGGTTTTCACGCGCGCCAGCGGCACGGAAAAGAGCGCTGGTAAACCCGGTGCGGCGCTGACGGGGAGATGTTCCATCTCCAGCAAACGGTCGGCAATCAGCGGTTCGCCCTGGAGTGTTAAACGCCACAGACTTCCTGCCGTCAGTTGCGTCTGGCTCTCTTTCAGGCGTTCTACCTGCTTTTCCATTTGCTTTGCTTTGCGCGACAGATCTTCATTGTCGTAAACACGCCCCCAGGTCGCCAGCCGTTTGGCGCTGCTGGTAACCCGGTCGATCTCTTTTTGCTCTGCTTTGTGGCGCAATGCATCGCTGGCATCCCGCTCCTGCAGCGCCTGACCCGCGGCAGAGCAGGGAAGTGCGAAGTAATGCAGCCGGTTATCGCGAAGGATCCAGGTGCCATTGGTCACGGCATCCAGTAGCGCCCGGTCGTGAGAAACCAGCACAAAGCTACCAGACCAGCGCTGCAGGAATCGCTCCAGCCAGAGCATGGTTGGCAGATCGAGGTGGTTACTGGGCTCATCCAATAGCAATAAATCAGGATCGGTGATTAACGCGCGGGCCAACAATAGCCGGGTATGTTGCCCGCCACTGAGGGTTGCCGCAGGTAGGGCTATCTCATGTTCACTGAGTCCCATTCCGGCTAACAGCGCTTGCGCACGCCAGCGCTGAACGTCACGTTCGCCCGGCGCAAGTCGGGCCAGCACGGCGTCAAGCAGGGTGAGATCCAGCAGCGTGTCGGGCAGATGTTGCTCAACGCGCGCCATCAGGCAGTGATTCGCCACTGAAACGCTGCCCGCAGATGGCAAAACGGTGCCATCCAGGACTTTCAATAGCGTACTTTTGCCGCAGCCGTTGTCGCCAATGAGACCAAGCCGGTCGCCTTGTTTCAGGGTAAAGGAGATATCAGAAAATAACGGACCAAATGCCGTTTCAACACGTAATGATTGTGCAGACAGTAATGTGCTCATTGCTTACTCAAGAGTTACAGGCATAGACATGCCTCGTCAAACATCGCTGACGATAACCCGGTAAGCCCGAGGAAGGGTGTTAGTTAGCTTCGCTCAAGCCGAAGTTATCGCAGCACGATACCGATAACGCTTGAGCTGGTGCGATCACCAAAGGCATGTGAAACGAGAAAACGTTCACAGTACGACATAATTATCCTCCTTTTATTTATCCGGTTAATGGGTAGCAGCAGTGTAGCGAGGTTTTACCGAGGATGCCAGCATCGGCGTCATGGGCATTTACAGTTTTTTATGCCGGTAAACCTGCGCTCAGGAGCCCAGTCATCATGCATAATGATTACTATCGACTGGCCGGCGCCGATGCTAATCCCTATCTGGTTATGGCGACAGTACTGATCGGTATGCTGTATGGTCTGGAACAGGTTAACGATACTGAGCTGCCGGATATTCTCAATAACGCGCCAGTGCTACCGCTTTTTCAACAGGACGCCCTCACTCTCTTCGCCCAATGCGACTACCTCAAGGCGGCGCTGGGCGCTGAATTTTCCCGTTACTGGATCCATAGCCGATTGATGGAATTAAGCGCTTTCGAAGGCATCGTGACGGCCGAAGAAACGCATTTCCCGTCATGACTCAGAGCATTCTTGTGAACAGGTCGTAGTGAAGAGGCCTGACCGGAAAAAACAAAAATAGCGGCGGATAAAAGGAAAGAAACCCGGCAACATCGCGCTGCCGGGTGAGTCATCAGATAGAGGTTCGACGATAGTTGCGATATTCCGGCAACCAGAAGTTATCATCAATCGCCTGCAACAGCGCCTCTTCGGACGTTTTCACAGCAACACCTTCTTGTTGGGCGACTTTTGCCACCGCGAAGGCGATTGCGCGGGAAACGATATGGATATCTTTCAGCTCCGGTAAGACCAATCCTTCACCGTTAATGACCAGCGGAGAGTATTTCGCCAGTGTCTCACTGGCGGACATCAGCATATCGTCGGTAATGCGCGATGCGCCGGAGGCAATCACACCCAGACCAATACCCGGGAAGATATAGGAGTTGTTGCACTGTGCAATAGGCCAGGTTTTCTCGTTCCAGGTTACCGGCGTGAATGGGCTACCTGTGGCGACCAGCGCCATACCGTTCGTCCAACTGATAATGTCCTGCGGTGTCGCCTCTACGCGCGAGGTCGGGTTTGACAACGGCATGACGATCGGACGCGGGCAATGCTTGTGCATTTCACGGATGATCTCTTCCGTAAACAGCCCCGGCTGGCCGGAAACGCCAATCAGAATATCCGGCTTAACGTTACGCACTACGTCGAGCAGCGACAGCGCATCGGTCTGCGCATCCCAGTTCTGCAGATTTTCGCGCTTTTGTACCAGCTTGTTCTGGAACGGCAGCAGGTTCGGCATCTGGTCGGTGAGCAGGCCAAAGCGATCCACCATGTAGACTTTCTGACGGGCATCGGCTTCGCTTAACCCTTCACGCTGGGTCTGAGCAATAATCTGCTCGGCAATACCGCACCCGGCAGAGCCCGCGCCGAGGAAGACAATCTTCTGGTTGCTGAGCTGGCTACCCGCCGCGCGGCTGGCTGCGATCAGCGTACCAACCGTCACGGCGGCGGTTCCCTGAATATCATCATTGAAGCAGCAGATTTCATTGCGGTAGCGATTAAGCAATGGCATTGCGTTTTTCTGGGCAAAATCTTCGAATTGCAGCAGCACATTCGGCCAGCGATGTTTCACCGCCTGGATAAATTCATCAACAAACGCGGTGTACTCATCGCCGGTAATGCGCGGATGGCGCGAACCCATATACAGCGGGTCGTTAAGCAACTGTTGATTGTTGGTACCGACATCGAGGACCACAGGCAGGGTGTAGGCCGGACTGATACCACCACAAGAGGTATAAAGGGAGAGTTTGCCAATAGGAATGCCCATACCACCGATACCCTGGTCACCCAGACCGAGAATACGTTCACCGTCAGTGACCACAATCACTTTGATGTTATGGTTCGGCACATTTTGCAGTATGTCATCCATACTGCCGCGGTCTTGCAAGGAGATAAATACACCGCGCGCGCGACGGTAGATTTCCGAGAAACGCTCACACGCCCAGCCTACGGTCGGGGTATAAATGACCGGCATCATCTCATCGAGATGGTTCTCGACCAGACGATAAAAGAGGGTTTCGTTGGTGTCCTGGATATTTCGCAGGTAAATGTGCTTGTCGATATCCGTCTTAAAGCCCTGGTACTGTAACCAGGCGCGTTCAGCCTGTTCTTCAATGGTTTCCACCACGGCTGGCAACAGCCCCAGCAGGTTGAAGTGGCTTCTCTCTTCTACACTAAATGCGCTGCCTTTATTGAGTAGCGGGAACTCAAGTAATACAGGCCCGGCATAGGGAATATACAGCGATCGGTTTTTATTATGCTTCGTATGCATTTTACAGCTCCTAAGTCGACGATTCCGGCGCGAATGCCTGTTCGCGCGGGTACAGCGGCGCGCGCCAGTATAAAGCATACATATGGTAAATACTTCTTGTTCACGCGATTTGGGAGATGAATTTTACGAGGTGTAATGCCACCCCAGGCGGGGCGGCATGAAAGGGGAAATGTACGTTATTCAACGCGACGATGACGACCAGAACGGTGCGTCACGGTCACTTCCTGATCGTCCTTATTCACCACTTTCCTGATATTAGAGACTTTGTAATCCAGCCCCATAATATGACGTGCCTGACGGTTCGATTTCATGCTTACTCCTTAATCCAGTTGATGTTTCAAGGACAAGCCCGGCGCGATGACCGGGCGAAATATAACCTGATCCAGTGCGACTACAGGGTAGCCGCAAAAGTGATGGTCCCCTAATCCGCCAGCGAGTGCAATGACCGATGCCCGCTTTCGGAACAGTCCGGCTGCGGTTAATGGGCGGCAAAAAACCAGCTCAGATCGCCGCCCAGCCGGGAGCTGTGCAGCGGGCGCAGGGCGGAAATTCGCTGATTTGTCCGGGCATCGCAGGTTTGCAGCGCACACCAGCCCTCAAGCCAGGCAATGCTGGAGGCCTGCTGAGTAAAAGCGCTGTCCTGGGGGATACCGGTCTTACGGGTGAACACATCCGGATTGTCGAACCCGGACAAAATGCGCCGGGCCAGTCGCTGCAACGCGTTATCATTTTCCGCCGTCACCTCAACACCATTACTGCGCGCGAACAGGGCAATCATCACCAGCGGCTGAATGGCATAGTTGTGATAGGAAAAAGCGCGCTGCTTGCGGCGCAGTTCATTGGGTAAGAAACCCTCGCTATCCACCTGGTTTGCGGCGGTGCGGTACATCGCCAGTGACTGATCAAAGAGATCGCGTCGGTCGGTGACAACCGCCGTCGCCATAATCGCCCAGGCCGCCCAGTAGCTGTGGTTGTTAACGCGTTTTAATGGCAGGTCACGCCAGTCCGCCACTGTCAAATCGGCCAGATGACTGAGCCAGTGTTCAACGTCGGCTGCTTTTTGCTGCTGTCGGTCTAACGGATGCGCAGGGGAGAATTTCAACTGCAGCCAGGACGAAGAGAGCGTTGCCAGTGCCCACTTTCGCATCGATTTCCCGGTGTGTTTTTTGGCAACAGCGGTTAATGCGCCGGCACGTGCCCAGGCATCCAGGCCATTGACCACGCAATCTGCCCGCGCCGGGTTGCCATCGCGGGCGAATCCCGTCACGACCTGGCTGACCACTTTTTCCAGTTCAGTGATCGCCTTTGTCTGCTCATGGAATGCCTGGTCGGCTTGTGGATTCAGCGTGGCGCGAGCGCTGTCCGACCCCTCATATTTACTGGTGAAATCTAATGCCCCGGTAAAGGGGGCCGGAAAGGAAGGGCAGGTAAAACGGGAAGCAGCATGGTGTTGCGGTGGTTGCTGGTAACCTGCCGGGGGTTGCAAACTGGCCCCGGCAGATGTCGCCGTGACGGCGGCAATAACCAAACACAACCTTCTGACCAAAGCGAACATGGGTAACCTTGCGCGTCAGCATAGTGAGAGACTGACTATAGCATGGTCATGAAACAATTAGCCTTCGCTACTCCCGAACACATGCACGGCGCGATGCAGACGCGCTGCGCGCTCAGAGAGATTTTCTGCCGCACTGGTCACGTTTTCCACCATACTGGTGTTGTTGTGCGTCATCACCCCGACGCGGGAAACGGATTTATTGATAAGCTCCAGGGCCTGCGTCTGTTCATGCGTTGCGGTGCCAATCTCTTTGATCATCGTCGACATCGTCATGACGTTATCAATCATCGCCGTCAGGTGGGTTTCAGTGTTTTCCACCATCTCAACGCCGTTTTTGACATTAGCCACGTTCTGTTCGATAAGTGCCTGAATCTCCCGCGCTGCCGAGGCTGAGTGCTGTGCCAGGTTGCGAACTTCCGCCGCAACAACCGCAAAACCACGCCCTGATTCGCCTGCTCGCGCCGCTTCTACCGCGGCGTTCAGCGCCAGAATATTCGTCTGGAAGGCGATGCTGTCAATCACGCCGATGATATCGACGATTTTGCTGTTATCCTGGGAAACGGCCTGCATCATCGAGATTGTTTTCTTCATGATGGCGCCGCTGTTTGTCGCACTGACACTGGTTTCATCTGCGCGGGTCATCGCCTCAGCGGCGGTTTCAGCGGTCTGCCTTACCGCGCTGGCAATCTCCTCAACGGCGGCGGCAGTCTGGTGCAGGTCCGCAGAGGTTTCTTCTGTGCGTTTTTGCAGGGACTCGCCTTCTTCGCTAATGCGCAGGCTAATGTCACGAATGCCATTGATCTGCGCGGAGACATCACCGACCAGTGAATTGAGGTTAAGGCCTGACTGATTGACCAGGCGCATCAGTAAACCAATTTCATCCACGCGATTAAAATGGCGATAATCGGCTTTACGCCCGGAGACCACTTTTTGCATCTGGGAGAGGATAACTTTCAACGGACGACAAATTTGCGCCTGTAAATAAACCGACAACAGGGCCATTATTCCGATTGTCGTACCGACTTTTTCTACCAGATTAAAGGGGGCAAATTGCATCGCCACGAATAATGCGGCGGCGATAAAAAGGCCAAAGTTAGCCCGCCGCGTTACACTCATGCGCTGGAAAATGGATAAAAAAGAGAGCAGGCCACGTCGTACTACCAGGCCTTTATAAAAACGATGCCCGCTTAATTTATTATCATTGACTAACTGGTAAAGTTTTTCACTGGCGGTAATTTCCTCGCGCGCTGGAATATTACGCACTGAAATATAACCAGTAAGTTGCCCTTGTTGATAAACAGGAGTGACGTTTGCACGAACCCAATAATGGTCGCCATTCTGACGGCGGTTTTTCACCATGCCGGTCCAGCTATCGCCTTGCTGAATGGTAAACCACAGATCGCCAAACGCGGCGGGGGGCATATCCGGGTGACGAATAAGATTGTGAGGTTCACCGACAAGTTGGTCCTCAGTAAATCCGCTGGCGTCTATAAATGCTGTGTTTGCATAAGTTATATGGCTATGCGTATTCGTTGTCGAAAGCAGTGTCGTACCTTCGTTAAGCAAATACTCTCTCTGTGTAACAGGAGTGTTACGCTTCATAAATAACCCCACAATAAACTGCGTACAATAAACAGGATTTTTTCTGTCGGTGAAGGTGTTCTTTTTATTAACCCGACAGAGAGTTTTTTTGTTATTACCTGCACATTTTCCACGAACAGCCATACAACTGAAAGTAGCTGCGATAAATATTTTTTAAGCCATGCTTACGGTAATTTATTTAAATATTGTTATGATTTTGCAAAAGAAAAATGTCATGATGTTTTTCACCAGGATGAAAAACAAGACTTAATGCAAATTAAAGGCGGGAAATACAAGAAAGCATAGAAAATAAGCGATCAAAAATAGAAACATTAACATAGCAGACTAATATATTCGCAAAACCGTAATATTTTTGTCATTATCAGATCAAAATCTTCTGGTGGATATATAGTACATACTAAAGTGTAGCTAAAAGTTTGCTGGTGAGCGGTTAAAATGTTTATCTGTAGGTTAGGCAGTTTCTCAAGGTGGGTGGGCTAGTCCACGATAACAGGCACAGAAAAGGCTTTAATCAGTGAACGGAATTTGAGCTTCCTTGTTACACTATTACCATTGCGTCTATTCATGCAGTTTTTGTGTGGATATTTTTTTGAGGGAAGTACTCAGTGTTAGCGACTTTGATCTATCGTAGCCGGCTTAATTATGCGTTGGATCCTTCGCAACTGGCTGGGCTTGTACAGCAGGCAAGCCTACGGAATACGGCACTGCAGGTGACGGGTGTGTTGCTGTTTGATGGCAGACAGTTTTTACAGGTACTGGAAGGCCCCATCTCTGCAGTCAACGCGGTTTTTGAACGTATCAACAAAGATGTTCGTCATGCACACGTCGTAGAGCTGATGCGTGATTTTGCGCCACATCGCCGCTTCCTTGACCAGGGGCTGGTACTGTTTGACCTGAGAAATACCAGACCGAGCGCAGTACTGCGCATGGTGATTAAATTTGGCAGATTAAAATACCACCTTGCGCGCAATGATCGCGTCTATAAATTTATTCGCAATTTTGTCGCGTCACCGCTTCCGTCAAAACACGTTTTAAATTACCCCGCTGAACGCTGGCGATTGAATACCACACTTCCGCCGTTTGAGCTGGCGAACGTTCCCATACTACATAATCAACCCTGTCAGTTTGCGTTTCAGCCCATTGTTGACCCCGCGCGCGGCAATATATCCTCACTCGAAGCGTTAATCCGTGGGCCGGATGGTGGAAGCCCGCAGAACTATTTTTCAACCATTCCCGAACATAAATTGCACGAGGCGGACCTGGCGTCAAAAGGCTGGGCACTGGCGATGGCGCGCCGTCTGGGGATTGGAAATCACAAGGTGGCCATCAACTTGTTGCCGATGTCACTGGTAAAGATACCCGGCGCCGTGAACATTTTGTTGGATCACATTAAACGCAATCAACTCGATCCTGAGCAGGTCATTGTTGAGGTGACAGAGGATGAGATGATTTCCAGCTATGACGAATTTACCTCCGCTATTCGTCAGTTACGTGCGGCGGGAATTGGCCTGGCGATCGACGATTTTGGTTCCGGGTTTGCAGGATTGTCTCTGCTTGCCAAGTTTCAGCCGGACAAACTCAAGATTGACCGCAGCATCGTCACCGATATCCATATGCACGGCCCGAAGCAGGCTATCGTCAAAGCGATTATCGATTGCTGTGCTGAGATGCAAATTACCGTAGTGGCCGAAGGCGTGGAGAAAGTGGAAGAGTGGTGCTGGCTGGAAGCCGCCGGGATTGAGCGTTTTCAGGGTTTCCTGTTTGCCCGCCCGATACTCAACGGTGTCTCATCTATTAACTGGCCGCAGCGCATAAAACGTTAAGCGGGGGGCGACATAAAGAGACGGGAGAATACGATCAGGTCATTCTCGTTTTTATGTCGCCAGTGTCATCTTCATGGCTGAATAGCCAACGTGAAGCAGCGCCGGATATATCCTTTTAATAACGTCATCTAACAGGTTTTATTTCATTATAAAAAGACACTTCACTCGCTGATGATAGCGCGAGACATCTCAGTTCATCCTTAGCGCAACATGATTTTGCTTATAAATCATCGTATTTTCATGCTTAACTTAAAGAACGGGATGTGAAGCACGGGGAAAAAATGAACATCAATAAACATATTTCAGGCGCACTGGCTCTGGATTCCTCCCTTGGACGTAGCATCACTTTTTTCATGACCGCATTATTACTGGCGGGGGTGATGACCAGTAGCTGGACGCTGACCCGCTCCTGGAATCGTGCCGTAGAGGATATGGAACGTAATGCTATCAACTTGTCCGTTTCCCAGGCGCGTCAGGCAGAAGATACCGTTTTACAAACAGAGCTGGCGCTGCGTGATATTCGCCGGACCATACCGGCAGACAGTATTTCGACATTGAATGCCGGTCGCTTCGATGTGCTGTTAGCTGAGCTGAAAGAGCGCTTGCCACAACTGCACGGATTGTTCATCTATGATGCGCAGGGAAACATGAAAGCCACGGCGCTTGGCCGGCTCCCGATGGTCACCAACAGCAGCGACCGCGAATATTTTAACTATCATCAGCGTAACGGGCATAACAACATTCATATCGGACGGGTAATTTCGAGCCGTTCAACAGGCGATCTGGTGATTCCCGTATCCATGCGCATCAGCGATTCCGCAGGCGGTTTTGCCGGCGTAGTGCTCGCCACCATCCGGGTAGATTACTTCCGTCACTTTTACAGCTATTTCGAACTGGAAAACCGGGATCTGCTGGCCTTAATGATCACTGACGGTACGGCGCTGTATGTCCGTCCTTTCCCGGATGATGTCATTAACCGCAACCTTTCAGCGAGCCCGCTCTTCACCCGTGAACTGGCGAAAAAAGATCGCGGTAATGCAACCTGGGTTTCGGCGCTGGATCACGTCGAGCGCATCTATGGCTTTGCGCGCCTTGAACGTTATCCGCTGGTCGTGGCCGCCGGTTATGACAAACCGGCACTCTGGTCACGCTGGCTGAAGGACAGTTTGCCGGACCTGGTGCTTAATGCCATGTTGCTGCTCGGCACCTTACTCATGGGAATTATCGTTTTTCGCCAGGTGCGAATGAATGTGCGTAATCAGACCGAACTGGCGGAACTGCGTGATGAGCTGACCAGCATCAACCACACGTTGCAACTGATGGCGCTGGCCGACGGTTTAACCGGGCTTGCCAACCGCCGTCAGTTCGATCTGTTTTTGAGCCAAAGCCTGAAAGCCTCTTCATTGATTAAAAAGCCGGTTTCACTGGTGATGCTCGATATCGACTTTTTTAAACGCTATAACGACTTCTATGGCCATGTGGCGGGCGATAACTGCCTGCGCGCGGTGGGCGAAGTCATCCAGAAGCTCAAACTGCGTAATTCCGATTTGATTGCCCGATACGGGGGCGAAGAGTTTGCGATCATTTTGCCGGATACCGGGCCAGAAGCCGCGCTGTTTGTTGCTCGTCAGGCGGTGACGGCGGTGCGCAGCGCAAGAATTCCGCACGTCGAATCGGGGGCGACAAACAAAGTCGTCACCATCAGTGCGGGATGTTTTTCCCTGATCGGCAGCGGTAATGAAGATGACGCGAATCGCCTGAAAGAGGGGGCAGATAAGGCGCTGTATATGGCAAAAATTCAGGGCAGGGACCGGGCGCTTGCCAACCCGGAGGCCCTCTAAAGATTACAGGCTGGCCAGCGTCTTGGTGAGGTAATGGCGCTGGATGCCTTTTTCCGGAAAATCATCCAGCGTCATCTGCAGTACATAACCCTGCTTTTGGTAAAAAGCTAATGCCTGAAAGCTGAACGTATCCACCAGTGATTGCTGGCAACCCTGTTTTACCGCTTCTTTCTCTGCGGCCTTTATCAATTCTGTACCCAGCCCGCTACCGCGCAGGGTTTCGCTAACCCATAAATAGCTGATACACAGCCATTCGCTTTTACACGTGCCAATCAATCCGCCGGTCATTTTACCGTTTACATCACGACAAAAGACGCCAACAGGTCCCCATTCACGATTGCGGAGAAAGGGACGATTAAACTCCCGTAAACCGTCCAGTAACTCGTTTTGTTCTTGCTCAGTGACTTCCGTCGTTACGCGTAAAAACATAAGGCATCCTTTTTATGGTGTTACCAGTTGGGGCCGTATTGTAGAGCGCCGCCATTCTCTGAGAAACGGCGGCGCTTAAAAAATCAGTTGTTATACAAGATATCCTTTAGTGCGGGCTGGGCCTTGCCCAGTACAACCAACGTCCCACAACTGTCCGGTCGCGGTTTACCCGCCAGCACCGCCTGAACAAAGGTGAGTTCATCTGCAAACGCGGTATTCACAATGCCGTTATGGGTGATGCCCTGATAAGTTTTCCATTCAAGCGGGTTACCTGCCGCGCACAGTGCCGCCACGGCGGCATACTGGTGATAAGGCGACAGCGTGCGATCCGCCAGACCGGTCGCCAGAAACAGCGGCGCGGGAAAGCGTGCTGATGGCATATCCGTGACGGGTTTTAACACAGAGGTGATACGTTCGCTGCCGCCAATAAACGCATTGTTGGCATTCAGATGCAGACGGCGTTGAACATGCCCGAGTTCAGGCATGCAGGAAACCCTGGCCCGTGCCAGCAGCTTTGCCCCGTTGTCTGTCACCAGCGATTCAGGCGCTGGCGCATCATCCGCCAGCGAACCTCCGATCAGGCGTAACATTTCCAGGCGGGGTGGTGTGCCATGAATTCGCCCGTCACCCGCCGCAACGGGGCCGTCAGGGAATGTCGCCACCAGACCGGTGGCAATGGTCGCCAGCAGTTTGAGTTCCGGCGCGTAGCCCGGGGCAATATAGCTTGTACCCAGTGAGGCCCCCGAGCCTTGTGATTGCCCGGTCATCACAAGGCGATTAGCGAGCTGCTGCGGGTGGGCCTGCAACGCCGCGCGGACGCTATCAAGCACGGAGCGTCCTTCGGCTTGCCAAATCAGATAAGGGTGCGGCCCCGGCCCGCCAAGCCCCTGATAATCCGTTGCGACGACGGCAAACCCCTGTTGTAACCATTTATTGATGTAGCTCGCGTCGCGCGGTGCATGTCCTGTCCAGGAGGGGGCGCAGGTGTCAGCGACACCCAATGTGCCGTGTTCCCAGGCAACCAGCGGCCAGCCGCCTGATGGCGCTCTGCCTTGCGGAAAATAGAGCGTCCCGCTCACGGGGACAATACCGGCATCCCAGCGCACGTCGTGGGAGGTATAGAGGATGCGCCGCGATTGTGCCGCAGCGATCCCCGGCTGGTGTTTCATGGGCTCTTCACGCAGCATAACGCCGGGTTTATCGGGGAGCGCACTATTCCAGCGGTAAAACGGGGATAAATCCTGGTCGCCGACCTGCGGCCCGACGGGTAAAGCGGCAAGGCTAACCACTGGCACCAGTATGCTTAACACAAGCGTAAGTCGCAAAAGGGGGTAATATCTCACGTGATGTTCTCCAGACCCGGCATCAGAAGGGCGACATAATCATCGAGCAATATTGCGCCATTATTAACAGTATGCCGTAATCGTTAATGCACGCCGCGATAAAAAGATGAAAGATAGGGTAAAAATCTGTCGCTTAATCAAGGATGTCACTGATGACGAACACCACGCAAATTAACCAGTACGGTCAGCAGGTCGGTTTTGCGCTGCCAGACTGGCAACCCGTTGCCAAACCTGCACGCGTCGCGCTTCCCGGCCAGTACTGCCAGTTAGCGCCCCTCGACTCAAACCATTGCGATGCGCTTTTCCAGGCTTTTTCGCTGGCAGAAGATGATCGGGACTGGACATGGCTGGGCGCAAATAAACCCCAGACGCGCGAAGAGATGGCTGCCTGGATCGCTCACAAAATTGCGGATGACAGCCTGGTGCCATATGCCGTCATCAACTGTACCGATAATCGTGCCTGCGGTGTGGTGTGCTGGAGTGCGATTGATACCGTTAACGGGGCCATTGAAATCGGCCATGTGACCTGGTCCCCGCTGATGCAACGCAACGTGATGGGTACAGAAGCGCTCTATTTATTGCTGAGCCAGGCCTTCGCGCTGGGTTATCGCCGGGTGGCCTGGCGCTGCGACTCAACGAATATCGCTTCACGACGCGCCGCTGAGCGCATCGGGTTCACGTTTGAAGGCTGTTTTCGCCAGGTGATGACCCGCAAACAGCGCAATCGCGATACCGACTGGCTATCCATTATCGACAGTGAATGGCCTCCGCTGCGTGCAGCGCTCGAAGCCTGGCTTAACCGGGAAAATTTCGATAGCAAAGGGAAGCAAAAGCGTGCGCTTGAGAGTTTTATCCAGCGACCTGAGCAGTGTAATACCGCACCAGACTGAGCATCAAAAATGCCGTTCAGCCTCTTCTGCGAACGGCATTTCAGGTCTGACTTACATTACGGGCCGGGTTTTTAAACGACTGACACTCACCACGATCGCCAGCAGCGTCGCGCCCGCCGCCAGCCACAACCCCAGACGTACCGCGAACGCCTCCTGGGCCAGCGTGCCTGACGGCGCGTAAACTGACAAAATCACGCCAATAAAAGCCGCCCCCAGACACTGACCAAACGTGCGCATGATAGCCAGAATACCCGACGCATAGCTGCTGTGTTCCCGGGAGGCGCTGGCCAGCATCTCCCGGTTATTGGGGCTTTGAAAACAACCAAACCCTATCCCACACACCAGACCACGCAGGCTGATATCCCACACCGGCGCGTTTTCCGGCAACAGCGCTAACAGCAGGAGCCCGACGCCAAAGAGGCATAATCCAACAGTGGAGATAACGGCCGGGGCATAGCGATCGGCCAGCCGTCCGGCGTGGGGAGCAACCAGCACAATCCCGACGGGCCAGGCGGTAAAAAGCAGCGCAGAGGTAAACGCGCTATAGCCATAAACGCTCTGAAACAGAAACGGCAGCGCAACGAAGGTCATCCCCTGGCTGACGAACGACGCGAGCGAGGTTAAGGCGGCCAGAGAGAAGCGGGCAGAGGCAAAAAGCGTAAGTGGCAGTAAAGGTTGTGCCGCCCGGCGCTGACGGTAAACAAAAGCGATACCCGAGACAACGGCAATAAGCCCGTAGATCGCCGGGGTTAATAGCGAGCCCCCGGTTTCACCGGGCCGCGAGAAGGCGTTTGAGGCCATGATCACGGCACCCAGCATGATGGCTGAAAAGAGGGCGCCAGCAACATCAAAGCGCCCGCGAATGATACCGCGATGGACAGGCACCACGCGCAGCGTTAGTAGCAGGGCGATGACACCAAAAGGGAGATTTATCGCGAACAACCATTGCCAGCCGAGGGAGGAGAGTAAGGCACCGCCGATCACCGGGGCGATGGCCGTATTGGCGGCGATGAGCAGGGCGTGGATCCCCAGGATCCGCCCCAGTAAACGGCCAGGGAAAATGGAGCGCAAAATGGCAGGCGCAATACTTAATGTCGCGGCACCACCAATGCCCTGCAACAGTCGCATCGCCACCAGCATCTCCAGTGAGGTCGACAGCGCACAGCCCAGAGACGCCAGCGTAAAAAGACTTATCCCGGCGGCAAAGAGGGCACGAAAGCCCGTACGGGGAGCCAGTGCGGCGAAAATGGCCAGCGTCATGGCGGCGGATAACAGATAGCCATTGGCAACCCACACCGCATCGCCGGAGGAAACCTCAAGCACACGGGCAATTTGTGGCAGGGCGATATTGACCATCGAGCCGTCAAAAACAGCCATCGTGGTGCTGGTCATTACCGCCACCATCGCCAGACGGCGTTCGTGTCCCGGCAGTCCTTCATCACCCGGCTGGTCAGAGAACAAATGCATAAAAAACCTCTGCGAAATAGATGCGAGAGGTCACTATAATGACTGGATATACAGGGCGGAAGACGCAGCATTTGCACTTATAACCTGCACCAAACGCCTTATCTCAATACAGGACATATAATGACCGAACCCGATCTGAACCTTCTGTTTGCACTGGACGTTCTGCTTGCTGAAAAAAGTGTTGCGGGTGCGGCACGCCATCTGGGGCTAAGTGCCTCGGCGATGAGCCGCACGCTCGGTCGCCTGCGGGAGACCACCGGCGATCTCTTACTGGTGCGGGCGGGGCGCAACATGGTGTTAACGCCCTATGCCGAAGGGATCCGCGCGCGTACGCAAAACGCGGTTTTCGAAACCCGCGCGTTACTGCGCCCGGCACAGACCGAGCTGAACATCAGCACCCATGAACAGCTTTTTACCCTGCGTGCCAACGACGGCTTTGTGGAAGTGTTCGGCCCGGCACTGGTTGCCGAAGCCGCGGCCATTGCACCGGGTATCACTCTGCGTTTTGCCGCAAAGCCGGAGAAAACGCCGCACCCTTTACGTGAAGGGCTGGTGGATCTTGAGATTGGCGTGCTCGGTGAGATGGGGCCGGAGATCCGCGTCCAGGCGCTGTTTCGCGACAGGTTCGTCGGCGTCGTGCGAAAAGGGCATCCGCTGGCCCAGCTTAAAGAAGTGACAATGTCACATTACAGTGAATGGAAGCATGTCGTGGCCTCGCGCCGGGGAACACTTTCCGGCCCGGTGGATGACGCACTGGCAGAGGTCGGCCTTACGCGTAAAGTGGCAGCCCTCGTTCCCGGTTTTCCCGCTGCGCTGGCTGTGGCCCGGGCGACGGATTTGGTGGCGCTGGTTCCGGCTTCGTTTCTCATTCATCGGTCGGCGGTCGCCGATCTGTCGGTATTCGAGCTGCCGGTGAAAACACGCGGGATCACCGTATCGCTACTGTGGCACCCCCGAACAGAAGGCGACCCGGCACACCGTTGGTTACGGACGTTTGTACGTGACGTATGCCAACGCCTGCTACCGGAAAACTGAACTGTCTTGCAGGGAAAAACAGGCGTACTATCGCTCCTCGCGTGATATTTCAAAAGGATAAAAAATGGACGTGGAAGTACGCGAGGCCAGACCCGACGATTATGCTATGTGGTCAGTGCTGTGGCAGGGCTATCTTGATTTTGCGGGCAGCACGCTAAGTGATGCCGTTACGCGCGCCACCTGGGCGCGCATTCATTCCCCCGAATCCACACTGTTATGCCGTGTCGCCGTTATGGATGGACAACTGGTGGGTTTTGCCCTGTGCGTCATGCATGAAGGTACCTGGGTCACGAAGCCCATCTGTTATCTGGAAGACCTTTATGTGGATGCACAACTGCGCGGTCTCGGTGCGGGGCGAGCGCTGATTGAGGCAATTCGTCAGGAGGGTGAAAAAAGCGGCTGGGCAAAACTCTACTGGGTGACCCGGACGAACAACCCAGCCCGAAAACTGTATGATCAGGTTGCGGAACTGGGCGATGTCGTCCGTTACAGCATCAGTCTGTGACTACAGGCCGAAAAAATAGCGCAGGCCTGAGTAGGCTACCATCCCGGCAATAACGGTGGCAAAAAGCCCACGCGTGATAATCCCGGTAATGGCGGCGATCGCAGCCGCCAGTAACGATATGCTTATTCCGTTGCTGGTCAGGGCCGGTTTCTCGATAAGTTCCGCCGCAATAATGGCAGCCATAATAGCGGCGGGAATAAACCCCAGCCACTGCTGAACAACCGGAGCCAGACGAAAGCGGGAAAGCAGTAAAATCGGTACCGTGCGCATCAGCGCCGTCACCAGGGCCGCGATCGCAATCGTCAGTAAAATATTTCGCTCCATCTTATTTCGCTCCTTTCTGCGTCACGCGTAACAATACCGTAGCCAGTGTTGCCGACAGAGAAGCGGCGACAATCACAATGACACTTAACTCCATATGACCGGCGGCAAAGAGCGTAACGAGTACCGCTATTGCCACGCTGAACGTTTCGAGTTTTTTCTGCCGACTGGCAAACCAAATCATCAGCACCAGACCGATAAACATCGATACCAGACTGAAACTTAATCCTTCCATTAATGCAGGTGGCAGCGCAGAGGCCAGGCATCCACCCACCACACAGGCGAGGATCCAGTTCAGCCACGCGGCCAGGTTAAGCCCAAACATCCAGGCAAAGGGCACCGTTCCCTGATGGCCGCCGCGCTGAACCGCCACGCCGAAGGTTTCATCGGTCAACAGTAAGCCACTCACTATTTTCTGCAGCGTAGTCTGCTCGCGAAAGAACACGCTCATTGCCGAGCTCATCAGCAGGTAGCGTAGATTCACCAGGAACACGCTCAGCACCACCGAAGCCATTTCTGCCCCCGCAGCCCAAAGCGAGTAAAACAAAAACTGGGCCGAGCCGGTATAGAGCGCGGTCGCCAGAAACGCCGTTTGCCAGACGGTAAACCCGGACAACGTGCCAATAGCACCGGCGGCGAAACCGATACTCCAGTAGCCGGGGATGGTTGGCAGGCAAGCGGCAACACCGCCACGAAACAGGGCTGTAGGGTCATCCTTGCGCATGGCGTCACTCTTCATCAACATCACTTTTCCCTTTCTTTCTTGTCCGAATGTGCAATCTTAAGGATCCTGAAAAATCGCGATAGTAAAATCCTGCGCATTTATAAAAAATGGCGGTAGAGCGGGCTGGAGAACGAAGACGTGACGCAAAACAGACGGGATGACATCAAGTTGTGGCGTGATAATGAACTGCACGGAGGAATGGAGATCCTGCGGGCCTCATGTTATGAGCACAGTTATCCGCCGCATTTCCATGACGAGTTTGTGATTGCGGCGTTTGCCCGTGGTGCCCAGCGCACCCGAATATGCCGACAAAAAGGGATCGCGGCGGCGGGAACGGTAATGGTGATTATGCCAGGCGAAGTGCACACCGGCGAGGCGGTGCAGCGCGATGAAGGCTGGGATTATTGCGCGTTTTATCCGTCGCAAAGCCTGATCAATGACGTCGCAGAAACCGTGCTGAAAGGGCGAGGAGACGTCAATTTTGGTACCGAGGGCATGCGATACGACCCGCGGATTGCCCGGCGAATGCTGCATGCCGCCCAGGTGCTCAATGCCAGTGATGACCCGCTGGAAAAAGCGTGCGTGATGTACCATATACTCAATATTCTCATCGGCAATTATGGTGAACGGACAGTCAAAGGTGCACGTCAGGATGTGATGCGCGCCGACATCCGCAAAGCCATTGAATTTCTGCATAGCAGTTACGCGCAAACGCTGACCGTGAAAGAGATTGCGACCGTCGCGGGCTTAAGCGAGTTCTATTTTATGCGTACCTTCCAGGCCATGACCGGTTTGTCAGTGCACCAGTATCTGACGCAGATTCGCCTGGTCAGAGCAAAAGGGCTGCTTTCCCGTGGGATAAGCGCATCGCAGGTCGCCAGCGATGTCGGTTTCTTCGATCAAAGCCATCTGATAAAACACTTCCGCGCACACTTTGGCACCACGCCGGGCTTATTCGCTGCGGCCTCGGCCTGACGTGCTCATCTATCCAGGCACAAACAGATGATAAACAGAGAGTATTTTGACGTTCCCTTTGCCGGGCACACCCTGCGTGGCGACTCCTCTTATGGCAGCAATGGCCACATATTAATGATCCACGGCGGTTCGAAAGACCGGGAGGTCTTCGCCCATTACCGCCAGCTACTCGATGAAATGGGCTACGGGACCACCGCCTTTGACTGCCTCGGACATGGCGCATCGACAGGTTCGATGAGTGAGTCCTCGCTGGACAGCCGCACCCGGCAGGCGCTGGCGGTCATCGCGCACCTCAATGTGCCGCTCACCGGCTGTCTTGGCTCCAGTATGGGTGCGTATAACGCTATACAGCTCAGTGCGCGGGTGGATTTTCGCTCGCTTATTCTTCTCGTGCCCGGTGTCTATACCCCCGTGGCCGCAACGGTAAACTTCGGCCCGGCCTTTTCACAGATAATCCGCCAGGAGAAGAGCTGGCAGGACTCGGATGCCTGGCCGCTGCTTGCCGGTTACAGAGGGAAGATACTGATTGTCGCCGCAGAGCGCGATGAAGTCATACCACAAGAAATCCCTGCGAAATTGCATAATGCGGCAATGGAGGCGCTCTGGAAAACGCTCTTTATTGTCCCGAATGCCGGGCATAACAGCGTATGGAAAAATATTACCCAATCGGCGGCATTGACGGAAAAAGCACATGCGCTTTTCCGTACCTGCTTAGCGCCTGTCGATAAAGCCTGAAACGTTACTGCGTGGCGCTTTTGCCAGGGCTGACAATCATCCAGACCGCAAGACAGACGATCAGTGCCCCGATGCCAAAACCTTCACTCAGGGTTTCCCCCAGTACGAGGTAGCCCCACAACACGGCAAAAGGGGGGATTAAAAAAGTGACAGTTAATGAGCGCAGCGGGCCAATATCGGCAATCAGCCGGAAATAGAGAATGTAGGCCACCGCGGTGCAAATGAGTCCAAGCGCGATAACGCTTGCCCAGACATTGCCCTGTAGCCAGCCAATGGCAGGGCCGCGACCGACTGACCAGGCAAAGAAGGGCAAGAGAAACAGCGTGGCGCCGAGCTGGCTGCCGAAGGCGACCATTTTCGGATCCAGCCCGCCGCGCTGGCTTATCCAGCGGCGCGTCAGAAAACCGGCCAGTCCGTAACAGGCTGTGGCGACAAGGCAGGCGATAACGCCTGTGACAACGCTGGCGGTCACGTCTGTTTTACCTGTCGTTGTGATGATCATAATGCCGACAATGCCTGAAACCACGCCTCCCCATTTACGTAGTGTCAGCGTCTCGCCAAAAAAGAAGCAGCCGATCAACGCACCCATCAAGGGGGTGGTGGCATTGAGGATCGCAGAATAGCCCGCCGGTAAGCGCGTTGCCGCCAGGCAATACATCAGAAAAGGCAGGCCAGAATTCATCACCCCGAGCAGCAGTGCCACGCCAAATTTTTGCTCAAAACGAAAGAGGGATTTCATCATGACCAGGATGGCGGCAAGACCGATAACGCCCAACAATACGCGAAGAAAAGCGGTCGTGACGGCGCCGAATTCGGGTGCGGCAATGCGCATAAACAGGAAACTGGCCCCCCAAATGGCAGCCAGCAGGAAGAGTCTTGCGTAATCAGAAGGGCGCATGTGATACCTGTTTGTTTCATCGGAAGGTGGCAGAAAAACTAAAACGTTAGCCAGGGGCATGACAAGCAAGGATTTCTTCTATAATTAAGTTTTCCTAAATCATGGAATCGAGGCGACGATGAAATTGCCACCTTTACATGCGCTTATGTGCTTTGAATCTGCGGCAAGACATATGAGTGTTAAGCGGGCCGCCGAAGAGTTATGCGTTACCCCCAGCGCCGTGAGCCAACAAGTGTCCAAACTCGAAGAGATGCTGCATTCACGCTTGTTCATTCGAGGCGCGCGGGCGCTGGAATTGACAACAGAAGGGCGCATTTATTTACGCGCTATCCGTCCGGCCTTTGACCAGATATCCGAAGCGACGCAGCGTCTGCTGGACGAAGAGAAGCAAAACAGCATTACCGTCAGTTGTACCAGCGGCTTTGCTATTCAGTGGCTGCTGCCGCGCCTGCCAGCGTTTGAGAAGCAGAATCCAGGCGTTGAGGTGCAAATCAGTACCACGAATCGTCAGGTGGATTTGTTAACCGAAGGGATTGATTTTGCTATCAGACACGGCTCCGGGCACTATCCGGGCCTGGAGGCGGAGTGCCTGATTAACGATCGTCTTCTTCCGGTATGCAGTCCAGGGCTTATTCCCGATGGACAAACACTTACCTCGCTGCTGGACCTGACCCAATTCACATTACTGCATGATGAGCATCGCATGGACTGGGCCGTCTGGTTTAAGGCGGCCGGAATCGCGCATGCCATTGAGGAAAAAGGGCCGGTATTTGTTGATTCCAATGGCGTACTGGAAGCGGCGATTGCCGGGAAAGGCATTGCGCTTATTCGAAGCACCCTTATTCGTGATGAATTGAAAAAAGGGCTTTTGATCAATCCGTTGCGCGTCGCCATTGATTCGCTACTGGCCTATTATCTGGTCTATGACGAATCGGCGCTGCTCCAAAAAATGAGTCGCAAATTCCGCGACTGGATTGTCTCTACCGCCAGCGCGGAGAGCAATGAATATTCAGCCTGAAAGACCAGCAACCCGGTCTTCACCATCAGGCAGTAAACGTCGAATCTCTTAAGGGGAACAAGATGGCCGGACGCCGTATTTCTATCGAGCAAAGTGATGCCTCCTGGCCCGAGCGCTATCAGAAAGAAGCGTTATTATTACAACGCGTGTTATCGGACATACCTGTCGCTATCCACCATATTGGCAGTACGGCTGTTCCCGGCCTTGCGGCAAAACCCATCATCGACATCCTGCTGGAAGTGACCTCGTTACATCTGCTGGATAAACATAACGACACCCTGCGCCAGGCGGGTTACACGCCGCGAGGTGAGTATGGTATTGCGGGCAGGCGCTATTTTGTAAAAGGCGAGAATCAACGAACCCATCATCTTCACGCCTTTGAGCTGGGCAGCCAGCACACGGTACGACATCTGGCATTTCGTGATTATTTGCGCCAGCATAGCGATATCGCTCAGGAATACGAAAGGGTAAAACGCGAGGCGGCAGAACACAGTGGAAACCTGTCTGAGCGCTACAGCCAGCTCAAAAATGATTTCATACAGCGCCATGAAGCGCTGGCGTTACGGGAAAAATCACACCGTCAGCCGGGCTGATTTCACGTTATCGATAACGCGCATTGCACTCTTTTTAAGCAGCAAAAGCACCATGCCCGTGCACACCAAATGTGCACACGCCGATCCCTGACAGCCGACAGGGATCGCGCCTGCGTAACACCTCTGTAAGATATCGCTTACTTTTCAAAACCCTATGAAATTTATCGTTGCCACTGACTCAGTTGGCATGTTTCATGCCTCTCTAATATTGTTCAAGTAACTTTACTGATGTTCAAATTACTTTCAGAGAGCACGCCATGACACTGACCCGTTTGACTTTACCTGCCTGTCTGACACTGGTATCAGCCAGCCTTTTTTGCGCCCAGGCGTTTAGCGCCGATCTGCTTGAAAGAATTAAAGAGGCCAAAGAGATCTCCGTTGCCACGGAAGCGCGATACGCCCCCTTTGAGTATGTCGATAACGGAAAGATCGTCGGCTACGACGTTGATCTGATGAACCATATTCTTGCGAAATCATTGCCGGGCGTGAAGGTGAAACAACTGGACCTGCCTTTCCAGGGCATCCTGCCAGGGCTGGATGCGAAGAAATTCGATTTCGTGGTCACTGCCGTTACCGTCAATAAACAGCGTATTGAACACTTCGGCTTTACCGCACCGGTGGCGGAATCCACCGTTGCTCTGCTCAAAAGGGCGGGAGACGACGCCATCAAAACCCCGGATGACCTGAGCGGCAAAGTCGTGGGTTCACAGGCCGGTTCCGGTCAGTTGCAGGTGCTGCAATCCTTCGACCAGGCGCTGCGCGCGAGCGGCAAACCAGGCATTAAAGAGATCAAACAGTATGTGGCGTTTGATGAAGCCTATGCTGACCTGGCGTCTCGCCGACTTGATGGCGTTGCCCAGTCGCTCTCAAACCTGGGGCCGTTAATCAAAACCCGTCCCGGCGTGTTTGCCACGCTCCCGGAGATGATCGGGCCACAAACCTTCTTTGGTTGGGTAGGGCGTAAAGATGCCGACAGCGCCTCCCTGGTCAAGCTTATCAGCGACGGGATTATCGAAGCCAACCGCGATGGCACCATGAAGGAACTGCAACAGAAATGGTTCGGCTTCACGATGACCGTTCCGGCGACAGAAATGCCTGAACCGGCACTGTGAGCAGTCAACGATGACGGATTTCATAACGCGCTTTATCCACTGGCTTCCCATGCTGGCGCAAGGGGCGCTCACGACAGCGGCGCTGTGCCTGACGGCGATGGTCGCCGGTTTTCTGGTGGGTATTGGGGTATGGCAGATGTCGACAAGCCCGTTACGCATTTACCGTATGACGGCCCATGGATGGGTCAGTCTGTTCCGGGGAACCCCGGTGCTGGTGCAGTTGCTGCTCTGCTTTTATTTGCCGTCGCAGTTGGGTATCAACATTCCCGGCTTTGTGGCCGCCGCGCTGGCCTTAACGCTGAACACAGCCGCCTGGCAATCGCAAATTCTCAAAAGTGGTTTCGCCAGTATTCACCCCGGACAACTGGAAGCCGCCGCCATTTGCGGGCTGAGCCCCCGACAGATTTTATGGCGTATTCAGGTGCCGCAGGTTATCCGGACAACGCTGCCTTCGCTGATTTCCGAACTGATTGATGTGATCAAAGCCTCGGCGGTGGTGTCGGTGATTGCGCTGACCGACCTGATGCGTGTGGGGCAGCAACTGGCGTCGTCCACCTACCAGCCTTTGCAGGTCTATCTGGCCGTCGCCCTGGTCTACTTACTGCTGACCAGCCTGCTGGCGCTGTTGGGCCGCCAGGCGGAACGCCACTGGCAGAGGGAACAACGATGACTGAACTCACACAATACCTGCCTGCCTACGTTCAGGCGCTGGGGGTAACGCTGTGGCTAAGCCTGTGTGCCGCGTTCGGCGGCATGTTGTTGGGGTTTGCCATCAACGGGCTCTGTGGCAGACGCGGCCTGATGTTTCGCCTGTGGCGCGTTTACGTCTGGGCTATCCGTGGCACGCCGTTTCTGGCGCAACTTGCCGTCATTTATTTTGGCCTGCCGTCTGTCGGCATCATGCTGAGCGCGACGGAGGCCACGCTGCTGTCGCTGACGCTGTATAGCGCCGCCTATTTCAGCGAAATTTTTCGCACCGCGTGGAACAGCATCCCGCCGGGGCAGCGCGAGGCGGCACTCGCCAACACTATCTCTACGCGTCGCTGCTTCTGGCATATCCAGATGCCGCAGGCCGTTCGTTTTGCGCTACCGCTGTTGGGTAATCAGTTCATTCTGACCATTAAAGAGAGCGCCATCGCGTCAATTATTACCGTCCCGGAATTGACCATGACGACGAGTCAGATTGTGGCCAATACCTACAGCTATATCCTGCCTTACACCCTGCTGATCATCAGCTACTGGCTGCTGGCCCAGGGGGTCAGCCTGAGCGTAAGAACACTGAGTCATGTACTACGAACCGGAGAATAACGTGAGCAATACCTCTGCGCCGGTGCTCGAAATGCGCCATGTAGGCAAGTCCTTCGCAAACCATGTAGTGCTGAATGACATCAATTTACGCGTCGATCACGGTGAGATAGTCACCCTGATTGGCCCGTCCGGTTCCGGGAAAACGACCGCGCTGCGTTGCATGAATTTTCTCGAAGCCTATGACAAAGGCGACGTGCTGATTAAAGGGCAGTTGCTCGGTTATTCCGGTACGCAGCGTGGCCCCGCGCATGTCGACAGCGCCAGCCTGATTGCCGACGTGCGCAGGCCACTGTCGATGGTGTTCCAGCAGTTTAATCTCTGGCCGCATATGACGGTGCTGGAGAATGTCGCCGCACCGCTGGTGCTGGGCAAAAAGATGCCACGCCAGGCGGCAAAAGCGGCGGCAATGGCCGCGCTGGGACGCGTCGGGATGGCGCAAAAAGCCGATGACTGGCCGGTGAGGTTGTCCGGTGGTCAGCAACAGCGGGTAGGCATTGCCCGCGCACTGGCCCTGAACCCGGAACTCTTGCTGCTTGATGAGCCCACCTCGGCGCTCGATCCGGAACGTGTAGAAGAGGTGCTGGACGTTATCCGAAGCCTTGCCGGACAGGGCATGACCATGGTGATGGTCACCCATGAGATGGCGTTTGCCGCCCATATCTCGTCACGGCTGGTGTTCATGGCCGATGGTCACATTATTGAAAGCGGTACGCCGCGCCAGATGTTCACACAGCCGAAAAGCGAGCGCCTGAAAAGCTTCCTCGCACCGCTGTTTCGCAGGCCGCTACAACCCGAAGAGCTGGAGAAATTACCATGATGGAAACGAGCTTACGGGTCGCCCGCCAGGTTGACGAGGCGTGGCTGAATCAGTTGCTGGCGCAACTGGCGGAATTTGGCAAGTTAGCGAATGGCGGCGTGGATCGTCAGGCGCTGAGCGAGGTGGAACTGGATGCACGGGCGTGGATTATTGATCTCGCCTGCGAACTCGGTTGCGAAGTCTATCGCGACGCCGCCGCCAATTTATTCTTCCGCCGTCCGGGACGATTAGCCGTTTCACCCGTCGTCACCGGCAGCCATATCGATACGCAGCCATCCGGTGGCAACTACGACGGTTGTTACGGTGTGATAGCCGGGCTGGTGTGCCTGAAAGCGCTCAATGACGCGCAGGTTATCACCGGGCGTCCGATCGAAGTGGTTATCTGGACCAACGAAGAGGGCAGCCGCTTCGCGCCGGGAGCTATGGGCTCCAGCGCCTTCGTCGACCCTGCGAGATTGTCCGATCATCTTGGCGTGATGGGCGTGGATGGCGTGTCGTTTCGCGACGCGCTGGCACAACATCAGACGCGTTTTGCGTCGATCCCGTTGCGTCCTGACCGCGAAATGGCCTGCTTCGTGGAGTTACATATCGAGCAAGGCCCGGTGCTGGAAAACCGGAATTTGCCGCTGGCTGTTGTTAAAGGCATTCAGGGCGTGCGCTGGTATCAGGTTACCTGCCATGGGGTATCGGCCCATGCCGGGACCACGCCGATGACACTGCGCCAGGATGCGATGACTCTGGCCCGCGAGCAGCTTGTTTACATTGAGCAGGCAATGGGCGATACAACAGATGACGCGTTGCGTCTGACGTTTGGCCGCTGGCAGGTCACGCCGAATGCCATCAACACCATCCCGTCATGCGTGCGTTTTACCCTCGATTTTCGTCATCCATCGACGGAAAAACTGGCACAGCTCGATGCGCTGATGAGCTCGCTTTCGAGTGAACATGTCACCGTCGAGCCTTTATTGAACAAAGCGCCGGTCACCTTTGACGCCGGTATCAATCACACTCTGCAAGCGGCCGGAAATGCGCTGGATATCGCTCATATGGAGCTGCTGTCTGGTGCGTTTCACGACGCCATGTATCTGGCCGAACACTGTCCGACCAGTATGCTTTTTGTCCCCAGCCATCAAGGCATTAGCCATAACCCGGCTGAATATACCGATCCTCGCTCACTGGCGGCAGGCGCCCGCACGCTGGCCTGCGCGCTGACTGAGCTATCCCAATCATTTGAAGGAGTTAAATCATGACTGTAACTGCACACTACCCAACCTGCTGCGAGAAAGACAATGGCGATGCGCTGGGGACCAACCCGACGGCAACCTCGCCGATTTCAGCCGATGGCGCGCCAGTATTCAATGAGCTTTATACCATTCCACCCCGCTGCGGACGTGCCGTTTTACTGAAAAAAGGGCAGGTGATTAAGATCATCAACACTCCTGGCAGCCAGGTGTGCGATACATGGTTTTTTAACAGCAGCGATCTCAGCGAATTTGCCTCTATGGAGCACACCCGTGCTTTTATCGACAAAATCATCCCGCAGCCGGGTGATGTGCTGGTGACTAACCAACGTCGCGCCATCGCGACGCTGCTGACCGATACCTCACCGGGTGTGCATGACACGCTGATTGCCGCCTGCGATCTCTACCGTTACACCAACATGGGCATTACGGAGTACCACGATAGCTGCGCCGATAATATGCGTATGGCGCTCAATGCGATTGGTCTGCGCGCCCGCGAAGTGCCACAACCGCTCAATTTATGGATGAACACGCCGGTAAATCCTGATTATTCTATTTCCTGGTTGCCCACCGTCAGTAAAGCAGGTGATTATGTAGAGATTCGTGCCGAGCTGGATTGCGTGGTCGTGATGTCCGCCTGTCCACAGGACATCGTGCCGATTAACGGCTGCTCACCGAAAGAAATTCAGTTCGTCGTTGTGGGATGATTTTTCTTGCCAGGCCTGCGCGACGCAGGCCACAGGCAGACTTTAATGAAGCAGACAGATGAAAAAAAACGCTGACATCAAATCTACCGGAACCCCGCTGGGAATGCGGCTGCGCCACGCCCGCCTGGTGCAGGAAATGACCCTCAAGCAGCTTGCGCAAAAGGTGGAATGCTCGGAAAGTCTGTTATCCAAACTGGAAAATGACGCAGCTTCGCCGTCACTGGCGATGCTGCACCGTCTGGCAAAGGCGCTGGAGACCAGCATTGCCGACCTGATGGCCGATGACTGGACCGCCGATCAACCCGTTCTGAAACCTGCCCAGCGTAACCGTAAACGGTTTTTGCAACGCAGCAAAAAAGGGGGGATTGAGCTTGAGAACCTGACCTGGCATCACAAGGGCGGTTTGCTGCAGGGTAATATTCATATTATCGAGCCGGGTGTCGCCAGTGACGGTCTGATTGAGCACCACGGCGAAGAGATGGGGTATGTGCTGGAAGGTGAACTGGAACTGCGTCTGGGAGACGATGTCTGGACCCTGGAGCAGGGGGATTCGTTCTATTTCCCGAGCCAGATCCCGCATGGTTACCGCAATATCGGTACCGTGGTCGCCAGAGTGCTATGGGTGAACACGCCCGTGACGTTCTGATCGTAATAAGACGAAAAAACCACGCCGCAGCGTGGTTTCGTTTATGCGGATGTTATTACAACCCGCGCTGTGCCATCTTTTTCGCAAGGTCAACCAGGCGGTTAGAGAAGCCCCACTCGTTGTCATACCAGGCGAGGATTTTCACCAGATTACCGCCAATCACCAGTGTCGACAGCCCATCGATAATGGACGAGCGCGGATCGCCCTGGTAATCGCTGGAGACCAGCGGTTCGTCGCTGTACCCCAGAATGCCTTTCAGCGGACCGGCTTCGGCAGCGTTGCGGAAAGCCGCGTTCACTTCGTCTACCGTCACATCGCGTTTTAAGGTCACGGTCAGGTCAACGATCGACACTACCGGCACCGGCACACGTAAGGAATAACCGGTGAGGCGTCCGTCCAGTTCCGGGATAACTTTCCCCAGCGCTTTCGCCGCGCCGCTGGAATACGGCACGATGGAGAGTGCCGCCGCCCGCGCGCCACGCAGGTCTTTTTCTGGCTGGTCGTGTAAGGCCTGGCTGTTGGTGTAGGCGTGAGTGGTATTCATCAGGCCATGTTCGATACCAAAATTCTGATGCAGCACCTGCGCGGCAGGGGCCAGACCATTCGTGGTACAACTGCCGTTGCTCACAACAAAATGGCGCGCGGGATCGTATTGCTGGTCATTAACCCCCAGCACAATGGTCAGGTCATCGTTTTTACCCGGAGCGGAGATAATCACGCGTTTCGCGCCGCCGCTGCTGATGTGTACCGCGGCTTTTTCGCGATCGGTAAAGAAGCCGGTGGCTTCAATCACAATATCGACGCCAACGTCACGCCACGGAATATTTGCCGGGTCGCGTTCGCTAAACACCCGTACGGCCTGACCATCGACAATTAACTGGCCTTCGCCTGCTTCGACGGGAACGGGAAGGGTGCCCAGTAGTGAATCGTGTTTTAACAGATGCGCCAGCGTTTTGCTGTCCGTCAGATCGTTAATCGCCACAATCTGAATTTCTTTATCGCCCAGCGCAGCACGCAGTACGTTACGACCAATCCTGCCAAAACCGTTAATGCCGACCTTAACCATGATGAACTCCTTCTTATCCGATGTCTGACATCACTGTAGGTCGGCGGCGGTTTGGCGTAAACGACAAATAAGGATCACTTTACGCCATTTTGCGGCAGTGGAAGCGCTGACGATACTCGCCAGGGGTAAGGTGTAACTGGCGTTCGAAAATCCGCCGTAAATTGATGCTGCTGCCAAAGCCGGTCTCAGCGGCAATCTTGTCCAGCGTTTCGTTGGTTTGTTCCAGCCGGTTACGCGCCGCGGCCAGACGTGCTTCGGCAACGTAACGCGCCGGTGGAGCCCCCGTTTCGCGCGTGAACACACGGGTAAAATTACGCGGGCTCATCGCCGCACGTTCCGCCAGCTTGTCTACCGACAAGTCTTCGTTCAGATGGGTAAGGATCCAGCTTTGCAGGTCACTGATGGGACCTACGCTACTGGCCTGCTGCAAATTGTAACGACTGAACTGGAGCTGACCGCCAGGACGACGCAGATACATCACCATATTCTGCGCCACTTCCAGCGCGAGGCTAAACCCGTAGTCGTCTTCAACCAGCGCAAGCGTCAGGTCAAAGCCCGAACTGACGCCGCCGGAGGTCCAGACAGGGCCATCCTGAACATACAGGGGGCCGGCTTCGAGGGTGATGTCAGGAAAGCGTGTTTGCATGGTTTCCAGCAGTCGCCAGTGGGTGGTTGCTCTTCGTCCACTGAGTAATCCGGCTTCGGCCAGCAACATCGCGCCACCGCAAATAGAGACCACCCGCCGCGCATGGGGGGCAGCAAGGCGTAGCCAGTCGACCACCGCGGTGCCTTCGTCTTCATCCTCGCCGCGTCCGGTAATCATGATGGTATCCCAGGGCTCTCGCGGGTCGATTTCATGCAAACGGCTATCGGCGAGCAGGTTTAACCCGGATTGACCATGGATGACCTGGTGAGGTTGGGTCGTAGCGAGAGAGAAGCGGTAGCGCGGCTGCGGGCCGTCTTGTGCATGCAGACGATTAGCCTGCATCAGGATGTCGGCGATACCGGCGGCTTCAAACAACATGCCGCCATCAGGAACGATTATCAGGAATGTCTTCATGTCCTGAAATGTACGCTTATTACAATTTAAGTCAACAGGAAGCGGGTGGGCAAGGGGGTAACGGCGCACACAGCGACTGACATCAATAAAGGGGGAATACCCCCCTTATTGTTCCATTATATTAGCTTTGCATTTGCTGCCCATTGCGGAGGAAATGCATTTGAACACAACATGGGCTCGATATTAAGTACATTCACGGTAACCTTGTTGTGTATGACAAACGGGTCTTTTTCCAGATACGCGTAAATATCTTTTTCATTATCACCGTGAAACAGAATATACCCTCCGGTACCGCTTGTGAGAGGTCCGGCCAGGATGACACCTGCTTTACTGATACCCTCAACCAGCCACTTTTTATGCGCATCAATATGGGCACCCAGCTCTGATTCAGAGCATAAATAATACAGCGTTACGGCGTATAACATAGCGAGATCCTATTAGTGTGTAATGCTGTCAATAAGTTGGGGAATAGCGTTCAGCGCGCGCAATATTTCCTGCTGCTTAATATTTTCGCCTTTTGATGCCCCCTCGACCCGAATAAATTCCACCTGGGTGATGCCCAGAAAAGCAAAGAAATGGCGCAAATAATGTTCCTGAAAATCCATTTCTGACAGGGGCGTGTTGTGATAGAAACCACCTCTCGCAGAAGCCACAACCACTGTCTTACCGGTCGCAAGCCCCACCGGGCCATTTGCCGTGTAGTGAAACGTCTTACCAGGTTGCGCGAGCCTGTCTAACCACGCTTTCAACTGGCTGGCGACCGTAAAATTGTACATCGGAGCACCAATGACAATCATATCGCTGGTCAGAAACTCGTTGACGATCTTTTCTGAAAGGGCATATTCAGTGGCCAGTTCAGGCGTGGTCGCTGCGCCAGATACTGCTCTGAACCCGGCAGCAATGTCGCCCGTTAAATGAGGTATTTCGTCTTTAACCAGATCACGATAAATAATATTTTCACACTGTCCGTTTTCCGTTAGCGCTTTTACAACTTCATAAGATAACTGACGGGAAACAGAATTTTCCAATGTAATACTGGAGTCGATATGTAGGATTTGCATGATAAATACACCTGTGTAATGTCACTGTTTAAGGTTGTGTGCTGCTTTATCAATAAGCGCCGCAACGTCCTTCGGGTGCGATACCATTGACATATGACTTGACGGGAGGTGGGTGATATTAGCGCCAGCTTCTCGCGCCAATAAGTTTTGTACGGCAGGGTTAAGCGCGTTGTCATTTTCCGTGACTAAATACCACGACGGCTTATTGCGCCAGGCGGCATGGTTCACTTTTTCATTGAAGGCTTTCGCTGCTATCGGTTGTTGTGCTGCGGCAAGTAAACGCGCCTGAGGCTCAGGCAGATCATTTGCCATAACGTTTTGGAATATCTCCGGGTTATCCAACCAAATCAAGCCGTTGTTATCTGGCTGCATCCCACTCATGGGGGCATTCAGGCGCGTAAGGGTATCGGTAACAGATTCACCGCTGTCGGGCACCAGTGCCGACAGATAGACAAGCCCTTTCACGTTTTCAGCATTTCCGGCCTGGGTAATCACCGCGCCACCCCAGGAGTGGCCGACAAGCAGTACGTCGCCGTGTTGCCGTTGCAGGACGAGCTCCGTTGCCGCCACATCATCGTTAAGAGAAGTCAGCGGGTTTTGTACGGCGGTAACGTTATACCCTTTGGCCTGCAGGAGCGCAGTGACAGCGGACCAACTCGATCCATCGGTAAATGCGCCATGAACCAGAACGATGTTTTTGATGATTGACTCCTGTGCGCCAGCGCTTGTTGCAAAAATGAGGCAGAGCAGAAACGACGCGTGTCGCATGATTTTATTGATGAAAAAGGACATAGCAGGGTATCCCGATGCGTATAAATAACGTTTCCAGAGTGTAACGCCATGCCGAAAGCGATATTAAGTGTCATTAATGACAGGTATCATGCAAAATCGGACATTGTGTTTTTCAGGACTTGATGATGAAAATTGCCTTACTCGCGGTGCCGGGAAGTATGAAATCGGCCCTCTCGGGGTTGTCTGATATGTTCTGGCTCGCAAATCAGGTGGCTGAGCAAAACCCGGCGCTGTGTCATCGCGATACCGGTAATGAACCGGGTTTTAGCGCGCAGATCGTCACAGCGGATGGTCATCCCGTCATCGATGCGCAGGGCAGGCGGATTGAAAGTGAAGGATCCTTTGAGAGCGATAAATATTCGCTGATTATTGCCAGCGGCATGCGTCTTGATGAAGAAAAATATCCGCTTTCCAAAGCGGCAATCACCGATGCAGCGCGGTGGGTAAAAGCACAATATCAGCAAGGATGTGCCGTTGCCGGTGCCTGCGCGGGAGGCTTTATTCTGGCAGAAGCCGGGCTGTTAAACGGACGGATGTGCGCGACAACATGGTGGTTATATCACACGTTCCGGGAACGCTATCCGCTTACAAAACCCGTCTGGGGGAAAGCGCTGGTGGAAGACCGGAATATCATCACCACCGGCGGGCCGCTTTCATGGGTGGATCTGGCGATACACGTTGTCAGGTTGTACGCGGGCGATGAGATGGCAAAACTGACTGCTGATATGGCCGTTGCTGATAGCCAGCCACTCTCACAACATCTCTATGCCCCGGCGGGATTTTTGAATTCGCGCCATCCGTTACTCATTAAAGCCGAACACCTGGTGCGTTTTCAGGAGCCATCGATAACGGTCGAGCAGCTTGCCGCATCACTTAATATGACCACCAGAACGCTCAATCGCAAAATGACAGAACTCACGCAGGAAAGTCCCAAAAGCTTTATTACTCGTGTACGCATGGAGACAGCGGCTATGCTGCTGGAAAATCGCGGCAAGACGGTTTCACAAGTCGCAACAGAGTGTGGATACAACGATGAAACGGCATTCCGACGCGCATTTAATGCCGTGATGGGCATGTCTCCGGGGATGTACAAAGAGTGGGTGAAAAACCGATCCAGAGACATGCGCGGAGAAATAACGCGTTAACGGCTCTCTTTTCCCCGCCCGGTCCGGCAAATAAAAAACAGGGCGATAGCGCTTACAAAGGGAAATACCGCCAGTTGCAACCAGGGGTAGATGGCATCGGCTGAGGGCGTTAAAGCCCGGTCGAGCTGGCTGCCCAGCAGGAAATTACCCGCCAGCACCGCAATACCGCCAGCGGTTGCCAGTGCACCGTAGTGTGCACCCAACATGGACGGCGCGGCAAATTGCGGGATCAAATCTTTTGCTGAGGGCACCAGTAACATCTGTCCCATCGTCAGCAGCGTAACAAAACAGGCGGCGGGCAGCAGGCGAAGCCAGGAGTCCGGGGGCGTCGATGCGGCGAACAGAGCGACACTCAGAAATGACGCGGACAATAGCAGAAAGCCGCAGGGCAATATCCGCACCGCGCCAACGCGCCGGGCAAAGCGGGCGAGGGGAAGCTGAAACAGAATGATCAGCCCCGAAGCCAACATAAACAACGGACCTAAATCCTTCTCGCTGCCGCCGGCGCGGGCAATCTCCACCGGCAATGCCAGGTATAATTGGTTGTAGCTCAATAACCATGAACTGTAGGCGATAATAAAGGCCACAAACCGCGGCTGGCGAAAGGTGGTCCACCACGGCGTAATATGCAGCGTTGTCTGGCGTGACGGATTGCGCGGCAGGCAAAAATGCAGCACGCCAAGCGCAACGATAAATACCGCTGCCCCCGCCAGAGCGACCTGGCGAAATCCCAGACCGGCCAGCATGGAACCCAGAACAGGGCCGAGCACCGCGCCAAGTTCGCCGCAGACGGCAAAGAGCGCGAACCATTCCGCGCGGTTGCGCTTGCCGCTCGCTTCACTGTCCGTACCCGCCTTTGCCAGCAAGGCTTCTATGGACGGAGAGAAAAGGGCGCCGCCAATGCCTGTCAGACAAGCGCCGAGAATAATCGGCGTGATACTGTCACCCAGTGCCAGCAGCAGATACCCCACCACGCGGATAACACAGCCGCAAAGTATGATGCTGCGGGCGCCGAAGCGGTCGGACAGGGCACCGCCAACAATAAACATGCCCTGTTGTGAAAAGGTTCTTAACCCGAGAATCAGGCCGATCATTCCACCGGAAAGCAGCATGTCATCGCGAAGAAAGATCGCCAGAAAGGGAACGACAGCGTAAAAACCGATATTGAATACAAACTGGCTGCCCAGTAAAACGGGCGGCCAGAGGTGTGTGGCGGGGCGAAGTAAATGCATCCAGATAGTCTTATTCAGATAAGGTAGTGAATATGCTTCTTGCCATGAAACGCCGATATTTCAATATGCGTTTTCACCCGAAAGACCTCCCAGAGTAACTCTTCGGTCAGAATCTCCTGCGGGGTGCCCGTGGCAATCACCTGGCCTTGTTGCATGACAATCAATGCGTCACAGAACATCGAGGCATGGTTAAGATCGTGAATAGCGACAATACTGGTCACCGGCAGCTCACTGATGAGTTGCATCAGTTGCATCTGGTGATGAATATCCAGGTGGTTGGTTGGCTCATCCAACAAGATTTCGCTCGGTACCTGTGCCAGTGCCCTGGCGATGTGCACGCGCTGGCGTTCACCGCCCGATAAACTCAGCCATCCCTGATCGCTTTTTCCGAGCATATCTACCCGTTCAAGCGCCGCATTTACCGTCTCATCATCGTGAGATGTCCAGCCAGAAAAAGCGGAATGGTGCGGAATGCGCCCCAGTTTTACCACGTCGCGAACCCGCATATTGGATTCGGTCATCCCGTGCTGTTCAACGAAGGCAATGCGACGGGCAAGCTGCTTTTTAGGCATCCGGGCGATGTCGTGACCATCGAGCGAAACCGTGCCTGCATGCGGGCGACGTAATCCGGCAAGTATACGCAGCAACGAGGATTTTCCGGAACCGTTGGGACCAAGTAATCCCACCGTTTGTCCCTGGGAGACAGCCAGTGAGACATTATTGACGATGGTTTTCTTAGCTATCTTCCAGGTAATGTTTTCAGCAGTGATGCTCATCACTTGTTCCTTGAACGATAGATAATGACAGCAAAGAAAGGCACGCCAACCAGCGCGGTGACTACGCCGACCGGCAGGCTCTGCGGTGCGATCAGCATTCTGGAGGCGATATCAGCCAGCACCATCAGGATTGCGCCTGCCAGCGCACTGGCAATCAGTAACGTACGGTGAAGCGGGCCGAAGAAAAAGCGCATCATATGCGGCACGACCAGACCGACAAAGCCGATAGATCCCGCCATACTGACAATGGTGGCAGTCATCAGCGCTGTGGCAGTAAAGAGGATCAGGCGAACCACGGGAACATTGATACCAAGTGACGCTGCGGCATCGTCGCCAAAGGTAAAGGCATCCAGTGCGCGAGAGTAAAAAAGGCATACCGCAAGACCAGCCAGCAGAACGACCAGTATCAGTTGAAACTCCGGCCAGCGAACGCCGCTAAAGCTGCCAAGGAGCCAGAACATCACGTCACGCGCCTGTTGTGCGCTGGCGGAAGTACTGATGGTATACGCCGTGATGGCGTTGAAGAGTTGGGATGCCGCGACGCCCGCCAGAATCGTACGCTCATTACCGCCACGTGCGCCGTTGGTGAGAAAGGCGACAAACGCAAAAGCGGCAAAGGCCCCGGCAAACGCACCTGCGGAAAGGGAAACTGCGCCAGTACCGATACCGAGCACCACAACCGAGACGGCACCCGTTGACGCGCCAGCGGATACGCCAAGTACATAGGGTTCCGCCAGGGCATTTTTCAGCAGACTTTGCAAAACGGCGCCACACATCGCCAGCCCCGCACCACAACAGGCTGCGACCAACGCACGGCTAAGACGGAAATCCCAGATCACACTTTCATGGATGCGGCTGAGTGGCATGTCGGTGAATCCGGCTTTGTTGGTCAGCGCATAAAAGACGCTGCTAAGCGGAATGGACAGTTCGCCGACGCTGACGCCTGTGGCAATCACCACAAAAAGAAGAATCAGCGCCAGCACTGTTGATGTGGTGAGTATCAGGCCCTGGCGGGCCTGTTGTACTGCAGAACTCATCAATTCAGTCCCATTTTTCTGAGCTGTTCGGCAACCTGTTCAGCACCATAGATAGTACGAATTGTCGGGTTCATCGCCTGGCCGTCCATCACGACGATGTGACCTTTTTTAACAGCATCGAGCTGGCTGACGGCCGGATCGCTTTTCAGGAATTTAATTTTTTCTTCGGCGTTATCCAGTGCCCAGCGGTTGCGGTCAAGACTGGAGACGACGATGACATCCGGGTTAGCGGCGATAATGCTTTCCCAGCCAACCGTTGGCCATTCAGTTTCAGAGGTAATGGCGTTGTGGCCGCCCAGGACATTCGCGATAAATCCTGATGCGCTATTCTTGCCGCCAACATAGGCATCAGCAGACGGCGATGAGCTGGAGAACCAGAAGACAAACGAGAGGTCTTTTTTGTTCTTGCTGAACTCGGCACGCAGATCATTTTCACGTTTTTTGAAATCGGCAATCAGCGCCTTACCGCGATCTTCTACGTTGAAAATGGTCGCGAAATCCATAATTTCCTGGTAAAGGAAGCTCATATCCCATAGCTTCTGGCGGCTACCGTACATATCGCCAACGCCTTTCTTCGTGGCGCACATCCCCGGCGACATATAGCTATTGACGCCAACGGTGCTGAGATCTTCACGTTTAGCGACTTTGCTTTCCGGCCCCAGTAACAGAGGGATCTGGGCAGGAACGAAGTCCGGGTTTTGGGCGAGGATGGATTCGAGTGTCGGGATTTCAACGGTCAGATTTTTGATTTTACTGTTTTTTTCTGCAAGTGAAGGCAACACTTTTGTCGGCCAGAATGCGCTGGCAACCACTTTGTCCTCGAGGCCAAGTAACAGAAGGATCTCAACAGTGTTTTGGCCCAGCGCGACGACGCGCTCAGGGGCTTTGGTGAATGTTTCTTTGTATCCGCAATTTTCGATGGTGACAGGGTAGGTAGTAGCAAACGCGGAACTGACCGAAGCGAAAACCAATCCTAAAGCACTGATGACCTTTTTCATGTAACGCTATCCTTCGTTAGCGAGTTTCCAGGGCAGGAAACGGGTAAAATCGTAAATGAGAATTAATAACAAGGCGCGGTTTTATACAATGCCAGGGAAAGGGTGTCAACGGTAATGGTAATCATTTGTTATTAAGGCATTTTTATGCGTTAAGAATTTGAATTAAAGCGCAAATGAATTGAAACGTAACGGTAAGACCGCAAGAGCAGAAATAGTGGTCGTGAGTGTCGGCCTGGCGCGAAACAGGATCGGCGAAACGTTAGCGAACAAACAGGAACATTGTGATGACACAAGATGTGCTGGCATTACTCATACAGAATGAGCAGAAACTTCATCATGCGAAAACGCGAAGTCAGAAAACGTTGCTGGAGAAATTACTGCACCGCGATTTTTTTGAAATTGGCCGTTCAGGTCAGCGGTACGACAGAGAACATGTCATCCGTGCGTTAGTCATGGAAACCGGTGATCAGAAAATCCAGTCCGATGATTTTGCGTTATCTGTGGTGGATGACGCGTGCGTGTTATTGACGTACCGAAGTTTTACGGTTGATGAGCAAGGCCGCATCGGTCGACAGACATTGCGAACATCGTTGTGGGTGAAGCGCACAAGCGAAACAACGGACTGGCAGATGCGATTTCATCAGGGAACGCCAACAGATGAAAATAGTGGCAGAGTCGGCAGTGAAGAATGATAAAGGTCAGCGCGGTGGCGCCGCTGAACACGCATTCAAAGGCGACAAATGACCAGAACAAGGATGACTAAACAAAGCCGGATTCTGCGGCATCTTACCTTAGTGCGCATAATGTATATTATGTTAAATTGGATATTCACATAAGCAACTGCATAAGTCGCTACCGCCTGCCGTAGAATCAGTGCCTCGGTCATTTCTGGTTCTGCCCTGTCAGGCATCAGATAATGAGTGCATGCCAGACTCTGTGTCTGGCATGTCCAGATCATCGCCCACAAAGAAACGTTTCGGGACAGTATGACGTCTTCCAGGAAGAAACCTGCCCTGGCGAAAACGTAATACTTTTATAAGCCAAATCAGCCAGGTAATATCTCGACCGTGGCCGCTCTGGCGCGTGTCCCTGTCATTGCGGCAACATAGTTACTTCTGGCGTATTTTTTCAGATAGGCCTGGTCTATTTTTCTTTCCAGTTCAGGATCTGTTGTCATTGCGAACACAACATAAAACTCCTGCCCAACAGCCAATATTTTACCGGCCTGTTGAGCCAGTGCCGCCTGATACCACATTGACTCCTTGCCACTATAAGCGCGCACGAAAAGTCGGTTATCTACCGTCACTTCCCAAATCCACGTTGGCGTACCGGTGGTCGTCATATCAGGATGGAATGGCGCAATTTTAAGGTCGTCAGCCTTATCGATTTTTGCTAACAGGTCAAGGTTCCAGGACATGAGCCTTTCCTCCTTTAAAATAAAAAATCATTTCTCTTTCTATGAATAAAATCGTTGTTATTTCGAAGGTTACAACGCTATTTTCAGAACAGCCTCGACTTTCTCCGGCGTAATATTTCCATGCTCGCCCAGGGCAACATGCCCGTGTTCTTTAAATTTATCGATTACTGCCGGAATACTATCCTCTCCCAGACCATAATCAGATAAGCGGGTTTTAATGCCCATTGATTCGAAAAACGCTACCGTTGTATCGATAGCCTGAATGGCCATCGTTTCGGTATCAGATGCGGGGATATTCCAGACGCGTTCACCATACTGTGCGAGTTTCTGTTTTTTGTCGGCCAGGTTGAATTTCCAGATGGCTGGGATCATTACCGCCAGCGTGCAGGCATGATCCAGACCATACAGACCAGTAATTTCTTGCCCGATCAGATGCGATGCCCAGTCCGCAGGCGTCCCCGTACTGAGCAGGCCGTTCAGTGCCATTGTTGCAGCCCACATAATGTTTGCCCTGGCATCGAAATCCGTCGGATTTACCAACACCTTAGGCCCCTCTTCTTTCAATGTGTTCAGTAGCCCTTCTGCCAGACGATCTTGTACTTTGGCATTTACTGGAAATGTCACATATTGCTCAAGGACATGCACAAACGCATCCACCACTCCATTCGCCGTCTGATGTTGGGGCAACGTAAATGTCAGTTCAGGTTCCAGAACTGAGAACTGCGGCATAACGTATGGGGATGCAAAAAACAGCTTATCTTTTGTTTCTGCCCTTGTAACAACTGCGACATTATTCATTTCTGAACCTGTCGCGGCAATGGTCAGAACACAGCCGACCGGTAGAGCCTTTTTAACAACGCTCCCGTAACTTTTGACAATATCCCAGGCATCACCGTCGTAGCACGCAGCCGCTGCGACAAATTTGGTGCCGTCAATAACCGATCCCCCACCTAGTGCCAGCAAAAAATCGACGCCTTTATCCTTAACGAGTGCAACAGCTTGCATCAGCGTTTCGTAATGAGGATTAGCTTCGACGCCCCCGAACTCATAAATCGTATGGTCTTTCAGCGAACCCCGAACCTTTTCCAGTGTGCCATTACGTTTAACACTCCCGCCTCCGTAGATAATCATGACTTTATTATCTTTTGGAATTTCATTGACAATTTCTGGAATTTGATCACGCCCAAAAATTATTTTCGTCGTGTTATGAAACGTAAAGTTTTTCATGATTAAACCTTGCTTTGATATTTAGATATTTTTAATGCTTGTCACTCTTAATACGCAAAACAACAGTGCGATGGCGTTTTAGCCACTGCATCTGAGAACGCCGCGGAGCAATATTTATTAGTTGTTAAGGTATTTATTGAAAAATGCCGTGATGTTGTCGAACGGAATTTTATCCATGCGATCATACAAATCAACATGCGTGGCATCTTTAACAATCAAAAGTTCTTTTGGTTGATTTGCCGCCTCGTATGCCGTTTTGGAGAAATAAAGCGAATGCGCTTTTTCACCATGTACAAACAGGACAGGACGCGGAGATATTTCTTTAATATAGGTCATCAGCGGGAAATTCATGAAGGACATCGGCGTTGTTACCGACCATGAGTTCCCGGAGTTGACCGCACGCGGATGGTATCCACGTTTTGTCATATAGTAGTCCGTATAGTCTACGAGGAACTGCGCTTCGCCACCTTTCAGTTTGTTGTAAGGAGGCTGATATGCAGGTTTACCGTTTGCTGCATCTTCCCAGCGCTGAAGGCTCAGTTTTTCAAGCGCCTGCTCGCGTTGTTCAGGGGTTACACTGTCATTGTACCCTTTCGACATAACACGGCTCATATCATACATGGTGCTCGCAACGACAGCTTTTACGCGTTTATCAACGGCAACGGCATTCAATGCAATACCACCCATGCCGCAGATCCCAATGACACCGATACGTTGACGATCCACATAAGGCTGCAATCCAATGAAATCGACTGCAGCCATAAAGTCTTCGGTATTGATATCAGGAGAGGCAATATTGCGCGGTTCCCCACTGCTTTCCCCGGTATAGGAAGGATCAAAAGCCAGCGTTACAAATCCACGCTCTGCTAACGTTTGTGCATAAAGACCTGACGCCTGCTCTTTTACGGCGCCGAAAGGACCCGATACAACAATAGCAGCAAGTTTCTTATTTCCGCGATCTTTTGGAAGATACACATCTGCGGCCAGCGTAATGCCATAACGGTTTTTAAAAGTAACTTTTTGATGATCCACTTTGTCACTCCTTCGGAAGGTTTTATCCCACGTCTGAACCAGACGTACAGCAGAATCCGATGCACCTGGCGTCGCCTGGGCGAGCGCAGATTCTGTTGAAATCATGGACAGTGCACCGGCAAGGAGTGCGCCGTTGAAAAAATGCTTTGAGAATTTTATGGTCATGGTATTAAAACCTTTCATTGATTTATATGAAGTTCAGTTTTTAAACAGCATGTATGCGTATTTCAGTCATAACTCTCTCCAGATGACTTGTCGGGAAATTTAAAGAGTACTTTTTGCATAAACGGTTTTAATATATTCATCGTCATGAGCAGATTTACTGTGTCAGGGTCCTGCTTGAGTATTGCTATTTTGGTTATCCCTGGGGAAATGTGTTATTAAATAACTCTGTATTTTTTGCCTGATCCTATGAACTTGCAGTGAAAGCATATATTTCATTTTTTTGAGCTGGTAAGTTAACGCCGTAGAGAAGTAACGAGTTTGAGGCATTCAAAATGATCACAGGCAATTCGATTAAGGACTTACTCGGGACGCTGACCCGGGATATCACGGCGCGCACACCTGGTACCGGTGATTTCCCGACAGCCGTCGACGGACTGGAGTTATTCCGGCGAAATGAGCCGGCTTCGCCGGTAAGCTGCCTGGTCCCTCCTAGTGTCGTACTGGTAACCGAGGGTGCAAAGATCATGTGGATTGGGGGTAAACCTTATCAATATGATGCGGAAAAATTTCTGATTACGTCTCTCGATTTACCCGCCAGTTCAGAAGTGCTGAAAGCGTCGGCATCCCGCCCATGCGTTGGTATAGCCTATAAACTAGACCAGCGCGTTTTGATGGAATTAATTGCCCAGGGCGGCCTGGCTCCGGTCAAAAAAAGAGATGCCGGGGCCGGTGTCGGAATCGGTACGCTTTCTGATGTTCTGCTGGAGCCTTTCTGCCGTCTGCTTTCATTGCTTGACGAGCCAGAAGCAATCCCGGTTCTTGGCCCTCTTCTTCAGCGTGAAATACATTACCGGCTTTTGATGAGCGACCAGTCCGATCATCTCAGACAGATTGCCGCCGTAGACGGGCATGGTTACCGTATCGGCAAAGCCATTGACTGGTTGAAAACCAACATTGCATCGCCTTTACGTATTGAAGAGCTTGCGAGTCGGGTGCAGATGAGCACGCCCTCTTTTCACCACCATTTCAGGCAACTTGCCGGGATGAGTCCGCTTCGCTACCAGAAATGGCTGCGCCTGAATGAAGCAAGACGGCTTATGCTGAATGAGCATTTTGATGTCACCACGGCGGCCTTTGCTGTCGGCTATGAGAGCCTTTCCCATTTCAGCCGTGAATATGCGAGGATGTTTGGGGTATCGCCAAAAAGAGATATCACTGTTCTGAGGCAGTCTGCCAGTAAACTTTAATATTCCACCGAACTACATCCATTGATTTCTATGTTTGGAGCGCCCTTTCCGTCAGCTTCACCACGGACACAGACTGTGACGGCTAAGTCGTTTATTTACTGGATCCTCTTCTCTTTTTGTCATCCGGAACAAATTTACGTTATGTTGACGGAATGTTTCCTTCATCCGTCCTCATAATGTTTGATACGCACGATGAAATTTAATGCCTTCATGCGCCTCGGTCCCGCATTCTTCCTTTTACAAACCGCAACGACCCTCAGCCTGTTGGCTGGGCATGTATTCCGTCTGGCTCTGGCATGGTGGTGCTTAAAGGAAACCCATTCAGCGGTCGCCTTCTCATCATTGATCGCGTTTTCCGTTGCCGCCGAGATTTACCTGAAGCCTTTTCTCGCCTCATTCGGCGATCGGTTTCACCGCGTAAAGTTTATTAACGGCTGTCAGCTCGCGGTTTTCGTCATCATGATGCTGTTTTCTCTTGCCTGTTCGGCGGGGCAATTCCACCTTGTTTTACTGACCGCAGGCCTCATCGCGATGAGCGCGGTGGCATCAGTCAGAGAGCCCACCATCATGGGTCTGATCCCCGATCTGGTCGATGACGGTCATGTTTCACGCGCCATCTCCAGCCGCTCGGCCATTAATTCCGTGATTATGCTCACCGGGCCGGTGCTGGCCACCTCGCTAATCGCGTTGTTTTCTATTGGCCTGGCGCTTTATGCCGCCGCGTTACTGCAAGGATTATCGTGCCTGGCCTGCGTTCTGCTTGCGAAACGGCCTGTGTGCGTGCATTCGCCAGGCGCAGGTGAAAGCTGGTTCAGCAAAACGAAAGGCGGATTTGTCGCTATCTACCGTGTCAAATCAGAGTTTCACATCGCCTTAATTTCCGCGCTCATCAATTTTACGATGTTCCCCTTCTTTTCTGTGACTATTCCGTTTTGGATAAGCACGGAGTTGCACCTGCCCGCCTCGTACCTTGGGGCATTTGAATTTTCCTTCGCCATCGGATTACTGGCCGGCAGTCTCTACCTTAATGCGGCAATAACCCGAAACGTTGGACGTTTCTGGAATGTCGTTATCGGGTTTATTTTGTTGGGTGGGAGCGTCCCGGCTATTGTGCTGGTCCCGGATATCAACATCTCGATTGCGCTGGCCTTCTTCTGTGGCCTGGCGTTCAACTTAATCAATGTGAATCTCAGCACCTTAAGAGCGACCGCCACCCCCGGACATTATCGGACACGGATGGCGGCCATGTCGGCGTTTCTCTCGAGTCTGGTTAACCCTTTCGGCGTCCTGATAGCAGGCGGGTTTATTCACTGGCTGGGTGTGAGTGCGTTCACGCTCTTTTCAGGGCTTGCCGTGTTAATGATAGCCCCGCTGCTTCTCTGTTCATGGCATCTTAAGAGGGCGCTGTCCCTTGAAGAGGGTGAGATGAAAGGCTATTACGAAAAAACCTACCCGAAGGCCTTCACCAAAGAGGGATAAGAAACACAGTCCTCAGTCCGTTTACGCGTCAGGCGCAACCGGACTGAGTCTGGATGTAAATGGACTTGCTGAGCGTTTAACCGCGCCCGACAAACGGCATTTTGGTCGCCATCACGGTGATAAACTGCACATTGGTATCAAGCGGAACGCTGGCCATGTAGACCACGCTGTTAGCGACCTGCGACACATCCATCATCGCTTCCACCGCCAGTTCACCATTGGCTTGCTTCACACCTTTAGACATCCGCTGCGATAGTTCCGTATACGCATTACCAATATCAATCTGCCCACAGGCGATATCGTACTTTCTGCCATCGAGCGAAATGCTCTTCGTCAGCCCGGTCACGCCATGCTTGGTTGCCGTATAGGCTGCCGAATCAGGACGCGGCGCGTGCGCCGAAACAGACCCATTGTTAATGATACGGCCCCCCTGCGGAGTTTGTTCCTTCATCAGGCGGAATGCGCCCTGAGCACAAAGGAACATTCCGGTCAGATTGACATTCACCACGGCGGACCACTTCTCGTAGCTCAGCTCTTCAAAGGGGATACCGGGAAAATTGGTTCCGGCATTATTAAACAACACATCAAGGCGCCCGAGCTTATCCTTGATCCGCGCAAATAGCGCATTGACCGATTCGGGGTCGGTTACATCAGTCGGTACGACCATGGTCTGGCCACCTTCACTGCTATCTTCCATCGCGGCAACTGTCTCCAGTAGCGGATCCAGACGACGGCCAGCGAGAACAACAAAATAGCCGGCACGGAACAGCGCCAGCGCCGTTGCCCTGCCAATCCCGGTGCCCGCGCCGGTGACCAGGGCAATCTTTCTTGAGGTGATCATCACTGCTTCCTTTATTTAATAGTTTGATAAACAAAATAATAGCAGTCCTGCTCAACGGGTCAGACTGTTCTCGGGACGCTGTCCGGAAAGCGCCTGGGCAAGACTCGCCAGCACCATTTCCCCCATCGCGGTACGCGTCTCCACCGTGGCACTGGCGCGATGCGCCTGCAACACAACGCTGTCCAGGCCAAAAAGCACCTCAGGAACATTCGGTTCATCAACGAAAACATCAAGCCCCGCACCGCTGATGCGTCCTTCGGTTAACGCCGAGACCAGATCAGGTTCATTGACCAGTTTTCCGCGAGCGATGTTCACGAGGAAACCATCCTGCCCCAGCGCATCAAGGACGGCGGCATTAATAATGCCTTCCGCTTTGTCCGCAGAAGCGGAAAGGATTAGCGCGTCGCTCCGGCGGGCCAGTTCCTGAACGTCAGCAATAAACGGGTAATCAAGGTCTTGCATGGCATGCAGGTCGGTATAGCTGATCGGGCATCCGAATGCTGATGCGCGGGCGGCAATGGCGCGCCCTACCCGGCCCATTCCGACGATGCCGACCCGCATGCCGCTGAAACGGCGGGAAAGCGGAATGGAACCCGGATGCGGATTTTTCGCCCACAGGCCGTTACGCACCACACGGTCGCCGGAACAGATACCGCGACAGGTCGCGATCAGCAGGCCAATGGCAAGGTCAGCCACATCTTCTGTCAGCGCGCCAAGCGTGGCGGTAACATGAATTCCACGTTTGCGGGCGTAGTCCAGATCGACCGCATCCACACCAACGCCATTAATAGCGACCACTTCAAGCGCGGGCAGTTTTTCCATAAGCGCATTGCTAATACCCGTATGACCACCGGAGACAACGCCACGAATGCTATTACCGTGTTCTTTAATAAAGGTCTCTTTATCGTCGATCTCAAAGTAACGGTAAACGGTATAGAGGGCGTTCAGTTTCTCGCTAATCGCGGGAATTAAAATAGGGTTTAACTGTAAAATACTGGGTTTCATAACATCAGATCCATAGTTGCGCCAATCAATGGCTGGCGTGTTAGTCGTTATTGCCTGCGCACTGCTGAATTTATGGCAGGTCTCTTTCAAGTATTTCAATGGCGATATTTTGCGGTCCGCGAATAAAGCACCCGCGCACACCGGGACGAAGCGTTTTTGGCTCCTGAGTAAATACCACGCCGCGTTTTTTTAATTCGGCGGCCACGTCATCGAGGTTGTCGACCGTCAGGCCAAAATGGTCCAGCCCCTGGTATGGCGGCAGTGGCGCTGGCGCAACGCCATCGCCTTCAGTCACTGGCGCGATAAAGATATCGATTCCGGCAAGGCGAATATCCACTTTGCCTGGCTTACGGATAATTTCTGCATCCAGGCAACGCTCAAACCATGACGCGGTCAATTCCGGGTCCGGGCTGCGCAGTTGTAAATGGTCCCATTTGAACTTAATCACTTCTCTCTCCCTCGTTATAATTCCAGCCTGACCGTATGACGGTTTGATTATTTAACGGCGCAGGCTGAATAAATCAGTACACAATCGCGGTGGCATTTAACGTGCTATTTCGCCAATCGCGTTAATCCATTTCAATTCGGGATAATGGCCCGAGAAGGAATGAATAGGCGAATGCGCCAATCAAACACATAATCCCCATCATATTGAGCGCCCAAAAGAACTGGCCCGTCGCATGCAGAATATAACCAATCATGATCGGCGTGGTGACGCCAGCAATATTAGCGGCAAGACTGGTGATGCTGCTGGTTAACCCAATATATTGCCGTGGTGCAATTTCCGACACGGCAGCCCAGGACGACGACCCTACCCCCTGCGCAAAGAAAGAGACGGTTAAAATAGCGATAATCAACTCATTCGAGGTGACGAAATTAACCAGTAAAATAGAAGACCCCAGCAGCGTACCGATGATCAACGGCGCCTTGCGCGCTGCTGACATAGAATAACCACGGCGAATGAAATAATCAGAGAAGAAACCCGCTAACAGAATCCCTGCTGTTGCGCCGAGAAATGGCAACGCCTGGAAAATCCCCACCTTAATCATCGTCATCTGACGCTCTTCGACGAGATAAGTCATAAACCAGGTGGTGAAAAATACCAGGATGGCATTATTGCAGAATTTACCCAGGCAAATCGCCAGAATTTGACGGTGTTTCAACAAGCGCAGCGCATTTTTCCAGTCAAAACGGTCACGCTCTTTTTTACCAACAAGGCCGCCGCCCTCACGAATATGCTTCAGTTCCGCCGCATTTGCCGAGCGATGATTGAGCGGATCGCGGTACCAGAAGTACCACAGAATACCGAAAAGCACGCCAGCGCCACCGGTCAGATAAAAAGCTGAACGCCAGCCAAAACCATTCGCCATCCATAAAATCAGACCGGTGAATAAGGGAGTACCAATGTATTGCCCCATAACATATACGCTGGTCGCAAATCCCCTTTCGCTGGTCGGAAACCACATGGTGACCGCGCGTGCATTAGAGGGAAAAGCCGGTGCTTCAAGGGCCCCAATCGCCAGTCGTGAACCGAACAGCATATTAAATCCGCTTGCCAGCCCTTGCGTCATGGTCGCCAGCGACCAGGTAATCAGCGAAAAAGCGTAAGCAATACGGGAGCCTAGCACGTCGGCAATAATACCGCCGGGGATAAGCGCAAAGGCATATGTCAGGCCAAATGCCGCGAATATCTGTCCCATCTGAACTTTATCGAGAGTCAGATCTTTACTAATAAACGGGGCCAAAATACCAATACACGACCTGTCGACAAAATTAAGGATTGTCGCAAACAAAATAAGACCCAGCATGTAATATCGAATGCGTGTTGCCTTTCGCGGTGTTGCTATGTCGGCCTCTCTTGCTGCCTCTGCAAGCTCTTGTTGTTGCACATGGTTCATATTTTTGTCCTTCATGGATTTGTAGGTGTTCTTTTATTTACCGCCCTGCAATTTCAGAGAGGTAATAATTATGGGTAAGTGTTCTTGCCGACGAAAATGTGCGGTAGTCGTTATAATTAATGTTTTATATTTACCGTCATTCATTTTGTCGTTTTTATCATTGAGTACTTATTTGACGGTAGAATAAGGTCTTGTCAGGATCAATCTTGATTAAATTAATCAATATAAATATCTGTCATCAGAACTCAGGAGTGTGACGAGTGAGCGATAGATTGCATCTCTTCGTTGACAACATCCTTATTCAGGTATCTCAAAATGCCATGCAATGAGAAAACGAAGCGGCAGAGTATTTATTTCCTCGCTTTATGTCACGTCCTCACCAATATCTCACCATTTTGCGACCTGGCTATCAGTTGATTATGTTAATCAACATTGATTGAACAACGACTGAAATATAAAGTTTATTGATTCGGTTCAGTGGTGATCAGGCTCAATGATGGAACCCAAGACTAAAGTAGCGCCATGGCTTACGCTGGAGGAGGTTCAGGACTTTCTCGGCGTGCGTGCGCAAACCATCTATGCATACGTTAGCCGTGGATTGATTGCCTCCCATCCGGATCCACACAACATACGCCGCAGCCTGTACAGCGCCGAGAATATTCAGAAGCTGAAACAGAAGAAGCAGCAAGGCCGGAAACGGGAAACGCTCGCCGCAAATACCCTTTTTGGCACCGAACCCAGTATTCCGACAGCTATCTCGACGTTTGCCCGTGGTCGTCTGTTTTACCGGGGAAAAGATGTGATCAACTTTGCTAAAGAGGCGACGCTGGAAGAAACCGCCCGCCTGCTATGGGACGCAGAAAGCCTGGACGCGTTTTCCGTTCAGGCGCGTGATTACCCGCCCTATCCGCCGGATCGCACGCATGCGTTTGTCGCGCTGGCAACGGCAACCGCCACGGGCCACTCCACCCATGCGCGCACGCCACGCGTACTGCATGCAGAAGCGGCAAACCTGGTCGGCCATCTGGCCTCGACATTTGGTGCCGAAAATACTCCCTCTTTGCTGATTCATCAGCGTCTCGCAAAGGGCTGGGGAAAAGAAAAGGATGTGGCGGATCTCCTGCGCAAAGCGATGGTGCTGCTTGCCGATCATGAGCTGACCAGCTCCGCGTTCGCCACGCGTATTGCCGCCTCTAACGGCGCATCGTTACCCGCCTGTCTGCTGACCGGGCTGGCGACCTTTACCGGCCCGCTGCATGGCGATGCCACCCCGCGCGTGAAAGCGCTGTTAGATGAGGTCGAGCGTTCCAGTGCCGAGCAGGTGGTTAACCGTTATCTCTCCTCGGCGCTGCCGATTCCGGGCTTCGGCCACCATCTGTATCCCGATGGCGACCCGCGCGCGGTTGCCCTGCTGGAAGAGTTCGAGCCGCCGCAAGAGATCGCCAAATTTATCGAAAAGGTCACGACCCTGACCGGGCTTTATCCCAACATTGATGCGGTGCTGGCCGCCCTGGTAACACGTTACCGGCTACAGGGCGATGCGGCCTTTGCGCTTTTCTCCATCGCCCGCAGCGTCGGGTTGCTGGCGCATGCGATGGAGCAAATCAACACCTGTAAGGTGATTCGCCCGCGCGGTCGCTACATCGGGCCAGATCTGAATCTGCCGGTGAACGGGCGCAACTGAGCAGGCATAAAAAAACCGACAGCATTTCTGCTGTCGGTTTTTACAGGCTCAGGGGCTAAATCAGGCGTTCAGCAGTTGCTGACCGCACGCTTTCACGCTTTCCAGCAGCACTTTAACGTCCTGCAGGTTGACGGTCGGGTTCAGCAACGTCAGTTTCAGGCAGGTGATGCCATCTGCTTCGGTTACACCCACGTTCGCCGCGCCAGAAGCCAGCAGCGCATCGCCGATACGCTGGTTCAACAGGGCAACAAATGCCATATCACCCTGCGCCGGACGGAAGCGGAACAGCACGCTCGCCAGTTGCGGTTTCATGACCAGTTCCAGTTGCGGCTGTTCAAGAACCCAGGCGGCCACATCCTGCGCCAGCGTTACACCGTTATCGATGATTTCGGCATATTTCTTCTGACCCAGTGCTTCAAGGCCCATCCACAATTTCAGGGCGTCAAAACGACGGGTGGTCTGTAAAGACTTCGATACCAGGTTTGGAACACCGTGCTCTTCGTCAAAATCGGAGTTCAGGTAAGCCGCCTGGTAACGCATCAGTTGATAGTGACGGGCATCTTTGAGCAAGAATGCGCCGCAACTGATGGTCTGGAAGAACTGTTTGTGGAAGTCCAGTGTCACGGAATCCACTAACTCAAGACCGTTCAGGTAATGACGATACTTCTCGGACAGCAGCAGTGCGCCGCCCCAGGCTGCATCGACGTGAACCCAGATCCCTTCTTTTGCCGCCAGTGCTGCGATATCGGCCAGCGGATCGATAGCGCCCGCATCGGTCGTGCCGGCGGTTGCGACAATCGCCATCACCTGCTCACCATTGGCTTTCGCCTGCGCCAGTTTCTCAGACAGATCGCTCACGTCCATGCGTGAGAATTCGTCCGTTTTTACCAGCGTGACAGAACGGTAGCCCAGCCCCATCAGCGCCATATTCTTCTGCACAGAGAAGTGCGCATTTTCAGAACAGAACACTTTAAGGTTGCTGAGATCGCCCGTTAAGCCGTTCTGCTGAACGGAGTGACCCTGACGCGCGAAGAATGCATCACGCGCCAGCATCAGGCCCATCAGGTTACTCTGCGTCCCGCCGCTGGTGAACACACCCGCGTCGCCCGCCCCGAAACCGACCTGCTCACGCAGCCATTCAACCAGCTTCACTTCCATGATGGTGGCTGACGGGCTTTGATCCCAGGAGTCCATACTCTGGTTGGTGGCGTTAATCAGCACTTCCGCCGCCTGGCTAATCACCAGACTCGGGCAGTGCAGATGCGCCACGCACTGCGGGTGGTGCACGGACAGACTGTCTTTGAGGAAGTACTCCACGGCGCGGTCAATAGCGGCCTGGTTACCCAGGCCCTGAGAGTTGAACTCTAACTTGATGCGCTCGCGGAGCTGCTCGACGGTCTTGCCCTGATACATCTCAGGTTGCTGTAACCATTGCACAACGGCTTTCGTGCTTTGCTCAATGGCGTCCTGATAGGCAGCAATGCTCTGCTCAGAACCTGACAGAATCGGATTAATATCAGACATGCGATCGACAACTCCGATTAAACAGGCTTAACGCCAGCGTTCAGCAACGCGGTTTCAAATTTATCCAGGAAGATTTCCAGTTCTGCATTGCTGATCAGCAGCGAAGGCAGCAGACGCAGTACACAACCGTTACGGCCACCGCGCTCCAGAATCAGACCCGCTTTGAAGCACTCTTTCTGCAGCAGCGCAGACAGTTCGCCATCAGCCGGGTAGCAACCCATGTGATCCTGCGCTTCGTTCGGTTTCACGATCTCGATACCGATCATCAGACCCAGACCGCGAATGTGACCGATAACCGGGTAACGTTGCTGCAGCTCGGCCAGTTTGCCTTTCAGCCACTCGCCCTGTACAGCGACTTTATCGGCAATGCGATCGTCTTTGAGGATTTTCAGTGTGGTCAGGCCGGTAGCCATTGCCAACTGGTTGCCACGGAACGTCCCGGTGTGGTGACCCGGAGCCCAGGCGTCAAACTGTTTTTTGATACCCAGTACAGCCAGCGGCAGACCGCCACCCACAGCTTTGGACATGACAATAATGTCAGGCTCAATGCCCGCGTGTTCAAAGGCGAACAATTTACCGGTACGGGCAAAACCAGCCTGCACTTCGTCGATAATCAGCATGATGCCGTGTTCCTGGGTCACTTTACGGATCCGCTGCAGCCACTCAGCCGGGGCCGGGTTAACACCGCCCTCGCCTTGTACGGCTTCCAGGATCACAGCAGCAGGCTTGCGCACACCGCTTTCGACGTCGTTAATCAGGTTATCGAAGTAGTAGGTCAGCGCTTTGACACCGGCTTCACCACCGATACCCAGCGGGCAGCGGTACTGGTTCGGATACGGCATAAACTGGACTTCTGGCATCATACCGTTGACGGCTTCTTTCGGTGACAGGTTACCCGTCACGGAGAGCGCGCCATGGGTCATGCCATGGTAACCACCGGAGAAGCTGATCACGCCAGAACGGCCAGTGACCTTTTTCGCCAGTTTCAGTGCGGCTTCAACGGCGTCAGCGCCGGAAGGACCGGTAAATTGCAGGCAGTACTCTTTACCCTGACCCGGCAACAGCGACAGAAGATAAGATGAAAACTCATCTTTCAACGGCGTGGTCAGGTCGAGCGTATGTAACGGTAAGCCACTGGTAATGACACTTTGGATGCTCTGAAGCACTTCAGGATGGTTATGACCAAGCGCCATCGTCCCGGCACCTGCGAGGCAGTCAAGGTATTGATTGCCCTCCACATCAGTGATCCAAACGCCCTGTGCTTTGGCAATCGCTAAAGGCAATTTGCGCGGATAGCTGCGGACATTGGATTCAAACTCAGCTTGTCTTGCTAAAAAGGTTTCATTGCTTTGCGGTAATGAATTAGCACTCAAAGTATCAATACGGACTTTATCCGTCATCATATCACTCCTACAACCGCGGGTATGTTTAACGCCGGGTTGAATTAATGTTTAAGGGGGGGTGTAAAAAACGCGGCTAATATATGTTTTTTTAGCAACGGACTCAATATTTTATTTTCCACACCCGTTTAAGCTTTTTTTATTTGAAATCAATGAGAAACAACGCAACTGGCTTTAATGCAGGCATCATAATTTGTAACTAATTCTGTTACTTAGTGAGTAATGCCTGTTTTATGTACAACATCATGATAACAACGCCGCCTTAACCTATATTATGGTTATTTATTCTGCCTTTGCTGTCATTTAAAGTTAATGATGATGGAAGCAGTTGAGTGCATTATTATTTTTTTTACTTCTTTGCCATAAAGCGTAAGGAAATTATCGATCCGGCGGGTTAAATCACTTACTATGCCCGCGATAAAAATCCCGCACGTCGCGATAGCGGGTAAAAGCAACGATTTCGTTTGTTAAAACTAACGAGAAAACGTGACGTTTTCTCGCAAGCTTACCCTGCGCGACAAAGAAGAAACGCGTATTGCAAAAGGAATTAATAATTTAAGTCATAAATAAGTAACACCCCGGTAACGCGTTACAGGCAAACATGTTATCGACAACGGGAGCAACATCCTGGGTTGTAACCAGAAATGTTCGCGGGCGGACATTTCGTAAGGCGTAAGCCGCTGACGTAACGGGTATCTCCCCTTCACGCAGCCCGCTTCCCTTATGCCGAGAATGAAAATTTTCATGCCATTCCTTATATGGCGCCCTGATATGAGATTGTTATGACTCGCATTTATCCACAAATCGTTGTTGCGAAATTTGGCGGCACCAGTGTTGCTGATTTTGACGCGATGAACCGTAGTGCCTCCATCGTCCTTGCCGATCAAGATGTTCGTCTGGTTGTATTGTCCGCCTCTGCTGGCGTCACCAATCTGTTAGTGGAGCTTTCCGCTGGCCTGGAGAGTGGTGAACGCACGGACAAAATCGAAACGCTACGCGCCATCCAGTACAACATTATTTCCCGCCTGAGCCAGCCAACCGCTATCAGTCAGGAAATCGACCATCTGCTCGAAAACATCAGCCGTCTTGCCGAAGAAGCGGCCAGCGTCAGTTCAACGGCGTTGAACGACGCGTTAGTCAGCCACGGCGAGCTGATGTCCAGCCTGCTGTTTGTTGAAGTGTTGCGCGAACGCGGCGTTGAAACACAGTGGTTCGATGCCCGCAAAGTGATTCGCACAAATGACTGTTTCGGCTGTGCAGAACCGATGCCTGGGGCAATCGCAGAACTGGCGGAAAAACAGCTACGCCCGCGTCTTGAACAGGCGCTGGTGATCACTCAGGGCTTTATTGGCAGTGATGCGAAGGGGCATACGACAACGCTGGGTCGCGGCGGTAGCGATTACAGCGCGTCACTGTTTGGCGAGGCATTACACGCCGCACGTGTGGATATCTGGACCGATGTTGCCGGGATTTACACCACCGATCCCCGCATTGTTCCCCAGGCGCAGCGCATGGATAACGTCTCATTTTCTGAGGCCAGCGAAATGGCGGCCTATGGCGCCAAAGTGCTACATCCGGCCACTATGCTGCCTGCGATGCGCAAAAATATACCGGTCTTTGTGGGCTCCAGTAAAAACCCGTCGGCGGGCGGCACTCTGGTGTGTTGCCATGCGGATAACCCACCCCGCTACCGGGCGCTGGCCGTGCGTCGTAAACAGACGCTGCTGAAATTGCACAGTCTGAATACCCAACCGGCCTGCGTTTTTTTAGCTGAGATGTTTGCGGTGCTGTCGCGACATAATACGGTGATTGATTTGGTCACCACCTCAGAAACCAGCATTGCGCTGATCCTCAACGCATCGGGCGCGACCTCCGGTGATGCAGACTCATTGACCACCTCGTTGTTGACCGAACTCTCGTCCCGCTGTCGCGTTGAGCTGGAAACCGGCCTGGACCTGGTGACGCTCATCGGTAACGACCTGACTCAGGCGTCAGGTGTCTGCAAAGATGTGTTCACTGAGCTGGAAAAACATCACATGCGGATGATTTGCCACGGTGCGTCCGACCATACGCTCTGTTTCCTGTTGCCGGCCGCCTCCTCAGACAGCGCGGTAAACGCGCTTCATCGCAGTTTATTTGAATAAGACTGCGCAACCCGAAGCGAGCGGATGCCCTGCTCGCTTCGGCTCAGCGACCTACGGTATTTAAGCCGGGCTGGTTTCTGGCGTTACCCCCTCAACGTGCTGCGGCTTAATTTTTGCCACCAGGGCCGAAACATTCACGTTGTCCGTTTTCTCGGGATCCAGATAGGTTTGTGCATAATCAAGCCAGACGCCCGATTGCAGGAAGAGGATAAACAGCTCCCGGTCCAGGTGATGTTCATTGACCATACTGACCATGATACCCAGCGCTTCAGAGAGCAATTTCCCCGGTTTATACGGTCGGTCGATGGCCGTTAATGCTTCGAAAACATCGGCAATCGCCAGCATTTTGACCTGCATACTCATCTGCGAATCATTAAGTTGATATGGATAGCCTTTGCCGTCTACCCGTTCATGATGTCCACCCGCAATCGTCGGCACATTAGCCATTGTGCGTGGGAATGGCAGATTATCCAGCATGATAATGGTCTGCATAATGTGTTCATTGATTTTGTAGCGCTCTTCCTCATTCAACGTGCCGCGCCGGATACGCAAATTATAAATTTCGCCATAGTTATACTGGTGCAGCGGTTTTTTCAGTTTGAAGTGATATCTGTCAGCCTCTTTACTGACATCGGTGCGGTAGACGATGTGCTCTTCTTTATCTGCGAGCATCGGCTCCTGTACGGGTAACGTCGCGGCGGGCTGACGTTGTTTACGCATCAACTCCTCTTGTGAAATGCCTACCGCATCGTCGAGTGTGCGCGTCCAGCGGTAGTTGGCAATCTTATTAATACGTGCCAGTGCATCATCAGAGAGAAACTCGCTGCCAATATTACAGCGGGCAATAAAGTAGAAATCGTCATCAAGCTGGCGCAGTGTCGCGTCCAGCGCCTGCGCATCCGCGTTCTCCCGATGATGGCGCAAGAACTCAATTTCTTTTTCCCGTTTAAGCAGTTCAAAGCGCATGCGGATTTCATGGATCCGGTTGTAGATCTGCTCAAGCTTGGTGGCTTTATCCACGACAACTTCCGGGGTAGTGATCTTCCCGCAATCATGCAGCCAGCAGGCGGTATGTAATTCGTCCCACTCATTTGCGGAAAGCGTAAAGCTGGCGAAAGGCCCGTCTTGTGCTTCTACGGCGGCTTTTGCCAGCATTTTTGTGATAACCGGGACGCGCTGGCAATGACCACCGGTATAGGGGCTTTTCTCATCAATCGCCCCGGCGATCAGTTTAATGAAGGCATTGAGCAGTTTCTTCTGTTCTGCCAAAAGATGTTGCGCTTCGATCGCCACCGAAAGCATGCCGACCAGCGAATTAATCAACTGAATTTTTGCATTTTCCTGTTTATCGCTCAGCACATCGGTATTAAACAGCAGCAGGAAACCCATGGGGTGATTATCGTGGGTTTGCATCGGTACGGCGACATAACGCACCGGGAGATGCGGTAAAAGAAATGCCAGCAGTGACGGGGGGATATTTTCACGGGTCAATATGCCGCTTACCGTCTGCCCCTGTAGTAATTGCCAGAACCTGGCGTAGTGTTCATGGTCAACGGCGAGCGGTTGAATGTCCGAGAAATCGATGTTTTCCTCACGCCAACGAAATGCGGCGGGCGTGAACACATTCGCATCCTGATTGGAAAGAAAAACCATTCCGCCGGTCATGTCAGCGATTTCCGTCGTTTCGGTCAGGAGTCCCTGCATCTGCTGGGTAAAATTATTCTTAACGGTCAGCATACTGCCCATCGAAATAAATTTGATCAGCGTCTGTTTCATTTTTGCCATCGCAGTATGCAAGTCATCTATCTCTTCGATGATCGAGCGGCCACCAGGACGCTCTTCGGCCTCAAAATTTAACTGGCTTATCTCCTCCGCATCTTCACGCAGTCTGAGTAACGGATGAGAGATTTTGCGCGAGAAATACCAGATAACCGGCAGGCTGAGGAGGAGTAACAGGAAAGCGATCAACGTAGAACGATCGCTGATTGCACTGGCATCGGCCGTCAAAAAAGCCGCCGGGGTGGCAATCACCAGTCGGTAGTCATTTCCCGAACTGTGAATGTTAACCACTGAGCCATACCAGTCTTCGTTTCCAACAGTGAAAATACGACTGTGCCTGGCATCGTCATGTGCCAGTAATGATTGTAATACCGGCAAGTTATCCATTTTCAAACCGCTGTTATTATCACCCTCACCTGTTGGCAGGCTGGCAATAATCTCACCGGACTCTGACAAGATGGCGGCCTGGCTGCCAGGCGGTAGCCCTTGTTTTTGCAAAAAGGCGGATAGTAAAGCGAGAGATACATCGAGACCAATCACCGCACGCTGATTATCAGCCCGCTGACTGTAGGTAAAACCGGTTTCGCCTGTGGCTTTAAAAATATAATTGGGTGAGGTAATCAGTCCTTTTTCGTCGTGGGCGAGCGTATACCATTTCCGGGTGCGGGGATCGTAATTATCATAGGGCACAGTGGCCGATGAAATAATGTTTTGCGCACTGTCTAAATAAAACGCTTTTTTCTCGGGAGGATTTGCCTCAAATCGGTAATTTTGTACCAGCCATTGGGCGTTAGCCGGGCTTTTAAATAACGCCCGATTTTGGTTCGTTAAGCGACGAAGAATAAAAAAGTCTCCGTTGTCCCAGGCGCTGTAGACGGAGCTGGCGTAATCATTCTGTTGCAGGATCGTGATGAAGCTACTCAACTGCGCCATGCGCTGTGGTTCTGTCATGGCATCAGCGACAGGCATCTTCGCCAGCATATTGACTGAACTCGCCATTGTGCGTGTCAGCGAATTCAGTTCCGCCGCCATCGCTTTACCCGTTTGTTGGTAGCGTTGATGTGTGCTGACTTCTGCAAGCTTTGTCAGCCGGCTATGGTTGAAAAGAATGATAATGCTGCCAATTGAAACAATGAGTAGTGTAAAAAGAACGGTTATCTGGATGTGCAACGGATATCGGTTTTTTAGTTTTCTTATTCGCGTTTTCATTGGCGCTTTTCCTTGGGCTTTTCCAGGAAAGATACGAATACATTTCTAAGCATAACCGAAGCCGTTAAAAGCGACAGGCGCTCCAAAAAAAGACTATTTTTCTGCGTATTAAGGCAGAATTTGCCCGATCCTGTCATGCATTAAGCCCTGCAAGTTGTCGTTACCACTGGCAGAGCAACATTGGTCAGCCGCTCTGCGCGTGTGCGCAATACGCTTTAACGCATTGACTTACCCCGTAATAAGCCGAAAATGTGCCTCCAGGCGACAACCTGAAATACTGGAGTATCCCATTAACCGCTCACGTCGTTTGTTTCCATTAACGAAAATCAAAAAAGCCAGTGTGTTTATGGCAACGGCGCTGTTACTCGCCAGTTGTGCCTCTAAGCCACCCGTCTCGCTCGTTACCCCGCTTCCGCCGGTCGCTAAACATCCCATCGCGGATAAAAGTTTGCAAAACAACGAGCCGGTGCGTGGGATCTGGCTGGCAACGGTTTCCCGTCTTGACTGGCCGCCGCTTGCCTCGGTGAATGGCGTAGGCAGTGCGCAAAGCCGTATTGATCAGCAGCAGCAAGCCATGCGGGTAAAACTGGATAAGCTCAAAAGCCTTGGCATCAATACCGTCTTTTTCCAGGTAAAACCGGATGGCACGGCGCTGTGGCCGTCAAAAATTCTGCCCTGGTCCGATACCCTCACGGGGAAAATAGGTCAGGATCCGGGCTACGATCCGCTGCAATTTATGCTCGATGAAGCACACAAGCGCGGTATGCGGGTACACGCCTGGTTTAACCCTTACCGTGTATCCACCAATATTAAACCCTCAACGGTGGCCGGACTGAATTCAACCCTGCCGCTGCATCCCTCCAGCGTCTTTGTCCTGCATCGCGACTGGGTGCGTACGGCGGGTGACCGCTTTGTTCTGGATCCTGGTATTCCGGATGCGCGGGACTGGATAACCAGCATCGTGGCGGAGGTTGTCAGCCGTTATCCGGTCGATGGCGTGCAGTTCGATGACTACTTCTATACCGAGACGGCGGGTTCTGCGCTTAATGACGGCGAGACGTTCAGAAAATATGGTCAGGGATTTGCGTCGAAGGCCGACTGGCGACGGCATAATACGCAGCAGTTGATTGAACAGGTTTCGCGAACCATCAAACAGATTAACCCGGATGTTGAGTTTGGCGTCAGCCCTGCCGGGGTATGGCGTAACCGCTCTTTCGACCCGGCAGGTTCCGATACGCGAGGCGCCGCTGCCTATGATGAGTCTTTTGCTGATACCCGCCGCTGGGTCCAGCAAGGATTGCTGGACTACATCGCCCCGCAGTTGTACTGGCCGTTTGCCCGTGACGCGGCGCGTTATGATGTGCTGGCGAAATGGTGGGCGGACGTTGTAAAACCGACGAAAACCCGCCTGTATATTGGCGTTGCGCTGTATAAAGTGGGCGAACCGTCGAAGAATGAGCCAGACTGGACGGTCAATGGCGGCGTGCCGGAACTGAAAAAACAGCTCGATTTGAATGAGTCGACGCCGCAAATAAAAGGCACGATTCTGTTCCGCGAGGATTATCTGAACCAGCCGCAAACCCAGCAGGCGGTCAATTATCTGAAACGCCGCTGGGGTAATTAATCACATTCTGGCGGGTGCCATTACTGCACACCCGCCAGGATATTAATTGCCGATCCCTGCCGGATTATATCCCATATGAAAGCTGTCGCTGAAATGTATCACCTCCAGCCCGACTTTCCTGAATAAGATGTCCAGTGATTGCTTGGTGTGAATGGTGATATGTCCATTTCGTGGCGCAATATACCAGTGGTTCATTCCCTCACGGGTGGTTGAGTCATTGACCAGTGTGGAGAAAAATATCGCCCCTTCGTTTTCTTTCAAATAATCGCAGGCAGCCATAAGCGTCTCAACGGGCGTGGGCGTATGTTCAAACACCTCAAAACAAACAATCAGCTCAAATTTACCTGTCGGGAGATGGTTATTAAGGTGGAACGGATCCCAGCCAACAGCATCCACACCCTCTGCACATAACAATTGCGCAAGCTGCCCATCGCCACCGCCGTAATCCAGAACACGCCACTCTTTAATCGCTTCAAAATTGGACATAATTAATTCGAGATTACTTTTCGAGCGGGCACCTGTAAAATCTGGATCATGAAGCACATATTCATCGTTATAGATATGCGTTTTAAAATCATCAAATGTCCAGTCATCGAAAGCATGGGTATAAATTAATCCGCAGTTTTCGCAGCGATGGTAATAAATGGGCACGCCGGTGAGCGGAAGTACGGCATGATCAGGTAATGTGCTCAAACAAGAGGTGTTAAAATCAAGCACACCGTGCAATTGAGCGTTTCCGTCACATATCTTACATTTCGAACGTTGTTGCAGCCCTTTAATAATCATACACCCTCGCGATAACCAGCTCATTGCCTTCAGATTAGCGTTCAACGATACCAACCCTGACGACAACTCATGTAGCGAAAAACCCCCCTTTTCATAGCTAATTTGCACCATCAGCGAGCATATTTGTTTCTGTCGCCTCAAAACCCCGTATGTCGCGCCAGCGAAGTCACATCACATCAGGTGCCTTAGCATTTTGATATTCTTATCGTTCGGTTCCTGATGCAGCTCAACGCAATATTTTTCGCCGTAGACTTCGAGTAATTTTTGTACCGTGCCGCGACTGTTTCTGCTATCCATCCACAGCTCTTCTCTTGCCTTATCGCCAATTTTGACCATCTCGTTGTGGCTTAGTGCAGGCGGGGTTGTGCCGAAAAACAGCATGCTGTTCTTTTTATAATTATCCTGTGCATGTTCATTACCTAATTCATCAACGGCTAAACCACACTTTAATAATTTTTTAACTTTCGTTTCCTGGGTGTCACAACCTTGCAAAAGGAGAAGACTAAAAGCAATTATTACTGCTCTTGTGAGTTTCATTCCTGACCTTAACTAAAATAAAAAGCCGCGATTTCATGCAATTATATTAAAATCCGTATGAAAGATGTAGTCTGTCTTGAAATAACTGAGAGCACGCACCTGCAATTAAGGAAAATAAATGAGCACTGCAAGCACCTCCATCGCATTAGGCTATTCTGATGTCCCGCCGGGACATGTGGCATCGGTCGTCACCTGTCTCGAAATGCGTTCCAAACCGCAGCAGGAAACCTTACCCCTGCCCGAGGGCATCACCCTGGCGCCGCTGGTTAACGTGGATTTGATCGCCTACCGCGCGCTGTTTCGCAAGATTGGCGCTAAATGGCTGTGGTTTTCCCGTCTCTATATGGCCGATGACAAACTGACCGCTATCCTGAACGACCCGAACGTTGAAGCCTGGGTTATTCGCGATGGCGCAGAGGATATCGGTATGCTTGAGCTGGATTTTAGTGAACCCGGCCAGTGTGAACTGGTGTTTTTGGGGCTGGTAGAGGGCACAACCGGCAAAGGGCTGGGCCGCGCCGTTATGAGCAGAGCGACAGAACGCGCCTTTGCGAAACCCATCGAACGTTTCTGGGTACACACCTGTACCTTTGACCACCCGTCGGCGCTCAATTTTTATATCCGCTCAGGCTTTGTCCCCTACGCTTTTCAGGTTGAAGTACAGGCCGACCCGCGCCTGACAGGCCATCTACCTGCCGACGCCGCACCGCACATTCCGCTGATCAGATGACGTTGTAAGCGGCGCGAAGCGTATTAAGCAGCGCCTGCGCCGCCGTGGAAAGCTGCGCATGGTCGAGGCGAAGAATCCCCACGCGCCGTTCAATCACCGGGTTTATCAAGGGTACGCACACCGCCCCCAGTTCGATCATCTGTTTTTCGCACAACGCAGGCACCGCGCTTGCGCCAAGACCACTAGCCACCATACGACCGACCGTCACCAGTTGATGACTTTCAAAGGCCACTTCCAGCTTATGCCCACTGCGGGCCAGTCTCTCTTCAAGCATGATGCGTACCGCTGAAGGCCGTTGTAGCGTAATAAAATCGAGCTTGAGCAGTTCACGCCAGCTAACCTGCTCCTTTTGTGCCAGCGGACAGTCGCGCGGCACCACGGCCAGAAAGCGATCCATGGCCAGCGGCGTAAAGTGCAGGCTGGACGCGGGCTCCGGCTCAAAGGCGATCCCCATCTCCACCCGCCCGTCGCTTATCATTTCGATAACCTGTTCGTTAATGACATCGTGCACCGTCACGTTAATGCCCGCATAGCGATCGCGAAACGCCTTAAGCACAGGGGGGAGCGCATTGGCAGCGAAAGATGGCATCGCGGCAACCGACACCTTGCCTCTCTGTAACGTAAAACGCTGACGCAGCGCCTCTTCGGCGTTATCGCAATCGGCAATAAGCTGGCGCGCCATCGGGAAAAGCGCCTCGCCTTCCGGCGTAAGGGTGACCCGCCGCGTGGTCCGCGTCAGCAATGCGCCCCCCAGAACCTCTTCCAGCCCGCGAATCGCCAGACTCAGGGCCGGTTGCGACATATTCAGCTTTTCGCTCGCATGGGCGAAGTTAAGAGTGTGAGCTACCGCTAAAAACGCGCGTAACTGTTTGATGGTCATTCTCATTTATCATTTCATTAACTTATTGAAAAAGATTAATTAACAAAAGATTAATAAGAAAAGCAAATCAATCCGTCACAAAATCAAAATTAACAAATCATTTTTCGCCCCGGATGATGCCGCAAAAGGACAACACAGGGGCAAGCGAATGGCTGGACTGGATAAACGCGTCGCAAGTTATCAAGAGGCGCTCGAGGGGCTTAGCAACAACATGACGGTACTGGCAGGCGGCTTTGGCCTGTGCGGTATTCCGGAAAATCTCATCGCCGAAATCCGCCGCCGCGATGTCCACGGCCTGACGGTGGTTTCCAATAACTGCGGTGTCGATGGCTTCGGCCTTGGCGTCCTGCTGGAAAGCCGCCAGGTACGTAAAGTTATCGCCTCTTACGTTGGCGAAAACGCCCTTTTTGAAGAGCTGGTGATCAAAGGGGAGCTTGAAGTGGAGCTGACGCCGCAGGGCAGCCTGGCCGAGAAGATCCGCGCTGGCGGTGCCGGTATTCCGGCCTTTTTCACCGCCACCGGTTATGGCACCCCTGTCGCTGAGGGCAAAGAGGTGCGTGAATTCGCCGGTCGCCCGTACATTCTGGAAGGGGCCATTACCGGCGATTTCGCCATCGTTAAAGGCTGGAAGGCCGACTGGTACGGCAATGTCATCTATCGCCACACGGCACAAAATTTCAACCCGCTGATGGCCACCGCCGGAAAAATAACCGTAGTGGAGGTGGAAGAGATTGTGCCGCCAGGTGAACTCGACCCCGCCGCCATTCACACCCCCGGAATCTATGTGGATCGCCTGATTCAGGGCCGATTCGAAAAACGTATTGAACAGCGCACGCTGCGCGCATAAGGAGCCGGTATGTTGACACGTGAACAGATGGCGCAGCGCGTGGCGCGCGAACTGCGTGATGGCTACTACGTCAATCTGGGTATTGGTATCCCAACACTGGTAGCGAACTTTGTCCCGCCTGGCGTTGATGTGATGCTGCAATCCGAAAACGGCTTGCTCGGTATGGGGGCGTTTCCCACCGAAGCTGAGTTAGATGCCGACATGATCAATGCCGGAAAACAGACGGTGACCGCCAGACCCGGCGCGGCCATTTTCGACTCGGCGCAGTCCTTCGCCATGATCCGTGGCGGCCACGTGGATTTAACCGTTCTTGGCGCTTTTGAAGTGGATGTCGACGGCAATATCGCCTCGTGGATGATCCCCGGCAAAATGGTGAAAGGCATGGGCGGGGCGATGGATCTGGTGGCGGGCGCGGAAAACATTATCGTGGTGATGACCCATGCCTCAAAAAGCGGTGAGTCCAAACTGTTGGATCACTGCACCCTTCCGCTGACCGGGGCGAACTGCATTCGCCGCGTTCTCACTGACCTGGCCTATCTGGAAATTGAAAATGGGGCGTTCGTGCTTAAAGAGCGCGCGCCGGGCGTCAGCGTGGACGAGATCGTCAGCAAAACTGCCGGGCGCCTCATCGTGCCTGATGTAGTCCCCGAGATGCGTTTTCAATGAGGAGCGAACAGATGCAGGACGTGGTAATTGTCGCAGCAACCCGCACACCCACCGGTAATTTTCATGGCGCGCTGGCCCTACTCCCGGCGGTTGAGCTTGGCGTCGTCGTGGTGAAAGCGTTGCTGGAAAAGAGCGGAATTCGTCCCGATCAGGTAGACGAGGTCATTTTTGGCCAGGTGTTAAGTGCGGGCTGCGGGCAAAACCCGGCGCGTCAGACGGCGTTGCATGCAGGGATCCCGGTGACCACACCTGCGGTGACCATCAACCAGGTTTGCGGCTCCGGGCTCAAAGCGGTGTTGCAGGCGGTGCAGGCGATCCGCAGCGGCGATGCGCACATTGTGATCGCCGGCGGTCAGGAAAGTATGAGTAACGCGCCCTATCTGCTGGACGGCGCGCGCGCCGGGTTACGCCTTGGTCATAGCAATATGCTTGATAGCGTGATTCACGACGGTTTGTGGGATGCGTTCAACGACTATCACATGGGCATTACGGCGGAAAACCTCGCAGAAAAATACGCGATTGACCGTGCGCGTCAGGATGCCTTTGCCCTTACCTCACAGCAAAAAGCGGTCGCAGCCCGTGAGGCCGGGCGATTCAGCGCGGAAATCACACCCGTTAGCGTTCCGCACGGCAAAAAAGAGCCGCTTGTGGTCAGCCAGGATGAGCCGCCGCGCCCGGAAACCTCGCTGGAATTATTAAACCGTCTGCGCCCGGCGTTTCGTCCGGATGGCGGAACGGTGACGGCGGGCAACGCGTCATCACTCAACGACGGTGCCGCGGCAGTGCTGGTGATGAGTGCGGAGAAAGCCCGCGAGCTTAACCTTACCCCAATGGCCCACATTGCCGGCTATGCGGTGGCGGGCATTGATCCGGCGGTAATGGGGCTTGGCCCGGTTCCGGCAACGCGTGCGGCCCTGAAACGCGCAGGCTGGGATATCAACGACCTTGATCTGATTGAAGCTAACGAAGCTTTTGCCGTCCAGGCGCTGGCCGTCGGCGACGAACTGGGCTGGAACAGCGAACGCGTCAATGTGAATGGCGGCGCGATCGCCCTCGGTCATCCGATTGGCGCGTCGGGTTGTCGCATTTTGGTGACGCTCCTGCATGAAATGCAGCGCCGTGATGCACATAAAGGGCTGGCGACGCTTTGCGTCGGCGGCGGTCAGGGCGTCGCGCTGGCGGTGGCCCGATGAAGGAGAACAGCATGCAGCAGCCCGTGGTCATCGGCGCAGGCCTCATGGGGATCGGCATTGCCACCCACTTCGCCCGCTTTCATCAGGACGTTCTGATCTACGATACCGACCCGGCTCGTCTGGCAGAAGTGGCAGGCGCCGCGAGCGCCATCCTCAGCGAACTGCGGGACGCCGGGCAATTCAGCGACGCAGACAAACCGGCGACGCTGGCGCGGCTTCACGTGACAACGTCACTTGACAATCTTGCGGATGCCCGCCTGCTTATCGAGGCAATTCCTGAACGCCTGGAACTTAAACACGCGCTTTATGCCGAGCTGGAAAAACGCATTGCCCCCGATGCGATCATTGCCAGTAATACCAGCGGCCTGCCACCGGATGCGCTGGCGGCAAAACTGGCGCATCCCTCGCGTCTGCTGATCGCCCATTTCTGGAACCCGCCCCACTTTATTCCGCTGGTCGAAGTGGTTCCCGGCAGCCAGACCGACCCGCAGTACGTTGAGACGGTGTATCAGCTTTTACGCCGCCTTGAACTGGAGGCGGTAAAGCTTGACCGCGCCGCTCCCGGTTTTATCGGCAACCGCCTGCAGTTTGCCCTGCTGCGGGAAGCCTTACACATCGTCCACAGCGGCATTGCCAGCGCCGGGGTGGTGGATCAGGTGATGCGTGCGTCGCTTGGTCGGCGCTATGCCATGGTGGGCCCACTGGAAGCGGCGGATATGACCGGCCTTAACACCGTACTGGACATCTATAGCCACCTGCTACCAGAGCTTGCCCAGGGCGATGCGATGCTCGAACTGATCAAGGAAAAAACGCAACGCGGCGATACCGGCGAGCGTAGCGGAGACGGATTTTATCACTGGGATGAGGCGCGACGCGTACGCATCCAACAACGACGCGCCTGGCAACTGCGTCATGCCCTAAAGCCTTAATGACCGGTTCTGTCCCCTACAAAAACAAGATTCAGGAGTCATGATGAGCGTAATAATTGCCCTGGCTGCACTGGCCTTGCTGATGGTCGCGGCTTATCGCGGCTACAGCGTCATTTTGTTCGCCCCGATTGCCGCGTTAGGCGCCGTGCTTCTGACCGACCCCGGCGCGGTTGGCCCGGCCTTTACCGGCCTGTTTATGGAGAAGATGGTCGGGTTCGTTAAACTCTACTTCCCGGTCTTTTTACTCGGCGCGGTATTTGGCAAGCTGATCGAGCTTTCGGGTTTTTCCCGTTCGATTGTCGCCGCAGCAATCCAGTTATTAGGCCGTCGCCATGCCATCCCGGTGATTGTGCTGGTATGTGCGCTCCTGACCTATGGTGGGGTCTCCCTGTTTGTGGTGGCGTTTGCGGTTTATCCGTTTGCGGCAGAACTGTTCCGCCAGAGCGGCATTCCGAAACGGCTTATCCCCGCCACCATCGCACTCGGCGCATTCAGCTTCACGATGGATGCCCTGCCCGGTACGCCGCAAATTCAGAACATCATCCCTACCAGTTTCTTCGGCACCAACGCATGGGCAGCTCCCTGGCTTGGTTTGATCGGTTCGCTATTTATTATTGTGGTCGGCCTTTTTTATCTCGAACGTCAGCGACGCAAAGCGCAGGCCAATAATGAAGGTTACGGCACCGACTTACAAAATGAGCCGGAAACGCCGGATAACATCAACCTGCCCAACCCGATTATCGCCATTGCGCCGTTGATCCTGGTGGGTGTTTTCAATTTGCTGTTTACCCGCTGGATCCCGGTCTGGTATGGCGCCACGCATGAACTGACGCTCCCCGGTCTGGCGAAGCCTATTGTCACCGAGGTGGGTAAAATTAACGCCATCTGGGCGGTGGAAGCGGCCCTGTGCGCAGGCATTTTAATGGTGGTGATCTGCGGCTTTCGCAATATTCGCGGACGGCTGGCAGAAGGCAGCAAAACGGCCGTGGGTGGCGCCATTCTGGCGGCAATGAATACCGCATCTGAATATGGATTTGGCGCAGTCATCGCCGCTCTGCCAGGCTTTCTGGTGTTGTCCAAAGGACTGGCGGCGATCCCCAATCCGCTGTTGAACGAAGCCATCAGCGTTACGGTGCTGGCCGGGATCACCGGCTCCGCGTCCGGGGGGATGAGTATCGCGCTGGCGGCCATGGCCGATACGTTCGTTGCCGCCGCTCATGCGGCCCACATTCCACTGGAGGTGTTGCACCGCGTGGCATCAATGGCCAGCGGCGGTATGGATACCCTTCCGCATAATGGCGCGGTTATCACCCTGCTCGCCATTACGGGTTTATCACACCGACAGGCGTATGGCGGCATTTTCGCCATCACCCTGATTAAAAGTCTGGCGGTCCTGTTTGTGATCGGCGTGTTCTACATGACCGGTATTGTTTAAGGAGAACAAGATGCATCTGAACGGTAAAGTCGCGCTGGTAACGGGCTCCACCAGCGGCATTGGTCTGGGGATCGCCTGCGCGCTGGCAGAAGCGGGCGCAGAGCTGATTCTCAACGGTTTTGGCGAGGTAGATCGCGCCAAAGAGAAAGTCGCTCGCTATGGGGCAAGGCCCGGTTATCACGACGCGGATCTTAGCGACCCGGCGCAAATTGAAGCCATGATGCAGTATGCGGAAAGGGAGTATGGCGGCGTGGATATTCTGGTCAATAACGCCGGGATCCAGCATGTCGCTCCTGTCGAACAGTTCCCGGTCGAAAAGTGGAACGCTATCCTGGCGATCAATCTGTCGTCGGTCTTTCACACCAGCCGCCTGGCGCTACCGGGAATGAAAGAGCGCAACTGGGGGCGCATTATCAATATTGCTTCGGTGCATGGCCTGGTGGCCTCGAAAGAGAAATCCGCCTATGTCGCCGCCAAGCACGCGGTGGTCGGCCTGACGAAAGTGATCGCCCTGGAAAACGCCCAGACCAACATCACCTGTAATGCCCTGTGCCCCGGCTGGGTGCTGACACCACTCGTACAACAGCAGATTGACCAGCGCATTGCCTCCGGGATCGCCCCCGACGTGGCTCGCGACTCACTGCTTGGGGAAAAACAGCCCTCCGGTGAGTTTGTCACCCCGGAACAACTGGGCGCGCTGACCCTCTTTTTATGCAGTGACGCCGCGTCCCAGGTTCGCGGCGCGGCATGGAATATGGACGGCGGTTGGATCGCTCAGTGATCGGAAAAGGCTCGTCCCCGCTGGTGCGCGGGACGAATCTGTGACTAACGGTGTCGGTACCCTTCAATCCCCTGAAAAAGCAGCATCCCGGCAAGCATGGCCAGCACGAAGATTAGCCCCTGCGTGAAACCAGCCCCCAGCAGCACCAGCCCGGGGCCGGGGCAGATACCCGCCAGACCCCAGCCAGTGCCAAATAACAGCGACCCACCCACCAGACGTTTATCAATGTGACTGGAGGTGGGCAGATGCATCTTATCGCCACAGAGTGGCCGTTTGCGTCTGGCCGCCGCGCGAAAGGCAAAGAAGCCAACGCTAATGGCCCCGCCCATCACAAAGGCCAGCGAGGGATCCCACACGCGGGTGATATCCAGAAAACCAATGACTTTTGCCGGATTGGCCATACCGCCGACAATCAGCCCGATACCAAACAGCAGACCCGACAATAAGGCAAAAACTTTGTTCATCAGAGCACTCCTTTTACGCTCAGCCACGCCAGAAACCGACCAGCCACACGGTAATAAACGCGGCGGCCATAAAGGTCAGCGTGGCGACCAGTGAACGCACCGACAGACGCGACAGGCCGCACACACCGTGGCCGCTGGTACAGCCGGAACCGTAACGTGTTCCCACCCCGACAAGAAGACCGGCCACGACCAGCATCGGCCAGGACGCCGTGATGCTAACCGCTGGTAGCGGCGCCACCAGACGCCAGAGCACCGGGGAAAGCACCATGCCGAGCAGAAACGCTATTCGCCAGCCCTTGTCGTTATTTGCCCGCGACAGCACGCCGCCGAGGATGCCGCTGATCCCGGCGACCCGTCCACAAAACAGAATCAGCATTGATGCCGCCGCACCAATCACCACCCCACCGATGGCGCTTTCCAGCGGCGTGAAATGTGTCCAGTCAATCATCATTCCCCCTCCTCGTTTTCCGGTGTCGGGCAATAGAGTGTGTAAAGGGTGTTGAGCAATATCAGCACATCCGGTGCCGCGACCCGGTAGAAGATCTGCTTTCCTTCGCGCCGGGTTTCCACCAGTTGCTGGCGACGCAGCACCCCCAGTTGTTGCGAGAGTGTCGGCTGCGTAATGCCCAGCGCCTGTTCTATCTCGCCCACGGACGCTTCGCCCTGGCTGAGATGGCACAGCAACAGCAGGCGGTCTTCATTGGCCATCGATTTCAGCACCCCTGCCGCTTTGGCGGCAGCGGCGTACATGTGTTGTTTATCGGGTGTCTTCACGGGTGACTTACCTTTATCTACAACCGCATACAATATACTTTTTAATATATTATTAAATTATATATTGTTCAATGGCATTTTGGACCAGCAGAAACACCTTCACTGCTGCCTCAACAACCCATGAAATACACAATTCTCCCCATTGTCGGGCTTTGTTACAGATAAAGCAGTAGGGCTAAAATTGAATAAACCGAATTAAAAACAGAAAGATAAGAAAGAAATGTCTGTTATGAGACGGTGCCATTAATGTCGGCTTAAGGTTGTTTATTTATATCTGGTTCACCGTTATCTATGAGGGACATTCCGGTGAAAAATACATTTGCTCGCAGCCAGCGCATCATGCACTGGCTGGTGTTATTGATGATTGTTATCGCCTACGCAGCAATGGAATTAAAAGGTTTTACCACCAAGGGCAGCGCGCCGCACGCGTTGCTGGTTCTCACCCATTACACGGCGGGGGTAAGCGTGCTGATATTAATGGTGGTGCGTGTTGGTCTGAAACTCACCCATCATGATCCGGACATTATTCCGCAGCCGCCGCGCTGGCAGACCATCTCCGCCAAAGCCGTACACGGTTTGCTTTATCTGATGTTTTTAAGTTTGCCGCTGTTCGGTGTGCTTTCACTCTATGTCGGGCAGGTGGAGTGGTCATTTTTGGGCCTGCAAATGCCCATCGCCGCGGCGAAAAACCCGGAGCTTCAGCACAGCCTGAAATCGGTCCATGAATTGATCGCCAACGCCGGTTATTTCCTGGTGGGCCTGCATGCCGCCGCCGCGCTGTTCCATCACTATATTGTTCGCGATAATACCCTTGAGAGGATGCTGCCTTTTATGCACCCACGCGCTAACCGAAAATAGTATCGGCTAACAGGGCTCATCACTTTCTGTCGCAGAAGGGTGATGAACCCTGTTTCAGTCTGCCTTCACCACCACGACACCGGCCTTTTCAAGCGCGGCGATTAGCCCGGCATCGGCCTCTTCTTCCACCACCATCGTATTCACCATCGCTAACTCACCGATGACATAAGAAGAAGCCGCATTTATTTTTTCTGCGGATGCCAGCACGATGGTCTCTGCCGCACGGCGGGAGAATGCCCGTTTGACGCTGGCTTCTTCGTAATCACCAGTGGTCAACCCCGCCTCGGCATGTATTCCCGTTACCCCCATAAAAAACAGATCCGCATGGATGGCGGAAATCCCTTCAATAGCGGCAGTTCCGGTAGTGACAACCGAGTGTTTAAAGAGCTTTCCGCCAATCAGAATGACATCGATGCACGGATGTTCCACCAGCGCGAGGGCAATGCTCGGGCTATGGGTTACGACGGTGATGTGCAAATCCGGCGGCAAGAAGGTGATCAGCTCCGCCGTCGTCGTCCCGCCATCAATAATCACTACCTGGCCTGGCAGGATAAGTTCAGCCCCCTTCTGCGCCACCCGCTTTTTCGAATCCAGGCGCAGGGATTTGCGCTCGGCGAAGGTGGCTGTCGCTCCCGATGCGGGGAGCGCCCCGCCGTGGACGCGCTGTAATTCCCCCTCTGCCGCCAGTTCACGCAGGTCACGGCGAATGGTGTCTTCCGATACCGCAAATTGCGTGCTGAGTGCTTTCGACAGCACCTGTCCTTCACGGGCGAGTTGTTCGAGGATAAGACGCTTGCGTTGGCTGGTAAGCATAAGGCTATTCCTGTTTTTGCACGATTGATCTTGATCATGCACGAAATTGCTGTTTATGATGCCTACTCTACGTATGGAGGTGGTATTGTGCAATCAAAACGTGCAGAAGTACGCATTAAGGACAGCAAAATCCTGTCCGACGACTGGTATACGCTCACCAAATATACCTTTGACCTGCGCCGCCGCGACGGAGAGTGGCAACGACAAAATCGTGAAGTGTATGACCGCGGCAACGGCGCAACGATCCTGCTGTATAACCGCCAGAAACGGACGGTTATCCTGACCCGTCAGTTTCGTTTTCCGGTCTTTATCAACGGACATGACGGTTACCTGATTGAAGCCGCCGCTGGCCTGCTCGATAACATGGATCCGGAAAACCGCATTAAAGCAGAGGCCGAAGAAGAGACCGGCTATCGCGTGGCGAATGTACAAAAGGTCTTCGAAGCCTTTATGAGCCCCGGTTCTGTCACTGAAAAACTGTTCTTTTACACCGCAGAATACCAATCGGGCGACAAGATAAGCCAGGGCGGGGGTATTGAAGCCGAAGGCGAAGACATTGAAGTCATGGAACTGACACTGGATGACGCCCTTGCGGCCATTGACAGCGGCCTTATCTGCGACGGTAAGACCATCATGCTGCTCTACCATGTCGCGTTAAAAAAAATACTGTGAGGGCATCATGAACCGACAAATCATTCTTATCGCTGGCCCTTATCGCAGTGGGACACAGGGCAAGGCTGACTTAATCGCGCAGAACCTTGCCAGACTTGAAGAGGCCGCGCTGGCGGTCTGGCAACGCGGCCATATTCCGGTGATTGGTGAATGGTTGGCCCTGCCACTGGCAAAAGCCGCGGGTTCCACATCGCACGGTGATGAAATCTGCGAGGCGATGCTCTATCCGGTCGCGCATCGGTTGATAACCCGCTGTGACGCACTCTATCGCATTGCCGGAGAATCCCGCGGGGCGGATATGGATATCGAGGTCGCCAGACAACACGGCCTGACAATTTACCCGTCGCTGGAGAGCATTCCTGCCGTTTAATCGACAAAACCGCTATCCGCCTCAGCGCGGGTAGCGGCTCATGCGCTTTTAGCGATTTACCGAACGTGCAATACGCGTATACGTATGTCTGACACCGCGAATGGCCACGCTATAGGCCAGAATATTTTCCGGCAGCGCCATCCCCATATAGCCCGTATCGCCAATATGATGCAGATCGGCTCCCGCCATTTTACTCATCAAGGCAATCTGGCGAATGGTGTTGATATCGGCCCCTTCCTGTGACGTTCCGATAGCCGTCATCGCCAGGACGCCTTTAGCATGTGCGCAGTCAATAAGCGCGGCGACCTTTTCCTGACTCATGCCTGGCACAGTACCGGGGGCCGGGATCAACACAATATCCGCGCCTTGCTCAGCAAACCAGCTTACATCGTCTTCGTTAATAATGGCGCTTCCACTTTCCCGTACCACACCGGCACCATGCATTTTACCGGTAATCAACACTACACTGTCGCCAATCGCATCGCGTATTTCTTTAAGCGCCAGCCCAAGCGCCTTGTTGCTCACGCCATTATTGGGGTTCCCGGTAAGTACAAGGATTTTAGCCCCCATCTCCACCAGCTTACGTGCATTATCCGCCGTCGCCGCGCGTCCCGGATTCATTTTCCAGATGTCATCATGATTGCGGGCAAAGTTGGGGTCGACCGCCTCCAGATTTACGCCAATGATTCGCCCGGTCAGATGCGCTAAACGATGTAACACCTCTTCCGGTTGGGTATCCGCAGGCATGCCCTGAATCTGTGGATGTTCGCTATCAAACATATTGATAAGCAGAATATCCGCCCCCTGTGACGCCGCAAGCTCTGCATTGGTCACGTTGTTAAGCAGCGGCTGCGTGATCGCGATCGTTTCACTGATCAACACGCGCCCTTCACTGGCACGAATCGCATACAGCAACGCCGCTTTGTCCATCTGTACCAAGTCAGAAGCACTGCAGTCCAGTAAACGTTTGGTTGTCATATCTCCACCTTTTGTTTGTGTACCATTTATGTACCACTTAACCACCTTAAATAAATCATGCGTTCAAAAACCAGCCTGAAATGTCTATTTCGCGATCAATTTCACGTTTTTATCGGCATTGATTACACGTAACCATGATGACAAGTGGCGCAATATGATTAAGGATTGGTACACTAAAGATTGATGCAGAAATTCATTCTGGAGATGCAATGCCCATTGTCTTTTCCCTCAATCCATCAGACGGCTTGCCGCTGTATATTCAATTGATCAATGTCATCAAAACAGCCATTGCAAAAGGAGAACTACAACCGGGTGATGGCATACCTTCGGAACGTGAGCTCGGGGAAACGCTGGCGATAGCACGGGGTACGGTACGAAAGGCATTCCAGCAGTTGTTTGATGAGGGGATCCTTATTCGCCAGCAAGGTGCGGGCACTTTTGTCGCCCCCCACCTGCGCCAGTCACTCCCCTTGTTGGAAAGCTTTAGCGAGATGGTCGATGCCAGCGGAGGTCAGGCACAAAGCGAGTTGGTTGGCTATCAGCGTCGGGTTGCTTCATCGCTGGAGCGTCAGATCCTGCAAGTAAGCCCAGGGCAGAACGAGGTGGTTGAGCTGACCCGAGTACGCAAAATCAATGGCATTGCCATCTCCGTACAAACGGCGCTGTTACCAGCCCAGTTGCTGGAAAAAATAACCGATCTGCCTGAATCGCTTTATCGCTACCTGGAACAAAAAGGTATGCCGGTACTTCGCGCGAATCAGCGTTTTGCCGCCGTCGCGGCTGATGACAGGCTGGCACATTATCTTGGCGTTCAACAAAAAACCCCCCTTTTATTGATCACCCGTACAGGTTACAGCCATAACGATATTCCCGTGGAACATACCTGTACCTGGTGCCTTAGCGATTACCACGACTTCACCCTCGAACTCCGCAGGGCAAATTACAATGAAAACGCATGATTTTGCGCGATAAAAAATCGCCTTAACCGGTTAATTCCGGCAAATGACGAACGCCCTGGCGTATCGCTTAAACAATGAGACACGCTCGCCTATCACCCGCCAGAATTGCGCCCATTCTGCACATTTCATAAGTGACACCGTCACATCACTTTTCCCATTATCGTCTATGATCACCTTCGTATGCATTGAGGTGTCGCGTTCTTAAGGCACTTTTTGGCCATTGATCGCTTTTGCATTAAACGAGGTAACTGAATGGAGTCAACATCATTTCATAAAAGCTGGGGTGCCGAATGGCTTGGCAACGGTACCGTCCAGTTTCGTCTCTGGGCATCCGGTCAACCCGGCATCACCCTACGGCTTGCAGGTAAAGACCTGGAGATGCGTCCGTGCGACGAGGGCTGGTTTGAACTTACCGTTGAAAACGTCGCGCCCGGCACGGAATATCAGTATGTTCTTAACGATGGTATGACGATTCCCGACCCGGCCTCTCGCGCACAGAAAGCGGATGTCAATGGTCCGTCGCTGGTCATTGACCCCACGCAGTACCGCTGGCAGCACCCGCAGTGGCAGGGGCGTCCGTGGGAAGAAACCGTTGTATACGAACTACATATCGGCACATTTACCCCGGAAGGCACCCTCCAGGCAGCCATCAGGAAACTGCCTTATCTTGCCGAACTGGGAATTACCCAAATTGAAGTAATGCCCCTGTCGCAGTTTGGCGGCAACCGGGGATGGGGCTACGATGGCGTACTGCTCTACGCACCGCATTCCGCTTACGGTACGCCGGACGATTTCCGCGCTTTTGTCGACGCCGCCCACGGTCTTGGGCTTTCTGTGGTGCTTGATATTGTGCTCAACCACTTTGGCCCGGAAGGCAATTATCTCGCCTTGCTGTCACCCGACTTCTTCGATACCTCCCGTTCCACCCCCTGGGGGGCGGGGATTGCTTATGATGTGGATGCGGCCCGTCGCTATATCGCGGAAGCGCCGCTCTACTGGTTGACCGAGTTTCGCCTTGATGGATTGCGCTTCGATGCCATCGATCAGATTAAGGATAAATCCGAAAAACACATTCTCACTGAGATCGCGCAGCGCATTCGTCAACAGGTAACCGACCGTCCCGTTCATCTCACAACAGAAGACAGCCGTAACATCACCGACCTGCACCCGCGCAATGAAGACGGTTCCGTCCCGCTTTTTACCGGTGAATGGAACGACGACCTCCACAATGCCGTGCATGTACTGGCGACGGGCGAAACCCACGCGTATTACCAGGATTTCGCAAACGCCCCTGAACAATGGGTTGCCAGGGCGCTCGCCGAAGGGTTTGCCTATCAGGGTGAAGTCTCCCCGCACAGTGGCGAACCGCGCGGTGTGGACAGCCGAAGCCAGCCACCCACCGCCTTTGTCGACTTTATCCAGAACCACGATCAGGTGGGTAACCGCGCTTTAGGTGAACGACTGATTAGCCTCGCCGGGCCGGAACGCAGCCAGTGTCTGCTTGCTGCCCTGCTGCTCTCACCGCATATTCCGCTGATCTTTATGGGTGAAGAGTATGGCGAGACGCGGCCTTTCCTGTTCTTTACCGATTTCCATGGCGATCTCGCCCGCGCTGTACGCGAAGGCCGCGCAAACGAATTTTCCGGCCACTCCGGCTATGACGGTGTCGATGTCCCCGATCCCAATGACGAACGCACCTTCACGATGTCGAAACTCAACTGGCAGGCGCAGCAAAGCGCGGAAGGCAAAGCATGGTTGTCTTTAACCCGTGAACTGTTGTTGCTGCGCCAGCAGTACATTGTGCCGTTACTCGCCCACGCGACGGGCCATAACGGTACGGTCGTGGATACCGCGCCCGGCTATCTCGCCGTACGCTGGACGTTCCCTGGCGGCACGTTATCGATGGCGCTCAATCTTGGCGAACAGGCCCGGCCCGCTCCCGAGCTTCCTGGCAAAACACTGTTTGCCCGCCCCGCTATGACAACCGAACTGCCTCCACACTCGATTGTGGTTCGCCTCGCGTCAGGAGATGCGCAATGACCATTCCAACGGCAACCTACCGTATTCAGTTTCGTAACGGCATGACCTTTGATCGCGCCGCGGCGCTGGTGCCCTATCTTAAACGCCTCGGTATGAGCCACCTGTATGCCTCGCCGGTTTTTACTGCCACCACAGGGTCCACCCACGGTTATGACGTAACAGACGCCAATGAAATCGATCCGGCCATTGGCGGGCGCAAGGGGTTTGACCGCATGGTCAACGCGCTCAAAGAGGCCGGGCTGGGTCTGATCCTCGACATTGTGCCAAACCATATGGCGGCATCGCTGGAAAACCGCTGGTGGCGCGATGTTATCGAACACGGTCCACAAAGCCGTTACGCCCACCATTTTGATATCGACTGGACGCGCCCGCTGACACTGCCTTTCCTGGGCGATACCTTTGAAAATGTGCTGGCGCGTGATGAGATCCGCGTGCAGCCGGACCCGGAAACCGGACATCCCGCCTTTGCCTATTACGACAGTTTTTACCCATTGACGCCGGAAAGCTGGCAGGACGACCCCGCCGCGATATTGAACCTGACGGATAAATCAGCCATCAGCGCGTTGCATGAGCGGCAACCCTGGCGACTCACCTGCTGGCGTGACGCGCCCCATTCGCTCTCCTACCGTCGCTTTTTCGAAATAACCGGTCTGGTGGGGGTACGCGTTGAAGATAAAACCGTCTTTGATGACACCCACCGGCTGATCCTCGAACTGGTGCATAGCGGCATTGTTGACGGGCTGCGGGTCGACCATATTGACGGGCTGGCAGACCCGAAAGGCTACCTTGACCATTTGCGCCAACAGGCCGGGCCGGACTGCTATATCACCGTGGAGAAGATCCTGGGTGAAGGCGAACAGCTACCCCAGGACTGGCCCATCTCCGGGACCACCGGTTATGAATTTATCGCCGCGTTATCCGACGCACTGGTCGATGGCGACAATATGGAGGCCCTGAGCCAGACCTACGAAGAGGTGCTGGGCAGAACGGTTGATATGGCAAACGAGCTGCGGGCCGCGAAGCTGCTGATGTCGGGGCGCAATTTTGAAGGGGAGTTCAACACCCTGCTCAGGCTCAGCCTGGAGATTGCCACGGCGGAAGGTGTCGCGCTCGATGAAACCGCCCTCAGTACGGCCCTGCGCGAATTGCTGGTCGCCTTCCCCGTCTACCGTACCTACGGCACTGACAGTGGACTGCCCCCGGCGGACCATGCTCTGCTGCAAAAAGTGGCCGATTCGGTGAGAGCGCTCGGTACCCTGCCGGATCCTGAGGCGCTGGATTTCCTGCAACGGATTCTTGTTGGCGAGGTGAAGGAGAGCACCGCTCATAATGTGCTCACCTTCCGCACCCGCTTTCAGCAACTGACCGGGCCGCTGATGGCGAAATCAGTGGAAGATACCCTCTTTTTCCGTCAGCACATGGCGCTGGCGCTCAATGAAGTGGGCTCTGAACCGCTACCGCGACCGTACGCGCTGGCCGCGTTCCATGAGGCAATGCAAACCCGCCGCGAGCGACAGCCGGATGCCCTGTCGACCACCTCCACCCATGACACCAAACGGGGTGAGGATACCCGCGCCCGGCTCTATACCCTCACCGAAGCGCCCGAACACTGGGCGCAGTGCATTGTTCGCTGGCGCGAAATGAACAAGTCCAAAGTGGTGCTGATAGATGACGGCGCCGCCCCGCGCTCCGGCAGCAAATGGATGATCTATCAGGCGCTGGCCGGTGCCTGGCCCGTTACGTTACGCCCGGACGATCATAAAGGCCTCAAAGCCCTTGAAGCCCGCTTTCTCCCCTATGTGGAAAAAGCGCTGCGTGAGGAGAAACTGCGTACAAGCTGGGGTGACACCAATGACGCCTACGAACAGGCGGTGCTCGGCTATGTCACTCATCTGCTCTCGGCGGAAAACCAGCCGTTTCTGGTCGATTTCCACCGCTCCCTGCAACCTTTTATTCGCGCCGGACTGGTGAACAGCCTGACCCAGGCAATAATTAAACTTACTGCGCCCGGTGTACCGGATATTTATCAGGGGAGCGAGGCGTTTAACTTTAGCCTTGTGGATCCCGATAATCGCCGCGAACCGGATTTCTTTGCGCTGGCCAGCGCGCTTGACGATGAGGAAAAGCCGCTCACTACCGATAAAGACGCCTGGTTTAGCGGCAGGACGAAACAGCAGGCCATCGCACTCCTTGCCCGTTTCCGTCAGCAAAAACCGCTGCTGTTTCGCACCGGTGACTATCTGCCGCTTTCAGCGTCAGGGTCGCAGGCGAAAAATGTTATCGCCTTTGCCCGTACCACTGGCAAGGAGGCGCTGGTTGTTATCGTCCCGCGCCTGGTCTTCGATTCGCTGGCCGCTCACCCCGACCGGCTCTACCCGCCAGGGTTGGAGACATCGGTCACGCTGCCGGATGCGCTTGCCGGACGGCGCTATCGGGATCTGTTTACCGGAAAAGAAGAAGACCTGAACGACGGCGTTAACCTGGCGTCAGGTGATGGCAGTCTGCCCGTACGCGTTTTGTATAGTTCATTTTAACCTTTTGTATTTATGGCAAAATCTTAATTCGCGGGAGAAGGAAAAAATGTCAGACGGAAAGTCATTTACCATTACGGCAGGAAATTATCACCAGCTTGGTGCTAATTACGATGGTGAGGGTGTCAACTTCGCGCTCTTTTCCGCCCACGCGCAGCGCGTTGAGCTATGTCTCTATGCTCCCGACGGCAAACAGGAGATTGCAAGGCTCGATCTGCCGGAGTACACCCATGAAATCTGGCACGGCTACGTTCCCGGACTGAAACCCGGCGCACTGTATGGGTTTCGCGTCCATGGGCCTTACGACCCGGAAAATGGTCACCGTTTTAACCCGCATAAACTGCTGGTTGATCCGTACGCCCGCGAACTGGTTGGCAATGTGGAGTGGAATGAATCGCACTTTGCCTACGACCTGTTACATGAAGATAAAGATCTGACGTTTGATACCCGCGACAGCGGCCCCTATATGCCCAAATGCCGGGTGATCGACCCGAATGAATTTGACTGGCAGGACCAACATCGCCCGGCCATTCCCTGGTCCAGTGCGGTTATCTATGAAACGCATGTGAAGGGCTTTACCCAGCTCAACTCCGCCTTGCCGCAGGAGCTGCGCGGCACCTTTGAAGGCATGGGCCACAAGGCGACGGTGGATTACATCAAAAATCTCGGCATCACCTCGGTTGAACTGCTGCCCATCCACTGGTTTCCGGATGATCAGCACCTTCTGGACAAGGGGCTGAAAAATTTCTGGGGTTATAACACCCTGGGCTTCTTTGCCCCGGCTTCGCGTTATTACGGTCCGAAAGGCATTCAGGGCGTGCGCGATATGGTACGCGCCTTTCATGATGCCGGTATCGAAGTGATCCTCGATGTGGTCTATAACCACACGGCGGAAGGCAACGAACTGGGCCCGACGCTCTCGTTTAAGGGGATCGATAATTTCTCCTACTACCGTACCTTGCCTGAGCAGCATCGCTATTACATTAACGATACCGGTACGGGTAATACGGTGAACACCTCGCATCCACGGGTGCTACAAATGGTGATGGATTCGCTGCGTTACTGGGCAGAGTCGATGCATATCGACGGCTTTCGCTTTGACCTGGGGACCATTCTGGGGCGTGAACCGGAAGGCTTCGACCAGCGCGGCGGCTTTTTTGACGCCATGATGCAGGACCCTTTGCTGTCACGACTGAAATTGATTGGCGAACCCTGGGATATCGGTCCGGGCGGCTATCAGGTAGGTGGGTTCCCGCCAGGCTGGGCCGAGTGGAATGATAAATATCGCGACACGGTGCGTGAATACTGGCATGGCGATAATGTCTCCAGCGATTTCGCCGCCCGCCTGCTGGGCTCCGGCGACCTGTACGATCTGCGCGGACGTCGCCCGTGGGCCAGCGTTAACTTTATTACCGCCCATGACGGCTTCACGCTTAACGATCTGGTGTCATACAACGACAAGCACAACGAAGCCAACGGCGAAGACAATAAAGACGGCCACAACGATAACCGCTCCTGCAACTATGGCGCGGAAGGTCCAACAGAGGATGAAGGCATTAACGCCGTGCGCGAGCGGCAGAAACGTAACTTCCTTGCCACACTGTTCTTCTCACACGGCACGCCCATGCTGCTTGCGGGCGACGAGTTTGGTCGCAGCCAGTTGGGGAACAATAACGGCTATTGTCAGGACAGTGAAATCTCATGGGTGCACTGGGATAACCTGCCGGAAACGGCCAGAACACTGCATGAGTTTACCCGCCACGTCATTAAACTTCGCGCCGACCAGCCGCTGCTGCGCCGTGAAAACTGGCGCGATGGCATGGTGATCGAGTGGTTTAACGCCGGGGGCGGTTTCCAGCAGCCGGAACAGTGGGATGAGGGTTCGACGCTCGGTGTCTATATCGGTCGCCCGGACCTGCAAACGGAAAAAGGTATCTGGCACGATGTTCTGATGCTCATTAACCCGTTTGAAGGCAATGTGCCGTTTCGTATTCCGCAGTTTGGCGAAGGTGGCTGGGTGCTGGAGATTTCCACCGCAGAAAACGCCAAACGTGGGCTGGTTATCACCAAAGAGATGGATTTTGAACTGGAGGGCCGCTCTATCGTCCTGTTCAGGCGTCCATAGCGATACGCACCTTCGTTTAGGGTAAAAAACACGTGACACCGTCACGTTAAAAGCCGTTGTTCTGAGCAGGCCACGCGCCTGCTCACTTTTAGCCCGCCTGCTTCCTGCTGCCGTTTACGCCCTGCCTGCAACTCTATACACTTCCAGCTTCGCACGACCATACAAGCAAAAAACAGATGAACAAAACGCGTATTAACCTTCCCGCCGGTTATTTTGGCATGGTACTGGGCATTATCGGCCTGGGTTTCTCCTGGCGATTTGCCGCCACCATCTGGCCTGTCACCACCCTGCCTGCCGATGTGCTGGTCATTCTCGCTATTCTTATCTGGGCGCTGTTGATGTTTGCGTTCATCACCCGTCTGATACGCCATACAGGCACCCTGCGTGAGGAGATCGGCCATCCGCTGAAAAGCAGTTTTGTCAGCCTTGCGCCTGCCACCAGTATGCTGGTCGCCATTGGCCTGACACCCTGGTGTTATACGCTTGCCCTGATCCTGTTTCTGGTTGCCGTTACCGCCCAGCTAACCTATTCCGCCTGGCAAACCGCTGGATTATGGCGCGGCACGCACCCGAAAGAGGCCACCACGCCGGGGCTGTACCTGCCTGGCGTGGCGAACAATTTTATCAGCGCCATGGCCTGTGGCGCGCTGGGCTTTACCGATGTCGGCCTGCTCTTTTTAGGTGCCGGTGTTTTCTCCTGGCTGAGTCTCGAACCGGCCATTCTGAGTCGCATGCGTAATCTGGAAGAGATGTCGCCTGCGGTTCGCACCTCGCTCGGCATTCAGATGGCCCCGGCGTTCGTTGCCTGTAGTGCCTGGCTGATGCTGAACGGCGGTCAGGCGGATGTCTTTGCCAAACTGCTCTTTGGTTATGGTCTGCTGCAAACGCTGTATATGATTCGCCTCATCCCCTGGTACAGCGCGCAGCCGTTTAATCCCTCTTTCTGGAGCTTCTCGTTCGGCGTGGCATCGCTGGCGACCACGACCCTTAAACTGGGGCACAGTTCTCCCGACGGCGCACTGCACTGGATCGCCTTCCCGCTGTTTTTCGCCTGTAATCTGGTGATTGGGCTACTGATGGTGAAAACCTTTATGCTGCTGGTACGCGGCAAATTGATCATCCGCGAACCACACCCATGAGTGATAACACCGCCCTTATCTATCGCACCTTTGGGGCGCCAGAATCAGTGCTGTCCCTGCAAAGGGTAGAGGCAGAGGAACTGGCGGCTGACAGGGTGCGGGTCGCAATGGCGCTTTCCCCGGTCAATGCCTCCGATCTGATCCCCATCACCGGCGCATATCGCCACCGGATCACCCTGCCCGCCATTGCCGGTTATGAAGGTGTGGGCACCGTTATTCAGGCACCACCGCAGGCCGCCCATCTGCTGGGAAAACGGGTGTTGCCGCTGCGCGGACAGGGCACCTGGCAACGTCTGGTTGACTGCCCGGCGGCCTTTACCGTGCCGGTACCGGACGATATCAGCGATACGCTGGCGGCCAGGGCGTACATCAACCCGCTTGCCGCGCTGTTAATGCTTAATCTCTACCCGCCAGCGGGAAAACATGTGCTGATTACCGCCGCCGGGTCGGATTGCGCCGCTCTGCTCGGCCAGTGGGCGCTCAAGCGTGGCGCGCTGAGCGTCACGGGCGTTCATCGCTCGCCCGTTCATCGGCAAAAGCTGGCTGAATGCGGCATTCGCCCGCTTGAGGAGACGCGCACCGCGGAAATCGAGACCCTGGCGCAAACGACAGATATTGTGTATGACGCCACCGGCGGAAAACTTGCCGACTTACTGCTCTCATCCATGCGCAAAACGGCGCTGTTTGTCAGCTATGGCCTGCTTTCCGGCCAGCCTTATCGCGTTCTTCCCCACCATCCACCGACCCAGTGGTTCCATATTCGCAACGTTCTGGATGCTGTCTCAGCGGCGCAGTGGCAGGCGCTGTTCGCTGAACTCTGGCCGTTACTGCGCCAAAGCCAGCTCAATGACGCCAGCTTCTTTCCGCTGGCTCACTGGCAAGAGGCCATCGCGTTGTATAAAACGCCGGGCAGGACGCGCAAACCCCTGCTCGCTTTTTCCGTTAAGGCGTAGCGTGACGTAAGAGGCTACCGGGCGTTGAAATACTCAATGGTTTCTCTGACTTTGCGGGCAGCACTTTTCAGGGTGTCGATGTCAACCGAGCCAATAGCCATGCGCAGCGCGTGCGGTGTGTGAATAGAAGTACTGAACGGTTCTGCGGTGGTCAGTGAAATGTTCTCTTTAAGTAACGCGCTGACCACACGATCCGCGCGCACCTCTTCCTGTAACGGCAGCCAGACAAAATAAGAAGACGGATGGCTTACGCAGTGCAGCGGCGCCAGATACTCGCGCGCCACGGCCTGCCGGTAGCGGGCATCCTCCCTTTTTAACTGCTCCAGCCGCGCCACTGTGCCATCCAGCACCCAACCGCAGACAATCGCCGTCATCAGGGCGGGCGTATTCCATGTGGTTGCCCTTATGGCACGTTCAATACCCTGCTTTTTATCCGCGGGCGCGACCACCATCCCCACGCGCAGCCCGGAGGCCACATTTTTCGAAAAGCCCGCCAGATAGAGCGTTCTTTCAGGCGCATAGTGGTGGATGGGCAGCGGCGGGTTATCCACCAGCCAGACATAGGTGGCATCTTCGATAATCAGCAGGTCGTGTTCGCAGGCGATAGCGGCTATTTCGCGGCGAAACGCATCATTTGCCACCCACCCCAGAGGATTATGCAGCGTGGGCATGGTGTAAATGGCTCTCACCCGACGCTTTTTGCACAGCTTACGCAATGCCTCAGGATCCATCGCCTCCCCGCAGGCCGGTACCGCCACCAGTTCCAGATGAAACTGTTCGGCCAGCACCTTAAAGCCGGGGTAGGTCAGCGCGTCAACCGCGACCACGTCACCGGGTTTGAGCAACCCCATCACCGCGACCGCCAGCCCGTGCTGCGTCCCGTTGACAATCATCAGATTCTCAGGGGCCGTCTTTACCCCGAATTGCGCCAGGTAATCAGCAAACACGCTACGTTCGCTGGTTTTTCCCCCGTGCGGCTGATAGCGCAGCAGCGATTCAATATCACCGCTGACCGAAAGCTGGCGCAGCGCGGTTCTCAGTAACTCCGCCTGTTCGGGCAGCGCCGGGTAGTTAAAGCTCAGATCAATCACATCGGAGGCGATCGCATGACGATCGATACCCTGCCCGCGCGGCAGCATAATCTCTCTGACAAACGTCCCGCGCCCCGTCTCACCGCTAACCAGCCCCATGGCCTCCAGTTCCGCATAGACACGGGTCGCCGTGACCAGCGAAATATGGTGCTGCGCCGACAAAACGCGGTGCGTCGGTAACCGTGTTCCGGCTACCAGTTCACCGGATTTAATGGCCCTGGCAAACTCGTCAACGAGGCTTTTGTAGCGTGCTTTCACGATTGTATCCATGACAATAATTTGATTGTCATGAATTCTCGGCCGTATGCTCAGTGCTGTCAAACAAGTTCAGATAACAATAACCACACATTGAGGTGCACTGTGCAAGAGAAGCAAGACAACCCGCCCCTGAGCGGCTGGATAAATGGCTTTGTCGGTATGATCATTTTTAGCGGTTCGCTTCCGGCCACCCGCGCCGCGGTGCTGGATTTCGATCCCCTGTTTCTCACCGTCGCCCGCGCCTCTATCGCCGGTCTGCTGGCCTTATTTCTGGTCATCACCCTGCGGGGAAAACGCCCGAACGGCGCCCAGGTTCTCTCTCTGATGGTGGTCGCACTTGGCGTGGTGGTTGGCTTTCCTCTGCTTACCGCCTTTGCCCTGCAACATGTAACCTCGGCGCACTCCATCGTGTTTCTCGGTCTGCTGCCGCTCGCTACCGCCATTTTCGGCGTCCTGCGCGGCGGTGAAAGGCCACGTCCGGCCTTCTGGATTTTTTCAGGTCTGGGCAGTTTACTGGTGACCGGGTTTGCCTTAAGTCAGGACATTGCCGTTTCGGCGGTGGGCGATTTACTGATGCTGGCGGCGGTGGTTGTCTGCGGCCTGGGCTATGCTGAAGGTGCCCGCTTAACGCGGGTACTCGGCGGCTGGCAGGTGATCAGTTGGGCGCTCATCATTGCGCTGCCGTTAATGTTAACCGTTGCCGTGTTAACCCGCCCGGCCAGCTTTTCAGGGATCAGCGAACCCGCATGGTTTTCATTGGGTTATGTCTCATTATTCAGCATGCTGATTGGTTTTGTGTTCTGGTATAAAGGGCTGGCGCAAGGGGGCATCGCCGCTGTCGGGCAGCTACAGCTCCTGCAACCCTTTTTTGCACTGGCGCTGGCAGCGACGTTTTTACAAGAGTCCGTCAGCGTCATGATGATCCTGGTCACTATGGGGGTCATTGTTTGCGTGGCAGGATCACGCAGGTTTGCACGTTAACCGGTTTATCTGAGCACTTATGCCCTGGTATAAGTGCCTTTTTCACGGCAGGAGGAGCAGTATGCTAAGAGGTCTGAGTGCCTTTCCACTCACCCCTATTACCAACAACAACGTGGATGAAGCCGCGTTTGTTCATCTGATTACTAACCTTGTCGCAGCGGGCGTGGACTCCATCGGCGCAGTGGGTTCGACAGGCAGCTATGCCTATCTCACGCGCGATGAGCGTCGCCGCGTAGCAGAGCTGGCCGTCCAGCACGCCGAAGGGATTCCGGTGCTGGTGAGCATCGGCGCGATCCGCCTGGACGATGTGCTGGCGATTGCCGAAGACGCACAGCGCGCCGGGGTGAAGGCCGTTATGATGGCCCCGGTCTCCTATCAACAGCTTAATGCGGAAGAGGTTTATACACTCTACGAAACCGTCACCCGCCACCTTTCCGTGCCGCTGTGTCTCTACGATAACCCGGCGACCACCGGTTTTGCCTTTACGGATGACTTACTCGTTGAGATTGCCGCGCTTCCCGCCGTCTCTTCAATCAAGCTTTCTGCGGTCTCTACCGATCCCACGAAAGGCAAAGAGCGCCTTGACGATTTACGCGCACGCATCCCTGCGTCCGTCACCATTGGGATCAGCGGCGACTGGCAGGCCGCAACCGGCTTTGCGGCCGGCTGCGATGTCTGGTATTCGGTGATTGGCGGGCTATTCCCACAGGTAAGCCTGGCCCTAACCCGCGCCGCGCGGGCGGGGAATCATCGGCTTGCAGGCGAACTGTCCGACCAGCTAGAACCGCTGTGGCAACTGTTTCGTATTCACCGCAGCCTGCGGGTGATGGCGGCGGCGGCGGAAATCATGGGCGTGGTCGGCCCTTCCTGTCTGCCTTTTCCTCTGCGCCCACTGGCAGGCGAAGACAAAGAGCACCTGCACGCGGTCCTCAAGTCCACCGGCCTGGTGTAGCGTTTTCTACGGGCAGGCCTGTGCGTCGGTCTGCCCGTGTAGCACCTTCGCTTGTTACACCTTCACCACCGCTTTATTTTTATCCAGTAAAAAAGGTCGCAAATACCCTACCGTGTTGGATAACAAAATAACCTCCTCAGGCAGGTCTATTTTCAGTACATCAGTGACATAGTTGCGACGCGCCTGCATACGCGCCCACACCTGCGGGTAATCCTGCGCCAGTTCATCGCGCAGCGCCTCATCGGCCAGGCCAACGGTATCTTCAATGCTACAGCCGCCATAACCCGGCACCGAGGGAATAATATCGATTTGCAGCAGCATGCCGCTTTCCAGGCGGGCTGTTGAACCGGGGTAAATCGGCGAACTTAACCACTCTTCATCGGCAACCAGATGGCCAGGATTGAGATGCCAGTGCCAGCGATCTTTAGGTAACACCGACTCCACCAGGCGGTAGACTTCTGCGCCCGTCACGCCTGGGCGGATAAACTCAAGCCACTGGACCACGGTGTGATAATAGGGAATGGCCACACGGGTCAGATAATCTGCAACCGGCTCCGCCAGCTCATTTTCACTGGCGACAATCCAGGCTGCACGGCTGGTTAACCCGCCTTTATAACCGACGGTCAGAGAAAATTTATCGCCGCGAGCGATAATCTTGTCCGTTGGGTAGAGACAGGCATTGGTAAAACGGTCGCCGGTAGCGGCAATCATCACCACATTGTTGGGCTGTCCCCAACCGGCCAGAAGGTGCCCTATCTCTTTTTCACGCCGCCCTGGCTCAACGGCATTGAGCGCCGTCAGTACCTGCGTGGAGGCGAGGTTTGCGCCGTACTCATAAAACGCAATTTCGCAGGCGCTGTTCAGCCGCCGTACGCCCCGCTCCGGGGAGATAAACAGCCCGGTGGCATTGCGCACATTGTCCCGCCCGCCTGCCGCGCTGAACACCGCATCGAGAATAAACGCCGGAACATCAAACAGCGCTGAATCACCGGTGAATAATTTCCAGCCCACGACACCCACCCTGGCCGCAGCCGTGATGCCGCACGAGGCGAGCAACCCGGCCAACGGCGCATCCCCGTCCATCGGCTGGTTGGGTAATGAGAACAGCGGCGTGTGCAGGCATTTGCCGCCGTTACGCGCAAAGGGCACCAGCTTGAGGTTTTCATTGCCCATGATGTAGCTCAGCTCGCCATCGGCATTAACGACCAGCAATGCTTCCTCGAAACGGGGAATAAACCCGGCAAGATACTCAAAATTGGCACCGTGCTCTTTGTCGGCATAGATAACCAGATGGGTAAAACCACTGGCCTGCATCGCCAGCAGGACATTACGCAAGCGCTGTTTCATGGTGTCGTCAGAAAGGACGGGGTAAGCAATATCCGGGTAGGTTTGCGGCGCGGGTATCGTCTGTACGTGATAGCGCGGAACCGTTGTCATGGCGTCATTCCTTATGCGGCGGGAAAAGATCCTGATTGCTCTACGCCGTTGTGTTGACCAGAGCATTCTGACCATCAATACGTTGTGACAACATATCATGGAACAGACGGGTCGCCATGGATAACGTCCGTTGACGGGGTAAACAGAGATCGACCTTCACTTTTCCCATCAGGGGATCGGCCAGCGGTACCGCCACAAACATTGCCTGCGCATCCGGCTCCTGATGATGTAGCTGGGGCAAAATAAGTAGCGTCCTGCCCTGCAGCGCCAGGGTCTTTTGCACCTCCATCGAACTGGTAATAAAGCGCATATCGAAGTGGACAGCTTCGCGCCGGGCGGCGGATTCCAGTAACTGGCGCACCGCATAGTTGGCGGGAGGAATGGCAATCGGATGGGCGGCAATCTCTTTGAGGGTCAAACGCGGCTTCGTCGCCAGCGGATGGTGGGCGGCCATCAGAACCTTGTGTTCCAGATGACAGCAATGCGTCACCTGAATCTCCGCGCTGACCGGGGTATAAAAGGCCAGCGCCACATCCACATGTCCGCGAATAAGCTGTTCGGCAATGTACGGGGCGCTGCCGGTGTCAATCTCGAACGACACCTCCGGGTTGTGCTGACCAAATGCCTCAATGACGGGCGCGATAAACAGCGCGACCAGGCTCTCGGCGGCGCAGATTTTTACCGTACCGGACACCACGCTGCGCCTAGAGGTGATGCGCGCCTTCACCGACTCCAGCTCACGCAATGTGGCGTGCACCGCCTGCGCCAGAAGTTCCCCTTCACGGGTCAGTTTAATCCCCCTCGGACCTCGTTCAATCAATGCCGCGCCATAATAGTGTTCCAGAATATCGATTTGTCGCGTCACTGCCCCTGGCGCAACAAACAATTTATCGGCAGCCTCCCGAAAAGAAGCAGACTTTGCGACCTGACTAAAATATTTCAGCGCCCGTAATTGCATTGTCTCTCCCGTTGGATGAATCCATTGAAGCGACCTTATTACGCTGGCGAAATATTGGCAAACATCGACATAATTAGCGCCACATTGCACTTTTAGTAAGCACGGAGCGCCATTTTTGTGCATTCACTGAGCTATTCAAATCGTCATTACGCCACAATGGCCTGAATATGCGGCATGACCGCTTATTTATCGCTGCCCCATTCGGTAATCGGGTTTACGAACCAGGCACATTTTAAGTGCACTCGACGAAGTGAATATTTACCGCAGGGAAATCTCATCTCAAACAAAAAACAAATTATATAATAAAAACAGACAATTAAATTTAATCATATTATTTTCTTATTCGCTTAGCCTGCCGTGAGTGCATACATTTTTTAAACACTGCCTTCGCCTAATTGTGATAGTGAGCGGATCTGCGCCCTGTTATATGTCTGCTATGTCTTTTCACGTTTCACTTCGCCTGAACACATTGAGGAAGGCCATACGATGACAAACGAAATAAGTCATAGCGCGATAAAACCCAAAGCATCACGCAAAGAAGTGGTGGCTGTTGTGCTTGGCGCTGCGGTTGAATTTTTCGATTTCAGTGCTTATGCCACCTTTGCCGTGATGATCGGCAATATTTTCTTCCCCTCTGATAACCCCTTCACCAGTCTTTTATTGTCGGTCTCTGTATTTGGTATCGGCTTTATTGTCCGCCCGCTGGGCGCCATATTTATTGGCAGCTATGCCGACCGTGTAGGACGTAAACCGGCGATGCTGCTCACCATGGTTTTTATGACCATCGGCACCGGCGGGCTGGTCTTTCTGCCCGGTTATGAAACGATTGGCATGGCGGCCCCTATCCTGCTGGTGATTGTCCGCATGCTGCAAGGGCTGGCCTGGGGTGGCGAAGCTGGCCCCGCGACGACCTTTATTATGGAGGCGGCGCCAGAAGGCAAACGGGCCTTCTACACCAGTTGGCAAATTGTCGCCCAGGGGCTTGCAGGTATCAGCGCCGGGGTGATTGGTTATACGCTGACGGTCATCCTGACGCCGGAGCAACTGTCGGCCTGGGGCTGGCGCGTGCCTTTTGCTTTTGGACTGATCATCCTGCCCATTGCCATCTACCTGCGCCGTAACCTTAACGAGACTTTCACTACTGAGAACAGCGACGCCAGCAAGTCCACCGGCAGTCTACTCGGTGACGTGATGCGTAACTACCGTGGCCTGATTCTGGTGGGTATTTTTATTCTTTCAGGCAGTACCATTACGCAATATTTCCTCAATTACATGACCACCTATGCCCTGAAAGAGCTGGCTTTTGCGCCAGGCACGGCCATGGCGTCGACCATTCTTATCGGCGTGTGCGTGGTGGTGTTTTCCCTGGTGGGTGGCTGGATGGCGGACCGCTTCGGGCGCAAGATGACCATTATCGCGCCGCGCCTGATTCTGCTGCTCTTGCTGCTACCGGGCCTTGAGATGATCAATGCCTGGCGCAGTGAAGGCGTTTTCTTTGCCATCATCACCCTCTTTGCCGCTCTGCAATGTATCAGCGGCGCCGGCGTGCTGGTGGTGCTGTGCGAAAACTTCCCGCGCTATATCCGCTCAACCGGTTTTTCCATCGCCTTTGCCTTTGGCATCACCCTGTTTGGCGGGACGGCGCAAATTGTCTTCTCGTGGCTGATTAAATGGACCGGCGACCCGGTTTCCCCAGGCTACTACCTCATCGCCGCCAATATCCTCTGTCTGGTGGCGACACTGATGCTCAAAGAACGTGCCCCTCATAAGGCCACCCGCCGCCTCAAAGCGCCGCAGGGCAAGATCCAGTTTGCGAAGGAGAAATCACAATGAACACCGTACTGAGCTGGGATGAGTGGGCCGCCTGCGACGCCACGGCGCTGGCAGAACTGGTCGAGCGCGGCGACGTCAGCGCCCGTGAACTGGCGCTACAGGCACAGGCCGCGACGCTGCGGGTTAACCCGCAAATCAATGCTGTCGTGGAACTGTTTGATGATGCCATCAACCAACCGGAAACCGACGGCACCTGTCTGGAGGGCGCGTTTAAAGGGGTTCCCTTCCTGATGAAAGACTTAGGGCCGGGGGTAAAGGGGCGTTTGCAGGAGCAAGGTTCCGCGTTTATGCGTGGCAATCGTCCGGATGAAGACGCCTTTTTGACCACGCAAATTCGCCATGCCGGGCTTAATATTATTGGCCGCAGCGCCACGCCGGAGTTTGGCGTCTGCGGATCGGCGGAAAACCCGGCGATTTACGTAACGCGCAGCCCGTGGAACCCGCAATACACCACCTTTGGCTCCTCTGCCGGAGCATGCGCATCGGTGGCCGCCGGGGTTATTCCCCTCGCCCATGCCACCGATGGCGGTGGCTCCATTCGCATACCGGCGGGGGCCAATGGGCTTGTTGGCCTGAAAAGTAGTCGGGGCGTCTTTTCAATTGGCCCGACACTGTCGGATATCACCGGGTATGTCTCAACGCAAGGCTGTGTGAGCCGCAGCTTGCGCGACACGGCCCGCTTTGTCGATAGCTGCCGGGGCGGCGCGCCGGGCGAGTTTATGCCTTACTGGCAGCCCCCGCAGACCTATAGCGAGATGATCACTCGCGATCCCGCGCCGCTGCGTATTGCCGTGTCCCACGAATGGGGTAATTACCGCGCAACGCCGCACTTTGTCGAAGAACTGGAGAAAACGACGCGCCTGCTTGAGGAGCTGGGCCATCAGGTGGAATGGGTGACGCCAGATATCCCCTTCGAAGAGGCCTTTGCCGCACAGACCGCCTGCTATATCAGCAATTTTGCGCAGTTTATTCAGCGGCTGCTGGAGAAAAACGATCTTAGCGTCCCGCCGGAGGATAAAATCGAGCCGATGAATATCCGCATCTGGCAAAAAGGGATTGATATGTCCTACAGCGAGCGCTGGAAAATGCAGGATGCGTTTAACCAGATCTCCCGCAAGCTGGGGGCATTTTTCCAGACATGGGATCTGATCCTGACACCGACATTTTCCAAACCGACGCCGCTGCTCGGCGAGAAAAAGTACCTGACGCTCAGCGATAATCCGGACGTGATGGACTGGTTCTATTCCCTGTGGGATATCTTCTCCTACACCCCGCTTGCCAGTTTAACCGGCACGCCCGGTATTTCGTTGCCGCTGGCCTGGCAACAATCCGGCTTGCCGCTCGGCATGCATTTCCAGACGCGCCAGGGTAACGACGGGCTGCTGCTGCAACTGGCGGCCCAGCTTGAGCGCGCCTCCGGCGGGCGATTTATCAGCAACACCACGCCGCAGGTGCATGTCACGCGCTAATCTATTGCAGGCAAAGAAAAGGCCGGAGCGCATCACTGACGCTCCGGCCTTTTTTGTTTCTGCCCGGCAAAAACCGGGCCGCTTCTCTTACTCTCCGGCCAGCCGCTTGTACTGGGCGTAGCGGTCTTTGGCATCCTGCTCGGTCTGGGCAAACAGCGTATCGGCTATATCCGGCGAGGTACGTCCCAGCGAGGCATAACGCACTTCCCCCATCAGGAAGTCACGGAAACTCTCTTCCGGCTCTTCCGAATCGAGAATAAACGGGTTTTTCCCTTTCGCCAGCAGTTGCGGATTATAGCGCCAGAGGTGCCAGTATCCGGCCTCTACCGCGCGCTTCGCCTCGCTGATACTGCGCCCCATCCCCGCTTTCAGACCGTGGTTAATACAGGCCGCGTAGGCAATCACCAGCGACGGTCCCGGCCAGGCTTCGGCTTCGGCAATGGCGCGGAGCGTCTGGGCTTTATCGGCCCCCATCGCCACCTGGGCGACATACACATTGCCATAGCTGACGGCCATCATTCCCAGATCTTTTTTGCGCGTCCGTTTGCCTTCGGCGGCGAACTTGGCAATGGCAGCCACCGGTGTGGATTTCGATGACTGGCCGCCGGTATTGGAATAGACCTCGGTATCAAACACCAGAATATTCACATCCTCACCGGAGGCCAGCACATGGTCGAGGCCGCCAAAGCCAATGTCATAGGCCCAGCCGTCCCCACCAAAAATCCACTGCGAGCGCTTGGTGAAGTAGTCCTGATTTTGATACAGGCGATTAAGCAGGTCATCGTCGCCCTTTTCAGCCGCCAGCAGCGCGCTCAGTTTTTCCGCCCGCGCGCGGGTACCTTCACCGAGATCTTTGTTCTCCAGCCAGTCGCGCAGCGCCTGTTGCAAATCCGGATGGAGCGGTTTTTCCAGCACGCTGGCCGCATCACTGGCCAGTTGTTCACGGATGGCGCGGCCTCCCAACATCATCCCCAGACCAAACTCGGCGTTATCTTCAAACAGTGAATTTGCCCAGGCCGGCCCCTGGCCTTTATGGTTTGTGGTCCACGGGATGGACGGTGCGCTGGCCCCCCAGATAGACGAACAGCCCGTGGCGTTGGCAATCATCATCCGGTCGCCGAAAAGCTGAGTAATCAGGCGCGCATACGGGGTTTCGCCGCACCCTGCGCAGGCGCCGGAGAACTCCAGTAACGGGGTTTCGAACTGACAGCCTTTGACCGTGGCTTTGCTGAACGGGTTCTCTTTGGGCGTCAAGGCCAGCGCGTGATCCCACACCGGGATCATCGGGCGCTGGCTGTCGAGGGGTTGCATCGCCAGGGCTTTGCCTTTCGACGGGCAAATATCCACGCAGTTGCCGCAGCCAGAGCAGTCGAGCGGTGAGATAGCCAGATGATATTCATAATGTTTGGCCCCCTGCGCGGGCTTGCTCAGCAACGCAGCAGGGGCCACTTCGCGCTCTTCACTGCTCAACAGCGCCGGGCGAATGGCCGCGTGCGGGCAGATAAAGGCGCACTGGTTACACTGGGTACAGCCTTCTGGCTGCCAGACCGGCACCTGCATAGCGATACCGCGCTTCTCCCAGGCGGCGGTACCGGGCGGGAATGTCCCGTCTTCCATACCCAGAAAAGCGCTGACGGGCAGTCTGTCGCCGTTCTGGCGGTTCATCGGCTCAAGGATATTGCGAATAAAGTCCGGCATCAGTTTGCCGTCCTCTTTCTCCTCCTCTTCTGCATACGCCCAGTGGTCGGGAATGATAATCTCCTGCAGCGCATCCATCCCCAGATCGATAGCGGCATTGTTCATATCCACCACGTTCTGCCCTTTGCTGCCATAGGATTTTGCCACCGCTTTCTTAAGGTGCGCCGAGGCGGTTTTGGCATCAATAATGTCGGTCAGTTTAAAAAAGGCCGCCTGCATCAACATATTAAAACGCCCACCGAGGCCGAGTTTACGTGCAATATCGACCGCGTTCAGGGTGTAAAACCGCACCCCCTGGCGGGCAATAATGCGCTTCATTTTATTGGGCAGATGGCGCTCCACCTCTTCGCCAAACCAGGTACAGTTGAGCAGGAAAATCCCGCCCGGATTGATGCCATCGAGAAGATCATATTTATCGACATAAGATTGCTGTGAACAGGCAATAAAATCGGCGTTATGAATCAGATACGGCGAAGTGATCGGGCGCTTACCAAAGCGCAGATGCGACAGGGTTATCCCACCGGATTTTTTCGAATCGTAGGCAAAATAGGCCTGCGCGAACATCGGCGTGTTATCACCGATAATTTTGATGGCGTTCTTATTGGCGCTGACCGTACCGTCGGAACCCAGCCCCCAGAATTTACAGGCGGTGATACCTTCACGGGAGACGTGAATGTCATAAACCGGTACCGGCAGCGAGGTGTGGGTAACATCGTCAAAAATCCCCACCGTAAAACCATCCATCGGCAGCGGTTTTTTCAGGTTTTCGAACACAGAAACAATGTGGCCTGGCAGAACATCTTTACCCCCCAGCGCATAGCGGCCACCAACAATCAGCGGTGGGTTTTCGTGATGATAAAAGGCATTTTTGACATCCAGACACAGCGGTTCCGCCTGGGCGCCCGGCTCTTTGGTGCGGTCGAGCACGGCAATGCGCTTCACGCTGGCGGGGATCTTCGCCATAAAATGGGCCAGCGAGAAAGGCCGGAACAGATGCACGGAAACCAGGCCGACTTTTTCACCGCTGTCGATCATCGCATCCACCACCTCCTGGATGGTGTCGCACACTGACCCCATCGCAATAATGATTTGCTCAGCATCCGGCGAACCGTAGTAATCGAACAGGTGGTATTCGCGCCCGGTGATACGGTAAATCTCCGCCATATACCCTTCGACAATCTCCGGCAGCGCCTGATAAAAGCGGTTGGAGGCCTCGCGTTCCTGAAAGTAGATGTCCGGGTTCTGCGCCGTGCCGCGAATGACCGGGTGATCCGGGTTTAAGGCATTACGGCGAAACTGGTTGAGCGCCTCCTGATCCAATAACGGCGCCAGCTCTTCATGTTCCAGCACCTCAATTTTCTGGATTTCATGCGAGGTACGAAAGCCGTCAAAGAAGTTGATAAAGGGCACGCGGCCTTTAATCGCGGCGAGGTGCGCCACCGCCGACAGATCCATCACCTGCTGGACATTGTTTTCCGCCAGCATCGCGCACCCGGTCTGGCGCACGGCCATGACATCCTGGTGATCGCCAAAGATATTCAGCGAGTTGGTCGCCAGCGCCCTGGCGCTGACATGAAACACCCCCGGCAACAGCTCGCCCGCAATCTTATACAGATTGGGGATCATCAACAGCAATCCCTGTGACGCGGTATAGGTTGTGGTCAGCGCTCCCGCCTGCAATGCGCCGTGTACGGCCCCTGCCGCACCGGCTTCTGACTGCATCTCCATCAGACGCACCGGTTGACCAAACAGGTTTTTCTTACCCTGTGCCGTCCATTCGTCGACGTTTTCCGCCATCGGTGTTGAGGGGGTGATGGGATAAATCGCCGCAACATCAGTAAAGGCATAGGAGATCCAGGCCGCCGCAGCGTTGCCATCCATCGTTTTCATCTTTCCGGACATTTCTCGTTCCTCGAATGTGAGAGGCAAAGTCGCCGCCCGCTGACGGCAAACCGTAGTACCCCTGCATTGCACAGCCTGTGCCATATCGGGAAAACGTAATATCTGCGTTCAAATTCAAGGTATTAACTAAAAGTCCTGACTTGCGAGTCTTCCGACATTGCGCGGAATAAGACAGGCAGTCCGACATCCTGTTGAACAGCTAACAAAGTGTCAGCGCCGCCACAGCAGCGGCGGGTGCGGCGGCGAATTGTCCTGTTTCCAACAATTGGTCTGCATATTGTTCAGTGTTTGTTTTGCCACCCACAGAGGCGAAAAATATAAAAATCACTAAATACAATCAATTATAGGTTCTGGCACGGCTGGTATGTTCCCTGCACTGGTTAATGGGCAAACACACAAACAGGAGAACACACCATGACCATGCGTCAATGCGCCATTTATGGCAAAGGTGGGATCGGCAAATCCACCACCACGCAAAACCTCGTCGCCGCTCTCGCGGAAATGGGTAAAAAAGTGATGATCGTCGGCTGCGACCCGAAAGCGGACTCCACCCGTCTGATCCTGCATGCGAAAGCGCAGAACACCATTATGGAGATGGCCGCCGAAGTGGGTTCAGTGGAAGACCTTGAACTGGAAGATGTGCTGCAAATCGGTTACGGCGGCGTGCGTTGTGCAGAATCCGGCGGCCCGGAGCCAGGCGTGGGTTGTGCAGGCCGCGGCGTTATTACCGCCATTAACTTCCTTGAAGAAGAAGGCGCCTATGTCAGCGACCTCGACTTTGTCTTCTATGACGTCCTCGGTGACGTGGTCTGCGGCGGGTTCGCCATGCCGATTCGTGAAAACAAAGCGCAAGAGATCTATATCGTCTGCTCCGGGGAAATGATGGCGATGTATGCCGCTAACAACATCTCCAAAGGCATCGTGAAATACGCTAAATCCGGCAAGGTACGCCTGGGCGGGCTGATTTGTAACTCCCGTCAGACCGACCGCGAAGATGAACTGATCATCGCGCTGGCAGAAAAACTGGGCACCCAGATGATTCACTTTGTACCACGCGACAACATCGTCCAGCGCGCGGAAATTCGCCGTATGACGGTTATCGAATATGACCCGAAATGCAACCAGGCCGACGAATACCGCGCGCTGGCGAACAAGATCGTCAACAACACCCTGATGGTCGTCCCGACCCCTTGCACCATGGATGAACTGGAAGAGCTGCTGATGGAATTCGGCATTATGGATGTGGAAGACGCCAGCATCATCGGTAAAACCGCCGCCGAAGAAAACGCGGCCTGAGCCGCCTTGTAACAGGAACACAGTTATGAGCAATGCAACAGGCGAACGTAATCTGGAAATTATCCAGGAAGTGCTGGAGATCTTTCCCGAAAAAACGCGCAAAGAACGCAGAAAGCACATGATGGTGACCGACCCGGAGATGGAAAGCGTCGGGAAATGCATCATCTCTAACCGCAAATCGCAGCCGGGTGTGATGACTGTCCGCGGCTGCTCCTACGCCGGATCGAAAGGCGTGGTTTTTGGGCCGATTAAAGATATGGCCCACATCTCCCACGGCCCGATCGGCTGTGGGCAGTACTCCCGTGCCGGGCGGCGCAACTACTACACCGGGGTCAGCGGCGTTGATTCCTTCGGGACGCTGAACTTTACCTCTGATTTTCAGGAGCGCGATATCGTCTTCGGCGGCGATAAAAAGCTCACCAAACTGATTGAGGAGATGGAGGAACTGTTCCCGCTGACCAAAGGCATCTCCATTCAGTCGGAGTGCCCGGTTGGCTTAATCGGTGACGATATCGAAGCGGTGGCGAATGCCAGTAAAAAAGCGCTCAACAAGCCGGTGATCCCGGTGCGTTGCGAAGGCTTTCGCGGCGTGTCGCAGTCGCTCGGTCACCATATCGCCAACGACGTGATCCGCGACTGGGTGCTGGATAACCGCGAAGGGAAGCCCTTCGAATCTACCCCCTATGACGTGGCCATCATCGGCGATTACAACATCGGGGGGGATGCCTGGGCGTCGCGCATTCTGCTTGAAGAGATGGGGTTACGCGTGGTGGCGCAGTGGTCCGGCGATGGCACGCTGGTAGAGATGGAAAACACCCCGTTCGTCAAGCTGAACCTGGTGCACTGCTACCGCTCTATGAACTACATCTCTCGCCATATGGAAGAGAAACACGGTATCCCGTGGATGGAGTACAACTTCTTCGGCCCGACCAAAATCGCCGAATCGCTGCGTAAGATCGCCGATCAATTTGACGACACCATTCGCGCCAATGCGGAAGCGGTGATCGCCAAATATCAGGCGCAGAACGACGCGATTATCGCCAAATACCGCCCGCGTCTCGAAGGCCGCAAGGTGCTGCTCTATATGGGTGGCCTGCGTCCTCGCCACGTGATTGGCGCGTATGAGGATTTGGGCATGGAGATTGTCGCCGCCGGGTATGAATTTGCCCATAACGACGATTACGACCGCACCCTGCCGGACCTCAAAGAGGGCACGCTGTTGTTCGACGATGCCAGCAGTTATGAACTGGAAGCCTTCGTGAAGGCGATTAAGCCGGACCTCATTGGCTCAGGCATCAAGGAAAAATACATTTTCCAGAAAATGGGGGTACCGTTTCGCCAGATGCACTCCTGGGATTACTCCGGCCCGTATCACGGCTATGACGGCTTTGCCATCTTTGCCCGCGATATGGACATGACGCTCAACAATCCCGCCTGGGGCGAGTTGACCGCACCCTGGCTGAAATCAGCCTGAATACTATCCTGACATCCCGTTTGTTCACCGATTTGTGGCGCGGGAGGAGAACATCATGAGCCAAACTGCTGAGAAAATTGTCACCTGTCATCCGCTGTTTGAACAGGACGAATACCAGACGCTGTTTCGCAATAAGCGCGGTCTGGAAGAGGCGCACGACCCGCAGCGCGTGCAAGACGTTTTTGAATGGACCACCACGGCGGAGTATGAAGCGCTGAACTTTAAGCGTGAAGCGTTAACCGTCGATCCGGCAAAGGCCTGCCAGCCTTTAGGATCGGTACTCTGCTCGCTGGGTTTTGCCAATACGCTGCCTTATGTGCACGGTTCCCAGGGCTGTGTGGCCTATTTCCGCACCTATTTTAACCGTCATTTCAAAGAGCCGATCGCTTGCGTTTCCGACTCTATGACAGAGGATGCGGCGGTCTTCGGCGGCAACAACAACCTTAACACCGGGTTGCAAAATGCCAGCGCCCTGTACAAACCGGAAATTGTCGCCGTCTCCACTACCTGTATGGCGGAGGTCATCGGCGATGACCTGCAGGCCTTTATCGCCAACGCCAAAAAGGACGGGTTTATCGATGCCGCCATTCCGGTGCCCTACGCCCATACGCCAAGTTTTATCGGTAGCCACATCACCGGCTGGGACAACATGTTTGAAGGTTTCGCCCGGGCATTTACCGCCGATCACGTGGCGCAACCGGGCAAACTGGCGAAGCTAAACCTGGTGACCGGTTTTGAAACCTATCTTGGCAATTACCGCGTGCTCAAACGCATGATGGCCCAGATGGAGGTGCCCTGTAGCCTGCTGTCTGACCCGTCTGAGGTGTTAGATACGCCAGCCGACGGCCACTATCGCATGTATGCGGGCGGCACAACGCAACAAGAGATGCGCGACGCCCCCGATGCTATCGACACCCTGCTGCTGCAACCCTGGCATCTGGTGAAGAGCAAAAAAGTGGTGCAGGAGTCCTGGGGCCAGCCCGCCACAGAAGTGTCCATCCCAATGGGACTGACCGGGACCGACGAACTGCTGATGGCGGTCAGTCAGTTAACCGGCAAACCGGTGGCCGATGAGCTGACGCTGGAGCGTGGGCGCCTGGTGGACATGATTCTCGATTCACACACCTGGCTGCACGGTAAGAAATTCGGTCTCTACGGCGATCCGGATTTTGTGATGGGGCTGACGCGTTTCCTGCTGGAACTGGGCTGCGAGCCGACGGTTATCCTCTGTCATAACGGTAGCAAGCGCTGGCAGAAAGCGATGAAGAAAATGCTTGAGGCATCGCCCTACGGTCAGGAGAGCGAAGTGTTCATCAACTGCGATCTGTGGCATTTCCGCTCGCTGATGTTTACCCGCAAACCGGACTTTATGATCGGCAACTCGTACGCCAAATTCATCCAGCGTGACACGCTGGCGAAAGGCGAACAGTTTGAAGTTCCGCTGATCCGTCTTGGCTTCCCGTTGTTCGACCGTCACCACCTGCATCGCCAGACCACCTGGGGTTATGAAGGGGCGATGAATATCGTCACCACCCTGGTCAACGCCGTGCTGGAAAAAGTCGACCGCGACACCATCAAACTGGGCAAAACGGACTACAGCTTCGACCTTGTCCGCTAACCATAATGCGCCCCGCCTTGTGCGGGGCAGCAAGGGGGAAACGATGCCAATAGTGATATTTCGTGAGCGCGGGCCGGATCTGTGGTGTTACATCGCCAAACAGGACCTTGAGGCAAAAGTCATCGCGATTGAACATGACACCCCGGATAACTGGGGTGGCGCTATTTCTCTGGAGGGGGGACGCCAGTATATCGTCAGCCTGCAACCTGGACGCCCCACCTTCCCCATCAGCCTGCGCGCCACGCGCGGCGCACTTTTGTGAAGGAGGTCAGATGAACGATAACGATGTCCTTTTCTGGCGCATGCTGGCGCTATTTCAGTGTCTGCCGGAACTGCAACCCGCGCAGATCCTGGCCTGGCTGACAGGAGAACGCGACGACGCCTTAACCCCGGCGTACCTCGATAAGCTCAATATCCGCGAACTGGAAGCGACCTTCCCGTCTGAAACGGCGATGATGTCGCCCGCACGCTGGAGCCGCGTTAACGCGTGCCTTCACGGTACGCTGCCCGCACACCTGCAGGTAAAAAGCACCGCTCGTCAGGGGCAATTACGGGTAGCCTTTTGTTCACAGGATGGATTGCTGATCAATGGTCATTTTGGTCAGGGGCGGCTGTTTTTTATCTACGCCTTCGATGAACAGGGCGGATGGCTGCACGCGTTACGCCGTCTTCCCTCAGCCCCGCAAACCCAGGAGCCGAATGAAGTTCGCGCGCAGCTCCTGAGTGATTGCCACCTGCTGTTTTGTGAAGCCATTGGCGGCCCTGCGGCGGCCCGGCTGATTCGTCACAATATCCACCCGATGAAAGTGTCGCCAGGGATGTCCATTGCCGCCCAGTGCGATGCCATTACCGCACTGCTGAGCGGACGTCTGCCACCGTGGCTGGCAAAACGTCTTGAGAAAGCCAACCCGCTGGAAGAGCGGGTATTTTAATCGGCGATCCCCTGCGTCTGACCTGCGGATGCAGGGGGCCTTTCCCCGTTGTCCTCAATACGCCAATTGTCTGCTTTGTCGTAAACCTGACAGAGTATTCCCTTTAAAAATCAATAACTCATTCCTGGCTTGCGAATTGCAACATTGGGCACAGCCCACCAAGTCAATGAGGTCACTATGAAGGGAAATGACATTCTCGCGCTGCTGGATGAACCCGCCTGCGAACACAATCACAAACAGAAATCCGGCTGTAGCGCCCCTAAACCCGGTGCAACGGCGGGCGGTTGCGCGTTCGACGGCGCGCAAATCACCCTGCTGCCGCTGTCGGATGTGGCGCACCTGGTCCACGGACCGATTGGCTGCACGGGAAGCTCCTGGGATAACCGGGGCAGTATGAGCTCCGGCCCCAGTCTCAACCGGCTCGGCTTTACCACCGACCTGAACGAACAGGATGTGATCATGGGGCGCGGCGAACGGCGACTTTTCCACGCGGTGCGCCACATCGTCAACCGTTATCACCCTGCCGCCGTGTTTATCTATAACACCTGCGTTCCGGCGATGGAGGGTGATGATATTGACGCCGTCTGTCAGGCGGCGGAAACCGCCACCGGCGTGCCAGTGATTGCCGTTGATGCCGCCGGGTTCTATGGCAGCAAAAACCTTGGCAACCGTCTCGCGGGTGAAGTGATGGTTAACAAGGTCATTGGACGGCGCGCGCCTGCCCCCTGGCCGGACATTACCCCCTTTGCGCCGGAACACCGCCACGATATCGGCCTGATTGGCGAATTTAATATCGCCGGGGAGTTCTGGCACGTTCAGCCGCTGCTCGATGAGCTGGGTATTCGCGTGCTGGGCAGCCTTTCCGGGGATGGCCGTTTTAGTGAAATCCAGACCCTGCACCACGCGCAGGTCAATATGCTGGTCTGCTCAAGAGCGCTGATCAATGTTGCCCGCACCCTGGAACAGCGCTATGGCACCCCCTGGTTTGAGGGCAGTTTTTACGGCGTACGCGCCACCTCCGATGCCCTGCGTCAACTGGCATCCCTGCTTGGCGACAGCGATCTGATTGCCCGCACCGAAGCCGTTATTGCCCGCGAAGAAGCCACGGCAAATCAGGCGCTGGCCCCGTGGCGCGAACGGCTACAGGGGCGCAAAGTGCTGCTCTATACCGGTGGGGTGAAATCTTGGTCGGTGGTCTCCGCATTGCAGGATTTAGGGATGACCGTCGTGGCGACTGGCACGCGCAAATCCACCGAAGAAGATAAGCAGCGTATTCGCGAATTAATGGGCGATGACGCGCTGATGCTGGAAGAAGGCAATGCCCGCACCCTGCTGGATGTGGTGTACCGCTACCAGGCGGATTTGATGATCGCCGGGGGGCGTAACATGTATACCGCGTACAAAGCGCGGCTGCCGTTTCTGGATATCAACCAGGAGCGCGAACACGCCTTTGCGGGTTATCGCGGCATCGTCACCCTCGCCCAACAGCTTTGCCAGACCATTGAAAGCCCCGTCTGGCCGCAAACACACGCCCGCGCGCCGTGGCAATAAGGAGTGAAAGATGGCAGATATCATCCGTAATCAGAAACCGCTGGCGGTAAGCCCGGTAAAAAGCGGCCAGCCGTTAGGCGCCATTCTGGCGAGCCTCGGCTTTGAGCACAGTATTCCGCTGGTGCACGGTGCGCAGGGATGCAGCGCGTTCGCCAAAGTGTTTTTTATCCAACATTTTCATGACCCGATTCCGCTGCAATCCACGGCGATGGACCCCACCTCAACGGTCATGGGGGCGGACGGCAATATCCTTACCGCGCTCAATACGCTGTGCCAGCGCAACACCCCGAAAGCCATCGTCCTGTTGAGTACCGGCCTGTCTGAAGCGCAGGGCAGCGATATCAGCCGCGTGGTACGTCAGTTCCGTGAGGATTTTCCCCGCCACAAAAATATCGCCCTCCTGACGGTCAACACCCCGGATTTTTACGGCACGCTGGAGAACGGCTTTAGTGCGGTGGTGGAAAGCGTCATTGAACAGTGGGTACCGGAAAAGCCTCAGCACGGCCTGCGTAACCGGCGGGTCAACTTGTTGTTAAGTCACCTGCTGACGCCCGGTGATGTTGAGTTGCTGCGCAGCTACGTGGAGGCTTTTGGCCTGCAACCGGTGATCGTGCCGGATCTTTCGCAGTCGCTGGATGGTCACCTGGCAAGCGGCGATTTTTCGCCGGTCACCCAGGGGGGGACGCCCCTGCGTGTTATCGAACAGATGGGACAGAGCCTGTGCACGTTTGCTATTGGCGTGTCGCTGTCCCGTGCGGCATCGCTGCTGGCACAGCGTAGCCGTGGCGAGGTGATCGTGCTTCCCCATCTGATGACCATGGAACATTGTGACCGTTTTATTCATCAACTGAAGATCATTTCCGGGCGCGAGGTTCCCGCCTGGATTGAGCGCCAGCGCGGGCAATTGCAGGATGCGATGATCGATTGTCATATGTGGTTGCAGGATACCCGGCTCGCGCTGGCCGCCGAGGGCGATCTGTTGGCGGGCTGGTGTGATTTCGCCCGTAGCCAGGGCATGCTCCCCGGCCCCGTTGTGGCGCCGGTCAGCCAGCCGGGCCTGCAACAGCTTCCCGTGGAGAAAGTGGTCATTGGCGATCTGGAAGACATGCAGGATTTACTCTGCGTTATGCCTGCTGACCTGCTGGTCGCCAACTCCCATGCCGCAGACCTGGCCGAACAATTCTCCATCCCGCTGATCCGCGCCGGGTTCCCTATCTTCGACAGGCTTGGGGAATTTCGTCGCGTGCGTCAGGGATACCCCGGCATTCGCGACACACTGTTCGAGCTGGCGAACCTGATGCGCGAACGTCATCACCACCTGCCCGTCTACCGCTCCCCCCTGCGCCAGCAATTTGCCCAGGACGCTGACGGAGGCCGCTATGCAACATGTTAATCGCCAGTTCAGCACCATCTGTTCCGGTGAATGGTCGATGAAAGTCGCCTTCGCCAGTTCCGATTACCATCACGTGGATCAGCACTTTGGCGCTACGCCACGCCTGGTGGTGTATGGCGTCAAAGAAGATGATGTCACCTTGCTGCGGGTCGTGGATTTTACCGTACTGGCTGGCCATCAAACAGAGAAGATAACCAGCCGCATCAGCGCGCTGGAAGATTGCGTCACCCTTTACTGTGTGGCGATTGGCGAAACGGTATTTCGGCAACTGCTGCAAATAGGCGTGCGCGCCGTTCGCGTGCCCGAAGACACGCCGATTGTCGGCCTGCTACAGGAAATCCAGCACTACTGGTATGACAAAGAACAGCGCAAAAGCACGCGGCTTCGCGATCCCAATCGCTTTTCGCAACTGCTGCTGGAAAGTCAGTGGCAGGACGACGATGAACGCTAAAGATTGTGTCGTTTCTGCGACAAACCTCACATAAACCACGACATTACGCGTGGGCTTATGTGAGGAGGAATTATTAACCCACTGAAAAACATCATTTTTACGCTCTGGTACTGCTTTTGCTTAATCTTCATACCCGCTGTTGATTAACGCGGTGAATTGCGCCCTGCGCTGTCCGTCATAATCCTGGGAGCTGAGAGCATGTGGAACTATTCCGAGAAAGTGAAAGATCATTTTTTTAATCCCCGTAATGCCAGGGTGGTGGCAGAGGCCAATGCGATTGGCGATGTAGGTTCGATAAGCTGTGGCGACGCCCTGCGCCTGATGCTGCGGGTCGATCCGCAAAGCGAAACCATTCTGGAGGCCGGTTTTCAGACCTTTGGCTGCGGTAGCGCCATCGCCTCCTCGTCGGCATTAACGGAACTGATCATTGGCCGCACGCTGCAAGAAGCGGAACAGGTGACCAACCAGCAAATCGCCGATTATCTCGACGGGCTGCCGCCGCAAAAAATGCACTGCTCAGTGATGGGCCAGGAAGCGTTGCGTGCGGCAATCGCCAACTACCGGGGCGAAACCCTCGATGACGATCATGAAGAAGGCAAACTTATCTGCAAATGCTTTGGCGTAGACGAAGGCCAGATTCGCCGCGCGGTATTGACCAACGGCCTGACCACCCTTGAAGAGGTGATCAACTACACCAAAGCGGGCGGCGGCTGCACGTCCTGCCACGAAAGTATCGAACTGGCGCTGGCAGATATTCTGGCCGACAAGCAGACGGCTCCGGCTGTCGCGGTGGAGGCGACAAAAGATCCGCACTGGCAAGAGGTGATCGACGCCATTACCGAACTGCGCCCGCACATCCAGGCCGACGGCGGGGATATGTCGCTGATTAATGTCGCGAATCATAAAGTGACCGTCAGCCTTTCCGGTAGCTGTAGCGGCTGCATGATGACCGACATGACGCTGGCCTGGCTACAGCAGAAATTAATGGAACGTACCGGCTGTTTTATGGAAGTCGTAGCGGCGTAAGCCACACCTCACTATCCGTTATGGGGGAATAAAGATGAAACAGGTTTATCTGGATAATAACGCCACCACCCGTATCGACCCGATGGTGCTGGAGGCGATGATGCCGTTTTTGACCGAACACTACGGCAACCCTTCTTCGATTCATGACTTTGGTCTGCCCTCGCGCGGGGCGCTGGAGCGTGCGCATCAACAGGTCGCCGCCCTGCTTGGCGCCGATCACGCCAGTGAAATCATTTTTACCTCCTGCGCCACGGAAGCGACCTCGACGGCGCTGCATGCCTGCATTGAACTGCTGCCGGAACGCCGTGAAATCATCACCACCACGGTGGAACACCCGGCGACACTGGCGGTCTGCGAACACCTGGAGCGCCAGGGTTATCTGATCCACCGTATTGCGGTCAATGCCGAGGGTGCGCTCGATATGGCGCAGTACCGCCAGGCGCTCAGCTACCGGGTGGCGGTGGTCAGCGTGATGTGGGCCAACAACGAAACCGGGGTGATTTTCCCGGTGGCAGAGATGGCGGAGCTGGCCCATGAATACGGTGCGCTGTTCCACTGTGACGCGGTTCAGGCGGTAGGGAAAATTCCGCTGGCGGTCGGTAAAACCGCTATCGACATGCTCTCCTGTTCCGCGCATAAACTGCACGGCCCGAAAGGCGTCGGCTGCCTCTATTTGCGTCGCGGCACGCGTTTTCGTCCGCTGCTGCGTGGCGGCCATCAGGAGCGTGGACGGCGCGCCGGTACGGAAAATATTGCCGGGATTGTCGGCATGGGCAGTGCGTGTGAACTGGCACAGGTTCATCTGCCCGGTATGGGCGAAATTGCCCGGCTCCGCGACTATTTGCAGGACGAACTGGTCAATAGCGTGCCGTCGGTGATGGTCATGGGCGGCAAACAGCCACGGGTGCCGGGGACCGCGAATCTGGCGTTCGAGTTTATTGAAGGCGAAGCCATTTTGTTACTGCTCAACCAGGCGGGGATCGCCGCGTCCAGCGGCAGTGCCTGCACGTCAGGCTCTCTTGAACCGTCGCATGTGATGCGCGCAATGAACATTCCCTATACCGCCGCTCATGGCAGCATTCGCTTCTCCCTGTCACGCTACACGCGGGAAAAAGAGATTGATTACGTCATCGCCACGTTGCCGCCGATTATCGCCCGGCTGCGGATGCTCTCCCCTTACTGGCAGGACGGTAAACCGCTCCCGGCGACGTCCTCATTTGCGCCGGTTTACGGCTAAACGGAGGCGGCTATGGCCAGTGTGCTGATTAACGACACAACGCTGCGCGACGGCGAACAAAGTCCTGGGGTGGCATTTCGCGCCAGTGAGAAAGTCGCCATCGCCGAGGCGCTGTTTGCCGCAGGCGTTACGGCGCTTGAGGTGGGAACACCGGCAATGGGTGACGAAGAGCGTACCCGTATCCAGCTTGTCCGTCGCCATTTACCGGATGCGATACTGATGTCCTGGTGTCGCATGAACGCCGGGGACATCCGCCAGAGCGCCGATCTGGGCATGGACTGGGTGGATATTTCGATTCCGGCATCCGACAAACTGCGGCAGTACAAATTACGTGAACCGCTGGCGGTGCTGCTTGACCGCCTGGAGAGTTTTATCGGTATGGCGCGCACGCTGGGGCTGGCGGTCTGCGTCGGCTGTGAAGATGCGTCGCGCGCGGATGACGACACGCTTCGCCAGATAGCAAGTGTCGCACAGCGGGCAGGCGCGCTGCGTTTACGTTTTGCCGATACGCTGGGGCTGCTGGACCCGTTCGCGACGGACGCGTCTATACGTTCGCTACGGAGCTACTGGAACGGTGACATTGAGATGCACGCTCATAACGACCTGGGGCTGGCCACCGCCAATACGCTGGCGGCCATCCGCGCCGGGGCAACCAGCGTGAATACCACCGTGCTGGGGCTGGGTGAGCGCGCGGGGAATGCCGCACTGGAGACGGTCGCCCTCGGTGTGCACCGTTGCCTGGCGCTTGAGAGTGGCGTCGATTTTAGCCAGTTGCCCACCCTCTGCCAGAAGGTCGCCGAGGCCGCCCAGCGCCCTATCGACGCGCAACAACCGCTGGTTGGCGAACAGGTCTTTACCCATGAATCCGGGGTGCATGTCGCCGCCTTGTTGCAGGACAGAGAGAGTTATCAGGCGATTGATCCGGCACTGATGGGCCGGGAATATCGTCTGGTACTGGGAAAACACTCTGGCCGCCAGGCGGTGGACGGCGTCTTTGCGCGTATGGGGTATCCCCTTAATGCGCTGCAAATCGACGTACTGCTTCCGGCCATTCGCCGCTTTGCGGAGAGCTGGAAGCGTACCCCGAAAGATTATGAACTGATCGCCATTTACGATGAGTTATGCGGTGAGCCGATACGCCAGGTGGGAGGATGAATATGCAGTGGTTTTATCAGATTCCCGGTGTCGATGAGCTGGAGAGCGCTGAATCCTTTTTTGATTTTTTTTCCGTCCCGTATGAGCCCGCCGTGTTGCGAAGCCGCTGCCTGCTCGTGCTGAAAGCCTTTCACCATAAACTGCGCGACAACGTCCCGCTGCGTAATCTGCTGGAAGAGGACACACGCGCGCCGTGGCTGCTGGCCCGGCGGCTGCTGGCAGAGAGCTACCAGCAACAGATTAGCGGAGGTGGGCAATGACTCCGATCTTTACCTTTGGCGATGAGGTGCGTGTGACGCGGGCCATTCGTAATGACGGCACCATGCCCGGCTATACACGCGGCCAGTTGCTGGTTCGGCGTGGCAGTACCGGGTTTGTTCGGGAATGGGGCGTGTTTTTGCAGGATCAGATTATCTACCAGATCCACTTTCTCGACGGTGACATCATGGTTGGCTGCCGTGCGCAGGAGCTGATCCCGGCAGGCCAGCCCTGGGATGCCGGGATGCTGCAATTCGGCGATCCTGTCACCGCCTTACAGCCCCTTTCGATCAATGGCGCGGTGGTAGTCAGCGCCGGCGCAATGGGTCAAATCGAAGCTACCGATCAGGGGGATGACGGCAACAGTTACACCGTCACCTTTTCCGGACGCTGGTTTCAGGTACCCGCCAGCGCCCTGCGCTTAGCGGAGGAGATTGCATGAGTACAGCCTGGGAGCAATTCGGCCGGTGGCGTCTGGCGAAGAGCCGCTGGAAGTGCGAGCCGCAGGAAATTCCCGCCGGTGAAAAAGCGGCCTTTGAACAGGCGTGGCGTCGACAGCGTTTTCTGGAACAGAGTGTCGTTCAGCAGGCCCGTGATTTACCGGTCACCGACGACCTGTTACAGCGCATTGGATCGTCGCTCGCAGAGTTACTCGCTGAGAGTGCGCTTAGCGGTGAAGAGCGCCTGGCGGTGGTGCGTCATCATGCGCTGATGGAGCTGCAATTTGCGCGGATCACCGGGCAGGCACCTAAACCTGATGACCTGGCCGTGCTCGCCTGGTATCAGCGTAATCAGGAAAAATTCAGGCGCCCGGAGCAGCGGTTAACCCACCATCTGCTGCTCACCGTTGATGACGATAGCGAGAGTGTGCGCCGCCAGGCGATGCAGTTTTACCGGGACATTCAGGCCGCACGTGAGGTATTCCCCCGCCTGGCAAAACGCTACTCCCACTGTCCGAGTGCCTTAGAAGGTGGGCGGTTAGGCTGGATCAGTCGCGGTTTGCTGTATCCCGCGCTTGAATCCGCCCTGTTTGCCTTGCCGGAAAACGGTATCGCCGCGCCGGTGGAAACGGAGCTGGGCTGGCATCTTGTCTGGTGTGAACGTATTCGCGCGCCTCAGGCGTTGCCACAAACAGAGGCGCTGGAAAAAGTACGGGCCTTTTTATGGCGCCAGCATCAGCAGCAGCGGCAACAGACCTGGTTAAAGCAGTTGATGGCCGGGATGGCGGATTGAGTGCGCTGGTTTCTGAGTTTACGCGTTTTTAAGAACCCTGTAGATACTTAGAACGTCTTCAACCTTTTTAGCCACGGCTGACTCGTTTTCCCGCATAGCAACCATAGCGACATCTTTGTGCCCCCTGGCACAGAGCGTGAACGCAGTGCGAAGCACCGATTTCTTTGCGGGGCCGCGGGGATTGTAAAGGGGAACGCGGTGTTCCCCTTTACCCGTTCACGTGTCGGGAGGTCCATTTCGCCATGAACATACGGTGATCGGAACCCACCTCCCGAGCCTCATTTTCCCCCTCACCCTGGCCCTCTCCCTCAGGGAGAGGGGACCGATCGTGCTCGCATTTTGTGTGGGGATCCCTCACCCCGGAGGAGAGGGAGAAAACCGGTTCTTTCTGGATTTTTTAATAATACAAGCCGGATAAGGCGCGCCAGGCGCCGCATCCGGGAGAAAACCGCTTACAGGATCTGCGGCTTAATCTGCTCCAGCCACGACGCTACCCGCTCTTCTGTTAAATCAAACTGATTATCCTGATCCAGCACCAACCCGACAAACTTCCCGGCTTCAAGTGCGGCGGAAAAGGAAAAATCATACCCGTCGCCTGGCCACTCACCGACAACCTGCGCGCCACTGCCCACCACCGCGTCATAGAGGGGGCGCAACGCGCTGGCAAAGTTATCCGGATATCCCTGCTGATCGCCAAGCCCAAATAAGGCAACAATTTTACCGCTCAGATTGGCATCAGCCAGTTGATCGATAAACTCCCCCCAGGATTCATTTTCACACCCGGCGGCAAGCCCCGGCAACTGCCCGTCCCCCAGCGTTGGCGTACCGAGAACCAGCACCGGGTACGACAAAAACGTCTCCAGCGACGTGCGGTTAATATTTACCGGCGCATCCGCCACATCCCCCAGTTTTTGCTGGATCAGTTTGGCGATTTTGCGGGTTTTTCCCGTGTCACTGCCAAAAAAAATACCAATGTTAGCCATGTCGCGCTCCTGTTGAGAAAGAATAAGGCCGCCTGCAAACGGCGGATATCCCTTCTCCTGTTGCGAAGGCTGTGCCAGGTTTTTTTAAGGCCTTCTGTGCACTGAAATGGGTGAAAAAATGACTCTTTTTTGTGCAGGCACCGTCCTCTCTCCGCTATCCAGACCTGCTTTGAAGGCCTGTGAGGGCCAAATCAGGGCCAAAACACGAATCAGGATCAATGTTTCGGCGCGTTACCTGTTCGAAAGGTGCACTCTTTGCATGGTTAATCACACCCAATCAGGGCTGCGGATGTCGGCGTTTCACAACACAAAATGTTGTAAATGCGACACAGCCGGGCCTGAAACCAGGAGCGTGTGATGACCTTTAATATGATGCTGGAGACCAGCGCACCGCAGCACATTGCGGGCAACCTCTCACTTCAACATCCCGGACTGTTTTCCACGATGGTTGAACAGGCTCCGATCGCGATTTCGCTGACCGACCCGGACGCGAGGATTCTGTACGCTAATCCGGCCTTTTGTCGCCAGACCGGTTATAGCCTGGAAGAGCTGCTCAACCAGAACCATCGCATACTGGCAAGCCAACAGACGCCGCGCAGCATTTATCAGGAACTGTGGCAAACGCTGCTGCAACAGATGCCCTGGCGCGGTCAGCTCATCAATCGCCGTCGGGATGGCAGCCTTTATCTGGCTGAGGTCGATATCACCCCGGTCGTCAACAAACAGGGCGAACTGGAACACTACCTCGCCATGCAACGTGATATCAGCGCCAGCTATGCGCTCGAACAGCGATTGCGCAATCACACCACCATGAGCGAGGCGGTGCTGAACAACATTCCTGCCGCCGTGGTGGTGGTCAACGAGCAGGACCAGGTGGTCATGGACAACCTCGCCTACAAAACCTTCTGTGCCGACTGCGGTGGCAAGGAGCTGCTCACCGAACTGGATTTCTCCCGGCGCAAAAGCGATCTCTATGCCGGGCAAATACTGCCTGTGGTGCTGCGTGGTGCCGTGCGCTGGCTCTCTGTCACCTGCTGGACCTTGCCGGGGGTGAGCGAAGAAGCCAGCCGCTACTTTATTGATACCGCGCTGCCCCGCACCCTGGTGGTGATCACCGACTGCACCCAGCAACAACAACAGGCTGAACAGGGCCGTCTCGATCGTCTCAAACAGGAGATGACCACCGGGAAGCTGCTGGCCGCGATCCGTGAATCGTTGGATGCCGCGCTGGTTCAGCTAAACTGCCCCATCAATATGCTGGCGGCGGCGCGACGTCTCAACGGTGAAGATAACCATAACGTGGCGCTGGATGCCGCGTGGCGCGAGGGGGAAGAGGCGCTGGCCCGCCTGCAACGCTGCCGCCCTTCTCTCGATCTGGAAGAGAGCGCGCTGTGGCCTCTGCAACCGCTGTTTGACGACCTGCGCGCCCTTTACCATACCCGCTATAACAATGGTGAAAATCTGCACGTTGAAATGGCCTCTCCGCATCTGGCGGGGTTTGGTCAGCGCACGCAGATCCTTGCCTGTCTCAGTTTGTGGCTGGACCGTACGCTGGCCCTCGCCGCCGCGCTACCGGACAGAACGCTGCATACCCAGCTTTACGCCCGTGAAGAGGATGGCTGGCTGTCCATTTGGCTGACAGATAATGTGCCGCTCATCCATGTGCGATACGCCCACTCCCCCGATGCCCTGAACGCCCCCGGCAAAGGGATGGAGCTGCGGTTGATTCAAACCCTGGTTGCCCATCATCGCGGCGCAATAGAACTGACTACCCGTCCTGAAGGCGGTACTTGCCTGACCCTGCGATTCCCGTTATTTCATTCACTGACCGGAGGCCCACGATGACCCAGCGACCCGAGTCGGGCACCACCGTCTGGCGTTTTGATCTCTCACAGCAATTTACCGCCATGCAGCGCATCAGCGTGGTGTTGAGTCGCGCAACCGAGATAAGCCAGACGCTGCAGGAGGTGCTGTGTGTTTTGCATAATGACGCGTTTATGCAACACGGCATGCTGTGTCTGTATGACAACCAGCAGGAAATTCTGAGTATTGAAGCCTTGCAGGAGGCAGACCAACATCTGATCCCCGGCAGCTCGCAAATTCGCTATCGCCCTGGCGAAGGGCTGGTAGGAGCCGTACTGTCCCAGGGACAATCTCTTGTGCTGCCGCGTGTCGCCGACGATCAACGCTTTCTCGACAGGCTTGGCATCTATGATTACAACCTGCCGTTTATCGCCGTCCCCTTAATGGGGCCAGGCGCGCAGACGATTGGCGTGCTCGCCGCGCAGCCGATGGCGCGTCTGGAGGAGCGGCTTCCTTCCTGTACGCGCTTTCTGGAAACCGTCGCCAATCTGGTCGCACAGACAGTCCGGCTGATGACCCCGCCTGCCGCCGCCACACCGCGCGCCGCGATTGCCCAGACCGAACGCCAGCGCAACTGTGGCACTCCTCGCCCCTTCGGCTTTGAGAATATGGTGGGCAAAAGCCCGGCCATGCAGCAGACAATGGACATTATCCGCCAGGTTTCGCGCTGGGATACCACGGTACTGGTGCGCGGCGAAAGCGGCACCGGTAAAGAACTTATCGCCAATGCTATTCATCACAACTCCCCTCGCGCCGCCGCGCCCTTTGTGAAATTTAACTGCGCGGCGCTACCGGATACGCTACTTGAGAGCGAATTGTTCGGCCATGAAAAAGGGGCGTTCACCGGCGCGGTTCGCCAGCGTAAAGGACGTTTTGAACTGGCCGATGGCGGCACACTGTTTCTTGATGAAATTGGCGAAAGCAGCGCCTCGTTCCAGGCCAAACTGCTGCGTATTTTGCAGGAGGGTGAAATGGAGCGCGTTGGTGGCGACGAAACCCTGCGCGTCAATGTGCGTATCATCGCCGCCACCAACCGGAATCTGGAAGAAGAGGTACGGATGGGCAATTTCCGCGAGGATCTCTATTATCGCCTCAACGTAATGCCCATCTCCCTGCCCCCGCTGCGTGAACGTCAGGAGGACATTGCCGAGCTGGCGCACTTTTTGGTGCGCAAAATCGCCCATAACCAGGGGCGTACGCTGCGCATCAGTGATGGCGCCATCCGTCTGCTGATGGGTTACAACTGGCCCGGTAACGTGCGTGAGCTGGAAAATTGCCTGGAACGTTCGGCAGTGATGTCAGAAAACGGCCTGATCGACCGCGATGTGGTGCTCTTTAACCACCGTGAAAACACGCCTAAACTCGCTATCGCCGCCGCGCCAAAAGAGGATAGCTGGCTTGATCAAACGCTGGATGAACGTCAACGGCTGATTGCCGCGCTGGAAAAAGCCGGGTGGGTGCAGGCCAAAGCGGCGCGTCTGCTGGGTATGACGCCCCGTCAGGTCGCCTATCGGATACAAATTATGGATATCAGCATGCCCAGGATGTGACGGCTCACTTTGTGACATTCAGCACATTGTCAGCCAAACGCCACATTTACGACAAACAACGACGAACAACGCTTTTATAACGTCATATTTTTCAATTAATTACATTTTATGTGAGCGGTACGGGTTTTGCAGCAGGAAGACATGACTACGCAAATTAAGGAGCGATCATGACTTCCTGCTCTTCCGCTACTGGCATGGGTTGCCAGGCGCCTGGTGAACCCTTAACTGATTTTATCGCCAACAAAGTGGCATCACACCCCTGCTACTCTCGTAGCGGTCATCACCGTTTCGCCCGCATGCACCTGCCGGTCGCCCCTGCCTGCAATTTGCAGTGTAACTACTGCAACCGAAAATTCGATTGCAGTAATGAATCCCGCCCCGGCGTCTCCTCGTCGTTGCTTACTCCCGAACAGGCAGTGGCGAAAGTACGCCAGGTCGCGACGGCAATTCCTCAACTGTCGGTGGTGGGGATCGCCGGTCCCGGTGACCCGCTGGCGAACATTGGTCGCTCCTTCAAAACACTGGAACTGATCCGTGAACAGCTACCGGATTTGAAGCTGTGTCTGTCGACGAACGGCCTGATGCTGCCCGATGCCGTTGACCGGTTGCTGGAGGTCGGCGTTGACCACGTCACCGTGACCATCAACACCCTCGATCCTGATATCGCCGCGCAAATCTATGCCTGGCTGTGGCTGGACGGTGAGCGCTACAGCGGTCGCGAAGCCGGAAAGCTCCTCGTGGCCCGCCAGCTTGAAGGGGTGCGCAGACTGACGGAAAAAGGTGTGCTCGTGAAGATCAACTCGGTGCTGATACCCGGTATCAACGATCATTCTCTGGTGGATGTCAGCCGGACATTGCAGCAATACGGTGCCTTTATTCATAACATTATGCCGCTGATTGCCCGACCAGAGCATGGCACCGTTTTTGGCCTCAACGGTCAACCTGAGCCGGATGCGGCGATGCTTGCCGCCGCTCGCGAGCAGTGTGGCGAGGTGATGCCGCAAATGACCCACTGCCAGCAGTGCCGCGCGGATGCGATAGGTATGCTGGGCGAAGATCGCAGCCAGCAATTTCTGTTTACGCCGACAGAAACGGCGCCCCAACCCTGGCTGCCGACATTACAAAAACGCGCCAGGCTACACGCCAGTATCGCCACGCAGGGGGAGTCAGACGAAGCGGATGCCTGCCTGGTCGCGGTCGCCTCCACGCGGGGAGACGTAATTGACTGTCATTTTGGTCATGCGGATCGTTTTCGTATCTACAGTCTTTCCGCTGCGGGTGTTGTTCTGGTGAATGAGCGTTTTACCCCCAAATACTGCCAGGGAAGCGACGAATGTGAACCCCAGGACAGTGAAGCACGTATGGCGGCGATCATGGCGCTGCTGGCGGATGTAAAAGCCGTTTTTTGCTCACGTATTGGCTACGGTCCCTGGCAGCAACTGGAGGCACAGGGTATTGAGCCTTGCGTTGATGACGCGTGGCAACCGGTCCTCCCGACGCTTGCGCGCTGGTGGGAAAAGGCGCGTCAACAGTGGCAACAAGCCGATTGTCACAAGGGGGTGGCATGACCCCCATCGCGCGGCACTACTGGCTTGATCGCCTGGTACATCTCTATGCGCAGGGTGAAGGTTGTTACCCCTTGCAGATGGGGCTTTCCGACGACCACTGGCTGGCGCTCAGCGCGCACAATACCGCGCCGTCGGATGTGGTTTTGCGGCGTACGTTGATGTCGGAGCTGATCGCCAGCCGTAAAGAGGAACGAACGCAACTGGCCGATTGGCTGGCATGCCATATGTTGCCGGGAGCAGAGCCGATGCATCAGATCATTGCCAGTGTGTCGCTGGCATTCAACCATCTGTGGCAGGATCTCGGGCTGAGTTCGCGTGAGGAATTGCGCGAACTGATGACCGACTGCTTTCCGCAACTGGTGGAGATGAACAGTGAAAATATGCGCTGGAAGAAGTTTTTCTATCGGCAGCGCTGTTTACAGACAGAAGGAGAGCTCATTTGTCGCTCGCCCAGTTGCGACGCCTGTTGCGAACGGCAGCTCTGTTTCGATACGTATTAGCCCTTCTGGCCCTGCCCCCATGCAGGGCCTCAATTCTTTACCTTTCACAAATTGTTAAATCACGTACTTATGCCTATATTTTTAATAATCATAAGGGAGTTTTTGCTAAGCAAGCGTGTTCATTTACCTGCGGCGTTAATGTACCTTGTATTATCGAGAATGATGTGAGGCGTACGGATTTGTGAGGTAATGAATGTTTTCTTTTGTGGCCAGACAGGCAATTTTTGATAACAAATTAAACACTGTCGGTTATGAACTGCTTTTCAGGGATAGCATGGTAAACCGTTTCCCTGATGTTTCATCGGAACAGGCAACCACGCAACTGATTGAAGAACAGTTTTTTGGCGCGCCAGTGGGCCGCAAAGATGAGAACAATTCCGTTTACGTTAATTTCCCGCATCAATTATTGGTGGATGGCCTCGCCGAAACCCTGCCCAAAGACCGTGTCATCATTGAAATTCTCGAAACCGCCAGCCCCGACCATCGCTTGCTGGAAACCGTAAAACGGATGCAAACCCAGGGTTTTCGTATTGCCCTGGATGATTTTTCGCTGAGTAGCGAATGGGATGCGTTTATTCCCTATATTAATATTATTAAATTCGATATTCAGAAAAATACGCGTGAAGAAATTGCTGCTTATATAGGCAATAAGCGCGAGATGCTCCGTCATGCGGTTTTTCTTGCCGAAAAGGTAGAAAGTTATGACGAGTTTGAAGCCTATAAAAAAATGGGTTTCCACCTCTTTCAGGGCTATTTTTTCAGCAAACCCGTAGTACATAAAAGAAACAAATTGTTACACAACCGCGCATTTGCCTTAAAGCTCATGCACGAAGTCAACGTCGAATCGCCAGATTTGAATCGCATCGAAGATCTACTTAAACGCGATGTGTCGTTGTCTTTCAAAATTATGCGTTACGCACAAAATATCCTTTATAACAAAAGGGGTATTTCAGGTTTACGCAACCAATCGTTGAAAGATATTGTGCTTTATCTCGGGATTAATGAACTGCGTCGCTTTGTACTGGTCGCCTGTTTAACTTCATTCGAAACCGTCAAGACTACCGAAATCTATTATTTAAGTCTGATTCGCGCCAAATTCTGCGAACTGGCTGCGGCCCGAACCCCCTCTTACCCGTTATCCAACGAAGCCTTTATGGTTGGGCTATTTTCGTTACTGGATGTGATCCTTGAAATGCCGCTGGAAGATCTCATGGCGCAAATTGCGGTTTCACAAGAGGTGATCATGGCTCTGCAGCACCAAAACGGCGTGCTTTATCAGTATGTTTGCCTTGCTATGCTCTACGAGCAACGCATGTGGGAAGAAGCCAGCGATATGGCGCAGGATATAGGGCTACCAGAAGCAGCAGTGACCGAGATGATGAATAAAGCGACAAAATGGGCCGATGAGTTGCCGGTGAGTTTTGCAAAATAAATAACTGAAACCATTCCTTCGGTGGTTATTTTCACTGCTAAATTATTTATGGGTGAAACATTATTTCAGTTTTTAAATAAACATATTATTTTCATTTTATTTACACTTTTAACATCCATACTGTTTCGACCAGAGCCTGTTTTTTAACCATCACAGATTTCACCGCAATAAAATAAAAATATGTGATTAAGATCAATTAAAAATAATCAATATTTTCGCGTTTATTACCGATATAGGTAAAACCTTTTCATTAAAAAAATGATCACTATGAAAAAATTTTCTCAGGCATCTGTATTAGCAAAATTGCTCACTGGCTTTTCCATTCTTATAGCGATGATGTTAGTACTTGGTATTGTCTCCATTTATCAGTTGCACATCAGTAAATCCCATATTGATAAATTCCGCGATAATCGCATGCCGGGCGTCAGATATACCCTGGAAATGCGTGGCGTATTATCAGAAATGCGCTTACAGCAAATTCAGTATATCGGTTCCGTCACACCTGCCGAGCGGGAGCAACATCGTGGCGAACTGCTGCAAAACCAGGCGACATTTTTAAATGCCCAGCGCCAGTTTGCTAAAATTTCCGCCGACGCACCGGAAGATACCCGCACACTGTTTAATACCGTTGTCGACAACTTCCGTAATTTCGTCGACGTTAACGCCAAAGTTATCGAGGCTGTTAGCGCGGGCAGACTTGAGGAAGCATCCAAAATCAGCGGCGCGGTGTCGTCTAAATACCGTACCCAGTTGATGAAAGACCTTGCTACCCTGGTGGACAAAGAAGTGGCCAGCGGTGAAGAAGCGGGTGCGATTGCGCAGTCCGGCTACGACAAAGCGCTCTACACTTTCTGTGGGTTGTTGCTACTGGCACTGATTGCCACCGGGTTCATCGCCCTGGTTATCTCCCGTAGCCTCTCTCGCCAGTTAGGCGGCGAGCCTGCTTACGCCGTGGAGATCATGAATGAAATTGCCTCGGGTAATCTGAAAGCCGACGTCAAACTGAAAGACAACGACACCCAGAGTCTGCTGGCAACCATCAAGTTTATGAATAGCAAACTGGCCGATATTATCGATGGCATCATTCATGGCAGCGAAGCTATCTCCCTTGCCGCCAGTGAAATTTCTCAGGGCAACAACGACCTGTCTCAACGCACTGAGGAACAGGCCGCCTCACTGGTGCAGACTTCGTCTAACATGCAGCAGATTACGGAAAACGTAAAAAGCAACGCCGACAACGCCCGCCGGGCCAGCGAACTGGCGCGCGAAACGTCACAGACCGCCGTAAAAGGCGGAAAAGAAGTGGACGATATGCTCAAGCGGATGCATGAAATCTCCGACAGCTCGCAGAAAATCGTCGATATCATTTCTGTGATTGAAGGGATTGCTTTCCAGACCAACATCCTGGCGCTCAACGCCGCCGTTGAAGCCGCCCGCGCCGGTGAACAGGGTAAAGGTTTTGCCGTGGTCGCCGGTGAAGTGCGTACTCTGGCGCAAAAAAGTGCCAACGCCGCGAAAGAAATTAAGCAACTTATCGAAGGGACCGTCCATAAAATTACCGACGGCTCTCGTTATGCAGACACCGCCAGCCGGGCGATGGAGCAGATCGTCACCTCTGTTAATAAAGTGACCGATATTGTCGCGGAGATTTCCGCTGCCTCGACCGAGCAGCATCAGGGGATTCGTGAAATCAGCGTCGCCATCGACCAGATGGATCAGGTTACCCAGCAGAACGCCACGCTGGTGGAACAGGCCGCTGTCGCTGCTCACTCCATGTCTGAGCAAAGCGAACAATTGCGTAACTCCGTGCGTTTCTTCCAGTTAAAAATGCAAGATCCACGCTAAGAAAACGTGACGCCGGGAAACCGGCGTCTCTCAATCACCGTCACCCTTCTTCATTCCTTCGCAACTCTCTTCTGACATTCCTGATACTACAACCCAGAAAAACCCTTAGCATCATCCTGGAATACGGCTGGAATTTAGGTTTAGTACAAAGAGCTGGTTACCATACGCACAACGTCTTTGAAACGTTTCCAGATTTGAAAATCTACTGACAGGCGTTGCCGAAGGATCGGAATCAAACATCAGGGAGGATAATGATGGCAATAGGATATTTTTTAGTCAGAGGCGACAAAACCACCTGTGGCGGCGTCATTATTGAGGGGGCAGATGATCATACCATCATGGGAATACCGCAGGCACGAGAGTTCGATAGCGTAACCTGCGGCAGATATTCTGGCGTTTATAAAATAATAGGGGGTGTTCCCCAGACATTTCTTCACGACAAAATGATGGCAGGGACGCTGCACAGCATGAGTAGCTGCCCATGCCGTTCTCGATTTATCGCATCTCAGCTCAACGATACATATGAAACAGGCGGAGGTGGCCGAGAGCCAACACAGCACGCGCAATCTGCCCATAAGCCAAATTTGGCCGCACCTGCTCCTGAACAGGAAAAACAGGAAGAAAAGCGCGAAGTGACGCTTACGATTGGCATTTTCTTTGATGGTACAGGCAATAACGCCGTCAATGCCGCAAACATGATGAAAGCATGTACAGCCGAACACTACCACATTTCAGGCAGGGAAGCCGAAACGCTTCTGGGTAAATGTGCACGAGATAAATTCGGTGTTTCAGGTATCGGCGCGACCAGTTATTTGGGGTATTACACCAACGTGCACTGGTTGGCGACGTTGTATAAAACAATGGGATCTGTCAATGATACTAACTTTCAAAAAGAACTATATATCGACGGTATTGGAACCAAAGCCGGAGAACCAGATAGTATGCTTGCGCAAGCACTGGGCTGTTCTGATACTGGCGTTTTAGCTAAAGCAGAAAACGCTATTAGTAAGATCAGCGGATTACTTGCGGAAATCATTGAGGAAATTGTCAGTAAACTACCAAACCAAAAACTCATCATTCAGTCCCTCCAGTTCGATATCTTTGGTTTTAGCCGTGGCGCAGCAGCAGCCAGACATTTTGCCAACCGGGTATATGCACGAGACCCGGCCATCATTAGCGCTATCCAGGATGGCATGCGAGGTATGTCCTTTACGGGGCTGCCCGCCGGAAAGACCCGTTTTATTGGCATTTTTGACACTGTGGCTGCAATTGGCACTCCGACAAATGGGTTCAATCCCCATAATGCCGACACAGGAGCAGTAAATATTGCGCTTCGTCCCGGCGTGGCAGAAAAAGTCTTTCACATCACGGCGGCACATGAATGCCGATTCAATTTCGCGCTAAATAGCGTAAAACCCGCATGGCCGGAGCTGGCATTGCCAGGCGTACACTCGGACATTGGCGGAGGGTACCTGCCATTACTGGAGGAAAATCTTTTTTTGACGCGCCCGCAAACGGATACCGTGCCGCTCCGGCAACCCGGAGAAGAGACCAGAGGTTACTATCAAACCCTAAAACAAATGGCAATCCTCGATAATTACCCCTGCATTGCCCCGATCATGCGTACCAGTGAAATTTCTGCAGAGACCTGGTTTGATGACCGTATGCCGTCTGATCGCTATGGTGAACCACAAAAACGCAGCTATGCTGCATTAACGTTGCGACACCGAAATGTCAAAAACGACTGGTCGAAAGTAGTGCTACGAGTGATGCTCGATGCAGCGCAGGATGCGGGGGTGTTATTTGAGGATATTCAAGAAAACGATAATTTGAATCTTCCTCCTGAGCTGATTCCGCTTTGTAAAAAAGCGATCGCAATAGGAAAAGCCGTGCGATCCGGCCAACCGCCGGAAAAATTTAGCGAAAAAGAATTGAATATAATCGCCACGAACTATATTCACTGCTCGGCGCACTGGAATGCCATTCTCACTGATTCGAGCGGCGTTATTCGTGGTGGCGCTTCCCCTGCCGAGCTGATTGGTTTTGTTAACCGGCCAGATGAAAATTGGATTCGAACGATTTATAACATGGACGGGAAAAAGGCATGATGTCAAAAATCCCCGCAGCCCTGATTTTGTTGATGGCTTTAAACGGCTGCCAGGCACGTGCACCGCAGACGCCGGAAGAAACCGGCGAAATGCCTTACGGCAAGTGGCAGTTCGCCTTTTTTACTCCTCACGCCTTACCCGCTTTAGTCTCACGTGTGTTGATTATTGACAGTGAAGATGTCGTTTATACCTTCGGCACGCTTGATAGAGTACCCGGCTATCCCGGGACCATAGGAACCTGGAATAACCGGGTCAGGATGCATGCACATTTCAACAAAGCGCGCCATCCTCCGGCCATGATGTTGTTCTGCTGGGACTCGGTGATTGATAAAAAAACGTACGAGACGCGGATTGTGTTTCACCGCTCCATCCACGACACCATGATGACGCCAACCGGGAAAGATCGCTTAGGCAACACGGCCTGGTACAAGACCCTGCTGATTGGTCTGGCACCGGAAGGGAAAGTCCGGATATGGCTGCAGAACAGCGCAGAGGGAGATAACCTTCCCGTTGAGCCACGAAGGCTCACCACCCTGTCCGGGGAAGGTCTTGATGCCTGTAAACAGGTGCCGACACTAATTGATTTTAATTACAGTATTCCTGATGGATATGACCAGTACGTAAAAGATTTCATCAAGGATAAAACCTACCCCTACGGTCGCTGGTGATCCTGGCTGAAATAACGGACTGTTCCATGGATGGAGAAATCTATGACACGTAAAACCCCCGCAGCCCTGATACTGCTGATGACTTTAAACGGCTGTCAGGCACATTCGCCGCAGACGCCGGAAGACACCGGCGAAATGCCATACGGCAAATGGCAGTTCGACTTTTTTACCCCCCATGCCCTACCCGCTGATGTCACACGTGCGTTGATTATTGACAGCGAAGATGTCGTTTATACATTCAGTACGCTCGACTACACCGAGTCCGATCCTGCTGTTGTCGGGACCTGGAATAACCGAACGGGCAGCAGGAGTATTCGCTTCAACAAAGCGCGCCATCCTCCAGCCATGATGTTGTTCTGCTGGGACTCGGTGATTGATAAAAAAACGTACGAGACGCGGATTGTGTTTCACCGCTCCATCCATGACACCATGATGACGCCAACCGGGAAAGATCGTCTAGGCAACACAGCCTGGTACAAGACCCTGCTGATTGGTCTGGCACCGGAAGGGAAAGTCCGGATATGGCTACGAAGTAGTGCAGCAGGCGATAACCTTCCCGTTGAGCCACGAAGGCTCACCACCCTGTCCGGGGATAAACTGGATGCCTGCAAAGGAATAACTAACCATTCTCAGGGTTATGGTTACACCAAAACAACCCGCGAGTTTATCAAGGATAAAACCTACCCCTACGGTCGCTGGTGATCCTGGCTGAAATAAAGGACTGTTCCATGGATGGAGAAATCTATGACACGCAAAACCCCCGCAGCCCTGATACTGCTGATGACTTTAAACGGCTGTCAGGCACATTCGCCGCAGACGCCGGAAGACACCGGCGAAATGCCATACGGTAAGTGGCAATTCGCCTTTTTTACCCCTCACGCTTTACCCGCAGATGTCACACGTGCGTTGATTATTGACAGCGAAGATATCGTTTATACATTTAGCACACTGGACAGCCAGCCCGGGGATCCTGACACTATAGGGACATGGAATAACCGGGTCCGGATGCGTGCACATTTCAACAAAGCGCGCCATCCGCCGGCCATGATGTTGTTCTGCTGGGACTCGGTTATCGACAAAAAAACGTACGAGACGCGGATTGTGTTTGATAAATCCATTTACGACACCATGATGACGCCAACCGGGAAAGATCGCTTAGGCAACACGGCCTGGTACAAAACCCTGCTGATTGGGCTGGCACCGGAAGGGAAAGTCCGGATATGGCTGCAGAACAGCGCAGCGGGAGATAACCTTCCCGTTGAGCCACGAAGGCTCACCACCCTGTCCGGGGATAAACTGGATGCCTGCAAAGGAATAACTAACCATTCTCAGGGTTATGGTTACACCAAAACAACCCGCGAGTTTATCAAGGATAAGACCTACCCCTACGGTCGCTGGTGATCCTGGCTGAAATAACGAACTGTTCCATGGACGGAGAAATCTATGACACGTAAAACCCCCGCAGCCCTGATACTGCTGATGGCCTTAAGCGGCTGTCAGGCACATGCGCCGCAGACCCCGGAAGACACCGGCGAAATGCCTTACGGCAAATGGCAGTTCGCCTTTTTTACCCCTCACGCCTTGCCCGCAGATGTCACACGTGCGTTGATTATCGACAGTGAAGATGTCGTTTATACCTTCGGCACGCTTGATAGAGTACCCGGCTATCCCGGGACCATAGGAACCTGGAATAACCGGGTCAGGATGCATGCACATTTCAACAAAGCGCGCCATCCTCCGGCCATGATGTTGTTCTGCTGGGACTCGGTGATCGACAAAAAAACGTACGAGACACGGATTGTGTTTGATAAATCCATCCACGACACCATGATGACACCAACCGGGAAAGATCGCTTAGGCAACACGGCCTGGTACAAAACCCTGTTGATTGGTCTGGCACCGGAAGGGAAAGTCCGGATATGGCTGCAGAACAGCGCAGCGGGAGATAACCTTCCCGTTCAGCCACGAAGGCTCACCACCCTGTCCGGGGATAAACTGGATGCCTGCAAAGGAATAACTAACCATTCTCAGGGTTATGGTTACACCAAAACAACCCGCGAGTTTATCAAGGATAAAACCTACCCCTACGGTCGCTGGTGATCCTGGCTGAAATAACGGACTGTTCCATGGACGGAGAAATCTATGACACGCAAAACCCCCGCAGCCCTGATACTGCTGATGACTTTAAACGGCTGTCAGGCACATTCGCCGCAGACCCCGGAAGACACCGGCGAAATGCCTTACGGCAAATGGCAGTTCGACTTTTTTACCCCCCATGCCCTACCCGCTTTTGCCACACGTGCGTTAATTATTGACAGCGAAGATGTCGTTTACACGTTCAGTACACTCGACTACACCGAGTCCGATCCTGCTGTTGTCGGTACCTGGAATAACCGAACGGGCAGCAGGAGTATTCGCTTCAACAAAGCGCGCCATCCACCGGCCATGATGTTGTTCTGCTGGGACTCAGTGATCGACAAAAAAACGTACGAGACACGGATTGTGTTTCACCGCTCCATCTACGACACCATGATGACGCCAAGCGGGAAAGATCGGTTAGGCAACACGGCCTGGTACAAAACCCTGCTGATTGGTCTGGCACCGGAAGGGAAAGTCCGGATATGGCTGCGAAGTAGTGCAGCGGGCGATAACCTTCCTGTTCAGCCACGAAGACTCACCACCCTGTCCGGGGAAGGTCTTGATGCATGTAAAGAGGTGCCGACACTGATTGATTTTAATTACAGTATTCCTGATGGATATGACCAGTACGTAAAAGATTTCATCAAAGATAAAACCTACCCCTACGGTCGCTGGTGATCCTGGCAAAAAGGATCCATGGCTGATCCTTTTTGTTTTCAGTTCATAAATCGGTCTTGCGAAAAACCATTTTTTACTGGGCTACCTGACCACCGCCTTCGGCTCCATAAACGCCGCTATCCCCCAGCGCCCCATTTCGCGACCGATCCCTGAGTGTTTAAAACCGCCAAACGGTGCCCCGGCTTCGTGTGCCAGGGTATTGATTTGCACCCGACCGGAGATGATACGCCCGGCGATACGCTGTGCGCGCTGCACATCTGCGCCCAAAACCAACGCGCTAAGACCGTAATCCGTGTCGTTAGCGATTGCTACGGCGTCGTCATCGTCTCGATAGGGAATAATCGACAATACCGGGCCAAAAATCTCCTCACGGGCGATGCGCATACTGTTGTCCACATCGGTAAAAAGTGTCGGTTTCACAAACCACCCCTTCCCGCTGTTTTCCGGACGCCCTTCTCCGCCAGTCAGCAGACGTGCGCCCTCTTGCAGGCCAAGGTGAATATATCCCTGTACCCGCTGCCACTGTTTTTCGCTGACCATCGGGCCAATGTCCGTTTGCGGGTCGAGCGGGTCACCGGATTTCACCGCCGCAACCGCTTTGCGCAGCGCCTCTTCACACTCGGCTTTGCGCGATTGTGGCACCAGAATTCGCGTACCGGCGATACACGCCTGACCGCTGTTCATAAAACCGGCCTGGATGGCAAGCGGTACCGCTGTCGCCAGATCGGCATCGTCCAGAATCAAGGTTGGAGATTTACCGCCAAGCTCCAGTGTCACACGTTTAAAACTTTCGGCGGCATTACGCAAAATCGCCTTACCGGTCTGCGTCGAGCCGGTAAACGAAATTTTGGCAACGTCCGGATGACGGCTTATGGCCTCACCCACCACCGCGCCAAAGCCGGTAACGATATTGCAAACACCCGGTGGTAGCGCGGCCGTATGCAGCGCTTTCATCACCACATGGGTTTGTAACCCGCTCATCTCGCTTGGTTTGATCACCGCCGTACAACCAGCCGCCAGCGCCGCGGCGAGTTTGCCGCAGATAAACCCGGCGTTACTGTTCCACGGTGTAATAAGCCCGGCCACCCCGAGCGGTGTCATCTTCACCTGGGCTTTGCCAACCGCAGTGGAAAATTCAAATTGCCGTAAATCATGTATGACCTGATCAATCACCGCCACCGGATAACTGGCCATCCACGCGGAACGTGACGCCGGGGCACCGTACTCCTCGATAATGGCATGCAGCAGTTCATCCTGACAGGCGGCCATGGCATCACGCATTCGCTGTAAAACTGCCAGCCGCTCTTCAACACTTGTGTGCGACCAGTGAACAAAGGCCGCTTTTGCCGATGCAATTGCCCGCGCGGCGTCATCGGCATTTGCCATACGTATCCGCCCTGTTACCTCGGCGGTAGAAGGGTTATATAGTTCGAAATAGTCCTCGCCCTGGGGCCGGGTAAATTCGCCATTGATCCAGAGATGTTCAAGCTGTCGCATAGTGTCCTCCACGGTTAATGCAGCCAGTCTGGCACAGCTTTATCGCGCCGATAATCCGGGTTATCCTGCAAGGGTTGTTTCGATTATCAGGATAATCTATGCATCGTTCAGGTTTGATTGAACTGGAAGTGGTGATGGCGGTGCTGCGTCGGGGAAGCTTTCGTGCCGCAGCCCAGGAGCTGGGGATGTCGGCAACGGCGGTCAGTAATGCCATCGCCGGGCTGGAAACGCGTCTTGACGCCAGACTTTTTAACCGCACGACTCGCAGTGTCGCGCTCACCGAAGCCGGACAGCGTTTTGTCGCCCGCATCGGTCCGGCATTGCAAGAGATCCAGCAGGCCGCGGACGAAATTCACAGCCAGCCTGATGAGCCTTCCGGTACCTTACGCATTAATGTACCGCAGGCTATCGGGCAGCTATTTTTCGATGAACTGGTGATTGCTTTTCTGGCGCGCTATCCGCAAATGCGCATGGAAACCGCCAGTGATGCCCGCATGATCGATATTGTCGCCGAGGGGTACGACGCCGGGGTTCGTCTGGCGGAAGCGGTTCCACAGGATATGATTGCCGTGCCGCTGACGCCGGATATTCATATGCGGGTGGTCGCCACGCCACAATGGTTTGCTGAACACGGCACGCCGCTCACCCCGGAAGCCCTCACCCGGCAGCAAGGTATCTGCATGCGAATGTCGCACGGGGGTATTTATCGCTGGGAGTTTGCGCGTCACGGCGAACAATTTGCCATTGCCGTGCCGCCGAGACTTGCCACCACCGACCTGTTTACATCCATTGCCGCGGTACGCGCCGGGCTCGGCATCGGTTTTTTACCGGAATTGTATATTGCAGATGATTTACGTTCAGGCCGGCTGGTCAGTGTGCTCAATGAGTGGACACAGCCCTTTAAAGGGCTGTGTTTGTATTACCCCGGTCATCGTCATATCCCTGCCGGTTTGCAGGCGTTTATCGCCTTTATCCGCGAGTACAGGCAGCACTCACTGTAACCCGGCGCGATCCAGACCATAGGCCGCATCCTGCGAGCCGGGTGCTATTTGCGCGAGAATCTGCAGGCGGTTCCAGGCGTTGATGGTGGCAATGGCAAACGCCAGTTCGGAAATTTCTACCTCGCTAAAATGATCCCGCGCGTGGCGATAAACCTCATCCGTCACCCCTTGCGGACCGAGATGTGTTAAGGCTTCGGTTAACGCCAGCGCCGCTTTTTCTTTGGCGCTAAACAAGGGTGATTCCCGCCAGATAGCCACATGGTAAAGACGCAGTTCGCGTTCGCCGCGCAGTTTGCCCTGCTTCACATGCATATCCAAACAAAACGCGCAGCCGTTAAGTTGAGAAGCGCGAATATCCACCAGGTTTTTGATTGCTCCATCCAGTGAACTTTTATGTGATGCCATACTGGCTTCAACCAGCGTGTTGATAAGTACAGGTACGGTCTGAAAGTGGTTAGCACGAGTGGTCATTGTCATTTTCCTCATGAATTGATTTGACAGCCGCTATCTTAGAGATTTATGACGTACTAAAAAGGTACAAAAACAGACAAATGAGGTAGGACATGAGGTTAGGCTATCGTGACATTTACGAACGCTATCGGCACAACATTCTCAGCGGGTTGTTAAGACCCGGAGACAAAGTCCCTTCGGTGCGTGTGCTGGCTGACGAACTGGAGGTGGCGCGAAAAACCGTGGAAACGGCGTATGCCATCCTGGTAGGCGAAGGCTATCTGGTCAGCCAGGGTGCGAAAGGCACACGGGTAAACCCGGACCTGCTGATCCCCAAAAAGGCAGAATGCCCCGTTCAGGCCTGGACCGCTGACACACAGCTCAGATCAATGGTAGATGTTCGCGACAGGGAGGGCTATTTCCGTCTGGGCATTCCCGCACTGGATGCCTTTCCTTACAAGAAATGGCTGCTTCTGTCCGGCAAAGCCGTGCGCGCTATGTCACCCAAAGAGATGACCAATCCCCCATTGATGGGCTATCCGCCGCTACGTGAGGCCATTGCCCGTTATCTGAGTGTTTCTCGTGGGCTGACTTGCACGGCAGAGCAGATTTATATCACTGGAGGTTATCGTAATAATCTTACGCTTATCCTCGATGCGCTGGCGGCGCGCGATGATAAAGTCGTTATTGAAAATCCGGGCTATATCTTTGGCCAGCAATTACTGAGAAAGAAGGTCGAAAACCTTCATTACGCGCCAGTCGACAAGCAGGGGCTTAACGTTGATTATCTGCTGAAATACCATTCGGATGCCCGCTTTGTCTGCATCACTCCCTCACACCATAGCCCGCTGGCGGTCACCCTTTCCCTGCCGCGTAAACGCCAGTTACTGGAGTGGGCCAATGCTAACAACGCATGGATCATAGAAGATGATTATGATGGCGAATTCCATTACACCCGCAAGGTACTGCCTGCCCTCAAGAGTATTGATAATGAGGATCGGGTCATTTATATGGGCACATTCAGTAAAACGGTGATGCCTGCCCTGCGTATCAGCTATCTGGTTATGCCGCGCACCACCCTTAACGCCTTTCATGAGGCCGGTGAAATCACTGAAAGCGCACAACCGGTGCTGACACAAAAAATCGTTGCGAACTTCCTTGCTGAAGGACATTTCTTTCGCCATTTAAAGAAGATGCGCACGCTTTATCAGCAACGTCGCCAGATGGCACTCGATGCGCTAAGCCTGGTTTTTCCGGATCTGTTTGATGTTGAGGTTAACGATGGCGGCATGCACATTATCGCTTTTTTGCGCCATGGCACAGAAGATGTACATCTGGCAAAAATCTGGCAAAACGCCCAGCTAAAGGTCAGTCCACTTTCAGAGTGGTATAACAGCCCTGAAAAACGCTACGGGTTAATCATGGGTTACACCAATATTCATAGCAGCGAAGAGGCGGTGGCGTTATTACAACGAGTGGCGAAAGAAACACGGGAATGGTTTAAGGCCTGAAAGGGGAACGTGTCCCCTTTCAGGCAACTACTCAGGGCAAAGTACTGACGAATGAGATATCCCATGCCGTGGCAATAAGCGAAATACTGACGACCAGACCCATAACAACAGGCACCGCTCTTTCCAGCTTTTCCATTGCTTGTCCCTCTCTTTCGTTCTTGTTGCGCCAGGCTGCGGCAACAACGGATTTCCCTGGCCGAACGTATCGGCACTGGTGTGGCAAAGTAAAGTATAGAAAAGATCTTCCGTCCTGACAGACCTTTTCACATTTTTCCGCCGATTCTGATGCGCGTGCTTTAATCCTCTTTAATAGTATGTTGTAACTAAAAGCAGGAAAAAGAAAACCCGGCGCAAGCCGGGTTCGTTACACGCTTAACAGAATGCCATTAGCACAGCGGTTTCACAGCCTGACGCATGCCCTGCAGCAGGATAGCGTCGAGATCAAGAGAAACTTGTTCTACCAGTCCACTGACTTGAGTCAGGTCCTGCTCCCAGTGTTCGCTGACCGACAATACCGCTTTTACCAGATCGCTGGTGCTGATCTGATGATCACCATGTTGGCCCCACAGTTGCTGGTAACGGGTGATCCAGTGGGCGTCATCCTGCACCGGATAGGCTTCGCCATTGCGGTCTGCACGGTAGAAAGCGATCAACGCGGCCAGCGCAAAAGTCAGGCGCGCAGGCAGTTTACCGGTAGCTTTCTGCCCTGCCAGCAGTTGCGGCAGAATGCGGGTACGGAATTTGGTCATGCCGTTCAGGGCGATAGAGAGCAACTGATGTTTGATATACGGGTTACGGAAACGCCCGGTCACCGCGCTGGCAAAGGATTCCAGCTCATCACGCGGCAGGTCGAGCACCGGGATAATCTCTTCATAAATCGCTTTCTCAACAAAGGCACAGATTTCGGTATCGTTCATGGCCTCGCCTACGGTATCAAGACCCGCCTGGAAGGCAACCGGAACCAGTGCGGTATGCGCACCGTTCAGAATAGCGACTTTGCGTTCTTTATAGGGTTTGATGTCGTCGACAATCAGCACGTTCAGCGGATATTTGTCCAGACGTAGTTCGGCGGCCAGTGACTGCGGCCCCTGGATCACAAACAGATAGAAGTGTTCTGCGGTGTCGAGGAAGTTATCATGGTAACCCAGTTCCGCTTCAATTTTTGCCACTTCATCGCGCGGATAGCCCGTTACGATACGGTCAACCAGCGTTGAGCAGAAGGTGTTAGCAGAATCGAGCCATGCCACGAACGCATCGCCCAGCGCCCAGTCCTGCGCATAGCGCAGCACCAGTTCACGCAGCGCGTCACCGTTGTAGTCAATCAGTTCACACGGGATGATGACCCAACCTTTATCTGCCGCGCCGTTAAAGTGGCTAAAACGTTCGAACAGCAGACGGGTCAGTTTCGCCGGATAGCTCACCGCAGGTGCGTCATCGAATTTGTCGCCAGCGTGATAGCTGATACCGGCTTCGGTAGTGTTGGAGAAAACGAAACGCATCTCCGGGTTATGCGCAAGTTTCAGGAACTCATCGTACTGCCCGTAAACACTGATTTCACGATTCACGGAACGGATCAGGCGTGAGTCGCTAACCGCTTCGCCCTGCTCATTCAGGCCACGAATGATAGTGGTATACAAGCCGTCCTGGGTGCTCAGAGAAGGCGGGAAGTCGCTGTCGATTGGACGAACAATCACCACCCCGGCATTGAGGTCAGTGTGCTCGTTCAATAAATCGATCTGCCAGTCGACGAAGGCACGCAGAAAGTTGCCTTCGCCAAACTGAATCACACGCTCTGGGTAAGAAGCGCCGGGGAAATCGCGACGGTTAACTGTGTTCACAATGGGTTCCTTTTTTGATTAGTCATACAACCTAGGAAGATTGGTCTAATAACTTATCAAACTTTTCGACCATGAACCCCTGTTTTGATCAAAGCGAGACAACATTTCCAACGGCAATCACAAAAATACAACACCCGTCACAAAAACTTATAAAAGACGCTCGTCGCGGTCATCGCCCCATCTGGCATTAGGGCATAGCGCGGGATCTCACCGACCTTTTGCCAGCCGCACCGGGTATAGAAAGATTCCGCCCCGCTCCCGGTACTGGTGTCCAGTACCAGTACCGTTTTTCCCTGCTCACGGGCAACGATTTCAAGGTGTGCCATTAACTTACCGGCGATACCCTGACGTCGGGCACGTTCATGCACCAGGAGTTTGGCGACATCGGCACGATGCGGCTGGTTTTCGGGCTGGTTGACAATAAGCTGAACGGTGCCGTTTATAAGGCCTTCACTATTTTCATCTACCAGTACGACGCGTTCATTACGCCCTGCGCTGTCAGCCACACCCTGCCAGAAGGCGCGAGATTTTTCCCGCCCAAAAGGCAACATAAAACTGACGGACGCCCCGCCCTGCACGCAGTTTTCTAATACGTCACAGAGTTCATCGATACGGGCACGGATTTCGCTGGCATCAAGGAGGCGAACTAAAGAGGTGGTGGTCATTTTTGTTCCTTAAAAATAACCACTATGCATTTTACATATTGTTAACACAACATCCCGTGCCATAGGTTTTTATTATGTCACTAGCGTTCGCGATGGTTTTTCGTCTTCATGGCGTACATTTTGGCATCCGCATCTTCCAGCCAGGCTTTTATATCGCCGTTACCGTTATGATCGAACTCACTTACCCCCCAGGAAAAGGCAAGCTTCCAGGGTTTGCCAGAGGACAAGTTCCAGGCCTGAGTCTGCTCCACCAGATACTCCAGGGCAATCCACGCCCCCTGTTCATGGGTGTCGGAAAAAAGGACTGCGAACTCATCCCCACCATAGCGCACTAACAGATCCGCTTCCCGGAAGCTTGCGCGCATCACTTTTGCCATTGAGCGCAGGGCCTCATCGCCCTCGCTGTGCCCCCAGGTGTCGTTGATCTGTTTGAAACCGTCGAGATCCACCCACGCCAGCGCTAGCGGTTCAGCGCGACGACGGGCGCTGTTTATCGCAAATTTCACCAGGTTATCAAACGCACGGCGGTTAAACAGCCCGGTGAGTTCATCGGTGGTCGCGGCGCTCATCACCGCAAACTCATTTTCCACGATCAGCGCAAAATCTTTCAGAATATCCACCTCGGCGGATGAGAAATCGCGCGGGCTGCGGTCGAGCAGGCAAAATGAGCCGACCAGCGCCCCATCGGGCAGACGCAGCGGATAGCCTGCATAAAAGCGCAGATGGGATTCGCCGGTTACCAGTGGGTTATCACAAAAACGTTCGTCGCTACCGGCATCGTTGACGATAAGCGGCGTTGTGCTGAGGATGGTGTGTCCACAAAAGGAGAGATGGCGCGGCAGGCTTTCGTGGGCGGTGCCGTCACTGGTTTTAAAATGCAGAGTCTTTTCACCCACCAGGGTCACCAGCGCGATAGGAACATTGAACAACCGCTTTGCCAGCCTTGTCAGGCGGTCAAAACGTTCATTAGTTCCTGTATCAAGCAACCCGGATTCGCGCAACGACGCCAGGCGTTTTTCCTCATCAAAGGGAATTGCAGGAGTTTTCATAAAGTGCCTATCTCGCTAGTCAGTATCGGCAGGTGTCCGCGATTATAAGACGTGATCGAGCGACCGATTCGCGGTGTACAGGATAAAGCTTAGCGTATTCAGCACGTTTGTCAGTGTGAGTAGATTTGATTTTTGCCGCGGCGTTTTGCTTTATAGAGGGCGTCATCCGCCGCTTTCAGCCAGTCGGTGACGTTTTGCATCCCCTGGGTCGCACTGGCAATGCCAATACTCAGTGTACAGTGGAAGGCATATTCCTGAGTTACGCTCATCACGGCAGCGGAATCCATAATTCGCCCGGCAACGGCAAGCGCCTCTTCCTGGGTAGTATCCGGAAGCAAAATCACGAATTCATCCCCACCCAGCCGCGCCGGGGTATCCGTTTTTCGCGTCGCGGCATGCAGGATCTTCGACACTGTGACCAGCAGCGCGTCGCCCACTTTGTGACCAAACCGATCGTTAACTTCTTTGAAATTATCGATATCGATGAACATCAGCATTGAATTGCGCGGCAGTTCACGCAGTTTATCCAACTCATACTGGATACGTTTTTCCAGCAGGCGACGGTTGGCAATATCCAGCAGCGGGTCCATCATCGCAATGCGTTCCAGCTCGCGGCTTTTATTTCGCAGCTTTACGGCAATATTGTCGGTCAGTACGCTGAGCGCCAGCATATAGATGGCAATCAGGGGCAGCGTCGTGAACATGGTGCGCTGAGACACCTCAACATAAAAATCCATACCCTGCGCCACCCATGCCGCCGCAAAAGCGGCCAGCATTAACATCCCCGCTTTGCGCATCAGCTCAACGCCACCCGCCGAGAGGCGATCGGCGAGCAGGATCGTGGCAATGACCACCGATGGCAGGGGGTTAACCGACATCATGGCTATCCAGAAGCCACCGGCACCGGCATCTAAGATCAGGTTTTGATGTTCCAGCGTCAGGGGGATGTCGGAGCAGCGGGCGCGCATAAACGCCAGTGTCGGCCAGATAAAGGCATTAGCGCCCAGTAAGAGTATCAGCCACAGGGGACGATGGAGTTCCAACAATACGGAGAGGATGGGGAAAAAACAGAGAAAGGTCCCAAGAATACGCATCAGGTACATGCGCCTGACGAACCTGCCGCCAGTGATCCGCTCGCTTTTCTTCAAATTGTCAGATCCATTCATGGCGCAAATTTTTTCCGATACATATACTCGGTTATAGTATTGACGATGAAAATTTGTAGCAAGTAATTTAATAACTTATCGCTATCGTTTTGCCTTATTACATTGCAGATGCGCGCTGTCGAAACAGGAGATTGAGAAACCGTTCGGGCTCAGAAACTGACCGAAGGCTTTAATGTTTCTTCCAGTGGCGACTGACGCATACTGGTGCAATTTCGCCCCGCCTTTTTGGAACGATAAAGATACTCATCCGCCTCAGCGAGTAATTTATTAAAAGCCTCCGTCAACGAGCCGGAAAGGACCTGTCCGTTGCTGACGCCAATACTGACCGTCAGGCGCAGTGTCTGGTCATGCCAGTGAAAAAGTTGCCCCTCAACCGACTTACGCAGCCGTTCAGCCAACAGAAAACCCTGCTGCGGACCAGGCGTAGCGGCTATTACCGCGAACTCTTCACCGCCCATCCGGGCAATAATGCCCTGCTCCCCCAGCGCCTGACGAACCTTCTGCGCAAACGAGGTGAGTATCCGGTCGCCGCACTCGTGCCCGTGGTTATCATTAACGCTTTTGAAGTAATCGATATCCAGCAGCATGACCGTCAGATGTTGGTTGGCAAAGCCATTACTGTCATGGTTGAGCGCTTCATACAGACCGGAGCGGGAGTAGACGCGGGTCAGAAAATCGTAGTCCGCGCGCAAAGACACATGGCGCATCAGACGGTTGATGGTTTCTACGCTAACAGAAACGATGACCGGGCAAATTGCCATTGTGGCAATGCCCAGTCGGGCAGAAAACATGCGCGACATCTGTAACGGCGAGGCGACAAAAATATTGATCAACCCGTTGGCCACCAGGATGATCTCCAGCCCGCCGGTTATCAATGTCAGCAGGCAGGTCAACGGCAAGGAGAAAGTGACGGCGCACCAGATAAGCGCCGGCAGCGGGAATGCCAGACTGCCCGCTCCCCCTACCCACACCGAGGCCAGTACGGAGACAATCAGCGCCAGTACTGGCAGCAACGTTTTGCTATTTAAAGCCAGCCGCGTATCCGGCCAGACAGCGGTCAGAATGCAAGGCAGGATCAGTACGCCCGTCGAGAACTGCTCGCTGAACCAGTCACCAAAGAGCATCAGGAAATCTTGGTTGATGACTACCCCCATCGAGCCAAAGGCACCGAAAAGCGAGCAGAGCATTGCCGACACCAGACAGTAGCCAAAAAGATTAAGGGCGTTTATGGGTTGCGGCGCATGACGCATAAGCCGCTGCTCGCGTTGCACCAGTTGCGCCATGGTTATGATAAAAACCATGTTAGAAAAGTTAATCACCACCGATGACCAGCCCCACGAGGTGGTGACGCCGTCATAGATAAGCATCGCCACAAAGCTCATCAGATAGTAAGGCCAGCGCTGTAAGAAAGCGTAACGGGCAAAGATCCCTGCCATTACTGCATTTAGCGGCCAGAAGAGCGAAAGCGCCTCGACCAGACGCAGCATCGCCCCAACAAAATAAAAAAGCGTGGTGATCAGAAAAATCACCGTCGCATTGATGAACGGCTGATCATTTCGCAGCAGGCGAAATGTGGGCGAAAAAAGAGCGCGCATTACTTATCAATCCCAGGTAAGGATGTTGCAGGTCATTTCGACGCGACAAAAACGGCGTATAGCTTAACATGTAATGTCGATATAACAGACTTTTAACATGTGTTTGCCGTTTAATTCATTAGTGTTATGAATTCATTTGCAGGACCAGCCAGTGATAAATCACCCCGACGATATAGCGCTGCTGTACCTCTGTAAGTTCAGCGCCTGCAGGAATAGCGTGCCATTTTGCCAGACACCCCCGACAGCAGGTGGCCGTGGCATGCTGGGCAATAAAGACCGGATGACCGCGCATCGGCGTCTGTTTGCCGTCATTATGAGGTAGCGCAGGGGCCAGGCGCCGGGCAACAAAATCAGCCGCGTGTGCCGCGATAACCTCTGCGCCCTTATCCACGCAGTACTGGCGCTCTTTCGCCCCCAGCCGAAAGCGGGAACGAAAAGTGGAGCGGGCAAGCCGCGCAAACAAAGCGTCGTAGTCAGACATCAATACACCGAACGCCCCAGTTTTTGGGTCAGCGCCTCCAGTAGGGCAATCCCCGCCAGTGAATTGCCGGCCTCGTCCAGTTCCGGGCTCCAGACCGCAATGGCCATCTCTTGCGGCACAATCGCGACAATGCCGCCGCCCACGCCCGATTTTGCCGGTAACCCGACACGCCAGGCGAACTCACCGGCATTTTGATACATGCCGCTGGTTGCCATCAGCGCGTTGACCTGGCGTGTTTGTTGCGGCGTTAACACCGGTTGCGCAAGGTGCGGCGCCGTGCCTTTATCGGCCAAAAAGAGAAAGGTCCGCGCCAGCTCGACACAGCTCATTTTCAGCGCGCAGTAGTGAAAGTAGTTTTGCAGTACCGTGGCAACATCATTATTGAAGTTACCAAAGGATTTCATCAACCAGGCAATCGCCGCGTTACGCGCGGAATGTTCAAACTCGGAGCGGGCCACCACGCTGTCGAACGTGATATCCGGCGTGGCGGACAGTTTGCGCACGATTTCCAGCATCCGCTGGCGTGGGGCGCTCAGGCGGCTATGCAACATATCGCAGACCACCAGCGCGCCCGCATTGATAAACGGATTACGCGGTTTGCCCTGCTCTATTTCAAGTTGCAATAGAGAATTAAACGGCTGACCGGACGGGTCTTTACCGACACGCGTCCAGATTTCATCCTCCTCGTAATGGTTCATCGCCACCACAAGGCTGAGGACTTTTGAAAGTGACTGAATGGAAAAACGCTCGTCGGCATCACCTGCCTGGAAATGTTCACCGTCGACGGTACAAATGGCGATGCCCAATTTATCCCCGCTGACGGTCGCCAGCGCGGGAATATAGTCTGCCACTTTTCCCAGACCTTTCAGCGGGCGTACCTGCTCAAGCAATGCCTCAAGTACGCTGTTATCCATGACTGTCGCCACACCCGATCCTTACTCGCAGCCGTAAAATGGGCTGCGAGTATAGCAAAAATCAGGCCGGGAGACGAAAGCGGGAAACGGCCTGCATCAGCGCGTGAGAATCATTATGCAGTTGCACGGACGCTTCGGTGGCATCCGTGACCAGCTCCCCGGTGCGGCGCGCCACCTTATTGAGCGAATGCAAACGACGGGTCATATGATGAATGCTCTCCCCCTGGCTTAGGGTCGCCGTGGAGATATCGTTCAGTAATCCGCTAAGATGCCCGACCAGGCCGGTGACCTGTTGCAGGTTATCTTCCAGCTTACTGACCGCGTGAGTACCGTCGTTAATGCCCTGCAAAGAGTGGTTGATCAGTTGCTGGATGGTTTGCGTCGAATGGCTGCTCTTACGCGCCAGCAGACCCACCTCTTTGGCCACCACCGCAAAGCCGCGCCCGTGGTTACCCGCGTGCGCCGCCTCGATGGCGGCATTGAGCGCCAGAATATTGGTCTGGAACGCCACCCCTTCAATCAATTCGACGATACCGCGCATTTCAGACGCCCGGCCCACAATCGCCTGCATCGACTGGTTTACCGTCTCCATCATGCTGTCGCCCCCCGCCGCGACTTTACGCGCTTCATCAGCACGTTCACTGGCAAGCTGGGCATAGCCGCTATTGCCTTCAACATGGGATTCAAGGGTCGCGATATGGGCCGTCACGTCCTCAAGCTCTTGTGCCTGGCGGGTCGATTGCTGATACAGCTTCTGGTTGCCCTGCGCCAGGCTATCAATATTGTTCACCATCGAACGGGTGGCGTGACTCACCTGGCTGACCAGTTGCTGTAACCCGTGTTGCATGGTGTCGACGCTCAGGACAATCTGATCAACTTCACGGTTGAAGCGTTTGACCTCCGGCAATGGCGTGGAAAGGTCACCGGCGGCCAGAGTATTGATATGGGCAATTAGCCGACGCAGCGGTGAAATTACCCAGCGCGACATGCCAAACCAGACTGCAATGGCAATAACCACCAACAGCACAGGCACCAGCACAAACACCTGTTGCAGGCGCGCTAGCCCGCCCATTAAGGTCAGACGGCCTTCATCGGCCCGCTTTTCACTGGCCTGCTGAAAACGCGCGTAGTTGTCGTTAAAATCGGCCTGAAACGCCTGGGCCGGAACGGCAAAGAACGCATCGATAGAATTGGTTTTCACCAGCCCGTCGGCCTGTTCTTTGATTGCCCCGTAGAAAAGCTGGTAACTGTTGATCAGCCCGTCATCTTTCGGTGGATTCATCGCAAGCCATGCCTGCCAGGATTTCTGCGACGTCGCAAGCGCAGCCTGCGCCTCATCCATCAGGCTATGCCAGCTACCGTCAGAACCGGTCTCTTTATCCTGCATAAAATAGACGCCTGCGCGGTTAAGCAGATCGCTTGCCGCCAGTAACGCCACGCGGGCTTCATCGACTTTTACCTGTTGCAGGTGGGTTTGTTGATTGAGTTGTTCGTTGTGTTGCGCATCGCGCAACGACAGGGTGAGAACGAAGGAGGAGGCAATCTGGAGTGCGGAAAAAAGTCCTATTATCCAGAAGATACCTGCCAGTAAGCCAAACTGCCGTGGTGTCAATTGCCGAAAAATTCGGCGGAAAATTTGCTTTAAGTTCATGATATTCTTCTATAACCTCACGATGCCCGCGAGTTTACGAAAGAAGTATGACGAAACCATGACATCCGCAGACGGCGCGCCCCCGCAAGGGCGCGCATACGATCACAGGCGATCTTTCCATACGGTTTGCACGTTACAAAACTCGTGCAGACCGAAATGCGACAACTCACGACCAAATCCGCTTTTCTTCACACCACCGAACGCCACGCGGGCATCGCTGGCGCTGTAGCCGTTAATAAAGACGCCACCGCACTCCAGGCGGGCGGCAATATCCTCTGCCAGCGCCATATCGGCGGTAAACACCGTCGCAGACAGACCGAAATCACTGTCATTGGCCAGTTCCAGCGCATGTTCCGCATCGCGCGCTACGGTGATGGCTGCCACCGGGCCGAACATCTCCTGACGGAAAGCGGTCATCTCTGGCGTCACATGGGTCAGCACGGTTGCCGGGTAGTAGTTCCCTGCCCCGGAGGGTTTTTCACCGCCGAGGGCCAGGGTTGCCCCTTCGCTGACCGTCGCCAGTACCTGAGCGTGCAGTTCATCACGCAGGTCGTAACGTGCCATCGGGCCAAGGTAGGTTGACTCAGCCTGCGGTTCCCCCTGGGGTAAGGCCGCCGCCGCCGCGATAAATTTCTCCGTGAAGGCATCGGCAATGCTGGCTTCAACAATAAAACGTTTAGCCGCCGCGCAAACCTGCCCGGTGTTCTGATAACGTCCGGCCACTGCTGCTTTCACGGCCAGATCGAGATCCGCATCACCAAGGACAATAAACGGGTCGGACCCGCCCAGTTCGAGCACACATTTTTTCAGCGCGGCGCCGGCCTGAGCGCCAATCGCCGCCCCGGCACGCACGCTGCCGGTAACGGTTATTGCCGCAATGCGCGGATCGTTAATCGCCTGGCTCACGCCGTCGTTGGTGGCATTCACCCAGCCAAAGACGCCCTGCGGCACCCCGGCTTCGGCAAAGATTTTGCCTGTCAGCGCCGCACAACCCAGCACATTCGGCGCATGCTTAAGCAGATAGCTGTTGCCCGCCAGCAGAATCGGCACCGCACCGCGCAGCACCTGCCACAGCGGAAAGTTCCACGGCATCACCGCCAGAATCGGCCCCATCGGACGGTATTCAATGGTCGCCCGGTTGTTTTCAACCTGGGTGGCTTCTGAACCCAGCATCGCCGGGCCGTGTTCGGCGTACCAGTCGCACAGGTTGGCGGATTTAGCGACTTCGCCGCGCGCCTGGGCTATCGGTTTGCCCATTTCTTGTGAAATCAACTGCGCCATCGCTTCGCCGTGACGGCGCAATACCTCACCGACCGCACGCAAAACCTGCGCACGCTCATTGACACTTTTTTGCCGCCACTGGCGATAGCCTCTGGCAGCAAGTTCCAGGGCAGCGTCGACGTCTTCACGGCTGGCCCAGGGGGTAGCCGACAGGGTTTCCCCGGTCGCCGGATTCACGGAAATGGCATGGGTGGCAGATGAAATTGACATAATTCTCTCGCTTTCGCTGTTCAGGTATTGCGCTATCGTCGCTGAATTTGTTATTCCTGAAAACTGAATAATATTAACTTCACTATTCACGAATGGAGAACGCTATGGATTTAACGCAGCTTGAGATGTTTAACGCCGTGGCGCAGACCGGCAGCATTACCCAGGCCGCGCAAAAAGTGCATCGTGTGCCGTCGAATCTGACCACCCGCATTCGCCAGCTTGAGGCCGACCTGGGGGTGGATCTCTTTATTCGTGAAAACCAGCGGCTGCGTCTTTCTCCCGCCGGGCACAGCTTTTTGCGCTACAGCCAGCAGATCCTCGCGCTGGTTGATGAAGCGCGGATGGTTGTGGCCGGGGACGAGCCACAGGGGTTGTTTTCGCTCGGTTCGCTGGAGAGCACCGCAGCAGTGCGTATCCCGGCCACACTGGCGAAATATAATCAGCGCTATCCGCGCATTCAGTTCGATCTGGCAACCGGGCCTTCCGGCACGATGATTGACGGTATTCTCGATGGCACGCTGAGCGCCGCCTTTGTCGATGGGCCGGTGATGCATCCCGGTCTGGAAGGCATTCCGGTCTACCGTGAAGAGATGATGATTGTCGCCCCGCACGGCCACGAGCCCATCACCCGGGCCGCCCAGGTGAATGGTTCCAGTATTTATGCGTTTCGCGCCAACTGTTCCTATCGTCGCCATTTTGAGAGCTGGTTTCACGCCGATCAGGCTACCCCCGGGAAAATCCACGAAATGGAGTCCTATCACGGCATGCTTGCCTGCGTGATTGCCGGTGCCGGACTGGCGCTTATTCCGCGCAGCATGCTGGAAAGTATGCCCGGTCACCACCAGGTCGGCGCCTGGCCGCTGGCGGAAAACTGGCGCTGGCTGAACACCTGGCTGGTGTGGCGGCGTGGTGCGAAAACCCGCCACCTGGATGCCTTTATTGAAGTGCTGAAAGCCGATCCGCAGTCAGCCGTTTTTCCATAAAAATACTGAGCGGATCTTCTGCGTAAGGGGCAAAAGCCTCCCGCTGCTGGTATCCGCAGCGTGTATAAAGACGAACTGCCGACTGCTGTTTAATGCCCGTCTCCAGGCGCAGCGTATGGCACTCGCGCGCAACGGCCGCCGCTTCCAGGGCATTCAGCAGCTTATCCCCCAGTTGCTGACCCCGGTGGCGCGCATCGATATAGACCCGCTTCATCTCACCGGTACCATCGTCGTTAAGCACAATGGCACCGCAGCCGACCATCTCTCCGGACGTATGTACGATGGCTTGCATGATTACGCTCTCAGGTGGCAGGGTTGCCAGATCCAGCAGGTGATTACTCTCCGCCGGATAGAGTTGGGTTTGATAAGCATCCAGGGCGGCAATCAGAGTACGAATGTCCGGCTGGCTCGCCGAGGCGGGGATAAAGGTATACATGGGCTCTCCTGTTATGGTTCTGTTAAATTACGCGCAAACCCTGCTCACTTCGCCATACAATTAACTTATATATCCCTGTCCGGATTGCATAAATCGCGCCTGCGGCGGTAATTTACGCTCACGCGTAATCGTGATAACGGAAGAGAAATGAATACCAGAGCCCGCAAAGTGATGATCATCGGTACTGGCAATGTTGGCGCATCGGCGGCTTACGCCCTGCTGAATCAGAACATTGCCGAAGAGTTGATCCTTGTTGATTTGAACCGCGATCGCGTTGAAGGCCATGTGCAGGATCTGGCGGATGCCGCCGCGTATATGCCGGGCATGATGCATATTACCCACCGCTACGCCGCCGACTGTGCCGATGTGGACATTGCGGTCATCACTGTCTCCGGCGGCCCGCTTAAACCGGGGCAGACCCGCCTGGACGAGCTACAAAACACCGCGCGTATCGTTAAAAACATTGTGCCGCAGATGATGGAAAACGGCTTTAACGGCATCTTTCTGATTGCCACCAACCCGTGCGACATCATCACCTGGCAGGTGTGGAAACTCTCTGGCCTGCCGCGCAGCCAGGTCATTGGTACCGGCGTGTGGCTGGATACCACCCGGTTGCGGCGCGCGCTGGCGCAGACGCTGGATATCGGCGCGCAGAGTATCGATGCTTTTATCCTTGGTGAGCATGGCGACACCCAGTTTCCGGTGTGGTCGCACTCGTCGGTCTACGGTTCGCCGATTGCCGATGTCTGGAAGCGCCGTACCGGGCAGACAATCGATTTTGACGGACTGGCGGAGAGCGTGCGCAAGCACGGTTTTGAAATTTACGCCCGTAAAGGCTGCACCGAGTACGGTATTGCCGGAACCATTGCGGAAATCTGCCGCAATATCTTTACCGGAAGCCACCGCGCGCTGGCGATCTCCTGCGTACTTGACGGTGAGTATGGCGTAAGCGACGTTGCTATCGGTGTCCCGGCGGTCCTGACCCAGAGCGGCGTACAGCAGATTATTGAGTTACAGCTTGAAGAGGACGAAGTGGCGAAATTCAACCACTCCGTATCGGTAATAAAAGCCAATATCGCGCGCCTGCCCTGAGGGCGTGGCCCGGTTATTCCGCGATGGTTAACCGGGCAGGTAATACGGCAAGTTTCTGGCGGATATCGTCACCCAGGTGACTGTCGGTGACAATATCTGTCAGTGAATCAAGACGGGCGACGTTAAACAGCGACCACGCCCCGTATTTACTGCTGTCGGCCAGCAACACCCGGCGCTGCGCATTATCAATCAATGCCCGTTTCAGCGCCGCCTTCTCTTCGGTTGGCGAGGTGATGCCTTTTTCCAAATCCCAACCGTTGCAGCTTACGAATGCCAGATCCGGCCAAATCCCCTGTAACAGTTTACGGCCATGATCGCCGATGCAGGACTGGCTGGTGTCATCAATACGCCCACCAATAATTGTCACTTCGATCTGCTTAAACTCGGAGAGGAACAGCGCAATGTGCAAATCGCTGGTGATCACCCGCAGCGGCAGATGCGTCAACTGACGGGCAAGTTCAATCATGGTGGTACCGGCATCAAGGACAATCGCGTCACCGGCTTTCACCAGCGACGCGGCCGCACAGGCGATGGCATGTTTTTCCGACAGGTTACGCTGCATTTTCTCATGCGTCGTCGGCTGCGAGGGGATAAACCGGTTAAGGGTAACGCCGCCGTGCGAACGGCTTATCACCCCTTCCTGATCGAGTTTGATCAAATCGCGGCGAATGGTGGCAGGAGACGCATTGGTGATGGTCACCAGTTGGTCTACCGTTACCAGATTATGGCCTTTCAGATAATCCATAATCTGTTCTAACCGGTTATATCCCTTCATATTATTCTCGTGTGATTTGCATAGCTAACTGGATGGAAACCGCCATGCTCTCCGGTTTCGCTTTTCCGGTCCAGGCGATATCAAAAGCGGTGCCATGATCCGCAGAGGTACGGATAAACGGCAAACCAGCAGTGATATTAACCCCATCGTAAAAGCCCAGCAATTTTAACGGAATATGTCCCTGATCGTGGTACATCGCCACCACCATGTCGTACATCCCTTCGTTGCACTGCATAAACACCGTATCTGGCGGGCACGGGCCGTAAACATTGATGCCTTCGGCTTTCATGGCCTCAACCGCCGGACCTACGGTGGTGATCTCTTCATCGCCAAACAGACCATTTTCTCCGGCATGCGGGTTCACCCCGGCCACCGCGATACGCGGATTTGCAAAGCCAACGCGTTTGAGGAACCTGTCCGCCACACGAATCACCGTCTTGATGCGATCCTGATTCAGGGTATCGAGGAATTTACGCAGCGCGATATGCGTAGTGACGTGAATCACTTTGAGTTTGTCGGTATAGAGCACCATCGCGTAGTCATTAATGTTGGTCAGTTTCGCCAACAGTTCAGTATGCCCCGGATAGTGGTGGCCGCCTAAGTGCAGTGCTTCTTTGTTCAGCGGTGCGGTGGCAATGGCCTTCACGTCGCCGGCCATCGCCAGTTCGGTCGCACGACGTACGCAGCGGTAGGCCAGATCGCCTGCCTGGGCTTGTACTTTACCGGGTTCCAATGCCTGCGGGTCCGCCAGCGGTTCATCCAGTACGTTAATCACGCCAGGGGCAAAATGGGCCTCACTGACCTGGTTAATAATGCGCAGTTCCGCATGCGGCGTGATGTTCAGCGCCAGAATACGGTTGAACGTTTGGGCACAGCCCACAACCACAACCGGCGCCCCGGACAGTTCCCCTTCGACCAGCGATTTAATAATAATCTCCGGACCAATCCCCGCAGGATCGCCCATGGTTACGGCAATAATGTTAGTCACTCGACTTCTCCTCAATAAAATGCAAAACCTTGCGCAACGTGGTTTCGTCGCCGAAACCGCCCGCTTTGGTCATCACTGGTCGTTGCCATTCGCAACCTGAAAAATATCCCCAAGGCACGCAACCTGCGGCGCGCCCACGAATCTGAAACCCTTTTGCCCCGAGCGCCCTGGCGACCGCTATCGCCACATCACCCCCCGAGAGATAGAGACCGTCAGGCGTACTGTGTTGCAGCACATCGCGGGTAAGTGCGCCTAAATAATCACAAATACGCTCGCCGCACTCAGCGCGGCTCACTCCCCAGCGCTCGCACAGCGCCGCCACCTGATGGCGCGCCTGTTCATCCGGGCAGGTATGGACCAGGCAATGGCGTCCACCGTTAAGCGCGGCGACAATCGCGGCGCGATAATCGGTGGCTGACGACTGAAAGACGTCATTAATGTCAACAAAGATGTGTTCGCAGCGTGGATGCTGCGCGGCTATGCTCACCTGTTTTTGAGCGATTTCACTCATTGAGCCGACAACCGCCAGTACTACCGGCTGTTTTTGCGGCGCCAGACGGCGTGACAGGGCATCACATAACCCGGCGGAACCGACCAGCAGCGGCCTTTCACTCGCCTGCATGGCATGGGTGATGATGTCATCCAGATCGGCGTCCGTTTGCGCATCCACCACCAGCAGCGCAGGGGCTTGCGCACTGCCACTCAAGAGTGCGACGGGCAACTGCGAGGGTGTGATGTTCTGGCTATGTCCGCTAAAGAGCGCGCCCACGTCCGCACGGGTAATCGGCGTTTTCGGATCGCTGGCAAACTCGGTGTCGGTAAGCAGCACGCCATTGACCAGGCATTTCCCCTCGCGGGTGATGCGCCCTGCAGCCGGAAATGCCGGGGCGATAATCACGGCCTTTGCACCCGTAATTCGCTGCATGGCCATCACTTCCGCCCCCGGATTACCGCGCAGCGTGGAATCTATCTTTTTCACCAGCCACGCGGGTGAAGAGAGACGCAGTACGCTTTCGGTCAGTGCGGCGACCTTCTCGTACGCCGCCGTCGCCGTCATCGCCCGGCTGTCGCTGTTATAAATGAGCGCCTGCGCATCACTTTGATATGTCGCTTCCAGTGCTACTTCTACACGCATCCCTGCCTGCGCCAGGCTTACGCCCGCATCGTTTGCGCCTGTGAAGTCATCGGCCAGAATCACCACTTGCTGGACCGCGCTTTGTTTGTTCATCCCTACTCCGCGTCGTTACATTCTGGATATGATTATATTCAATCATAATTGATTATATGTGAGCAAGATCAACTTATTTAATTTGCGAATAAATTATAAATTTATGCCATACAGTGACCGTGATTGAAAAAAGATGATTGAGTTCAATCACCACAAAGACAGACAGGAGAACGTTGTGGTAACAATAAACAGCACCCTGATAAGCGGCGCAGGGGCCATCCCCGCTATCGCGCCTTTGCTTACAGGTAAAAAGAAACTCTTACTGGTCAGCGATGGCAACGTCATCAAACTTGCCGCAACGCAGCAAATTCTGACGCTGCTGCAGGCAGAAGGCCGACTGGTACAGATTATTGACAACGTACCGCCGGAACCCAGCCAGCATGATGTCGCCCGTATTCTCGCCGATGCGCCAGACGCGGCATTTGATCTGGTCGTCGGTATCGGCGGCGGCAGCGTTCTCGACGTCAGCAAACTGTTATCGGTACTTTATCACCCGCGCTCTCCGGGCCTTGACGCCCTGCTGGCCGGGGAAAAGCCGACCGCACGCGTACCGTCTTTATTGATTCCGGCCACCGCCGGGACCGGCTCCGAAGCCACGCCGAATGCGATTCTGGCGATCCCGGAACAGAACACCAAAGTGGGGATCATCTCTCCGGTGCTGCTGCCAGATTATGTCGCCCTGCTGCCGGAACTGACCACCAGCATGCCTGCGCATATCGCCTCTTCTACCGGTATTGATGCCCTGTGCCACCTGATCGAGTGCTTTACCGCCACGATCGCCAACCCGGTGAGCGACAACGTCGCCCTGACCGGTCTGCGTAAGCTTCTGCACAACATCGAAACCGCCGTCAGTGAGCCACACAACCTCACCGCGCGCCTCGAAATGTTGTGGGCCTCTTATTACGGTGGGGCGGCGATCACACATGCGGGTACCCACCTGGTGCATGCGCTCTCCTATCCGCTGGGTGGCACTTACCACCTGCCGCACGGTGTCGCCAATGCCATTCTGCTGGCCCCCTGCATGAAAGTGGTGCGCCCGTACGCCGTCGAAAAATTTGCGCAGGTGTGGGATCTGGTTCCGGGCGCGGATACCACGCTCAGCGATGAGGATAAATCCCACGCGCTGGTGGATTACTTTGCCGCGCTGGTAAAACGCCTCAACCTGCCGGACAACCTGGAAGCGCTGGGGGTGCCGCGCGCGGATGTTCCGTCGCTGGCCGATGCCGCCCTGAACGTTAAGCGCTTGATGAATAATGCCCCTTGCACTGTTGATCACGCCGCCGTGCAAGCGATTTACCAGACATTGTTTCACTGATTTTTCATGGAGAGATGTGCAATGAGTAAGAAAATTGAAGGCGTGCTGACGGCGATCGTCACGCCTTTTGATGAAGAAGGCGGATTGAACGTTCAGTCACTAAAAGAACAGGTCAATCGCCAACTGGCTGCCGGAAACGGTATTTTCTGCGGCGGCACAAACGGTGAGTTTTTTGTGCTGAATGAGCAGGAAAAAATCACCGTCACCGCAGCCTGTGTTGAGGAAGTGGCCGGTCGCGCCAATGTGGTGGCTCATATTGGTGAGATCGCTACCCGCGAAACGATTCGTCTGGGTAAACAGATTGAAAAACTGGGCGTCGACGCGGTCTCCGTGATTACCCCCTATTTTGTGCCCTTAAAACAAAACGAATTAATTAACCATTATACCGCTGTCGCTGATGCCCTTAGCGTCCCGGTATTTCTCTATAACATCCCTGCCCGCACCGGGAATACTCTTGAACCGCAAACCGTTCGCGTGTTGGCGGAACATCCGAACATTATTGGCATTAAAGACAGCGCAGGCAGCTATGAAAGCCTGAGCGGATTTCTGAACGCCGTAAAAGATATCGATAATTTCGATGTCCTTAACGGACCGGACTCCCTGATTCACCGGGGATTCGTGGAAGGGTGTTCAGCCTGTATCTCTGGCCTTGCGAACGTCGCCCCGAATGAAATTAATGCGATCTGGTCGCATTTCAGGGCTGGCGACGTGGAAGGTTCTCGTCAGGCGCAAGAAAATGTCACCGGCCTGCGCACCGATCTCTATAGCGTAGGGTTCTCTCCGGCGGCGGTTAAAAAAGCAGTACAACTGATGGGCTATAACGTCGGCGAAAGTCGTTATGCCGTTTCATTCACCGAAGAACAACAACTGCAAATTCGCCAGATAGTGACGCAGTACGTGCGTTAAGGCGTTTTTCATTCGTCATTAGAATATTGGGCACCTCAGGTGCCCTGGCTTCACTCGCCCCAAAGAGAGGCAAAGATGAACACGTTTACTTCACAAGATACCCTGATCATTGTCGGTATAGTCATTGCCTATATCGTCTTTACCACCTGGCTTACCTTCCGTTTACGCAGTAAAAACTCCGGCGATTTTATGGAAGGCTCGCGCGCAATGCCGGCCTTTCTGGTAGGCATCTTATTGATGTCTGAATACATCGGCGCCAAATCCACTATCGGTACCGCACAGGCCGCGTTTGAAGGTGGGATTGCCGCCTCCTGGTCCGTTCTGGGCGCGGCTATCGGTTTCCCGTTGTTTGGTCTGCTGCTGGTAAAACGTATTTATAACACCGGCAAAATCACCATCTCCGGCGCGATTGCGGAGAAATACGGCAACAGCACTAAGAACATCATTTCTATCATCATGATCTACGCGTTGTTGCTGGTAAACGTCGGTAACTACGTCAGCGGCGCGGCGGCTATCGCAACCGTGCTGAAAGTGAGTCTGCCGGTGGCAGCCTTTATTACCGCGATTGTCAGTACGTTCTACTTCGCTTACGGCGGGATGAAAGGGGTCGCCTGGGTTACCCTGCTGCACAGCGCACTGAAATATTTTGGTATCCTGGTGATCATGGGCTTCGCGCTGTACAAAACCGGTGGTTTCACCCCTATGATCAGAGAGATGCCGCACTTCTACTGGACCTGGGACGGTAACTTTGGCCCAAGCACGATTTTCGCGTGGTTGATTGGCACCATTGGTTCTATTTTCTGTACCCAGTTCGTGATTCAGGCCATCTGTTCTACCAAAGACGTGAAATCCGCCAAACGTTCCACCTGGATTGCCTTCTGGTTCTGTCTGCCTATTTCCCTGGCGATTGCGGTGATCGGTGTGGCAGCCAAATATCTGCATCCGGAAATCAGCAGCCTGTACGCGATGCCTATCTTCCTGCAGGATATGAATCCGTGGATTGCCGGACTCGTGACAACGTCACTTGTTGCCTCCATTTTCGTGAGTGTGAGTACCGTGGCGCTGGCTATCGCCTCGCTGGTCGTCAAAGATTTCTACGTGCCTTACCGCAATCCAACGCCGGAGCAGGAATTTAAAGCGACGCGCTGGCTGTCTCTGTTTATTGGCTTCCTGCCGCTGATTTTCGTGCTGCTGGTCCCGGAAGTACTGAAACTGTCGTTCTTTACCCGTGCTATTCGGTTGTCCATCACCGTGGTCGCTGTGATTGCCTTCTATGCGCCCTTCTTTAAAAGCACCCGTGGTGCGAATGCTGGCCTGATTGGCGCCTGTGTCGTCACGTCTGTCTGGTACGTGCTGGGCGACCCGTTTGGTATTAACAATATGTATATTGCGCTGATTACCCCTGCGGTGATCATGGTTCTTGACCGTCTGATCCCGAATAAAGAACACCCAAAAGCGCCAACACCCGTTCAAAATAGTGGAGTTTGATATGTCCGTAACCGTTAATCGTGATGGTGTAATTCGTCAACAGGAAGACGCACAGGTACTGAGTGCAATGCTGCCCTCGCCCTGCCCGCAAAACCACGCGGCCAACATCCTGCCGCTACCTGATGGCACACTGATGTGTGTCTGGTTTGGTGGCACCCAGGAAGGGGTAGCGGATATTTCCGTGTGGGGCTCACGCCTCGCACCGGGCAGCGAACGCTGGAGTGACGCGGTGAAGCTGTCTGACGATGCCACCCGCTCTGAACAGAACCCGGTCCTTTTTCTGGCCCCGGATAACGTACTGTGGCTGATGTGGACCGCGCAGATCTCCGGCAACCAGGACACGGCAATTGTCCGCTATCGCCAGTCGACCGATCTGGGTGTCAGTTGGGGTGAGATTGCCACGCTGCTTGATAAGCCTGGTACCTTTATTCGCCAGCCGATCACCGTACTGGAAAACGGCAACTGGCTGCTGCCGGTCTTCTATTGCCGCACAAAACCGGGCGAAAAATGGGTGGGTAATGATGATGTCAGCGCGGTGAAAATCTCCGCCGACCAGGGGAAAACCTGGCGTGATGTTGACGTTCCGCAAAGTCTCGGCTGCGTGCATATGAACATCACCGCGCTACACAACGGCACGCTGGTCGCGCTCTTTCGCAGCCGCTGGGCGGATAACATCTATTACAGCCAGTCCACTGATGGCGGTGAAAGCTGGTCCGTACCGGAACCGACAACGCTGCCTAACAACAACTCGTCTATTCAGGTCACGACACTGGCGGACGGTAATCTGGCGCTGGTCTTTAACCACATGAGTGCCGCAGGTGCGCTGGAACGTCGCGCCTCCTTATACGATGAGATTGATGATGGCGACGGACGTAAAGAGCCGGAAGTGACCGAAGGGCGAAGCGCGTTCTGGGGGGCGCCGCGCGCGCCGATGACCGTGGCGATATCGCCTGACGGCGGGAAAAGCTGGCCGTGGCAGCGTCATCTTGATGAAGGCGACGGCTATTGCATGACCAATAACTCCCAGGAAAAACTGAACCGTGAGTTCTCCTACCCGAGCATCAAACAGGGCGCGGACGGCAGTTTGCATATTGCTTACACGTATTTTCGCCAGGCGATTAAATACGTGCGCGTATCACCGGAATGGGTTAAGGAGTCAGTGTGATTTTTGGCAATCTTAACGCCCTGCCGCAGGCAGGGTTACCTGCGGTGTTGCGCGAAATTCTCGCGCTTCCCCAGTGTTCGCTCGCTGCACTGCAGACGCGCGATGACGGACGTTTTCAGTTACCGGGCGCAGAATGGTTCTGTACCGTTGGCCCGGCCAACACGCAACGGCGTGAAGACCGCCATACGGAATATCACCACCAGTGGGCGGATATTCAGGTACTGCTGACGGGGGAAGAAATTATCTGCGCCGGTACGCAAAATACGCCGCTGGCAACGGATGAGGAACGTAAACCGGATCTGTTTATCACCACCACCGCAGAACTGCCGGTCAGTATGCTACTGCAAGCGGGTGATTTTGCCGTGTTCTTACCCGGCGAACCGCATCAGGCACTGTGCGCGGCGGCGGAACCCATGACCGTTCGCAAAGCGGTGTTCAAAGTGCCGCGCTCACTGCTGGGGGGGTAAACATGCCACATGCGATTGTAACGGGGGCAAGTTCCGGGATTGGCGAGGCCATTGTCAGCCGCCTGCTTGAGCAGGGGTGGAATGTCACCGGGCTTAGCCGTTCGAAGGTCACGCGCGACAACACACACTTTAACAGTGTCTGTGTCGATCTCAGCGACAGCGCGGCGCTGCGTGATGTGCTCAATACCCTGCCCGTGCCCCATGCGCTCATTCATGCCGCCGGAATGATGGCCGCCGCACCGCTTGGTGAAATAACGCCTGAGGTCAGTCAGCGGTTGTGGCAATTGCATGTGCTGGCGGCGGAAACACTGGTGAACCACTTCGCTCCACAGATGGCCTCCGGGGGCAGGATCGTGGTTATCGGTAGCCGGACGTCGCGCGGCGCGGCGGGACGATCGCAGTATGTTGCCACCAAAGCGGCGCTTGTGGGAATGGTGCGCAGTTGGGCAGCGGAGCTTGCGCCGCGCGGTATCACGGCCAACGTGGTGGCGCCGGGTGCGACGCAAACGCCGATGCTCAGTGCGCCCGGACGCGAAAGCTCGCCACCCAATATGCCGCCCATCGGACGGTTGATTAAACCGGAAGAAGTGGCCGCGCTGGTGGGATTCGTCCTGTCACCGGACGCGGCGGCCATGACCGGTCAGGAGCTGGTGATATGCGGCGGCGCATCGCTTAAGTAACGAAAAAGGGGGTGACACTGTCACCCCCTTTAACTTTCTCAACGGTGCTTATTTTTAACCACGTAAATAGACTTTGCCAATCAGATAAATGGTGGCCTGGCCGCCAATCAATACCCTTTCGCCACGCGCTTCGCAGCGCAGTTCTCCGCCACGGGCTGAGAGCTGGCGGGCCTGCAAAACGGTCTTACCGAGCTTATCCGCCCAGTACGGAATCAACATGCTATGAGTCGAACCGGTTACCGGATCTTCCGGCACTGATTCACCCGGACAGAAAAAGCGACTGACAAAATCATGCTCGTCGCCCGGTGCGGTAATACAGACCATTTTGTTTAAGGGGATCATCGCGGCAATATCCGGGGTAACGGCTTCAACCTGCTGTTGATTATCCAGCACCACCATGTAATCGCGCGCCACACGCACCTCTTTGGACTGGGTGATACCGAGCGTTTCAAACAGCAGCGCAGGCGGCGTTTCCACCTTTTCTGTTTGCCAGGCCGGGAAGTCCAGCGTCAGCCAGTCGCCTTTGCGACTTACGGTAAGCGGGCCAACAAAGCGGGTAGTAAAGTTAATCTGCGTCTCGGGGTAGTCCAGATATTCGAAAATCACATGGGCTGCGGCAAGCGTGGCGTGACCACAAAGGTTGATTTCATACTGCGTGGTAAACCAGCGCAGCTCGAAACCGTCGTCGTTACGAACAAAGAAGGCGGTTTCCGACTGATTATGTTGTTGCGCCATTTTCAACAGCACATCGTCAGGTAACCATTCTGTTAGTGGACAAACGGCGGCGGCGTTGCCGCCAAACGTACGGTCGCTGAACGCGTCCACCATGTAGAAGTCGATTGTATGCATAGCCTTTCCTCTTGTTTTCCTTTTTGTTTTAGTTCGTTTTTCCCTTGTATTGCTTTTTGTTTCAACTGGCATCGTTGTGCCCCACCGAAAAATGAGACATTGATCACAAAAAGTTTGTATTTTGAGCAGAATTAGATCTAAGATCTGCACATCTTCTTCTCCTGCTACCGATCCCAAAATATATGACAACACAAATGGTTTCACGAAAAGTCGCGTGGCTCCGGGTGGTGACGCTTGCCGTTGCTGCGTTCATTTTTAATACCACTGAGTTCGTGCCCGTGGGGCTGCTGTCGGACATCGCGCAAAGCTTTGACATGGAAACACCGCAGGTCGGTATTATGCTGACGATCTACGCCTGGGTTGTGGCGCTGATGTCGCTGCCGTTTATGCTACTGACCAGTCAGGTGGAGCGCCGTAAGCTGCTGATTGGCTTGTTCGTCCTGTTTATTGGGAGCCATGTTCTCTCCTTCCTGGCGTGGAATTTCCATGTGTTGGTAATAAGCCGTATCGGTATCGCTTTCGCTCATGCCATTTTCTGGTCTATTACCGCCTCCCTGGCCATTCGCCTCGCCCCGGCAGGCAAACGCGCGCAGGCGCTGAGTCTTATTGCTACCGGTACGGCGCTGGCTATGGTGCTGGGTATTCCGATTGGTCGCGTCGTCGGGCAATATTTTGGCTGGCGTACCACCTTCTTCGCCATCGGTTTTGGTGCGCTGGTCACCCTACTGTGTCTGATCAAACTATTGCCGAAACTGCCCAGCGAGCACTCCGGTTCGCTGCGTAGCCTGCCGGAACTGTTCCGTCGCCCGGCCCTGTTGTCGATTTATTTGCTGACGGTCGTGGTGGTTACCGCCCATTACACCGCCTACAGCTATATTGAGCCGTTCGTGCAGAATGTGGCGGGCTTTAGCGGTAATTTCGCTACCTTACTGCTGCTGATTCTCGGCGGTGCGGGGATCTTTGGCAGCGTGCTGTTTGGCAAGCTGGGCAATAAACATGCCTCCGGTCTTATTAGCGGCGCAATTGGCCTGCTGCTCATTTCGCTGTTGCTGCTGCGCCCTGCGGCAGGCAGTGAGATGAACCTTGCCGTGTTGAGCGTCTTCTGGGGTATCGCGATTATGATTATCGGCCTCGGTATGCAGGTGAAAGTCCTGGCGCTGGCACCGGACGCGACCGATGTCGCCATGTCACTGTTTTCCGGCATTTTCAATATCGGGATTGGCGCGGGCGCGCTGGTCGGTAACCAAGTCAGCCTGCAATGGTCGATGTCAGCCATTGGCTATGCGGGCGCCATTCCGGCGCTGGCCGCGCTGGTCTGGTCGGTCGTGATTTTCCGTCGCTGGCCGGTATCGCTTGAAGAAAGGCAGCAACCGCACCATATGTAATGCCTCACCGTCAGCGGGTCGCAGTTGCGCTACCGCTGACGGTATTTATCTCCCCGCCTCTGGCTCTGGCGCCATCAGCGTAACGGCTGTCACATCAGGCAGCGGCGTGGTAGGTCGTAATGATTTCCAGCACGCCATTAATGATAAATTGCACCCCCATACAGACCAGCAAAAAGCCCATCAGACGAGAAATAGCCTCAATTCCACCCTTTCCTACCAGCCGCATTATCGCCCCGGAACTGCGCAGACATCCCCACAGGATCACCGCCACGGTGGCGAAAATCAGCGGTGGCGCAATCCACAACACCCATTCAGGGAAGGCGCTGCTTTCGCGCACGGTCGACGCGGAACTGATGATCATCGCAATCGTCCCCGGCCCGGCAGTACTCGGCATCGCTAAGGGCACGAAAGCGATATTGGCCGTCGGTTCGTCTTCCAGCTCTTCCGATTTGGTTTTGATCTCCGGCGCTTCATGCATTTTCTGCGGCGGGAAAAGCATACGAAAGCCGATAAAGGCCACAATAAGCCCACCGGCGATACGCAACCCCGGAATTGAAATCCCGAAGGTGTTCATCACCACTTGCCCGGCATAATACGCCACCATCATGATGGCAAAGACATAGACAGAGGCCATCAGCGACTGGTGATTGCGCTGGGCGCTGTTCATATTGCCGGCGAGCCCTAAAAAGAGCGCAACGGTGGTGAGCGGGTTTGCCAACGGCAGTATCACCACCAGTCCAAGGCCAATTACTTTCAATAAATCCATCATCTAATAAGGCTCTCCAGGGCCAACAAACGTACCGGAGAGTATATCTTCATCGCGACCTGCCCGGCAGTGGCTTTGCTTATCTCTTTATTAATTAAGAAAAAACAAAGAGATAGCTGACGAAAAATGCAGACATAACGCGGCTTTAGCAAATCGTGGCATAAGCTAATTCATTCAGTTGACTTATACTTGCCTGAGCAATAATATCTGCCGTGACTAATATACTTGCCGGGGCAACCACTGTGAAAAGCACAAGTGATCTGTTTAACGAAATCATTCCACTTGGTCGCTTGATCCATATGGTTAACCAAAAGAAAGATCGCTTACTTAACGACTATCTCGCGCCGCTGGATGTCACCGCCACGCAGTTTAAGGTGCTCTGTTCTATCCGCTGCCAGGGATGTATCACCCCGGTTGAATTAAAAAAGATCCTCTCTGTCGACCTTGGTGCGCTGACGCGCATGCTTGACCGACTGGTCTGCAAAGGCTGGATCGAAAGAAATCCTAATCCGCATGACAAGCGCGGCGTGCTGGTGCAATTAACCACCGACGGCGCCGCGTTGTGTGAGCAATGTCATCAATTAGTAGGGCAAAACCTGCATCAGGAATTAACAAAAAACTTAACGGCAGAAGAAGTGGCAACTCTGGAGCACTTGCTCAAGAAGATCTTGCCGTAACGAAAAAGAGGTATGACGATGTCCAGACGCAATACTGACGCCATCACTATTCATAGCATTTTGGACTGGATTGAAGATAACCTGGAATCGCCGCTCTCACTGGAAAAAGTGTCAGAGCGTTCGGGTTACTCCAAATGGCACCTGCAACGGATGTTTAAAAAAGAGACGGGGCACTCCCTGGGACAGTACATTCGCAGCCGTAAGCTGACTGAAATCGCACAGAAGCTGAAAGGCAGTAATGAACCGATCCTGTATCTCGCGGAGCGCTATGGGTTTGAATCGCAACAAACCCTGACGCGCACGTTCAAAAACTACTTTGACGTGCCGCCACACAAGTATCGTGTGACAGAAATACCCGGAGAGTCTCGCTATCTATTTCCGTTAAACCACTGTAATTGCTAATCGCCTGTTTTAAAGACGTATCGAGGAAATCATGAAACGTATTGCCTGTGCCGCCCTCACCGTGATGGTGTTACTGACCGGCCAGAGTTATGCGGAACAATTCGCACACCCTGCGAAACAGAACCCACGTGACACAATGGTAATGCCCACCTCCCATGAACAGTCGCCTTTCGACTTTAACCACATGGGAGCTGGGAGTGATAAATCCGACGAATTGGGCGTGCCTTATTACAACGAGCGCACCTAATCGTTTTGCCCCGCCTTCGGCGGGGCTTTTTTTATCTCTTACGCCTGAACTGCCCGACGTAAGCGAAAACCAAACACATTGATGTACAGCCCCGCCATAATCAGCACCGCCCCGCCCAGTTGCAACAGGGACAACGACTCACCCAGCAGTAGCGCGGCACTGGCCATCCCGACCACCGGCACCAGCAGCGACAGCGGCGCCACGCGCCAGGTTTCATAACGCCCAAGCAGCGAACCCCAGATACCATAGCCGACAATCGTCGCCACAAACGCCAGATAAACCAGCGACAGAATAGTCGTCAGGTCAATACTGACCAGGCTTTGTCGCATCGACGCCGGGCCTTCAAAGACCAGCGATGCCACCATAAAGGGAATAATCGGAATCAAGGCGCTCCAGACCACCAGCGACATGACCGGCGGGCGTGAGCTGTGGCTCATGATTTTTTTATTGAAGATATTGCCGCAGGCCCAACTGAACGCCGCCGCGAGGGTAAGGGCAAAACCGATCATCGGGATGTGTTGCCCGCTCAGGCTGGCCTCAATCAGCACCATCACGCCGAAGACCGCCAGCGCAATGCCCGCCAGTTGTTTCCCCTGCAGACGTTCGCCGAACACGCCTGCGCCAAGGATGATGGTGAAAAACGCCTGCGCCTGCAGAACCAGTGACGCAAGGCCCGCAGGCATGCCGAACTTGATGGCGCAAAATAAGAATGCAAACTGCCCGAAACTGATGGTCAGACCGTAGCCCAACAGTAAGCGCAGAGGCACTTTAGGGCGCGCAATAAACAGCAGTGCCGGAAAGGCCACCAGAACGAAGCGTAAACCCGCCAGCATAAGTGGAGGCATGTTGTGCAGCCCGACTTTGATCACTACAAAATTCAGGCCCCATACCACCACAACCAACAGCGCCAGCAGTCCATCTTTACGCGTCATTCTTCGCCTCTGATTTTTAAACTTTTGTAAAAATTTACGTTAACGCAAAAAACAGTCCAGAGACAGATCATTATTTTTGGCAGGTCAGTTTTGGCATCCACGGATAAATCAACCGATGTACATCACGCTTTATGCATGTTATTGCTGTTAGACATCACAAAAAACTATAACAACAGGCATTGTCGGGCAGGAAAATGATCTCAACACAAAAGCGCTCTACCGCCGCGCTACTGGCGTCGTCGTTGCTGTTAACCATTGGCCGCGGCGCAACGCTGCCATTCATGACTATCTATCTCAATCGCCAGTACGCCATGTCCGTTGACCAGGTGGGTTACGCAATGACGACGGCGTTGACCATTGGCGTGGTCTTTAGTCTTGGCTTCGGTATCCTGGCGGATAAATTCGATAAAAAGCGCTATATGTTGCTGGCCATCGCCGTCTTCCTGCTTGGTTTTAGCGCTATTCCACTGGTCAGCCATGCCGGTCTGGTGGTGTTATTTTTCTCGCTCATTAACTGCGCCTATTCGGTATTTTCGACCGTTCTGAAAGCCTATTTTTCCGATACGCTGGGCGCGGCGGCGAAAGCGCGGATTTTTTCGCTCAACTATACGTTTATTAATATCGGCTGGACCGTCGGGCCGCCGATCGGCACGATGCTGGTCATGTACAGCATCAATCTGCCTTTCTGGCTCGCGGCCTTCTGTTCCGCGATACCCCTGGTGTTTATTCAGCTATTTGTTCGCCGCGTGCGCATGGCGCAGAGCAGCGAAAACAGCGTGGCCTGGTCGCCATCGGTCTTATTGCGTGACCGCGCGCTACGCTGGTTTACGTTATCCGGCCTGCTGGCCTCTTTTGTTGCCGGGTCGTTTGCGTCTTGTATCGCGCAGTATGTCATGTCGATCGCCGACGGCGACTTTGCCGAGAAGGTCGTTGCCGTAGTACTGCCGGTGAATGCCGCAGTAGTAGTAACGTTGCAATATGGGCTGGGCAGTAAGCTGACGGCAAACAACCTGCGCCCGTTAATGGCCTTCGGCACCGTCTGCTTTGTGCTGGGGCTGGGCGGGTTTATGTTCTCAGGGGACAATCTCTGGTTCTGGGGCGTGTCGGCCGCCGTCTTTACCCTTGGCGAAGTGATTTATGCCCCCGGCGAGTACATGCTGATCGATAACATTGCCCCGCCGGGGATGAAAGCGAGCTACTTCTCAGCCCAGGCGCTGGGCTGGCTGGGCGCGGCAATGAACCCGCTGTTAACCGGGATTATCCTGACCACCCTGCCGGCATGGACGCTCTTTGTCATTATGATGGTCACCATCGTGCTGGCATGGCTGATGATGCTGCGGGGGATGCAGGCAAAACCACTGGGTGCGTTGCAGACAAGCTAACGCCCGTCTGTGCTTTAGCGGTTCGGGCGGATCTGCGGCGAGTTGTCGAGCAAACGAATGGCGGGAACAAAGCAGGCCGCCACCGTCGCCAGCACCACCGCCAGCGCGCAGGCCAACAGGACAGGCGTGCTGCCATAGTGCTGCGCCAGCGGACCGGCGGCAATTTCACCAACCGGGATCGCAACAAACGAGCCCAGGGCATCATAGGCATACACCCGCGCCAGTTTTTCAGGCGGGATATGGGTTTGCAGTGACTGCGCCCAGACCACGCCAAACAGACCAAAGCTCACGCCGGCCAGGAAGAAACCAGCCATCAATGCGGTCGTCGTGGGATAGATTCCCAAAGCCAGCAACGGCAACGCGCAAAAGTTAACCAGTATCACCCCAATAAACAGATCGCGTCGGGGACGCCAGCGCAGCGCAATCAGCGAACCGGCAATCAGGCCAATGCTTTGCGCCGCCACGCCGAGCCCCCAGCCGGTACGGCCAAAGGTTTCATCCGCCACGATGGGGCCGAGTACCATCGCCATCCCACTAAAGGCTGCATTGACAATAGTAAACTGCACCACAATCGCCCAGACCCAGGTACGGGCGATAAACTCTTTCCAGCCATCGCGCAAATCCTGCAGGATATTTGATTGCGTTTCATGTGATGCGATTGCCCCAACACGAATCAGTAAGTAGAGCGGAGCCGAGGCCGCAAAGCCAAGCGCATCAATCGCCAGCCCCCATCCAGGACCGATAGTGCTGGTGAGCATACCGCCAAGCGACGCGCCAATCACCGTACCGCCATACACACCAAGCTGGATAAGAGCATTCGCTTCGCGCAGGGTACGCAGGGGCACCGTCTGCGGCACCATCGCCGAAGAGGCAGGCAACGCGATGCCCGCCGCCGCGCCGTTAAGCGCGCCGAGCACAGCCAGCAGCATAATGGTTGCGCTGCCGTCGAGCACCAGCCAGGCCACCATCCCCTGGGCCACTGCCGCTACCAGCGAAGAGGAGACCAGCACCAGGCTTCGTGAATAGCGGTCCGCCAGCACACCGCCGAGCAGCAAGAAGATAACGTTGAAGAGTGAACGTGCCGCCACAACCAGCCCCAAGTCCGTCGCGGAGCCGCCGATATCCAGCACCGCAAACGCCAGCGCAATCGGGGCAATGCCGTTTCCCAGCACGGTCAGCAGGCGGCCAAAGAACAGGTAGCGAAAAGAAGAAGAGTGAAAGGCCCGTTGGCCGCGCGACGCCATCACCTCAGTGTCCACAAATCTGCTCCGATTTATCCCTTTTTGTCGCCATTAATGGCTCCCTTGTGTCTGGTTCTGGCCTGGCCGAATAAATAAAGAAAGGACATGCAGGGTGACCCGCATGTCCAAAGTATTCTGTTTGTCGTTATGACTGGCGGATTACCACACCTCTTCCGCTATCTGCGTAACCAGGCGCACTTTATCCCATTGTTGCTCTGCTGTCAGCGTGTTCCCCTCCTCCGTTGAGGCAAAACCACACTGCGGGCTCAGGCAAAGCTGGTTCAGGCTGACATATTTCGCCGCCTCCTGTAAGCGTGCTTTGATGCCTTCCGGGTTCTCCAGTTCCCCATTTTTGGTGGTAATCAGCCCCAGCACCACCTGCTGTTTGCCTGGGCGAATAAAACGCAGCGGCGCAAAATCACCGGAGCGGTCATTGTCATACTCAAGGTAGAACGCATCGACATTCACGCTGCCAAACAATACTTCCGCCACCGGCTCATAGCCGCCTTCGGAAATCCAGGTAGAGCGGAAATTGCCGCGACAGACGTGCAGACCAATCGTTAAGTCCGCCGGTTTGCCTTCCAGCGCTTTGTTCAGTACGCGGGCATAGATTCGCGCCAGCTCATCCGGGTCTTCACCACGCTCCACTATCTGACGGCGCTGATCGTCAGAGCACAGGTAGGCCCAGACGGTATCGTCCAGTTGCAGATATCGACAACCTGCGGCGTAGAACGCATGGATCGCGTCACGCCAGGTGGTCGCAAGATCGTCAAAATAGTCTGCCAGGTCCGGGTAGACGGTGGCGTCGATATCTTTACGGCCACCACGGAAATGCAGCACGCTCGGGCTTGGAATGGTCATCTTCGGCTGGGCATTACCGCTGATGCTTTTCAGGTAAACAAAGTCTTCCAGCATTGGGTGATCGCCAAAACCGAGTTTCCCGGTCACCCGCACGCCGTGTGCTTTGGTCTGCACGCCATTGAACTGGATGCCTTTATCCGCGTCATAGCGCTCAACGCCCTGCAGACCATCAAAGAAATCGAAATGCCACCAGGCGCGGCGGAACTCCCCGTCGGTCACCACATGCAAGCCGCAGTCACACTGCTGCTGAACCACCTGACGGATAGCCTCGTTTTCCACGGTACGCAGTTGCTGTGCGCTGATTGTGCCCTGCGCAAATTGTTGACGAGCCTGTTTAATGGCATCCGGACGCAGGAAGCTGCCTACTACGTCTGCGCGGAACGGGGCCTGATGACGCTGCTGCATGGTGATCTCCTTGCACGCCGGGCCAGATAGTTTCCCGGCGTGATAGTTCATTATTTGAATTTTTAGCCTTCTGGATGGCTAAACGTCCAAATAAAATGTCATACGCAGCGTCTGTGTGGCAAACGAGATTTTCTCATCACACATGAAAAAAATTCATCTTGCCGCGAAACTGTACCCTTCATCTTCCCAGCCGGTTATCCCGCCGATCATAATTTTCACCGCCAGCCCCAACCGCGCCAGTTTGAGCGCCGCACGGTCCGCCCCATTACAATGGGGGCCTGCGCAATAGACAACAAAGAGGGTATCCTGGGGCCATTGCGCCATGCGTTCTGGTGTCATTTGCGAATGCGGCAGATGGATCGCGCCGGGAATATGGCGCCTGGCGAAGGTCTCCGGGCTGCCCACCACATGTAACAACACAAAATCTTGCTCCTCGTGGTTTAACGCGTGGTGAACGTCGGCGCAATCTGTCTCGACGCTCAGGCGGCGCAAAAAGTGGCTGGCGGTAATCTCAGGCGAGGCGGCAGGAACTTCCGATACATAGCTCATAGTGCTTTCTCCAGGTTTGTGTTAACACTAATGTAACGAAAACAGGACACAGCGACTGTATAGCTTTATGCCAGATAACCGCAAAAACATGACAATTTCACTGCCCCACGAACATCAACACCTGGTCGTCGCTCTCGCTTATGACGGTTTATGTACTTTTGAGTTTGGCGTCGCCGTGGAAATTTTTGGTCTGCCACGCCCCGAACTGGGCGAGAACTGGTATCGCTTCGCCGTTGCGGCGGTGGATGAAGGTGAACTGCGTGCGACCGGCGGTATCCGCATTGTGACCGAAGGCGGCGTGGAACTGCTCGAACAGGCCGATACAATCATTGTTCCAGGCTGGCGCGGCGCGCAAATGCCGGTACCGGAGACGCTTTGCCAGGCACTTCGCCAGGCCCATCAGCGCGGATGCCGGATAATGTCTATTTGCTCCGGGGTCTTCGTGCTTGCCGCGGCCGGGCTCCTCAACGGACGAAAAGCGACAACCCACTGGCGCTACACTGATCTGCTGCGTCAGCGCTATCCGGCAATCAAGGTGCTGGAAGATGCGCTCTACTATGATGAGGGCCGCGTGATGACCTCTGCGGGTAGCGCGGCAGGCATCGATCTGTGTCTGCATGTTGTCCGCACCGATTTCGGTCGCGACATCGCCAATAATGTTGCCCAGCGTCTGGTGGTTCAGCCCCACCGCGACGGGACACAGACGCAAAAAGTGACGGCACCGGTGGCCCGTTCGCGGGAGAGTCAGTCGCTGGGTAAACTGTTTGATTTTGTGCACCAGCAACTCGCCGCAAGCCATACCGTTGAGTCGCTGGCCCGTCATGTCGGCATGAGCCCGCGCACATTTTTACGCCGGTTTGCGGAATCCACTGGCACTACACCCGCCCGCTGGATTTTGCAGGCCCGTCTGCGGCGCGCCGAAGAGTTGCTAACCCAGTCACGAATGAATATCGACGTGATTGCCGAACAAATCGGTTTTAGCAATGGTGCCGCCCTGCGCCATCATTTTCAGCAACATTACGCACTCACCCCAGGACAATTTCGCAAAAAATTTACGCTGGTGAATAAATAGTTCACATAATTAAGCTATTGTTTAGATTCAATGAGGTAGTATTCCATTCAACGCGGCAAATAACGAAAGGTAAGTGAGGTTAGTATTATTCGATAAAAGGAGAGTAACCATGTTAGGAAATATGCATGTTTTTATTGCAGTGCTGGGAATCATTTTATTTTCTGGTTTTCTTGCTGCTTATTTTAGCCATAAATGGGACGACTAATGAACGGAGATAATCCCCCACTAAACAGGCCCCTCGCGCCGATACGCCGCGAGGGGCCTTCTTTTTTGCCGTAATGCAGGCAAAAAAAACCGCCAGTTCACACTGACGGTAAAATGCTTGCATGGATAGATTTGTGTTTTGGTCTATACGCTACCCTGTAGCCACAGGATTAACGGATCACGTTTAATCTACCCACCGTTTCCTAAATAAAGACTAAACGATGGCAAACTAAGCCCCGGAATCACATTTGTCATGGCCTTAATGTGACGCCACGCAAAATAGTGGGCCTTTATTTCCCTTTCATTACCAGACTCGCCGCCTGCGTAAAAATGGCATCCTCCACCCCGTCGCCCCTGTTTCTGCCCTGACGCTCTATCTCTTCAATGATATTGTCCCGATTAATAACCTTACCGCCCGAAATCAGCCCAATAACGGCGGCCCCAATGGCTAATCCAATGAGTCCCGTACGCTCGTCATTGAATTTCATACCGTTTCCTCTCTGTTCGACCTCTTTGTTGGGTCAGGAAAAATTTAGCATAGGGTTTACAGGCCGCCATTCCTCGAGGCTAAAAAGCGATAAAAATCTTACTGAATGCAGGGTTTTTAGATGAGGCGAAACGGTATTGCGTATCCTGATAATAGAGCCGAGAGACATTAATTCGGGCTAATCAACTGATTTTTCAGTACGCAAAAATGCCATGTCGGCAGGATGGCGCTTCGTGACTCTCTCTGACCCGCAGGCCAAAAAAAATGTAACGAAACCTGACATTCTGCGACTAAAAGGTGAGTGGTAAGCGCGTTATGCAACGTACCCATTGTTTTCTTGTGACGCCGTTCTCTCCCCCAACGGGCCGCAATTGCTCAACCCCCGTGCGCAATAAAACAAGCATCGTCTGGTTGCAGATCATGACAGGTAAAAGTGCAATTTTTGATAAGTGAGGCTGGTGTCATTTTTAAAGGAACATAAGAGTAAAAATACGCAGGCAAGAAGACGATAAACAGAGAGGGGTATAAGAGAGGATAAAATTTACACCCCGGCCTTCGCCAGGGCGTTTATTATGCAGCTAATTTTGCATTATTATTCAGTGCCACTTCAGCCCATAATGTTCGCGGACGACCTTTTCCAGTGCGACGCGATCAACGGTTACTGCCGCCCGTTCTTCGGGAATGGCCAGCCGATATTCGCAGCCGGGGATAATGGTAGTTAGCCGATGCAATCTTTTTTTATAACGGATCCATTTCATATTCATCCCCTACCTCTACAGCGCAATTCATTCTTGCTTTATTTTATTGTAGTCAGGGTAAACCTTGAGCGTAATGATAAAGATCATCTATTTATTTTGTTTTATGAAAAAAACTAACGGGATACAGATTGTAGTGGCACAAATGTTAACACAATACGTCTGGATTTGCGTATCTGATATACAAGCAAACGTACAAAAGATATTCAGCCACCCTTCATATGAAAGTTGCATTTAAAATAAATAACGTTTTGCGCAAACACGCGGCTATTTTACCAGCCTGTTTCAGAAATACGCACTGACGCTCAGTATCCCGCTTAAAAATAACCCACGGGATATCTCTTTTAGCAGCAAAACGTTCTGTCAGACGACGGACTCTTCTTCATGTCGCTGTTTGTCATACTCTTTTTGCGCAGCCTCCAGAGTCGGACCATGTTCCAGCGCCCAGTGGTAAAGCGCCTCGAAAGGTTCACGCAGCGAATGTCCTAAAGGGGTAATACTGTATTCCACCCCAACCGGCATGGTGGGCAGCACTTTTCGGTATATCAAACCGTTGCGTTCAAGGCGCTTGAGAGCATCAGCAAGCGCCTTGTGGGTAATGCCATCCAGGCGGCGGCGTATCTCATTGAAGCGCGAAGGTTCCGTGCACAGTACGGTCAGGATCAGAATCGACCATTTGTTGGTGATGTGCTCAAGCACCGGACGCGTTTTTCCTACTTCTCTCAGGCTGTTGCAATCAATTTTTGTCATGTCGGTATATCCATTGATATCTGGTATAAACAAAGTGCGTAATTGATACTAAATATAAAACTTATATCATCTGTTTTCCACTCACTGAGGAGAGCAATGATGAACAGACTCAATAATAAAGTGTCCGTCGTACTGGGCGGAGCCAAAGGCATCGGTCTGGCGATTAGCCAACGTTTCGCCCACGAAGGTGCCGCCACCTGGTTTACGTCTCGTCGGGATGAAGAGTTGCAGGCCGCCGCTGCCACCATCGGAAACAATGCCCTGCCATTGCGCGCCGATGTCAGCCAACAAAGCGAGCTCATCCGAATTATGGAAAAAGTGCAGGCCGAATCCGGTCATATTGACGTGCTGGTGATTAACGCCGGTATGTCGGAACATGCGACGCTGGAACAGATTTCCGCCGATCATTTTGAGCAGATTTTTGGGCTGAATGTCCGCTCTCCGGTGTTTGCGTTGCAGGCGGCCCTGCCCCTGCTGAAACCCGGCGCCAGCGTGGTGTTAATTGGTTCGATAGCCGACGTTATTGGCTCGGAAGGTTATGGGGTCTACAGCGCCAGCAAAGCCGCGCTGCGATCTTTTGCACGTACCTGGACACGTGAACTCGCCCCTCGCGGTATTCGGGTGAATGTCGTCGCACCCGGTCCGGTGGACACGGAGATGATGGCCGCCGCATCGGAGGCGTTCCGTCAGGGGATCATTAGCGCCATTCCGTTAGGCAGAATGGGCACGCCGGAGGAAATTGCCAGCGCCGCGCTGTTCCTTGCCAGTGATGACAGTCGCTATATCGCCGGTGCGGAAATTTGCGTCGATGGCGGGCTGACCCAGGTGTAATAAAGACCGTGCTGTAAAGAGGCCGCTATGCGGCCTTTAATCAAACCCTTTTATATTCTGGAAAACAAAGGGGTAAAAATTGTCTTTATTGGCAAGCTTGTTCATGTGGCTGCGGTGCAATTTCCACAGCCCAGTGTCACGATCATCTAATATCCACGTCGCCAAAGCAGCGGCCCGTTCTGGCGATGAAACACGTCGTGACTGGCCGCCTGTGCAGTATATTAGTGTAATTCAGAGAGAATTCTGTCCGGCGATACGCTGCCCAGGAAAGTATGGGCGGAGCTATCGAGCACAACCATCGCGGGCGTTACCTCTACGCCCAGCCGGTCTGCAAGTGCAGATTGTTGAATGATCAGATTCTTACATTTTTCCGTGCTGTCATTTGCCGGTAAAAATCCCGCCATCGCATTTTGCAGGCTTTTCGGGCGATCTGACGCACACCATACTCTGGCCATATCTTCGATAACCGAATCTTTTATTGATGACGGAACAACAGTCAGAAACGACATGGTCAAACCTGCATCCGTATATTTCTTTATATTTTTGACGACGAAGCTGCAATAGACGCACTGATTATCTACGAAGACTAACAATTTGTGTTTTTCCGGACTGGCCTGAAAGGTAATAGGTTCAAGCGCAGGTAAAGAGTGTGAGATATCTTCATAGGCCATCTGCGGCGTGGTATCGGTGGCGGGGACAGACGACGCCAGCGCTGCAGAACTGGCTGAAATCATAAAAACTGCACTTACTGCTTTAAGAAAACCCTTCATTCCCTTTTTCCTTCCTGATTTGGTTTCGGATTAACGCTACTGTGGCGGTGCCAGTAAACGCCTTATCCATTATTTTTTCAGCATTTTATTGCATAACTGTGCATCGCTTCGTTTAAGCAGGCCATCTTCGCAAGTCCGAACAGTAAAGCTGCGACATCACCTGTCACCGCACTGGTGAATCCAGAATGTCCTGAATAACGACCATTATCGTCATTTAAGACATTCCTTTCTTCCTTATGATTCTTCCATCGAATCAATGGTGACTGAAAGGAACCTGCTATGAACATCGCGACACACCCCAGTAAAGGCACAGCCGTGATCACCGGTGCATCAACCGGCATCGGTGCTATTTACGCCAATCGCCTGGCACGCATGGGTTACGACCTGATTATTGTTGCCCGCAATCACAACCGCCTGAATCAGATGGCAAGCCATATCACCGCCGATACGGCCCGCAATGTTGAGGTGGTGGCGGCCGATCTTGGCGATGCCGAACAACTTAACGCCCTCGAGAAAAAACTACGCGACGATGCCAGCATCACTTTACTGGTCAACAATGCGGGCACGGGCACACACACGCCGCTGTTATCCAGCGATGTCGACCAGATGCAGGCGATGATTAACCTGAACGTGGTTGCGCTGACTCGCCTGACATATGCCGTTGTTCCCGGATTCGTCGCGCGTGGCAACGGCGCCATCATCAATATCTCTTCCATCGTCAGCATCGCACCGGAATTGTTAAACGGTGTTTACGGCGGAACAAAAGCGTTTGTGCTGGCCTTTAGTCACTCCTTGCACCACGAACTGGCCGACAAAGGGATACAGATTCAGGCCGTATTACCAGGCGCAACGGCAACGCCATTCTGGGATAACGGCGGACTCCCGCTGGAGCAGCTCGATAAAGCGATAGTTATGAGCCCTTATGACCTGGTGGATGCCGCGCTAACAGGCTTTTTGCGCGGTGAACTTGTCACCATCCCTTCTTTGCACAACGAAGCCGAGTGGCTGGCGATGGAAAACAGCCGCAAGGCCATGATCCAACATCTTTCGAGCAATACCCCGGCTGAACGCTACCGCGACAGCGCTGGCCGCTAACCCTTTTATCCAACAGGAATGACATGATGAAACTCACCGGAAACACTCTTTTTATTACGGGCGGCACCTCAGGCATTGGTCGCGCCATCGCCGAAAAATTTCACCAGCTTGGCAATCAGGTGATCATCTCTGGTCGTCGTAAGGCGCTACTGGAGAGCGTGACTGCCGCCAATCCGGGTATGGATTACGTGGTCCTCGATGTCACCAGTGCTTCAGATATCAAAAAAGCGGCACAGCAAGTACTGTCTCGCTATCCGGCGCTGAACGTAGTGATAAATAACGCAGGGATTATGCCGTTTGATAATCCCGCCGCGGAACTGGATGACGAGATGGCCACCACGCTGCTGGATACCAATCTGCTGGGCACCGTTCGGGTGAGCGCCGCGTTTGTTGAGCATCTGAAACAGCAAGATGATGCGGTACTGATCAACAACAGTTCCATACTGGCCTTTTTGCCACTGGTCACTAACGCGTTCTATTCAGCAACCAAAGCCGCGATCCACTCTTATACCCTTTCCCAGCGCTTTTTGCTCCGCGACGCGGGAGTGAGCGTGATAGAGATTGCACCGCCGTGGGTGGACACCGATCTGATCTACAAAAGTGGCGATGCACGGGCAATGCCCTTAGCAGACTTTATCGAACAGACCTTCGAGAAACTGGCTACGGATAACCCCGAAGCCATTGTCGATAGCGTGCTCCCTGCCCGCGCCAACCCCGGTGCGAATGAACACGCAATGGTGAACGCGTTTAATCAGGCGATGGTTGAAAACCCAATCCCGGTTGCGTGATCGGATGTCGGGCAGGCAACTGCCCTTCGCTGGAGTTTATGATGCAAAACCACATTTCCACGCCGCAACGCCGCGCGCTCTGGGCGCTGAGTATTGCTTATTTTATTCAGGCAACAGGTTCCCTTTCCGTTGCCGGTAGCCTGGCGCCCATTTCCCATGAATGGGGACTCAGCGATGCGCAAAGCGCCCGTTTGCTCTCTATTTTCGGCCTGACGTTTGCCCTGGGTGCGCCACTGGCGCAAGTGATGTTTGGCACGATGATGCGCAGAACCCAGGTCCTGGCAGGCATGCTGGTGTTCGCGCTGGGGGGCGCTATTTTTGCCGTCGCGCCGAATTACGCATTGCTGGTCATCTCGCGTATTGTGATGGGGCTGGGGGCGTCGCTGATAGGCCCGGTGCTGGTGGCGTTGGGCGCTGAGTTAGTGTCCCCCAGGGAGCGTGGCAGCGCCATTGCCATGATTTTGCTGGGCGTGTCGATGGCAAGTATGGTGGGTATTCCGCTGGCCGCGTGGATAGCCAATGCCTGGGGGGCGCGGTGCTTGTTTACCCTTGTCGCGCTGGTAAGTCTGATAACCGCTACAGGTGTGTGGCTGCTGGTGCCGAATGAGGTTAAAGGCGTCGATATCCGTTTGCGTCATGTCGGCCAGGTGCTGACCGACGGTAAATCGCTGTCCGCGTTTTTGGTGGTCTTTTTTATCACCTCCGGGGTATACGATATGTATGCGTTTATCTCGCCGATGATCCGCGACCGCTGGCACGGTGCGGCCACCGATGTCTCTATCGCGTTAACGGTTATTGGCGTGGCAGGCATACTGGGCAACCTTTTTGTCAGTCGTGCTGCACGCGTTTACAGTGCGGAGCGTTTACTGATCATCGGTATGACCTTGCTGGTCGCAGATATGCTGCTGATAACGCTGCTACCCGCTCAACTGGCGTGGTTGTTTATCCTGCTGGTGGTGTGGGCCTTTTCAACGGACCTGCTATGGCCAACGCAGCAGCGACGCATCGTGGAAATCTCCTCAGCAGAAACGCGGGGGATTTCGCTGGCTTTAACCAGCGCCTTTATGTTCTGCGGTATTGGTTTTGGCTCAGCGGTCGCGTCCTGGCTTTATCCTCTGAGCGGTTTTTACGGTGTGATGATAAGCTCGATGCTGTTTTTGTTGCTGGCATTGGCCAGCCTGGGTATATCGGAGCGGCTACGCGCCCGTTCTGCGCAATGGGTAAATGTTGAATTGCCATAAAGAGGTTGCGATGCACCGGATAGGATTGATTATTTCTGACCACTTTCAGATGCTGGCATTGTCGACGCTGACGGTATTTGAGTTTGCCAACTTCGTGGCTGAAAAGCCTTTTTACCAGTTGACGGTCTATTCCGAATCCGGTGGCAAGGTGCGTTCCTCCTCTGGTATTGGCGTGGATTCCGAACAGTTGAGCGACGAAACCCTGGTTGATTCCTGGCTGGTGGCGGGGGTGCTTTCCCCGGTAGAGGAGCCCGCAAGCCCGGCGGTGATTCATTTTCTGCAAACCTCTGCCCGAAAAGCACGCCGTATCGCGGGCATCTGCACCGGCGCCTTTGTGCTGGCACAGGCCGGGCTTCTGGCGCAAAAACGGGCCACCACGCACTGGGCGCACTCCCGCAGTTTCACCACGCTGCATCCCGGCGTTCAGCTTGAAGATGACCGTATCTTTATTATCGATGACACCATCTGGACTTCGGCAGGGATGACCGCCGGGCTGGATATGGCGCTCGGTATGGTGGAAAAAGATCTTGGCGCAGAGATTGCCCGTATTGTGGCGCATCGCCTGGTCATGAATCAGCGCCGTTCAGGCGGCCAGACACAGCATTCCGAAATGCTGGCGCTGGCGCCTCGCTCAGATCGCCTGCAAAGCGCGCTCGAATATGCCCGCAACAACCTGCATAAAACGCTGACGGTGGAACTGCTGGCCGATGCCGTGCATGTCAGCGCCCGCCAGCTCAGCCGCCTGTTTCGTCAGGAAACGGGGAAATCTCCGGCGAAAGCTATCGAAGGATTACGGCTGGAAGCGGCAAGATTGATGATTGAACAAAGCCGCCTCTCCCTGGATACCATTGCCCGTGAAGCCGGTTTTCGCGACCGGCGTCATATGCGGGAGGTTTTTATTCGCGGCTATGGTATTCCGCCGCAGTCACTCCGTACGGGCAGGTAGTATTAAGCAGTAAGGTGCGTGTCTGCCCGCGTCCCCGGTTTTTGCAGACTCGCTTTTCGGTAGACGGACGGGGTGATGCCATAGCGTTTTTTAAAGGCTTTGGTGAATGATGACAGCGACAAAAAACCACACCTTTCGGCAATGATATCCACCGCCAGAACCCTTTCATCAATCAGTAACCGTGAGGCCAGCGCCATACGCAAATGTGTCAGCCACGATTGTGGCGTCTGGTGATAACTGTGCGCAAAATACCGGGCAAAGGTTGCGCGCGATAAAAAACAGCGCTCAGCCATTAACTCAAGGGTCCACGGGTACGCCGGATCCGCGAACACTGCTAATAACGCAGGCGTCAGACGCTTATCACTCATCAGCCGCAGCATACCCGGAGGCGGTTCTCGCAGCGAAAGTAAAATCCGCAGCATCATCGCCAGCAGCGTATTTGCCAGCCCTTTAACCATCGCCATACTGCCTGGTAAACTGTTCTGGCTTTCACGGACTAACATCGTCAGTAACATTTCCAGCTCCGGAAAGCTTTTGCGCTCCGCAGGCTGAAGATGGATAAGCTCGCTCTCTTCGGCGAACAGCCAGGTGCAGTCCGCCCCAAAATAAAACTCCCCGCACAATACCTCAACGGACGGTCCCGAACCTTCCGTGCGTACCTGCGTCAAAATGCCATTATGATGCCCCTGCGCGGGTACCACTTGTCCCCAGTCCACCAGGCTTTCAAGGATATGGGGCGAACCCTGAGGAAGCAGCAGAATATCTCCGGCACGCACGTTAAGGGTTTTACCTGCAATGTGCAGGCGCGCCTCCCCCCGCATAATGACATGCCATGGCACAATCCCGGCTGGCAGTTGCTGATGGTCAGCAGCCCATCGCCCGTTAAACCGACAATGAAGATTCACCACGCATTGCGGTGCCAGCACAGCCAGTAATGAACTGAGGTTATCCACGCGCACTCCTGAGACGATAAGACAAAAAATAGCGGATTTGGGGGCAATAATAGCATGGCCTGCGCCCTATGATGTGTCCATCGCCAATACGGTGGCGCACATTAACTGACAGGAGAACACTATGAGCCGTTTAACCGCAATTCAGGTCGAAAATGCCACAGGCAAAACTGTCGATCTTTTCACAATGATCAAACGCGCAATGGGTAAAGTGCCAAACGCATATCAGACGATAGGTATCGCGCCCGAGATCCTGGGCCAGGCGCTGCAACACAATGCCACGCTGGCAAAAAGTACGCTGAGTAAACAGGAGCTGGAAGCCATTAACCTGGTCGTGAGTGAACTCTCCGGCTGCGATTACTGCCTGGCCGCGCATACCTTAACGGGCAAAATGGCCGGTTACAGCCTCGCGCAAACACAGGCACTGCGCCGGGGCGAATATCCGGATGATGCCCGTATTGATGCGCTGGTGAAATTCGTCGCAACCGTGGTCTCAACCCGCGGTACGCTGGCGGAAGAGACGGTAACCCGCTTCCTGGCGGCAGGCTTTAACGACCGCCAGGTTATAGAAATCATCAGTGCGATCAGCGCGATTCTGTTTACCAACATGGTCAACCGCGTCAACAATACCGTGGTGGATTTTCCACCCGTAAACTAAACACACTCGGACATTAAGATTTCTATCATGGCGGTGACGGGTTCCTTTGCACATCATTACCCGCCCCGCCGTTCTCACGGGCAGGCACGGCCTGACGCGCTACAATTTTTCCACCAGCGTTTTTAATTGCCTGAGTAAATCGTCTTTTTCATCTTCATCGCTGCCTCCGTACGGCCAGCCAGATAGCCGTCCGGGCGTGTAAGCGGTTAAAATAAAAAAATATAAACGTTGCTTAATTAATTTCGCTATGTCTTAATAGCGCCATCGGTTTGGAATACAGACCTTATGAAAGCAGTTTTAGTAAAGCAGTCCTCAGTTCAAGTGTTATCCATAGATATCCTTCTTCGAGAGCCTCCTCCTAAGTGCCAAATAAGTCACTCTAACATTACAGGCCATTATTGCCACTCTGCGTGACCCATAAAATTAAGGAAGTATCTATGTCTAATAAAATGACTGGTTTAGTAAAATGGTTTAACTCCGATAAAGGTTTTGGCTTTATCACTCCTGACGATGGCAGCAAAGATGTATTCGTACATTTCTCTGCAATCCAGAGCGACAGCTACAAAACGCTTGATGAAGGCCAGAAAGTATCCTTCACTATCGAAAGTGGCGCTAAAGGCCCTGCGGCCGGTAACGTTACCGCGCTGTAAGTTGCGCGCATTATCAGTGATGTTTACAACAGCGATGAAGACAATAGTCTGAGCAGATAAAATCTACTGATAAAAATAAACCCGCCGAGTGCGGGTTTTTTATTGCCTTACATTCAGCCAGCGGCTCGCTTTTATTATTTCCGGTTAGCGGACCGGTTATTAAACAGCCAGCGCCTGACCTACCCCAAGGTAATTTACCCTCTGCCCTTGCAGCCCTTTTATCGACAGAGGGTTATCTGTATTTTCTCAGATGGACGTTCCCCGTACCCGGATAGGCTCTTTGATGGCATTCACGGACAACAACCGCTGGAGCGCATTAATAGCGGTGTCAGTAAGTTCATGCCCTTTGGTCAAGACCATCAGTCCATTCGATGTCAGGATATCTTCCTCAACCACCCATCCGGGCAGCAGTTCGCGAATATGAGCAGAACGAACGCCACTCACGTTTGCGCGGAAATCTGACAACGCCTTAATGATGTAGTCGGGTAGTGGCGGCGTGGCCGCACGCAGAATTTCCCATGGCCGCTCCAGGCTCCAGCCACGGACGGCATGTTTTTCCAGTTCGAGCGCGGCACGCAGCAAATGCGCGCCTCGCAGAACCTCCAGAGGGACATTCGGCGCCGGCTCTTTCGCCTGGTGACGTATAATTCCCGCGACCAGTTCGAGGCGAGGAATGTTCTCAACCAACCGCCCGGCTACCTCCGGATGACCAAGCAGCAGTTTTTTCTCTTCATCCGTCAGTTTACGCTGGGCCGCATCGGCCTGGACGATATCCGCAGGAATACCAACACAGCCTATCTGGCTTAGTGACGCCGCGATGGTGTAAATCCATTCATCGGGCCACTCCAGTTTTGGCAACGCATGATTCACACATGACTGCGCGAACGCGGAGCGCTGAAAAGCCCATGGCGCGACCATCGCGAGCACTTCGGTCAGCGTTTTCACCGAAGCGGTAAGCGTGGTGGCAAGCAACTCTTTTTCGGCACAAATAAGGCGATACTGGCGCACCGCCTCATTCAGCGTGGCAATCAGTTCGTCTTTTGGACAAGGCTTACACAGATAGCGAAAAATGGCCCCTTTATTGATAGCCGCAATTGAAGATTGCACATCGGCCTGACCGGTCAGCAGAATGCGAACACTGTCGGGAGAGATTTCCCGCGCTTTCGCCAGAAAAGTCGCCCCGTCCATGCCTGGCATACGCATATCGGACACGATGACGGCAAACTTTTCGCCCCAGCGAACGGCGTCAAGCCCGGCCTCGCCGCTCTTTGCGACCACTACATCAAATTCCCCAAAAAGATTGCGTTCAATGGCGGCGAGCACATTGGGTTCATCATCCACGCACAGTACCCGAGCGAGGGCAGTATCAGTCATGATGGGTCTCCTTTATATGAGCAAGCATTTGCTGCCACAGAGGGAGCTGGTTCAGCATGCCTGTTTGTTCGAGATAATCGTTATCGGGTACGTTATTGTTCGCCAGCGCGACCGCAACATGTACGGTACCGATGGCACCGAAGCTATTATTCGTAAGGCGTGAAGGCTGGGCTTGCCGGGCAACGATCTCGACAAGATCGCCGGGCAATCCCCACAACGCCAGCATCCAGGCCCCCAGAGCGGCGCGGCTCGTGGGGGAATGGCCTTCATGCGCCATGTTGATATCGGGAAGCAGCAGAGCAATATTGGCGAGCAATGCGGCGGTCGACTCCAGCCCCTCGTGGCCACACATGCGGGCGGCAAGTTGCGAGGCGAGAAAGGCCTTACGTTGTAACTCACTGACAACAGGATCACTGTTCGCTTCGGTAAAAAATTCAGGGGTCTGGATCAATGACGTTATCTGCTCCAGCCCCAGGTGGGTGATGGCACTGCCGATATCATGAATTCGTGCCCCTCGTGTGAACCAGGCCGAATTCGCAATCTGCAAAAATCTGACCGTCAGCGCGGGATCGCGCCTGATGAGATCGGTTATGCGCGGGATATCACAGGCAGTCCCGGAAAGGCATTGTCTCAGTTCAGCGAATATCTCAGGTGTGGCAGGCAGGTGGCTGATATGCCCCGTTAAATCAATGAGTCCCGGATCGTCAATGGTCTGGCGTAGCGCGAGCGTACTTTCGATCATCTCGATCAGAGCTGTACTGTCACACGGCTTAGACACAAACCGGTGCGCGACCTGGAGCATTCGTTGGGTTGATGTGGGCTCTGAATAGCCAGAAAGGATGATCCGTACCGTACCCGGCCAGCGGGCGCGAACCTGGGTGAGCAACTCAGCCCCATCCATAAAAGGCATGCGCATGTCCGATACCACAACATCTGCCGGAGTCTGTTCAAGCATCGCCAGCGCATCAGGACCACTACTTGCAAAGCGGCATTCCCAATCAGGGTTATACATCATGACCGCTCTCTCAATGCCCGAGAGTATGCGGTTTTCATCGTCAACAAACATCACCTGCATGCCGTTCATCCCTCTTTGCGACTATGAAGCGGAAATTGCAATATGAACGTTGACCCCACCCCTTCCTCAGACTCGCAGCGGATATGTCCCATGTGTTTGTCGATGACCGTCGAGTAGACAATGGCAAGCCCCTGCCCCGTCCCCTTACCGACGGCTTTGGTCGTGAAGAAGGGATCGAAAATACGATCCAGGATACCAGCGGGTATGCCGCTACCATCGTCCTGCACCCGTATTTCCATAAAGTCGCCGTTTTGCTCAGCGGAGATGACAATACGGCCTTTTTCCTTAACGCCTTTCTGCAGGGTATCAGCAATCGCATGGGCGGCGTTGACCACTAAATTAAGTATGGCCTGACCGACCATATCGCGCAGGCATGGCAGCAAGGGCAAATCGTCGCCAAAATGGGTTTCCAGATCAGCGACATATTTCCACTCGTTGCGCGCGACCGTCACGGTTGTACGAATGACCTCACGGATATCGACAGATTCTTTCTCATTTTGCGATGGGTGAGAAAACTCCTTCATGGCAGCGACAATTTTCGCAATGTGCTCAAGGCCTTCCAGGGACTCATCTAACGCTGAGGGAATCTGGCTGCGCAAAAAATCAATCCGGGCACGTTTTAAAACCGTATCGAATGCCTCTATCGTCGGCTCATTGTCCAGTTTCTCACGCGCAACGTCGACCACCGCAAGCGCAGCATCAAGTACCTTTGTCAGCGTTGCATGGGCGGTTTTCACAAAACCGACATTGTCAGAAACATACTGAGTCGGGGTATTAATCTCATGCGCAATACCTGCGGCAAGCTGACCAATAGACTCCATTTTCTGCGCTTGCAACAGTTGGGCCTGCGCTAACCGTAATTCCGATAATGCTTTTTCAAGCTCGCGCCGCTCGTTCTCGAGTTCCATCGTCTTACGAGCAACGACTTTCTCCAGACCAATATTCTGTTCCAGAATCGCAAAAGGCGTTGTATGGCTATGCCTGGCCTCTTGCGCAATACGGCGTTTCAGGACATCGATTGTTTTATCGCGGGCAAGAAGTTTGCGCTCATAATCGGCAAGTGACAGGCCCGCATTGGGTTCGTGGGTAAAAGAAGACATAATTTAGCCTCCGATAGCAACGCCTGTGAATGTCTGGTTTACGTGCAGCCCGTTGTACTGCTCGCCGTAGGTAGAAAAACCGATCACATTGTTCTGGCGCATAATGTCGCTAATCGGTTCTTCAAGCCCTTCTTCTTCAAACTGGAGGCGGCGAAGAATACAATCGCAACCAATGATGACACGTGGGTCAGGAATTATTTCATGAACTTTTTCAAAAGATTGCCTGAAGGTCTCGATGGGATCTTCTGCTCTGCCAATCGAAATAATCAACCCCTCTTCAATCGCGCAATAGCAGGTTAACGAAAAATCGGCGTTCCATTTCTGAATGGAGCGTACATAAGGTTCATCGCCAAGCGAGAGCACCAGCGGGTTGCGAGAAAATATCGTGGGGGTTAACTCGTCCACGCTCAGGCCGAGAGATTCGGCGTAGACTTGTGCAGCAGGTTCGCCGTTAATTTCAAAAATGATCCGTTTCTCCGGATCGGCTTCGGTAATCACCAGTTCCACATCGCTGGGAACAAAGTGTTGAATTTTAAACGTCGCAAGAGGAGAGTGGGTCTCAATGACCGCAAAAACCGCGGCGTCTGATACAAATTTACCGTTGCCGTCGTAAATGAAGCTTTGTTCAAAGCGCAGGTCATCACCCGCCGATCCCCCGATGATAGGCACATTCCCTATCTGCTGATAAAGATTAGCCACAAGTCGCTCTTCTGCCATCGAAAGCCCATCGACAAGCAACAGACCGAAGCGATTAATATTCGGCCTTGCCTCGCTGTCGAGACGGATTTTTTCAGCCATGTCCGCAATAACGGCAGAGTATTCAACTAAAGGATGGATCATAAAAGCGGAGGCCCGAAATTCGCTCCCTAAGCCCAGGCCGAGCATCCCGGAATGCTGAAAACCATCCAGGCCAATTTGCCCTGAGGAGGTGCATCCTATAAGCGTGCATGAAAAGGTTTTTTTTAATTCGCTGCCTAATATTTCAAGATCATAATCCGGAGAGCAAAAAAATAAGATGGTTTCAATATCCTCATGACCAATCTTATTGGCAAATTCAGCTACAGCCTGGACAGGATCGCGTAATTCACTACTTGCATATTTTAGTTTGACATTCACGGCATATTCTCCGGCTGAGAAAAGCGATAGTGTTTATTTTAAACAGTACATGCTCAAAAAGATGCTCGTCTGGATTCAACAGTTGGGGAGTCATAAAAGCTGCCACCAGGCCACTTATGAATGCCTGTCTTAATTAGTTATACATGCATGGCATTTCTCTTCAAAGACGCACGTGAACTTTCTTTTCAGGCCGCCGTCTGGATCACTTTTGTTACCCTTTCATCCAAAACCCGGCTAATTAACGTACGTCTGTTTTTCGTTCGGCAAAATAGTGCGCAGGGGTGCTGCCCATCGTTTTTTTGAACATGGTGATGAAGGCATTCACCGATTCATACCCCAGGTTTGCCGCCACATTTTGTACCGAGACGCCGCTTGCCAGCGCCTGGAGCGCAAGGATCAGATGGAGCTGCTGACGCCATCGTCCGAAGGTTAGCCCTGTCTCGCGTAGCATCAAGCGTGCCAGCGAGCGCTCGCTGAGCGCCAGCCGTTTAGCCCACGCTTTAAAGGTGCTGCGATCCTCCGGGTTACTGACCAGCGCATCTGCCATGGCGCGTATTTTGGGATGGGCCGAAACGGGCAGACTCAATTTCTGTTGCGGCATGGTGGCTAACTCATCAAGCGTCACTCTGGTCAGTCTTGCGACATGGCTATCGGGTGGGTAATCGATGCCCTCACGCGTTAAGCGGTCCACCAACTCTTTAATCAGGGATGAAATCGCCAGCGTGCAACATTTTTCCGGAAGCGCAGTGGCGCCGGGTTCAATAAACAGATAATTGAGATGGGCGTTCCAGGTCGCTTTAGCGCTGTGAGGAACACCGCCCGGTATCCAGACTGCGCAATTTGGCGGCACTATCCATATGTCATTTTCGGCGCGACAGATTACCGCGCCATACAGCGCAATGATCAATTGCCCTTTGCGATGTGTATGCACCGGCACTTCGGCCTCGTAATCAATAAAATCAAGATGCCGCGCCACTGCCGGGCACGAGGTGGCATCAGGGTCAAATAATGTTGTAACGAATTGGGGCTTCATGTGATTGGCAACATTTAGGTATTTTTTGACAGAATAGAGTATTTAATAGCATACGCAAGCCGGTAATAATCCCCGGCATGAACACATTCGCTCTCTTTCACAGTCATTTTTTACGCGCTACCAGCAAGCTATTACGCCGTGTGGCTTCTCCCGCACTGCTGAACGACGCTAACGCGTTGCTCTATTCTGCAAAGACTTTTACCGCCGCGATGCTCGCCTATTTTATTGCGTTGTCGATAGGTCTTGAGCGCCCGTCGTGGGCCATCATTACCGTGTATATTGTCTCGCAAACCTCGGTGAGCGCGTCACTGAGCAGAAGCCTTTATCGCCTGGCAGGTACGGTTATCGGCGCCGGAGCGACCGTTTTGATCGTGCCCACTTTCGTGAACATGCCGGTGCTTTGCAGCGTGATGCTCACAGGCTGGATAACCTTCTGTCTCTATTTATCCCTCCTTGTACGCACTTCACGTGCGTATGCTTTTGTATTAGCCGGTTACACCGCGAGCCTGATTGGTTTTCCTGCGGTGTTTGATCCCGGCACTATTTTTAATATCGCCATTCTCCGCGTGCAGGAGATCATGATTGGTATTTTCTGCGCCGCACTTATTCACAGATACGTATTGCCCGCGCGTATTTCAGGGGTGTTCAACAACAAATTAGCGCAGACATTACGCTCGGCCCGGCTGAAAATTGCCGACACCTTAGCAGGCAAACCCGATGAGCATTCCGATAGCCTTCATCTGGCGCTGGCACTGCAGTTTTTGCAGGGTATCAGCCACCATATTCCTTATGACTTTGCCCTTTCAGCGCCGGTCCGCCAGGCGCGAAAAGCCATCCATGACCGTCTGGCACGTCTGTTAATTGTGAATTGTGAATTACGCGATCGCTTACCGACGCCAGAGCAGATACCCGTCGAGCTGCGGTTGTTGCTAAAGGATGTCCAGGCCTGGCTTACTCATGAGGGAGAAAGCGAGCAGATAATCAGCGCAGAGGCGCTAAAAAAACGCAGTGAACAGTTAACGGCGTTATACGCTTCGCAGTCGCCGACAATGACAGATGCGATACGGGCCAGTTTTACGCGCCACCTGACAGAGGCCATCGTGCTTTTACAGCAATGCGAACGCCTTTCTGATGCGGTTCGCCACGCGAAAAACACCCCTGCGCTGATGGAGGTCAAGGCTGCAAAAGGCTACGTATTCCACCGGGATCACCTTAGCGCTGCACGCACAGCGCTGGGGGCTTTCTCGATAATCTTAAGCGGCTGCCTGATTTGGATTTACTCAGCCTGGCCTGATGGCGCCACGGCGGTCTCTGTTCTTGGGGTCTGCTGTACGCTGTTTGCCAGTTTCGACACGCCAGCCCCCCACCTTGTGAAATATATTATGGGTTCCGTCTGGGGGGTACTGATAAGCCTGTTCTATAGCTTTGTCCTTCTTCCGCAAGTGACCGATTTCGCGGTATTGGTTGCGGCGCTTGCCCCCGCCTATTTGCTGGCCGGATCGCTCCAGGCGCGCCCGCCCACCACATTTATGGCCATGGGGATCACCCTCACCCTGCCTATCCTTTGCGAATTAGGCGCGCATTACAGCGGGGACTTCGCTGTAGCCATCAATACCTCTATTGCCTTGTTTGCCGCCATCGGCTTTGCCGTGGTCAGCATGAGTTTGTTGCAAACGGTGCAGGCAGACGCGGCCATTAACCGTCTGCTGAAACTCTGTCGACGCGATATCCGGCGCAGCGTGAAAGGTGTTTTTAAACCCGATGAGACGCACTGGACCAATCTGATGATAGACAGAACAGCCCTTTTACTGCCGCGTTTGCAACGCAGTGAGCACGCCTCAGAACAGGTGCTTGAGCATATGTTGCACTATCTGCGAATTGGCCTCTCTGTCATGCATTTACGCCACTGTTATTCGCGGGCGGAAAGAAAAACAGCCCGGGAGATCAATGACCTGCTTTACCAGCTTATTCACACGAAAGACATACCCGCCGTACGCGAGCGCATTGCGTCAATGATTTGCCTCTCTCTGCCTGCGCCAGATGAACAATCGCGCCAGGTTGTCGACAGGCTTGTTGACCTGCACTGCGCACTGCGAAGTAGCAAGAAGGAGCAAGAAAATGCTGAATGACATCAATATTGGGGGGGTATTTCTCCCCGGTCTGCTGGTCATTGCGCTTATTAGCCTGGCCTGCACGCTGTTACTCGTGCCGCTGTTCTCTTTCAGCAGGTTTTATTGCCGTTTGCCTTGCCGCCCGCTGATTGGTTTCTCACTGTATATCGTCACTTTTTTCCTGTTCCTGCAGGACGCTAACGCGCTGGGGTTATTTGCATGAAATCGTTTCTCTCTTTATTGACCCGCTATGCGCTGACGCTAAGCGCAGCCGCCGTGTCAGCTATTCTGGCCTTCATGATGTGGAAGCATTATGCGCAGACGCCCTGGACCCGCGATGGCCGGGTTCGTGCGGATGTAGTGCAAATTGCGCCGGATGTCTCAGGGCCGGTTATCAGCGTGGCTGTCAGAGACAATCAGTGGGTGAATCGTGGCGATGTTCTCTATTCCATCGATCCGCACTGGTTAACGCTGGCGTTGCTCAGCGCGCAGGCTGATGTCGATGCTAAACGTCATGAAATGCTGATGCGCCAGGATGCCGCCAGACGACGTGTGCAGATAAAAGGCATGATTTCCGGTGAAGATTTGCAGCAAACAAGCAGCGCGGCGAATATCGCAACGGCCAATTATCATGGTGCGCTGGCTGCGCTGGAACTGGCTGAACTCAATTTATCCCATGCCACCGTGCGGGCGCCGGTTGCCGGTTATGTCACGCATCTGCGGCTTCGCCCCGGCGACTACGCAACTGCCGGAGAAACAAAGGTAGCCATCGTCGACGCGCAAAGTTTCTGGGTGGTGGGTTATTTTGAGGAAACCAAACTGCGCCACATTCGCGTGGGAAATACCGCGCACATTGCGCTGATGGGCTTCGAGCCCGTCCTGACCGGCCACGTTGAGAGTATCGGGCATGGGATTGGTGATAATAATGACGACACGGGCGGTCTGGGCCTGCCGCAGGTTGAGCCGACTTTTAACTGGGTACGTCTTGCCCAGCGCATCCCGGTGCGTATTCACATCGATAACTTGCCACAAGGGGTCGAGTTAGTAGCAGGATTGTCGGCAAGTATCTCCATCGCACCTTAGGCCACGCTGGTTGTGGCAGTTATCCAAATCATTCCCCTTACGGCGTGGATAGCACCGCGCCCGTTGTCTCTTGTGGCGGTCGGAATGACGTTTCTCGCGTCCCGTCACAATAACATTCGGTGCGCGTGGAAAATAAGATATATTCCGGAGGAAAAATTCAGCGTCCTTTTACGCTCTTTCTTAAGCGTTTTTAAATTCTGCGCGCGAATTTGTCGGCACACGATGAGTTAAATACATTTAAAAATTATTCACCCGCAGGTGCCAGGCGTATTTAAAATTGTTATTCTGGTTGTGCTTAATCACCTCTCTCCTTAAGGAGCACCCATGCCAGAGTACTGTTTTTTTAAAAAGGGTAAGCATACCGTTGCTCTGAAAAAATCAGATGAACAACGCGCATTTCAGTTGACTGAGCAGGGTTATGAAAAGCAGTTTGAAGAGGTCATCGCCGCGAATGAAAAACAGGCGCTTGCCCGTTTTGCTGATATTCGCCGGGAAAAGGAAATCGATCAGCATAACTTCCTGGCAGGCGCTATTGCTATGCCGCTGATAGGCGTTATGACGGCGGCGGCAACGTCTCTTTTCAAAAAGAAGAAAGACGCAAGCAAAACATAACGCCCTTACATGAAGGGGCACCGGATTGACGGGCCGCAGCCCTGAACGTTGCAGCCCGCCAGCGGTGATAATCGTCACTGCGACAACATCCCCATTCACGCGTGAGCGGGGTTTATCTGTTTTATCGCCAGTTCCACGACATCTTTACTGAAAGAAAAATCACCGCTCAGTAACGCCGCAGCGTCAAACCAGCGCGCTTCAAAGACATCCGACGCGGCAATCGGTTCTCCCCCCTGCCAGGCACAAACGACCGGGATCAGCAGATAATGGTAAAGAAGCTCGCCGGCGGCGTTGTAATCGAATGCTTCCAGGGGCACACCCGTCGACTGGTAAATAACCCTCAGCCCGGTCTCTTCGTTTACTTCACGCAACGCGGCCTGTTCTATGGTTTCGCCTGCCTCGATTTTTCCACCCGGAAAACCCCAAAAACCTGCGTCAGGTGGGTTAGAGCGACGTACAAGCAGTACACGAGATTCATGGACGATCACCCCCAGTACGGCGGCAACGGGATGTATGGTGTGTGGCATGATACGCTTTCCTGCGCGCACTGGCCGGGAGCGCCCGGCGCAGCGCCCTTAAATACGATTAATTTTTCACCCACTTACTCGCAGGCGCCTGATAGTTGCGAAAATACGCCACGACACTTTCGACATCCGTGGAAAACGGCAGCATATCGGCATAGCGGGCATGCATGAATCCCTCGGTAACCATTTTCTCAACCATCGCCTGCAGCGGATCGTAATAACCGTTGATATTCAGGAATGCGCAGGGTTTGTGGTGGATACCGAGTTGTGCCCAGGTCCACTGCTCGAAAATCTCTTCCAGCGTACCCGCACCACCCGGCAGTGCGATAAAGCCATCCGATAGCGCCGCCATTTTGGTTTTTCGCTCGTGCATATTTTCCACAACGTGAAGTTCACTCAGCCCCTGGTGCGCGATCTCCTTTTCAAACAGACCTCGCGGCATAACCCCCACCACGTGGCCGCCGTGCGCCAGGCAGGCATCGGCAACGGCGCCCATCAGACCAACCTTACCGCCACCGTAGACAAGAGAAATGTCGGCCGCCGCGAGGGTTTTGCCCACATAGCGCGCCGTTTCGATATACAGCGGATTTTCCCCGGAAGATGAACCACAAAAGATACCAATCGCTTTCATTACAACACTCCGTTGTTAGTAGAGGCGGTAATTTACCATATCTTTGTGTCAGCTTATTGCGCCTGTGGGTTGGACAATGTTGACCGGCACATTCAGGGAATTAAATGCGGAACAGTAAATTTAATAAGCTCAGTTTTTGTTCCGTAATTGTTGCGTACACTCACGTTAACCATTAAGGAGGTACGTATGAATATCGATAGCTGGCTCAATCAACTGCTTAACGCTTTCACCGAACAACATAAACCTGCATGGATGCCACAATGCCTCTGGCTGTCACCGCAGCAGAAGATAGCGATTATCCGTGAGTTGATCTGTCCGGTGAGTAAAAAGTAAAAACATCATCTGGCGTCAGGGAGGCCAGATGATATTGATAAACAGTGCGGCCTCCCCACCAACAACCGGGGGCGTCCGTGAGTCCGGAAATTCACTCCTCTTCGGCTTCCAGTGCCCGCTTGATATCATTAAGTTTTGCTGTCTGGCGGCGCATCTCCAGCAGATAGAGCGCTTCATAGGCTTCAATACCCACAAGGTTTTGTTCACCCAGCATATCTAAATCCTCTACCAGTAATGCGATCTCTTCCGGCGTGATTTTCGGTCTCATCATCACCCTCCTTTGGGTTAAACAAGCCAGCTTTGCGTCAAAAGACTACAGGTAAGTATAACGGCAGTGGCTCCTTTTAACGAAGCAGCCGCCTTTTATCGGCCTGGTGCTATTCGTACTTGTTTCGGTGTCGCTGGCAGTAAAGCAGAAGATAATCTTCAAATGAGGGGGGTAAATTGAACGTTATCGCCTGTTGCACCACGTGAATACCGTAGTGTTCAAAATAATCACTACGCGTTACGCGAAACTGGTCGATGAGGATTAGCGGTTTAGGATCAGACAGCGTGCTTTTTTGCTCGTCGATGACCTTCACTAAATACGTATCAGCATCTATCGCAATAACATCATAACGAACAAGACGATCGCCGGATTCGGCTGACAGGTAGTGCGTTTTTATGGATGAGTAAATCATTGGCTTACTCCTTTTATACGCGACTTATCAGAAGTATATCCGCTTAAATGAGGAGTGAAATAGTAGCGTTCACATTTCTTAGATTCGTATTTACGTCTTCCTGGTGATAATACATTTCTGCCAAACGTAGACACAGCCCAAATTGACAGGCCCGCTTATCCAGGCAGGCCGTGGTCAAATAAATTTACCCTTTCATTGGGGACGCAAGCGGTCCACCAACGATCTCTATTTCAACGTCATGACAGATCTCAAACCCTTCCGTAAGGCGCCAGACACCGGTCATTATTTTTCCTGTATCCATATTCTCAACTTTATCATGGGTATAGTAAGCCACCTGCACAATACCCTGGTGCTGGATCCAGTAATAACCCTCTTTCATGGGTACACTCTGCGAGTTACTCGCCGGAATGAGTGCTATGCAAGGTCACTCAAAATACGCGGCAAAAGATAAAGACCCAACAGGAGAATTGAGTCATTCAGGATGTGGAAACCGTGATGCCGGGTGCCTCCCGGTGTTCCTGACGGTCAGTCAGAAACGCATTCGCTATTCGCGACTTGCATGGTATGAAGACCAGCCCCACCGCTGAGGGGGATTCATCACGTCAGAACGATTGTTTGTCGGTTTGCCTTACCGAACCGTTTAAGTTTAGCCGCAAAAGGTACGTTTCACCAGCCTGGCCCGCCGCGTATGTGCGCCATAACGAATTAATGCAAAGTAAACACATTCTTAACTACCACATCGAAAATAGATAGCGAAAAAACTCAACTTCTTTCCCACCAGGCCGTTAATATAAATATGGGATAAAAAGTGAATGCAGATAGCCTGTCTGCGCGAGGAGAGAAAAATGCCGAAAATTTCTTTTGATCCTGAGTCCGGTGAACATAAGGTCATTGGTGTGATCACAACCGTCAATGTCACGCATGGCGGTTCCCTCTTCATTACTGAGACCGAAAACGGCGGCGTAACGACAACCACCGTCGAGTTTAATAACGGCGGATACGTCTCTTCTACACCAAACGAGGAGGGATTATGTGTCGCCAGCAAAGATGTGCTGATTACCTATACTGACGATCCGAATAACAAAGGCGGCATCACAATGAATGTGACCATGGATGAAAGCGTCAAATAAACGTCTGAGTACGGGTAATAAAAGCGTCGCTTTCAGGTCCTGCGGCGACGCTTTTAACGATGATTTATGCATTTCCTCTTTTGCTGTCTGATTAATTAATTTTTTGTCATTCATGGAGAATCCTGATTCTTATGAATGGACAATTGAATATATCATCATTCCTGTTGAATATTTAACTGACTAAACCATTTTGTCTGGAAAACGCCTTAACTTTCATTTTGAATGTTTCCAGGTCGTCTTGCTCCGCAAGTAATATGATATTTCCGCGAATATTATTTATTTGTTGTCGGTGTACATCCGTCAGTTTTTGCGCGGCAACAGGCTGGAGGAGGATAGCGGAGAGCGTTATTAATTTTTCGCCTGACCGTTCAGATATCACCCTGATTGCATCTGGGAAGTACCCAGGCGCACCGGCCATCACGCTGTTTATAATCAAGAAAAAATAGTCCATCGCGCACTCCCTCTCTTGAACGGGTTTTAGTACGGATTACTTCTATTAAATTACTTTTAATATATAGCCTGGCAATAACGTTGCATTGCTATTATCAGCACAGTATGACGCTGATTAACAAGAATTAATTATCGGGAAGAAGATCCAGATTCAGAAAATCACAGTGTACTGCCCGTTTTGATGTCAGAGACAAACAGCAACCAGGTTCGACGGCACCAGCGAATGGCCGTCGAACCAGTGCGGAGAGCAGGTTATGAGGGCACCGAGCCTTCTGGCGCCGTCTGTTTTGCCAAAGTACGCGCCAGAATCGAAGAATATAACGGTTTCCCACCAAGAAATTGTGCGAGTAACGTCGCACCGAGGCAGGTAATAATCATCGGCAGTATGAGCTGATAATTATCTGTCATTTCCAGTACCAGGACGATCCCCGTTAGCGGAGCACGAACGGACGCAGCAAATAACGCCCCCATCCCGGCAATGGCAAACGTACCGGCTTGAAGCCCATAGGCCGGGAACAACTCCGCGACACCCACACCATAGGCGGTGCCGAGCACGGTACCTAACGCCAACATTGGCGCGAAAATTCCGCCAGGCGCCCCGGAGCAAAAACAGAGCAGCGTTGTAAGCAGACGGACCAGAAACATCACGATTAATGCATAAAACGTAAAGCCGCCGCTGGCCGCATCGGGGATCAATTCAAAGCCGCCTCCGGCCCCTGGCGCATAAAGCAGCGCAAGGATGCCACATCCGCCGCCTATACATCCCCCTACCACCAGGGTTCGCCATGTTCGCCCGCCATAGATATGCTGAAAACCATCCTGAAAAAGAAAGACGAGGCGATTAAATAATACGCCGACGAGGCCAAATAACATCCCCAACACGAGATACAGCCACAGCGTATTGACTGGCGCATTGGATAACTGCCCTACGGCGATGACCGGGCTTTCGCCATTAAATGTGCGAAATACGATGCTTGCCATGATCACGCCAATAAAAACGGCTTTGATGGAGATAAGGTTATAGCGAAATTGCGGCCTCATCTCTTCGAGAATAAAGAGAATACCCGCCAGCGGTGCGTTAAACGCTGCCGCCAGACCGGCAGCCGCCCCCGTTGCCAGCAATGAATGGCGCGCCTCACCATGTTTTATCCGCAACAGGTCAGAGACCATTCGGCCAATATTACCACCGAGCTGAACGGTTGGCCCTTCTCTCCCGAGCACCATGCCTGCGCCGAGCGTTCCCATACCGCCAAAAAACTTCACCGGTATGACACGCCACCAGCGTACAGGGCGTAACTCTTCCAGCGCGCCTTCGATTTCAGGAATACCGGAGCCCGATGCTTCAGGCGCAAAACGCCTGACGAGAAAATAGCCCATCACCGCCAGCAGCCCGGAGATAATAAAAGCCATAATCCATAGCGCCCACCCGCTTAAGTCAGCCTGCTGCAGAAAACTTATTCGCCAGTGCTGCACGGCATTGACGGCGCGAAAGAATGCGACGCCAGCAAACCCTACGAGCGTGCCAACAATAGCAGCACAAATTAATACGGCGACGGGCGTCCGGTCACGGTACAGCAACGCTTTGAACATGCTTTTGCGTGCCAGTTCCGTTTCTGGAACTTGCACATCTGATGAACCAGGAACAATCATTTTTTGCAATGTCATCTACCAACAAGGGAGGAGAGTTTAACGCACCTTATGCCGACTAAACAAAAACGATGTCGTTACAGGACGTATCACTTCCCTTGCAACAGGTTCTTTCGCGCGGAATAACGCCCTGTCGTGTTGCTGTCAGCCCGCTGTCGTGTGGGTGTCGTGTTGCTCTTATCTGGCCCCAGACATACTTCTGCCGGGTAAACATTCAGCCAGGAGAATAACCATGACTATTTTCACCATCCTCAGTCATACCCCGCTGTGGGTATGGATACTTTTTGCTTTTCTTATAATGCGGGGTTATGCCGCGCTCTCAGAGCGCGAAATGAATATCAGTCAGTTGTTTATTTTACCGCTACTCTTTCTGATTTGGGGAGTATGGGGTTTAAAGGAAGAGTTTAATTTTAATGTTGCCTCATTAGTGGGCATGTTTAGCGGACTTGCGTTGGGTATTGTGGCCGGGTGGCGGTTATGGAAAAACCAGCCTCGTTTAAAAAACAAACCGCATAGCGACAGAATTATTCGCGCGGGCACGCCTCTGACACTGATTTTTATTATCATGGGCTTTGGCTCGAAATATTGTTTGCTGGTTTGGTTGTCGTTGCATCCGGAAGCACACTATGCCGTACAATTCAGCGCCCTGTTCGGCGTTATTACCGGATTTGTTGATGGGTTATTCTGGGGTGGGACACTGAATCTTTTTTCCTCATGGCGCAAAATGTCGCCACATGTACGAGGCGCTTAGGCAGATTCTGCGGCACTCTGGCACACCCTTTTGGCAAATTATGCGGCCTGCTGTAGTCATGCAGGCCCACGGAACATAATTACTCGCCGTTGAGTACCAGCTTATTATATGCCTCTAATAGTTGCGTCTGAGAAACATAACGGTCGGCCACAAAAGAGATGGCGCCACATTTACCATTGCTAAACGTCACAAAGCTAATCTCTATCGCCAGGCTTTTTACAACCGCGCCGGGATAGATACAATTAATCTTACGTTCATACGGTCTGACATCGATTAATTCAGCAGGTTTATCTTTGATAAATAAAAGGACTTTCCTCATTTTTCATTCACATTAATCAATAGATACCTGAGTGGAATGTAATTATTACATCACCCTGGCTGGCATCTTAATTTCAGGAATAATCTGAGAGCACATAACACTCATCAAAGCGTCGTGCTTTCCGGATTTATTTTATCCCTCCCTTACAGCCGAAAAAAACAAAACATACTATGGAGATCAGGCGACATTAAAAAAATAGTCTAACGTCACGAGACCATCGATTAAAGGTAGACATACTTAATGAATTATTACATCAATAAATTATTTCATTATCAACTATGTCGCTTGAATCACATTGCACCGCTTCGGTTAGCACGTTAATTTAACGTTTGCGTAGCATTTAATTATCACGCATAAAAAACCGGGCATTAGCCCGGTTTTTTATGCTATTTCTGGCCCTACTCGCTCAGGCCTCGGTTTTTCAGCATCGGTTCAATCTGTGGGTCATGACCGCGCCACTGGCGATAAAGTTCAGCTAAATCAGTACTATTGCCACGCGACAAAATCGCTTCGCGGAATCTTTGCCCGTTTTCTCGGGATAAACCGCCCTGCTCCACAAACCACTGGAAGCCGTCATCCGCCAGCATTTGCGTCCACAAATAGGCGTAATAACCCGCTGCGTAACCACCGCCGAAGATATGGGCGAAGTAGCTGCTGCGATAACGGGGCGGTACCGCAGCGATATCAAGCCCTTCGCGGCGAATCGCCTGCGCTTCAAAGGCATCGACATCGCTGACCTGAGTCACTCCATCCAGACTGTGCCAGTTCATGTCCAACAAAGCCGCACTCAGCAACTCCGTCATGTCATAGCCTTTATTGAACTGGGTACTGCGCAACATTTTTTTGCGTAGCGCTTCCGGCATTGGCTCATCGGTTTGATAATGGCGCGCATAACGTGTGAACACCTCAGGATGGCTGGCCCAGTGCTCGTTAATCTGTGACGGGAACTCAACGAAATCACGCGGCGTATTGGTCCCCGACAGGCTGGCATAGCGCTGGCGGGCGAACAAACCATGCAGCGTATGACCAAACTCGTGAAACAGGGTGATGACATCATCCCACGATAAGAGCGCCGTCTGCCCGGCGGCCGGTTTCTGGTAGTTGCAGACATTGTAAATAACCGGTTTGGTGGAAAGCAGCGTCGATTGCTCGATGAAATTCCCCATCCATGCGCCGCCGCTCTTTGAATCGCGGGCAAAGAAATCGCCATAAAACAGCGCCAGCCCTTCATCATTCTGGTCGAATATTTCCCAGACTCGCACATCCGGGTGGTAAACAGGAATATCGGTACGTTCTGCGAAACGAATGCCAAAGAGTTGGCTCGCTGCATAGAACACCCCTTCGCTCAGCACCGTGTTGAGCGCAAAATAAGGGGTGACCTGTGATTCGTCGAGGTCGTATTTCGCGCGTCGGACCTGTTCGGCATACCACGGCCAGTCCCAGGCCTGGGCGGTGAAGCCCCCCTGCTGTTCATCAATGACCTGCTGAATATCCGCCAGTTCACGTTCAGCGCGGGCACGTGCCGCCGGGGCAATACCGCGCATAAAATCAAACGCGGCCTGTGGATTGCCTGCCATCTGGTCGGCCATTTTCCAACTGGCGTAATCCGGGAAGCCGAGCAATGACGCCTGTTGCGCCCTTAATTGCGCCAGCCGCAATACGATAGCGCGCGTGTCATTGGCATCCCCGCGCGAAGTCCGTGACCAACTGGCAGTAAACAGGTTTTCGCGCGTCTGACGGTCCCGCAGCGCGGCCAGCGCCGGTTGCTGTGTGGTGTTTAATAGTGAAAGCAACCAGCGATCGGTCAGCCCTTTTTCTCGCGCCGCATCGGCTGCGGCGGCGATAGCGTCATCGCTCAGTCCGTCGAGTTGATGGAGATAATCCACCACCAGACCACCGGCTTTGTCTGCCGCCAGCAGGCGCTGATTAAACTGGCTGGTGAGCGTAGCCGCCTCGGTATTTAATGCTCTCAGTACCGCTTTATCGTCAGCGGAAAGCGTCGCGCCAGCCAGTATAAAGCGCTGATACATCACCTCGACCAGCCGTAAAGATTCATCATCCAGACCGGCTGATTCCCGATTGCGCCAGACGGATTCAACGCGCGCAAACAGGGCGTCATTGAGATAAATATCATTCGCCAGTTGCGCAAGTTCAGCGGAGAACGCTTCGTCGAGTTGCTGTAAAAAATCATTGGTATGCGCGGAGGTCATCGCGAAAAAGACACTGGTCACTCGCGTCAACAACTCACCACTGCACTCCAGCGGCAACAGGGTATTATCAAACGTGGCGGGAGCCGGGTTTTGCGCAATGGCGGACACCTCGGCGCGTTTTTCCTCAACCCCACGGTCGAATGCGGGGCGATAGTGATCCTGATGGATAAGATCGAAGCGCGGTGCCTGATAAGGCAGCGTGCTGACATCGAAGAAAGGATTCGTTACCGACATAATTTACTCCTGAATGCGGTTAGTTACCCCAGACCAGACATCCATGGTATTGGCTGTGATGATCTATCAGTAGCACAAAGTGAAGATTTTTTGCCAGGCTTAACTTAGGTTACCGCCACCGAGCGGTGCGTGCTATGGTAATACACCACAAAAAGCGTTGAGGAACAGCAAGATGATAATTTTGGTTACCGGGGCAACAGCGGGTTTTGGTGAGAGTATCACACGTCGTTTTATTGAAAATGGACACAAAGTCATTGCAACAGGCCGCCGTCAGGAGCGCCTGCAAGAGCTGAAAGACGAACTGGGCGACAATCTGTTTACCGCGCAAGTTGATGTGCGTAACCGCGCAGCCATTGAAGAGATGCTGGCAAATCTGCCTGCTGAATGGAAAGAGATTGACGTGCTGGTGAATAACGCCGGGTTAGCCCTGGGACTCGAGCCTGCGCACAAAGCCAATGTGGATGACTGGGAAACCATGATCGACACCAACAACAAAGGCCTGGTCTATATGACCCGGGCGGTGCTGCCGGGCATGGTGGAACGCAATCGCGGTCATATCATCAACATCGGTTCGACCGCAGGGAGCTGGCCGTATGCTGGTGGTAACGTCTATGGCGCCACCAAAGCTTTTGTGCGTCAGTTCAGTCTGAACCTGCGCACCGACCTTAACGGCACCGCCGTTCGCGTAACCAATATCGAGCCGGGCCTGGTGGGCGGTACGGAGTTTTCGAATGTGCGTTTTAAAGGCGATGACGCGAAAGCCGAAAAAACCTATGAAAATACCAACGCCCTGACACCGGAAGATGTGACCGAGGCGGTCTGGTGGGTGGCGACGCTGCCAAAACACGTCAATATCAATACCCTGGAAATGATGCCAGTAAGCCAGACCTATGCGGGTCTGAGCGTACATCGCGCAGGCTAATTTTCCCGCCCCGGCCTGCGGGCCGGGTATGGGAACGGCGTCTATTTAATGGTATGGTAGCTGGGTTAACCTCTTAAAAAGTAAGTGCGAATGATCGTTGAAACCCAGCTCAATCCGACGCAACCCGTCAACCAGCAAATTTACCGTATTCTCCGTCGGGATATTGTTCATTGCCTGATTCCGCCGGGAACCCCGCTTTCTGAAAAAGAAGTGTCGATCCGTTTTGACGTTTCACGTCAGCCCGTGCGTGAAGCCTTTATCAAGCTGGCGGAAAACGGTCTGATTCAAATCCGCCCCCAGCGCGGCAGCTATGTGAATAAAATCTCCCTGGCTCAGGTCCGTAACGGCTGCTTCGTGCGTCAGGCCATTGAGTGTGCGGTCGCCCGTCGCGCCGCCGGGATGATGACGGACAGCTATTGTTATCAGCTTGAGCAGAATCTCAATCAGCAACGCACTGCCATTGAGCGCAAGCAGTTGAATGATTTTTTCCAGTTGGATGATGAGTTTCACCAGAAACTCGCGCAAATTGCCGACTGTCAACTTGCCTGGGATACCATTGAAAACCTCAAAGCGACCATGGACCGTGTGCGCTATATGAGCCTTGACCACGTGTCACCTCCGGAAATGCTGCTGCGCCAGCATCAGGATATTTTTGATGCGCTGGAAAAAAGAGACGCCGATGCGGTGGATCAAGCGATGACCCACCATCTGCAGGAAATCAGCGGTTCTGTGAAACTCATCAGCCAGGAAAATCGCGACTGGTTTAGCGAAGAGTAATTCCCCTCCTCCTGTTTTGTTTTTGAAACGTTGTGCTGTTTTTGCGCGCTAAAAAGTGTGACGTTGATCAAAAACAAAAAATCATCTTAGCAAAAGCGTTTTCATAAGGCGTCCGTGACGGGGACGCCTTATGCCCCGGCATGTTTTGCGGATGATAAAAGGAGAAACCACCATGATGACTTATGATCGTAACCGTAATGCAATCACCACCGGCAGCCGCGTCATGATTAATGGCACAGGTCGTACCGGGAAAATTATCGCTATCCATGCCAATGGAATGACGCCAGCTCAGTTGCGTCGTAGCAAAACGGTAGAAGTGGAAGGTTGTGAAGGCCAGTTTGAACCTGTTGAACTGATTCGCCTTGGCCTGCACTAATGGTGTGATGCCGCCTGAAGGCGGCATTTAGATCAGAATTTCGCCGCGTACTGTGCAACCGTGGCTTTCGCGCCGTTCGCCAGCAATGCCTGATAGGCACGCGTTACCTGTTCAACAAAGATCGCATCTTTCGGCAGTTCAGTGCCAAAAATCGCCTCAATACCCAGCAATGCGTTAACGCGTGCTTCCCCTTCTGCACTGCCTGCTACAGCCTGCTGAATCACAGCCAGCAGCGGATCGCTCACTTCGATCGCATTGCCCTGCTCATCAACACCGCCCACATAGCGCATCCAGCCTGCAACCCCCAGCGCCAGCAGATCAAAGGCATGCTGATGGACACGGTGCCAGCGCACGGAATCCAGCATACGTTGAGGCAGTTTCTGGCTGCCATCCATCGCAATCTGCCAGGTACGGTGACGCAGCGCCGGGTTGCTGTAACGCGCAATCAGCAAGTCCGCGTAATGCGCCAAATCGACCCCTTTCACTTTCAGCGTCGGTGCCTGCTCCTGCAACATCAGGGCATGGGCAGCGCGACGATAGTTGTCGTCTTCCATGCACTCATTGATGTGCTGGTAACCGGCCAGATAGCCCAGATAGGCGAGGAAAGAGTGACTGCCGTTGAGCATGCGCAGTTTCATCTCTTCAAATGGCACCACGTCAGCGACGAGTTCAGCCCCGGCTTTTTCCCATTCCGGGCGACCTGCCACAAAGTTATCTTCGATAACCCACTGACGGAACGGTTCACAGGCCACGCCCGCCGGGTCGCGCACACCGGTCAGTTGTTCAATTTTATCCAGCGTATCGGCTGTTACGGCGGGAACAATACGGTCAACCATTGTTGACGGGAAGGTCACGTTCGCGTCAATCCAGTCGGCCAGTTCTGCATTAACCGCACGGGCATAGGCGCAAATAACATTACGTGTGACATGGCCGTTTTCCGGCATGTTGTCGCAGGACATCACCGTGAAGGCCGCCAGCCCTTTAGCCTTACGACGCGCCAGCGCTTCAACAATCACCCCGGCGGCAGATTTCGGCTGCTGCGGATTTTGTAAATCGGCGGCAATAAACGGGTGATCGAGCATCAATTGCCCGGTAGCCGGAGAGTGGCAATAACCTTTTTCCGTAATCGTCAGTGACACAATCGCCACCTGCGGTTCACACATCGCCGCAAGAACCGCTTCCAGACCATCAACCCCGGCATGCAGTGCGCGTTTGGCGACACCGACAACACGCGCAGTCCACGCATCAGCAGACATTTCCGCCACGGTATAGAGATTATCCTGCGCTTTCAGATCAGCAATTTGCTGTTCGCCGCCAATCAGATTGACCTCACAGTAGCCCCAGTCGCTGCCATGCTCTGTTGCCAGAATGTCAGCATAGACAGATTGATGTGCGCGATGGAACGCACCGAATCCCAGATGCACAATGCGCGGGACAAGACGTTGACGGTCGTATGCCGGAACAACGGCATTCGCCTTTAACAGCTGATTTTCCATGGTTTTACTCATTTGATAGTTAAAAATCGCTTCATTGCGGTGAGTGACATCATCATGCTGTAAACCATCTCATTTGATTGGTATGACATCTTTGATTCAAGTCAACTACCATACAAGAAGGATGAGGTTTTACAGTTTGTTTTTACTGAATTCATTCCCCCTCCCAGAGAGGGGGCAACAAAAGAGCCGTAAGTCTGGTTTTTATTATCAGTGTTGTCCCCACTGTTGGTATTCGCCCTGGCGTCGGCGCGGCGCGGTTTCAGGCATTAGCGCCAGGCCAATCACCGAAATCACACCTAATACGATGACATACGCCGCCATACCGTAATAATGCCCACCGGTCATCTGCAGGATTTTCACCGCCACCAGCCCCAGAACACCGCTACCAATCAGCGAACCGACCTGCCAGATCAGGGCGATACCGCTGCAACGGATATGTGTCGGGAATAATTCCGGGAAGAACGATGCCTGGGGTGCGTAACACATGCTGTGGCCAAAGGTAATAACCATGACCATCGCAATCTGCGTCAGCCAGTAACTGTCCTGATTGATGGCGAGGAAGAACGGAATAATGGCAAGCACCTGCAATAAAGCCCCGGCGATGTAAACCGGTTTACGGCCAATTTTGTCGCTTAATGCCCCCATCGCCGGGATGGCAATAATTTCCAACAGTACGGCGACGATCATGGCATCCATCAGGATATTGGCGCTTAAGTTATTTGCTTTACCGTAGGCCAGCACAATCACGGTAAACATGGCGAAGGTACAGGCTTCGATTAATTTCGCGCACACCCCTTTCACCACAATCCCCGGATAATGACGGATAACCTCAACAACCGGGCGGGATTCAACCGCTTTGGTTTCGCGGATTTTGGCAAACACCGGCGACTCATCAATACGTAAGCGAATAAACAGGCCAACGATGACCAACAGTGCGCTCAGCAGAAAGGGAATACGCCAGCCGTAATCCATCATCGCCTCTGGTGAGAGAACGCCGTTGAGTAAGGCAAAGAGGGCCATTGGCAACAGGAAGCCAGCCGGTGCACCAATTTGTACCCAGCTCGCAAAGAAGCCCCTGCGCGCCGGCACAGAGTATTCGGCGGTCATTAATACCGCCCCCGCCTGCTCACCTCCGACGCCAAAACCTTGTAAGACGCGGATCAGGATGAGTAATACCGGCGCCCAGATACCGATTTTTTCATAGGTTGGTAATAAGCCGATGCAGAACGTTCCCAGCCCGACGATTAAGATTGTGATAACCAGTGCTTTTTTACGCCCGACTTTATCGCCGATATGACCAAAGACAATGCCGCCTAACGGACGGGCTAAAAAGCCCACCGCATAGGTGGCAAATGCGGCCAGGGTACTGATAAGAGGATCGGTACTGGGGAAAAAAAGGTGACCAAAAAACAGAACAGCGGCCGTACCGTAAGCGAAGAAATCATAATATTCCGCCGCGGTACCGATGGCCGACGCGGTGGCGACACGTTTGATAACAGGTGTGTTATCTGTTGCGTTTTTGATATCCACTGAACTTACCATAATCGTATTCCCGAGTAAGAAGTTTGTTATTTGGGCAACATCCTTATCAACGTGTTAACTACCAGTTCCACAACGTGCCATCTTCCAGCCGGGCGACCGGCAGACACGCTGGATCGTAGGGGTATTTTGCCGCCAGTTTTTCATCAAACTCGATGCCAAGGCCTGGTTTGTCGCCTGGATGCATATAGCCATTATCAAAGCGCCAGCTATGTGGGAAAACTTCGAGCATTTGCTCTGAATATCCCATGTACTCCTGGACACCGAAATTCGGTACCCACAGGTCAAAATGCAGCGCCGCAGCATGGCAGATCGGCGAGAGATCGGACGGACCGTGCGAACCGGTACGGACCTGGTAGAGTGAAGCGAAGTCAGCGATACGGCGCATACCCGTTATCCCACCCGCATGGGTAATCGTGGTACGGATATAGTCGATAAGCTGCTCTTCAATAAGTTGCTTGCAGTCCCAGATACTGTTAAACACCTCACCCACCGCAATCGGCGTGACGGTATGCTGGCGAATCAGACGGAAGCACGCCTGGTTTTCAGCAGGCGTCGGGTCTTCCATCCAGAACATGCGGAACGCTTCAATGCTTTTACCAAAGCGCGCGGCCTCAATTGGCGTCAGACGGTGATGCATGTCATGCAGCAGGTGTTCGTGGAAACCGAATTTGCTGCGCACGGCGTCGAACAGTTTGGGGGTAAAATCGAGGTATTTCTCGGTGGACCACAGTTGCTCTTCCGGCCACACCCCTTTGGTTGCCGGTTCGTAGGCGAGCCCTTTACCTTTCGCCATACCGTAGGTGGTTTTCATTCCCGGTACGCCGCACTGCACCCGAATCGCTTTAAAGCCCATCTCTTTGTGCCGCGCGTAATCTTCCAGCACATCATCAATGGTGTGACCCGTTGTGTGGCAATAGACCATCACCCCATCGCGGGAAGCGCCGCCCAACAACTGATACAACGGCATGTTGGCGGCTTTAGCCTTGATGTCCCACAGCGCCATATCTATAGCGGATATCGCCGACATCGTGACCGGGCCACGGCGCCAGTACGCGCCTTTATAGAAAAACTGCCAGATATCTTCAATGCGGTGTGCATCACGCCCGATTAACTGTGGGCAAAGATGGTCTTTCAGGTATGAGGCCACGGAGAGCTCGCGACCATTGAGGGTGGCATCGCCGAGTCCAACAATGCCTTCATCGGTGGTGATTTTTAATGTAACGAAGTTACGCCCCGGACAGGTGACAAAAACCTCGGCCCCAACAATCTTCATTTTTCGTTCCTTACACCTTCACTGTGATGCAAGAAATTTATCTTTACGCATACTACCATACAAGTATAAAAGACAAGAAACCGATCCGTGATCACAAAAAAAGCGCCTGGATTTTACGCGCACCAAACGACACAGGGCCGCGCCAGCTCTCACTGGTGCGGCCCTGGTAACCCTTAACCCCGGTACATGTCTCTTACGACATGACGTTTTGCCTGTCGCCGCCTGAGCGGCAACTATGACTACCGGGCAGGCACATTAATTCGCCTGATGAATAGAACTAACCGCCCGATTCCGCCCCTGCGCTTCGGCAGCATCTTCCAGAATGCTAAGATCGCGGTCTTTGACTTCCGGCATCAGAATCGCCGACACCAGGCCAATCAGTGAATAGACAATGACCATCGCCAGAATCGGCAGCCAGGAACCGGTCATGTTGCAGAAGATCCCCGCCAGAACCGGGCCAAAGCCTACGGCCACCAGACCACCCGCCTCTTTGGATATCGCCATCCGGGTAAAGCGGTTACGCGAACCGAAGATTTCAGCCATGGTGATATTTTCCAGTGCGAACAGCCCCAGTACGGCAAAGTTATGGATAACAATCAACGCCGTCATGATAACGCCCGGACTGTAGCTCTTATCCACGACAATCGACAGCATCGGGTACGCCAGAATGATCGCCGAGATATTCAACAGAATGTAAGGCAAACGGCGACCAAATTTGTCCGACAGCCAGCCCAGCAACGGAATGGTGACAAAACCAATGATGGAGCTGATCATCAACGCATCCGTAGGGATAGATTTATTGAACATCAGCGTCTGCACCAGATACCCGGCAAGGAAAGTTTGAATCAGACCCGAGTTACCAGCCTGGCCGAAACGTAAGCCGGTCGCCAGCCAAAACGATTTGCTCGTAAACATCGCCCCCAGCGAACTTTCTGATGACTTACTCTGTGCAGGTGCGTGTTCGCCTTCGTTAACTTTTTCAAACACCGGGCTTTCTTTGAGGTTCATTCGCAGCCAGATAGCAAAGATCATGACCACAACACTCGCCAGGAACGGAATACGCCATCCCCATGCCAGCAGTTCTTCTCTGTCGAGAGCAAAGAACATCACCGCCCAGATAGCCGTTGCGCTCAGCGTACCGCAGTTAGTGCCCATCGCCACCAGCGAAGAGATAATCCCTCGCTTCCCTTTTGGCGCATATTCCGCCAACATGGTCCCCGCCCCGGAAATTTCCGCACCGGCACCCAGCCCCTGAATAATACGTAACGTCACCAGCAACACAGGGGCAAATATGCCAATTTGCGCATAGGTTGGCAGTACGCCAATTAATGTCGTGCAGATCCCCATCATGGTGATGGTAATAAACAGCACTTTTTTGCGACCAATACTGTCACCCATTTTGCCGAAAATAAACGCACCGACAATACGGGCGATATAGCCTGCACCGTATGTCCCCATCGCAAGAATAAGCGCCATCGCTGCGGATTGTTCAGGGAAGAATATTTCATGAAAAACCAGTGCTGCGCCTAATGAATAGAGCTGGAAATCCATAAATTCCAACGCGGTGCCCAGCCAGCCGGATACTGCCGCTCTTACCAGGTCTTTTGTGCTTCGCTCATGTGTTGTTTCTGTCATAATGGCTATCTCTAAGAGGTAGATGCGTATACGCCTAATCCTTCAGGCTGCCTCTTTATTGGCTGCACTCATTTATCTCAGTTACGTACAACGCTTATGCGTCTGAGATGTCATTTATTTGCCGCCTCGATGCAACATGAATGATTTTGCGTAGATAAAAATGTCTTTATTGTTCATCGGAAAAAGTCAGTAATACCTTGCAGCACTTACGCTGGTCCTTCTCAAATACTTCTATTGCGTCGATAACGTGCTGATAATCAAAAGCATGAGTAATCAGTTTATCCGGATCGATTAATCCTTTTTGCAACCACTCGATAACCGTGGGGAATTTATTCGCGTTCAGGCGAGAAGAAAAAATAGAGAGCTCTTTACCCGTAATACCTTGCTGAATAATCTGGCAAGGATCGCTGGAGAAGCCCATCAGAACAATGCGCGCCGCCGGTGAAGCCAGGCTAATGGCCTCCTGCAAAATTGACGGGTGGCAGGCAGCATCAACAATCAGCGTGGGTTTAAGCCCCTTCTCCGCTAAAAACTCTTGCAGGGATTGCTGCCCGTTATTAATGACCCAGTCGGCACCGCAGTTTTTTGCCATGGCAAGACGTTCATCGATACGGTCGGCCACAATAATTTGCTTCACGTTATAAACGCCTTTCAGCGCCTGAACGGTTGTTAACCCCATTGGACCAGCACCGTAAATTAGCGCAACGTCATTTTCTCTGGGGGCGGCCTGACCGGTGACATTCGCAGCGATAGTAAAGGGCTCAATCATCACGGCATGTTTATCGGAGATGGCATCCGGAATAGTGAACGCATTCTTAGCCGGTACTGTCGCATATTGGCTAAACCCACCGTCGCGATGCACCCCTAATACGACCAGTGAAGTACAAACATTCGGTTTACCAATTGAACAGGGATAGCACTCACCGCAACTAATAACCGGATCAACCGAAACACGCTCACCAATACGTTTTTTATCAACCCCATCACCCACCGCGTCGATAATGCCGAAGAACTCATGACCAATAACGCGCGGGTATTTTGCAAAGGGATTATGGCCACGATAAATATGGCTGTCTGAACCACAAATCCCGGCAAGTTTCACCTTTACCCTGACTTCGCCTGCTGCAGGTACAGGCAATGGACGCTGTTCAATGACCAGGTTATTTGGCTCTCTGATAACCACACTTTTCATACGTAAATTCCTTACATCTTTTATTGCGATGAAGGGAATTTACGCAACTGAACTACTACCATACAAGTATAACGATCAAAAAAGCTGCGAGCGATCACAAAAAACGGGCGCTTACGCGCGCCCCCACCCGGCAACGATAATCAGCATGCCGCAAAGTGCGATGGCGGCCCCCGTCCAGTCATACAGGCTGAGTTTCACACCATCCACCACCCTCAGCCATAATAAAGCCGTGCAGACGTACACCCCGCCATAAGCGGCATAGACTCTCCCGCTGGCGGCAGGATGCAGGGTCAACAGCCAGACAAAAAGCGCCAGCGCGAGCGCAGCCGGAAGCAGCAACAGCGGCGTAGCCCCCCGTTTCAGCCACAGCCACGGTAAAAAGCAGCCGACGATTTCACATATGGCGGTCAGGAAAAATAGCAGGGTTGTTTTGATCATCTCTCGCGTTTTCATTGTGTCGTGGTTGAACTATCTTAACGGATAACCCACTAATATGTGGACACCCGGCAGGGTATCCGCCCAGGGATGAATCGAGTAGAATTGCTCTGTAGCTTTTAGATCCCCTCAAGAAGGAAATTGCAATGAACATTTCACTTAGCAAACGCCTGTGCCTGACGGCAATGCTGACGCTGGGTGCCATCGTGTACACCGCCAGTGCCCCAGCGCAGACCAACAAGTTAGTGATTGAATCCGGCGACAGCGCGCAAAGCCGCCAGCAAGCAGCCATGGAAAAAGAACAGTGGGATGACACCCGTTCGCTGCGCCACAAAGTTAACAAACGTGTGGAAAAAGAGTGGGATAAAACTGACGTCGCCTTTGACGCACAGGATAATTGCCACAAAAGCGCTAACGTCAACGCATACTGGGAACCCAACACCCTGCGTTGCCTTGACCGCCGTACCGGTCGTCAGATTACGCCATAACCCCTTTCCTACTTCGGGCGTTTCCCCACGCCCGTCTTTGCTGTTGTCAAAAAGGATGTCCTATGACCGACGTTGCCCATGTCAAACTTCGCCCGCTCGAACGTGAAGATCTGCGTTTTGTGCATCAACTGGATAACAACGCCAGCGTCATGCGTTACTGGTTCGAAGAACCGTATGAAGCCTTTGTCGAGCTGTCAGATTTATATGACAAGCATATTCACGATCAAAGCGAACGCCGTTTTGTGGTGGAATATGATGGGGACAAAGCCGGACTGGTCGAGCTGGTTGAGATTAACCACGTCCACCGTCGAGCCGAGTTCCAGATAATCATCTCGCCAGAGCATCAGGGAAAAGGTCTCGCCACCCGCGCGGCAAAGCTGGCGATGGATTACGGCTTTACAGTGTTAAATCTCTATAAGCTCTATCTGATCGTGGATAAAGAGAATGAGAAAGCCATCCATATCTACCGTAAACTCGGGTTTATGGTGGAAGGCGAATTGATTCACGAATTTTTTATTAACGGCGAGTACCGTAATACTATTCGCATGTGTATTTTCCAGCAGCAATACCTGGAAAACCATAAAAGCAGCGGCGGAACATTGCTGAAACCCACCGCACAGTAAGCGCGGTGGTGAATGCCATCAATAGTATTCGATGGTGTTCTTAATGCTGTATTTCTTCGCGACAGAAGGCGTCACGCTCGTATCGACAATCTCCAGTTGGCAGGCCACCGGGTTATCATGCTTGTCGTACTCGCAGGTCTGTTTGACATTACCCAGTGGTTTATCATTCAGCGTGCTGACCGACGTATAATCGAGCTTCTTACCTTTTACATTCGATGGGGTCGAGACAACAGACAGATGCATATCTTTCGAGGTTGTTGATTTGCCCAGTGGATAGCCTTCGTCATCGTAACGGTAGTTGACTTCAACATCTTTACCACGCGCGGAAGAGATAAAGCCGCGCTCATCCGTATCCCACGTCAGCCCCGCGCTGGGAAATTCCGCCAACTGACATTTCCCTTGTAGACGAAGACGTTTTTCCTGGGTATCAGCATCAAGGTAATAGTTGGCATTCAGTACCAGTGAAACCCCGGTATTGTTTTCCAGATCATGCAGTTCCAGTGAATCGAAACACCCTTCTTTGGACATCGTGCCGCTGACGCGCTTCGATACCTCACCTTTTTCATTCAGTAATGTCTGGCTGAAATCTTTTACTGGACCGCGCAGTGGGTCAAAGTCGAATTCATTCGAAAAACTCGCCATCTCCGGCGTAAAAGATACAGGTCCTTTGTTGTCATCACACCCCGCCAGAATGGCCATCAGTGCGATGAGTATCATTTGTTTTTTCAATAGGTTCACCCAAATATCACAATGCGTTGCGCTTATCTTAGCAAATCTTGTAATTATTCGGGCAGAGACAATATCATTTCATCACATAAAGAGCGATTTCGCGCCCGTAAGGTTCCAGGCAACCCCACAAACGGCCAATAGCAATAAAAAGAGCGCCGCACAGGCGGCAAAACGTCGACTTTGCGTGACAGGGAGAAAACGTTTGATAGCAACGATATAGCCCGCCATGACGGCAAAATCGAACACGATCCACAGCAGGCAAAGCGTGGTAATGCTGGTGGTAAAATCGCGGCTAATGGCAATAAACTGCGGGAAAAATGAGACAAAAAAGAGAATATCTTTTGGATTGGAAATACCGGTGAAAAATCCGCGCATAAACCCACCTGCCAGCACAGCCTTACCCCCCTCCTGTACCGGCCTTTGCGCCCAAATCTCACGCAATGACTGCACCGCTCCCCAGCCAATAAACACAGAACCGCCGATGCCCAGCAGCGCCAGATACCCTTTGTCCAGCGATACCGCCCCGGCGATAGCGAGAACGGCCAGGGTTATCAATACCAGCGAGGCGAGATTTGTTCCCAGAAGGGTTAGAAACGCCCTCGTATACCCCACGCGTGCCGCCGTCCCGGTCACTAACAGCACAACGGGACCGGGTGTTAAGAGTAAAAAAAGCACTGCGATAACATACGCGCTCAGGAGCGCAAGATTGAGTTCAGCCATAACGCGTTTCCCCCTGTTTTATCGTTCAGGGTAAAGGCGTACGCACCGGATGAAAAACGAGTTAAACTGGCCTCAATCGTGAGTAAAACTCAATATAAATAAATCGCTATGAAACAAAACATCCCGCATCTCTATGCCTTACGCGCCTTTACCGTAGCGGCACAATCCAGCTCATTCAGCCAGGCCGCCGAATTACTCAATGTGACCCCAGGCGCAGTCAGTCGCCATATCCGCACGCTGGAAGATCACTTCGCTTGCCAGCTTTTTGAGCGTAATGGGCCGAAGGTGATGCTTACTGATGCCGGGCGCATGCTGGCGGTACAGTTACAACAAGGGTTTTCACAACTGGAGAATGCCTGTCGGCAACTGCGCAGCACCCATGTGCAGTTGCGGCTCAAGGCCCCTTCCACGCTGACGATGCGCTGGCTACTGGATGTGATGGCAGATTTCCGGGCGCAACACGAGACGCCGGAAGTCGAGGTATCCAGTATCTGGATGGATATCGACAATGTCGATTTCACCAAAGAGCCTTTCGATTGCGCCATCCTGCTCGGCAATGGACATTTCGGTGCGGGAACGCGCTGTTTGCGACTGTTTGATGAATGGCTGCTCCCCCTTTGCGCTCCTGATTTGCTTGATAAGGCGCGTGATAATCTGGCGGCCTGTGAGCTTATCCACCCCTCACGCGACCGCCGGGACTGGCGACGCTGGCTGAACAGTAGCGGCTTGTATAGCGGGTTGAGTCTGGCGGGCGGCAAAGTATTTGATACCCTCGAACAGGGCATGCTGGCAGCGATGGGGGGACATGGTGTAACGATTGGCGATCTTCTGCTCAGCCAGAGCGCGATGGATCAGCATCTGCTGGTCGCGCCGTTCCCGCTGGCGATCGGTACCGGCGATGGCTATTACCTGGTCTGGCCTGGCGATTCGGCACGGCAGAATAATATCGACAAACTTGCCCTTTTTTTGCAGAAAAATATACCTCGCTATGTACATAACGATATAACGATACAAAACTAAGATAATGCGCATTCCTGTTTTGCGCAGATTTCGCTTAGCCTTACTTCTCAATACTACGCATTGAGCATTATTAATTAAGAAGGAGTCGCAAATGAAACATTCACTCTGGTTAGGTGCACTTTTGTTCATCGGCTCGGCATCTGCTTATGCCGCACCGGATTCCTGCGAAAGAGTAAAAAACGATATACAACAACGCATTATAAATAACGGCGTCCCCGAGACAGACTTTACGCTTACCATCGAACCCAACGATCAAAATAGCGCGTCGGGCGCCCAGGTTGTGGGCCATTGTAGTAACGATAACTGGAAAATTCTTTATACCCGCACCCGGGGTAGCGCGAATGCACAATCGGGGGAAATAACGCCGCAAGAGAGTGGCAAACCCGCCGCACAATAACTTCATTACCTTACAAAAATAATGGGGATTAGCCCTCTTCTTGATCCCCATTAAGATCCCCCTAACTCTTATTAAGTAGCATCACTCTCATCGTTAGCATGCTCGTAATTTCGACGCGTAATATTTTTCTATTATAAGCTATAACGGAGTGAGCTATGTCCATTGTTGAGAGTGGTGGCGGGATCAGCCGCCGAACACTCGTTAAATCCACTGCGCTGGGTTCGCTAGCGCTGGCGGCAGGCAGTTTTTCTCTGCCTTTTGGCATGCGAACCGCTGCTGCTGCGGTTCAAAGCGCCCTGCAACCGGCAGAAGATAAAGTCGTATGGGGCGCCTGCTCCGTCAACTGTGGCAGTCGCTGTGCGTTGCGTTCACACGTACGCGATAACGAGGTCTACTGGGTCGAAACAGACAATACCGGGGAGGATGTTTACGGTAATCATCAGGTTCGAGCCTGCCTGCGCGGACGTTCAATCCGTCGTCGTATCAACCATCCGGATCGTCTGAACTACCCCATGAAACGCGTGGGTAAACGTGGCGAAGGTAAATTCGAACGTATATCCTGGGATGAAGCACTTGATACCATCGCAGGTAGCCTGAAAGGGATTGTGGAAAAATACGGTAACGAGGCGGTGTACATTAACTACTCCTCCGGTATCGTCGGCGGCAACATCACCCGTTCTTCCCCTTCTGCCTCTATTATTGCCCGCCTGATGGCCATTTACGGCGGCTTCCTCGGCCAGTACGGCACTTACAGTACGGCGCAGATCGCCTATGCGATGCCTTACACCTACGGCTCCAACGAAGGCAACAGTACGTCAGACATCGAAAACACCAAACTGGTGGTGATGTTTGGCAACAATCCGGCTGAAACCCGTATGAGCGGTGGCGGCATTACTTATTTTCTTGAACAGGCGCGCGAACGTTCCAATGCGCGCATGATCGTTATCGACCCGCGTTATACCGATACCGCTGCCGGGCGCGAAGATGAGTGGATCCCGATACGTCCGGGCACCGATGCCGCACTGGTTGCCGGTATCGCCTGGGTATTGATTAACGAAAACATGGTCGATCAGCCATTCCTGGACACGTACTGCGTCGGGTATGACGAAAAAACCCTGCCAGAAGGCGCGCCAGCCAATGGTCATTACAAAGCCTATATTCTGGGCCAGGGCGACGACGGCATTGCCAAAACGCCGCAATGGGCTTCTGCCGTGACCGGTATTCCGGTCGACCGCATTGTGAAACTGGCGCGTGAGATTGGTCAAACCAAACCCGCCTGTATTTGCCAGGGCTGGGGTCCGCAGCGTCAGGCAAATGGCGAATTAACCGCCCGCGCTATCGCGATGCTGCCCATTCTGACCGGTAACGTCGGTATCAACGGCGGGAATAGCGGCGCGCGCGAGTCCACCTATACCATTACCATTGAACGCATGCCGATGCCGGAAAACCCGGTAAAAACCAAAATTTCCTGCTTTAGCTGGACCGATGCCATTGAGCGCGGCGCAGAGATGACCGCCCTGCGTGACGGTGTTCAGGGTAAAGACAAACTCGACGTCCCGATCAAATTTATCTGGAACTATGCCGGTAACACCATCACCAACCAGCATGGCGACATCAACCATACCCATGACGTTTTACAGGACGACAAGAAATGCGAAATGATTGTCGTCATTGAGAATTTCATGACCTCGTCGGCGATGTATGCGGATATCCTGCTGCCCGATTTAATGACCGTTGAGCAGGAAGATATCATCCCGAATGATTACGCCGGCAACATGGGTTATCTGATCTTTATCCAGCCGGTTACCGCACCGAAATTTGAGCGTAAGCCGATTTACTGGATAACCAGCGAAATCGCCAGACGCCTGGGGCCGGATATTTACCAGAAATTCACCGAAGGGCGCACACAGGAAGAGTGGCTTAAGTATCTTTACGCCAAAATGCTGGCAAAAGATCCCCAACTGCCCTCCTATGACGATTTGAAAAAAATGGGGATTTACAAGCGTAAAGACCCCGCCGGGCACTATGTGGCCTATAAAAAATTCCGCGACGATCCGCAGGCTAATCCGCTGAAAACACCCTCTGGCAAAATTGAAATCTACTCCAGCAGACTGGCCAGAATTGCCAATACCTGGGAGATTCCTAAAGGGGAAGTGATCAGTCCGTTACCGGTTTATGCCTCGACGCCAGAAGGCTGGGACGACCCGGCACGTAGTAAATATCCGCTACAGATGTTCGGTTTCCATTACAAATCCCGTACCCACTCCAGCTACGGCAATATCGATATCCTTGAGGCCGCCTGCCGCCAGGAGGTGTGGATCAACCCGATTGATGCGCAAAAACGCGGCATCGTCAGTGGGGATATGGTCAGGGTGTTCAACGGACGCGGCGAAGTACGCATTGCCGCTAAAGTCACTCCGCGCATCATGCCGGGAGTGAGCGCCATGGGCCAGGGGGCCTGGCACAACGCCGATATGCAAGGCGATCGCGTTGACCATGGTGGCTGCGTGAACACGCTGACCACCCATCGTCCGTCACCGCTGGCGAAAGGTAACCCGCAGCACACCAATCTGGTCGAAATCGAAAAGGTTTAAGGAGTAGCCGATGACCACACAATATGGATTTTATATCGACTCCGCGCGCTGCACCGGCTGTAAAACCTGTGAGCTGGCGTGTAAGGATTACAAGAACTTAACGCCGGATGTCAGCTTCCGCCGCATTTACGAATACGCGGGGGGAGACTGGCAAGAGGATAACGGTGTCTGGCACCAGAACGTTTTCGCCTATTACCTCTCCATCGCCTGTAACCACTGCGAGGATCCGGCCTGTACCAAAGTCTGCCCCAGCGGGGCGATGCACAAACGCGAAGATGGCTTTGTGGTGGTGGACGAAGATATCTGCATCGGCTGTCGTTACTGCCATATGGCCTGCCCGTACGGCGCGCCGCAGTTCAACGCCGAAAAAGGCCATATGACCAAGTGCGACGGCTGCTACAGTCGTGTCGCCGAGGGGCATAAGCCGATTTGCGTGGAATCCTGCCCGCTGCGTGCGCTGGACTTCGGTCCCATTGAAGAGCTGCGTAAAAAATACGGTGAGCTGGCGGCTGTCGCTCCGCTCCCGGCGTCGCACTTCACCAAACCGTGCATTGTGATTAAACCTAACGCCAACAGCCGCCCGACAGGGGATACCACCGGCTATCTGGCAAACCCGCGGGAGGTGTGAGATGGGTAACGGATGGCATGAATGGCCGCTGGTGCTGTTCACGGTATTAGGGCAATGCGTGGCAGGTGGTCTTATCGTCACCGGGATGGGCTGGATGGCGGCGAAAAACGATGCGCCCGAACAGCAGCGAATTACGCGGAGCATGTTCTTTCTTTGGGTATTAATGGGCATCGGCTTTATCGCCTCTATGATGCACCTCGGTTCACCGATGCGCGCGCTGAACTCACTCAACCGGGTGGGCGCCTCTGCGTTAAGTAACGAAATCGCCGCTGGCTCGATTTTCTTCGCCGTAGGCGGCTTCTGGTGGCTGGTGACAGTGCTGGGTAAAATGCCGGCTGCGCTGGGCAAAATCTGGCTGGTGGTCAGCATGGTGCTGGGCGTAGTATTTGTCTGGGCTATGAGTCGTGTCTATCAGATTGATACGGTACCCACCTGGCATAACGGATACACCACCGCCGGGTTCTTCCTCACGATGCTACTCGGTGGCCCGCTACTGGCGGCACTGCTGCTGCGTCTGGCGCACGTCACGTTCAATGGCGCGACCTTCGCCTCGCTGAGCGTGGTGGCGTTGCTGGCAAGCCTCGGTCTGGTGATTCTGCAAGGGATGAGCCTTGCCGGGATCCACAGTTCCGTGCAGCAGGCCAGCATGCTGGTGCCAGCCTGGAGTGAAATGCAGGTCTGGCGCATGGTCCTGCTGGCCGCGGGTCTCGGCTGTTGGCTCTGTCCGTTGATCATGCGAAAACAGCCACGTGCTGTCAGCCTGCTTGCCGGTGTCATACTGGTGGTTGCAGGCGAACTGGTGGGGCGCGGTCTGTTCTATGGGTTACATATGACTGTCGGTATGGCGGTTGCAGGTTAAGCAGAGATTCAGGGAACGTAATGACTGACACTTTTTACACAGCCGATTTCGCCTTTTCGGCACGCATTCTGGGGGCGCTGTTTTACTACCCGCCGGAAAGTGAACAGACGCAGGCGCTGATCGCCGCATTCCGCCAGGGGGAATGGCAAACCCAATGGCCGCTGGCGCCGGAGGCGTTGACTCCGCTCGTGCCGTTATTTTGCGCAGAAAGCAATGAAACAATTCCCGAGGCCTGGCAACGGCTGTTCATCGGCCCGTGGGCGCTGCCTGCGCCGCCCTGGGGATCCGTCTGGCTGGATAAAGAAAGCGTACTCTTTGGCGACTCCACACTGGAGCTTCGCCAGTGGATGCGTGACAACCACATCGTCTGGGAGGCCAGTCAGAATGAGCCGGAAGATCATTTTGGCACTCTGCTGATGCTGGCAGCCTGGCTTGTTGAGAATCAGCGCTACGCCACCTGTGATGAGCTGCTTGCCTGGCATCTTCTGCCCTGGGCCGGACGCTTTCTTGAGATTTTTGTAGCGGAAGCCCGTCACCCGTTCTGGCAGGCGGCGGGAAGGCTTGCCCGGTTAACGCTTAGCGACTGGCAGAGCCGTTTATTAATGCCGGTTGCCCAAAAAGCGTTATCGCGTTAATCCCTGCCAATGCGCCCTTAAGGTGACAATGTCACTTTAAGGGCGCATTTTTAAGACAATTCTTTAGTTCCCCTCTTAGCCGTTATCCCATCAGCGATAGCGTAAATCCTCCGCAAAATCCGCAGGTTAAAAGATTCGCGCCAAACTGGAATCCTTCCCAGGTGCTTGCTATAGCTCAAATACCCTGCCGAACATGGCATAACAACACGCAACTCTCCGTTGCCATAACGCATGCACACAGGGAGACACACTGCAATGCACACTTCCGCACTCTCACGCGCCCTGCTGTTTATCGCGGCTATCGCCGTCGTACTGGCGCTCCTGGTTTGGGGTATTGGTCTGGATACAATCAGAGCCCGCCAGGTGGATTTGGTCTATCTCGGGCAACAACACTTGATACTGGTGTTCAGCTCTATGTTCTTTGCTCTGCTGGTCGGTATTCCCAGCGGGATTGCGCTTAGCCGCCCGGCTGCGCGCGGTGTCGCCGAATACGTGATGCAGATTTTTAACGTCGGTAACACGCTGCCACCGCTGGCCGTACTCGCACTGGCGATGGTCATCATCGGGATTGGTGATAAACCCGCCATTATCGCCCTTTTTCTGGCCTCACTGCTGCCCATTGTGCGTAACACCTATGCGGGGCTCTGCTCGGTTCCGGCATCGCTGCTGGAAGCCGCGAACGGCATCGGTATGACCAAATGGCAACGGCTGTATCAGGTGGAGTTGCCCAATGCATTGCCGGTTATCCTCTCCGGAGTGCGTATCGCCACGGCCATCAACGTGGGCACCGCGCCGCTGGCCTTTTTAATCGGTGCCAGCAGTTATGGCGAGCTGATCTTCCCGGGTATCTATCTGAACGATTTCCCGACCTTGATTCTGGGTGCGGCGGCAACCGCGCTGTTTGCCCTGATTCTGGACACGCTGCTGGCGGCGCTGGGGCGTTTTCTGAGCCCTCACTCAGCCTGAACCCAATAATAAGAAAAGGAATCCCTATGAGACTGACTTCACGCCTGTTGGGGCTATTGAGTGCCACGCTGCTTTTTACGGCAAGCGTACACGCCGCCCCGCTGATTCTGGCGACCAAAAGTTTTACTGAGCAGCATATTCTCTCGGCCCTGACGGTGCAGTATCTGCAAAAGAAAGGGTTTCAGGTGCAGCCACAAACCAACATTGCCACGGTGATTTCCCGTAATGCGATGATCAATAAACAGGTTGATATGACGTGGGAATATACCGGCACCTCGCTGATTATCTTCAATCATATTAAAGAGCGTATGACGCCGGAACAGTCTTACGAAACGGTAAAACGGCTGGATGCAAAACATGGCCTGGTGTGGTTAAAACCTGCCGATATGAACAATACCTACGCCTTTGCGATGCAGCGTAAACGCGCCGAGGCCGAGCATATCAATACCATGTCTGACATGGTGGCGAAGATTGAGCAGATTCGAAAAACCGATCCTAAACACAACTGGATGCTGGGGCTGGATCTCGAATTCTCCGGGCGTAGCGACGGTATGAAACCCTTCCAGCAGGCCTATAACCTTGAGCTGGACAGGCCGCAAATCCGTCAGATGGACCCCGGGCTGGTCTATAACGCCGTCCGTGATGGCTTCGTCGATGCCGGTCTGGTCTACACGACGGATGGCCGGGTAAAAGGCTTCGATTTGAAAGTGCTGAAAGACGATAAAGGCTTCTTCCCCAGCTATGCCGTGACGCCGGTGGTGCGTAAAGACACGCTGGAGGCCAATCCGGGGCTGGAAGAGGCGCTTAATACGCTTTCTGGTCTGCTCAACAACGACGTCATCATGACGCTCAACGCAAAAGTCGATATTGACCATCAGACGCCACAGCAGGTGGCGCACGACTTCCTGCGTGAGAAAGGTCTGCTGTAAGGAGCGCCTATGGATACGATTCACTACATGATGGATAACTGGAACTATCTGGCAATGCTCACCTTCCAGCACCTCTGGCTGGTGCTGCTTGCAGTCGGTCTGGCAATTGTGACGGGTGTGCCGCTGGGGATCCTTATCGTAAGGCATAAATGGCTGGCAACGCCCGTGCTGGGGCTGGCAACGATTGTGCTGACCATCCCGTCGATTGCCTTATTCGGCCTGATGATCCCGCTTTTCTCGCTGATCGGCCAGGGGATTGGCGCCCTGCCCGCTATCACCGCCGTATTTCTCTACTCCTTGCTGCCGATTGTGCGTAATACCCATACCGCGCTGGACAGTCTGCCTCCTGGCCTGCGTGAAGCCGGACGCGGCATTGGCATGACCTTCTGGCAACGTCTGCGCTGGGTAGAGATTCCCATGGCGCTGCCAGTGATTTTCGGCGGTATCCGTACTGCGGTGGTGATGAATATTGGCGTTATGGCCATCGCGGCGGTCATTGGCGCAGGCGGCCTGGGGCTACTGTTGCTCAATGGTATCGGCGGCAGCGATATCCGCATGTTAATTGCCGGGGCGCTGATGATCTGTTTACTGGCCATTGTGCTCGACTGGTTACTGCATCGCTTGCAGGTGGTTCTGACACCGAAGGGGATTCGATAATGATAAAACTGGAAAATTTAACTAAACAATTCACCCAGAAAAACGGCCAGACCGTGAAGGCCGTCGACAATATCAACCTGCACGTGCCGCAAGGTGAAATGTGCGTACTGTTGGGCCCGTCCGGCTGCGGCAAAACGACCACGCTTAAGATGATTAACCGCCTGATTATGCCCAGCAGCGGTAAGATCCTGGTCAATGACAAAGATACCAGCGACATGGATACTGTCAGCCTGCGTCGTAATCTGGGCTATGTTATCCAGCAGATCGGTCTGTTTCCCAATATGACCATTGAAGAGAACATTACCGTGGTGCCGCGCATGCTGGGCTGGGATAAAGACCGCTGTAAGCGTCGTGCCGAAGAGTTAATGGATATGGTGGCACTGGATGCGAAAAAATTCCTTCACCGCTATCCGCGTGAGATGTCCGGCGGTCAGCAGCAGCGTATCGGGGTGATTCGCGCACTGGCGGCGGATCCGCCGGTCCTGCTGATGGATGAACCGTTCGGCGCAGTCGATCCCATTAACCGCGAGGTTATCCAGAATCAGTTTCTGGAGATGCAGCGCACGCTGAAAAAGACCGTCATGCTGGTCAGCCACGATATAGATGAAGCGTTAAAGCTGGGGGATCGGATTGCGGTGTTCCGCCAGGGGCGTATTGTGCAGTGCGCCAGCCCGGATGAGCTGCTGGCCAAACCGGCGAACGAGTTTGTCGGCTCTTTTGTCGGCCAGGACCGTACATTGAAACGTCTGCTGCTGGTTTCCGCAGGCGATGTCACCGACCAACAGCCAACGCTGACGGTACGTGAGTCGACGGCGGCGCAGGAGGCGTTCGCGATGATGGACGATAACGATATTCGCGCGATTACCGTGGTGGATGGCGACGGTAAACCGCTGGGTTTTGTGAAGCGTCGCGAAGCGCGAGGCGCGCAGGGCGATTGCGCCGGGCTGCTGCATCCATTCCGAATCACCGGGAAAGCTGAGGATAATCTGCGCGTGGTATTGTCGAAGTTGTACGAGAGTAATACCAGTTGGATGCCGATTGTTGATGAAGCCGGGCGCTACAACGGGGAGATTTCACAGGATTATATTGCAGATTATTTAAGCTCCGGCAAAACACGCCGGGTGCTGAATATTCACAGCGATGCCTGACCCCGGCTGGCGCGACGCTTAGCCGGGCTACGTATGAGGTATGTGCCGCACCAAACGCGTAGCCCGAATCAGGCGCTTGCGCCGCCATCCGGGTCTGGCTGCCGGTTTACGCCAATACACGCTCGGCGGCCAGCATCCCTTTCGCCATCTGCAAATTGATATACTGCGCCAGGTCGCGCTGTTCAGCACGCGGCAGATAAGGTAACTCACCCACCAGCGGCGCAGGCAACTTGCGGCTGAGAACATTAATAATTTCAGCGTAATGCGCAAGCCCTGGGTTAATGCGGTTAGCCACCCAGCCAATCAGCGGCAGACCATCGCTGGCAATCGCCTGAGCGGTCAACAGCGCATGGTTGATACACCCTTCCTGTATCCCGACTACCATCAACACGCCCATTTGCTCTTGCACAACCCATTCGGAAAGCGGACGCAGATCGTTCATCAGGCTACGCCAGCCGCCCGTCCCTTCCACCACCACATGATCAACCTGCTCGCACAGGCTGGCCAGGCCATTGGACAACAGGGTGTAATTGATCGCAGAACTGTGCGCCACGCTACTTTCATCTTCGCTAAACGCAATGGGATTGACAGCAGAATACGGTAAATCAATTGAAGACACGCTTTGCAGCACCAGCGCGTCTTTATTGCGCAGGCCTTCCGGTGTCTCTTTGCTCCCTTTAGCGACTGGCTTGTAACCCGCGACGGTACTGCCACAAGCGGCCAGCGCCTGTAGCAGCGCGCGGGACACCACTGTCTTGCCGACAGACGTATCAGTACCCGTTACAAAGAAACGCTTAAGCATCGCTAACTCCACCGTTATGCTACGAAAATATAAATCAGGAAAATAATTCAGTAGCGAAAGTCTACGTTAGGGATGCGATGTTCAGCTTGAGATAGCGCAATTTTTAGTAGAACAGTGTAAAAATGTTACCCCTGCAACAAACGAATCAACAAGGATCCGTTATACATCGCGTCTTTCACCAGTGCCGCACCTGCCATAGTGCCCTGATTGGTGAATTGTGTACTTTCGACGGCGATATGTTTGCTGTAGGCGGGCAGCGCCTGCTGGCGAATGCAATCAGCAATCGCCGGGAAGAGGATATCCGCCGCCTTACTGAGCGGCGAACCAATGAGAATTTTTTGCGGATTGAATAAATTCACCATGATGGCGAGAATGCGACCAACATTCGCCCCCACGCCACTGATAATGTCTTTCGCCAGCAAATCGCCCTGTTGAGCCGCTTCACATAACGACTCTACCGTCAGCGGTTGTTGATGCAACATCGAGCTCATGGACTGGCTCATGCGTAGCTGCGCCAGTTCCAGCACACTCTCCACGCTGGCAATGGTTTCCAGACACCCATGATTACCGCAGTAGCAGCGCTTACCGTATGGGTCGACCTGCGTATGACCGATCTCCACCAGGCTACTGCTACCTGCATGAAGTAGGCGACCGTCGGTAATAACCCCGGCCCCAACGTTATGATCGATAACCACCTGGATAACATCACGCGCCCCGCGCGACGCGCCAAACAGCGCCTCTGCCATGGTCCAGGCGCTGATATCATGCTGCACATAGACCGGCACACCGGTGTGCTGTTCCAGCATTTCCCCCAGCGGCATATCTTTGACGTCTTCATAAAACGGCATGCGGTGCACAATGCCATGTTCCGTGTCGATAATCCCCGGCAAGGTGATAGCAATAGCGGTTAACCGCTCCAGCTTCTGCTGATGGCGGATAAAGAACTGATCGATATGAACAATGATGCGCTGCAGCAGCGGCTTTTCGTCGGTCAGCGGAAGCTCCTGACGCTCTTCCACCACCAGTTTGCTGCTTAAATCGCGTAAAGAGAGGAAGATCTCCCCGCGGCTGATGCGCAGCGAGAGATAATGCCAGGCTTCGGTCTCCACCACCAGCCCAACGGCAGGCCGCCCGCGGCTTCCCGGCTCCTGAATTTCGGTCTCCTGCACCAGGTGCGCCTCAAGCATTTCCCGCACAATCTTGGTAATACTGGCCGGCGCAAGCTGCGCCAGACGTGACAGATCGATGCGCGACACCGGGCCAAGCTGATCAATAAGGCGGTAGACAGCCCCTGCATTGGTCTGCTTAATCTGATCAATATGCCCAGGCTGACTATCAGCAACCACCTCTTACTCCCTTTATTTTTGAGCTCGAAATAAACTTTGGGATATGGTGAAGCACTTCAATAGTCGCCGTCAAATATTTACGTAGGCTTGTGATTTACCGCACGTTTTGCGGGCGTATACTGGCCACTTTTTATGCATTCGCCGCAGAAATGAGTTGCTGCCTGAAACGCTGTGCCGCTGTTCCCTGTTCATGATGCTTTGCCCATACGAGCCACATTTCCGATACCGCATCCGTTTCCAGGATCGGTACCCAGCGCATTTCTGTCAGTTGTACGCGCCGAAATGAGGCAGGCAGAATCGACACCCCAAGCCCTGCCGCCACCAGCCCAATAATGGTCATCGCCTCCCCCACTTCCTGGGTAATCGACGGTGTCAGGTTATAACGGCGCAACAACCCAAGAATATCGTCATACAACCCGGTTCCCACATGTGGGTCGAAAAAGACAAACGGCTCCCGCGCCAGCTCGGCCAGCGATACGCCGCTTTTCGCGGCTAAAGGGTGATCGCGATGAATCATCGCCAGCAGCGGCTCGCGCAAAATCACCTGCCAGGCCAGCGTGTCAGGCAGCAAGGTATTGCGCATCAATCCAAGGTCAAGCTTGCCCTCATTGAGCGGGGCTATTTGCTCACGAGTATTGATTTCCCGGGTCTGGATATGCACATCCGGGTAAGACTGGCGAAACGACGACAGGGTGTCAGACACCGCGCTAATAAACGGTGCCGATGAGGTAAAGCCAATGCGCAAATCGCCGTTTTCCCCCTGATGCAGGCGGGACGCCCGGCTAACGGCATCATCTACCTGGCTTAATATCTGCCGACTGTCTGCCAGAAACTGTCGGCCTGCGGGCGTCAGCGACACGCTGCGGTTGGTACGCGCCAGCAGCTTCGCGCCGATTTGCTGCTCAAGGATTTGGATTTGTTGGCTCAGCGGCGGCTGGGAAATATTTAACCGCGCCGCCGCATGACCAAAATGCAGCTCTTCGGCGACAGCAATAAAATAACGGAGATGGCGAAGCTCGATATTCATATTTTAAACATATCATTTGAGATTATTAATATATTAGACAGAACAATGACCGTTTCATACCCTTAAATACATCCCCGCCTGACCGGGATGTAAACTTAAGGATTTCAAGTGAGCCGTACAACTACCGTTGACACTCTTCCGGCAAGTGGTGTTGATGAAAATAATCGTTCTTTGCCGACACAATTTATTAAACGTGGTACCCCCCAATTTATGCGCGTCACCCTGGCGCTCTTCTCCGCCGGACTGGCTACCTTCGCCCTGCTTTATTGTGTACAGCCTATTTTGCCGGTGCTGTCGCAGGAGTTCGGCGTCTCCCCGGCAAACAGCAGTATTTCACTCTCTATCTCTACCGCCATGCTGGCCATCGGTCTGTTATTTACCGGACCGTTATCAGACGCGGTTGGCCGTAAGAAAGTGATGGTGACGGCATTGTTGCTGGCCTCATGCTGTACGCTGCTTTCAACGCTGATGACCAGTTGGCACGGCATTCTGATCATGCGTGCCCTGATTGGGCTGTCACTGAGCGGAGTTGCCGCCGTGGGCATGACCTACCTTAGTGAAGAGATCCATCCCAGCTTTGTCGCCTTTTCCATGGGGCTGTACATTAGCGGTAACTCGATTGGCGGCATGAGCGGACGCCTTATTAGCGGCGTGTTCACTGATTTTTTTAACTGGCGTATCGCGCTGGCGGCAATTGGCTGTTTTGCACTGGCTTCCGCGTTAATGTTCTGGCGTATTTTGCCGGAATCTCGTCATTTCCGTCCGAGTTCGCTACGCCCGCGCACCCTGTTCATTAATTTTCGCCTGCACTGGCGCGATAAAGGATTGCCCTTATTATTCCTTGAGGGTTTCCTGTTAATGGGCTCGTTCGTTACCCTGTTTAATTACATTGGTTATCGGTTAATGCAGTCGCCGTGGTTTTTAAGCCAGGCGGTGGTGGGGTTACTTTCCGTCGCCTATTTAACCGGCACCTGGAGTTCGCCACGCGCCGGAGCAATGACCGCCAAATATGGTCGTGGGCCGGTGATGGTCGCCTCGATTGCAATTATGCTTTCCGGTCTTTTATTAACGTTACTTCCTTCACTGTGGGCGATCTTTATCGGTATGCTGCTTTTTACTGCCGGTTTCTTTGCTTCCCACTCCGTCGCCAGTAGCTGGATTGGCCCACGCGCGCGCCGCGCCAAAGGGCAGGCTTCATCGCTGTATTTATTCAGCTATTATCTGGGCTCAAGTATTGCGGGTACGCTCGGTGGTGTGTTCTGGCATAACTATGGCTGGAACGGTGTGGGCGGCTTTATTGCGCTGATGCTGTTACTGGCGTTATTTGTCGGCAGCAGACTACATCGCCGCTTACGCTAAAGCGGTACGAGTTAACATAGAGCCCCGGTCTATTTTCGGGGCTTTTGCTCTGTGCCCTGGCAGATCAGAACATCCCTAGTATCGACGATGCCCCTAAAAGTTCACGTACTGCGTCAAGCACCATAAGAGCAAATATGATCCACACAAAGGGATTCATCATTTAGGCTTTAGGGTTGATTCAACGTATATCACCTGCGACTTTTTCATTATGGTTCAGTTGGTAATGTCCCACCATAAACCGGCGAATAATCTTGTTTGTCCATTGATAAGCGCCTGAATCTCTGTACTCTCATTCATATCGTTCCGAACCCGCTTGCAGAGGCAATATGGATAACAATCAAAACTATCAATCCCTTACCCGCACCTTCACGCGCCTGAGCCGTTTTCAGCACCTCTCCGCCATCGCCGGATGGGACATGTTCGCCATGATGCCGCCGGGGGGCAGCACCGCCCGTGGTGAGGCGCTGGCTGAACTGGGGGTGCTACAGCACCAAATCCTGACCGACAAAAAGGTGGGTGACTGGCTGCGCAATGCACTTCAAGAAGAACTTAATGATGTGGAGCAGGCCAACCTGCGCGAGATGACGCGCCAGTACCAGCAGGCCGCGCTGCTGCCGGAATCACTGGTGGAGGCCAAAGCACTGGCGGGCAGCAAGTGCGAACATGCCTGGCGCACTCAGCGTCCGGCAAATGACTGGGCCGGGTTCAGCGCGAATCTGAAAGAGGTGGTAAAACTCAGCCGCGAAGAGGCGAAGATCCGCGCCCAGGCAAAAGGCTGCTCACCGTATGACGCGCTGCTGGATATTTTCGAACCGGACATGACCAGCGCCCGCCTGGACGTCCTGTTCGCCGATCTAAAATCCTGGCTCCCGGACCTGCTGCAGCGCGTGGTTGACAAGCAATCGCGTGAAACGCTGATTGCCCCCGTCGGCCCGTTCCCGGTCGCCACCCAGCGCGAACTGGGGCTGGAAGCCATGACGCTACTCGGTTTCGATTTTAACGCCGGGCGTCTCGACGTCAGCGCGCATCCATTCTGCGGCGGCGTGCCGGAAGATGTCCGCATCACCACCCGTTATGATGAAAATGAACTGCTGAGTGCGCTGTTTGGCGTGGTGCATGAAACCGGGCACGCCCGCTATGAGCAAAACCTGCCGCGTCAGTGGCTGGGGCAGCCGGTCGCGCTGGCGCGTTCTACCGCCATCCATGAGTCGCAAAGTCTGTTTTTTGAAATGCAGCTTGGCCGCAGCGAAGCCTTCCTGAAACGTCTGTTGCCCGCGATTATTCAACATTTCGGCGCACAACCCGCGTTTGAAGAAAGTAACTTCATCGCCTGGAACCAGCGCGTTAAACCCGGCTTTATCCGCGTCGATGCCGATGAAGTTAGCTATCCGGCCCATGTGATCCTGCGTTATGAAATTGAGCGAGCATTGATTAACGGCGAGATAGAGGTGGACGATATCCCCGCCCTGTGGAATGAAAAAATGCAGGCATGGCTGGGCTTGTCAACCGAAGGTAACTACCGTAACGGCTGTATGCAGGATATCCACTGGACGGATGGCGGGTTTGGCTACTTCCCGTCGTATACGCTTGGCGCGATGTATGCCGCTCAGCTTTTCCAGGCCGCGCGAAATGCCCTGCCAGGGCTGGACGAAGCTATTGCGCAAGGTGATTTTTCCGCACTGTTTGACTGGCTGCGGCAGAATATCTGGCAGCACGGCAGCCGTTTCTCCACCTCGCAGTTGATCGAACAGGCCACTGGCGAGGCGCTGAACAGCCGCTATTTCCGCCAGCATTTAACGGCGCGTTATTTGTAATCATCCCCGGCACAGTTCACGCACCGCGCGCTGAACTGTGCCAGCCCATCACTTTGAAAGGCAAAAATATGGTTGTGCTTCACCCCATGTCTGAAACGGAATTCGCAGGCTTTCTGGCCTATTTTATTCCCGACTATGCTGCGGAGATTGCCGCTAATTATCACCTCTCCCAGGATGCGGCGTTGGCGCAGGCAAAACGGGAAATTGCCACCAGCCTGCCCGACGGTGTGCAAACGCAAGGTCAAAGCCTGAAAAGCATCGTGCATACAGATAACGGCAGCGAAGTGCAGATTGGCTATTTATGGTACCGGGCGAATGGGGAGGATCAATCGGCATTTATTTATGACTTTTACCTCCTGCCCGCGTTTCGCGGTAAAGGGCTCGGTAGCCGCGCGATGCAAAGTCTGGAGGCTCTTTTGGCAGGCGAAGGTATCCGGCAAATCAAATTACGCGTCGCCGCCGAAAATGCGCATGCCAAAAAAGTCTATGAAGCGAATGGCTACCAGGTCACCGGCTATAACATGAATAAATTGCTTTGAATCATGCCGGGGGGGCTCTGTACTGGCTTTCAGCCCCCCTTTCTGGCTTTATTCGTACAATAACGATGACGTCCACCTTGCGGATGTACATGGTTCAACTGATAACAATAAAACTAACTATCTGAAAATAAACACTTTCATCATCTAACAAAGACTACGTTCTGCGCCCCCCGCCTCGTTTGTACATCCCGTTACACGCCGAAACCAATCACTCACGGAAAGAGATCATCGCTGTCGGTATAGTCTCTTCAACGGCCCCGCAGTGGGGTTGAACAATGAAACCAAATTCGAGGATATCAGAATGAAAAAAGTATTAGCTCTGGTTGTTGCCGCTGCTATGGGTCTGTCTTCTGTTGCGTTCGCTGCTGATACCGCAGCCACAACTGCAGCTCCGGCTACCACCACTACTACTGCTGCTCCGGCCGCTGCACCTGCTGCTGCCCCGGCTAAAACCACGCATGCGAAAAAAGTTCACAAGAAAAAAACCGTTGCACAGAAAGCTCAGGCCGCTAAGAAAAAACACCACAAAAAAGCAGCAGCTAAACCAGCTGTAGAGCAGAAAGCTCAGGCTGCTAAGAAAAAACACCACAAAAAAGCAGCGGCTAAACCGGCTGTAGAGCAGAAAGCTCAGGCTGCTAAAAAACACCATAAAAAACACGTAAAACACACTGCAACTAAACCAGCTGCTCAACCGGCTGCATAAGTTACCGTGTAATACCCCGCCTGCTGTACAGGCTGAGTAAATCGTCGGCGCTGAACCCTGAGGTGAAGCGCCGTTTTTCTCTGGAGGGCCTATGCTGCGACGTTATCGTTTCGAGTTCATCCTGTTAATGCTGATTGTCTGCGCGCTCATTGCCCTTCGGCTTTTTCTTTCCTGATGTAGCACGCTGATTTTACTCCCACTTTTTTCTCGCCCCGTCTATAGTTTATAAACCTGGGTTCACATTTAATAATCATAATTACCCCACCAGAGTGTGATATGCGAAAAACCGTTGTGCTATTGCTGGGATCGTTTTTTCTCTTTTCTGCTTACGGACATGCCGACGATGGTGATGATGACACCATTGATGCGGCTCAGATCAAGACGCTGTTCTTTGGTCATGATGATCGCGTTCGCGTGACCACTCCGACCCGCTCCCCCTGGGATGCGATTGGGCAACTGGAAACAGCAAGCGGCAATTTATGTACCGCGACGCTTATTTCGCCTCACCTGGCCTTAACCGCCGGGCATTGTCTGTTGACGCCGCCGAACGGCAAACCGGATAAAGCGGTAGCGCTGCGGTTTGTTTCGCAGAAAGGAACCTGGCGTTATGAAATCCACGGCATCGAAGGGCGCGTCGATCCGTCGCTGGGTAAAAGGTTGAAACCCGATGGCGATGGCTGGATCGTGCCATCATCCGCGGCACCCTGGGATTTTGGGCTGGTTGTGCTGCGCAACCCGCCATCCGGCATTACGCCGTTACCGCTGTTTGTGGGTGATAAAGCGGCGCTGACGGATGCGCTCAAAGTGGCAGAGCGCAAAGTGACGCAGTCGGGTTATCCGGCCGATCATCTGGACACGCTGTACAGCCACGAAAACTGCATTGTTACCGGCTGGGCGCAAAACAGCGTTCTGTCTCATCAATGTGATACGTTGCCCGGCGACAGCGGCTCGCCGTTGATGCTGAAAACCGCCGAAGGCTGGCAGCTTATTGCGGTCCAGAGTTCAGCCCCGGCCGCCAAAGATCGCTGGCGCGCCGACAACCGGGCCATTTCGGTGACCGGTTTTCGTGACAAACTCGAAGCGCTGGCAAAAGAGTAAAATCAGCCCTGCCGCAGATGACGAAAATGCAAAATGTCGTCCAGCGGCATGGGTTCGCTAAACCAGTAGCCTTGTAACTGGTCGCAACCGGCCAATCGTAGCATCTTCATCTGCTTTTCATTTTCCACGCCTTCGGCCACCACCATCATTCCCAGCGCACTGGCGATACGAATTGTGCCGCTCACCAGCGCCGAGGCTTGTTCATCATCATCTACCAGCCCGGCCAGGGATTTATCAATTTTGATCGTTTCAAAATTAAAGCGTCTCAGGTAGCCGATACTGGAGTATCCGGTACCAAAATCGTCCAGTGCGACCGACATGCCCAGCGCTTTCAGGGTGGTAATAGCGATATGTGCGCGCTCCGGATTTTCCACTACATAGGTTTCGGTCACTTCCAGTTGCAGACGTGCTGGCGGGAAGCGCGTACTTTTCAGCACCTTCGCCACCTTATCTTCAAAATCCGGATCGCGAAATTGCGCCGGGGAGATATTTACCGACAATTTTAAATCGCTATACGCCTGCAGATCGTTACAGGCACGACGCAGAACAAATTGCCCCAGTTCGTAAATCAGGCCACTGGTTTCCGCAATCACAATAAAATCATCGGGTTTAAGTTCGCCACCCGGGCGGCGCGGCCAGCGGACAAGTGCTTCGACGCCAACCATCGCCAGGCTACGCGCATCCACAATGGGCTGATACCAGACATCGAATTCATCGCGTTCCATACCGTTACGGATATCATTTTCAATCAGCAACTGCCGCTCGCGAGCGCTGTTCAGCGCCGCATCGTAATGCGTGATGCGCCCTTTGCCGATACTTTTTGAGTGGTACATGGCGATATCGGCACGGCGGAAAAGCTCAGTACTGGTGCACTCCACCAGCGTGCCGCTGGCGATACCAATACTGGCTCCAATATGGATCGTCCGCTCTCCCACCTGGATGGGGTTATTCAGATACGCCAGCACGTGCCCGGCAAATCTCGCGGTCTGCTCCTCTGCCCAGGGGCCGCCAATGGTCATGGCAAACTCATCGCCCCCCATCCGCGCCAGCATCCCCTGCGTCGGCACTTTCTCCCGTAACGTCTGGGCGATGGTTCTGATCAGGCGGTCCCCCACGTCATGCCCGTAAATGTCGTTCACATCCTTGAACCCATCAAGATCGACAAAGGCGACGCTCATCATACTGGTGTCGCCCCGCGCGGCGAGCTTATCGAGATGTTCAATCAGGGCGCGGCGATTAGGCAGGTGGCTCAGCCAGTCGGTTAAGGCAATCCGACGGGCAATATTTTCCCCTTTCGCCAGCTTATACAACCCGGCGCTGCTCAGGAGAATAAACAGGAGGATCAATCCCGATGCCAGCAGGGCGATTTGACGAATATTGGCAGAGGCCGCCTCGGCAGCTTCCGCGCCCGGCAGGCGCCGTGACCAGTCTAACCAGCCCAGCACCTCCCCCGCCGAACTTTCCAGCGGCACGGCGAATTCATCCGGCTTCTGCTCCGTGAACGCTAAATCGGCTATCTGGAAGGTATCGCCCAGCTCTTTAAGGATTTGTGTATTCAGGTGGCGGGTAATCACCAGATAACGCCGGGTATTATCATTAACCGCTAAATTACCCACCATCGGGCGGATAAGGCCTATCCCTATAAATGCGGTGCCGCTGCGGGTACGGGTAATCCCGGCATAAATGTCATTACTGGAAATCAGTGAAGCCGAATTATTACGGATGAGCGCCTGTAAACCCTTGCCAAAAAAATCGAGCGAATGTTCCGTAAATGTGGCGCTGTGAAACGCTCCCCATAAGACGTTGAAGTTTTCATCAAGAATAAAGGTGCCGTCATAGAGATTATTGACTTTAAATCCCTCACCCCAGGTTTTGTAGAGCCATTGTGTATCAAGCTGTGGGCGATACGCTTCCCGCACCGCGTCATCCCAGACGGCGTTATCAATGACCAGCGAGCGCACGCGATTTACCGAGGTCTGAATCGCCCCCTGCACGGACAGTACGGTGCGGTGTTCATCAATTTCGTTGGCTTTACTACTGATCAGATGCAACGAAAGGTAGAGCAGCGCAACGATAGAAAAAATAAGCCCAATCCCTGCCAGGAAGATCATGACGAACAGGGTTTTGGCATTCGGGATATTCCGCCAGCTAAATGGGTTCAACATGCACTGCCCCCTCTATCCTTAACAGGAAAAACAGCCAGTTGAGGACTTCCGTTAACTAAGCGTAATACAGTCGGTGGATTTCGCTGCCTCTGATTCGGGCAGCGATCACATCAGGCGAGTTTTATTAGTATCATACCCACAATCAGTAAGATAACCCCCATCCAGCCTTTATTATTCAGGCGCTGGCCGAAGAGGATCCAGCCCGCCGCCAGGGTCGCGGCAATGCCGAACCCACCCCAGAGCGCGTAAGCTACTGACAAATCTATCCCTTTTACTGCCTGAGACAGCGCAGCAAAGGCACCAAGCACCGCCACCAGCGAGCCAATTCCGTATAATTTATGGCGAAAACCGGCTGAAAATTTAAGGAAAATATTGCCGACGATCTCCAGCACAATGGCCACCGCCAGCCAGGCGCCGTGAACCCACTCAAACTGTTGCATTGCAGCGCTCCTGCGGCGTCTTAGCCGCTTTCTGGGTGCCCGATTTGATAAGCACAATCCCGACCACCAACGTCATCAGCCCGGCAATTTTCATCGGGGAGAGCGCTTCATCAAACAACACAACGCTAAACAGGGTGATCAATAAAATACCGATCCCCTCCCACAGGGCGTAGGCCACCCCGAGGGCAATTTTTTTAACCGCGAATGATAATAAAATATATGACAGTGCAATCATCACCAGCATCAGAATAAAACCGGCGTGTCCGTTAGTCACACTTGCCCACTTCATTGATAATGTGCCGGTTATTTCAGCCACAATGGCCAGCGCTAATAATATCCAGTAAATCATCATGCTTCTCCTGCTTGAGAATATAATCCTGCAGGGTTCTTCCCTAACGGAAAACCCGGTGCGTAAAAAATGAAAGTCGCGTGATTTACGCGAACCTAAGCAGAGAGAAAAGGACTATAGCGCCGAGCGCCAGTGTTGTTCGCCGGAAAGCAGAAAGACAGAAGAAGTAAGACGGGAAAAGCCAGAGATGAACGTCCTGAACAAATTATCCATAAAATTACAATATCCGCACATTGCTTCTCATCGCGGCGGAACGATTGTCCTCAGTAGTAAAACACGCCCTATTTCTACCACAGGCCCTGTTTTTCCTCAAATTCTTTTCACTTCTTTACCTGTGCTCACCAGGTTTGTGGAAATGGCATCACAGCCGCCGGTGAAAAATATCGGCGGCGGCAATACAGATTATTGTTCCGATTTCATCGCCAGCGCACGGTCTTCGGCGAGTAAATTCCACGATGCAATAAACAGCCCGGCAATCATTGGCCCCAGCACAAAACCGTTAATGCCAAAGAATTGCAACCCGCCAAGCGTAGTCAGCAAAATTAAATAATCGGGCATCCGGGTATCTTTGCCGACTAATAATGGCCGCAGGATATTATCAGCCAGTCCGACCACCACGACAAAATAGAGCGTCATCATTGTACCGGTGATAATTTCCCCGGTGGAGAAGAGAAAAATAGCCGCCGGAACCCAGATAAGCGCCGTACCCACCGCCGGGATCAGCGACATGAATGCCATCAGCGAACCCCACAACAGGCTGCCGTTAATGCCGGAAAACCAGAAGCCGAAGCCTCCCAGCGCCCCCTGCACAATTGCTACCACCAGTGTCCCTTTCACCGTGGCGCGGGAGACGCTGGCAAATTTATGGAACAGGCGGCGTTTGATTTTGTCCGTCAGCGGAATAGCCGTAAATATTCTGCGAACCAGCCGGGAGCCGTCTTTCAGTAAAAAGAACAGCAGATAGACCATCAGACAGAAACTGACGGTAATACTCAGGGTATTTTTACCAATAATCACTGCGCTGCCCGCCAGATATCGCCCGGAGCTCAGCGCCACACCGGATAATTTTTCGCGAATGGCACCGACAGAGTCAAAGTCATTTTCACGTAAATATCCCTGCGCCCAACCGGGCAGATAACTAATACTGTCAGTAAAGAGTTGTGGTAAATCCGTGGCGTTATTTTGCAACCGTTGATAAAGCGCATTAATTTCCGCAATCAGTGACGTAACAATAATCATTAATGGAATAAAAACCAACACGCAGATAAGCAGTACGGTCAGCAACGAAGCAATACCGTCACGCCCCCGTAACCAGGCGGATAATTTCACCCGCAGCGGATAAAAAATAAGCGCCAGAATAACAGCCCAGATAATGGCTGCATAGTACGGCTGGATCAGGCTAAAAAACGCCACACTGACCAGCAACAACAGAACGATAAAAAAGAAATTATGGGTTTTCAATGCCGTCATTTTCGCCATCCAATGGTTAAACTGCTGCTAAGTGTAGTGGCTGGCCCAGTGAATGTAAAAAACGTCCACCGCCGCGAAATAATAAAATAGCGTTTTTTCCCTTATTATTCTCAAGGTTGCCTGCGGCCAGATGAGGGCCAGAAATACCCGAATCGCGCATTTTTTCATCATCCAACAAAAATCCTTGTGCCATCAATCTCTTCACAAAAATCGCAGCGAGGCGGCTTGATCGATACTCCTTTTTGGCGATACTGTATATAAACACAGTAATACATAAAAACAGTCATCATGGATGTATCAGCGGCGCAAGCCTCACCTTTATCAGGACGTCTACAGGTTTGTCAGGCAGCCTTATGCCTGCCATTACGTGGGAGCGACATGCAATGACAACCAGCGCTTTTCCCAGCCCGGCGGCCGATTACATCGAAGGCGCGATCGACCTGGTGGCACACTTGATTAGCCACCCGTCCGCAACCTATGTGCTGCGCACCGCCAGCGATGCCATGTGCGGCGCGGCGATCCTGCCCGGATCCTTACTGTTGGTGGACAGCAGCCTGCAACCGGCGGATGGCGATATCGTCGTCGCCCGCCTGCTGAGCGGTTTTACCGTCCGGCGTTTACGCCTCTCACCGCCGCGCCTGGTGGCAGAGAACGAAAACTATCGCACGGTATACATTGATGAGGAGGAAGGCGCGCATATTGTGGGCGTCGTCACCACTATCATCACGACGCCCCGGCGCACCCTGCACGTGCGCGCGGCCAGCGTGCGGGGGTGAAGATGCGGTCACACCAGGCGGATACCGGCGTCGATAAAAAAGAGCCCCCCGGTACAGCCACGGGCGTCATCGGAGGCGACAAACAGCGCCATGGCGGCAACGTCCCGGCCTTCAAGGGTGATATCCAGCGACTGCATGGCCTGGATCTCCTTTTCGGATTCCGGCGTGCGCCACAGCGCCTGCTGACGTGGGGTGGAAATCGCCCCCGGCACGATGCAGTTAACGCGAATGCCCGATGGCCCCAGTTCGCGCGCCAGCGTCTGGCTTAGCCCGACAATCGCCGCCTTTGACGTGGTGTAACCGGACATGCCCGGTCTGCCCTTCATAAAGCTGGTGGAGCTGGTCAGAATGATGTTGCCGCCCTCGCCTTTTTGCATCAGCGCGGCAACGGCCTGGCTGGCAAAGAATTGGTGATCAAGGTTCACCGCCAGGCTCTCGCGCCAGGCCTCCGGTTCCACCGTGAAGGTATCGGTCCGGTCGTCACGGGCGGCGTTATTGATCAGCACATCAATGCGGCCTTCCTGGGCGGCAATGTTGTTGATTGCCTCGCGCAACGCGGCAATATTTCGCACATCGACCGGATGAAAACAGGCGCCTCGAGCCTGTGCCAGCGCACTCCCCGCCGTCATATCGATATCCAGAAAATGTACCCGGCTCTCCTGCTGGCGAAACGCCGTCACCAGATCCGCGCCAATCCCGCTGGCCCCGCCGGTGATCACCACCACTTTGTTTTGCAAACTCCCGTAACGAGTATAACGATGTTCGGTCATCTTTCTGTCCCATCTGGCGCCAGTAACGCCTGCATTATAGAACCGTCGAGGGTAGCGCGTTTGACGCCAGGCCGATAAGCAATGGTTGCGCCCGCCTGTCACGCGCCTCCCCTGGGTTAAGGTGACATGCCCATGAGCTTTGACATTAAGTGACAACGTCACGCAACAACTCTACAGGCGCGGTTGCGGCAGTGACTTTTTGACAGGCGGCATCATTAATCCATCGACGCCAAAGACAATCGCTTTCCTGTTCATTACCTCCCTCAGCGTTAATTGAGTCGCACGCCGCTTGCGGCATCAAACAAATGAGCATGACGGGCATCCGGCAGGATTTTCAGCGTTTCACCTGGCAGTGCCGCCACGCGTTGATGAAACAGCGTGGTCACTTTTTGCTGGCCGATATTAAGCAGGATCTGCGTCTCCGAACCGGTGGGTTCCACCACGTTGACATGGGCATCGATCGACGCCCCCGGCGTCAGCACAAAGTGCTGTGGTCGCACCCCGTAGAGCACTCGCTGCCCGATATTCAGCCCCGGCGTCTGGGCTACCGGCAGGGCAATGCCGTCATCGGTCATCACGATGCCAGGCCGCTCCACGTGCCCGGTGAACAGGTTCATCGACGGCGAACCGATAAAGCTCGCCACAAAGGCGTTGGCCGGGCGGTCGTACAACTCCAGCGGCGTGCCCACCTGCTCAATATGCCCGTCGCGCAGCACCACGATACGGTCGGCCATGGTCATGGCCTCAATCTGATCGTGGGTGACGTAAATCATGGTGGTGTTAAGCCGCTGATGCAGCGCCTTGATTTCAGTGCGCAGCTCCACGCGCAGTTTGGCGTCGAGGTTAGAGAGCGGCTCATCAAACAGGAACAGACGCGGATGGCGCAGGATCGCGCGGCCCATTGCCACGCGCTGGCGCTGCCCGCCGGAAAGCTGCGACGGTTTACGCGCCAGCAGCGGCGTCAGCCCTAACGTGTCGGCGGCCTGGCGCACCTGGCTGTCAATTTTCGCCTTCGCCACGCCCTGCATTTTGAGCGAGAAACCGAGGTTATCCGCCACCGTCATGTGCGGATAGAGCGCGTAGTTCTGAAAGACCATCGCCATGTTACGCTCCTGTGGCGAGAGATCGTTAATCACCTCGCCGTCCAGAATCAGCTCGCCGCCGTCGATACCCTCCAGCCCGGCAATCATACGCAGCAGCGTTGACTTTCCACAGCCGGACGGCCCCACCAGGGCAATAAATTCGCCGTGGTGAATGGTCAAATCCAGACCAGGGATAATGGTCTGCCCGTTAAAACGTTTTGCGATGTTGTTGAGTGTCAGGGTTGCCATTATTAATCCTTAAGTCCACCAGCGGTTAAGCCCTGTACCAGATAGCGCCGCACCAGCAGGGTGAAGGCAACCACCGGCAACATCACCAGCGTGCCGCTGGCGGCGATTTTGCTCCACTCCCACCCTTCGTATTGCAGGAAATTCACAATGGCGACCGGGGCGGTAATAGCGTTAGTACGGGTTAAAATCAGGGCGTAGAAAAAGTCGTTCCACGAGAAGATGAAACAGAGAATGGCAGTCGCCGCGAGGCCCGGTTTGACCAGCGGCAGCGACACCCGCCAGAAACTGCCCCACAGGGAGCAGCCATCCATCCACGCCGCCTCTTCCAGCGTGACCGGAATGGCGGCAAAGAAGGTCTGCATCAGCCAGATAACAACCGCCAGGTTAAAGGTGAGATAGACAATCGCCAGTCCGATGATGGTGTCCTGCAGGCCAAGCCAGCGAAAGGCGAGAAAGAACGGAATGGTAAAGGCGATGGGTGGCGCCATGCGCGTCACCAGGATCCACAGCGCCACATAACGACGGGCGCGAAAGCGCCAGCGCGTCAGCACCCAGGCGGCTGGCACGCCGAGCAGGAGCGAAAATACCGTGGAAATCACGCTGACCATCAGGCTGTTGCCAAACGGCTGCAGGAAATTCCCGGCAATCAACTGGCGATACGCCTCCAGCGTGGGCGTGAAAAACAGCGTCAGGTCGAACGCATCCATCGACGGGCGCAACGACATGATGACCATCCACAGGAAAGGTACGAGAAACAACACCAGCAGCAGTAACGCCGCCAGCGTGCGTTTGCCTTTGAAACGCCACTTCTTGCGCCGCGTAACGGTGAACGCGAGCGGACGGCGTTCATCAGTGTGCTGTACTGTCATCATTCCACCCCGCACGGCCAATCAGCCAGCTTAAAATAAACACCCCGACCAGGATCACCACCGCGATGGCGCTGCCGTATCCCCACCAGGAAAAGTTAAAAGCCTGAATAAAACCGTAGTAGTTAGTGACTTCTGTCACCGAGCCCGGTCCGCCGTCCGTGAGGATGTAAATCAGCGGAAAGGCTTTGAAGCTGTCGATAAGACGAAACAGAATGCACACCGCCAGCACCGGTTTGAGGTGCGGCAATACGATGTAGCGGAAGATATTGAACGACGAGGCACCGTCGAGGCTTGCCGCTTCGCGCGGTTCGTTGGGCACCATTTGCAGGGCCGCCAGCACCATCAGCATGGTGAACGGAAACCACTGCCAGACGTCGGCCACCACTATCGCCCACAGCGCGGTGTCCGGGTTGGCGATAAGCGAGTTCAGCGGCAGGTTGATGCGCTCCAGAATTTGGTGCAGCGGGCTGATGTCCGGGGTGTAGATAATTTTCCAGATCAGCGCCACGATAATCGGCGGCAGTACCATAGGGATGAGCAACAAAGTACGCACCCCGTTGAGCAGCCGCGATGAGCCATTCAGCAGCAGCGCCAGCAGCAGTCCGATCAGCACCTGGAAGAAGACACTCACCACCGATAGCTTAAGCTGCGTCACCAGCGAGTTGAGAAAACGGTCGTCATGCAGCAACTGCTGATAGTTCACCAGTGGGTTACTAAAGGTGAATGTCGCTTCCGGGTTAGTCAGGCTGAACGGCGTGAGGCTGGTGACCAGCAGCGCCGCCGCCGGGACCAGGGTTAACAGCGTCAGCACCACAAGCGACGGCGATAACCCCAGCAGCCAGGCGTAATGCTGGCGCTGACGCCAGCTTTTGAGTTGTGCCATCGTTTCAATTCCATAGAGCCTGAACTACAGGCGTAATTGTTGCAGGCAGTTTGGACCCGGACAGCGCGGAACAACCGGAGCGTACTTGAAGTACGTGAGGATTATTAGCTTCGCACACCCTCCGGGCCGCCCTAACGGGCGTTCAAAACGCTATGCGTTTTGTGTGAGCCCTGCCCAGGACCAAAATGGCAAATAAAATAGCCTGTATTCAGGCTCTAAATCTTCGCCCCGGCGCGTTTTAAATCCGCAATCGTCCCGGCCTGCGCCTGGGCCATCGCCTCTTTTGCCGAAAGCTGTCCGGAGGCAATCAGCGCAATGGCTTTGTTCAATTGCTGGTCAACCTGCGGATAAAACTCCACGGTGCGGTATTTCATGTAACCGCCCTTGCCCGCCTGGTCGATGGCATCAATGGAAAGCTGCGCCAGATCGACGCCGTTGATCACCTGCTTAGAACGGAACACCGGCGAGTCGATATCGCTGCGCCGGGTCGGTGAACCGTATCCGGCGGCCAGCGTGCGTGCCGTGTTCTGTTTCGAAAGCGCCCACTGGATAAACGCCCACGCCGCCTCTTTATTTTTCGAACCTGCCGGGATACCCAGCGCATGGGTCGCCATGCCGGGGAACCACCCTTTTGGCCCATTGACCATTGGGCCAAAATGAGCCGAGTTCAGGGTGCGCGAGCTTTCCGTATTGCCCAGTTGTGCAAGGTAGGTCTGGCTGGCGTCAGAAAGGTTCACCCTTCCCTGTTTAAGCGCCTGCAAGGACTGGTCGGCGGTATAGGTGATGCCGCCGTTCGGGCCAAACTCGCGAATAAGGCGGGCAAAATAGTCAGCCGCCTGCACCGCTTCCGGGGTATCCAGCGTCGGGAACAGGTCATCCGGCGGTGCGCGGAACACGTTGCTGCCAAAGGCCTGCAGATAGGGAATAAAGGTCCAGCCATAGTGATTGTCGGTGACATACCCGGCGACGCGCTCTTTCTTGTTCACCGCCTGTAGAACCTTCACCAGATCATCGGTGGTTTTCGGGAATGCCAGCCCGGCCTGTTGAATCAGGTCATAGCGTGAGGCCCCGGTCAGCATGGCTTCCACCACATAAGGGATGCCGTACAATTTGCCATCGCGTCCGGTTTCCGCCGCCAGGGTAGCAGGCAGAAAATCCTGTAACCCCCAGTCAGCCGGCGTGAGATTGGGATTGGCGACAAACTCATCCAGCGGGGTCAGCCAACCCGCGTTGATCCAGCGGCTGGTGTAGATAAAGGTGACGTTGACCACGTCATAGGCCGATCCGCGTGTCGACAGTTCCAGGTCGGCACGCTGGTTGTAAACCGGGAAAGCAGGCGTATCGAGCTGCACTTTTGCCCCGGTCAGGGCTTCAAATTCCGGCAGCCACTGGCGAATCAGTTGCGGCCAGGCGGTACTGAAGGTGGAGACATTGAGCGTCACGCCATCATATTTGCGGGCCACATTTGCCCCCCGCGCGATAGCCGGGATCATGCTGTAGACCCCGAACGCCGCCATGGCCTTGAGTAAATCACGACGCTGCATAGTTCACTTCCCTGTCTGGGGTATCGTTTACGGCATCCTGCGGACGGGTTACGGTGCGGCTACGGCTGCCGTCAATGGCGACGGCCGGTTCGCCTTCAATGGTGACGCGACGGACCAGACGTGGCTGGTTGCCATAATCATTGACGGCGTAATGCTGAGTGCTGCGGTTATCCCAGATAACCACATCGTCCTGCTGCCACTGCCAGCGCACGGTATTTTCCAGGCGGGTAATACGGTTTTGCAGTAATTCAAAAAGCTGTGCCGATTCACGGCTGTTAAAGCCGACCAGTTTTTTCACAAAGTGACCAAGTAATAAGGCGCGCTCGCCGGTTACCGGATGAACATGTACTACCGGATGTTCCGCTTCCCATACAGAAGAGACAAAAACATTTTTATGGTGATTAAGGCGATGTTCTTCGGTGACAATACGTTCTGCGCCGTAGTCGTAATTATTACTGTGAATAGCGCGCAGTGTACCGACAAATTGTTTTAACGATTCCGGCAATAATTCATAGGCTAATGCGGTATTCGCCCAGACGGTATCACCACCATATTCCGGGATGGTGACACCGCGCAGAATGGATATTTTCGGGAAAGCATCCACAAAGGTGACATCGGTGTGCCAGGAGTCTGCCCGACCACCACCTTTGGAGGCATCCAGCTCGAACAATTTGGTGCCCGCAGGCGACGGCACCGTAGGATGCGCCACGATCTTACCCAGACGCGCACCGAAGGCCTGATGGGCTTCATCGGTCAAATGATGCTGTTTACGGAAGAATAAAACCTTATACTTTACGAGTGCATTTTCAATTTGCTGAATATGGTTATCATCAAGATCAGCCGAAAGCGAAATATTGCGTATCTCCGCGCCAATATTTCCGGCAACGGGATGAATTTCCAGTAAATCAGTATCGTGACGGGCAATGCGCTGGGTTGAGGTCATGGTTGTTTTCCTTCAAAATTGTCCGGAAACCAACTCTAGTAATAAACGAAGTGTGACTAAAAAGATTTTTTGGTAATAAATATATTAACTGCTTACGCATAAGCTAAGCTGAAAAATGCAATTAGAGGCATTGCTGGTGAAATACACTGTCTTTTTATATTAATCCTGGGAAATGGTTTTTGATCCTGGTCAGATTAAGAGTTCATACCTCTTCGTTTTCGTATATGCGAAATAGGGGAATGGAGGCGCTATAAGGTGGAAATATATATGTCAGGTGAAAATGGTAAGTTTCTGATGCGCGACTCGTGCCTCAGGGAGGCGGGCAACGGCCAGGACCGTGTAGATACCGTTAAAAACGGCTAATGGCACATTGCCAGTCGCGATACTTTCTCTGTTATAGAAACATAATTTCCGTAACGCCAACGCGAATGACTTTCATTATTAACCCATTCTCAGGATGACATTCTGGAAATATTTTCGGGCCAGATATAACCGTATTGTGAAAATAATGTAAATTTTCACACGAAAGTTGTATTTTGCATGTATCATAACAGCAGCGGGTTTTCCTGGTGAACACCTCTCTCTTCCGTTTCTTAATCCGGCGTATAAATGACCACACAAGTTTCTGTCCTTAAAGAAATTCACAATCTTAATTTGTCATATCTTTTACTGGCACAACGCGTAGCAACTGAAGATGCCAAACAAGCCGAAAGCTTTTTAAACATGGACATTGAATTAATTCAGACGGTTAAGCAACTAACCGCCACGCAAATACTCGCGCTGGCGCAGACAAATCAGTGCATCATTAAAGTTAAACCAAACCTGATCACCCCCCTTGCTGAACCGACCGGTGCTCAGGCCATTCACGGTCAATCTCAGCGTCGGCGTTAAGATATTTCTCTTTTAAATATTTACGGGTGTCGAATATTGTATTGCTTTGAGAATCTTTACGGGAATCACTCTTTTTAACATTCACCTTTGAAAGGGTACTTTTTTGCAATTCATGGCGCCATTCCACTGGTGTTGACGACGGTCGCAGGAATGAACAGCGATAACAGATAAAGTCCCGGGCAATATGGCCGATAATCACGATAAGTGCGGTTTACCTCTCAGGTCTGAGAGCATGACTGGGATAGGGTTAATACTGTACCGAGCGTGCACGTTGGATAACCATAAAGACAGGGGAATGTTGTCAACAATGCCACTGCAAATACTGAGAACTCTCCACCACAGGATCGGCATTTACGCATTATCCATAGTGTTAACCTTCGGTGCCCTGTATGGCGCAGGCCTGGGGGTGTACTATATCTATGCCCATGAAAAACTAGAAGATTATGCTGAATCCATTCTGGCACGCAGCAATAGCCTTATTTCGCAAGTTAAACTGATTGATGGGCTGCGACAAGAGTTTGCGGTCTATGAACCATGCAGTGCTCAATACCAGCAGGCGCTGCGTAAACGGCTCTGGCCTTACCCGCTTATTAAAGATATCGCCTATGTTGAGGATGAGAAAATTGTCTGTTCGGCCCTCTGGGGAAAACTGAACGCGCCCCTTTCGTTGAACATGTTCAGAAATAAGGTCAACCGGGGGAGCTATACGTGGGTCTTTGATGCGCAGATTGAAGAAAACATTACGGCAGACGTCTTTTATACCAGTAATTTTGCCATAACGGTGTCACCTTTTGCCTTCCAGCGTTTTTGGGAGGAAGCCAATAAGATGGATTTTGATGCCATCATAGGTGATTTCAAACATGAAAATCATTTTTTTATGATTGGAAAAAACACACACTTACTGGAGTCTGTAGAACATAACAAAGCACACTCCTGGTTGTATTTTACGGAGCATGCCTGTAATAGTACGAATGACATTTGCGTTATTGCCGGGACATCACTCCCTTTATTTTTCAAAAACAATTTGTATATCCTGATTTCTCTGTTTAGTGCATCGCTTATCATCGGTCTGTTGATTGGCGCGCTGTACGTTAATAACGTGTCACATAAAGAGTCTTTACTTTCCCGACTGAAACACGCAATCGAAAACCGCGAGTTGCATTTTGTCTATCAACCCATCTACAGGCTTAAAGACCGCCAAATAACCGGCGTCGAGGTACTGTTACGCTGGACGGACCCTCAAATCGGACGTATCGGCCCGGATATATTTATTCCTCTCGCGGAAAAAAATGGCTTAATAAATAAGATTAGCCTGTATGTGGTTGAGCATTCCATTAGAGAGTGCGCGCCGATACTGCTGAACAGCGATATCACCCTTAGCATCAACGTCAGTTGCGCGGACATCTGCTCGGAGGAGTTTCGTGAAAAATTACTCAGCACGTTAAAAGATGAAAACGTTGCAGGCGAATCGATCATTCTTGAAATTACAGAAAGGCAAAGTTCCGGTACAGAAGATATTAAACGCTCGATGGACCTTTTTAAGGGGACCGGTATTATGTTTGCCCTCGACGATTTCGGAACCGGTTATTCAAACCTGAACTGGCTTTCCTTACTTGACGTGGGCGAAATTAAGATTGATAAGTCGATAACGGATTCAATAGGAACAGAATCCACCAATAAAGATATTCTTCCTGGTTTGATAGAGATGTTTAAAAACATACCTAAAATAGTGGTCTTTGAAGGGGTGGAGACAGACATACAGTATCAGTTTCTGAAAGATAACGTACCGGGAGGCTGCGCGCAGGGGTGGTACTTTGCAAAAGCGGTTCCTTTAAGCGAACTCCGTAGCGTCCTTGCCGGTCCCTGCGGCTCATTGCCTGCCTGAGTTTTTCGCCCTGGCAGACCCGCGCTGTATGATACCACTAAGCTCCCGCCCATAACCGCTGCGCACGCAATCTAGAACGACGTTGCCTTACACAGCGGGCAATTGTGACAATACTCCACAGGTTGCACCGTTTTGTAATAAAAACAGCAGGTGCGGCGAAAGCGCACCCTGTTTCCCGCCACGTCTTTTTGCAGGGGCCGACGAAAACGTCTTAGCGGGTTCCATGGCAGGCCAAACAGTGACGGGTCAGCCTCTTCCAGCAGCCAGGCAAAATCCGCCTGTTGGCGCTTCTCCTGATCGGCGCTAAGCCCCTCCATCCGTCCCTGATATAAGGAGTAGACCCGCACTGCGGTATTTTCCCAGAGAATGTGCTCCGGCAAACCGCTCACCTGTGACAGGCTTTGCCACAGCGGCGCGAAAAACGTTCTGAATAAGGTACTGACAATGGTTTCACGCCACGCATCACGCGCACCTGGGGCGTACCCCGTCGCCGTAATATCGGCTGGCAACGACGATGTCCACAAACCGTTATCGTGCGAATATTCCAGTCGACACGCCGTGAGTGATAACGGCAGGCCTTTATCAAACACACTCATCGCGTAAAGCACACTCCCGGATGCGAGAAATGCCACTCTTTTGGCGAAAAGCGATGCGGCAATCGCCAGGTCCGGCGCACCGATAAGCGGCATCACGCGCGCAAGTACCTCCCGACAGGTTTGCGCATCCCGCAGTACCTCGCCCGGCACGCTTCGCCAGTCTGCCTGTGCGAGTGAGCGCAGGCGAAACACGGTTTGCAGGTACGTATGTTCCTCACTCGTCAGCATGCGAGTCTCCCGGAAAAGGAATGCACAACGGCGTATGGAAGAAAGGATCGTCAATAATCCGACAGCGCAAATTAAACACCTTGTTCACCAGAGCTTCCGTCATGATCTGCTTTGGCGCCCCTTGCGCATACACCCGGCCTTGATGTACGGCCACCAGGTGATCGGCATAACGACAGGCCAGGTTCAGATCGTGCAGTACCATCACAATGGTTTTGCCCTGCTGCTGATTGAGGCCGCGCAACAGTTCCAGAATCTCAATCTGATGCGCCAGGTCAAGGTAGGTTGTGGGCTCGTCCAGTAACACGGTGTTTGTCGCCTGTGCCAGCGTCATGGCAATCCACACCCGTTGACGCTGCCCGCCGGATAACGCATCCACCGGGCGATGTTGCAGAGCGGTGGTTCCCGTCAGGCATAACGCCTCCTCCACCTGCTGTTCATCTTCCGCTGACCACTGTCGCAGCCAGTTCTGGTAAGGAAAACGCCCGAGGCTGACCAGTTGACGCACGGTGATTCCCTCCGGTGCGACGGGGGTTTGCGGCAAGATGGCCAGTTGGCGGGCAATCTGCGCCGTATTGCTGGTGTGAATGTCCGCGCCATCAAGAATGACCGTCCCTGACTGTGGCGTCAGCAGTCGCGCCATGGCTTTAAGCAGCGTGCTTTTACCGCAGCCGTTGCTGCCAATCAGCACCGACACTTTTGCCGCTGGCAGGGCTAAATCCAGCGAATCGATCACCTGTTGCTGGTGGTAGCTGATGCTCAGCTTTTGCGTTGTGAGAGACACGATTTCCTCATCGGTTACGTTCGCTGCCGGATAAGCAGCCATAAAAAGAACGGCGCACCGGCCAGCGCCACAAAAACCCCGGCCGGAATATCAGCGGGCCGAAACAGGGTTCGGGCCAGCAGATCGGCGGTGGTCACCATGCAGCCCCCACAGCAAACGGTGACAAAGGCCTGACCAAAAAAGCCCTGACGCACCACCCGCCTGGCAATGTGCGGCGCTATCAGACCGACAAAAGCCATTGCCCCCACCAGCGCAATCGCCCCGCCGGAGAGCACTACGCAGCCGAGCAACAACAGCACCCGCAGGGGATGTACTCGCACGCCGAGTCCGGTCGCCAGCTCATCATGCAATTGCAACGTTTTCAGGTAGCGCAGCAAAAAAACCACCACCGGAAGTGCCCAGAGATAAATCGTCAGCAGCCTTAGCACCTTCTCCCAAGTCGCGGCATAGACGCTACCGCTTAGCCACACCCAGGCGGAAAAGGTGGTGGTAAGCGGGCTAAAGACCAGAACTAACGTGACGACCGCCCCTGCCAGAGCCGAGACACCGACACCGGTCAGGATCAGGCGCAGCGGCGTGAGCCCTTTACGCCAGGAGAGCAGGAAAATCAGCCCAACAGCGCAGGCCGCGCCTGCCATCGCCGCCCAGGGCATCCCTGCGCTGCCGTATTGCAGGCTGAAAAAGGAGAGCCATATCAGCGCACCGGCGCTTGCTCCGGTCGTTACGCCCAGGGTATCCGGCGAGGCCAGCGGGTTACGTACCAGCGTTTGCATGATGAGCCCGGCCATCCCTAAGCCGCCGCCGGCCAGTAGCGCCAGCGCCACGCGCGGTAAACGTAACTCATGCAGAATAAAACTCTGCGGACGGGCGTCAGGCTGGAACAGGAGCCAAAAGGTTTGCGGCAGCGAAATCGCTACATCGCCGATACTCAGCGCCACAAGGGTAACGAGCATGGTGATGAGTAAACAAGCCAGTAATAATGGCAGCAAACGCGGCGAGAACTGGCGTGAAAAGGGCCCCACACGGAAAAGTTGGCTATTCGGCATGGTTCCCCCTGCGCTGCGCCAGCAAAATAAAGAACGGCGCGCCCATGAGTGCCGTCATCACCCCAACCGGGACTTCCTGCGGCAAAATCACAACCCGGGCGGCAATGTCTGCAACCAGTAGCAGCAAAGCACCGAGCACGGCACTGGCCGGGAGCGACTGGCGCAGATCGCTGCCAAACAACTGGCGGGCGATATGCGGCACAATAAGCCCGACAAAGCCGATATTGCCTGCCAGCGCTACCGCGCAGCCCGCCAGCCCAACCACCAGAACGCTGGCCAGCAATCGTACCAGTGCGATGTTGAGCCCGAGCCCACGGGCGATCTCTTCGCCAGCGTTCAGCACGCTCATTTGCCCGGCGAACAGACAGGCAGCGACCACCAACAGCACGCCAGGGAGCAGTACCGGGTACAGATGCACAAGATCATTTCCAGCAAGACTGCCCGCCAGCCAGAACAGCATGGTATCGAGCGTCTCCTGGTCAATAACGAGTATCGCCTGAGTAAAGGCGTTACACAGCGCGGTAATGGCAACACCTGCCAGCACCAGGCGCAGTGGGTTGAGCTGGCCTTTGCTAATACGGCTGGTGAACCAGACCAGCGTGCCGGTGGCACACGCGCCGGTAAACGCCAGACACAATGTGACCCAGGGGGAGCTAATGGCGAAAAAACTGCCCACCAGCACAATCATCAACGCCGCACCGGCATTAACGCCAAACAGTCCCGGTGCGGCTAACGGATTACGGGTCAATGCCTGCATCAAGCCGCCCGCCACCGCCAGAAAAGCCCCTACCCCCATCGCCAGCAGGGTACGCGGCAAACGTGAGGTGCGAATAATGGTATCCACCGCGCTGGTCGGGTCCGCATGTAACAGCGCATTTGTTAACTGCGCGAAGGTATAAAAGCGGGTGCCTGTCATCATACTGACCACTGCCATCACCACCAGCAGCAGGCCACAGAGCAGAAATCGCCCTCTCATGCTCGCCCCCTGAGTAGTGCGTATTCCACATCGTTGAGGATTTGATTCGCTCCCAGAATGCCGCCGGACAAACTCCAGGGCACGCTGTCCACGACCCATAATTGTCCCGTTTTCACCGCCCGCAGTTGCTGCCAGAGCGGATGTGCCGTGAGTGTTTGATACTGCCGGGCGATCGCCGGACTGTTAGCGCGCAGTAAAATGAAAAAGATATCGGCATCCAGCAAAGGAATATTCTCCATGCCGGAGAAACGTAACGAAGCGCTTTGCGCCTGCATCGCCTGTTCACTCCAGGCAAAACCCAGTTCGGACATCACCGAGCCCGGAAAGCTTTGCGCAACATAGCTACGAATATGATCAGGGCGCACCTCAATCACCGAAACCTGCGGGCCGTTCGCCGTATCAAATCGCGTCCGGATAAGATTACGCAGCGTGGCAACGCGCGCATCCCAGCGCTCAAGCAGTTGTGCCGCGGCGCTTTTCATCGCCAGCTTTTCTGCCACGACCCTCAGTGTTTTTTTGAACTCAAAGACATCATCAAGCAGCGCAACAGGGGCAATTTTTTGCAACAGCGGCGCGATATCCTGGTGACGGAAGCGGGAGGCAAAAATAATGTCCGGGTTGAGCAATACGATTTTTTCCAGCGCAGGCTGCGTCTCAAGCCCGAGCTGTGGTACACCGGAGAACTGCGGGCGCAAATAACGATAAACCGGTTTCTCCGTCCAGGACTCAACAATGCCAGCGGGTGTGGCACCCAACGCAGCCATGCTGTCAGTCGCTCCCTGGAAAAGTGACACGGCACGCAGTGCGGTCGGTTGACGGGCAAACAGCGTCGGTGAGACAACACCCAGCAACAGCGACTGGAGCGCGCGGCGGCGCGTCAGAGAAAATGAGAATGTGTTTTTCATCATCATTGATACCGCCCCGGAAAGGGGCGGTCTGAGTCAAAAATCAATACTGTAGCCGAGCGTGGCTGTGCGCCCGCGTCCGGCGAAATAGCGGTCCGGATCAACAGAAGCGCTCTGGGAATAGTAGGTAACGTACTGCTTATTCAGCAGGTTAGAGATACCGAGATTCAGCTTACCGTAAGGCAGTTTGTAACCCACGGCAGCATCCACCAGCGCATAGCCCGAAAAGTCTTTTTCCGCGTCGTCGAACGCTTTACTTAACGCCCAGTTAGCCTGCAGGAACGTGCTCAATTCGGCATTCCAGTTGGCCGACCAACTGGCGATGATACGATCCGGGGAGATATTCAGGCCATCGAGTTTCGCATCCAGGCTGCCGTTGTCATCGCTGTCATAACGACCGCGCATGTGCGACCAGGCTAACGTCAGCTTGTGGTCCGCATTAGGGCTGTAGCCCGCGCTAATTTCGACGCCATCAATTTCTGTTTTTTCGCGACGGGCAACAAACGCATCATTGACCAGTTCCACGCGACTCCCCAGCTTCGAGGTAGATTTGTAATAACTGGCTTCGAGGTCAAACGGGGCTTGCTGCACCCGGAACCCGACTTCACTGTTTTTCGTGACGATGGGTTGCAGGCCGCTGTAGTCATTGAGTTTTACCCCCGGCGTATCGATGCCGCGCAGTACGCGCCCGACATCCGGCACGGTAAAGCCTTCGCTGTAGCTGGCAAACAGGCTGAGCGGCTCAATGGGGGTCCACACCACACCCGCGTTATAGAGCGTCTTATCAAAGGACGGTGTTCCGCCCTCCACTTTCACACGGTCATTCGCCCACACCGTCTGATAGCTGTCGATGTTCAGACGCGCGTACTCATAACGCACACCGCCGCTTAATTTCACCGATTCAACAGGCGAAAACTCCATTTGCAGGAAAGGAGACAGGTCGGTGTAATTAATTTCCGGCACATAGGTGCGCCCGGTAGACCACAAATCCTGTTTCGAGTTATCAAACAGGGTATCGAAACCCAGCGTCGCTTTGATGCGATCATCCCAGATATCGTCCCTGGTCAGCGCAATTTTACTGCCGTATTTTTCGGTATAGGCCCGGCTCTGATCGTAGAGGGTGCCAATGGGCGCAATGGCAGGGTCCTGGAAAGAAGAGGAGTTGGTTGCGCCAAACAACGCTTCATAGCGCTGATAATATGCGAGCGCCGTCAGCTTCATGCCCGCAAGGTTATGGTTATCGTAGGTTGTGCCCACGGTCCAGACATCGTTGTGGGGGGCGCTGCCTTCCGGGTTACCCTTCACCGAGGTGGTGAGCACGCCAGCGTCGCGGTCGCCCCTCACACTGACGTAGTTATCTTTGTTTTTCAGTCGGTAACGGTTGAGGCTCAACTGTATGCGCTGATCGTTATCCAGCCAGTACCCCACCTTGGCCAGCATGTCCCATGCGCGGGAATCCATCAGGTCGCCCTGCGTATTATCAACGCCAATGGCGTGATTATTCGCATCCTTAAACAGGCCCTGGTCTTCATAGCTCAGCGAGAAAAGATAGTCGATATACTCTTCGCTGCCATTGATGCTGTAGTTGGTTTTATATGCCTGGGTATCACGGTCAAATTCCGCCGTCGGGGTGGTGGTTTCCACGCTGAAATGTTGGTTTACGGTGCCCGGCTGCGCGCGTTTCGTGATGATATTTATCACCCCGCCCGTGGCGCCGACGCCGTTGCTGGCGTTCGCTCCTTTGATCACCTCAATGCGCTCAATCATTGACGAGTCAATGGTGTGCATTTCTCGCCCGGTCGGGCGCAGCGGGTTTGACTGTGGAATACCGTCAATCATCACCAGCGGCATACGCCCGCGAAGCGTTTCGCCACTGCCGGACATTTTCTGCCGCGGAGGCGAAAATGACGGCAGTAAATTGCTGAGGATCTGCGAGGTGTCCGAGGTGATTTGCCGTTGCTGGGCAATTTCTTTTTCGCTTATTACCTTAATGACCTGGGGGGAGTCATTACGTGACCCCTCCGTACGTGTCGCGCTAACAATCAATTCATCATCACTACTTGTCGCATCCTGCGCATAAAGCGGCGACGTAAAGACCAAAGCCATCGCGCCGTATAAAGGGGAAAATCGCATGCAAACAACCCTCAATCATTATTCCCCATCTTTTTTGGGGATCATTCCGTAAAAGAAACAAATAACAACAATAAGAAATATTTTGATAATGATTATCAATATCATGAATGAAATGTAAAGCAGAGATGCGAATTTTTGCGCAATGCACGGTAAACGCATTACGCAGGCGCATATGACGCCTCACTGGCGGCTAGTACCGCTGCATTTCCTGCGCTGCGCTAAAAGGTTTTTCTACAGGTTGAGGATCGGGCGACGCTCAATGGCGGACAACAGCGTGACCCGCAATAGCGGGTCGCGACATCCGGCGTGAATGAGATATTGAGAATAGCGTCCCTGCTGAGGCGCTCATCCAGAAAGCGGTGATCGTGATTGTTAAGCCCCAGTAAGCTTGAGATGAAGATGCTGACTGATCATACGCAACGGGTTGCCCGTAACGTTTTAGAATTTCTTATCCTTAAACACAGTTTGCAGCATCATGTAACGCTTAACGTTGCGTAAGCACAGTAAACTTCTAAAAACCCGAAAAGACATCGGTTTTTTGCGAATATAGTAAAGTGTGAAAAGTTGGTACTTCTTACTTGTCTTGTCGAACTTATCGCTATGTTTTTTATAAAAAGAGAAATAGCCCGAAAATTTCTTCCTGGAAGCGGTTATTCTTACTTCACCGTGGTTTACATAAAGAATTTGCGTGGCAAGATTCAGTTTAAACGGTCCGCCATATTGCTCTGCCAGTCGGTAAAACGCATCATAATCCTGCGCCGCGGCAAGCTGCGTATCAAAAAGGACAGTTTGCAAACGCGATGTTAAGGTGAAAACCTGATTTCCGACGATATTCTTTTTGTTAAATAATTGCTGGTTATAATCGGGTTTTGGATAAAGCCTTAAACTCTCCAGCGAGAGATAACCTGATGCATCACAAATATAATCATCGGCATATAAAAATGCATGCTGATTCAGTTTGTGTTGTTCCTTAAGAAAGGATGTGAGACGGTTTGGCAACCACTCGTCATCATCGTCAATACCAGTGATAAAATAACCATTCGCAAGCGTAATCGCCTGATTTCTCACAGCACAAGCGCCGGAGTTATAATCATTTCTGATATATTTTATGCGAGGGTCCGCCAGACCCTCAATAAACCCTTGAAGGTTAAGGAAATTGGGAGAGAAATCATCAACAATGATCAACTCCCAGTTCTCGTATTCCTGTTTCAGGATCGATTCAACAGCGCGCTTTGCTAATTCCTCTCTGTTCCACGTGGGCATATAGATGGAAACCAGCAGATTGGGTTTTACTACGGAATCAGATAACGCGTCTGACTCGGAAACCGTTTTGTAAAAGCTCGCATTTTCAGGATCGCTTTCCGTAAAGTTCACACCATAACAATTGGCATAATCAAAGATTGCCCCTTTCAAAGAACAATAGCTAAGATTTGCTCCGCGTAAACATGCATATGAAAAATCGGCATTTCTCAGATCACTAAATGACAGATCTTCACCAGCAAAATCTGCGTTTCTAAAATTTAGACCCATATAATTCGTAAAACGGTGATCACTTTTAAGAAATATATTTTTAATGCTCTTATTGCCATGCCGCTTAACCCTATATTCTTTTTCATAAGGGGCAGCTTTTTCATTTAAAAGCATGATTTTTTTCCTGTCTTGTTCTCTCCCAGAGAGCAACAGCATATCAAGCCCTTTTTAAGCAATGTATAAATTTTACAATTTATAATTCCTTTTAAGAATTTCCTTATTAACACATAGCGTGGATATTAATTTTATTGTTTTTTATCAATGCATTAAGCGAGCTTAATATGATGTAATTTCGTTGCAGAGTATTAATATGCCAGAAATAGTTTGCGCGGTAATAGTGCCAGTACACTGACGCGATGAGCCGTACCGGAAAGAGCGGCAGGAAGGAATGGCGAAGCCATCATAAGGGGACATCCGCCCCCCTTTGAGATTTATTTCAGGCGTTTACCTGCCCCATCAATGACCTTCTCGCCATCTTCTTTAGCAAACGGTCCTTTCTGCGCATCCGGGAGAATATCCAGCACCACTTCTGAAGGACGGCACAGTTTCGTCCCCAGTGGCGTCACCACAATGGGGCGATTAATCAGGATCGGATGCTGCAACATAAAGTCGAGTAACTGCTCGTCAGTGAATTTATCTTCCGCAAGCCCCAGTTCTTCATACGGCTCAACATTTTTACGCAGCAGTTCCCGTACCCTGATCCCCATATCCGCAATGAGTTTGACAAGTTCATCGCGTGACGGTGGAGTCTCAAGATAATGGATAACGGTCGGTTCAGTACCGCTATTGCGGATCATCTCCAGCGTGTTACGCGACGTGCCGCAGGCCGGATTGTGATAAATGGTGATGTTGCTCATATCAGTCTCATTGCAAAGTGAAAGAGAAACGTAGCGCCAGCGCGGCCAGCGTTACAAATAGCGCAGGCAGAGTCATGATGCTTCTGGTGCGGAAATAATAGCCCCATGTGATGGTCACAGTTTTCTGCGAATGAATCGCACGCTGCGCAGGGGCGTTGCCCGGATAAGACACCCGCGCCGCCATCCGGGGCTCCCCGATGCGCTACGCTTATCGGGGCTACTCACGGCTACGGTTTGTGAAGCTCACGCTGTGCAAGCTGCAAGGCGAGTGCTTCGATACGCTCGGCCATTTCCCGGGTCAACTCGGTCAATTGGGTATTTTGTTTGAGCAATTCCAGCAGTTGCGCCGACTGCTCCTCGGCAAGTATCTGGCGCTTCGTCATTGCCTCGTCCAGATCTTCGCGGTGTTGAGCATCGGCCAGCGCATGCGCCTGATCGCGCTCCGCCTGGCGGGTTTGTGCCAGCAGGATCAACGGGGCGGCATAAGCAGCCTGAATACTGAACGCCAGGTTAAGCAAAATAAAGGGATAGGGATCAAACTTCACAACGCCTGCCACGTTCAGAACAATCCACACGATCACCGCGAATGTCTGCCCAATCAGAAATGTCGGCGTGCCGAAAAAACGTGCGAAGGCCTCTGCTTTCAATGCAAACCACTCGTCGCCAAACGTATGCGTAATACCCTTGAGGGGACGATATAACCGAAATTTTTTATCTGTATGCATATCAAAAACTTCCTGTGGGAGACGTTGCCAGGATCGCCGAAAATGTTTGCCGTGGGCTCTGATGTCCTGGCATACGAAAATATACGCCAGGTATGTTATACGTTAGCTAAAGCGACGATATAAGGCCTTTCTGCCCATTATCACCGCCCTGTAGGAGGAGCAGATCGCGTTAACGCTGCTCAACTCAATGTGAAGCAAAAATCGAATAAAAAACACGGCTCGCACGTTTACACGTTAAACACATCAAGGATCATCAACATGACGCGTATCGTGCCTTTTTTCGCCCTCGTATTTTTCATCAGTTCCTTTTCAGTATGTGCCAGCCCGGCTAACTACAGTATCAACACGCAGAAAACGACGATCACCCTCTCCTGGCATGCCTTTGGGGATACATCTGAGGCCAGCCTGGGAGATGTGAGCGGGAATATCGCACTCAATGGCGGAAACGAAGAAGGCGATAATATCAATGTTTCTATTCCGGTGGCGACGCTAAGGGCGTCTAACAGGCTGTTAACCTGGCAGATGAAAAGCAGCCTTTTCTTTGACGCCGGGCGTTATCCGAACATCACATTTATAAGCAGCCGCGTGGTGGCTCTGGGACAGGGTCATTTTCGAATTTTTGGCACACTGGCGGTGAAAAACATCTCGCGCCCGGTCATTCTGGATGCCTCAATGCCAGGCAAGAACAACGGGCTCACCGGGGCGGATAACCTTTTCCTGCACGCCTCAACAACGATTTCCCGCTCAGCATTCAATATGGACAGTTTCGCCACGCTGGTAGATGACAACGTGACAATCAATATTGAGATTCAGGCCCGCCCACATCAGGCGGTATAAGCATACCCGGCAGCCCTTTACTGGCATGCCGGCGTCTCTCTTTTGCTATGAAAGCGCAGCCTGCAACGTCAGTGCGTTTTGCTTCAACTGGGATGCAGGGTTACGGCCAATCAACACAAACTGGTATCTTCCGGAGTGCCACCAGACGAGATTCATCTTATGGCGCTGCTCGTGATTCAATTCCGGGCTGGCGGGCTTACTATCCGGTGAAATACACAGCGCCATCGGGCCGTAATCGGCATGCATCCAGGCGATTTGTGCAATCGAGGTGCTGTCATAGCGCAGCATTCGCACCATTTTCAGCTCTGCCCCGCTCAACACAAGTTGTTGCTCATTCGCCTGCAAACCTATGTCTTGCGCAGTACGCGTTAATCCACGCTGCAAGGCTGAAGGAGAACTGTCCGCATCCAGCAACGTTTCCGCACTGTACAAAGACATATACTGTGCCTCAAGGTCACGAATTTTTTCGCTCTCCCCCTGCTCACGCGTTGCCGGGCGTGCCAGATAGCCCAGCCCTGAGCCGATTACCAGAAAACTGAGCGAGGCGGCGATCAGCGCACGTCGGCTGACGCCCGTTGCTCTGACAGTAGTTTCTGGAGGTTGGGCGAGCACATTGGCCAGTTGCGCCTCCAGGCGAGAGTGCGGAGCCTCATTCAGAAGTGGCGCGAAGGCACTGGCAATGTCTGTCTGGTTAAGCCTTAACATTTCGGTTCGTGCAGCCAGTTGTTCATCCTGACCAAGCGCGACCTCAAAGCGCTCTGCATCACTTGCCTGCATTTCGCCATCCAGCCAGGCCACTATCGCCTCATCGCTATACGGTGCTGTAAATCTTATTGATTTCAATATCGCTTCTCCTGTACAGGGTGCGGCGTGTGAATAAGCTGGGCGATTTTCGCTCTTGCCGTAGCCAGCCGGCTCATGATAGTGCCAATCGGGACAGACAAGGTATCCGCCGCTTCCTGATAGGTAAAACCTTCGACATACACCAGAAATACCGCATTGCGCTGTGCTTCCGGCAAGGCGCTCACGTACTGCATAATTTTCCCATAGTGCAGGCGAGCCTCATCCTGTTCATTCGTCTCCGGTGCCAGTAATTCATCGCTTTCGACAAACCCCTGCCCCAGGCGCACCCGGCGGGCGCGCACCTCTGAAATCCAGATGGAATGCAGGATAGTGAATAACCAACTGTCGATGCGTGTGCCGGGGGTAAACTGCGCGCTTTTTTCAAGCGCGCGGACACAGGTAGACTGAACCAGTTCTTCGGCAACCTCGCGGTTACGCGACAGAACCAGCCCATAACGCCACAGGCGTGTCAGATGTTCAGCAAGATGCTGACGGACGTCACTGGTAGTGATTTTTTTATCCTCGTACCATTACTCAGGATTCAGGATGACCGTCGATAGCGGCCTGGAGATCCCTGTACTCCTCGCAACGCTGGCCGCAAAGTGTGGCAATGGTTTTCAATTGCGCTTTTGCCAGATCAGGACGCCCTTTCACCAACCATGCTTCACCCAGGTATTCACGTACTTTGGCATAGGTCGGGTCAAGGGCGATGGAGCGCTGATAATAGCCGATACCTTCATCAGTACGCCCCAGCTTACGCGTGGCATACCCCCGGTAATTCCAGGCCTCTGCAGTATCGCCGTTTTTAAGCGTGTTGAGCAGATCCAGGGCCGCCTGATACTCCCCTTTTTTTGCCAGATGGTACGCATAACGCGTTTTATCTTTATCGCTGATCTGGCTTGTTTTCTCGGGTACGCATTGTTTTCTTGCGCTGTCATACACCTGCCCTGTGGGGCAATCGGGCGTTTTGCTGTTGGTATTATCGTCACCTGCGGCAAAAACCGGCGTACTTAGCAAAACAAACACCGCAGGCACCAGACGTTGAATAAATGCGGAATGTAATAACGAAGACAGGTTCATAGTGAGCTCCGGATTAACAAAAAGCGCGGCCAGGCAGCATACGACGCAGTATGCTGTCCCGTAACAGATAGTGATGAAAAAGCGCGGCCTGCAAGCCTTTTCTCAGGGGCGTCCCCGCTCCAGTTGCTCCCAGATATGTGCGCTTGCAAACAGGAAAATGACACTGGCTGCAGTGACCCAGTGCAGTGCCAGGGTAAAGCTATCGTAGCGCTGTCTTAGTGGCGGCGGCGTTGTTGCAGTCATAAATGTGATTCCATCAGTGTGTTGATGATGGATAAACGCCACACCCTCTGAATCTATTCGATAAAAAAAGCGTTTTTTTCGTTTTTATCCCGACGCGCAGTTCAGGGCCGGAAAATAGAAATGCCGATGGTGCGGTACATCAAAGAAGAGAAACCCACGGTTTCATGAGCGTAATATGTAGTATTCTCTGAGCCATAACAGAATGTTAAATCGCGGATGTGAACCTTATGCCAAACGTTATTGAAGTCCTTCAGTACACATTAAACCCCGGAACCGGTGATGCATTTGACTCGATAATGAAGTGCCAGAGCGTCCCCCTCCATACATCTTGCGGCATCAACGTCCTGAGATTTGGTAACTCACTCCATGACAACGATAACTATTATCTCGTCCGCGAGTTTGAAAATTTAGCAAAAATGGAGGCCGATCTTGCCCAATTTTATGCTGATTCCCGCTGGCGCGAGGGGCCGCGAAGCGAAATCATAAGCATGATCCAGGAAAGCCACCGTGTTGTCATGTCGGGCGACTTGCCCATCGCGTAAGGTTCGATTTCAACCGCATGAAATCAAAGCATATTAGCCATAATTGTCCTACATCACGGGACTGATAAAGGTGGCCAGAAACGGATTTCTTCAAACCTTAACAGACGCGATAAGGGTTCTACGACTGAGCAATGGGCAGAAGCGAATCTCATCGCGCCGCGTATATCGGTTCGTTCTAACGTGCAAAACGGAGATCGGAGGGCCGCTTTGTGCCAGAAGCGGATATTGTATGAACGTTAGTAATTTAGCAGGCTCATCCCCTTTATCTAATTTCTTGGATATCTCCTTAGCAGTACCTGAAACGGACGACAAGGGTTGAATGATTGTCCTTAAGGGACATAAATCCAGCCTGGTCGTCACGTCACTGATACGGCATTCCTTTAAAGATGCCTGCGTCGCTCGTTTCATTCACGTCAGAGTCTCAATACTGAACCGTGAGAATGACACTTCCTGTTGTATGACCCGCCTCCAGAACCCGGTGTGCTTCTGCTGCGTCGGTAAGGGTAAATTCAGCGCCAATGTGATTTTCAAGTCCTGCCGACAGTGCTGACATAAGGTCGGCCGCTCCCTTTCTGTAAAGCGCAGCATCATCTGCATAGGCGAGTGAACTGGGTCGCATCAGTGCTATAGATCGGGCAAATCCCAGTTCTTCCACCCGCACAGGAGGTATAGGGCCGGCAGGCTGGCCAAGACTGGCGACAGTGCCAAAAGGGCGGACCACGCTGAGCGTTCTGGAGAGCATTGTTCCTCCGATACCGTCGATGGCCAGATGCACGCCATACCCTTCCGTAATGTCGCGGACTTTCTCCGGCCATGCGGCGTCTGTATGGAGCAAAACTTCACTCGCGCCAGCAAGGCGGGCCGTTGCCACTTTTTCCGGTGAGCCCGTTGTACCAATAACCCTGGCCCCCTTCATCGTTGCCCAGCGAGTCACTATCTGCCCCAGCCCCCCGGCAGCAGAATGAACCAGTATCCAGTCGCCAGCCCTGACTTCCCTTACTTTGTTGAGCAACATATGTGCGGTAAGGCCCCGAAGCATCGTACTACCGGCTGTACGTGTGTCCACACCATCCGGAATCCTGATGAGGCGGCTGGCAGGTATATTGCGGGATTCAGCATAAGCGCCCATCGGATTTCCCGTATAGGCAACGCGGTCACCTGCAGCAAAGGCGCTGACGTTACTGCCCGTTGCTGTGACTACGCCGGCCCCTTCAAAACCAGGCACCGCCTGGGGATATGGCTGGGGGTAGAGTCCTGAGCGAAAATAGATGTCAACGAAATTCACGCCGATTATTTCGTGTCTGATACGAACTTCATCGGGACCGGGACTGACTGACTCTCTTTCCACCGCTTTAAGAACCTCAGGGCCACCCGGCTGGCTGATAATCATTGCTAACGACATTATTTTTTCCTCACTTATGAAGTGAGAAAACTATAAATGAGTTTATTGCAGGAAGAATACAGGTATAAAAGCACCATACATGTGTAAAAATGCACAAGAGGTGAGATATGGACTGGCAGGATTTACATTTTTTTTTCGCCCTTGCCCGGTGTGGTTCCCTGTCTGCCGCGGCCAGGGAGCTTGGCGTGGACCACGCCACGGTGAGCCGCCGGATTACAGCCCTTGAAAGTTCGCTGGGCCTCAGGCTCACAGAGCGCCTGCCACGCCGTACCATGCTTACCGGTCATGGGCGGATTATCGCCTCCAGCGCTGACGAAATGTACCGCATTGCAGACCGTATTCGAATCCAGGCGAGGTCATTGTGTGCCGAACCAGCCGTGCCTATAAATATCAGTGCGTCACCTGCCGTTGCAGCACACCTCATTGCGCCTGCTATAGCAGGCTTCACCCGGAAACATCCGGGTATCACGTTGTCATTATCCGGGGTTTCGCATCATGTTCTTCTGAATAAAAGTGAGGCTGACGTTGCGGTTCGCCTTGAAAGGCCTGACGATCCAGACCTGATGACAAGGCGTATAGGTACTATGCGCTTTGGTCTTTATGCTTCTCGGTTCTGGCAAGAAATTCCTCAGGAAGACTGGGTTTTTATTGCTTATGACAGCACGCTTGCACATGTCACGCAGCAGCAATGGCTTGAATCACTGCTGAACGGGCGGCGTGTTATCTTTCGGGCAAGCGATCTAATGGCGCAGCAACAGGCTGCCCGGAAAGGATTGGGCATCGTTACTTTACCCTGCTTTATGGGTGATAATGACAGCGAACTGGTAAGGCTGCAGGAAAATCTGCCTTCGCCCGTGAGGAACATTTGGCTGGTTGCCTACCCTGAAATTAAGCGTAATCACTCTGCTGTCGTGGTGATGGATTTCCTTGCTGAAATCATTGGCCGGTCCTGCCCGCCTGACAAGAATATCTGAGTTTTTTCTTGTTAATTTCTCATGTTATATGACTGACAGGGCTTCCCGTTAATTAATATCGGTACGATTTGAGTTTTATCTCCGCCAGGTATGATTCAAACTCACCTGTTCGCTTTTCACTCTTAGCGGGCATTATCTGATGCAACGTCTACTTTGTGCCAGGAGCAAGCATTAATAATGTTGAGATATGTTAATTTATGGGGAGCAGATCAACAAACAAAAGGAGAAGAAGATGCAAATCAAGTTTGGGGTGTTGTTACTCGCGGTGCTTGTGCCATTGACATCGACTGCAGCAAAAGGGAGTTTGTTTTTTTCGGTCGGTAATGAGAAAACTTCTTTTGACTCTGGATGTGTAAAGTCAATTGATTATGTAGAGAAGGATGAGACAGGTGCAGAGAATTTAATCTTTAGATTTTCCGATGAATGTGGCAAAAGGTTGTCGGACATGACCCGACAGAATATCGGAAAGCATATGACCATCGCCTACGATGATAATAAAATTACTTCCGCTGTGATTGCCTCGCGCCTGAGTACCAGCTTCAGAATATCCACAAAAGACATACCAAGAACACTGTTGATGCAAATACTTAATGATTATGAAGATGTTCGTGATTAACCAGAAAAAAGCGGCAAATAATCATAATTTATTTGGCAATGTAAAAGTCATTCATAAATACAATGTCCGCTTTTCGCTCTAAGCAACCATTCCGTTGCCTCAAAATGAAGGCCATCCTACAGGGGCGATCGGCTGGATCCGAACGCCCCCTGTCTGCCAGTAGCGAACGTTAACTGTTCGTTGACGGATCGTACTCCCACTGTGATTCATCACTGTAAATCGTACCGTCATCATCCATTACCTGTGCATTGAGGTGCTTTGCAATCTCCAACATCTTTCTGTACAGATATGTGTCTGGCCATTGGGTATAAATATTACCTGCGCTCCAGTCGAGCCAGGGTTCTGCGTACAATGAAGGGCCTGACCACAAGGCGTGGTAATCGCCATTTATAATATGTTTGCTTAATTCCTTATCGCTATTAATGTAGTCAAGCCATTCATCAGCAGTTATCTGTGCTTCATCATTATCTGCCCAGAATTCAGCTCTTGTTATGTGAAATTCAACACCCATAGCATCCCCTAAACAGTGAAATAATTATCACAAACTAATGTAGTGCCCTATTCTATACGAATGTAAACCCACACAAAGCACAAAAGTCGCCTGTTTGTTGTTCTTTTTGTTCAACTTTGCAAAGATGTATCACACATGATTCCACACCTGCCACACTCGCAGGAACAGGCTCTTCCCTTCACGCCCAGCCCCGGCAGTAACGCGCTACGTGGCAATGTCGACATCGAACTGGTTCTGCTTTGAGGATTTCGCTATGACTACCTTTTACCAACTGTCAGCCACCAGCCTGGGCGGCCAGCTTATCTCTATGGCCGACTACGCGGGTAAGGTGGTCCTGGTCGTTAATACCGCCAGCCATTGCGGCTTCACGCCACAATACGGCGGCCTTGAAGCGCTCTACAAAAAATACGCGGCCCAGGGTCTGGTGGTATTGGGTTTCCCCTGCAACCAGTTCGGCAAACAGGAACCCGGTGGCGCCGAGGAAATCGCGCAGACCTGTCAGATTAACTACGGTGTGAGCTTCCCAATGTTCGAGAAAATAGAAGTCAACGGAAGCGCAGCGCACCCGGTGTTTCGTTATTTGAAACACGAATTACCCGGCGTGCTGGGTGGGCGAGTTAAGTGGAACTTCACGAAGTTTCTGATCGGACGCGACGGTAAACCGCTCAAACGTTTTGCGCCCTTCACCACTCCACAGAAAATGGAAACCGCAATCCTTGCGGCACTTAAAAACTGAATTTTTCGCACATTCATTTTTAACGCTTTATGCAAAAAGAGGATCAACATACCGTCAAACTTTTGCTTAAACAGCAAGTAGCGTTCTGATGACTCTTTTTGTGGCAGATTCGTGCCAGCAACGAACGTTGTGCTAATCAATGATGGGGGGCTCAGGCTGGATAGTCCGCTTAGCCAGTTTCTTTCGAAACAGTATGACCATTACAGGAAATCCTGATGCCGCTAATGCACTGACAACCAACAGTCTGTTCAGATTTTGCGTGGTTAATCCCTGGTCAGGTAATAATAAAGAGGACAGAAAGAATGCGAGAGTGGTTATCAGGAACATAATGGCTGTCTGTAATGAAGAAAAACCGGCTCGTTGTTCATCCTCAGGATACTGGACAGCCACCACCGAAGCGCAAACAAGTCGGCTATATGAGGCGCCAAGAAATAAGGTGATAAAGAGACCTGCATTATGATAACCCACCGCAGGAATCAGCAAACTTGCCACAAAGAACAGCGTCGATATTATTGCCAGCATTAGCGTGGATAAACGCGCCGTTAGAATACCTGTTATTTTTGTAGACAGATAACCTGCAATCCCTCCACTTAAAAACAATACGGGTAACAGGTTTTGTTGTGCTCCCATATATTGCGTCATTAATGGCGTTATTATGGGAATAATCAGCATTGGACTAAATTGTGCCAGTGCCGTACAAGAGGCAAAAAATAAGGTTTGCGTATCAACAGGCAATCTGGTCTTCCCGCCTGATGAGACCGTATCCCTGGGGATGATAAAGCCTGTCAAGGGTAAAGAGACCAGGCAAAAAGAACTGATTAACCACAGCGCTGTATGCCAGGCATAGTGTGAGCACAAAAATAATATAGTGGGCATTCCTACAATGCTTACCATCGAAAATGACGCAATTACCGTCGCCAACATTTTTCCGCGCAAATGCGCCGGGGCATTATTTATTAACAAACTTGTACCCACCCCCATTGTCGTACCGCCGACCAGCCCTGCGCAGAATCGTAATATAAGCAGAAGACTAAAACTGGAGGTAAATGTCGTCAAAAGTGTCAGCAGGCCTAATAGTGCCATATTGGCGATTAAAAAACGCTTCTTATTGAAACGACCAATCCAGTAAAAAGCGATAACGCCCGAAATGACTGCCCCCAATGTATACATACCGGACACATAACCTGAGAAGGATACGGGAACGGCAAAGTCTGCTGCCATAAAGGCAAAAATAGGATTGAACATCATATATTCCAGCGCATTCGTGAACTGGATAAAAGCCATTACAATGGCAATACGCATGAGGGCTTTATGATTAAACGTCTGTATGGCCTGAGACATAGCAAGCAACCTGTGGATGAAAGATATCCGAGTGTAACTGCTATCAATGCTGCGCATTAGGTGGTAAAAATGGCACTTATTGTTATCAATAATGGGATAATTGATGCGTGCGGCCCTGGATTTTACCAGCCTTAAAGTGTTCATTGCTGTGGTTGAAAGAGAGAGTTTTGTGGGGGCAGCGAAAGCCCTTGAAATGCCGACATCCAACGTGAGTCGTTGTATTTCTCAGTTAGAAGAAAAACTGAATCTTCAGCTCATTGAGCGCAGCACCCGCCATATGAAACTCACCCAGGCGGGGCATCTACTCTACATTCGGGCGAAGCCACTGCTGGAGGCGCTTGAGCAAACTGAGACAGAATTAACGTTGCGGCAGATGCAACTCAAAGGCCCATTACGCATCTGTATTCCCAATGAAATAGGTCCTGCATTGCTGGGTTCTGTTATTGCCGATTTCGCCTGTCAGTACCCGGAACTGGAGATCAGCTGCATCACAAATTTGTCAGGTTTAGAATCCCTTCGCGATGATCTGGATTTAGCTGTCATTGTTACCCGTGGTCAGATGGATGACAGTGACTACATAGCCCGTCATCTGATGACCATCCCTTGTACCGTTGTTGCCGCCCCCGCCGTCATTCAGCGTTATGGCACCCCTTCGCATATACAACAATTTGAAGAGTTACCCTGTATTACAACGGTCAGTGCACTGAAAGGCGCGCCCTGGCAGTTTATCGATAAAAAGGGTGGATTCGAGACAATTAAGGTTAACGGGCATTATCGGGTCAACAGCGGAGAGATGGCAGGACGAGCCGCTATAGCAGGTGTCGGTTTTGCAATTCTGGCGAAACAAGCCTGCCAACCCTATATTAGCGATGGTCGGTTAATCGAGGTTGAGTTTGAGCAATCGGCAGCGCCATTGCAATTATTCGCGCTTTATTCAGATCTACGTTTTTTGCCTGCCAAAACAAGAGCGCTGATTGATTTCATGCATCAGAAATTAAGCAATATATCCACAGTAAAATAAGGCGGTAGTGAATAGCCGCGAAGCATCGCATTGGCACAAGGAAGAGGATGAACATACCGTCAAATTCCCCCCCGTGCGGCGACAGGTCAGCCGATTAACTCACCATGACAGGTAAAAATTCGTATCTGAGAATGCATGTTCGCCCCGCTTTTTCGGCTGTTTTTATAGACGGCAAATTTTCTGGAACGATAGTACCTGTCATCAGGCAGATATCCTGGCTGGAGTGGGCAAGATAGTGACGAAGCCAACACTGAGCCCGGGAAGCCAGCGAGCGTCCGCGAAAGGCGGGTAGAATAACCTCATCAGAAATTCGGTAACCCCGTAAAAAAGCGACCTCTGCCTTCTCGCAAATTATCAGTCCGGCACGGATCCCCTCTTCGTAAATAATATACGCGGCGCCTTCTGAAATATGATGATGGAGTTCTTCGTCATCAACGGACAACAGGCTGGCTGGTAAGGCAGGCATAACAGACAAGGAATGCTGCCAGCCATCAATCAGAGCCTGCCGACACCATTTAAAATCGGCATATTCAGCCGCTCTTAGGGTTACGGTGTCATCATATTCCGGAGCACCCGACAGGCAGGATGCATAGATTAGCTGGTCTGTTATGCCTTGAACTTTATCGTGGCCTGGCGTGAGTATACGGATGTACTGTGGCTTTAGTTGCGCCCATTTCTGGCTGATAAATTTGAGTACCGAACAATCAATATTCGAGTCTGACGCGACGATATCAATAAAAGGACTATTAATATCGCCTCCCCGGTAACGCGGGCCAGTAAGAAACTGTCGGCCATTAATATTGAGTTTTCGCTGTAGGAAGTAATCCTGCGGTAAGCCCGTCTCTTTCCATGGAAATTGTGCTGAAAAGGTCTTATCCACACACCGTTTTTCCTGCTCAGAAAGCCATTTATCAAGCCAGCAAAAGAGCGTTTCCTGTGGTACGGGGAGTTCAGCATACTGAGAAAGCATGAATGTTAGCATCGTATCCATCTGACATTACTCCAGGTATCGGGTCTGGCGTCACAGATTGCCCTACCTTTGACGCTAATAACAAGCAGCTTTCTGAGGCGTAAAGCCCGCCAGGCTTATAACGCCTTGCGACCAGGTATCGCCAAAAGCGGGCGTTTGAAAGAAAAAGCCAGCAAGATAGCTGGCTTGTTTTGCCGCTTTCACCAGGGCCAGGTGTTATTTTCATAGTCAAGGAACAGGTGTTTTCTATCATTACGGTGTAGCTCAATGACCTCAACCATTCCGTTGACGCTGGTGTTCACGTCAATCTCTGCTTCTACGGCGCCGTCCAGGGTGCCCATCGCTGTCGCTACCCAGCCCGGATGAATAGACAGGACAGTATGCTCCCCCTGCATCAGATCCATATAAATACAACGCGCCAGCATATTCAACGCCACTTTACTGGCCCGGTAGAGCTCAAGACCTATTCCGGGTTCGGTATTGCTGGCAATGCTACCCCGGTGCGACGACATAAAAACCAGCGTGCCGGCAGGCTTAAGGAAAGGCAGAAGGTGCCGGGCCAGGCGGGCAGGACCAAAAGCATTGGTCATCATAATCTGCTGGAATTCCGCATCTGATGCCTGCAACACTGATTGATATAACGGACCGTAGATTCCGGCAACCAGAAAAATAATATCAAACTGCCATGCACCGAGCCTGGCGATAAGGGGCCCGATATGGCACACATCAGTGACATCAATCTCGCCGGTCGCGAGACTGCCCGGATATCCCTTTTCCAGGGCGATCAGGGAAGCGATATCTGCATCCGGTAAGTGTGTAGCAAAAACGTCCCAGCCCTTTTTCAGATAGGCTTGCGACAGACCCAGCCCGAGCCCTTTCTCAGCCCCGACAATCAAAATACGCTGTTTATTCATTCTTCCGGTGCTCCTGGTTACTGTGCGGTATAACCGCCGTCTGCCATTAATATCGTTCCCGTCACGAAGCTGGCTTTGGGCGATGCAAGCCAGATAATTGCCTCCGCAATTTCTTCCGGCTGCGCCACTCGTCCAAGTGGATGAGCGTGACCATAGCTCGATAACGTGGCGCGGCTATCTTCCACGATGCCGGAAAGGATATTCGTTTCGACCACGCCAGGTGCGACAGCATTAACCCGGATACCATACTCAGCCGCTTCCAGAGCCAGCACTTTTGTCAACTGGGCGATTGCGCCTTTAGAAGCCGAGTAGGCGGACGTTGCTTTCATGCCCACCATACTCACGACTGAGGCCACATTGACAATCGCCCCCTGCCTGCAGGGTTGCATAACCTTCAGGCTTTCCCTGGCCAGGAGAAAATACCCTCTGGCATTAATAGCCATAATATTGTCCCATTCCTCAGCCGACGTCTCGATAGCACGTTTATTCAGGGTCTTGCCTGCATTGTTGATGAGAACATCCACCGTACCGAACGCTGACTGTGCGAGTTTCACGGCGCCGATAACCTCATGTTCCAGACTGACGTCGCAAATATGTGTCACCACCTGATCGTTGTGTATCAGTGAATGAACCTGCGGATTAATATCCAGAGCCAGCACCTTCACTTTATGACTCACCAGTAGTTTTACTGTCGCCCTGCCAATATCGCCCGCAGCCCCCGTGACAATCGCCACTCTGTTTTGGAGTCCCAAAAAATCTGCCATTTTTACTCCTCAATTGCTGAATTACATTGCCAGAGCGCCATCTCGTTTATCAGCCGGTACTAAAAAACCCTGCTGCGGATAAATGCCTCTCCACCTTTCTTTTGCCGCAAAAAGGATATGAGAAGCAGATAAACGCAACAATGTTGATTACTGTACAAACATTATCTATTCCTCTCATAATGTCTTTTGGTAAGCTGCTATAAACCACAAAAATTATCCTTTCGTATTTTCAGGGGGCCTGGTGTCTGGATTTACCTCAATACTGACGCGGAAAATGATCCCGGCTTTTCTGGCGCTTGCACCGGATGAAGGCTACTCACGAACCTGTATGAAGGAAGTCAAACTGCTGCGGGTAAATGAGCCTATGCCCCATACGCCCGTTCTTTATGAGCCCTGCATAGTTATTGTTCTGCAGGGAAAGAAAACGGCGTTGATGGGCGGACAGGCGTTTATCTACGATGCAGGACATTATCTGGTTGTCTCAGTCCCTCTTCCTTTTACCAGCCAGACGACAGCCAGCCAGGATGAACCTCTTCTGGCTATGTCTGTATCGCTTGATATCAGCCTTATAGCCGAATTGATTATTGAAATGGGGGAACAGGCCCCAACCGATAATGAGAATGCGGGAATACTGTTTTCCACCCCGCTCAGAGAAGAACTGGCAGATACGGTTTATCGGCTTCTGACGGCGCTTGGAAATAAAGAGCAGGCCAGAATTCTGGGGCCGGGAATTCTGAAAGAACTTTCTTATCGTATGCTGATTGATACTCAGGGTGCTTCAATAAGGGCGGCGCTTTCCGGAAAAGGGCATTTCAGGCAAATTGCAGCGGCTATCCGTACGATGCATACCCGGTTTATGGATAATATCGATATTGATTTGCTGGCGAAAGTTGCCGGGATGAGCGCGCCTTCTTTTCACCGCCATTTCAGAGCATTCACAGACACAACACCGAAACAGTATCTTATTTCCATCAGGTTGCACCAGGCACGTTTTTTAATGGTCAAAAGTAATGTCACTGCCAGCGAAGCCGCTTTACGGGTTGGTTATATCAGCCCGACACAATTCAGTAGGGAATTTAGCCGGTTCTTTGGTTGCCCCCCTCAGAAGGAAGCGCATCGTTTACGTCATTTATTAAAGGTTAAAGCTGAGTCGTACTGGCCTGAATAATATTATTCCGATCATGGAATTGAGATAATTTAACTTGATGAAATTTCAGCGAGTTACCAGTGAGGCTCACCATAACAGATTTTACAAGGGTGTATTCTGCAAGGTTACCTGTTGTCTAACAAAATTTACAAGACCACGTCGAGAGTGTCTGCACTTAATTGATTCCCCTGCCCCTCTCATCGCTTCCGGGTTCTTCCCCAGATGCGATGAGGCGGAGAAATCACACTACTTTAGACTATGCTTCTTTTTTCTATCAATTGTATTGATAACATGATTGATGATAAAACCGGGGTCATCCGTTAATGAACAACGAGAGTAAAATGGAAGCAGAATACATTTTAATTGACGCTGTCCCTGCGGCAGAAGATTTTTGCCGCTTACGTATTATTTCAGGCCTAACCCCCCGCCCACTGGACGCGGTAAGAAAAGCGCTCCCAGGAAGCTGTCATGGCGTGCATATTCAATTTTTGGGTAAGGTGGTTGGAATGGGAAGAATTGTCGGTGATGGCGTTCTTAATTTCGACATTGTAGATGTGGCGATTGATCCACAACATCAGGGTAAAGGCCTTGGGCGAAAAATTATGGAAGCGTTAATGTTATGGCTGAGAGAAAAGGCAACAACGGGTGCTTACGTTACCTTGATTGCTGATGTTCCCGAACTTTATGAAAAATTTGGCTTTAAATGCGTACGACCTGAGAGTGAGGGTATGTCGTTAATGTTATAAGTTCTCCTCTCCTTTGTACGACTGAGAACAATGCATAGAGGAAGAAAAAGGGGCTGCCCTACAACATTTTTATACACAATATGCTTCCAGGCAGCCGCTTGTTCTAAAAAGTAAGGTTGGAAAGAGTTCGACCATATTGCGTGCAAACCCGAATAGTTATTAAGAAAATTTTATGAAGGTCTGCTCACGAAGGCCCCAATCGGGTGTCATTAAGACAGCCCTGGCCGAGTAAAGTGGTATGCACAGCGTCAATAAGCGGGGTATGCGGCTCGTAGCCTAAAAAATCGATCAGTTTTGCATTAGCCATCTGTATCGCCTGTTCCCACAAATAGCGCATCTCCTGCATTTCATGCAGCGTGGTGTTGAAAGGTGCCATCGCCGTGATGAGCCACCAGGGAAAAGCTTTTACCTTCGCGTTAACACCCGCAAGCTGTGCGACACGCTGTATGGCTCCGGCCATTGCCGTACCATCGGCATCCCAGTGTCCTCGCATATGAAAACAGGCAAAAGAGTCGAGTCGATCGCGACGCGCTAACAGCGCAACCAGCGTTTCGGCGACATCCGGCAGATAGGCCCACTGATGGCCTGTCCCGGTTCTGCCTGGGTTTTTAATTATTCGCGGGCGTTGACCCGGTTTGATCAATCCCTGCGAAAACCAGTTATTGCCTGCGTCAGGGCCAAAGAAGTCACCGGCCCGCAGAATCAGCACCTTTCCGCCGCGCTGCGCGTAAGCGAATAAGGCCTTCTCCATTTGCACCCGTATTGCCCCTTTTCGGGTGACTGGATTTTGGGGAGAGTCTTCCCGCAAGAGTGGAAAGGCGTCCGGACCGTAGTTATAAACGGTGCCGGGAAGAACAATTAATGCACCATTTCTCTCTGCGGCATTGATGGTGTTCTGCAACATTGGCAAAACCAGTTGTTCCCAGTTTCGATAACCGGGCGGATTAACAGCATGGACTATCACACTGCATTCTGACGCGGCAGCCGCGACCTGCTCAGCATTCAGCGCATCACCCTTTATCCACGTCATGCTCCCGTGCTCTTCATTCTGCGGGGCGCGGCGACGCAACGCGTGGACGTCCCATTTTTCGCGGATGAGTTTACGGGCGATTTCGCCACCGATTCCGCCTGTTGCGCCCAGGATGAGTACCTTGTTTGTGTTTTTCATTGTCTTACCTCTGCCGGATGTCTGCTTGACATCGTAGTGTCTGTGCGAGCTAAATGTAATTGCATGACATCAGACAGCAGGTATGCATTTTTGTATGAAGCTAAATATTCCATGGGAATGGTATCGAACCTTCCTGGCGGTGATGAAAGAAGGTTCCCTCTCGGGGGCAGCACGCATGCTTGCCATCACCCAGCCCACAGCGGGGCGTCACATAGCAGCGCTGGAAGCCGCCCTTGGCCTGGTTTTGTTTACACGTTCGCAAACGGGCCTGCAGCCTACGGATGCGGCAGCCGCGCTGCAAGGCCATGCGCAAGCGATGGAAAACACCGCCAGTATGATTGAGCGTTCGGCTGCCAGCTTCAGTGCCCACTCCGCCGGGTTACATGGCGTGGTTCGCGTATCGGCGAGTGAAATTATCGGCACTGAGGTACTACCACCCCTGATTGCAGGTATTAAAGAAGACTATCCGCAACTTACCCTGGAACTGGTGCTCTCTAACCGAATGCAGGATTTATTGAACCGGGAGGCGGATATTGCGGTACGCATGAGCACACCGGTGCAGGAACAACTGATTGCGCGTCGGTTGGGCAGTATTGAAATTGGTTTGCATGCCTCGCCGTCTTATCTGGCACGCCACGGTACGCCGGAGAGTATTGACGCGTTGTTCACCCATACGCTTGTGGGCTTTGATAAAACGACGCCCTTTATTTTACAGGCACTGAAACACTTTCCTCAGTTGAATCGTGAACGCTTTACGGTGCGCACTGACAGCGATGTGGCGCAATTGAACCTTATCCGCACAGGTGCGGGTATAGGAATGTGTCAGGTTCAACTGGCAGATTTCCCTGTTCCGTTAGAGCGAGTGATGCCTGGTTTCTTTGCCTATCATCTCGACACCTGGCTGGTTATGCATGAGGACTTGCGCCACAGTAAAGCCTGTAAAACGGTGTTCGATATTCTCGCCGTGGGCTTACAGACATATATCAATAATGCAGGTATGTAACAATCCCGTCGCGATTGCCGCGCTGCTGTTGACCGTAATGGCGGGTTTCACCTCGACCCGAACAGGATGATGTCGGCGCCGCCTTTTAACCGTTCTGTCCCGTTGATTAAGACACCTCAATTTACGTATTGCTTTGATCATTAGTATGAACAGCTTCAAACCGTGAACGTGATACGCACCACAGCCTGAATCACAGCCCGGAGATGAAAATGTCCCCGTTTCCGGGCGCCCCCCCTATCTCTCTACCTGGTGGATATACAGCGAAACAGGTGTCTGCGCCGCTGCTCTGTTATGGTGCGAAAAATTGCACCATGCACACTCTCCTGACAATGACCTGCCGATTACTCAAGGTTTATGTGCAATGTGCACACTTCGTTGTGTTACCTCTGCCCGGCCATTTTTGGCATACCTCTTGCTATTTCTTGCATAGCCATTCAGATAGCCACTCAGAGGTTTCACAATGTCAAACAGCAATGATTTTCCGCTCGTCGAAGCGCCCGCCTCCGGACGTAAAGGCGTATTTTCGATCTCCATGGTTTTGTTCAGCTTTACTTTTTTTACCGGCACGATGTTCGCAGGCGGCAAACTTGGCGTCTCCTTTTCTATCGTCAATCTTTTATGGATTGCGGTTATCGGTAACTTTTTGCTGGCCCTCTACGCCGCTTCGCTCGGCTGGATTGCCGCCCGTAGCGGGCTGAATACCGTACTGATGGGCCGCTTTTGCTTCGGAGAAATCGGCAGCAAACTCGCCGATTTTATTCTCGGCTTTGCCGAACTGGGCTGGTACGCCTGGGGGACCGCAACGGTCGCCATCTCACTGGTCAAAATCCTCGCCCTGCCCGCCGCCATAACCATCCCGCTGATGATCCTGTTCGGCATCCTGTTCTGCGTCACTGCGTTGGTGGGTTACAAAGGGCTGGACGCGCTGTCTCGCGTGTCGGTGCCGCTGATGTTTATTCTGCTGGTGGTGTCGATGTACCTGGCCGCCCATCACGCCGGTGGCTGGCAGGCGATGACCAAAATTGAACCGGGCGAAACCATGACCTGGTCTGCGGCTATCACCATGGTGTTTGGCACCTTCGCCAGCGGCGCGACCCAGGCAACAAACTGGACCCGGTTGGCCAATTCCAGCCGCACCGCTATCGTTGCCAGTATGAGTAGCTTTCTCATCGGTAACGGGCTGATGATTGTTGCCGGAGCGTGGTGCGCTATCGTCTATCAGCAGGCCGATATTGTGGAAGTGCTGATTTTGCAGGGGTTGTCGGTCGCCGCGGTGGTAATGCTGTGCCTTAACCTGCTGACTATTCAGGGGCCGACGATTTACAACGTCTCGGCCGCCGCCTGCCATCTGCTGCGCAGCGAGCGCCGCCGTACCCTGACCGTGGTCGCCGCTGGCGTCGGCATTGTGCTGGCGATTGGCGGTATGTATGAAATGCTGATCCCATTCCTCGTTCTCCTGGGCAGTATCATTCCGCCCATTGGCGGCGTGATCCTTGCCGACTACTGGTTTTATCGCGGCGGTCGTTATCCTCTGCTGCAAACGGCCCGTTTGCCGCGCTTCAACTGGTTGGGACTGGGCGCCTATGCCGTGGGCGCAGTGGTGGCGTATCTGTCGCCGTGGATCGCCCCGCTGGTCGGCATTACCGTCTCCGCGCTGCTCTACATCGCCCTGACGCGTCTGAGCAAACGTCAGCCCGCCGCTGATTCGGTCGCGGAGCAGTAGTTATGAGCCTGACGGTCAGCGAAATCCTCGCCCTGGAGGAACTCTCCCCCATGCGCCTGCGTGCCGGTAAACAGGGGCTGCAACTGGCGGTTCGCTGGTACTACGTGGCGGAAAATGAAAATATCGCCGAATGGATCATGGGCGGGGAGCTGGTCTTTATCACCGGCATCAACCATCCCCGCGATGAAGACAACCTGATCCATTTACTGATGGAAGGCAAACAGCGCGGGATAGCCGGGATGGTGATCCTCACCGGCGATGCGTATATCCAGGCGATCCCCCCTCGCCTGATCGCACTGGCCGACGAGCTGGGCATTCCGCTGATCGAACAGCCCTATCTGTTAAAGATGGTGATTGTCACCGAACGCATCGGCACTGCGCTGGTGCGCAGTGAAAATGCCCTGCAATCGCAGCGCGATATTCTGTTGCAACTGTTAACCGGCGATTTTCCCGATCTGCACATCCTGCAGCAACGCGCTATCCACCAACAACTGGATTTTAGCCGTCCCCTGCGGGTGGTGGCATTGCGTCTTGAGGGGATACAAAACCTGTTTCGCCAGTTTCCACCCGGGCAGGCCGAGGCCTGGTTACAGCAGGCGCGACGTACCATCCGTCAACGATTGCAGCAGCAGCTCAATCAACAGGAGAACCCCTTTCCGCTGGTCGAGCGCAGCAATATGTTTATCTTCCTGCTGCCGGATGAGGACGGTGAGTTTTATCAGCAGAAAAAGTGGTTAGCACAGTGGCTGCTCGCGCTGGCGGAAGGTGACGACAGGCTGTCGCTACTGTGTGGCCTTTCCGCTCGGGTGCAGCAATTACAGGACTATCAGCGCGCGCTGTCGCAGGCGCGTCAGGCCCTGGATCTTAGCGATACTCTGCGCCCGGCCCAGCGCATTACCGACTATCAACAACTGGGATTTATCAAGCTCCTCTCTGCCATCGGCGACCCTGCGCTGCTGAGCGATTTTATGCACGACACCCTTGGCTGCCTGATAGAACGCGATCGCAAAAGTCCGTGGCTATTGATGGAGACGCTGGAAACACTGCTCCAGGAGAACGGGAACGTGGTCAGAGCCGCCGGGCGGCTTGGCATTCACCGCAACACGTTACATCAACGCATCCAACGCATTGAAAAGCTGACCAGCTATACGATTAGCCATCCGCAATTCCACCTCAACGCCTCGGTCGCGTTAACGATCTGGCGTATGTCACAAAACCATTTACGGGAATACTCATGAAAATTATCAACGCACGCCTGCGCCATAAAGAATCGCTTTATACCCTCGACTTAGATGACGGCGTGATCAAGAGCATCACTCCGCAGACCGCCGTGCAGACGGCTGACGCCAGCGATATCGACGCGCAACAAAAGCTGGTTATCCCGCCGTTCGTCGAGCCGCATATCCATCTTGATGCCACCCTGACCGCGGGCGAGCCGGAGTGGAATATGAGCGGCACACTGTTTGAGGGTATCGCCCGCTGGAGCCAGCGCAAAGCGAGCGTAACGGTTGATGATACGCGCCAGCGGGCGCTGAAAACCATCGGTATGTTACGCGATAACGGCGTGCAGCACGTGCGCACCCATATTGATGTGACCGATCCTTCCCTGACGGCGCTTGAGGCGATGCTGGCAGTGAAAAAGGAGGCGGCCCACCTTATCGACCTGCAAATCGTCGCCTTTCCGCAAGAAGGCATTGAATCCTTCCCCGGTGGCCGAGAGCTGATGACGCGCGCTATCGAGATGGGCGCCGACGTGGTGGGCGGCATTCCGCACTACGAAAATACCCGCGATAAAGGCGTCAGCTCGCTGGGCTTTTTGATGGATCTGGCCCAGCGCCATGGCTGTCTGGTCGATGTGCATTGCGATGAAATCGACGACCCACAATCACGCTTTCTGGAAGTGCTGGCAGAAGAAGCCCGGGTGCGTGGGATGGGCGCACAGGTCACCGCCAGTCATACCTGCGCCATGGGCTCTTACGATAACGCCTACTGCTCGAAGCTGTTCCGCCTGCTTAAAGCGTCGGGCATCAACTTTATCTCTTGTCCAACCGAAAGCATCCACCTGCAAGGACGCTTCGACACCTGGCCGAAACGTCGCGGCGTAACACGGGTGGCAGAGCTGGACCGCGCCGGGATCAACGTCTGTTTTGCGCAGGACTCCATTCAGGATCCGTGGTATCCGGTGGGCAATGGCAACATCATGCGTATTCTCGATGCCGGTCTGCATATTTGCCATATGCTGGGGTACGAGGATTTGCAGCGCTGCCTCGATCTGATTACCGATAACAGTGCCCGTGCGCTGTGCTTAGGTGATAACTACGGCATTGCCGAAGGGCGCCCGGCGAACCTGCTTATCCTGGATGCGAAAAATGACTACGATGCAGTGTGCCGCCAGGCCAAAGTGCTGACCTCTGTTCGTCACGGTAAAGTCATTATGCAGCGCCAGCCGGAAGAGATTTGCTACCCGGTCTGACACGTTCCCCTCGCCCGGCCGGTTAATCTGTCGGGCCAGATAACCATCACCACAGCCGCTGGTTTTCATCATCGCGCAGATAAGGATCACGCGGCTCGCCTGCCACATAATCACTCATCGGCTTTTGCGTCTGACATCATAACAATACGGGTAGCCCTTTTCGCCATGGCCCGTAAAGGGTGAATTTTTACGCCAGATTTCTGTTTCCGGTAGTGATGGGGATTGGTGACAACATTAAACGGCACGACCTGATCTTTAATATGTCTGTTATCACGCAGCAGAGAAGCGTAGTCCTTGTTAAGCGCGAGTAGGATTGCCGCAAGAAGCGTCAGGTTCACCAGAATATGGCTCAGCCACCAAAAAAGGGTATCTGCGGGATTCCCTGTTTTTTTCGTCGGTATAAACATCATCGCCGCCGCAGGTAAGAGACCAAGAAAAAGCAGGCAGAGCGCCAGAGGCAGAGAGAAAGATGCGATGAGTTCAGCCGTCGGCGCGCCTTCAAAAAAATCCTGCACCCGGCTGTAGTCGATAAGTATGTTGTAGCGAAGCATGACGTAAGTACAACCCGCGCTGATAACCACCAGCCCGGCTAACAAGGGCTTACGTAAATACGGCAACATCATTACCGGTGTAAGGAAAAGGTTTATGCAGCAGAAAAGGGAAACCGGCAGGCTGATAAAGAAGAGCACCTGCTGAAAACAGGTGAACTCAACATGCGACCACAATGTTTGCCACAGCGAAATATTACCCAGGGTCGTAAAAAACAGGGCTGCGACCCAGGTCAGTTGTACCGGGTTGAGCCGAAACGACGAAAGACGAAGAAACATGCTCTGTTCTCAGCGTGTTAGAAATGTGCTGAGTATCAATAAGTCCGTGTCAGGAAGTTGTTAAGGTATTCGGCCCATTTATGAATACGTCAATTTTCTTATGACTCGCCTGCTTATTATCGAAGATAACCCCGAACTGATTGCCAATCTCTATGACTTTTTCGAGCCGCTGGGTTATGTGCTGGATGAGGCGCGTGACGGTGTCACAGGCCTGCGTATGGCAACGCAGAATAACTACGACGCTATTCTTCTTGATCTGATGCTGCCGCGTATGGATGGCATGACACTCTGTAGCAAACTTCGCTGCGACTATCAAAACCCGGTGCCAGTGCTGATGTTGACCGCACGCGATCCCGTCGATGACCGTGTGCAGGGGTTTGCGCTTGGGGCTGACGATTACCTCATTAAACCCTTTTCTCTCAGGGAACTGGATGCCCGTATCCAGGCGCTGGTCCGCCGGGCTCAGGGTCGGCAAGTTCAGGGGACGCTAAAATGGGAAGATCTGCTCGTGGATGCCAGCGCACCGCAGGCATGGCGCCAGGGGCAAATCATCAATTTGACACCCAGCACACATAAATTGCTGTTGTGTCTGATGCGTGCGGCACCGGGTGTGGTTAAAAAGCATGAGATGGAGTACCTGCTCTGGGGCGATGAGCCGCCGGAAAGCGGTGCGTTGCGCACACATATTCATGATTTACGCCAGCGTATTGACAAAAACTTCACACCTGCACTGATAGAAACCGTTCATGGCATCGGTTTTCGCCTGCACAAGCCTTTCGAGGTTTCTCAAGAATAACGACCAGGGCAGCCCAGTAATCATGAAATCCCTTTACCGTCAGATGACGCTCAAAACGCGTATTACTGTTTCGTTTGTCCTGCTGATGGTTGCCGTGATGGCGGTTCTTGTCGTAGCCGAACAGCTTGACTACGATGAGCTCAGAGCCTGGGCAATGACAGAAAACCTCGACAAGGCGGCACCGCATCTGAAAGAAGAGGTTGCCAGTGGCGTAGTGCCTACCCTGCCCGCCGGTAGCCTGCTGTATGACGCCCAAACCGCCCCCGATGCTTTGCTCCGGTACGCACCGGGCTACCATCTGTTGGAATCGTCTGCATACCGCCACCTGCTGGTCTTTGAACGCAATGCACAGCGCTTCTATTTTCTGCAGGATGGCGAACCCTACGCCGGGCTTGAGTTGCTGATCGACTGGTTCGCACCGCTTGTCATTGCGGTGTGTATCTTGGGCGCATTCTGGATGGGACGCCTCACCTCAGCGCGCGTTACCGTCCCTATAACCCGGCTGGCGAACGCAGTACAACGCAACCAGAAGCCCTTACCTTTCATGGATTCTAATGACGAGATCGGCGTGCTGGCGCGCGCATTTGCCCAACACAGTGATGAACTTGAGCGGTTCTTGCACCGTGAGCGATGTTTTGCGGGCGATGCCAGCCATGAATTACGCACACCGCTGGCTATCATTGGCGGTGCCGCAGAAACGCTGGTGCATCAATTGCCTGCTGACAGCCATTTAGTGCCCGTCGCCGAGCGCGCCGTGCGCACCACGCAGGAAATGGAGCGTCAACTGACATGCCTGCTTTTACTCTCGCGGGATCCGCATACGCTTCCCATCGCCAATGTCTCGCTACGCCCCTTAATCGAAGAGTGCATGGCGCGTTGCCAACCCTGGCTGGCACGAAAAAAAGTCGAACTCAGGCTGGACGCGCCGCAGGAAACCCATCTGGCGACCAACGCTGAACTGGCACGCAGCGTCATATGGAACCTGCTGCGCAATGCGTGCCAGTACACCGTTGAGGGCGAAGTTCTTGTGACGTTACGCGACACCACCTTAACGATCACGGATACCGGTCCTGGGCTGCCGTCCAGCATTGCGCCTCATCATTTTCAGCGCTTTCAGTCTGGCTCTCCTCAACATGGCGAAGGGCTTGGATTATCGATTGTTCAGCGCATTGTCGACCATCTGTGCTGGCACATGACAGTCGACAGTTCGCAACAAGGCTGCTCTTTTACGCTGGTCATGCATCGCCGTGTCTCGCCAGACGATACCCTGAGATAAGCCTGCGTATCACTGAGTATCCTCTTTCGAGAAACAATTTGCGCATGCGGCCTGAATAGGGAGCATTCGATGATCACCACACGTGTGTTTATCACCGGGCTTCATTCTATGATTAAACCGATTTGTAACGTGCTTCCAGCTTATCCAGGAAGACAAATAACACCTGGTTCATTTCGCTGTAATCGTGCGCACGAAGTTCCTCTGGTGTATTAACGAAGCGATATTCTGCGGCGCGGTCCAGATCTTTCGCAGACTGTTCGATGAGCAGTTCCACAATATCCGACGTCAGTTCCATGTGGCACTGGAAACCAATGACACGATCCGAGTATGAAACGATCTGACGTGGGCATCCCTCACTGTAAGCGATAATTTTCGCATCCGGCGTCAGACCCGGCATATCGTTATGCCAGTGGCCGACTTCGAGCGTCCTGGCAAAGTGAGAGAACATCTCATCGTTGCTACCGGCTTCTGTCAGCGTGATCGGAAATTTACCTATCTCTTTTTCAGGGCTGTGCGCGAACGATGCGCCGAGGGCTTCACCGATCAACTGTGAGCCGAGGCAGATGCCGATAACGACTTTACCGGTATTAACAGCAGAATAAATGAGCGCCTGTTCGGCTTTAGAATCGAAGTGCGGACACTCTTCGACTGTTGTGGCTGGATCTTGCGGGCCGCCCATAACGATGAGGAAATCGATGCCTTCAGCGTCAGATGGCAACAGATCCCCTGCGTATACGCGTGAGAAAGTCACATCATGTCCGTGGCTTCTGGCCCATGTTTCATATGCGCCTGGTGCTTCAAAACTTTCATGTACGATAAAGTGTACTCGCATTAGGATAGGCTCCTGTAATACCTATGATAATCTGAAAATTAAATCACTCCCCCATCCAGTAAGGCTTTACTTCGGATGGTTCCAGGGTCGCTATCATAAGTGCAGGAGCTAAATCTGAAATGCCAGGTAGTATAGATAAAGCGCCAAGACATGATGAAGCCACAGGGTGGTCAAGCACCGCGATAAGTTATCAACGTGGAGAGACAGATCCTCCCCATCATCATATTGAGGGGCAACTGCTGTTTGCCACCAGGGGGGTTATGCTGGTTGAAACAGAAAATGACCGGTGGGTAATACCGCCTCAGCGTGCATTATGGCTACCGCCTCTTCAGATCCATAGTTACAACCTGCTTTCACATACAGACCTACGGGCCGTCTATTTCAGCCGCAGCCTTATCGCAGAGTGCGCGAATTTTACGAAGAGTCACCAGGTGCATGTGATTACGGCTACAGCGTTGGTGAAAGAGCTGATAGCCGGACTCTTTTGTGATGACTACAGCAAACCGAGCCAACGGAAAATGGCTCTGTTGCTTCTGGAGATTCTCAGTGAGGCGCCCCCTTTAGCTGCGGAACTTCCAATGCCGCATGATGAGCGATTAGCCTGTGCGGCCAGAGAATTATTGGTTAATCATCGTTGGGAAGCATCGCTAAGCGATCTGGCTTATATCGCTACCATGTCCGAACGTACATTTTCGCGATTGTTTATTAAAGACACTGGATTTAGTTTTAGAACATGGAAGCAGAGAGCCAGAATTTGTGCTTCGTTAGATCTTCTCGCCAACGGCATCTCAATCAAACAGGTCGCCTACCAGCTTGGCTTCTCATGCCCGGCTGCATTTACCGCTGCTTTTCGCGCCATCCTGGATTCAACACCACGCGATTTTTTGCCTTAATCTGGCTCAATAGCTGCCCCTCGCGCATAACAGCCCCTCCCCCTGACAGGCTTGTCTGTACAGTCCCGAAGGTGTATGCGAAATGGGGCTTTTAATGAGCCCTGAAAACCAGTGAGACAAGGTTACCAGGCAAATTAACGTTTCAAAGCCACTATCTGTAAATTTTTAGCCTCAACGACATCACCTTTTGTTGACACGAATGCACTATGTACGACATTCCCCGTACATTTATCTACTAAGGAAATATGTGGCTCATCATACAATATATTTTTATGCCCCCATTCCATCAGGGAAATAAGCAGCGGTGCCAGCGATCGGCTTTTTGGTGTGAGAACATATTCATAGCGTTCACGTGTCCCCTCTTCCTGATAAGGGATTTTGCAAAGCAGATCCAGTTCAGTCATTTTTTTTAATCGGTTTGCCAGTGTCTGTTTTGCAATTTTTGTATGTGCGCGCATCGTCTCAAAGCGCGTCACCCCGTAAAAAGCCTCTCTTAGAATTAACAAAACCCATTGATCGCCAAGGAGTTCCGCTGCCGCCGCAAGCCCGCAAAGTTCAGGTAACAGGTACGGTAATGAATTATCTTTTGACACGTGTAGATTTGCCTCTTAACCTAAGTATGATTTTAAGACCTAGCTAATTAAGGAGAATACAATGCCCTTCGTAAATGTGCAAACCATCAAAGGGATTTTGAGCCCGGAGCAAAAAAATGAACTTCTACGTCGTATGGCTGACCTTATTGTTGAAATTGAGGGAAAAGGCGATCCTGAGTTTCGGCGTTCGGTATGGGTCCGAATTGACGAGCATGAACCGGAACAGTGGAGTCTGGGGGGAATACAACCCACATCTGAAATGATTGCTGCGAAATTTGGCTCACCGCAGCGATCATAATTAGCAGAGATAGTGTATCAGTGAGGGTTGTAGATTAAAGCAGGCTAATTTATTAACCTGCTTTCCTGCTCACCAATGCGGGATAAATTACGCGGGATAAATTACGCGCGATAAATTACATCCCAATATTACGCAGTTTTTCACCCGTCATAAGACGACGTTCAATATGTTCCAGCGTCACATTTTTGGTTTCCGGGATAAGCCAGAACGTTAATGCAATGAAAGCCAGATTGAGTGCGGTGTAGAGCCAGAACGTACCCGCCGCGCCAATCGCGTCAAGCAGAGTCAGGAAGGTTGCGCCGATAATCATGTTCGATACCCAGTTTGTGGTGGTTGAACAGGTAATACCGAAATCACGGCATTTTAAAGGCTGGATCTCAGAGCACAGGATCCATACGACCGGTGCCGCGCTCATCGCATACCCTGCAATACACATCATCGTCATACCGACTGAAAGCCACGAAAGACTGCTTGATGGCGAACCGTTATCGAACTGCATGAGACAGTATCCGAGGATCAGCGTGCCGATAGCCATCACGCTAAAACCGATTTTCAGCGCAGGTTTACGCCCGGCTTTATCGACGGTGAATACCGCAATAAAAGTGGCGAACATAAAAGTTAGCCCAACCACAAGGGTGGCGATCATCTGCTGCTCAGTGGTTGTAAATCCAGCCATTTTAAAAATGCGTGGCGCGTAATACATAATAATATTCATACCCGTGAATTGCTGCATCGCCTGCAACAGCATGCCAAGGTACACGGCTCTACGCACATTACGATTAGCTTTGAACAACTGGAAACCACCCTGCGTCAGCTTCAAACTTTCGCGGATCTCATTCAGTTCATCGCGCGCCTTTTCAGAGGTATCGCGCAACATACGCAGCACCTCTTCCGCCTCAATGTGTCGCCCTTTTTGGGCCAGCCAGCGTGGGCTATTGGGAAGAAACACGACCAGAATAATCAGGACAACCGCAGGCAACGCCAGCACGCCGAGCATGGCTCGCCAATTGCCACTGTAGCTGAAAGCAGTATCGGAAAGGAATGCCAGCACAATGCCTAAGGTGACCATCAACTGGTACATGCTGATCATCTTTCCACGCACATTTTCGCTCGCCATTTCAGAGAGATAAAGTGGTGCAGTGTAAGAGGCAATGCCGACCGCAACGCCCAGCAGCACGCGGGAGAGCAACAACACCTCGACATTGTGGGCAAAAGCAGAGCCAAGTGAACCTGCGACAAAAAGTATTGCGCCCGCCATCAGGCTATATTTACGCCCAAGACGAAATGATAACCACCCGTTGAAAAGCGCACCTAGCGCTGCGCCCAGCATCATGCTGCTGACGACCCACTCCTGTAAACGGCTGGAAAGCGCAAAATGCTCGGAAATAAAGGGCAATGCACCGGCAATCACCCCGATATCCAGACCAAACAACAGCCCCGCAACAGCAGCCGAGATAGAAACAAACAAATTCATGCGTCGGGTATCACGTAGTGCGCGCGGTAACACTACAGAATCACTACTCATAGAAGCCATTTTTCCTGCCTGCAAAAAAGTAAGGTATCGAATGAAAGTAAATCAGCACCGGGGCAGAGTGTCAGTGAGTGACATGCGAAAATATGGACAAATTTGCTGTAACATGTGTTTCTGTGATGGACTTTACAATTACACAAAAAAACATAAAAGCGACGACATTAATTAAGTTATTAATTTAAAAAAATAACTTAAACACCATCTCTAAAAAATATGGATTTTTGAATTTACAGAATATGGATTAACCAGGTGAGATTTTGAATGTTGACCCACCTGTCGCGTTCTACCTTTTCAGCGCTATTCTCCGCTATTGCAGTTCCTGCTGCCGCCACCGCCTGACATGGTCGACAAGGGCACGGAGTTTGGGCGCCATATTGCGGCGATGAGGAAAGTAGAGATAGAAACCCGGGAAATAAGGCAGATAATCATCCAGCAGTGAGACAAGTTGCCCGGTCTCAACAAAAGGTCTGAATGTATCCTCCGTGGCAAACGTAATCCCGCCACCGGCCAGCGCGAGCCGCAACATCAGGCGCAGATCGTTCGTCGTAATCTGCGGTTCAATCGCCAGATTGAAAGGTTCCCCCGCCTCCTCAAATTCCCAGCGATAAGGGGCGACATCTTTGGCAGGACGCCAGCCGATACAACGATGGTGAATCAACTCACGCGGGTGCACAGGGGCGTTATGCGCTGCAAGATACGCAGGCGAGGCAACCGCCATTTCACGTTGCTTTCCGGTAAGCGGGACGGCAATCATATCCTTTTCGATCACCTCTCCAAGCCTTACGCCAGCGTCATAACCCGCAGCCACAATATCAAACTCTTCATCGGTCACGACAATATCAACCGTTACGGCAGGGTTGTCCGCCGCAAACGAGGCAATCAGCGGGCCAGAAAGAAACGCTTCGGCTATCGAGGTCACGGCAATCCGCAGACATCCTCGCGGCACATTGTCCGACGCTATCTCTTCGAACGCCGCGTCAATACTGGATAACGGTGATGACAGAGATTCTCGTAGCCGTTCCCCTGCTTCCGTCAGGGTTACTGAGCGAGTCGTACGCATGACAAGCATTGTGCCAAACGCATCCTCAAGCCGCCTAATTCCCTGGCTGATCGCCGATCGGGTGACACCCAGGCGTGCAGCAGCGGCGCTGAAATTACGCTCTTCTGCCACGGCGAGAAATACGGGTAAGAGATTGAGATCAATTTTCATTGTTTAACGTTGCTAACCAGTGAGTCCAGTCAAAGCAGGGTACTGGAAACAATCGTGAAGTTCTATGATCGTTTCGAACTCAACTAAAGGAGCATGCTATGCAGAAAGTGATATTAATTACCGGCGCATCAAGCGGGATTGGCGAAGGGATTGCCAGAGAGCTTGGAAACGCAGGCGCGAAGGTGTTATTAGGAGCTCGCAGGCTGGAGCGTATCGAAGCCATTGCCGCAGAAATACGCGGCGCGGGCGGGGTTGCTCAAGCACGAGAGCTGGATGTCACCAGTCGCCTGTCGATGGCAAGCTTTGTGCAGGACGCGCTGGATAAATGGGGTCGCGTCGATGTGCTGATCAACAATGCGGGTATCATGCCGCTCTCTCCGCTTGCCGCAGGTAAACAGGATGAATGGGAGCGTATGATAGACGTCAATATCAAGGGTGTGCTCTGGGGCATTGGCGCTGTGCTTCCCGTGATGGAAGCGCAGGGTTCCGGCCAGATTATCAATATTGGCTCGATCGGCGCCCTTGCTGTTGTACCAACCGCCGCCGTCTATTGTGCCTCGAAATTCGCGGTCCGCGCGATTTCGGATGGATTACGTCAGGAAAGCCCCACTATTCGCGTGACCTGTGTCAATCCAGGTGTTGTGGAAAGTGACCTTGCCTCAACCATTACGCATCCGCAAACCAGGGCGGCGATGGATGTCTACCGTTCTGTGGCATTAAAACCTGCGGATATTGCCCGTGCCGTGCGGCAGGTCATTGAAGCCCCTGAGAGCGTCGATACAACAGAAATCACCATCAGACCAACCGCATCCGCCAACTGACACGCCTGACTGATAGCGGATAGCTGTCTGTTATCATTTCCCGCCCCTATGACTGATCAGGCATGAGCACGCGTGGATGAGCCCCCAATCCACGTAAGGCTCATCCTGACAGTCCTGTTTTTTATAAACAGAGCGTTTTGCGAATCCATAGCGTATGAGCACTGTTCATATGGATTGAGCAAAACGCGGCGGGCTTTTGCTATGGAGCGCCTCAGCGTCAGTAGACGCCTGAACGTTACTTCCACAACTTATGCGCAATTTCCTGCAATTGCTGGGCGATATCCTGCAGGTTAATCCCCTGCTCCTGCACTGCCCCGGTTGAATGACGGACAATAAGCTTTGCTGGCAACACAGATGAACTGCGCGCTGAATCACCGTGGCCGCTATCAAGCAGGCGACGCACCGCTTCCTTGCCCTGCAAATCGAGATCCAGCGAAACGGTGGTCAACGCCGGATGGAAGAACGAACTTTCATAGGTTCCGTCATACCCCACGACTGATTTCTCCCCCGGAATGGCGACCTGATGTTGATGGAAGGCGCTCAGCACGCCGAGCGCCATCTGGTCGTTCCCCACCAGCACGGCGGTGAAATTCGGTGTTTCACGTAACATCTGTAACGCGCCCGCGTAACCGCTTTGCGCATCCCAGGTGCCATGAAAAACAGTCACCGGTTTCAGGCCATAACTGTTAAGCGTGTCGATCCAGCTTTTGAGCCGCAGCCTGGCCGACACGGAGGTTTCCGGCCCGGCCAGTAGCGCAATCTCCCGATGGCCCAGTTCATAAAGGTGTTTGACGCTGGCACGGGTGCCGTCAGCCGGGTTAAACGAAACGTTAAACACGGAACTGTAGGGATCGACATCGAGGAACAGGCAAACGATGTCATCGTTGTCAGCCGCGATGCGCTGGGCCTCTTCGGTTTCCAACGGCACGTTGATGATCACTTTGTCTACCAGTTGAGATTTCAGTTCGTTGATGGCGGATTGAATGTCTTGATTGACGTTCTCATCGATCATTGAAATCAACACCTGGTAGCCATCGAGGTTGGCGTAGCGTTTCACCGCCGCCGCCACTTGCGAAGGGGCATGGAGTGCCAGCGAGGTGGTCACCAGACCGACGGTCTGGCTTTGCTTACCCACTAACTGCTGCGCCAGCCGGTTCGGTACATAACGCAATAACTCTATGGATTTCTCCACTTTTAAACGCGTGGTTTCGGATACATTGGCAGATTTGTTGAGTACCCTGGACACGGTCTGGTAGGAGACACCCGCATGACGGGCTACGTCTTCCAGCGTTGCACTTTTAGACTTCATGGTCCGGTTCCTTATGTTGTTATACGCCAAGTGTAACAGGGGCGACCTGAAAAAACGCTCACCACACATCCCCTTGCCTCATTTTAACAAAATAAGTATGACGCTCACAACCTCCAACATTGTGAACAGATTCGCTAACGGTAACAAAAAACGCTGATTTATTTGCAGTTAATCACATATTCACAATCGTTAGTTTGCCTGTTTTTACATTTAGGCATTTTATGACACTGCTTATGTGAACGTAATACAAAACAATAAGAGGAATGATATGAACACTACGCTACGCACTCTCTCTCTTGCGTTAGCCACTGCGCTGACTTCAACTTCTTTGCTGGCTGCGACATCTGTCCCTATCGACTTTCACGGTTACCTGCGCGGCGGTGTAGGCGTGTCCGGCGATGGCGGACAGGTTGAGTGGCAAAAGAACAAACTGGGTCGTCTGGGTAACGAAACCGATACCTACGGTGAGCTGGAACTGGGTTCAGAAGTCTATAAAAAAGATGATGTAAGTTTTTACCTCGACAGTATGGTCAGCATGGTTTCCGACGGTTCTAACGACAACGAAACCACCATTGGTGACGACGCGCAATTCGGCTTGCGCCAGTTGAACCTGCAAATTAAAGGGCTTATCCCCAACGATCCTAATGCGGTCATCTGGGGCGGTAAGCGTTACTACCAGCGTCACGACCTGCACATCATCGATACCAAGTACTGGAATATCTCCGGTTCCGGCGCGGGGATTGAAAACTACAGCGTCGGGCCGGGCGCGGTCTCGGTAGCCTGGATCCGGGGTGACGCCAATGACGTTGATTACCGCGTCGATAATGACAATGACGTCAATATCAACTATATCGACGTTCGCTATGCGGGCTGGAAGCCGTGGTCAGGCGCCTGGACCGAGTTCGGCATTGACTACGCGATGCCAAATCCGACGAAAAAGCAGAAAGAGTACGGCGGCTTATACGAAGCGGATGACGGTGTAATGGTGACCGGCGAAATCAGTCAGGATATGTTTGGCGGCTACAACAAACTGGTGCTGCAATATGCCAACAAAGGGCTGGCGCAGAACATGGTATCGCAGGGCGGCGGCTGGTACGACATGTGGCATTATGTGAACGATGCCAGCGGTTACCGTGTGATCAACACCGGGCTCATTCCGATTACCAGTAAGTTCTCGCTGAACCACGTGCTGACCTACGGCTCTGCTAACGATATTACGGAATACACCGACAAAACCCGTCTGGTTTCACTGGTGGGCCGCGCACAGTATCAGATGACCAACTACGTGCGCCTGATCGGTGAAGTTGGCGGCTTCTACCAGAAAGATGACTACAAAAACGGTACCCACTACAAACAGAGCGGCGAAAAATACACCTTCGCGGTGGGTCTGGCAGATGGACCGGAATTTATGTCACGCCCTGAGCTACGTGTCTTTGCTTCCTATTTAAATGATTCAGAAAATGGCAAATCATTTGAAGATGGCACCAAAAATAACACCTGGAACTTTGGCGTACAGGTTGAAGCCTGGTGGTAAATAAACATTCTCTTTCCCGTTATCGCTTAATTGGCTACATCTGTTAATACCGGTTGCTTATATAAATAAGCCCCTGGTTATGTCCAGTGCTGCCGTCGCGATATAACGCGAGATGATTTTGTTTATTAATGCATTACCCTCGTTATTTATCTCCGAGAACTGCCGGGTTATTACCTGACAGTATTTATATTGCCTTTGCTTTTCTTTTTTGTATTTCGGGATACCCTCACGGGTATCCCTTTTTATTTATGCGCGGGAAAAGAAATGTTCATCCAGTAATTTGCGCAGCGCATCTGACTGTTTGCCAAATATCGCATGCACCTGCTGACCGAGAATAATCACCCCCAGCGCCCCTTCATGTTGCAGCGCTTGCGGATCCACAACGGACAGATCTTTCACCGTCACCCGTAAACGGGTCAGACAGGCATCCACGGTCTCAATGTTCTCCGCACCGCCAAATGCCTTTGCCAGCCGCTGGATCAATTGCAGCTCAGCTTCGCTGATGGGCACTGCCGCGGTATTTTTCGGTTCAGAGAAGTAGTGCAGGAAAGATTTAAGACTCACCATCATCGACTCCTGATTTTCAACAGATAAAAAAAAGCCTGCCCGAATGGGCAGGCGCATAAGTCAGACATTACGCCTGACGGCGAAAAACACGGCAATCCCACGGCGTCAGCACCAGCGAACCACTGACCGACGCGGCGGACAGACAATCCTGATAGCCCTGTGGCAGGGTGATCGTCTGCTGCTGGGCGCTAAAGTTCTGAATAAAAACAAACGTGGTTTCCCCGTCGGTACGCGCCGTTGCCACAACCCCCGGCGGGAAATCCTGCTCAACGGCACGCGGCAAGGCCAGTTCATCAATAAGGCTGGCAAAGAAATCGCGCTGGAACGCCAGGTCGTTGCGTGAAGCAACGTGCCATGCTTTACCCTTGCCAAATTGATTGACCGTCACCGCCGGGCGGCCGGCATAGAAGTCATCCCGATAAGTAGCCAGCGGTTTGGCGCTCTCGGCATGAATCAGTTCACACAGATGGCGCACCTGATACGGCCCCTGTAATCCGGCATCGTTCCCTGCCAGCCCCTGCACCAGATTGCGCTCATTGTCGTCCAGGCAGTCGATCTCCTCGGCCCAGACGCCAATCAATTTGCGCAGCGGGCCTGGGAAACCACCGAGATAACAGAGGTCGCTCTCGTTCACCACGCCGGTCCAGTAAGAGGTAACCAGATGCCCGCCCGCCGCGACAAATGCTTCGGCGCGCTGCGCAAACCCCTCACGAACCATGTAAAGCATGGGCGCGATCACCAGTTGATAACGGCTGAGATCCGCATCGGCGTTAATGACATCTACCGCAATGCCTTTTTCCCAGAACGGGCGGTAGTGTTCATTTACTGTTTTTTCATACTCCATGCCTTTATTGCGCGGCCCCTCAGCATCGTCCAGCGCCCAGCGGTTTTGCTGGTCAAAGATGACCGCCACACGCGCATCGGTTCGACATCCCAGCACCGGGGTGAGTTTTTCAAGCATGTCGCCCAGCGCGCACACTTCACGCCCGACACGGGTATCAAGATGACCAACATGATCGATAATCGCACCGTGGAACTTCTCTACCGAACCGCGGCTTTTACGCCACTGGAAGTACTGCACCGAATCCGCACCGTGGGCCACCGCCTGCAACGAGGACAAGATATGCATCCCCGGCTTTTTCACTTTGCTGGTTGGCTGCCAGTTGGTGACGCTCGGCGTTGACTCCATCAACACAAACGGCTTGCCTCCTTTTAGCGAGCGCATCATGTCGTGGTACATCGCGGTGTAGCAGGCGAGCTGCGTCTCATCTTTGTCCCGGTGCCACATGGGGTAGCTGTCCCAGGAGATGAAATCGATCGCTGGCGCAAGCTGCCAGTAGTCGTAATCGTAGAAATACTCCATAAAGTTGGTGGTCACCGGAAGCTGCGCATTCGCCGCTTTCAACGGGGCAATTTCATGGCGGCAGAAATCAGTGACCTGCGCGGTGTTAAAACGTCGCCAGTCCAGATTCAGCCCATGGATCGACACTTCGCCCTGCGGCGACGGCGACTGAATTTGCGACCAGTCCGAATAGGTGTGGCTCCAGAAATCGCTCCACCAGGCGTGGTTAAGGTTCTCCAGCGTCTGGTAACGGGCTTTCAGCCAGTCACGGAACTTTTGCTGGCATAAATCGCAGTGACATTCACCGCCGTATTCGTTGGAAATATGCCAGCCGAGTACCGCCGGATGCTGCGCATAGCGTTCTGCTAGCAGCGTATTGATTTTCAGCGTTTTATCCCGGTAGACCGGCGAGGTCATGCAGTGATTATGCCGCCCGCCGTGCAGTGCCGGGACGCGATCGCGCCCGACACGCAGCACTTCCGGGTATTTCTGCGACATCCAGGCAGGCCGGGCACCGCTCGGTGTGGCGAGGAAAATATGAATTCCCGCCGCATATAACTTCTCAATAACCGAATCCAGCCAGCCGAAATTAAATTCCCCTTCCCGAGGTTCCAGTTTTGACCAGCTAAATATCCCGACCGACATGACATTGCATTTTGCTTGTTTCATCATGGCTATATCGTCATCGATAATACCGGGGTAATTCTCCCATTGCTCCGGGTTATAGTCCGCGCCATGCAATAGCGAGACAACCTTCGGGCTTAAAGGCGCAAATTTATTCATATTAAAGATCCTGAAATTTACAACACCAGCGTTAATTAAATACTTTTACCGAAGGCAGCACTTTTCCCTGACAATCAAACAATGCCTGGTTTTCCCGCGCATTCCCCTCTTTCCATTTGTCGTTGATATAGTTCATTCCCGCCTGCGTCGCCCAGGTATTTCCGGGGACCGCAATCCAGGTCGGCTCCCAATAAAAAATACCCTTGCCGCGATGGCCCTGAACATTGATAACCGACTGCATTAAATCGTGGATATAGTCATACTGCCCCTGCACGGTGCCGGGGTAGCCGCCCGCTTTCTCTTCTTTTTCCTGGAAGCTATTTTCGGCGTTATCGCAGTTGGCCAGCGTATAGGCGTAAGCCGCTTCCACCACAATCACATCTTTGTTGTAGCGTTTGCTGATGTCGTCCATATTGGCCTGCAACGCGCTGATCGGCCCGTTCCAGTAGGTGTACATCGACAGGCCAATCACATCGAACGACACATTGCGTTTCGTGATTTCATCAAACCACCAGCGGAAGGTATCGTTTTTGGTGCCTTCGGCCAGGTGCAGCATAATCTTCACCTGTTCGCCGTTTTTCAAATTCTCCTTGAGCCCGTCAATGGCGGAATTGAGCAGCCCCGCCAGCCGGTCAAACTCACCGCCGCCCTGCCCCCAGCTTTTGCCTTCCGGCCAGAGGATACCGGAGTTAATTTCATTGCCGATTTGCACCATATCCGGCAGTACGCCCTCCTGTTTAAAGCGGGCAATGGTGTCGCGGGTATAGTCATGGATCGCGGTTTTTAGCTGCGGATAATCCATTTTTTCCCAGGCTTTTGGTTTGAATTGTTTGCCCGGATCGGTCCAGAAATCACTGTAGTGGAAATCGAGCAGCAACTTCATGCCCTGCGCTTTCGCGCGTTTTGCCAGCGCGAGCGTGGTCGCCAAATCGTTATCGCCCCCGCCGTATGCCTGGCCTTTAGCGTCCTTCGGATCGACCCATAAACGCAGGCGCACATAGTTCACGCCATTGGCTTTCAGGATAGCGAGCGCATCCTGCGGCTGATTCTTGTCGTTATAAAACTTCGCCCCGTGCTTTTCGGCATCCAGCAGCGTTGAGATATCCGCCCCTTTAATAAAGTCGGCTGGCATGCCGCTGAACGGGCGCGTCTTTAACGCGTCGGCGGCAAACGAACTGGCGGACAAACTACAGAGACAAACAGCAAGCAGAGCGGGTGTAAATCTTTTCATGTGGTTATCCTTTAGTGCTGCCGGAGGTCAGGCCGGAGACGAAGTATTTTTGTAAGGCAAGGTAGAGAATGGCCACCGGCACGGCGATCAATACCGCGCCCGCCGCATAGGTGGTGTAACTGGCACCCATTTTTTGTGCCACCAGGTTGTACAGACCAATCGGCAGCGTGTATTTGTCCGGGGTGCGTAAAATGGTGCTGGAGAGAATGAAATCCCCCAGCGGCCCGGTGAAGGAGAACAGCGCCACGACCGCCACAATCGGCTTTGACAGCGGCATGATTATCTCGATAAAGATGCGGAAGTTGCTGGCACCGTCCATGCGGGCCGATTCGTCCAGATCGCGCGGAATGGCATCGAGATACCCCTTCATCAGATAAGTATTCATCGGGATCATCCCGGCAACGTAGATCAGCACCAGCGCCATATGACTGTTAATCAGCCCCAGCAGTTGCGACAGCACGAAGATGGCGATGAGCGCAGAGAACTGCGGGATCATCTGCAACAGCAAAAACAGCATCAGGCCATTCTGCCGCCCTTTAAAACGGAAGCGCGAAAAGGCGTACGCGGTAAAGCTGACGCTGATTAAGGTCAATATCATGGTCAGCAGGCTGATCTTCATTGAATTCCAGTACCAGGTCAGGTAGTTCACCTGGCCGTTAAACAGATCGGCATAGTGCTGGAACGAGAGGTTCTCCGGGATTATCGATGTGCTGAGCAGGCTGTTACCGGCGTTCAGCGAGGCACCGACCGTCCACACCAGCGGATAGATAATGACAAGCGATACCAGCACGATAACCAGCCAGGAGAGCGACAGGCGGATCCACTTTTCGCGGCGGATACTTTGTGATTTAGCCATTTTTCTTCCCTTATGCCATGTCGTCGTTTTTAAAGGATTTGGTGGCACGGAACTGCCACAACGCCAGGCCGACGACAAAAATCGACAGCAAAATGGTGATGGTCGCGGCAATCGCATACTGCGATGAGGACATCGTCAGCTTGTAGATCCACGACACCAGGATATCGGTGCCCCCGGCGTTCGCCCCTGCCACCGCCGGGCCGCCGTTGTTAAACAGGTAGATAATGTTGAAATTATTAAAGTTAAAGGTGTACTGGGTGATGATGATTGGCGCGATCGAATAGAGCACCAGCGGCAGCGTAATCGTGCGTAACCGGGTCCAGGTGCTGGCACCGTCCATCTTCGCCGCCTCGTACAGATCGTCAGGAATGGCCTGCAATACCCCGGTGGTCATGGCAAAGACAAACGGAAAACCGAGCCAGGTTTGCATCATGATCAGCGCTGTTTTCGTCCAGAAGGGATCGGTAAGCCACGCTTTCGGCGCAATACCAAAGAAAGCCAGAATAGCGTTGTTAATCACGCCAAAGGAGTCGTTAAACATCCCGGCAAAGACCAGAATGGTGACGAAGCCCGGCACCGCCCACGGCAGAATAAAAATGGTGCGCACCAGGGGTTTAAACCGCAGATCTTTCTGATTGACCAGAATCGCCAGCAGTACGCCAACGGTGCATTGCAGAGTGGTTGCCAGCAGCGTCCAGACCACCGTCCACTGCAGCACATCAAGAAACGTCGAGCGCCAGATCGAGAGGGTAAAGATATTGACGAAATTCTTTAATCCCACCCAGTCCACCAGTTTGGCGGGCGGCGTGTGGTAGAGGTTGTAATTGGTAAAGGCAATGGAGAAGCCGAACAGAATCGGGAAAATCACCACAAACACCAGCAGAATAAAGCCGGGGGTGATCATCAGATAGGGAAACCCATCGCTGAGCAGCATTTGATACTGCTTGCGCACGCTGTTAAGCGGCTTACCTTCATCGCGCTTTTTACCGTTAATCCATGCATCGCGCAGCGACAGATACCAGACCATCACGCCAAAGGCGATGATCAACAGACTGATGATCCCTTCCGCCAGTAAAAAGATGGAGTTATCACGCGGCACCTCTTCGCCAAGGGTGTATAACCCCCAGAGTCCTTCGCGCAGAAAATCATAGAAAATGCCGGTAAAACTGCTCAACAGTACAAGGAAGATAAGGCCTTTTAGCCACTGACGGTGATAGAACTGACCAAAGCCCGGCACGATGGCCAGCAGCAGCCCGCACCATGCATGACGGCCTGCACCTTGCGTTTTGGCAAAATTCTCGCTGGGACTGATAATCACGTACGACTCCTTTTCGACAACGGGAGGTTGCCCTCCCGTTCTGCTACAACAAGCGGTTACTGGTTACTGGCCTGCATGGCTTCAACTTGCATATGGATCTGTTTGGTGGCGGCATCGAGCGCGGCCTGCGGCTCCTGCTTGCCGGTCAGGCTCAGCTCCAGCGCCGCGTTTGCCGGCCCCCAGACTTCGCCCATCTCCGGAATGCCCGGCATGGCCGTTGCGCGCGCGGCCTGCACCGCGACCGCACTGGCTTTCTCGTCGTTTTTGATCATCGGATCGTCAATCATCGCTTTCTGCGCCGGGATCTCGCGGGTAGCGATATAGCGCGTTTTCACGTACTGCGGCTGGTTGATAAATTCGAGAAATTGCTGCGCCAGTTGCTTATCTTTGCTCCAGGTGGAGACCACATAGCCTTTCACGCCCAGGAAGGAGCTCATGGGTTTGCCATCCGGCAGATTTGGCAGAGGCACCACGCCGTAGTTAACGCCAGCGGCCTCATACGGCTGGAAAGCCCACGGGCCGTTAATCACCGCCGCGGCTTTTTTCTCGGTAAACAGTGAATCAATGGCGTTCAGCCCGTTATCACCGAGGATCCCCGACGGGAAGACCCCCTCGCTGTAGAATTTTTTCAGGAAGGTGACCGCTTCCACCGCGCCGGGTTTATTCAGGCCGATATCTTTCGGGTTGAAGCCGCCCTTGTCGTTTTTCCCGAACAGGTAACCGCCCATCGGACCGATAGCGCCCCAGCTGTAATAGATTTGGTCAAACTTGGCCAACAGACCGTATTTGTTCTGCTCACGCTGTTTCTTCGAGTAGTCGAGCCACTCCGGCAGGCTTTGCAGCGGTTTGTCGATCAGGTCTTTGTTGTAAATTAGCACCAGCGTTTCGACCGCTTTCGGCACGCCGTACAGGGTGTTGTCCAGACGGAAGGCGTTGATGGAAGCCGGGGTAAAGGCGTCAACCTTTTCTTTGTCCAGATTCAGGGGGGCCAGCAGCCCTTGCACAACCGCGCCACCCAATTGATCATTGGGGATGACCAGCACATCCGGCCCGATGCCTGCCGGGCCATCCAGGCGTAATTTTTCCAGTTGCTGCGCGTAGGGCATCTCCTGAACATTCACTTTAACGTCGTACTTTTGCTCAAAGTCTTTGACGGCGTCCTGGATACCAACGGACTTTTTAATGTCTTCCCAGACGTTAAGCTGCTTTGTTGCCGCATGCGCCGACAGGCTAATAAGCTGGCCGGCAGCCAGTGCAGAGAGGATCAGTGCGGTAAGTGTTCTCTTTTTCATTATCACCCTCATGTCAAGGTATAACATTTTAGTGGTTTTCATGGTGCGACATCCGATGAGACAACGTTAAAATCACCTGATATCACTGGGGTTAAAACGTATTCATGCGCTCAATTCGATTTGTTATACGTTACGCTTGAGTGACTAACAAAACGAGAATTAACTGTCAGTTGTGTGACAGACACAACAGAAATGGAAATTCGATATAGGGCGCTAAAACACTGGAAGTTATAGTCTGAGCATGAATTTTCGCGGTTGAGCAAGCCTGTCGCCTGATTGTTATACGTAAAACAAAAACATCCGACAACGCGCTTATCGCTGCACATAACGGCTACTAATTTCGGGGAACGTTGATGTCCAATATACGACTGAGGAATGTCACCAAGCGCTTTGGCGACACGGTGACGCTGAACAATGTGAATCTGTCGATTGAAGACGGTGAGTTTGCCGTGTTTGTCGGCCCTTCCGGCTGCGGGAAATCGACCATGCTGCGTATGATTGCTGGCCTGGAAGAGGTCAGCGAAGGGGAAGTCCTGATTGGCGACGAGGTGATGAACGATATCGCCCCCGCCCATCGCGGCGTGTCGATGGTGTTCCAGTCTTACGCGCTCTATCCACATATGACCGTGGCGGAAAACATGGGTTACGGCCTGAAGGTCAATAAAGTCCCGAAGGAGGAAATTCGCCGTCAGGTGGAGATGGTCGCCACAACCTTACAGCTCAGCCATCTGCTGGACAGAAAACCGAAACAGCTCTCCGGCGGTCAACGCCAGCGTGTGGCGATTGGTCGCGCGATTGTGCGCAACCCGCGCGTGTTTATGTTTGATGAACCGCTCTCTAACCTCGATGCCGAACTACGCGTCGAGATGCGTCTGCATATCGCACGCCTGCACCAGGAGCTGAAAACCACCATGGTGTATGTCACCCACGATCAGGTAGAAGCGATGACGCTGGCCGATAAAATCGTGGTGATGAATTACGGCAATATCGAGCAGATGGGCTCGCCAATGGCGCTCTATTACAACCCGAAAAACCGCTTTGTCGCCGGGTTTATCGGCTCGCCGAAAATGAATTTCCTGCCTTCGACAGTACGAGCGTGGCAACCGGGCGAGCTGACGGTAACGCTCGCTCAGGGGCACACATTAACGCTGGCAATCACTACGTCGCCTCTTGAACCTGGCGCGGAAGTCACGCTGGGGATCCGCCCGGAACATCTCTCTACGGATGTCACGCGCGGCACGCAACTGGAGTTCCAGTGCGAAGTGGTGGAGCGACTTGGCAACAATACCTATCTCTTCGGCCAGTGCTATGGTCACGACAACATTAAAATCCTCCTCCCCGGCGATGTGCACTTCCGCCCATGGCAAAAAATCACACTCGCGTTTGACAGCCAGCATTGCATGATTTTTGACAATGACGGACTGCGTGTCAGCAAAGATATTGCCCTGCCAAACCATGAATAAACACACGGCAACAACCGCAGAGCCGATTACCCCTCTTCGGAGGGGCTTTTAAACAAGGTAAATCATGATGCAATTTAATCCGGTCGATCACCCGCATCGCCGTTACAACCCGCTGACCGATCAATGGGTTCTGGTGTCGCCGCACCGCGCCAAACGCCCCTGGC